>CAVKVA010000001.1:0-527688 GCA_963659875.1 Parolsenella sp.
TCAGGATTCAATTGATTTTATTGATTGGAAACAGCAGTTCTATGCAGATGTGCTGTCCGGAAAAACAGCTTATTACAGCAATTTGATTCCGGAACAATATCCATCTGAAAATTGAAATGTTGCCGGGCGCAGCAGAAGGTCATGGCGCATTGTCTCAGCAGCTCAAGGAAAATCATGTCGATGTGGCGATCTGTGGTAGCCTTGGCATGGGAATGCTGGAAGCTGCAGGCATTGAGGTCTGTGCAAATGTCAGCGGCGATGCAGATGAGGCGGTGCAGGCATATCTTGCCGGCACGCTGCAGTATTCCAAGGATGCGCACAACTGTGGCGGCCACCATCATTAACATGAAAAATAGGAAAGTGAAGAAATGAATATGAGCCATTGGTGACAGGCACCAATGGTGGGGCATCGTGATATGACGAAGGATGAATGGTATGCGGGGTCATCCAGTTTTTATCGCGCAGCACGCAACAGCAACTTGTTGCCGGGGATGCATCCAGAAATGGCATAAGATATCGCCGGGACGGGAGCTGAGCGAGATACAGCAGGAGTATCTGGTGGATGCGATCATGACCTGGATTGAGAAGGAACTTGAAAGAAGATAAGAAGGGACGAGCGATGAAAGAACAGAAGAACACCGGCACGCAGCTGGAACTTGCCAGTTTGATGACGGAATATGAAAATCAGTTTGACCGCAGCAACAAGCTGGACAACAAGGTTTATATTACCATCACATTTTGCGGGTTCTTTTTTGTATTTATCACCGGCCTGTTCAATGGCCTGTCGCAGCTTACGAAACCGCAGGACGTACTGCAGCTTTTTGTGACAGTGTTATACATTCTGAGCTGCATTGCTATCATGATTGCCTATGTTTATGTACTGGTATTTTTCATGCGTCTTTTGCGGCCGGAGCAGATTGCTCGGATGGATCCGGAAATTATGCAGAGAGAACATCTTGAAGAAATGGAGGAAGAGGCGGCAAGGCAGCGTCTTATCGCGCTGTATCGTGAGACCGTAAACGGAAATCTCGAAAAGCTCCACCATCGCTGTGATGAATTTGTAAGAGGCCTGCGATTCATCGTTCCGACCGTTCTTCTGGCATTCGTATGCTATGCTTTTCAGATCATTTTGCAGGTTATGTGAGACGTAGTGTGCGTTCGAGGTTCAGATAGTCTGCCAGCGGCTGCCGGTTAAAGGGGATATTGATACCAGTCAGAAAAATGATGTGTTATAATTTGCCTGAATAGTGTTGCTTTGGATAATGCAGGCGAGCCGGAAGAAATGCGTGATCACAGGAAGGAATATTTAGATGATGATAATTTCAGAGCGCAGAGAGCATGAATCTGCTAAAAATTATGTTCTGCGCTGTTTGATTGACAATATTGTCAATATAAAGCTGGAACCAGGGGAGAAGCTGAATGAACCGGAATTGTGTGAACAGTTAAAAGTCAGCCGGACGCCATTTCGAGAAGCAGAATTGGAATTGGCACAAAGAAAGCTAATTGAAATCCGCCCTAAAATCGGCACATATGTTTCGCGGATCGATGCGGAACTGGTGGAGGAGGTGCGGCATCTGCGCGCGGTACTGGAAACAGAATTGGCGGGCATGGCATGCGAGAAACTTACGAAGCAAGAATTGGACTGCCTGTGGGAAAATGTGGCGCTTTGGCAGATGTATATTGAACGAGCACAGGAAGAAAAAATCTTTTCATTAGATAAAGAATTCCACAAACGATTGTATCAGGCGTGCGGCTGCCCATACTGGTATGAATTGGTAGAAAACTTGGCACCGCATTTTGACCGCACCACGGTTTTGAGCTTTCGTTGCCGTCCGGTTAGCACGATTCTGGAAGATCACACAAGTCTGTTGAAAGCAATCGAAGGGAACGATGTTTCCAATGCCCGGACGATTGCCGCAAGACACATGCAGAGATATACAGAAAATCTGGCAACGATACGAGAATCCTTTCCGCAGTATTTCAAAAAATCAATATGAGATAGAAAGAGCTTTTATTATTTGCGTAATAATGAAGGCTCTTTTTTGTGAAAAAGATGTCTGAAGCCCATTGACGTTTGCTTTCCGATGATATACATTTGTGTATATGAAATATATAACGCGATTTGAAATATACAAGTTCAAAAGGAGAATAAAATGATACGAAAACAATACGATGTGGTGATAATCGGGGCAGGCGTGGTAGGCAGCGCGATTGCAAGAGAATTGTCGCGATATCGGCTGAAAATAGCGGTGCTGGAAAAAAATCTTGATGTTTGCAATGAGACCAGCGGACGCAATTCAGCGGTGGTACATGGCGGATTTGCCAATCCCGTGGGGAGCCTGAAAGCCAGATGCTGTGCAGAGGGAAATAAGATCATGGGACAGCTGGCAGAAGAACTGGACTTTCCATTTAAGCGATGTGGTAAGGTTCTGGTGGGAAATACTCCCGAAGACAGAAAACAGCTGGAGCAGACCATGAAGCAGGGAGCGATCAATGGATGCAGTGGCCTGGAGATGATTGATGAACAGAAATTGCATGAACTGGTGCCGACAGTTGTGGGAAAGTTTGCCATGTGGTCGAAGCAGAGCGGTATTATGGATCCGTTTCTGTATACCGTGGCGCTTGCTGAGAATGCGCATGAAAATGGGGTGGAATATTTTTTTGATCATAAGGTGACAAATATCGTCAGACGGGACGGATGCTATGATCTGCATACCGGGCATGGTGTTTTTTGTACCAGGTGGGTGGTCAATGCAGCCGGACTTGGTGCGAAACAGATCTCCGATTTGCTGGGATTAACCGGTTATCGTGTGATCGGTTCCCGCAGCAATTATATCATCCTTCATAAACGAATGGGAAAACTTCTGCCAATGCCGGTATATCCGGTGCCCAGTAATACGTATATGGGCATCCATATCACACCCACGGTAGACGGCAATGTTACCATAGGACCGGATGCGGAGAACACAGATATTCTGGATGACTATGGTGTGCCGCAGTCCAATTTGGATAGTCTGGCTTTGGAAGGCGCAAAGCTATGGCCGCATATTTTTAAGAAGGATCAGATCCGGACATTCGCCGGAATTCAGCCAAAGTGGGTGGACGAACATGGGGTGATCCAGGATTGGAAGGTGGAAATCCGGGATGAGATTGCACCGCATGCAGTAAATCTGGTGGGCATTGAATCGCCGGGATTGACGGGAAGCGTTCCGTTGGCCCGTCATGTCATTGAGATGATGCTGGAACATGAAAAGTTTGAAAAAAACCCGGAATTCACCCCTTATCATAAGGGAATCATTCGTTTTGCTGCCTGTACGCCGGAACAACAGGCAGAGCTGATCGCTCAAAATCCGGATTATGGAGAAATGATCTGCAGCTGTGAAAATGTCACGAAAGCGGAAATCCTTCAGGCCATTCATAATCCGCTGGGCGTTTTAACCATGACGGGAATCAAATATCGAACCCGTGCCATGATGGGAGGGTGCCAGGGCGGTTTCTGCCAGCCGAAGCTGGAGCATTTGCTGGAACAGGAAGCCAACCTGAATCCGTCGAAGGTGCGTTACAGCAGACAGAATTCCTGGATTTTGTCAGGCAGCATGCGAAAGGAGGAAATCTAAGCATGGAACAGAAGGATGTTGTGATCATCGGAGGCGGTCCTGCAGGTCTTGCGGCCGCAGTAGAATTACATAAACAGGGCGTTCGCAATATGGTAATTCTGGAACGTGAAGCCATGTTGGGAGGAATACTGAGACAATGTATTCATGATGGGTTCGGCCTGGGACGCTTTGGACAAAGCCTGTCAGGACCGGAATATGCACAGGCATTTATCGATGAGGTGGAAAAGCGGGAGATTCCATATGAAACCAGTGCAACAGTATTGGAACTCACGCCGGACCGATGTGTGACGGCAGCCACTCGCAAGGGTCTTTTGCAGTATCAGGCAAAGGCGGTTGTGCTTGCGATGGGCTGCAAGGAGCGTAGCCGCGGCGCACTTGGCATTCCGGGAGAACGGCCTGCCGGTGTTTTCACCGCAGGAACGGCACAGGCTTATATGAATCTTTACAACCGGATGCCGGGTAAAGAAGTGATCATTCTGGGGTCTGGTGATATCGGGATGATTATGGCTCGTCGTATGACGCTGGAAGGCGCACATGTGCAGGCAGTGTTTGAATTGATGCCATATCCATCAGGGCTTCCGCGCAACATTGTACAGTGTCTGGACGATTATCATATTCCGTTGTATTTAAGTCATACTGTTACAGAGATTCATGGTCGTGACCGTCTGACGGGAGTGACGATCTCAGAAGTGGACGAAAATCGCCGCCCGATTCCGGGTACGGAAAAGGAATACGCATGTGATACATTGATACTTTCTGTTGGATTGATTCCGGAAAATCAACTGCTGGAACATGCAGGAATTGCCATGGATTGGCGTACCAATGGTGCGGTTGTGGATGAAAATCTTCAGACCAGCATTCCGGGAATTTTTTCAGCGGGAAATGTGCTCCATGTTCATGATCTGGTCGATTTTGTTTCGATGGAATCCGAAGCATTGGCCCGTCACGCTGCGGACTATGTGGAACATGGGGCGGCAGATCCATGTGTGCTGGATGTGCGCTGCGGAGATGGCGTGGGACATACGATTCCACAGAAAGTCAGCGGAAAAAAGGATTTCAATTTGTCGCTGCGCGTGAAAAATCACTACAGAAATTGCCGGATTGTCGTGCGTCAGAATGGCACGGAAATTGCTTTTAAGAAAATGAAGAAAGCAATTCCCGCAGAAATGATCCAGTTTTCGATTTCGGCAGAAAAGATGAAATCGCAAGGTGCTTTGGAGGTGTCTGTAGAATGAAAAAGAACTTTACTTGTATCATCTGTCCAAACGGATGCGAAATAGAGGCACAGATCCTGCAGGGGCAGGTGACTGCAGTTAGTGGGCAGACCTGTTTGCGAGGAGAACAATACGTTCGCCAGGAACTGACAGCGCCGCGCAGAACCATCGCTACCTCTGTGCTGGTAAAGGATGGGGAGCTTCCGGTGACCAGTGTTCGGTTGACACAGCCCATTGCAAAGGATATGATTTTTCAGGTAATGGATGAAATAAAAAAAACAGTACTGACTGCGCCAGTTCAAGCCGGTACCGTTATGATCCACAATGTATGCGGAACAGAAAGTGACGTGATTGTTACCAAACATGTCAATAGAAAAAATGTATCTTAATACCTGATGCAAGAAGTCGGCGTGATTTCACGCCGGCTTTTTGAATGCGATTCTTGTGGTTTACCGGAAGCCTTCGCGGTGCTATAATCATAAACAGGAAAACTTGTTCGCTGCAGAAGGAAGGGAGGCATAGCATTTGAAACAGCGCACGTATATCGCCATCGACTTAAAATCCTTTTATGCTTCCGTGGAGTGTCGGGAACGGGGGCTGGACCCGCTGGACACGAACCTCGTGGTGGCGGATGAGAGTCGGACGGATAAGACCATCTGTCTTGCGGTCACGCCGACATTAAAATCCTTTGGCATACCGGGGCGTGCCAGACTGTTTGAGGTGAAGCAGAAGGTGCAGGCCGTCAATGCCGGACGGAAGCAGAAGCTGCAGGGGAAGGCATTTTCTGGAACCTCGCATTCCTATGCGGAGCTGCAGAAGGATCCGATGCTGGCCGTGGATTTTCTGATTGCACCGCCGCGCATGGCTTATTATATGGAATACAGCACGCGGATTTATGCTATTTACATGAAATATGTGGCGCCGGAGGACGTGATTGTCTATTCCATCGACGAGGTCTTTATCGACGTGACGTCATATCTCGATACCTATGGGCTGACGCCCCGGGAGCTGGCCATGAAAATGATCCTGGATGTGCTGGAAAATACCGGCATCACGGCGACGGCAGGCATCGGCACGAATCTTTATCTCTGCAAGGTGGCCATGGATGTCATGGCGAAGCATATTCCGGCGGATGAAAACGGCGTCCGCATTGCCGAGTTGGACGAGATGCGTTACCGGCAGGAATTCTGGTCGCACCGGCCCATCACTGATTTCTGGAGAGTGGGGCGCGGTTATGCGAAGAAACTGGCAAACTACGGTATGTATACCATGGGGGATGTGGCGCGGTGTTCCGAGCAGAATGAAGAACTGCTTTACCGGCTGTTCGGTATCAATGCGGAGCTGCTGATCGATCATGCGTGGGGATGGGAGCCCTGCACGGTGGAAGCGGTCAAGGCCTACCGGCCGGAGAACAACAGCATCAGCTCCGGGCAGGTGCTGCAGTGCCCTTATGATGCGGAAAAAGCGAAGATCGTGCTGCGGGAAATGGCTGACGCCCTTTCACTGGATCTGGTGGACAAACGTCTGGTGACTGACCAGATTGTGATCACGGTCGGCTATGATATCGAAAATCTGACCGACCCGGAACGAAGGAAGCGATACCGCGGGCCGGTGGTCACGGACCGCTACGGAAGGCAGGTGCCGAAGCATGCCCACGGCACAGAAAATCTGGACGGCTTTTCGTCTTCCTCTCAGAAGATCATGGATGCGGTTTCCGTTTTGTATGATCGTGTGGTGGATAAGAATCTCCTGATCCGCAGGATGAATGTCACGGCCAATCATGTGCTGCGTGAAGCTTCGGCACCGCGGAAAGAAGACGCCTATGAGCAGCTGGATCTCTTCACGGATTATGTGGCGCTGGAGGAAAAGAAAAAAGCGGAGAAGGAGAAGCTGGCCCGGGAGCGAAAGCTCCAGGAGGCAGAGCTTAATATCAAGAAGCGCTTCGGCAAGAACGCCATTCTGAAGGGGATGAATTTCCAGGAAGGGGCGACGGCAAGAAGCAGAAATCAGCAGATCGGAGGGCATAAGGCGTGAATGAATATGAGGACATTATCCATTTGCCGCACCATGTTTCGAAGAAGCATCCGCAGATGTCCATGTCGGACCGGGCGGCACAGTTTTCGCCCTTTGCGGCATTGACCGGGTATGATGACGCGGTGGAGGAGACCGCGAGATTGACGGACCGGCGCATTGAATTGGACGAATATGAAATGCAGCATCTGGACGAACGGCTGCAGAAGCTCGCGGCGCTCGCGGAGGAGCATCCGGAAATCAGCGTCAGCTATTTCCTGCCCGATGCCCGGAAGGATGGCGGCGCCTACATTACCGTAACAGGTCATGTGAAGAAAATAGAGAACTTCGCGCGAAAAATCATTCTGACAGACGGTACTTCCATTCCCATCCGTGAGGTGATCGCGGTAGATGGCGAGCTGTTCCGGACGCAGTATTAAAAAATAGCTATAAAATAGAATAATGAAGGGGAAATCATACTGATAGGTGACAGCAGAACTTGTTTTGTGGTACTATCAAATTATATTAAAATTTTGATGGGATCGTAGTTTGTCATGCAGGATAATGAGACAGGGGGCATGAGGATGGAAGAGAACAAAACAGCATTGGACTTTAAACGGCTCACAGAACAGATCCTGCAGGCTTACCTGGACATCGAGAAGGAGATGGACCCCGCGCTCTGGGAGCTGCTGGATGACAGTATGAGCGTCATCGGTACCGGAAAGCATGAATTCTATCGGAATCTGCAGGAATTTATGGCGTCCTTCCAGATCAATGCGCAGCAGCGGGAGAAGATTCGTTTTTCCTGGCATGACTTCAGCGCCGAGGAGCAGCGGTTGGGAGAAGACTGTGTGATGGTTTACGGTTCTGTGGTGATCTGCGGAAGGTTCGAAAGCGGATACATCAGCATCAACATGGATACGCGTTACACTATGATTTATGGCTTCGCTAACGGCAAATGGCGCGTGCTGCATATCCATCATTCGATACCGGACAAGGACCAGATGGATGACGAGGAATTCCCCCGCGCGTTGGGGATGCAAATGGAGGAAGAAACCCGGCAGAAGCTGCTTGCGGCGAAGGAAGAGGCCGAAAAGGCCAATCGCGCAAAGACGGATTTTCTTCTTCGTATGTCGCATGACATCCGGACGCCGATCAATGGCATCATGGGGATGCTGGATATCGGAGAACGCTACAGCGACGATCTCGGGAAACAGGCGGAATGCCGGGAAAAAATACGCAGCGCTTCCCAGATTCTGCTGGAGCTGATCAATGAGGTTCTGGATATGAACAAGCTGGAATCCGGGGAGATGGTGCTGGAGCATGTATCCTTTACGATAGGAGAGTTGGCGGTGAGCGTTTGTCAGCCTCTGAAACGGCAGGCGGAGGAGAAAAACATTACCCTCATCGAGGAGGACTGCAGTGCGAAAGATCTGCGGCTGCTGGGCAGTGCCATTCATGTCAAGCGGCTGATGATGAACATCATCGGGAATGCCATCAAGTACAATAAAGATCACGGACAGGTGTTTCTTTCCTGCCGGGAGCTGCAGCGTGATGGGGACACGGCATGGATAGAATTTGTGTGCCGTGACACTGGCATCGGCATGCATCCGGCATTTCTGGAACATATTTTTGAACCCTTCACCCAGGAAAATATCTCCGCCCGCACGAAATATGAGGGCACCGGGCTGGGCATGTCCATCGCCAAAAGCATCGTGGACAAGCTGGGCGGCACCATCACGGTGGAAAGCGAAAAGGGCGTGGGTTCTGTTTTTCGAATGACGCTGCCCTTCGCGCTTGACCATTCCGTACCCGAGAAAAAGAAGACGTCGGCGTCGGCGCGGGTTTCTGTCAAGGGCATGAAGGTGCTTCTGGCGGAAGACAATGAGCTGAACATGGACATTGCCCGTTTTCTGCTGGAGGAAGAAGGCATGCAGGTCGTGGCGGCATGGAACGGTCAGGAGGCGGTGGAGAAATTCCGCACGTCTTCCGTGGGCGAGCTTCAGATCATTCTGATGGATATCATGATGCCGGTGATGGACGGTTATGCGGCCACAAGGGAAATCCGGACGATGGACCGGGCGGATGCCGGCAATATTCCCATCATTGCCATGACCGCCAATGCGTTTACGGAGGACAAGATCAAGGCCCGGGAAGCCGGGATGAATGCCCATATCGCGAAGCCCTTTGAAATTCAGCAGTTGTTGCGGGTGATTTCCGAGATGGCAGCGCAGCCAAAGAGAGAGGCAAACTGATACAGGACAGACTGGAAGTGAGAGAAGAGTAGGATGAAGCACGGAAAAACAGGCGCGGGAACATGGACCGGACGGGGGATGATGGTGCTAATGTCGGCGGCGCTGCTGACGGGCTGCGGCAGCGTGAAGGAAAGCACGGAAGCGACAGAGGGGGCCGCTGCGGTGAAGCTGGACCCCGGCAACCCGGTTTCCCTGACCATCTGGCATTATTACAATGGTGCCCAGCAGGCGGCCTTTGACGAGCTGGTGTCGGAATTCAACAGTACGGTAGGCAAGGACGAGGGCATCTATGTGGAGGGCTACAGTCAGGGCTCTGTGTCGGACCTGGAGAAGGCGGTGACGGAAGCTGCCGCCGGTAAGGTGGGCGCCCAGGCGCTGCCGGATCTGTTTTCTACCTATGCAGATACGGCCTATGCCATGAAGCATCAGGACAAGCTGGTGGACCTTTCCCGGTATTTCACCGCGGAGGAGCTGTCTGAATATGTGGACAGTTACATGCAGGAAGGGTATTTTGATGATGACGGCGCGCTCTACCTGTTCCCAGTGGCGAAGTCCACAGAGATCATGATGATGAACAAAACCGACTGGGATACCTTTGCAGAAGACACCGGTGCAAGCCTGTCGGATCTTTCCACCACGGAGGGCATCACTGCCGTGGCTGAGGCCTACTATGAATGGACGGATGCCCAGACGCCGGATGTACCGGATGACGGCAGGTCCTTCTATGGCCGGGATTCCATGTCCAACTACTTTGTGATCGGTATGAAGCAGATGGGAACGGACCTTTTCTCGGTGGAGAACGGGGAAGTGACCATACATGCGGACAAGGAAGAGATACGACGTCTCTGGGACAATTACTACGTGCCCTATGTGAAGGGCTATTTTACCAGGGCCGGAAAGTTCCGTTCAGATGATGTGAAGACCGGGGAGATCCTGGCCTATACCGGTTCCACGGCATCCGCCATGTATTTCCCGGATCAGGTGGAGCTGGCAGACGGCAGCAGAAAGACCATTGACTACATCGTGCTGCCGGCGCCGCTGATGGAGGGCGGTGTCAATGTGCGCGTGCAGCAGGGTGCCGGTATGGCGGTGACCCGATCGGATGCGGCGCACGAGTATGCTGCCTGTGAATTCCTGCGCTGGTTCACGCAGAAGGAAAACAACCTGCGCTTTGTCTGTGATGCTGCTTATTTCCCGGTGCGGAAGGATGCCAATACGGTGGAGGCGCTGGATCAGGTGATTCAGGAGAAGGGGATTGATGTCAATAGCAAGGCCTATGACTGTCTTACCAATGTGCTGGAGAGCATGAAGGATACAAGCTTTTATACTTCCAAGTGTTTTGCCAACGGCTACGCCACCCGGAAGATTCTGGATTATAACCTGGCGGACAGGGTGGCAGCGGACAAGGCGGCCATCGACGAAGCGGTGGCGGCGGGTGCAGATCGTACAGAAGCTACTGCAGAGTATCTTACGGATGCTGCTTTTGACCAGTGGTATGAGGAATTTGTGCAGGCGCTGAACGAAAGCGCCCATAAGCAGACAAACTGATATGAAAAAGAGAAAACGTTCGCTGATGGTGATCCTTTTGCTGCCCCTGCTCTTTGTGGTTTTGATTCAGGGTGTGCTTCCGTTCTCCGCGCTGCTTCTGAGCCGGACCAAGGAAACCATGATCGCGGCAGAGGTGAACATCGACAGAAATATCGTGGAAAACCGAAAAATTGCCCTGAAAAACGCCATGTCGGACCAGTGGGGATCTGTCAAGCGGGAGAGCTCGTATCTGAACAGCAGCCTGAAGGCCTATCTGGAGTCTCACAGCATGAGCATGAGCAGCTTTCTGGCGGATCGGGAGGCCAAGCAGAACTACAGTGAAGAGGTATTTCAGGAGATGCTGGATTATCTGCAACGCGATACCTCCAGCGGCCTTTTTCTGATTCTCTGCAACGAGGATCCGGTGGGAGGCGACTATACCGGCTTTTATCTGCGGGATTCCGACTCCACCACGGAGACCATGACCAATTCGGATCTGCTTCTGGAACGAGGCAGCAAGACATTGGCACAGACGGCCAGGATTTCTCTGGACAATGCCTGGACCACCAGCTTTCATTTTCTGAATCCGGGAGAACGGGAGGCGGACGATTTTTTCTATAGGCCCTATCTTCTGGCACAGGAAAACATGGATGTGGATATGGGCAGTCTGGCCTATTGGTCCATGCCCTTCATACTGGAAGACAGCCGGATGGACAACCATCGGATGATCACCTATTCTGTGCCGCTGCTTTGCAATGGCAAGGTTTACGGCATACTGGGCACGGAAGCCTCTACCGCCTATCTCATGAAATCCTATCTGTCGCTGCAGGAGCTGGACAACAGCCAGAAGGCGGGCTACGTGCTGGCAACAAGGCAGGAGGACGGCAGCTACCAGCGGATTATCGGCAAGGGCGTTCTCTATGAAGCTCTGGCGCAGGAAACAGATAACTTCGTTCTGGATGAGACGAAGGAAAAGGATTTCTATCAGGTGCGGGGCGTAAAGCTGGGCAGTCAGAAGGTGTATGCGGCGGTGACATCACTGGGACTCTATGAAAATCAGGTGCCCTATGACAATACCGATTGGGTGCTGATGGGGTTCGTGACGGAGGACTCTGTATTCGGACTGGGCAATCGTTTGTACCGGATGTTATTGAGCATCATTGTGGGCTGTGCTGTGGCGGGCCTGGTGCTGATGTTCATTGTGGTGAACCGGGTCTTGCAGCCCTTCCACCGGCTGATGAATAGTGTCCGGAACGGCAGTGCGGGACTGAAGGCCTTTCGTTCCTCCCGGATCCTGGAGGTGGACGAGCTGCATGATGTGGTGGAGAAGCTGACCGACAGCGAGCTGAAAATTCAGCAGCAGCTGAACGAGGAAAAGGAACGCTATCGTATCGCCATAGAAAGCTCCAATGATATCTTCTTCACATATCGGGAGAAGTCAGAAACGTTGGAACTGGTGAACAGCCGGTACTATGACGGCATCTGGCCGTTGCATGCCTTCTGGGAGCAGGTGGTCACGCAGAAATTGTCGGAGGAGGACCAGAAAAAGTGTACGCTGCTTTTGAGCGGTGAAGAGAAGTACCTGAGAGGGGAGATTTGTCTGCAGGTGAAAGACGACCCGGCAGGACACTGGTATGCCTATAAAGGCAGTGCGACGACAGATCCGCAGAGTCAGGGACGACGGATCGTGGGTTATCTCCGGGATATCCACGAAAGCAAGCTGCAGGCGCTGGCGCGGGAAGCGAAAGAGATGCAGGATCCGGTCACCGGTCTGGTTCGTATGGCGCCGGGGCAGAAACAGATTGAGAAGAGCCGGAGGCGGCATGCCGATGGCGTTATGATGATTCTGGATTTGAATCGTTTTTCTTATATCGTAAACAACTGCGGTCTCACCTTCGGTGATGTTCTGCTGCAGGAATTTACCGGCATGATTCGGGAAATGACGGAAAAGCAGCTGAGCTGTGAGGCGATACTGGTGCGGGCCGGTTCGGATGAATTTCTGCTTTGGCTTCCTTCTGTTTCTGCGGCAGAGTGCCGCCTGGCCCTGGCGGGACTGAAAAAAAACTATACCGGACTGGTGCGGAACAGTACGTTGGAACTCAGCTTCCATTGCGGTATGGCAGCATCTGTTCCGGGGATTCCCACTTCGGATTTGATCCGGCGGGCAGATGTGGCGCTGGCAGAAGCAAAAAAGCAGGGCGCTTTCTGTCTGGACTGGAAGAACGTGCAAGATTCTCGGATAGAGCGAAAGCCCTTCGGCGAGATTGTTTCCCAGGGATACAGTGTGCAGAATGGCCTCGCATCTCTGGCGCTGAACATTTTCGATCGAAGTTTTGCGCTGGAAGCGTCGCTGGATCTCATTGCCCTGCGGCTGCAGCGGGAGTTCGGTCTTGAGAATCTGGTGATCACCAGATTCAATGAGAATTACCTCAACAGCAGCGTGGAGTATGAGTGGAGACCTTTGGTGGGAAAAAGGGGCTGGGTAGCTTCCATTCCTTGTACGGAAGCGCAGGTTCAGGCGTGGACAGAGCTGGTACAGACCCATAAGCTGCAGCCGGTAAAAAGGGAAAACGGTGACGGTGCGGTTCTGGGGCTGTCTCTGCCCATGACGGACAATGGACAGTATGCCGGTGACATTTTCCTTCTGGGACTCCCGGCGTCGCTTTTGACGGATCATGAAAAGAACAGTACGCTTTGTGAAATCTGTACGATCATACAGAATTGTATCAATCAGAAGCGGCATGACCAGTCGGCCCGGGCGAAGTCAGACTTTCTGGCCCGCATGTCCCATGAGATCCGCACACCGATGAATGGCATCATCGGCATGACGAAGATCGCCCTGCAGGAGAATCAGTCGGAAGAGCGGCGTCTCGATTGTCTGAAGAAGGTGGAGAGTTCCTCACATTACCTTCTGGGACTCTTGAACGATATTCTGGATATGTCGAAGATTGAAAACGGAAAGATGAACCTGAATATAGAGGCTTTTGATCTGCGGGAGCTGCTGGAAAACCTGCATGCGGTGATGGATGGTCGTTTTCTGGAGAATCAGCAGAATTTCCGTATGGACATACAGCTGCAGCACACCGGGTTTCTTGGCGATCCCCTGCGGCTCAGTCAGGTGCTGGTGAACCTTTTGGGCAATGCCGCCAAGTACTCTGCGGCAGAGACCGACATTATCCTGACGGTGCAGGAAAGTGAAGGAGAGGAGGGCGTGTCCCTTCTGTATTTCGCGGTAAAGGATCATGGCATCGGCATTGCAGAGGAAGACCGGCAGCGGGTGTTCCGGCGCTTTGAGCAGGTGGATACGATTGCGGCGAGACAGCAGGGCACGGGACTCGGCCTAGCGATCAGCAATCGTCTGGTACGACTTATGGGCAGCCGCATCGAGTTGGAGAGTGAACTCGGAAAGGGCAGCTGTTTCTACTTCACCCTGCAGCTGCCCAGAACCGTCCTGGAAGAGGAGAAGGAAACGGCAGAGCAGCAGGAAAGAGATCTTACGGGCACCCGTATTCTGGTGGCGGAGGACAACGCGCTGAACATGGAGATTCTGTGTACATTCCTCGAAAACCTTGGCTGTGTGCCGGAGGGGGCCGAGAACGGACAGAAGGCGCTGGAGCGCTTCCGGGAATCGCCGGTGGGCTATTATCACTTGATTCTCATGGATGTGATGATGCCGGTGATGGATGGTCTGGAAGCAACCCATCAGATCCGTTTGCTGGATCGGCCGGACAGCAAGACCATTCCCATCGCGGCCATCAGTGCCAATGCCTTTGACGAGGACATCCGGCGATCCCTGGCCAGCGGCATGAATGCCCATCTGTCAAAGCCGGTGGATATGGATAAATTGCGGGAGTTGCTGGAGGAGATAGTTTAAAATCCACTGGGCCGAGCGACAGCTTGGCTGGCGGGCGCCCGGTGGATGCCTTAGCGGCGAGCGTATCAAAGGCTTTGCGGTTGCAAAGCCTTCCGTATCCACAGCAAAGAAAAAGAAGCGCCGTGCGGCGCTTCTTTTTCTTTGCTGATAATATTAACATCGCCCAGTGGATAATTACCGAACGACTCTTCCGGTTCCGTCGCTGCCCATGAGGTTCAGGACCTCAGCTTCAGAAATGAAGTTCAGGTCGCCGGGGATGGTGTGCTTGATGGCTGCCGCCGCCAAGCCGAACTCCAGGGAGCGCTCCGGGCCGAAGCCGGAGAGGATGCCGTGGAGGCAGCCTGCCGCGAAGGCATCACCGCCGCCGACACGATCTACGATATGCAGGTCGTAGGTGCGGCCCTGGTAGAGACCGGTATCGGTGCAGACCGCGCCGGACCAGCCGTTGTCGGAAGCACTGATGCTGCGGCGCAGGGTGGTGATGAGATGCGTAAAGCCGTAATGCTCGAGAACCTGACGCATGTGCTTCTCATCCACGCAGAGGGCGTAATCGCCATCGAGGAAGTCAGTTTCGCCGTCAGAGTAGCCCAGACACTTGGCAGCGTCCCGGGCATTGCCGAAGCAGATGTCCACATAGGGCATCATGGCGGAGAGCATTTCCTGTTTTTCCTTTACACCGGAGGTCCAGAGCTTTGCCCGGTAGTTGAGGTCGAAGGAGATGGTGACACCATGCTCCCGTGCCTTCTTCAGAGCGGCCATGGTCAGTTCTGCGGCCTTCTCACTGAGCACCGGTGTGATACCGGACACATGAAAGAGGTCTGCATCCTTGAAAATGGCGTCGAAGTCAAATTCCTCCGGAGTGGCCTCGGTGATGGCGGAATCGGAGCGGTCATAGACCACACTGGAGGCCCGGACAGAAGCGCCGTTCTCCAGGTAGTAAAGGCCCAGACGATTGCCGCCGCGCACGATGTGACGGCAGTCAATGCCGAAACGGCGCAGGGTGGAAACTGCTGCATCGCCGATGGCATTGGCCGGAATCTTGGAGAGGAAGATGGTGTCGTTCCCGAATTCCGCCAGAGAGGCGGCAACATTGGCCTCTGCACCGCCGTAGTTCACCTCAAAAGTGGCGGCCTGGGTCAGACGCTGATAGCCCGGAGGTGTGAGAC
The DNA here is from genome assembly GCA_963659875.1 of Parolsenella sp. Classification (GTDB taxonomy): domain Bacteria; phylum Bacillota; class Clostridia; order Lachnospirales; family Lachnospiraceae; genus Oribacterium. The sequence goes on from CAVKVA010000001.1 coordinate 15,664, forward strand.
GAAGCATCAGCTCGCCCAGAGTAACAACCTTTGCCATGCTTATCCCTCCCTGGCGGCGCTTACCAGAGAAACAGCTTCCTTGGTCAGCTCCGTGATCTTTTCAAAATTGCCTTCCTTCACCAGAGATCCCTTGACCATCCAGCTGCCGCCGCAGGTGAGGATGTGATCGTACTGCAGGTAAGGCGTGATGTTCTGGGGATTGATACCGCCGGTGGGCATGAAGGTGAGGGTGGTGTAGGCAGCGGCTACGGCCTTGATCATGTTGAGACCGCCTGAGGGCTCTGCCGGGAAGAACTTCACCACATCGAGGCCTAGCTCCAGGGCCTGCTCGATCTCACTGGGGGTGCAGACGCCGGGAGCCATGGGGATACCCTTTTCCTGACAGTGCTTTACCACCTTCGGGTTGAGACCCGGGGCCACGATGAACTTGGCGCCGGCCTCGATGGCACGGTCAGCCTGCTCCGGGGTGAGGACAGTGCCGGCACCCACCAGCATATCCGGGAACTTCTCTGTCATGATGCGGATGGACTCGGCAGCGGCAGGGGTGCGGAATGTTACTTCCGCACAGGCGAGACCGCCGTCACAAAGGGCCTGGGCCAGCTTTTCAGCGTCCTTGGCGTCATCCAGAACCACAACGGGAACAATACCGAACTCGCCAAGCTTCTTCATTACATCATTCATTTTTGTTTTCCTCCTTACTTCAGAAGAGACTTCATTACCGCATAGCTGCCTTCATTGCGGATAGCAGTGAGATACTGGCAAACAGCGGCCTCGAAGCCCTCCAGTGCCGTGAGATCCTCGCCCCAGAAGTCGGTGTTTGTGCATACATTGTGCACCAGCTCCTCGACGGAATCGTTTCTATGCTCATAATAGAACTCGAGAACGGATTTGTCATCCTTTACGGTGTAATCGTTGCCCTCGCGGCTGGCCACAAGACCTTCCTCGGTCAGGGTGTGTCCGTTGTAGAAGGCAATGTAGAAGGCGAAGGAAGCGGTGATGCAAGCCGGAAGACTGCCTGTCCGCTTGATGTACTCCTTCAGAGACGGCATTACACGGGCTCTCCACTTGGAGGTGGAATTCAGGGAAATGGCCATCAGCGCGTGATCAATGAAGGGATTCTGGAAACGCTCCTTGACAGCGGCAGCGAAGTCCAGCAGCTCCTCCTTGGGAAGATCCAGAGTCGGGATGATCTCGTCATAAATGGTCTGGTTCATGAAGCCGCTGATGACCTCGTCATGCATGCAGTCTCTCACGATGTCCTGACCGGCGAGATAAGCGCCCAGTACGAAGGAAGTGTGGGCACCGTTCAGGATACGTACCTTCCGCTGCTTGTAGGGCTTGTGATTGTCGGTTACGAGGATGGGAAGACCGGCCTTCTCGAAGGGAAACTCCTCCTTGATGGACTGCGGGCCTTCAATTACCCAGAAACCGAAGATTTCACCGGTGTCGATGATGTTGTCCTGGTAGCCCAGCTGCTCGCAGATGGCAGCAGCCTCGTTTCTCGGGTAGCCGGTCACGATGCGGTCCACGAGAGTGGAGCAGAAGACATTTTCCCCCTTCACCCAGGCGATGAAGTCCTCACCCAGCTGCCACTGCTCGGCATACTGGAGCACGCACTTCTCCAATTCCTTACCGTTGTTGTCGATCAGCTCGCAGGAGAGGATGATGAAGCCCTTGCCCTTCTCGGTGCCGAAGTGCTGGAAGCGACGATAGAGGAACTGGGTCAGCTTGCCGGGATAGGAGCTTGCCGGAACGTCTGCAAACTGGCAGCTCGGATCATAGGTGATGCCGGCCTCAGTGGTGTTGCAGGCGATGAAACGCAGATCCGGATTGGCAGCACAGGCCAGAACTGCCTCGTAGTCCTGATAGGGATTCAGGCAACGGCTGACACAGGAGATGACGCGTTTCTGGTTCACCTCATGACCGTCCTGGAAACCACGAAGGAAGAGGGTATAGAGACCTTCCTGGGCGTTGATCATGTCCGCAAGACCCGGCGCGATGGGCTGGCAGAGCACCACCTTGGAGTTGAAACCGGACTTCTCGTTCATCATGTCGATGAAATAGTCCACAAAGGCCCGGAGGAAGTTTCCTTCACCGAACTGGAGAACACGCTCCGGTGCGGATTCCAGAAGATAGCCGTCATAATTCTGCTCTTTCAGGGTTGCATAAGAAAGCTGTTTCATTTTTATATTTTCCTTTCATTGTGTTTTGGGATAATGCTTTCGGCCCGAAAAGCCGGGGCGACGCCGATTACAGCGTAACGCCCTGCTTAAAGATGGCCATGTCGTGGAAACCGGCTTCCTCCGAACGGGATTTCTTGCCGGAGGCGATGTCAATGACAAAGTCCAGCAGCTGGTCGGAGAGGTCTGCGAGACTGGTGTCTTCCACCAGAACGCCGCAGTTGAAGTCGATCCAGTTTTTCTTTTTTCCTGCCAGCAGATTGTTGGAGGAAATCTTCACCGTAGGTACCGGACAGGCAAAGGGGGTGCCCCGTCCGGTGGTGAAGAGAACGATATGTGCGCCGGAGGCCGCCAGAGCGGTAGCCGCCACCAGGTCGTTGCCCGGTGCGCTTAAGAGGTTGAGACCCTTATGGGATACGGTCTCACCATAGGCCAGGACACCTTCTACCGGTGCTGTGCCGGATTTCTGGGTGCAGCCCAGGGATTTGTCCTCCAGAGAGGAGATACCGCCCTTCTTGTTTCCGGGGGAGGGGTTCTCGTAAATGGTCTGGCCGTGGCGCTGGAAGTATTCTTTGAAATCATTGATGAGGGTCACCGTCTTGTCAAAGAGGGCCTCATCCTCGCAGCGGTTCATGAGGAGTGTCTCCGCACCGAACATCTCCGGTACCTCCGTCAGGATGGTGGAGCCGCCCATGGCGATGAGTCGGTCAGAGAAACCGCCTACTGTGGGGTTTGCGGTGATGCCGGAGAGACCGTCAGAGCCGCCGCACTTCATGCCGATCACCAGCTCGCTGCAGCTGATGGGCTCCCGCCGGAACTGTCCCACATACTGGGCCAATTCCTGCACGATTTCGATGCCGTCCGCGATTTCGTCGTCGGATTCCTGTGACACCAGGAAGCGGACACGCTCCGGATCGTATTCGCCGATGTAGTTCTTCAGTACGTCAATGTTGCTGTTCTCACAGCCCAGGCCCAGCACCAGAACACCGCCGGCATTGGGATGGTTGATGAGATCTGCGAGAATCTGACGGGTATGCTCCTGATCGTCGCCCATCTGGGAGCAGCCATAGGGATGGGTAAAGGCGATGACGCCCTCGACACTACCGGAAACCAGAGACTGGCTTCCCTTTTCGATGGCCTGGGCCACATTGTTGACGCAGCCCACGGTGGGGATGATCCAGACCTCGTTCCGGACGCCTACCTTGCCGTTCTTCCGGCGGTAGCCCTGGAAGAAACGCTCTTCTCTGGTGGGGAGAGGCGTGATGTTCCGATCATATGTATAAGTAAGAAGTTCTCCGAGACCCGTCTTCATGTTGTGGGTGTGGATCCAGGAACCGGTCCGGATGTCTGTGGTGGCCACGCCGATGGAGTTACCGTACTTTATAATAGAAGTACCTGCCGGGATATCCTTCAGTGCGAACTTGTGTCCCTGGGGAATGTCTTCGATGAGGGTGACCTCTGTGCCGTCCTCCAGTTGGATCAGTGTGCCTTCCTTTAAAGGAGACAGTGCCACGGCAACGGAGTCTTGGGGATGAATGCGGATGAAGCTTTTCAATGCTTCTCCTCCTTTCATAATATAGATGAAACTCAGTGTATGGTTCTGTGAATGTAAGCGCTCACAATAAATAATGTAAGGGCTTACACGGAATTTACTCTAAAAGGAAATAAAGGTCAACATAAAAAATTCAAAGGCTAGAAATTTGGTTGAAATGCACAAAAAACCGTTACAAATATTGGTACAAAATGAAATAAAAACCATTTGCATTCGAATCTGTACAATGTTATGCTGTTGTCCGTGTGAATGTAAGAGCTTACAAAACGACCGAAAAGTATAGACACAAGAAACCAAAGTAACACACCTAAGATAAGGAAGAGGAATTATGAGAAGCAGGATCAAGAGATTTATCAGCGCCGTGCTTTGTGCGGGACTGGTTGCGGGAATCACCGGCGGTTGCGGCAAGCTTTCCGTCGGCAGTGATAAAAGAATTGTGCGTGTCGCACTGTCCCAGTCCGATACCCATCCGGAGTACATCGGCATGGAGAAGTTCAAGGAGTATGTAGAGGAGAAGCTTGGCGACAAGTACGAAGTGCAGCTGTATCCCAACGAGCTCCTGGGCTCCCAGACCAAGGCCATCGAGCTGACGCAGACCGGCGCCATCGACTTCGTTGTGGTTGGTACACCGAATCTGGAGATCTTTGCGGACGTTTATGAAGTATTCAGTATGCCTTATCTCTTCACCTCCACCGAGGCGTTTGAGGCAGCCATGCGGGATAAGGATTATATGGAAACCGTTTACGAGTCCACCGATGAGACCGGTCTTCGCGTGGTGACCTGGTTCAATGTAGGAAGCCGTAACTTCTATGCAAAGAAGCCCATCAACACACCGGACGACCTGAAGGGTCTGAAGATGCGTGTGCAGCAGAGCCCGGCCAGTGTAAAGATGGCCAATGCCTTCGGCGCAGCAGCATCACCCATGAGCTTCGGTGAGGTTTACACCGCCATTCAGCAGGGCGTGATCGACGGTGCCGAGAACAACGAGCTGGCACTGACCGACAACAAGCACGGTGAGGTAGCAAAGTACTATTCCTACACTCTGCACCAGACCATCCCGGATGTATTGATCGCCAACCTGAAGTTCCTGAACGGCCTCAGCGAGGAAGAGAAGGAAGTCTTTTATGATGCGGCAGATCTGGCAACCGAGACCGAGATTGAAGCTTGGAACAACAACATTGACGAAGCAAAGCGCGTTGCACAGGAAGATATGGGCGTAGAGTTCATTTACCCGGACGTAAATCTCTTTAAGGAGAAGGTAAGCTCTGTACAGGAGGAGATGCTGGAATCCAACCCGCATATCCGCGATCTCTATGATCACATCCAGACCTTTAATGAGAAGTACAGCGGCAGCAGCGAGACAGAAGAAACAGCAGACACTGCGGCAGCAGAGGCAAAGGAGGGAAACTAAGATGACAGCATTGCATACGATCCGGAAATGGATGGATCTCATCCTGAGCACCGTTTGCGCCGTGCTCTTTGCCCTGATGGTTGTGGTGGGTTCCTATCAGATCATCACCCGATTTGTTTTCAACAACCCCAGTACCATATCCGAGGAGCTGCTGACCTACAGCTTCGCCTGGATGGCTATGTTTTCTTCCGTTTATGTTTTTGGTAAGCGGGATCATATGAAGATGGGCTTCGTGGCCGACATGCTGCCGGCAGGAAGCAAGAAAATCCTGGACATTGCCATTGAGATTCTGATCGTGCTCTTCGCAGCAGCCGTGCTGATCTACGGCGGCACCACCATCATGCAGCTGACCATGACCCAGAAGACCGCTTCCCTGGGCGTTTCCATGGGCATGATTTATATGGTAATGCCCATCAGCGGCGTGCTGATCACTATTTACGGCCTTTTGAACATTGCGGACATGTGCTCTGGCAGCGCTGCGCCGAAAACAGAAGGATAAGGGGGATTTAGAGAATGAGTATTGCAGTATTATCCGGATTGATTATCCTGGTGCTTCTCCTGATCATGTTGATCGCGGGTGTACCTATCGCCGTGGCACTGGGTGTGTCCTCGGTATGTGCCATTCTTCCGGTAATGGACTTTGACGTAGCGGTTCTGACAGGTACCCAGAGAATCTTCTCCGGTATCTCCGTATTCAGCCTTCTGGCCATTCCGTTCTTCATTCTGGCCGGTAATATTATGAACAAGGGTGGTATCGCTGTCCGCCTCATCAACCTGGCGAAGCTGGTAACCGGACGTACACCTGGTGCTCTTGCGCAGACTAACGTACTGGCCAACATGCTCTTCGGATCCATTTCCGGTTCCGGTACCGCAGCCGCTTCTGCTATGGGCTCCATCATCGGACCCATCGAGAAGGAAGAGGGCTATGATCCCAACTTCTCCGCAGCTGTCAACATTGCAACTGCACCGACAGGACTTCTGATTCCGCCCAGTAACGTTATGATCACCTTCTCCCTGGTCAGCGGCGGTACTTCTGTAGCGGCTCTGTTCATGGCAGGTTACATTCCCGGTATCCTCTGGGGTCTTGCTTGCATGATCGTGATCTATTTCATCGCGAAGAAGAAGGGTTATCGTGCGAAGTCAGTTTTCTCTGCTAAGGAAGCCGGTCAGGTGATCCTGCAGGCACTGCCTTGCCTTCTGCTTATCGTCATCGTTATCGGCGGCATCATCTTCGGTGTGTTCACCGCAACTGAGGGTTCCGTTGTGGCCGTGGTTTACAGCCTTGTGCTGTCCCTGTTCCTGTACAAGTCCATTAAGGTTTCTGAGATCCCTGCCATCCTGAAGGAAAGCGCAGAGATGACCGGTATCATCATTTTCCTCATCGGCGTTTCTTCCATCATGTCCTGGGTTATGGCCTTCACCAATATCCCGGAGATCGTGTCTGCAGGACTTCTCTCCATCAGCAGCAACAAGTTCGTCATCTTCTTCCTCATCAACATTATCCTGTTGATCGTCGGAACCTTCATGGATATGACACCGGCCTGCCTGATCTTCACCCCGATCTTCCTGCCGGTATGTACCGCACTGGGTATGAACACCATCCACTTTGGTATCATGATGATCTTCAACCTCTGCATCGGTACCATTACACCGCCTGTAGGAACCACACTCTTCGTTGGTGTTAAGGTGGGTAATGTTAAGATCGAGACCGTATTCCGGCAGCTGCTGGTATACTTCGCCGCCATCTTCATCGTGCTGATGCTGGTAACCTACGTTCCGGCACTGAGCTTGACACTGCCGAAGCTGATGGGATACATCTAATGATTCGCTTATAAAGTGTTTGAAGGGGTCAAGATTTTCTTTTGGCCCCATCGTTATAGAAGTAAAGGAGAACAAACATGAAAGCATTTATGGACAAGGATTTCTTACTTTCTACAGAGACAGCCCAGAAGCTGTTCCATGAGTATGCCGAGAACATGCCCATCGTAGATTACCACTGCCACATCAATCCCCAGGAGATTGCTGAGGACAGAAAGTTCGACAACATTACCCAGGTATGGCTGGGCGGCGACCACTACAAGTGGCGTCAGATGCGTTCCAACGGCGTCGATGAGTACTACATCACCGGTGACGCACCGGATCGCGAGAAGTTCCAGAAGTGGGCCGAGACTCTCGAGAAGGCCATTGGCAACCCGCTCTATCACTGGAGCCACCTGGAGCTGCAGCGTTACTTCGGCTATACCGGCCATCTCTGTGCCGAGACCGCCGAGGAGGTATGGAACCTTTGCAATGCAAAGCTGCACGAGGACAGCATGTCTGTACGGAACATCATCCGTCAGTCCAATGTGAAGCTGATCTGCACCACCGATGATCCCGTGGATTCTCTGGAGTGGCACAAGAAGCTGGCTGAGGACGATACCTTCGAGGTGAAGGTTCTGCCCGCATGGCGTCCGGACAAGGCTATGAACCTGGAGAAGCCCGAGTATCCGGCTTACATGCAGACCCTTTCTCAGGTCAGCGGCATTGAGGTGAAGGATTTCGCTTCCCTGAAGGCAGCTCTGCAGAACAGAATGGATTTCTTCGCATCCCTGGGCTGCTGCGTATCCGATCATGCGCTGGAGTACATCATGTATGCACCGGCAACAGAGGAGGAGATCGACAGCATTTTCAAGAAGGCGCTGGCAGGCGGCAAGGTTACCCGCGGCGAGGAAATGCAGTTCAAGATGGCGTACATGCAGTTTGTGGCAAAGGAGTACCACAAGCGTGGCTGGGTAATGCAGATTCACTATGGCTGCAAGCGTGACAACAATGCGCTCATGTATGCAAAGCTTGGTCCGGATACCGGCTATGACTGCATCAACAACTATGCACCGAGCTCAGAGACCGCAGATTTCCTGAACTCTCTGATCGCAACAGACGAGCTGCCGAAGACGGTTCTGTATTCTCTGAATCCTTGTGATAATGAAGCCATCGGCACTATCCTGGGCTGCTTCCAGGGACCGGAGGTGGCCGGCAAGATCCAGCAGGGTGCTGCCTGGTGGTTCAACGATCACAAGCAGGGCATGACCGCACAGATGACCTCTCTGGCAAACCTTGGTCTGCTGGGCAACTTCATCGGCATGCTGACCGACTCCAGAAGCTTCCTTTCTTATACAAGACATGAGTACTTCCGGAGAATTCTCTGCGAGCTCCTGGGCAGCTGGGTAGAGAACGGTGAGTATCCGGCAGATTACAAGGCATTGGAGGAGATCGTGAAGGGCATCGCTTACAACAATGCGGTGAAGTACTTCGGCTTCGACGTTTAATGTCGGCGGGCTTTAGACAGTGAAGAGAAGGGGAGGCGGAAACGCCTCTCCTGTTTTAATTTGACGTTAGATAATACGAATGCTAAGATGATAGGCGACTAACCACTGAAAGTGAGGACGAAGACATTAACATATACGACATTGCGAAGCTCTCGGGTGTCTCCATCGCCACAGTTTCCAGAGTGGTGAACGGCAGCCCGCGGGTGAGTGAAAAAACCAAGGAAAAGGTGCTGGCGGTGATGAAGGCCCACGACTATACGCCGAATGTGTTCGCGCGGGGGCTGGGGCTCGGCTCCATGAAAACCGTGGGCATCATCTGTCCGGATATTTCCGACACCTATATGGCCCGGGCGGTCTATTTTCTGGAGGACAGTCTCCACAGCTATGGCTACGGCTGTATCCTGGGCTGCAGCGGTTATGAGCAGGAGCAGCGGGAAAGCTATGTGAACTGGCTCCTGACCAAGAAAATTGATACGCTGGTGCTGGTCGGCTCCATCTATGCGGGCAGCGGCAGGGACAAGCACGACACGGACTATGTGCGGCAGGCGGCGGAGAAAACGCCGGTCTTTATGATCAATGGTCAGGTCACGGGGGATAATGTTTACTGCGCCTGTGCGGATGATTACAATGCCATGCTGATGGTGACCCGGTCGCTCATTAAGCGGGGACGGCAGCGGACCCTGTTCCTGCATCACATCGATTCCTTCAGTGGCCGTCAGAAGATGCAGGGCTATGAGGCGGCACTGGCGGAGGCAGGATATCCGATTCTCGGAGAACTGAAGTTCCAGAGCCGGAACGACATTGAATACACCCGGAATATGCTGGTGGAGTACAGCCGGACACTGGAATTCGACAGCGTGATTTCCACGGCGGACGCTATGGCCGTGGGTGCGGTGAAGTATGCGAAGATCAAGGGCATCGCGGTGCCGTCGGAGCTGTCTGTGGTGGGCTACAACAACTCCCTGATGTCGGTGAGCTGTGAGCCGGAAATGACCTCTGTGGACAGCAAGGTGGATGTACTGTGCCGTCTGACGGTGGAAAACATGATCGGCCTTTTGGAACGGGGCGAGAAGCCTGCGGCAGAGACTTTGGTGCCCTGTGAGGTGGTGAAGCGCTGCACGACGGATTTTTCGTTCGAGTGAGGGGAAGATGAAGGACACGGACTGGCAGATTCTCAGTGAATTGTATAAAAATCCGAATATTACCCGGGTGGCGGAACGGCTGTACAAGACCCAGTCTGCGGTGACGAAGCGCCTCCAGAGCATGGAGGAGAGCTTCGACACGCGGATCGTGGAGAGGACGCCCAAGGGCCTGGTGTTCACGGAGGCCGGTGCATTTCTTGCGAAGCAGGCGGAGAAGTACCTGCGACTGGAGGAGGAGACCCGGCAGGGCCTTCGGGATCTTCAGGCGGCAGAGACCCGGAGTCTGGCTTTGGGCTCTGCCTATACCTACACAAAATACAGTCTGGACCGGGTGCTGAAACCCTTTTCAGAAACGCATCCGCAAATCAACTACCGCATTGTGAACAAGCAGAGCGATATTCTGCATGATATGCTGCTGCGGGGAGAAATCGATGCGGCCTTTATCCGCAGCGACTACTACAATGGCGTGAACCGGATTCTGGTGGACTATACCCAGGCCTACTGTGTCACCCGGGAGCCGGTGGCGCTGTCCATGCTGCCGAAGCTGACGCGGGTGGGCTATCAGACCAATGCCTTGACCAATGCGCAGATTGCGGATTGGTGGGAGGATTGCTTCGATACACCCTTGCCGGCGGTTTCGGTGGATGCGGGCTATATCGAATTTGCCTTTCGGAATGTGCGCGGAGGGAATGCGTATATGCTTTGCTTCCTGCCGGACAACTTTGTGAATGAGCACGGGCTCTGCCTCACGCCGCTCATTAAGAGCAGCGGCAGTCCGGTGATGCGCCGCAGCTGGTTCATCTATCCCCAGGACAAACGCCGCAGTGCCTTGATGGAGGATTTCATTCACTATGTGGAGACAGAGGTGGCCGTGAAGGATGCCTGTCTGCTGCTGTGATGGGGGTACCAAACATCGCCTTATCGTGTCATGAAAAATAACTCAAAAATTTTTTCAGAAAGTTGTTGACAGATATAAGGTCGGATGCTATTATAAACGAGTTCGCGGGAGACATAAAGCGAAGCGAACAAAACAAGCTGGTATAGCACAGTCGGTAGTGCGTCGCATTGGTAGTGCGGAGGTCACCGGTCCGATTCCGGTTACCAGCTTTTTGTTTTAAAGGCAAACAGCCCAACCCGGAGAAGAGCCTCGAAAAGCACGAAAGTGTTTTTCGGGGCTCTTTTTTATCGAACGGGCGCAGCCGGAGCTTTTATCGAACGGGCTCAGCGATAGCTTGGCTATCGGGGTGCCCGTTCGATGCCTTAGCGGCGAGAGCGAAGAAGTTTGCATCCGGCAAACTTCGTAGCGATCTGACGTGTCCCAAAAGGACACGCCTGCGAAGCAGGTTCGCTGAAAACAGCAGGTTTGAAGCGAATCCGTTAAAGGCTTTGCGGGAGCAAAGCCTTCCTAGCAATTGGAGATAACCATGCAAAAAACCTACCTCCACGGCGGCGATGTGTATCGGCGTTCTGTGGAACTCGATTTTTCCATCAATGTAAATCCCTTCGGCATGCCGGAGCCGGTGCGGCAGGCAGCCCTGGAGGGTGTCCGGCAGTCGGAGCGGTACCCGGACTGGGCAGCAGAGAAGCTGTGCCGGGCAGCGGCGGAGTATTTTGAGCTGCCGCTTGCCTCGATTCTTCCGGGAAACGGAGCTGCGGAGCTGATCTATGCGCTGGTGGCGGCCCTGCGGCCTCGACAGGGCTTTGTCCTCGCACCCGGCTTCCTGGAATATGAACAGGCACTGCGAGCGCAAAATTCACAAGTTCACCGGATTCCGCTGCAGGAAGAGAAAGCGTACCAGCCGGCATTGACGGATATTTTGAAGACACTGGAAAACATGGAAGATGGAGATGTACTGTTCCTATGCAATCCCAACAATCCGACGGGGGCACTGCTGCCCCGGAAGGAGATTCTGGAGATTCTGACGCGGGTAGAGAGGCAGAGTGGATATCTCGTCATGGATGAGTGCTTTCTGCCTTTTCTATTGGAAGAAAAAGCATTGACACTGTTGCCGTGGCTTTCGGAGCATCCCCGCCTCTGCGTTCTTCGGGCGCTGACGAAGATCTATGCCATGCCGGGCCTCCGACTGGGCCTTCTTCTCAGCGGAAACCAGGAACTGCTGCAGAAAATGCGGCAGCAGCTGCAGCCCTGGAATGTGTCGATCCCGGCCCAGCTTGCGGGGGAAAAGGCATTTGCGCAAAAGGAATATGTGAAAAAAGCAAAGCGGTACATCGCAACAGAACGTGCCTGGCTGGTGTCGGAAATGCGTCCGCTTTGTGAAAATATTTGCCCCGGGGAAGGTAATTTCATTCTGTTTCGGGCAGAGCCAGAGTTGGGAACAGAACTTCTGGAACGCGGCATCCTGATCCGGGATTGCAGCAGTTTCGCGGGACTTCGCAAGGGAGATTACCGCATCTGCGTGGGCAGGCACGAAGACAATCTGACATTATTAGAGAGGTGGCGACAATGGCAAAATCCATCATGATTCAGGGCACCATGAGCAATGCGGGGAAGAGCCTCATTGCAGCGGGACTGTGTCGGATCTTTCATCAGGACGGCTACCGGGTGGCACCCTTTAAATCCCAGAACATGGCGCTCAATTCCTTCATCACAAAGGAAGGGCTGGAGATGGGGCGGGCCCAGGTCGTACAGGCAGAGGCCGCCGGCATTGAACCATCGGTTCTGATGAATCCCATTCTGCTGAAGCCTACCACGGATGTGGGCTCCCAGGTCATCGTCAATGGTCGTGTGCTGGGAAATATGAAGGCCCGGGAGTACTTTCGCTTCAAAAAAAAGCTGGTGCCGGAGATCATGGCGGCTTACGAGCAGCTTTCGCAGGAAAACGACATTATCGTCATCGAAGGCGCCGGAAGTCCCGCGGAGATCAACCTGAAGCAGGAAGATATCGTGAATATGGGACTTGCGAAGCTGACGGATTCACCGGTTCTCCTGGTGGGAGACATTGACCCGGGCGGGGTTTTCGCGCAGCTCATCGGCACACTGGTGCTGCTGACAGAGGAGGAGCGGGCGCGTGTGGCCGGGCTCGTCATCAATAAGCTGCGGGGCGATCCCACGATTCTGACGCCGGGACTGCGGGAACTGGAGACGAGGTCCGGCAAGCCGGTGCTGGGCGTGGTGCCGTATCTGTCCGTGGACATCGATGCGGAGGATTCGCTGAGTCCGGCATTGCAAAAGCATGCGCTGCAGGCGGGGGCCGGGGTGGACATCGCGGTGCTGCGGCTGCCCCACATTTCCAATTTCACGGATTTTCAGGCCCTGACGCTTATGGAAGGCGTATCTGTTCGCTATGTATCGCAATTGTCTGAGCTGGGCACGCCGGATCTTTTGATTCTGCCGGGTACGAAGAGCACCATCGCGGACCTGCGCTGGCTCCGGACGAGCGGCCTTGCGGCGGGTCTTCTGAAGCTTGCGGACCGGGGCTGCCTCATTCTCGGCATCTGCGGCGGCTTTCAGATGCTGGGCAGCGTCTTATACGACCCGGAGGGGGTGGAAATTGACAGCACTTCCGGGGTAATGTCTTCAGGCGGAGAGCCGGGGCTGGGGCTTTTGACGATGGAAACGCGGTTTACAGGAGAGAAGCGGCGGACCCGCGTTGACGGACAGGTACTGACACTGCCGGCGGCTTCCGCATGGGCGGCGCTTTCCGGTGCCGCGTTTTCCGGTTATGAAATTCATATGGGAAGAAGCACGGAATGCGGTACGGCAGATGCGGAAAGCGAAGCGGCAGGAGCTGGATTTGCACGATTGTGGGATACGGTGCAGGGCTGTGAAAGTCTGGATGGCGCAGTTTGCGGCAATGTTCTGGGGACTTATGTGCACGGCCTTTTTGACAGAGCGGATCTTCGGGAGCGGCTCCGCGCGCTTTTGTTCCGGCGGAAAGGGCTGGAATCGACGCAGGGAAATGGCTGCAGCTACCGGGATTACAAGGAGCAGCAATATGAACTTCTGGCAGAACATCTTCGAAAAAGTCTGGACATGGCCCGGATTTATGAGATTATGGGATTGGAAGGACCGAAGAAGTGACGACCTGAATGTGAGGTGAAGCATGCGAATCGTACTTTTGCGGCATGGAAAGACCAAAGGAAATGAAGAACATCGCTATGTGGGCAGGACGGATGAGCCATTGACGGCAGCAGCCCGGAAGGCAATTTTCGGCAGCCGGAATGATTTCCGACAGAAGGTACTGCAGCTGAGAAAGGAGCCGCAGCGCTTCGCAACGCAGACGGGGGGCTTGTTTTCGGAAGTGACAGATGATGACGAAAGTTTGCCTAAACTAACCGGATTGCAACTATGGGTCAGTCCATTGCGGCGAGCCCGGGAAACGGCGGGGCTGCTTTGCTCGGATATTCCGCAGCGTGTGGTGCCGGATTTTCGGGAAATGAACTTCGGGAGCTTTGAGTACCGGAATTATGCGGAGCTCATGGCGGATCCGGAAAGTGCCGGGATCTACCAGCACTTCATTGACAGCGGCGGCACCTGTGGCTTTCCGGAGGGAGAGAGTCGGGCGACCTTTTCGGAGCGAGTCTGCCGGGGCTATCAGGCCTTGCTGCCGACGCTGTTTGGAGATGCGATAGGGAAAGGCCGGACGGCTTCCGGCGAGACACCGGAGCATGTGGCGAATACGCTGTTGATCATTGCTCATGGCGGCACAATCATGGCGCTTCTGGAGCGCTTTGCACGTCCCCGGCGAGACTACTTTGACGGGCAGTGTGCCTGCCTCGGAGGATTTTCCGGGGAACTCGCTGCGGACGGGACGATCTCCGGGCTTTCCGGGTTTCAGCTGTAGAGGGAGGAAAAGATGATTGCCATTTACCATGGTGACGGAAAAGGAAAGACCACGGCGGCAGTGGGGCTTTCTGTGCGGGCGGCAGGACACGGGATACCGGTGCTTTTTCTGCAGTTCCTGAAGGACGGAAGCTCGGGTGAAATCCGGATGCTGCAGCAGCTTCCGGGCGTCGTGACGCGGCATGCGCCCCGGAATTACGGCTTCAGCTTCCGGATGACGGAGGAGCAGAAAGCGGACACCCGAAGCCTGTATCTCGACATGCTGGCGGAGGCGGCAGAATTTGCCGGTGGGAGCTTCGACGTGAGGCCGGGCTTTGATGCAGTTGAAATGACGCAGGAGGATATGTCTGTGCAGAAGCCGGAAGTGCTGAAAACAGAGGCAGAGGAGGATGCGAACACGGATGAAAACGGAAATCCCGTGGTGCGGCGACTTTTGGTATTGGATGAGGTACTCCATGCCATTCGCGCGGGACTGCTGCCGGAGGAGAAACTGTTGGCGCTGCTGGAAACGCTGGACTGCCATACGGAGCTTGTGCTGACGGGTCAAAATCCCACGGCGGCAGTGCTTTCCTATGCCGACTACATTACCGAAATGCGGAAGCAGCGGCATCCCTACGACCGGGGTGTGCTGTCCAGAAAGGGAGTGGAACTATGACGCATTTACCGGAGAAAATTCTGCCGGCGGATATTGAAAAACGGAGCTTTGAGATCATCACTGCAGAGCTGGGAGAAAGGGCACAGACATTGTCGGCGGAGATCGCGCCTGTGGTGAAGCGGGTGATCCATACCACGGCGGATTTTTCCTATTATGATACTTTGTGCTTTTCGGAACATGTGGTGCCGAAGCTGCAGGAATATATCCGGGCCGGAGCGAGTATCGTCACGGATACGGAGATGGCGAAATCCGGCATCAACAAGAAGCGGCTGCAGCAATATGGCGGTGAGGTGCTCTGTTTTATGAGCGACCCCGCGGTGGCGGCAGAGGCGAAGAAGAGAGGCGTGACCCGGGCCTGTGTCTCCATGGAGCATGCGGCGGCCCTGGGAAAACCCTTCATTTTTGCGGTGGGCAATGCGCCCACGGCACTGATTTCCCTCTATGAGCTGCTGCAGACCGGCTTCCGTCCCCTGGGCATCATCGGCGTACCGGTGGGCTTTGTGAACGTGGTGGAAGCCAAGGAGCTGATCCTGTCCCAGTCGGAGGTGCCTTATATCGTGGCCCGGGGACGAAAGGGCGGCAGCAACGTCGCCGCCGCCATCGTGAACGCGGTACTATACAGCATGTCTTCGTAGGCGGCAGGGGTTTCTATGATGCGATATCATTACTTCGAAATGGAGGCGCAGAATGATGACGTCAATAAAAACTTTGTGGCATAAAGGACGGGAGCGGCTGCGCCCGCGGCAATGGCCGCTGGTGCTGTCCCTGGTCTTGTATTTTCTCTATTATGTGGTGGGGGTGTTTCTGGCGCTTTCCGGCCTCGTGTCGGCCAATCGGGCAGAAGGGATCAGTGCCGAGGTGCTGCGCTTCCGACAGTTGAGTGTCCTTGGCGATCACTTCGGCTGCGGCAATTTCGCCGCCGTTTTTGCCCCCATTTTCGGCGTGATTCTGGCGATGCAGGGCTTTGCCTATCTGCATGAGGGACAGCCCGCCGGCAGAAGAAACTTCTGGAATGTGACTAGGGAAAATATTCTGCTGTTTCTCTTCAGTACCCTATCTATGAGATTTCTGGGACTCCTTGTGGCGCTGTGCATGATGCAGGACATGAGCCTGGGACTCCTGCTGACGACCTTGTACCAGGCTTTCCGGGAATTTGTTTTTTTCCTCGGCATCTGCGGCCTGACGACATTGGCCATGATGCTCTGCGGAAATCTTCTGATGGGTCTGCTGGTCACGGGCTTTCTGATGACAGCGGAATTTTTGACCAGAATACTGATCCATAAACTGCGGCTTTATTTTTGCTGGACCGCGTATTCGCTGACGGATGGCTGGGAACTTCGGGTACTGAGTTCACCTTTTTACTATTACAACATGGGGCTGAATGCTTTCGGAAATCTCCGGGCGGACTATTATGTCTATAACTACGGCGTGGAGATGACCCTGCCGCGTGTCAGGGAATATGTGCAGCTGTCGATCGGCTGGGATCTCTGTGGTCTGCTGTTGGCGCTGGGCTTTTTACTGCTGGCCTATTGGGTATACCGGAGGCGGCCAAAGGACGCTGCGGGACAAGCAGGCACCGGATGATGCCTATCCCGATTCCGTGTACCGCGGCTATGAGGGAAGAGTTGTACAGGTGATTTCACATCTTCTTGTTTTGTGGTTCGAACTCATATAGAATGATAAAAAGCGGGCAGGGGGGTGTAAACGATGGATAAAAAGAAATTGCCGATAGGCATAGAAAATTTCGAAGAACTGCGAAAGAACGATTTTTACTATGTTGACAAGTCCGGTCTGATATCTGAATTGCTCAAGGACTGGAGTAAGGTCAATCTCTTTACGCGCCCAAGACGCTTCGGTAAAACCTTAAATATGAGTATGTTGAAGTACTTCTTTGATATCGGAACGAATAAAAGTATATTCGATGGACTCAAAGTAAAAGAAAACACAGCAATATGTGAGAAGTACATGGGAAAATTCCCGGTGGTATTTGTGACACTGAAAGGCGTGGAAGGACTGGATTTTGCATCTGCGTATGAGCTGCTCTGCGGCGTGATTCGTGACGAAGCATTGAGACATAGCTATCTTTCGGAAAGCAAGATGCTGACGGAAGAAGACAAGAAGGAATTTCAAAAGATAAAAAGCGGACAGGGAGATTCTGCTGACCTTAAGAATAGCCTTCTTGTGTTGGGACGATTGCTGGAGAAGCACCACGGACAGAAGGTGGTGCTCCTGATTGATGAATATGATGTGCCTCTTGATAAGGCATATCATCAGGGCTATTACGACAAAATGGCCGACGTGATACGCGCGATGTTCAATGCTGTGCTCAAAACAAATGACAGCCTTTTTATTGCTGTTATGACGGGCTGCATGAAGGTGTCCAAGGAAAGTATATTTACTGGACTTAACAACCTTAAGGTGCATACCATATCAGACGATAAATTCGACGAGTACTTTGGATTTACAGATGGTGAGGTCCGGACTATGCTTGCGTACTATGGCCTGGAATCACATTATCCGGAAACGAAAAAATGGTATGACGGATACCGATTCGGAGAACAGGGAATATACTGTCCCTGGGATGTCATAAATTATTGCTACGATCTGCGTGCATCAGAACGGACAAAGCCCAAGGCTTACTGGACGAATACGAGCGGCAACAGCTTGATACGGCGTCTTATTGATAAGTATGGGGATGGAACAACGCAATTCGAAATAGAAAAGCTTATCGAAGGAAAGACCATCGTCAAAAACATCAATGAAAATCTTACGCATAATGAGATAGATGATACCATCGATAATCTCTGGAGCCTTCTGTATATGACAGGATATCTGACGGCAGACGATCATCAGGATAATGGGCAATACACTTTGCGTATACCAAACTATGAGATTCGAAGGATATTCAAAGATCAGGTGCTGGAATGGTTTAAGGCAAAAACAAAAACAGAGACAGGAAAGCTTGTCAAATTGTACATAGCGTTTGAAGAAGGCGATGCAGACACGATTGCAGACATATTGAATGCGAAATTGTTGGATACCATAAGCTACTATGACGCCTATGAATCCTTTTATCATGGCTTTCTGCTGGCGCTTCTTTCCACTTGCGAGGACTGGGTGATTACATCCAATCCGGAGGCAGGTAAGGGCAGAAGCGATATCATTGGCTGGCGCAGAGACAGAAAACTTGGCTTTGTGATCGAAATCAAGAATGTCAAGGAAGAGGAAGACCTTGAAAAAGCATGCGAGACAGCGATGGAACAAATAGAGAGCAGAGATTATACAGCATTCCTGCGCCGCTATCGGATCGGAGAGATCTGGCAGTATGGCATCGCATTTTGGGATAAGGAATGTAAAATACGCGTCAGCAAACGAAAAGATTTGGAATGATGAAAGAAAGTAGCAATGCAATATCGCGTAGCTACTTTCTTTTTTGTTGTTATTTCAAGGCATCAAACACGCTGTCACAGTAGCGGACGGTGGCCATGGCGTCCTTCGCGTAGCAGTCGGCACCGATCTGGTCGGCGTATTCCTGCGTCATGACGGCACCGCCCACCACCACCTTGGTGTCCGGCTTTTCAATGCGGAGCTGGCGGATGGTTTCCTCCATGCTGACCACGGTGGTGGTCATGAGGGCGGAGAGCCCTACCACCGGCACGGACTGGGCAATGGCGGTTTCCACGATGGTCTCCGGCGGCACATCCCGTCCGAGGTCAATGACGTCGAAGCCGTAGTTTTCCAGCATAACCTTCACGATGTTTTTGCCGATGTCGTGAATGTCTCCCTTTACCGTGGCGAGGATCACCTTGCCCTTCAGCTCTCGGGGCGCACCGCTCATGGATTCCTTCACCACATCGAAGGCGGCCTGAGCAGCCTCTGCCGCCATGAGGAGCTGGGGCAGGAAGAGGGTGCCCTGTTCGAATTCCTTGCCCACCACATCCAGAGCGGGGATCAGGCTAGTGTTCACCACCTCGAGGGCTTCCTGGGTCTTCAGGGCCTCCCGGGTGGCCGCAGCTGCCTGGCCTGCGATACCCCGCTTGATGGCGTCGAAGAGCGACAGATCCTGGCCATTTCCGGCAGCAGAACCGCCGACATTACCCTCCTTCGTCACCGTCTGAGTGCCCTTGTAGTTCTGGTAGGCGGTGATGAATCCTGTGAAGTTCGGATCCCGGTTGGTGAGGGCGAGATAGGAACGGAAGGAGCGCATCATGGCCTCGTTGTTGGGGTTGATGATGGCGCAGGAAAGGCCGTCCTGCATGGCCATGGTGAAGAAGGCAGCGTTCACGATCTCCCGGGCCGGCAGGCCGAAGCTGATGTTCGAGACACCGAGAATGGAGTGTCCATTCAGTTCGTCCCGGACGCGCCGGAGGGTTTCTAGTGTCACGAGGGCAGAGCCGGGGTCCGAGGAGACGGTCATGGCCAGACCGTCGATGACAATGTCTTCGGGCCGAATGCCGTACTTCGCCGCTTCTTCATAGATATGCTTTGCGATGCGGATGCGATCGTCGGCGTTGTCGGGAATACCGGCCTCATCCAGGGCCAGGGCCACCACCACGCCACCGTACTTCTGCACCAGCGGGAAGACCGCGTCCATGGACTCCTGCTTGCCGTTCACGGAGTTGATCATGGCCTTGCCGTTGTAGTGGCGAAGGGCAGATTCCAGGGCCTCGAGATTTGTGGTGTCCAGCTGCAGGGGCAGGGCGGTGATGCTCTGGAGCTTCTGCATGACCTCCGTGAGCATCGCCACCTCGTCGATCTCCGGCAGGCCGACATTGACATCCAAGGCATCGGCTCCGGCGCTTTCCTGCTCGAGACCCTGGGAGAGGATATAGTCGATGTCATGGTTCCGGAGGGCCTCCTTAAACTTCTTCTTGCCCGTGGGATTGATGCGCTCGCCTACGATGATGGGACGGGGGCCGATTTCCACGCACTGGGAGAAGGAGGAGATGACGGAACGGTGCTTTTCACTTACCTTTTTCGGCTTCGGCAGCCGGGCGGTCACTTTGCGGATGGTTTCCCGGATGTAGGCGGGGGTGGTGCCGCAGCAGCCGCCGATGCCCTGCACGCCGAGTTCTGCGATTTCACACATGATGTCCGAAAATTCGTCCGGGCCTACGTCGTAGGTGGTGCGCCCGTTTTCCACGCGGGGCAGTCCGGCATTGGGATTCACAATGATGGGCGTGGAGCTGCATTCCGTGAAGCGCTTCACGATCGGGAGCATCTGCCGGGGACCGAGAGAGCAGTTGATGCCCAGGGCGTCCACTCGCAGACCCTCCAGCATGGCTGTCATGGCTTCCGGGGTGCCGCCGGTCAGCATTTTTCCCTTCTCATCGAACACGAGGGTAATGAAGACGGGCAGAGAGCAGCTTTCCTTGGCCGCAAGAACGGCGGCCTTTGCTTCATAGGAGTCGTTCATGGTCTCAATGAGGACGAGATCGGCACCGGCTTCCGCACCGATGCGAACCACCTCGGAGAAGATGTCCACGGCATCGTCAAAGTCCAGATCGCCCATGGGCTTCAGGAGCTTTCCCGTGGGGCCCAGATCCAGTGCTACATAGGCATCCTCTTCGCGTCCGGCTTCCCGCCGGGCTTCCACGGCGAGCCGTACACCGGCCTCCACGATTTCCCGGAGATTCTCCGGATACTTCAGGCGATTGGCACCGAAGGTATTGGCATTGAAGATGGTGGAACCGGCGTCCAGATAGCCCCGGTACAGGCTCTTGATACGGTCAGGATAGCGAAGGTTCCAGGTTTCCGGCAGCTCACCGGCGGCGAGTCCCATGTCCTGGAGGATGGAACCGGTGCCGCCGTCAAAAAAGAGCCATTCATTGGCGAGTCGATCCAGTAATTTCATAATCTATAGTTCTCCTTAGTCCTCTGCCCGAAAGGCGCAATTGGTTTTCTTGCAGCTGCGGCAGTCCTTCATGTGATTTTGCTGGGGCTTTTCCGTGATGCCGATGAAGGCGGTGACGGATTTTGAGGGCATCATAATGAGGCTGTCGGTCAGGGTGAGCCCGATGTGCTTGGCCGTGTTCAGCATACGGCAGACCATTGGCTGGGCGCTGAGGGGCATGTCACCGTAGCCCGGTGAGTAGCGGGGCTTCAAATAAAGGCCCTCCTGCAGCACCTGCTGCCGCAGCTCTTCGTTGATGCGGTTGCAGTAGGATTCGATCATTTCTGCCCCGGCCGCCTGGTAAATCACTGCATCCGACATTTTCGTGGCGGTGGCCCGGCGGATGAGACGATCTACGCCGATTCCCAGGGTAGCGGCAAAGAGGAAGACCTCCTTGCAGTCCTGCAGATTCCGGCAAAGATCCCGGCTCACAAAGGGATGTCCGTCCACCTGAAAGCTGTCCTCGCCGGTGATGCTGAGGGGAAGGCGGAGATGGGTGGAGCGGGGTTCTGCGGCGGCCTGAAGGGCGGATTCGCAGACCGCGATTTTCTGCAGCAGCTCTGTGTCCGGCAGCTGTCCCCGGCGGTAGCCCAGATACCGGAGCACTTCTTTCTGACGAATCTCAATCATGGCTTACAGAATATCCTTCACGGCCTTCAGGATGCCCTCGGCGATGTCCGGCTTATTCATGGAATACACATGAATGTGGGTGCAGTCGTTGGCGATGAGGTCCACGATTTGCTCTGCGGCATAGAGGATACCGGCCTGCTTCATGGCCTCCGGACGAGAGCCGAACTTGTCCGCCAGAGCCCGGAAGCGGTTGGGGATCATGGTGCCGGAGAGGGAAACGGAGCGCTGCAGCTGCTTCGGGTTGGTGATGGGCATAATACCAGCCAGCACGGGGACCATGACGCCTCTTTCCCGGAGCCGGTAGAGGTAGTTGTAGTAAACGGAGTTGTCAAAGAACATCTGGGTGGTCAGGAACTGGCAGCCGGCTTCCACCTTTTCCCGGATATGATCGATGTCTTCATTCTTGGTGGCGCATTCCACATGACCGTCGGGATAGCAGGCGCCGCCGATGCAGATGTCTGGATCCAGCTCACGGATTTCCCGGATGAGCTGCGCCGCGTACTGGTAGTCATGGGCCGGTGCGCCCTCCTTGGGGATATCACCCCGGAGCGCCATGATGTTTTCAAAGCCCTGCTCGTGGTACTGCTGGATCATTTCCCGCACATGCTCCCGGGTGGAGCTGATGCAGGTGAGGTGGGGCAGTACGGTGACACCGTACTTATCGTGAATGTTCTTTGCAATGCTCAGGGTATGGGCGGAGGTGCCGCCGCCGGCGCCGTAGGTCACGGACATGAAGCTGGGCTGCAGGGCGGCAATGGCCTCTGTGGCCTGTTCCACGGACTGGTAGCTGCTGGTCTGCTTCGGGGGAAAGACCTCGAAGGACAGGGTAATGTCTTTGGTATTCAGAATGTCGATCACTTTCATATGTGTTGTCTCCCTAAATCATCAATGTCAAATATGCCTATTCTAACATAGAAATCCCCCGCCTGACAGTCTCGAAAATTTATAGCTAGATATAAATGTAAGAAAATTTACGGAAATAGTTTCCATTTTCGGCAGAGAAATCTATACTAGGGGCACGCCAAATCGCAGAACAGCAATGGCGATCATCAACGTGCGTAACAGGAGGAAATAGAGATATGGCAAAAAATATGGAAATTCCGGAGGCATACCAGCAGGTATTGGCCCGCTATGCGGAGGCGGAGAACACCACAGAGGAGACCGCCTTCACCAATCTGATGGATTTCATACAGCTGAAGGACGGTGCCTTCACCGGGGTGCAGATTGCGGTGGAGGATCCGCTTTCCTATCTGACGGATCCGGAGGGACTCAATGCCCAGGCGGTGCTGCAGCTGTATATGGATATCTTTGGCGAGGACACAATCGGGGCCATGGTGCGGGGCTACTACAATCCGGACCGACTGGACTGTGTATTGCTGCAGATTGAATATGACAGCGAGCAGCCGGTGTGGGATCTTCTGGAGATGTTTCATTATAAGCTGCCGGGCATGGACATCACAGAAAGCGGTGCGCTGGAGCTTATGTACGTCCACGATGGCTACGGGGATATGCCGGCGAAGGCTCGGACGCTTTTCGCGGAGGTGTTCGTAGAGGATACGCCGGAGGATGGTTTCTTTAAGGCCGGCTACTACGAGAATACATTCGAGGAAGAAGAGGATTTTGATGACGAGATGGAATTTGATGATGACGAGGTAGAAGAGTAATATAGTGTGGGCTGAGCGACAGCTTGGCTGGCGGGAGCAAAGTCTTCATAGGAAGATAGAGGAGAAATTATGAAATACGTAAAGGAAATCATGTGGATCATCGTGTTCACATTTGTCGGGGAGGTATTGAATGCAGCATTGCCGCTGCCGGTACCGGCCGGGGTTTATGGTCTGTTTCTTATGCTTTTGGCACTAATGACCGGCGTCATTCATGTATCCGATGTGGAGGGTGCCGGCAACTTTCTGCTGGATACCATGACCATGATGTTTCTGCCGGCGGCGGTGGGCATCATGGCGGCCACGGACGTGCTGTTCCCGGTGCTGCTGCCCTATATCGTGATCATTGTGGTGTCGACACTCCTGGTGATGACGGTGACGGGACGGACGGCGGAATTCATTCTGAAGCGGACAGAAAAAGTGAGTGCTGTTTCGGAAGGGAAGCCGGAAGAAATTTCGCTGGAGCCCAATGAGACCTTCGGCCTCGGCCGACGGCCCCTGAGCCCCCATGGCGAGGCGGACGGCGCCAACGGTTATCGGGAGATTCTGGACGAGAAGGAAAAGGAAAAAGAGCAGCAGAAGGGGGCACAGGCATGAAAGAAGCATTGATCGGATCCAGTTATTTCGGACTGACACTCAGCATTTTTATTTTTCTCCTGGCGGTGGAGATCAAGGCACGCTTCAAGCTGGCCATTCTGAACCCGCTGCTGACATCGACCATCATCATTGTGGCGATTCTGGTCATCTGCAAAATTCCTTACGATACCTATAAGTCCAGTGCCAGCTTTCTGAGTTATCTGCTGACACCGGCCACGGTCTGTCTGGCCATTCCCATGTATAAGCAGCTGCAGCTTCTGAAGAAGAACTTTGCAGCGGTGGTGATCAGTATACTGACCGGCACCCTGTGCTCTGTCTTCGGTATCTTCCTTATGGCGAAGCTCTTTGCCCTGCCGAAGGAGCACATCGCTTCCCTTCTGCCGAAGTCCATCACCACAGCCATTGGCATGGGTGTTTCTGAGGAGGCCGGCGGTATCGTGACGCTGACGGTGGTGGCTATCATCATCACCGGTATTCTGGGCAACATGCTGGCCGAGACCGTGTTCAAGATCTTCCGGATCCAGCATCCCATTGCCCGGGGACTGGCGTTGGGCACCTCGGCCCATGCCGTGGGTACCGCAAAGGCCCTGGAACTGGGCGAGATCGAAGGCGCCATGAGCTCCCTCTCCATCGTGGTGGCCGGTATCCTGACTGTAGTGCTGGTGCCGATTGTTATAACATTAGCATGATTAGGAAGGCTTTGCTATCGCGAAGCCTTTGATACGCTCGCCGCTAAGGCATCGAGTGGGCTCAGCGATAGCCAAGCTATCGCTGAGCCCACTCGATATTGATTGACGATTTTTCGCGGAAACGGTAAACTTAGAAGATAGCTTATCAGATGCCGGCAGGGCCGGACGGAATGGAGAGAATGATGAAGATCTACAACACGATGTCGAGAATGAAGGAGGAGTTTCAGCCGATTGAGGAGGGAAAGCTGCGGATGTATGTCTGCGGTCCCACAGTGTACAATCTGATCCACATCGGCAATGCTCGCCCCATGATCGTTTTCGATACCTTCAGAAGATATATGGAATATAAGGGCTACCAGGTGACCTATGTGTCCAACTACACGGATGTGGACGACAAGATCATCAAGAAGGCCAATGAAGAGGGCACCGACTGCCGCGTCATCACCGAGCGGTATATCGCCGAGGTGGAGAAGGACATGGCAGACATGAATATCGAGCCGGCTTCCGCCCACCCGAAGGCCACCGAGGAGATCCAGGGCATGATCGATCTGATCGCGCAGCTGGTGAAGGATGGTCATGCCTATGTGGCAAAGGACGGCACGGTTTATTATGACACCACATCCTTCCCGGAGTATGGCAAGCTTTCCCACAAGAACATCGAGGATCTCCAGTCCGGCCTTCGCGAGTTGAAGGTTTCCGGCGAAGAGGACAAGAAGAATTCTACGGATTTCGTGCTGTGGAAGCCGAAGAAGGAAGGCGAGCCCTTCTGGGAGTCTCCCTGGTGCGAGGGAAGACCCGGCTGGCATACCGAGTGCTGCGTGATGGCACCGAAGTACTGCGGCGGTCGTCTGGACATCCATGCCGGCGGCGAGGATCTGGTGTTCCCTCACCATGAAAACGAAATCGCCCAGTATGAGGCAGCGCATCACGAGCAGTTCGCCAACTATTGGATGCACAACGCCTTCATTAACATCGACAACAAGAAGATGTCCAAGTCTCTGGGCAATTTCTTCACCGTCCGGGACATCACGAACCTCTACGATCCCATGGTACTGCGCTTCTACATGCTGTCCGCCCACTACAGAAGCCCGCTGAACTTCTCCCGGGAGCTGATGGATTCCGCAAAGACCAGTCTGGACCGCATTCTGACCGCGGTGGAGCGTCTGCACGAGCTTCTGCCGAAGCTGTCCGATGGGGCAATGTCTTCGGCGGAAGAGGAGAAGCAGCGCCTTTTTGTACAGCAGGCCGAGGTCTTTGACAGCAAGATGGAGGACGATCTCAACACAGCGGATGCCATCACAGCGATTTTTGAGCTGGTCAAGCTCAGTAACGTGGAAGTGACAGAGGAGAGCTCGAAGGCATTTGCACAGTATGCACTGGAGCTGCTGGAAAAGCTGACCAACGTGCTGGGCATCCGGACAGAAAAAAAGAAGGAAAGCCTGGACGAGGAAGTGGAAGCGCTGATCGCAGAACGGCAGGCCGCAAGAAAGGCGAAGAACTTCGCCCGGGCAGACGAAATCCGGGACGAGCTGCTGGCCAAGGGCATCGTGCTGAAGGACACCAGAGAGGGCGTAAAGTGGAGCAGAGCGTAAATGTCTGGCAGCAGCCGGGGTCGGTGTTTCAGGTCTGGCAGGCGCAGCTGGGCATCACAAAACGGGATGTGCATACCACCTCACTGCTGGCCATGGCCTATCTCGGGGATTGTGTCTATGATCTCTTTGCCCGGGACTTTGTGCTTGCCCATGCCCCTGGCAACGTGAATCGCATGAACCGGCTGAAGACGCAGCTGGTTTGTGCCCATGCCCAGTCGGAAATCATGGGATGGCTCATCGGCACGGAAGCCCTGACAGAGGAAGAGCTCAGTATCTACCGGCGGGGACGTAACCAGAAGTCGGAGACTCACTCCAAAAACTCTTCCATACAGGAGTATCGTCGGGCCACGGGCTTTGAGGCCATGCTGGGCTATCTCTACATCAAGGGAGATATGAATCGCATGGGCGAGCTGATCAGTCAGGGTATTTATCATATCTGGGAGAGCCTGGAAGGGGTCTCCGCAGGAGAAACGAAGGAAGGAAAGGACGCAGAATGAGAGACGAGGAATTCACACTGATCGGACGGAATCCGGTTCTGGAGGCATTTCGTGCCGGTAAAACCATAGATCGCCTCTTTGTGCAGGACGGTCTGCGGGAGGGCCCGATTTCCACGATATTACGGGAAGCAAAGAAACACGATACCATGGTGGACTTCGTGAAGAAGCAGAGATTGGATGAGATGGCCGGCGGGGAGACCCATCAGGGTGTGATGGCATACCTTGCCTCCTTCCGCTATTATGAGGTGCAGGATATTCTGGACTACGCCGCAGAGAAGGACGAGCCGCCCTTCATTTTCCTTTTGGACGGCATCGAGGATCCTCACAATCTGGGCGCTATGATCCGGACCGCGAATCTCTGCGGTGCTCACGGCGTCATTATCCCGAAGCGCCGGGCGGTGGGCCTCACCTCAACGGTGGCCAAAACCAGCGCCGGTGCTCTGAACTATACCCGGGTGGCCAAGGTGACCAATATGTCAGCCACGATTGAGGAGTTGAAGGAGAATGGTCTCTGGTTCGTCTGTGCGGATATGGGCGGCGAAAGCATGTATAAGCTGAACCTGAAGGGCCCCATCGGTCTGGTGATCGGCAATGAAGGGGAGGGCGTTTCCCGGCTGGTGCGGGAGAAGTGTGATATGATCGCTTCCATTCCCATGAAGGGAGACATTGATTCCCTGAATGCTTCCGTGGCCTGCGGTGTACTGGCCTATGAAATTCTGCGCCAGCGGATCATGGGCTAAGGAGAAGGAAATGACGGAAAAGAATTTGCAGGAAATCACCGGTCATACCCGGATGATTTGTCTTCTGGGCTCTCCGGTGGCCCACAGCCTTTCGCCTCAGATGCACAATCTTTCTTTTGAAACGCTGGGACTGGACTACCGCTATCTTGCCTTCGATGTGCAGCCGGCACAGCTTTCTTCGGTGGTGGAGGCTTTTCGGGCAATGAAGGTGCGGGGGATGAACCTGACCATGCCATTGAAAAACGACATTGTGCCCCTCTGCGACCGGCTTTCAACAGCAGCGGAGATTTCCGGTGCGGTGAATACCGTAGTGTTTGAGGACGACGGCAGCATCAGCGGTCACACCACAGACGGCGCCGGCTTCCTGCGGGCACTGGAGGAGGCGCAGATCGACTGGAAGGGAAAGAAGCTGACGCTTTTCGGCACCGGCGGCGCCGGTACGGCGATTCTGGTGCAGGCAGCATTGGACGGTGCGGCGGAAATCAGCGTGTTCTCCCGTTTCACGAGCCGCTTCATTGACCGGACCCGCCGGGTGGTGCAGCAGCTGAACGAGCGGACGCATTGTCGTGTCCGTCTCTATGATTATGAGGACAAGCGGATGCAGGAGGAGCTGGGCGATTCTGCACTTTTGGTCAATGCCTCCAATGTGGGTATGGCACCCCATCCGGAGGGCTGTCTTGTGAAGGAGAAGTCCTGGCTTTCCGAAAGCCTCACGGTGACGGATGTGATTTACAATCCCCGGGAGACACGGCTTTTGCAGATGGCCCGGGAGCAGGGACTCAAAACCATGAACGGCATGTATATGCTGCTGTATCAGGGCGCGGAGTCCTTCCGTCTCTGGACCGGCAGGGAGATGCCGACGGAGCTGGTGAAAGCCAAATACTTCTCATAAACGGATGAAGCAAGGAAAGCAGTCGGGTTTTGCCCTGCTGGTTTCCTTTTTTCTGTATTTATGCTAGAATATCCCCAATTGTGCGTTAGGGCATGATCGGATTAAGCGAAAGAGGAACAAACCATGGAAAAACCAAGCATTGAAGCGCTTTTAAAGGGCAATACAAATATCACAGAAGCCATTTCTGTTTTCAGTCAGGAAGAGAATCACGACAAAGATCACCTGCAGGAGGTGTTCCAGAAGATTTTTGAGGAAATGAAGGTGGGCACCTGCATGCTCTTTGCGGCGACACCGATGCCGGCAGAGGAAGGTCAGGCGCAGGGACAGAATCAGCTCCGCATCACCATGAACATTTTGAAGACCGGTGACGGCAAGAGCTATGCCATTGCCTATACCAGCCAGGAGGAGCAGGCCAAGGGCAAGGATCGTCAGGACGTCGGCAATGCCGTGACCATGCCCATCGGCAAGATTCTGGAGGCAGCGGTGCAGAATCCGCAGGTTGACGGTGTGGTGATCAACCCCTGGGGAAAGAGCTTCATCGTGGTGCGTCAGGTCGAGGAGGTGCTGCTGAACCAGCTCCGTCAGGAGAATGTGAAGCGGAACCTGCACAATGAGCAGATCGAGAGCTGCATCGCCCAGTATTACAAGGATCTGGATGAGAAGCTGCCGGATGAGACTGCCCAGAATCAGAAGATGAAGAAGTCTCTGGAGCGACTTCTGGCAGCCGTACTGGATGCAGCCAACCGCCAGTCTCATGTACTGGTGGCAGTCAGCAAGGTGAAGGCAGAGCAGAAGGAGGACGAGGTACAGGATCCGGCCAGAAAGAAGCAGCCGGAGGAGAAGATTGTGCTGAACCATATGAAGACCTCCGACGGTAAGGACGTGCTGGCCGCATTTACCAGTGACGCAGAGATCCGGAAGGGCAATCAGAACACCGGCGCTATCACCATGCCGCTGCAGAATCTGTTGCTGACTGCGAAGAAGATGGCAGAAAACACCAAGCTGGACGGTGTGCTCCTGAATGTCTGGGGACAGCGCTTCCTGCTGAACCAGGCGCTTATCAACTGGATCCTTCAGGCGAAGACCATCCAGATGGGCAATGCCAAGGCGGCACAGCAGCAGGCGAAGAAGAAAACCATCGTCAGAGCCTCGGTGCTGGGCGCTGCTGCTGCAGATATGCTGTCTCTGGAGGAGAAGCCGGTCAGCGGCGAGCTTTCTGACGAGTCCCTGGGACTCTGGGCGGATGCAGGTCTCAGCTTTGCGGCCATGGAAAGTCTGAATACCGAGAAGAAGCTGGATTTCGACAGCATCATGGATGCCTATTTTGCCTGGGAGATGCGGGGTGAGTATACCGCCCTCGGCAAGACGGAGCATGTGAATGCGACGATCGGCGCAGCACTCATGAACAATGCCCGGGGTGTGGCAGCGTTGCAGTGCGGCGAGGACAAGGCGGATAACGGCGCTCTGGTTCGCATGCTGCCCTTTGCCCTCCTTCTGGGACGCCGCGGTCATGCCTTCTCGGATCTGGACCGTTTCATGTTGCATCAGGCCTCTGCCATGACCCACAACAACGCGGATGCAAAGCTTTGCTGTGAGCTCTATGCCCTGATGCTCCGGAATATCGAGAATGGTCTGGGCGGAAAGACACTGGCGGAGCAGCTGCAGGCCGCGGTCAATGACATTTCCCTCTTCTACGAGGAGGAGAGTGAGGAAGGACTGACACCGGAAGAGATCGAGATGAACCGGGAGGCACTGGCACAGCATCGCGAGGTGGTGCAGGACTATGATCAGGTGCGACCGTCTCTGTCTCTGCTGCAGCGTCTGCAGGAGCTGGACAGCTTCAAGGCATTGCCTGCTGAGGAAATCCACAGCACCGAGAAGGCCATCGACACACTGGAAGCAGCGGTATACTGTCTTCTGAACACAGATAATTACCGGGATTGCGTGTTGAAGGCCGCAAATCTTGAGGGGGCAGCAGAGGCAGTGAGCCTCCTGGCCGGTTCTCTGGCCGGTGCCTTCTACGGCGAGGAGGCAGTGCCGGAGACATGGCGCGAGAAGCTGATGAAGGCCACCTGGATTCAGGAGCTCTGCGATACCTTCCAGAAAACCTGGATTGCATAAGGAAGAGGAAGCATGGAATACGGAAAAGACAGAGAGAGACGGGTATTTGATTTCCGGGACGGGGGAAGAAATGATGCGGATGCGGAAGTGCAGGGTGTGTGCACCTATGTGCTGACGCAGACGGATGTTTCGGCACCGGAAGCGGAAAATCCCATCCTCCTGCTGCAGGGAATAGCCGGACAGGAGACGATGCTCTTCGGTAACTTCATCAATCCGAAGCGCCGCTCCGCCTTCCGTGTCCGGGAGGACAATGGAGACCTGCGGGACATTCTGCAGCTGGATGCACGGTTTGTGAAGCTCCTGGAGTGGCTGGGAGAAAACGGCACAGCCCTCTGCCTCTTCGGTGCCTGGACAAAGGATGGCTTTGCGGTTACCGGGCTTCGTATGGTGGATTCCCGTTACCAGAGTGCGGAGCCGACGCTGCAGGACAACTTCCTGCAGCTCCTCATCACGCGCCTGCTGCGGAGTCATTATAGCGAGGAGGAACCGGTGCTGGAGGATCCGGATGCGGAGCAGCTGCATATGACGGATCTCAACGGCATGATGGATTTTCTGCGGGTGGCAGGGCATACATTGCCTTCTGCCATTCGTACCTGGGCGCACCGCAATGTGAACCTGGTGCAGTCCGGTGCCATCAGCCCGGAGGAGCGGCGGCATGCCCAGCGCTGTCTCTCCATGATGCTGAACATCGAGTGGAAGGGCTCCTATTTCGAAGCCATTGACCCGGTGGAAGCCCGAAAAATTCTGGACGAGGAGTTGTTTGGTCTGGAGAAGGTGAAGCAGCGCATCATCGAGACCATCATTCAGATCAACCGGACCCATACGCTGCCGGCCTACGGCATCCTTCTGGCGGGACCTGCCGGTACCGGAAAGTCCCAGATCGCCTATGCGGTGGCCCGTATCCTGAAGCTGCCCTGGACCTCTCTGGACATGAGTGCCATTCATGATTCCGAGGCGCTCACCGGCAGTCCCCGGGTATACTCCAATGCGAAGCCGGGACGGATCATGGAGGCCTTTTCCCAGGCCGGTGCGTCCAATCTGGTTTTCATCATCAACGAGCTGGACAAGGCGGATGAGCGGAATGCCAATGGCAATCCGGCAGACGCGCTGCTGACGCTGCTGGACAACCTGGGCTTCACGGACAACTATGTGGAGTGCATGATTCCCACAGGCGGCGTTTATCCCATTGCGACAGCCAACGATAAGTCGAAGATCAGTGAACCGCTGCTGACCCGCTTTGCGGTGATCGACATTCCGGATTATACGCCGGAGGAGAAGAAGCTGATTTTCTCACGCTTTGCCCTGCCGCGGGTACTGAAGCGCATGGGCATGCGGGAAGAGGAGTGCATCATCGAAGAGGATGCGGTGGATGTGATCCTCGAAAAGTACCGGGATGAGCCGGGCTGCCGTGATCTGGAGCAGGCGGCGGAGCATCTCTGCGCCAACGCGCTCTACCAGATCGAAACCACGAAGGTGAAGCAGGTGCGTTTTGACCGGGAACGGACAAAGGAGCTGTTGGGCTAAACGAAAAAAGAGCTTTGCGAAGCAATCGCAAAGCTCTTTTTTCGTGTTGTTGATCTCTTAGTGGTTTGTGTCTAAATGCTTGGCTTTCCGGACCCGATGGGGCCCCGCCAGCCAAGCTGTCGCTGACCCTTTAGTGGTTTGTGTCTAAATGCTTGGCTTTCCGGACCCGATGGGGCCCCGCCAGCCAAGCTGTCGCTGACCCTTTAGTGGTTTGTGTCTAAATGCTTGGCTTTCCGGACCCGATGGGGCCCCGCCAGCCAAGCTGTCGCTGACCCTTTAGTGGTTTGTGTCTAAATGCTTGGCTTTCCGGACCCGATGGGGCCCCGCCAGCCAAGCTGTCGCTGACCCCCATCGGGTCATTGTATCCAAGCACCGCTGGCCGTCACATAGTAGCCGTCCGGTGTCATCTGGCTGGCATACATGTTTCCGTTGACGGCATCTAGGTAGTACCAGATACCGTTGACATTGATCCAGCCGGTGGCCATGTATCCGGTCTGCAGGAAGTAGTACCACTGACCGTTGATGTACTGCCAGTTGTTGGTGGTGTAGCTGCCGTCGGCATTCCGATACCACCAGCCGGTATTGTCACGAAGCCACTGACCGCCGGTAGTGCCGCCGGGACCGGAGGTGCTGCCGCTGGTGACAGAAGCGGAGGTGCTTGTGGTCTCACCGCTGTTGCTGGTGCTGCCGTACTCAGAACGGATATTGGAAGCCTCGGTACTGGTTACTGTGAAGTTCTCCGAGGTTTCGAAGGTGCCCTTCTTGCTGGAGCTGTAAATGGCCCGTACCTTGAAGCGGTAGGTGCCGGACTGGGTGAAGGAGCTGGCGAAGCAGTAATGGTCGCTGGTGGTGGTCACGGTCTTCAGGAGATTTCCGCTGCGGTAGAGCTTTACCTCGTACTTTTTGGCATCGTTGCCGCCGGACCAGAAGGCAGTGGCGCTTTCCTCGTCCCAGGACAGATCCTCTACGGTGAGGTCATAGCCGTCGCTGTCGGAGCTGCTGTCCGAAAGTGTTCCGAATTTAAAGGTTACGTGCAGGTAATTGCCGCTCTTGCTGACGGCGGTTACGGTACCGGAGTCGCCGCTGACGGTGACGCTGGATTTGCTGCTGACGGCCCACTTGTAGCTGTCGGGATCGTCCAGACTCAGGGTAATGATAATGACCGGATGGGAGCTGGTCTGCCAGCCGCCGGAGGGAATCGTACTCTGGAGCTTGTAGCCGTCCACAGAGTAATTACCGGAGTTGGAGTCGATGTTGATGTCGTAGCTGTCGCCGTCCAGCTCGAATTCGCTGTCGATGGAGAGCGAAACCTTCGAGACGCTGGTCTTTGTGGAAGCCAGCGCCGTGAAGGGAATGGCGCAGAGCATTGCTGCGGTGATGGCCCCCGCCAGCATTTTCCGAATATTGATGCGCATAGGGAAATCCTCCTTTGTGATATCGAAATTGTTTCGAAATGGATGCACTCAGTATAAACCATTGTGCAGGAAATGTCGAAGCGCGAAAAGACAGTTTCAGAAAACTGTAAGATTGACGTTATCCGGCTGTTAAAAAATGGTTCTAAGAAAGACCATTCTGTGTTATGATGAATGCAACCCCAGAAGGTAAGCAAACGAATCCGAGATCAAACGAAGGAGGACAGAAGAGATGGAAGAGTTTGAGCTTGATTTCAGCGGCGTGGATGATGAGGACGCATTTTACGATGTTCTGGAGGAAGCTTTGCCGCTTCCGGCACATTTTGATCGGGATCTGGAAACATTGTACGATCTGTTGCTGGAGTACGGAGAATCCTGGAAGATTCAGATATCCGGTTTGGAGGATGCTGCGGAGGCTATACCCGCCTTTGTACGGCGCTTTCGGAAGGCCTGCCGCAATGCGATGATCGAGACACCGGGTCTGGAAATCGAATTTTAAACGATAATCACCCACGGGAATTCCCGTGGGTGATTCTTTTATAGCAAATGATATTTTTCTTCAAATTCTCTGCAGGAAACCGGCCGGGAGAAGAAGTAGCCCTGGAAGTGGTGACAGCCCCGGGCCGCCAGGAAATCTACCTGCTCCTGATTGTTGACGCCTTCCGTGATCACCGGCATGGAAAGCCGGTCGGCCATACGGAGGACGGATTCCAGGATGATCTGGCTCCGGTCCGTCTGGGCGGTTTCGGAAAGGAAGTGCATGTCGATCTTGAGACAGTCCGCCGGAATGTCCTTCAGCATGTTGAGCGAGCTGTAGCCGGAGCCGAAGTCATCGATTTCGATGTGGAAGCCATGTCGATGCAGGCGGCTCACGAGATGCGAGTAGGCGGCAGCATTGGACATAATCGTAGATTCCGTGAATTCCAGATTCAGCCGGGAGGGTGAAAGCCCATAGCGTTTCACCAGATCCATGAAGTAGCTTTCGATGTCGATATAGTAAATGTCCTGTAGGGAAATGTTGACGGAAAGCGTCAGGTCTTTGTGCCCGGCTTCCCGCCAGCGGACCAGAATCCGGGCGGCTTCCTCCCAGATGTAGCGGTCCAGCTTGTAGACTATGCCGGCATTCTCCAGAATGCTGACGAAGCTGACGGGCTCTGTGACATTTCCGCCGAGGTCGATCCAGCGGGCCAGAACCTCGGCCCCCAGAAGCTTGCCGTTTTCATCCATCTGGGCCTGCAGATAAGGCTGGATCTGACCGCTTTGCAGGGCCTGATCCAAGGTGCTGATGATCTCCCGATCATGCTTTGTCTGTTCCAGCAGTGCGTCGGAATACCAGGCGATGCCGCAGAGTTCATCGCCGGTGATGGACGCCAGGGCCAGGTTTGCCCGGTCACACATGATGGACACGTTGATGTCCGGGTCCTGAATACGGTAGAGTCCGATCTGGAAGTGGAGGACATAGACGGAGGAATCTGTCAGGGCGGACAGCTCATCGACCTTCTGCCGGAGCTTCTCGAGATCCAGGCGCTCCTCCGGCAGCAGGATGGCGAAGTGCTCGTTTTCCAGGCGACCGTAGACCATGTCATCGGTGCAGTTGGTGAAGAGAAGATTGGCAATGGCCAGCAAGATCTCATTGCCCTTGTCTTCGCCGAAAAAGCTGTTGACCAGCTTGAAATCCCGGATATTGCTCCGCAGGAGAATGTATTTTGTATCCGGATTTTCATGCAGAAAACGGCGGCTGTGGGTGTAGAAGGTATGGCGGTTGTAGACACCGGTCAAGCTGTCGTGGGTGGTCAGGAAGTGATTGGCCAGGTGTTCCTCGATGCCCTTGGAGGCTTTTTCAATCACGTGCAGCATACCGAAAAGATTGTCGTCCTCCTCCAGGAGATGGATGCGGCGGGTATAGAGCTGAAGACGGCCATCCAGTGTCAGGTGCAGAAAGGCCTGATTTTCCACGAGGGAGGGGTCGTCTCTTCGCAGCCAGATATTGGCAGCTGTTTCCAGTTCTTTCTTGTTTTTGGCGGAAAAGATACGATAGGCCGCCGGATTGGCATAACAGATATGGTTTTCTGTATCTGTTAGCAAAACGCCGGTGGAGAGATGGTCCAAGGCTTCCTGCAGGAGGGGTGCTGTTTCCTGTGCGTTTCCGGATAAAACATGCTTCATGATGGTTTCCATGGATGACATGAATTTCTTTCCCCTCCCTTGACGAAATCTTTCTTAAATATCATAGGAACTATAGCACGTTTTAATTTTTTTGAAAAGCCTCTTATTGTTTTTTGGAGAGGCAGCGTTTATCATGAGGGGGAAACTGTGACAAAAATTTCTTGATGAAGGAGATCAAATATGAATCCGATGGATATGATGAAGATAGCCGGTGAGTTCAGACGTTTTCAGAAGGACCACCCGAAGGTGGTGCAGTTCCTGCAGCTGGAGCTCGGTGCCGGTGTGCCGGAGGGAACGGTACTGGAGCTGACCATCACGAAGCCGGGAGAGCGGCCCGTTACCAGCAACATGCGGGTTTTGCCGGCGGACCGGGAGATGGTGGAGACGCTGAAAAAGTTGAATAAGTAAACGGCAGCCGAGCCGAAGACATTACCCTGATAAACAGGAGAAAACGGGAGAGAAGAGGAGAAAAACAGATGAAACTGACCATGCTGGGCACCGGCAATGCGGTGGTGACGGAGTGCTACAACACCTGCTTTGTGCTGACGGACGAGAAGGAGAATGGCGAGAAATCCTATTTTATGGTGGATGCCGGAGGCGGCGGACAGATTCTGCACCAGCTGAAATACGCGGGATTTGACTGGAAGGACATGAAGGAGATTTTCCTGACCCACAAGCATGTCGATCATTTCACGGGCATGATCTGGATGATCCGGGTCATCACGCAGAACATGAAGGCGGGAAAGTACGAGGGAACGGTGCGGATTTACGGCCATGAGGAGGTGATCCGGCTGCTGGACGAGATTTCCCACATGCTGCTGCAGGCAGGACCGCTGAAGTTCCTGGGCGATAGGCTGCAACTGATTGCGGTGGAAGACGGAGAGACACGGGAGATCAATGGTCGGAAGGTGACTTTTTTTGACATCCATTCCACGAAGGCGAAGCAGTTCGGCTTCTGCATGGAGCTGGAGAACGGCGAGAAGCTGACCTGCTGCGGCGATGAGCCCTACAACGAGACGGAGAAGCTTTACGCGGAGAACAGCAAGTGGCTGCTGCATGAGGCCTTCTGTCTTTACGAGGATCGGGAAGAATTCCATCCCTATGAGAAGCATCACTCCACGGCGAAGGATGCGGCAGAGCTTGCGGCTGGCCTGGGTGTTGAGAACCTGCTGCTCTATCATACCGAGGACAAGACCATTAAGACCCGGAAGCAGCGCTACACCGAGGAGGCGCAGCAGTATTTCCGGGGTAATGTCTTCGTGCCGGAGGACCTGGAGACGGTGGAGATTTGATCAAAGTCCAGTTTGATCAGACTTGAACCCATGGAGTTTTTCTTATATACTACCGGAAGGACAATACCAGAATGGTGAGCGGTTAACCCCAATCTAACGAAAGGGGCGATGCGATATGGTCGAGTGGACAGATTTATTTCAGTTCGTCACGATGCTTATAGCAATAGCCACATTGTTTTATACAATTGGCAAAAGAAAATAACCGCCCCAAGCCTAGCAAACTTAAGCGGTTATTTCTTGTAACTCATTAACTTGTCTGAGGGCTTAACCGTTCATCGGTGTTGTCCTGTTTGTATGTTATCACAGGATGGGATTATTTGCAACTCGTCAAAATTCAATGTGTAAATGCATCGATCTTTCCTGGCTCGAACTTGGAGTGCAGGATCTTCTGGGCGGAGTAGAGACCGAAGTTTCCGGAGAAGAGGTAGGTAATGGCAATGGCCATGAGGTAGAAGGAGGAACCGCTGAAGCCGAACATCTCACAGCTGATGAGAAGGGAAGCGATCGGGCAGTTCGTCACACCGCAGAAGACACAGGCCATGCCGATGGCTGAGAAGAGGGCAGGATCCCCGCCGATGAGGAGGGCGAAGGCATGCCCGAAGGTGGCACCGATGAAAAGGGAGGGAACGATTTCACCGCCCTGAAAGCCGCCGGAAAGGGTCACTGCCGTGAAGAGGATCTTCAGCAGGAAGGCTGCGGAGGTGATCTGAAAGGTCGGATCGTTGATGCAGGCGTCAATGATGGCGGCACCGGTGCCGTTATAGGTCTGGTTGCCGACGAGGGCCGTCAGAATCACCACAAGAACACCGCTCACGAAAACCCGGACATAGGGGTTTGGAATGCGGCTTGCCATAAGGTGTTTCGTTCTGTGCATCACGGTGCAGAACAGTACGCTGACCACGGCACAGAGTGCGGCGAAGATCAGGGTGATGCCGGCGGTTTTCGGGGTGAATTCCACGACCTCCTTCAGGATGAGAATGGATTCACTGACGCCCAGATGCTCTGCCACGAGGTGTGCTGTGAGCGCAGAAACCACGCAGGGTACCAGGGCGGCATAATACATGATGCCGACGGTGCTGATCTCCATGGAGAGGACAGCAGCGGCCAGCGGTGTGCCAAAGAGAGCCGAGAAGGCCGCGCTCATGCCGCACATGATGACACGGCGCCGTTCATCTTCCCGGAAACGAAAAAGCTTTCCCAGACCGGCGCCCAGGGAACCGCCTACCTGCAGAGCTGCACCCTCCCGGCCGACCGAACCGCCGAAGAGGTGGGTCACCACCGTGGACAGGATGATCAGCGGCGCCATACGCAGCGGCACCTCCTCGCCGTCCCGGATAGCGGAGAGCACGAGATTGGTGCCTTTGGGCTGCTTCGCGCCCAGGGACCGGTAATAGAGCACGATAAAGAGGCCGGCCACGGGCAGTAGAAGAATGATTTTGCCGTGGGCCATGCGGTAGGCTGTGGCCAGGACGATACCTTGGGCAAAAAGCGCCGCCACGGTGCCGATGATGAGGCCGCAGAGACCGCCGAAAAGAATCCATTTGAGACCCACCAGAAAAGCGCGCCATACATGCGCACTGTATTCTTTCATATTCATAACAAAACCCCCTTTTGTTCTCAGAAAACTCTATCACACTTATTGGCGTTTGTACATTAATGCACAACAAAAGGGCCATGCATTTCGCAAGGCCCTTGATGCGGATGTCAGTTTTGGATCGTCGAGATCAGTCCGCGTTCTCCACGGTAACGGAAGTCATGATGACCTTCTCACGAGGTGCATCCTGCCAGCCGGTCTTTACGGAAGCGATACGGTCTACCTCATCCAGACCTTCGATGACCTTGCCGAAGGCAGCATACTGACCATCCAGATAATCGGCATCGGCATGCATGATGAAGAACTGGGAACCGGCGGAGTTCGGATCCATGGATCTGGCCATGGAGATCACGCCTCGCTCATGCTTCAGATCGTTCTTTACACCGTTGGAAGAGAACTCTCCCTTGATGTTCCAGCCCGGGCCGCCGGTGCCGTTGCCCTTCGGATCGCCGCCCTGGATCATGAATCCGGGGATAATGCGGTGGAAGGTGAGACCGTCATAGAAGCCGGACTTTACCAGCTTTACGAAGTTCTCTACGGTGATGGGTGCGATTTCCGGATACAGCTCAACGCGGATCACGTTGCCGCTGTCCATGGTGATGTTTACAATCGGATTTGCCATAGTATTTACCTCTCTTTAATGTGCCGCTGTTGGCGGCCTTGTCGAAGGCCTTTGCAGACGGCCTTCTCTTATTCAGGGCTAAGTGTAGCAAATTCTGCCGCGCTTTCGCAAGTGATAATGCAGATATCGGGCCACTTCCTTGACAAATAACGGCTGCCCGTGCTATGTTAACGGGAAAAAAGGAGTTATCACGTGGAAAATCTTCCCGCCCAAATTTTAATACAGATTGTTTTCATTCTTTTGAATGCTTTTTTTGCAGGCTCTGAGATTGCCTTTCTTTCGCTGAGCCCGGTGAAGCTGGCCAAGCAGGCAGAGGACGGTGACAAAACCGCCGCCGCACTGCAGAAGGTGGTGGAAAACCCCAACGGCTTTCTGTCCGGGATTCAGGTGGCCATCACACTGTCCGGCTTTCTGAGTGCCGCCTTCGGTACCGAAAGCTTCTCCGGTTATCTGGATGCCTTTATGCTGGAAACTTTGCAGCTTCCGATACCGGCGCATGTGGCCTCGATTCTTTCGACGGTAGTGATCACCGTCATCATTTCCTTCTTTTCCATTGCCTTCGGTGAAATGGTGCCGAAGCGAATCGGCATGCAGAAGCCTATGCTCTTTGCGCGCCCGGCACTGCGGGTACTGCGCTTTGTCAGTATTTTCTTTGCGCCGATGTTTAAGCTTCTCAATGTGACGGTAAACGGCACACTGAAGCTGCTCGGTATGAAGCTGGAGGCCGAGGACGGCGTAGCCAGTGAAGAAGAGCTGCGGATGATGGTGGAGTCCAGCGGTGAGCAGGGCACCATCGCCCAGGATGAGCAGGAATGGATTGAAAATGTTTTCGATTTCGGTGATATGACGGCCAGCGAGGCCATGACACCGGAGCCGGATGTGACGGCATTCTCCATGGAAGAAAGCAATGAAGAGATTCTGGCGGCCATCAAGGAGACGGGTCTCAGCCGTTACCCGGTTTATAAAGAGGATATCAATGACATTTGCGGTATCCTGAATGCCCGGGATTTTCTCATCAACATGCAGGAGAAGAACCCAAAGCCCCTGGAGAAGCTGCTGCGGCGCGCCTACTTCGTGCCGGAGACGGTGCATGCGGACCAGCTCTTCCGGGATATGCAGGCGAGAAAGCAGCATCTGGCTGTGGTGGTGGATGAGTACGGCGGCACCGCCGGTGTGGTGACCATCGAGGACCTGCTGGAGGAAATCGTCGGCGATATCTTTGATGAGTTTGATCCGGCAGAGCCCAAGGACTTCACAGAACTGGGCAAGGGTGTCTACCGGGTGGCCGGCGGCATGCGAGTGGATGAATTTGCGGATGAGCTGGATCTGGAGCTGCCGGAGGACAGAGATTACGATACGGTGGCAGGTCTGATCCTCAGCTGTCTCCCGTCCATTCCGGAGGACGGCAGTAAGCCCAGTGTGGATGTGCTGGGCGTGCACTTCGATGTGCAGACCATCAAGGACCGCAAGGTACTCTGGACCATCGTGCGGATCCCGCCGAAGGAGACGGAGCCGGTTCAGAAAGAGGAAAAGCAGTAAAGCAATCCATTGCTGCTTAATATTTTAGAAAAGAGGGAAAATACAATGGCAGAAGAAATGCAGATGGAAAAGGAGCCTATGACCATGGAAGATCTGGCGGATGAGCTGGAGGCGTCCTATCGTCAGTACGGCAGCACCAAGCGGGCAGATATGGCAGCCTGGGAGAAACTTCAGGACGATATGGACCGGAAGCTTCCCGTTGAGGTAGAGATCACCGAGGCCGTAAAGGGCGGTGTGACCACCACGCTGGAGGGTGTGCGGGCCTTCATCCCGGCATCGAAGCTTTCCCTTTCCTATGTGGATGAGAAGGCACTTCCGGAGTTCGTGGGCAAGCGCATGACTGTGCAGGTCATCACAGCAGATCCCGCCGAGAATCGTCTGGTGCTTTCTGCGAAGGATCTTCTGCGAGCAGAGGCTGAAAAGGCCCGGGCCGAGAAGACCGCAGCGCTGCAGGTGGGTTCTGTATGCGAGGGAACGGTAGAGACTCTGAAGGACTATGGTGCTTTCGTGGCGCTGGAAGATGGTGTCACCGGACTGCTTCATGTGTCCCAGATCTCTCAGAAGCGCATCAAGTCACCGGCTGCTGTCCTGAAGGAGGGTCAGAAGGTGACCGTACAGATCATCGGACTGAAGGACGGCAAGATTTCCCTCTCCATGAAGTCGCTGGAGACCGCCAAGGTGGAGAAGGAAGAGGCTGAGGAGACCGAGAACTTCCATGAGAACTATCATGAGACCGGCGCCATGACCACTTCCTTCGGAGATCTTCTGAAGAAGAGCGGCTTCAAGCTGTAATCCTGATACAAGAAAGTTTAGACAGGACCGGAGAATATCGTGCCCGGGGTCAGCGATAGCTTCGCTATCGGGGGCCCCGGGCACGATTCCTTAGCGATGGTCCTATAAAAGGGTTCAGCGATAGCTTCGCTATCGGGGCACCCGCTCGATGGGGGCCCCGGGCACGATGCCTTGTTTATAATATCTGGAGAAAATTATGAGCGAATATCTGGCAAAGGAGATCACGGCAGAAGAACTGGAAAAGATGCCGACCAACAGCTATTACCTGCTGGACGTCCGGGATGAAGAGGATTTTCAGCACGGCAGACTGCCGGACGCCCGCCGTGCAGCGCTTTCCGACATTATGGCAGGACAATGTCTTCTGCCCAAGGATAAGCCGGTGGTGGTCTACTGCAAATACGGCACGCTGTCCATGGAGGCTGCGGAGCGGCTCTGTGAGGATGGCTATCAGGCCATGAATCTGGCCGGGGGCTACGGCAAGTGGCTGCTGTACCGCCTGCAGCGGGATCTTCAGGCGGAGGACCGTCTGGGTGAAATCGAAAAGAGCCTGCGGAAGAAGTTTAAAAAGGATATTT
Organism: Parolsenella sp.; assembly: GCA_963659875.1. Classification (GTDB taxonomy): domain Bacteria; phylum Bacillota; class Clostridia; order Lachnospirales; family Lachnospiraceae; genus Oribacterium. Next base: position 57,541 of record CAVKVA010000001.1, read on the forward strand.
TCAGCCCCTTTGTGAAGGCGGTCTGTGAGTACGAGCTGGTGCAGCCGGGAGACAAGATCTGTGTCTGTATTTCCGGTGGTAAAGACTCCATGATCATGGCGAAGCTTTTCCAGCAGATGAAACGGCACAACAAGATTCCCTTCGAGCTGGTGTTCCTCTGCATGGATCCCGGCTACAATGCGGAGAACCGGCAGATCATCGAGGACAATGCGAAGCTGCTGGGCATTCCCCTGACCTTCTTTGAAACCGACATTTTCGACGCTGTCTTTACCATTGAGAAGTCACCCTGCTATGTCTGCGCCCGGATGCGCCGGGGACATCTCTACCGGAAGGCGCAAGAACTGGGCTGCAACAAGATTGCTCTGGGCCATCATTTCGATGATGTGATCGAGACCATCCTGATGGGCATGCTTTACAGCGGCCAGTTCCAGGCCATGATGCCGAAGCTGCATTCTACAAATTTCCCGGGCATGGAGCTGATCCGTCCCCTCTACCTCATTCGGGAGGAGGACATCAAGCACTGGCGGGACTACAACGGCCTCAATTTCATTCAGTGCGCCTGCAAATTCACGGACACCTGTGTGACCTGTCATACCGACGGCACCACCAGTTCCAAGCGCCTGGAAACCAAGAAACTGATTCAGGAGCTGAAGAAGACCAATCCTTTTATCGAGAAAAATCTTTTCAAGGCCATGGAAAATGTTTCTCCCAGCACCATTCTCGGCTACAAGAAGGATGGCGTGAAGCACAGTTTCCTGGAGTGGTATGATGAGATGGGCGATCCGTTTCCGGGGAAGACAAAAAAGGAAGAGGCGGAAGCGTGATGGAGCGCGCAGATGCATTGACAGGACAATGTCGGCGATTCCCGGAGACCGGGCTTTCGCAAACCTTGTCTTCCTATCAAAATTGCCGTCTCTGCCCCCGGGCCTGCGGCGTGGATCGAACCGCAGGAAAACATGGTGTCTGCGGTGTGTCCGATGAAATTTATCTGGGACGGGCGGCGCTCCATTTCTGGGAGGAGCCCTGTATTTCCGGTGCGGAGGGCAGCGGTGCGGTCTTCTTTTCCGGCTGTACGCTGAAGTGTGTGTTCTGTCAGAATTATGAACTTTCTCATTCAGAGCAGGGGAAAAGGGTCAGCATCGAAAGGCTCAGCGACATTTTTCTGGCACTTGAGCAGCAGGGCGCCAACAACATTAACCTGGTGACACCGGACCATTATCTATTTTCTGTGGTGATCGCCATGGAAATGGCCCGGAACCGGGGACTCCGGATTCCCTATGTCATCAACTGCAGCGGCTATGAGACAGAAGCGCAGATCCGGCTTCTGGACGGCCTCGCCGACATTTACCTTGATGACTTCAAGTTCATGGACAGCGCACGGGCAAAGAAGTATGTCGGTGCGGCGGACTATCCGGAACGGGCAAAGGAAGCCCTCCGGGAAATGCACCGGCAGCAGCCGCTTCCGGTCTTTGATGCGGCAGGAAAAATGCAGAAGGGGATCATCGTGCGGCATCTCCTGATGCCGGGAATGGTGCGGAACGGGAAGGCAGTGGTGGAATACCTCTATGAGACCTACGGGGACAGTGTATACCTGAGCCTCATGCACCAGTTCACGCCCTTTCCGCGGCTCGCGCAGGACTATCCGGAATTGAACCGTACCGTCACGAGCCGGGAGTATCGGCGTTTCGTGGACTATGCTCTGTCTCTTGGCGTAAAGAATGCTTTTATACAAGAAGAAACTGCCGCCCAAGAGAGCTTTGTGCCTGTGTTTGATGGCAGTAATCCACTGCCTTATGATTTATAGTGATTAATCAAACTTCCGGCGAGCAGTATTTCTCTCTCTTCTTTCGTCAGCCGGTCCAGCGTGCAGGAAATGCTGCCGCTCACGTGCCGACGGAGTGTCTCAAGATCCAGCGCAGCCAGATCTGCGGCGCTGTTCACCCGGATGCCGGTGAGCACCTTCAGCTCCAGTGTTTCGGCACCGTCCTCCAGAATTTCCCGGATGTTCTCAATGAAGAGGTAGCTTCCCACCGGGAGCGACAGCTTCTCTTCGGTGCGGAGGGGCAGCAGTCCCCAGTTGATGAGATTGCTGCGGTAGCGCTTGGTGGAATACTCATTGCTGAGATTGGCAAAGCCGCCCAGTACCTTCTGACAGGAGGCGGCCTGCTCTCTGGAGGAGCCGTCGCCGATGGCATCCGCCACCATCAGGGAACCGAAGGTGATGCTGCCTTCCTTGGACAGATTCGGACCTTCTTCGATGGCCCGGATTTTTTTTGCCCGTCCCACATAGTCCGGATCCCGGCTGATCATGGTAAAGCCGGAAATCTTCTCAGGGTTGGACCGGTAGGAGGAGGCTTCGCCGGAGGGGATCAGCTCGTCGGTGGTGACGGAACCCGCATAGGAGCCGGATATCTCCAGCAGAAGATGCTGCTTCAGGCCTGCCATTTCCGGCCAGTCGGCAATGTTCGGTCCCTTGACGAGTTCCACAGCGGGATCCGCCTTCCCGAAGCCCTGGTACACCTGTCCCTGATAAATTTTTTCATTAAAATGATGCTGCAGTGTCCGGTATTCAACATCAAGCTGGTCGGCTGCTGTCAACTTTCCGCCGTTCCGTACCGTAGCGGCGATGGAACGTGCGTCCATCAGGCAGACAGCAGACATCTGTCCCTGTCCCGGCTTGCTGCCTTCGCGGTTCGGATAGTTTCGGGTCACATGACGAATGCTGAGTTGGTTGTTGGCCGGTGTGTCGGTGACGCCGAAGCAGGGGCCGCAGATGCAGGGGCGGAGGGTAATGCCGGCGAGGGCGAGCTCCGAAGCCACGCCGCAGTGCATGAGGTCCTCCATGATGGGAAGGGAAGCCGGGTTCACATGAAGATTCAGTGCGGCACCGTTGATGGGCAGCATTTCGCCCTTTTCGTCCTTCAGAATGTCCGCGATGGCCACAATGTTTTCAAACATGCCGCCGGCACAGCCGGACACTAGGGCCTGGTCCGGATAGAAATCGCCGTTCCGCAGATGCTGCATGATCCGGAAGGGTTCGCCGTGCTCGCCCTTGATCTCGTTGCCCTTATTCTCGATGTCCTGCAGGATGTTTTCCGCATCTTCGAGGAAGGCACGGATGGGCATGGCGTGGCTCGGATGGAAAGGCAGTGCGATCATGGATTCCACGGTGCTCATGTCCACCTCGATCATGCCGTCATAGTAGGCACCGGCATCCGGAGTCATCCGGGCATAGTCTGCGGCTCTGCCGTGCTCCCGGAGATAGGCTTCGGTCTTTTCGTCTGTGCACCAGACAGAGGAGAGGGCAGCGGATTCTGTCATCATGACATCGATGCCCATGCGGAACTCCATGCTGAGATTTGTAATGCCGTCGCCCACAAATTCCAGGATTTTGTTCTTGTTGAAGCCGTTCGCGAAGGTTTCGGCAATGATGGCCAGGGCCACATCCATGGGACCCACACCGGGACGGGGACTGCCGGTGAGCTTTACGGCCAGGATCGGTGGCAGGGCAATGTCATAGGTATGGCCCACCAGCTGCTTCACCAGCTCGCCGCCGCCTTCACCGATGCCCATGGTGCCCAGCGCACCGTAGCGGGTATGGGAGTCGGAGCCCAGGATCATTTTTCCGGCACCCGCCATCATTTCCCGCATATACTGGTGGAGCACGCCGCGATAGGGCGGCAGGAAAATGCCGCCGTAGCGCTTGGCATTAGAAAGACCGAAGGCATGATCATCCTCCAGAATAGTGCCGCCCACCGCACAGAGCGTGTTGTGGCAGTTGGAAAGGACGTAGGGAACGGGGAATTCCTGAAGTCCAGAAGCCCGGGCTGTCTGCAGGATGTTCACGTAGTTGTTGTCCGGAGAAACCATGGCATCAAAGCGCAGCTTCAGATTCTCGGCATCCCCGGAATGGTTGTGCTTTTGCAGAATCCGGTATGCCATGGATTTTTCGCGGCCTTCCTGAACGGCGGCTGCGGGATACGCGGGAATCTCCGCAGTATTGTCCGTGCCGGTCGGACAGAAGGGCTGCAGCATTTCATCTAAAAATACACCATGCTTTGTTAATTTGACCATAATTTACTCCTTTGGAAGCTGCCGAAAAAGGCGGGCAGAACGCCGGAAAACCACTTTCTCCTGATGAAATTTAGTATAGAACGGTGGAAAAGATAAGTAAAATAAATCATGTGATATGCTTTTTATACGGAAAATTCTATTGATATAAACAATGAAAGAAACTGTATTGTAAACAAAACTTTAAGAACAAAATGCGGGAGATATGGTATGATGTTACAAGTGTCCAAAGGACAGAGGAATTCGCGGACACAATGAAGTGAAAATGATGAGGAGAATACATTATGAGAAAGAGAAACTTGATGACAATGGGTGCGGCACTGGTGCTGGGCGCTTCCCTTCTGACGGGCTGCGGCAGCAAAACCGGCACGGAAACCACAGCGGCAAGCACTGCGGTTGAGAGTGATACAGAGGCGACAGAAATCGTGACAGCGGAGGAAACGGATCCTGCAGCGGAAGCGGAGACAGCAGATCCTGAAGGCTCTTCCGGTAAGTTGGCAGGTGCGAAGGCCATGGCTGAGCTGCAGGATTTTGAGGCAGAGAATACAGACAACAAGGTGGGCGTCACCATGCATTATCAGACACTGGCGCTGCAGGATGCGGCGAAGACCAAATATCCGGCGCTGAATGAGACACTGGAGGCGGCAGCCGATGCCAAGGCAACAGAGATGGCAACATCCTACAAGAGTCTGCAGGAGGAAGCCGCTGATATGGAGGAGTATGCAGAGGATGGTATCTCTCTGTCCATTGAGGATACACTGGAGCTGCGCCGGGGCGATGACAAGGTGCTGTCTGTGCTGGAGATGGATTCGGAGTATCACGGCGGTGCACACGGGTATACGGTATACAAGGGACAGAGCTATGATGTCCAGACCGGCCAGGAACTGAAGCTGGCGGATCTTATTCAGGATAATGACGCATTGCTGTCCTACCTCGCGGAGCAGCTCATCGCTGCCTATCCGGATGTGACCTTCTTCACGGACAACGGAGAGGATGCTGATGCCGCTTCTCTGACAGAAACGCTGAAGACCTATTACGGGGATCTTCAGGAGCTGGCCTTCACCGTGGAGCCGGAGGGACTGACCTTCTATTTCAGCGAGGATATGCTGGCGCCTCATGCCTGCGGTATGCAGCAGATCAGCATTTCCTTCACCGGCAACAGCGAGCTGCTCACAGAGCAGTGCAAGGCACTGGCAGGAGTATAAAATTTGATGTATGAGGGATTTTTACCGGTAAACCGGGAGGATATGCTGGAGAAGGGCATCACGCAACCGGATTTTGTCTATATTTGCGGAGATGCCTATGTGGACCATCCCAGCTTCGGCTCCGCCATCATTAGCCGGATTCTGGAGGCTCACGGCTATACGGTCTGCATGCTCTGTCAGCCGGACTGGCATCAGCCGGAGTGTGTGCGGGAGTTCGGTGAACCCCGGCTCGGCTTTCTGGTTTCAGCCGGAAACATGGATTCCATGGTAAATCACTACACTGTGGCCAAGCGGCACCGGAAAACGGATGCCTATACACCGGGCGGTGTCATGGGCAAGCGCCCGGACCGGGCTGTGACGGTATATTGTAACATGATCCGGCGGAGCTATAAACATGTGCCCATCATCATCGGCGGCATAGAAGCGAGTCTTCGGCGGCTCGGCCATTATGATTACTGGTCCGACCGGGTGAAGCGCTCCATCCTTCTGGATGCCGGTGCAGATCTCATCTCCTACGGCATGGGAGAGCACAGCATCGTGGAAATTGCGGATGCGCTGGCCTCCGGCATTGCCGTATCTGACATCAGCTGGATTGAGGGAACGGTATACAAGACCCGGCAGGAGGACAGCATTTACGATGCCATCCGACTTCCGGATTTTGAGGAGATCGAGGCAAGCCCGGAGCGCTATGCCGAGAGCTTCGCCATACAGTATCGCAATACGGATCCCTTTGCGGCGAAGCGAATTTATGAATGTTATGACGGGGCGCTCTTTGTGGTACAGAATCCCCCGGCCAAGCCTCTTTCCGAGCTGGAAATGGACGATGTCTATGATCTTCCGTATATGCGGGATTACCATCCCATGTACAAAAAGGACGGCGGCATTCCGGCGCTGGGCGAGATCAAGCTGAGTCTCACCTCCAACCGGGGCTGCTTCGGTGAGTGCAATTTCTGTGCCCTCACCATGCATGAGGGCCGGATCGTCCAGGCCAGAAGCCATGAGAACATCCTGAAGGAGGCCCGGGAGATCCTGGAGGATCCGGATTTCAAGGGCTATATCTTCGATGTGGGCGGTCCGACCTCAGAGTTCCGGGCACCGGCCTGTGAAAAGCAGCTGACCAAGGGTGCCTGTGTGGGAAAGAAATGTCTCTGGCCCTCACCCTGCAAAAATCTGCGGGTGGATCACAGCGACTACGTACAGCTTCTGCGAGAGGTGCGTTCACTGCCCGGTGTGAAGAAGGTTTTCGTGCGTTCCGGCTTCCGCTTTGACTATCTCATGGCGGATTCCAACAAGGAATTTCTCCGGGAAATCTGTGCCCACCATGTCAGCGGACAGATGCGGGTGGCACCGGAGCATATTTCCGACAACGTGCTGAAGGAGATGGGAAAGCCGAAGGTGGAGATTTACAATGCCTTCGTCCGGGAGTTTGAGAAAATCAACAAGGAGCTGCGCCTGAAGCAGTATATTGTGCCCTATCTCATGTCCTCCCATCCCGGCAGTCGTTTGAAGGATGCTATTGCGTTGGCAGAATATATCCGGGACATGGGATATATTCCGGAGCAGGTGCAGGATTTCTATCCCACGCCGGGAACGGTATCCACCTGTATGTACCACACTGGCATCAATCCCTTGACGAAGGAGAAGGTTTATGTGCCCCGTTCGCCTCATGAGAAGGCCATGCAAAGGGCGCTGATTCAGTATCGCCGGCCGGAAAACTATGCGCTGGTGAAGGAGGCCCTGCTGCGGGAGCACCGGGAGGATCTCATCGGTTATGACAAAAGATGTCTGATTCGGCCCAGGGCCTGAGCAGAGGAAGGAAAAGAGATGATCAGAAGAAGACAGAAAAAGGAAATGACCGCTCTTTTGACGGCGGTCATGCTGGTCCTTGCGGCACCGCTGACGGTACTGGCGGAGGAACCGGTACTGGACATCACGGACCGGGGACCGGCAGCCGCCATCACGGAAAGCACAGCAGCTGTCGTTTCGGCAGATGTGATTGAAGTGACCCAGACGGAAACGGCCGCAGCAGTCACGGAAAACACAGCGGCAGGCAGCAACAGCACGGGAACCGCCGCTGTGAATCTCGCGAAGCTGACGGCGGACGGCAGTACCCAGAGCATCGGCAGCAGCATTGACAGCAAGTATGCGGTGGTCTTTGATCTGGATGAAAACCGTATCGTGGCGGAGAAGAACGCCGATGCCCAGGTGTATCCGGCGTCCATGACGAAGATCATGACCCTTCTGGTCTGCGCGGAGCATCTGCCGGACCTCAACGAGAAGCTGACCATTACCCAGGACATTGTGGACTATATCAATGCTCATGATGCTTCCAACTGCGGCTTTGCGGCGGGAGAGCAGGTGACGGTGAAGGATCTTCTCTATGGTGTGATCATGCCCAGCGGTGCCGACGCGGTAATGGCGCTGACCCGGCGGATTGCCGGTTCGGATGCGGCCTTTGTGGAGATGATGAACCAGAAGGCGAAGGAGCTGGGGCTTTCCGACAGTGCCCACTTCGTGAATGCCACCGGCCTCTACAACGCGGAGCATCATCTGACGGTGAAGGACGTGGCCCAGATCCTGAATGCGGCCATGGCCAATGCCACGGCCCGAGAGGTGCTCTCGGCCCATACCTATCAGACGGAGAACACGAATAAGCACAGCAGCGGCATCAAGTTCTCGAACCTTTTCCTGCGGCGCATTGAGGACCAGAAGCTGGGCGGTGCCACGGTGGTGGCGGCAAAGACCGGCTACGTGAGCCAGTCCATGTTCTGCGCGGCAAGCTACGGTACATCGGCTTCCGGCAAGCACTACATCGTGGTGACGGACCATGGATCCAGCACCTGGCAGTGCATCTACGATCAGGCAGCCTTGTACAGCAGCTATGCAAAATAATAGATAAAGTAAAATCCGTCGGGGACGGCAGCCAATGCACTGTCATCTCCGACGGACTTTTCATTTTTCCAACGGCAGCTCCACAAAGAAGGTGTTGATGCCGTCCCGGCTTTCGGCCCAGATTCGCCCCCGGTGGTTTTCCACGATGGACTGGGCAATGGAGAGGCCCAGTCCGTAGCTATGGTTCATGGCCCGGGCGGGGTCAATGCGGTAGAAGCGTTTGAAGATGTTTTTCAGGTCCTCTTCGGAAATCGCCTCGCCGGGATCTGCCACGGAAAGCAGGGCATGATGGGCGCTCTGCCGGAGCACCACATGGACGGTGCCGTTGGGATCGGCATATTTCTGGGCATTGTCGAGAAGGATTTCCACCACCTGGGAAAGGTGCTGGGCTGAGCCTTTGACGTGGATGTTCTCGGCGATTTCGTCGGTCAGCAGAAGCCCCTTTTCATAAAACATAGCCTCGAAGGTGAGAAGTTCCTTTTCCACCAGACGGCTCAGATCCACCGGGGTCAGAGAAAGCTTCTGAATACTGCCGTTGTCTACCCGGGCAAGCTCCAGAAGGCTTTCCACGAGACCGCGCATCTGCTGGGACATGGTAAGGATATTGTTGGCAAAGCGCTGAATACCGGGACTTGCAGCTTCACTTTGTTCCTGCAGCAGCTCCACATTGGTGAGAATGACGGTCAAGGGCGTTTTCAGCTCGTGGGAGGCATCGGAAACAAACTGCTTCTGCTGAATCCAGGCCTGTTCTACGGGACGGACCGTCAGTCTGGCCAGAAAAACAGCAATAACCAGGAAGCCCAGGAAGGCCAGCAGGGCCATCAACAGACAGGTATAGAGAAGATTCCGCATGGCACTCAGCGCACTGGAGACATCGGAAAAGACCAGAATGTAGTCCACGTTTTCGGGCAGACTGTACTTCTGCTTATGGAAGTCTGCGGCGTTGCCGGCAGCTTCGGCACCGACAGCATTATCCTCCGGATCCGTATCAGCGGGATAATCAACGGGACTGCGGAGGTAGCTGAGACCGTATTCATTGATGATGCCGGTCACCTGCTCCGAGGAAAGGGCTTCGGAAACCAGATAGTCGAGCTCCTCACTGTCTGCGAGATCGTAGCTGAGGCCTTCCCGCTCGATGATTTCTCCGTCGGCGGAAACCATGAGGCGGAAGAGGGGGAGACGGATCTCGTTGTCCCCGCGGATTTTTCGGTCCGGGGCCTGAATCTTCAGTGGGGCGTCCACGGCGCTTTCTAGCATCCGGCGGTTGTCATCAAACAGCCGCTGCTGGGTGAGAAACAGTACCAGGGAAAAAACCACCACCAGCATCAGGCTGACGATCGTCATGGTGATGATAATGAAGCGGCGCTTCAGACTGCGGATCATATCCATAAAGGGCACTCCTTAGCTGCATTCCAGATGATAGCCGAGACGCCGGGCGGCAACGATGCTGATGTTGGAGCCGATGCTTTTCAGCTTTTTGCGCAGGAAGCCCACGTAGACCTCCACATGATTTTCCACGGCCTCGGAATCGAAGCCCCAGACCCGGGAAAGGATCTGCTCCTTGGAGAGGTTGTTTTCCTTGGATTGCATGAGCAGTCGCATGACATCGAACTCCCGGGCGGAGAGTCGCAGACTGTTTTCACCGCAGTTCAAGGTGCCGGATTCCAGATCCAGGGAAGTGTTGCCGTAGGAAAGCTCATCCACCTCTGTGCCCTGACGGCGCAGGAGGGCATTGATGCAGGCCAGCAGCTCTCGAGAATCGAAGGGCTTGGTGAGGTAGTAGTCGGCACCGGAATTGAGTCCCTCCACCCGGTCCATGAGCTCAGAGCGGGCCGTCAGCATGAGGATGGGGGTACTGGTGCGCTTCTGCCGGAGGCGCCGGGCCACCTGGTAGCCGTTCATCTTCGGCATCATGACGTCCAGAATGATGAGGTCGTAGACACCGGTCTCGGCATAGGCGAGACCATCCTCACCGTCATAGGCTGTATCGACCTGAAAATCCCGCTCTTCCAGCAGGAGTTTCAGGGAATCGGCCAGCATTTTTTCGTCCTCTACCACCAGCAGTTTCATAAAGTGTTCCTTCTCCTTCCGGCCATTGCCGTATCAAGATATACTATAACATCCTCATTCTAGAGGGAAAAGCTGAAAACGAACTGAAAGAGGGATATAGAAGGATAATTTCCTTGACGCTCTGCGGGAATGGTGCTAAAGTCTTTGCTGAATCTAACGTGGTAGACGGGAGATTCCGTTGTTTTACAAGTGAATTTCGGATAGAGGCGCGGCCACAGGAGTAACGTGAGGACAGGTGAGGGACTGCACGGGAAAGGGGAAGCCGCCGAAGCAGATGCTGTTTCCCTGAAGGCGCAGCTGCTGGACCGTTGGGGAATACCTTTCGGTTTGTCACATGAATGAGCATGTGGAGCGCTACGCCGGGCTGAGTCCGTGAGCTTTCAAAGCCGCTCCACGTTTCGTGGGGCGGCTTTTCGTTGCGTTTCTGTCCGACAAACGCCGCTTGCGCGGCAGGAGGAGAAGATTATGAAGAAGAGAATGATGTCAGCCGTACTTGCAGGAGGCATGTGCCTCAGCATGGCAGCCTGCGGAAGCAGTGCATCCACCACCGCTACAACAGCAGCGGCTGCAGCAGACAGCGCAGAGACCACAGCAGCTGCGGAAGCTGCAGAGGCAGAGAGCGGTAATTCCGGTGTGGAGGACGGTGTCCTTTCCATCGCCATGGAGTGTGCTTATGCACCCTACAACTGGGCACAGCCGGATGATTCCAATGATGCGGTTCCCATCGCAGATTCCGATCAGTATGCCAACGGCTATGACATTATGATCGCAAAGAAGATCTGTGAGGCCAACGGCTGGCAGCTGGAAGTGCATCAGCTTGACTGGGATTCTCTGATTCCGGCAGTACAGTCCGGCACAGTGGATGCTGTTATCGCCGGTCAGTCCATGACCGCAGAGCGTGCCGAGCAGGTGGATTTTGCAGGTCCTTATCTCTATGCCAGCATCGTTTGCCTGACCAAGAAGGATTCCAAGTTTGCCGAGGCCAAGGGCATTTCCGATCTGACCGGCGGCAGATGTACCTCTCAGATGGGTACCATCTGGTATGACACCTGTCTTCCGCAGATTCAGGATGCTGACATTCAGACCGCTGCAGAGTCTGCACCGGCTATGCTGATGTCCCTTGAGACCGGTGCGGTAGACTTCGTCTGCACCGATATGCCGACCGCCCAGGGCGCTGTATCCGCTTATCCGGATATGATGATTCTGGATTTCACAGACAGTGATGACAACTTCCAGGTTAGCGACGAAGACATCAACATCGGTATTTCTGTACGGAAGGGCAACACGGAGCTCAAGGACAAGATCAACGAGGTTGTGGGCAGCATGACCAAGGATGACTTCAACAGCATCATGGCAGACGCCATCAAGATTCAGCCGATCAGCGAAGGCTAATTGTTATCACGTGGGCATCGCGGCAGCTTGGCTGGCGGGGGCCCACGGGAAAGGGAATCATCATGAATCGATTTTCACAGCTCATTCAGGATATGGGCACATTATGGGCGAAGTACGGCGGCACCTATCTGGGCGGCATCCGACGCACCCTGATTCTGGCCTTGGTGGGCACGGCCATCGGCTGTCTCATCGGCTTTGTCTGCGGTATATTGCAGACCATTCCGGTTTCCCAGAAGGATTCCGGGCTGAAGAAGGCGGCACTGAAGCTGGTGCGGATTGTGCTGCGGGTCTACATTGAAATTTTCCGCGGTACGCCGATGATTCTCCAGGCGGTGTTTATTTTCTACGGTCTGCCCTATTTCACCAACAATGCGGTGCAGTTTACCGGAAAGTGGCTGGTATCGATTCTGGTGGTATCCATCAACACCGGTGCCTATATGGCAGAGTCCGTGCGCGGCGGCATTATCTCCGTGGATCCGGGACAGACAGAGGGCGCGAAGGCGCTGGGCATGACCCATTTCCAGACCATGGTGAACGTGGTGCTGCCCCAGGCCATCCGGAACATCATGCCCCAGATCGGCAACAACTTCATCATCAACGTGAAGGATACTTCGGTTATGTTCATCATCGGCTTCTCGGACTTCTTCTCTGTGCATAAGTCCGTCAGCGGTGCCACATTCACCTACTTCCCGTCTGCCACCATCGAAATGGTGGGCTACCTCTGCATGACGCTGGCGGCTTCCCTGCTGCTGCGGCTGCTGGAAAAGAAGATGGAGGGAAAGAGCGACTATGAGCTGGTGCAGACCGATGCACTGACCATGACTGCCGGCACCTACAAGCATCCCGGAGAAAAGGAGGAACAGTGATGGCAGAGAATCAGGAGATCATTCGCGTATCGCATCTGTCGAAGAACTTCGGCAATCATGAAGTACTGCGGGACATTGACTTTAGCGTAAAGAAGGGAGATGTCACGGCCATTATCGGTGCTTCCGGCTCCGGAAAGTCCACCCTGCTGCGCTGCATTAACCTGCTGGAGACACCCTCCAGCGGCGCCATTCTTTTCCATGACCAAGATGTGACCAGCAAGCATGTCAATGCAGCGGACTACCGTTCCCACGTGGGCATGGTGTTCCAGTCCTTCAATTTGTTCAACAACATGGATGTCCTGCAGAACTGTATGGTGGGACAGATCAAGGTACTGAAGCGTAGCCCCGAGGAAGCTCGGGAAAATGCTATGAAGTATCTGCAGCACGTGGGTATGGCCCAGTACATCAAGGCCCGGCCCCGGCAGCTGTCCGGCGGACAGAAGCAGAGAGTGGCCATTGCCCGTGCGCTGGCCATGAATCCGGAGGTGCTGCTCTTTGACGAGCCGACCTCTGCACTGGATCCGGAAATGGTGGGTGAGGTACTGGACGTCATGTCTGCCCTTGCGAAGGAAGGCATGACCATGCTGGTGGTGACCCACGAGATGGCCTTCGCCCGGGACGTTTCCAACCAGGTGGTGTACATGTATCAGGGCGTGATCTGCGAGCAGGGCAGCCCCGATCAGCTCTTCAACCATCCGGAGAAGAAGGAAACCCAGGAGTTCCTGTCGCGGTTTAGGAAAGGTTAAACGGCGGGTGTGGTCCTAAAATTACAATGATATCCCTCCTTTGGCTGTTACCATGCAGGTATACACGCTGAAGGAGGGAATTTTTATGGTCAATTATTCTTGTATGCAGAATGTGAAACTGATGGTTGGCGAAAATTGCCACATGCAGATGGGTGAAGCCCTGCAGGAGGCAGGATACCGGAAGGCTTTTGTGGTCTACGACGGCGGCGTCAAGGCGACTGGCATCATTGATAGGGTACTGGATAGTCTGAAGGCGGCAGGACTTTCGTTCGTGGAGTTTGATAAGGTACTGCCGGATCCGCCTTCAGAAATTGTGGATGAGGGTGCCAGACTATGTGAGACAACGCAGTGTGATTGTGTTGTGGGTATTGGCGGTGGTAGTGCCATTGATACGGCAAAAGGCATTAACATTCTTCGGGTCAACGGCGGAAACATTCTGGACTACGCAGATCCAGCCAAAGAAATGAAGAAGTCTCCGGGACTTATGAGCGTTCCCACCACTTCCGGCACCGGCTCAGAGCTGTCCAACGGGCTCATCATTTCGGATACAGCTCACAGCAGCAAGGTGGCGATACTGGTAGTGAACGGTATGAGTGAGTTCGCGGTCATTGATCCTGTTTTTGCGGCAGGTATGCCCAAGGGACTCACCATTATGACCGGCCTGGACGTCTTTTCGCATGCGGCGGAGGGGTACACCTCAGTGCTGGCGAATTCCATGACGGATATGATCAATCTTTCCATCATGCAGACTGTCATTGCTTATCTGCCTAGGGCGGTACAGGACGGCAGTGACATGGAGGCTCGCACGAAAATGCATGTGGCGGCTTCTATGGGTGGCTGGATGTTGGCCAATTCCAGTGCTCATGTGGGACATTCCATTGCACATGTGATCGGTGGCATGTATCACATCCCGCACGGTGCCTGCTGCGCCTATTCCCTTCCTGTGGTGCTGGAGACCGTCAGTGCTGTATTGCCGGAGAAAGTGAAGGTCATCGGTCAGCTTTTGGGCGCAGCGTTTGTAGGAAATGAGGATGCTGTAGAAATCGGCGAAAAGACGGCTGAGGCGTATCGGAAATTTGCCTATGAAACGGTGGGTGTGAAGACGGTGAAGGATTATGTGGCAGAGGCAGCAGATATTGAAGTGCTGGCAGAACGTGTGGCAGCAGAGCCCTTGGCTGTTTTGTCACCATTGCCTATTACAAAGACAAATGCCGATGAGATGCTGAAAAAAATCTTTGCCTAGTTCCGATTTTTACAATTTTTATGGAAAAATCGGAATATAATACAGAGCATATCAAAGCATTGCCCGCAGGGAAATGCAGAGAATAGCGCAAGAGACGAGGGCGTCTGGCAGAGGAGATCTGCCGGGCGCTCTTTTGTTATTCATCGGATGGTATGTTTGCTCATCCGGTGGAGGCCTATTGAAGGAGAAGGAGTATTTATGTCAGGGAGAATTCAGGAGCATCCGATACTCGGCGTCCAGGAGAAAGGAAAGCCGGTGACCTTTACCTTTGATGGTAAGGAGGTCGACGGCATGGAGGGAGAACCCATTGCTGCAGCTCTGAAGGCAGCCGGGGTCATGGTACACAGATACACGAAGAAGGAGCATAAGCCCAGAGGTATCTTCTGTGCCATCGGCAGATGCACAGACTGCGTTATGGTGGTGGACGGCGTACCCAATGTGCGGACCTGCATTACACCGCTGAAGGCGGGCATGGATGTGCGGACGCAGTACGGTGTCAGCGACAAGCCCTTTGAAGAGCAGTAAGTCAGGAGGACAGGGATGAAAAGATATGATCTGATTGTGGTGGGTGCGGGACCTTCCGGTCTGTCGGCAGCCATTGAGGCGGCAAAGAGAGGCTTGAAGGTAGTGGTGTTCGATGAGAACGAAAAGCCCGGCGGACAGCTTTTTAAGCAGATCCATAAGTTCTTCGGTTCCAAGGAGCATCGGGCAAAGGTGAGAGGCTTTGTCATCGGTCAGCAGCTTCTGGCAGAGGCGGATCAGGCCGGTGTAGAGGTAGAACTGAATGCGACGGTCATCGGCCTGTATCAGGATAAGGAAATCGTGGTGAAGCAGGGTGACGGTGTGCGTCATGTCAAGGGAGACGCCATCATTATCGCAACAGGCGCTGCGGAGAACATGGTGACCTTTCCGGGCTGGACCCTTCCGGGCGTGATCGGTGCCGGTGCCGCTCAAACCATGATGAATCTGCATGGCGTGCTGCCGGGCAAGCGGGTACTGATGCTGGGCTCCGGTAATGTGGGACTGGTGGTTTCCTTTCAGCTCATGCAGTGCGGATGTGAGGTGGTTGCGCTGGTGGATGCAGCGCCCCGGGTAGGCGGCTACGGCGTCCATGCCGCCAAGGTGGCCAGAACCGGCGTCCCCTTCTATCTTTCCCATACCATTGTGAAGGCAGAGGGAGAGGAAGCGGTGACCGGTGTCACCATTGCTGAGGTGGATTCTCACTTCCAATTCATTCCCGGCACGGAAAAGCATTTTGATGTCGATACCATTTGTCTGGCGGTTGGCCTTTCTCCCATGTCACAGCTTCTGAAAATGGCAGGCTGCCGAATGGAAGACAACCCGAAGCGGGGCGGACAGGTGCCCATCTGTGATGCCTACGGCAGAACTTCTCTTCCCGGCGTATTCGTGGCCGGTGATGTCTCCGGCATTGAAGAAGCATCTTCAGCTATGATTGAGGGCCGGATGGCAGGCATTGCGGCATCGGAGTATCTCGGCTATATTGAAAAGACAGAGATGGACGCGGAGCTGGTGACGCTGGACAAGGCACTGGACGGACTCCGGCAGGGTATGTTCGCACCGAAGAACCGCGGCAAGGCCATTGAGACCACAGAGGAGGGCATTCCGATTTCTCAGAGCCTCCTGCAGCACGGCTTCGTGGCAGAGGATGAGATTGAGCGCTTCCCGGGTGTCACCCACAAAGTCGGTATCCATCCGGTTATCGAGTGTACCCAGAACATTCCCTGCAATCCTTGCCAGGATGCCTGCAAGAAGGGCTGTATCTCCATTGGCTGCAACATTACCTCCCTTCCCATAGCGGTGAAGGAGGCGGATTGCATCAACTGTGGCATGTGTGTGGCCAGCTGCTCCGGACAGGCCATCTTCCTGGTGGATGAGGATTGTGGCGACGGCACTGCCACCATTACCCTTCCTTATGAATTCCTGCCGCTGCCGGAGACCGGGACCAGGGGAACGGCCCTGGGGCGGAACGGACAACCGGTATGCAGCGCAGAGGTGGTTTCCGTAAAGACCGGCAAGGCCTATGACAAGACCAATCTTCTCACTATGCGGGTTCCGAAAGAATATGCCATGAAGGCAAGATTCTTTAAGGCGTGAAGCAGGGCATCAAAACAGGAGGAATGCAGCATGAATGCAGTAAACGATAGATCTAGGGAGATCGGTTCCTTTGTACCGGGACCGGATGATGATATGCTGATTTGCCGCTGTGAGGAGATCACCAAGGGGGAGATCCGCAAGGCAGTGCATGAGGGAATGTGGACCATCACAGAAATCCGCAGATACCTGAGAACCGGCATGGGGCTTTGTCAGGGACAGACCTGTGCCAAGCTGGTGAAGGGCATTGTGGCCCGGGAACTGGGCATTTCCCCGGCGGAGTTGGAACCGGCGACATCCCGGGTGCCCATGCGGCCCATTGAAATGTGTGTATTGGCAAAGGAAGCAGCGGAGGATGGAGAGCATGAATAAAACAGCAGAGACAATTGTGATCGGCGGTGGAATCATCGGTTGCGCCATCAGCTACTACCTGGCAAAGCGCGGTGTGCAGGTGATCTGTCTGGAAGGTTCGGACCACTTCGGAAACGGCGGCTCCAGCCGAAACGGCGGCGGTGTCCGGCAGTCCGGCCGGGACCCGAGAGAGCTTCCTTTGGTGATGTACGGCATCAAAAATTTCTGGCCCACTTTGTCGGAAGAGCTGGATGTGGACTGTGAGTACCATCAGGACGGCAACCTGCGTCTCGGAAAAACGGAAAAACATAAGCAGATCCTGACGGGACTGACAGAGCGGGCCGTCAAGGTGGGACTGGACGTGAAGATGATCGACGGCGACGAGGTACGCCGGATCAATCCCTATCTTTCCGAAGAAGTCAGCTGCGCCAGCTGGTGTCCTACAGACGGACATGCGAATCCCCTGACTACAACACTGGGGTACTACAAAACCGCCAGACGCCTGGGCGTACAATTCATCTCCGGCGAAGAGGTGGTGGAACTGAAGATGGTGAAGGGAAAGCTGCGGCAGGTGCTCTGTGCTTCCGGTGACGTATTTGAAGGCGAAACCATCGTGCTGGCTGCAGGATATGAATCCAGAGCCATTGCCGGCACCATTGGCATCGACATTCCGATGCAGAAGGTAATGCTGGAGGCGCTGGTGACGGAGGCGGAGCCCCATATGTTTGATCAGATGCTGGGTACTGCGGAAGCGGATTTCTATGGTCACCAGACCAAGCACGGCTCCTTCGTTTTCGGCGGTTCCTCCGGAATGGAGGGCTACACCAAGGACAACGGCACACCCATCTGTTATGCGAAGACCGCGCCCTGTATCTGCCGGGGTATCATGAAGTATTTCCCGAATCTGGCAAATGCCAAGATCGTGCGTACCTGGGCTGGCTGGATGGACCGCTGTGCAGACGGTGTACCGGTGCTGGGCAAGGTGGCAGAGGTGCCGGGACTGGTACTGGCCTGCGGCTTCTCCGGACACGGCTTCGGCATCGCGCCGGGGGCAGCGGACCAGCTGGCAGAGCTCATCACCACAGGAACGACCACAGTGGATCTCGGCGCTCTGCGCTATGACCGTTTCAAAGCAAAGATATGATCTGGAAAAAAGACCGGCTCCGGCCCACACAACCCTATTTCGTTTTTGATACCATGGATTTCCGGCAGGAGGTTTACCTGCAGCAGGGAATTTCTCACTTTTACAGCTATCGGCTGGCGGAAAATGTCCCCATTCGGACTGTACCGGACGGCTGCATTGACCTGTTCTTTGAGTATGAGGAGGACGGGATGCGGGGCTATGCCTGCGGCACCCCGTTGGCCTACCAATGTGAGGAACGGGCCGGGAAGCGGGAAATCTTCGGGATTCGCTTCATGCCCGGGATGCAGCCGGCATTGATCCTGTGCACCATGCGGGAGCTGCTGGGGCAGAAGATCCCCCTCGAATCGGTGTTGAAGGGTGACGGAGAGTGGCTTAAGAAGCTGGCGGCGGAGCAGGACTTTTACCAGCGGATTCGGGTTTTCATCGAGGCCTATACCAAGGCTGAAAAGCAGCAGAAAAAGCCCTTCGGCAAACAGGAGCTGGTGCAGTCGGTGAAGCAGATGGCCTACGAAACGGATGGCAGGATCAAGGTCAGTGAGATGCAGGAAAGAACGGGCTATTCGGTCCGCTACATCAACAGGGCCTTTCTGGAGGAGATGGGCTTTTCGCCCAAGGTCTTCTGTGAGATCATCCGCTTTCAGCGGGCGCTGGAGTTTCTGAATTATGGGGCGCCGGACAAGATGACGGATGCCGCCGTGTTCTTGGGCTATTACGACCAGCCTCAGTTCATTCACGATTTTTCTCGCTACGCAGGCATTACGCCGAAGCGGTATCTGCGGCTTGTGGAAGAACAGCATTATAAAAACAGAATCACAGAGAGATAAAGGACAAGGGTGTCTGACAGCGATGTCGGGCGCCCTTTTTCAATGTAAAGGAGAATAGAGAAATGGGATTTTCACAGATTCAGGTAGTGACCTCCATGGAGCGGCTGGAGAATCTGAAGGCGGCGCTGAGCCGTCTGGGGGTCAGCGGCATGACGGTGATCCAGGCCATCGGCTGTGGTGCCGAGCGGGGAACGCTCGAGTATGAGCCGGAGATGAACAAGGAAATGAAGCTTCTGCCGAAGCAGCTGATCTTCATTGTGGTGAAGGATGACATGCTGCAGCAGGTCATCGAAACCATCAAAAAAGAACTGTATACAGGACATATCGGTGACGGCAAGATCTTTGTGGTGCCCCTCAGCAATATCATCCGGGTCAGAACCGGTGAGGAAGGGGAAGATGCATTGTAAGTCTGGGTTCAGCGATAGCTTGGCTATCGGAGCGCCCGGACTTGCAGAAAACTGAAAATAAAAAGGACACATATTATGAACGAAAAAAAACTCGGACTGCCGAGTGTGGTATCCACCGGTGTGGGACTGATCGTGGCCACCAGCTGCCTCATGTCCCTGGGACAGGGGGCCGGCGCGCTGGGCGTCGGCTTCATTCTCTCCATGATATTTGCCTGTGCCATCAACATTTGTACGGCAATGTCTATGGCGGAGCTGAATGCGTTGATGCCGAATTTAACGGGCGGCCTGGCGCAGTATACCCTGGCCGGCATCGGCCCCTTTGTCACCATCGTCACCATGGTGGGCGGTTATATCGTCTGTCAGTCCATTGCGGGTTCCGTGGAATGCGCCATGTTCGGAAATGCCATCAATTCGGTTTTCCATACGGGCATACCGTCCAGTGTATTCTGTATTCTGCTTCTATTGGTGCTCATTGCCGCGAATCTGACCGGCATTGACATGTTTTCGAAGATTCAGAATCTGGTGGTTTACGGGCTGATCTTTTCCCTGGTGCTCATGGGTCTTCTGGGCATTCTGGGACTGGGCACAGGAGAGATTGTAGAGCAGCCCGCTTATCCCGGGGACAGTTTCCCGGATGTATTTTCTCAGCTGGGACTGGCCTTCTTTCTCTTCATCGGCAGTGAATTTGTGATTCCCATTGCGGTTAATGTGAAAAATGCCCGGCGAAATATCCCCCTCGGGATGGCGCTGAGCCTGATGATCATTCTGGTGATGCAGGTGCTGGTGGTGCTGGGTATGGGGCGGTACTGCCGTTGGACAGATCTGCAGGACAGCACATCGCCCCATATTCTGTACGGTTCTTCGTTGTTGGGCTATGCAGGTTCTCTGTGGATGATCGTGGTTTCCGTCTTTGCCGTCATCAGCACCGTGAATTCCGCCATCAGCTTTCTGTCCTACATGTGTGCAGGTATGGCGAAACTCAGTCTGATGCCGGAGATCTTCATGAAGAGAAACCGGCACGGCGCCTATTATGTGGGCGTGCTCATGATCGGCAGCATTATGATCCTGGTGAATGCCACGGGCCTTTCCACCAGCAGCCTGCTGTCCTTTATGATCACTTTGGCCATCGTCTTCTGGATGGTGTCCTATGTGATCGCCAACATAAATGTCCTGATCTTTCGAAGGAAGTGGCCCAAGGCGCCCCGGACCTTCCGCGTGCCCCTGGGACCGGTGATTCCCCTTTTGGGCATCGTCGGCAACATTTTCATGATCGGACATATCGACGGAGACCCGGCAGTGCGGGCCCGGATTTTTATGATCGACGGCGGGATTTTTCTTGTGCTGGCCATTTATGCGGCACTTTGGTGCAGATATAAGCTGAAGCAGCCGATGTTCCGGCCGGTGCCCATCCAGAAGGTTATGGCCATGGAGCACGAGCTGTATTTTGAGGCCCACAGGAAAAAGAAAGCTTAAGAACACTTAAGAACAACAAGAGGAGGAAAATGAAATGAGCTATCCGGAGATTGATTTTTTGTATTTGAGTGAGGAAGATATGATTGCCGCCGGTGTCAAGGACATGAAGGGCTGCGTGGAGGCCATGGAGGAGATGTTCAAGCTGATGAAGCTCGGCAACTATCGCATGGGTGGTGCCAACGGCAACTCCCACGGCAGCATGGTGATGTTCCCGGCCAAGTCCGAATTCCCCGAGATGCCGGTGGATGGCCCGGACCGCCGTTTTATGGCCATGCCCGCCTATCTGGGCGGCAAGTTCGACATGGCCGGTGTGAAGTGGTACGGCTCCAATGCGGCAAACCGGGAGAAGGGGCTGCCCAGATCCATTCTCATGCTGACCCTGAACGACAAGGATACCGGGGCACCGCTGGCATTTATGTCTGCCAACATTTTATCGGCCTATCGTACCGGCGCTGTACCGGGTGTCGGCTTCAAGTATTTTGCGAGAGAGGACGCGGAGACCATCGGCATCATCGGTCCCGGCGTGATGAGCAAGACGGCGTTGGCCGCTGCCGTGGCGGTGCGTCCCAGTCTGAAGACCGTGAAGGTGAAGGGCAGAGGCAAGGCTTCGCTGGAGAAATTTGTGGCTCACGCGCAGGCAGAGTATCCGCAGCTGAAGGTGTATGCGGTGGAGACCATCGAGGAGGCTGTGCGGGATGCGGATATCGTTTCCGTATCTACGTCCTCCCCCACGGGAGATCCGGCTCTCTACCCGTATATCGCGGAGGAATGGATCAAGCCGGGTGCCATCATCGAATCCACGGCAGCGCTGCGCTTTGACGACGATTTCATCATCAACCGGGCCAGAACCGTCACCGACAACATCATGCTCTATGAGGCCTGGGAAGAGGAAATGAAGCCCAATGCCTACAATACCATTCCGATTCCCGCGGTGCATGTGGAGGATCTCATCGCCGAAGGCAGGATGAAACCGGAGCAGATCGACGATCTGGGCGATATTCTTTTGGGCCGTATTCCGGTGCACAGAAAGGATAATGAGGTCGTGATCTACTCTGTCGGCGGTATGCCCACAGAAGACGTGGCCTGGGGAAGCATCGTTTACCGGAACGCCCTGGCAAAGGGCATCGGCACAAAGCTGAAGCTCTGGGATACACCCCAGATGGTAGTTTGATTTATCGTGCCCGGGGTCAGCGATAGAAGAGCCTTCCTTGTTTAATGCTTTTTCAACGCCTCCATAAACGCCTGCACCTGGGGCAGCTGCAGGGAGTCCTTCTGACAGAGAAGATATGTTCGACGGACGAAGGACTCTCCGTTTTCAAAGCGGCAGGGGTGAATGCAGCCATCAAAGTTGCCCAGGGCAATTTCCGGCATCAGTGCCCAGCCCAGTCCCCGGCGCACCATTTCGAGACAAGTGGTGATGTTGTCGGTGATGAAGCTGCCGATATCGCCCGTGACATTGTTTTCCAGCCGCCAGCGAGCCATTAGGGAAGAAATGGAAGCATCGCTGCGGTGGTCAATATAGAGATAATCGGAGAGGGGAACGCCCTCGTAATCCGGATGATAGATGAGGCAGATGTTTTCCTGGGAAAGAAGGTAACGGGTGCCGTCCCAGGGATAATCGCCCCGGAGCACGGCGAGATCGAGATTGCCGGTCAACAGCTGCTGATAAAGGTGACGGCTGTGACCGGTGGAAATGTCCAGGCGGACGCGGGGATAATTCTTATGATAGGAGGCCAGTACATCCGGCAGACGATACTGAGCGAAGTTCATGGAGAAGCCGCCCCGAAGTGTGCCGCAGATTTCTCCCTCCATGGCCTCCAGGTTGCGATGGAGCTTTTCAATTTCGGCTTCCGCGGCTTTGCTGTAGCGGAGGACCTGTTCTCCTGCAGGTGTGAAGCGAATGCCCTGGCGGGAACGCAGCAAAAGCTCGGTGCCCAGCTCCTCTTCCAGCGCCTTGATCCGCTTGGAGAGGGCCGACTGGGTCATATAAAGCTGTTCGGCAGCATGGGTGATATTCCGGCTTTCTTCCAGAACCCGCAGCAGCTTATAATCCTTCTCGTTCATGAAAATTCCTCCGATGAAACAATAATTTCAATTCCATAAGGCTATCTTATACTAAACAATCCGCAAATTCCATTCCTGTTTGGACTGGAACTTGCGGATTTTTTTTCGTTTTACCAGGGCAGTGGATACTGCTACACTGAAGCCATCGAAGGGAAGAAAAAGCTTCCCGGAAACAAGAAAGCTTGGAGGAGGTAAGCAAATGAAAATCGAAAAGACCGCGATTGCCGGCACACTGGAATCCAGTGATGCACAGGTTACCATCGAGCCTGCCGAGAGCCTGGAGCTGGAGATTCAGAGCAGTGTGCTGAATCAGTACGGCAGACAGATCAAGGCCACCGTGCTGGAGACACTGGAGCGTCTCAGTGTGGAGAAGGCAAGAGTCACTGTGGTGGACAAGGGTGCCCTGGACTGCACATTGAAGGCAAGAGTCGAGTGTGCGGTATTCCGCAGCTGTGATGCATCAGAGTCAAATATTCCCTGGGGAGGTGCTGTAAAATGAGTAAGGAAATTCATCGTCCTGTACCGGACAAGAAGCGTCTGCGCCGCACCATGATGTTCATGAATGCGCAGAAACCGGGATTGATCAAGGATGCCTACATCTACGGCACCGACAGCATTATCCTCGATCTGGAGGATGCGGTAGCCGAGAACCAGAAGGACGCAGCCCGTTTTAGTCTCTACCATGCCCTGAAGAGCATCGACTACGGTGAGACCGAGGTCATCGTTCGAATCAACGGCTTGGATACCCCGCACTGGCAGGAGGACATCCGTGTCTGTGTGGCCGGTGGCGCTGACGGTATTCGTATCGCCAAGTGCGAGAATGCTGAGATGGTGCATACCGTAGATGCCGCTGTGACGGCAGCCGAGAAGGAATTCGGTGTGGAAGAGGGACGTACTCTGCTGATGGCTGCACTGGAGAGCCCGCTGGGCATCATGAATGCCTATGAGATCGTGACCGCAAGCCCGCGTATGTTCGGCTGTGCCATCTCTGGCGGTGACTTCCGGAAGAGCATGCATGTGCAGATTCAGCGTGGCGGTGTGGAAATGCTGGTGGCCCGGGGACAGATGCTCCTGGCAGCAAGAGCAGCCGGTGTACAGTGCTTCGACACTATGTATCCCAACATCGATGACATGGAAGGCTTCAAGGCCGAGGTTATCCAGAACCACCAGATGGGCTTCGACGGCAAGAGTATCGTCAACCCGAAGCAGATCGCCTTTGTGCATGAGACCTTTGCACCGACCGAGAAGGAAATCGCGTATGCAGAGAAGCTGGTACGTGGTTGTCAAGCCCAGGCGGATGCAGGTATCGGCGTGTATACCGTAGACGGTAAGATGGTGGATATCCCCTTCTTCGAGGATGCAAAGCGTATCATCGCACTGGCCAAGGCCTGCGGTGTATACCATGGGGATTTATAAGGTGAGAAAGGAGCACAAAAGATCATGATCAATGCAGTTGGCAGAGACATTCCGGATTACCTGCTCGTCAATGGCCGGGAGGTATATCAGGGTAAGAATTATAAAGACGGTCAGCTGGTGAAGAAAGCCAGCCCCACCACAGTACGTCATGAGAAGCCCCAAGAGGACAAGCTCTGTGCTTCCATCCGTGAGGCCTGCGAGAAGTGCGGCGCCCATGACGGCATGACCTTTTCCTTCCATACAGAGTTCCGTGATGGTGACTATGTGGCCAGCATGGTAGCCAAGGTTCTGGTGGAGGAGATGGGTCTCAAGGATCTTCATGTGGCAGCCACATCCCTGGGTTCTGCGCAGGATGTATTCGCAGACTATATGGAGAAGGGCATCATCGTGGAGGCCCAGACCTCTGGTGTGCGTGGTCGTATCGGTGAGGTGATTTCCGCCGGTAAGCTGAAGAACCCGGTTATCATCCGCAGCCACGGCGGCCGTCCCCGTGCGGTAGAGGCCGGAGAGGTACATATCGACATCGCCTTCCTGGCGGCAGCGACATCAGATTGCTGCGGCAATGCCAAGGGACAGGGTGGCAAGAATAATTGCGGCAGCATGGGCTTTGCCAATCATGACGCCCGCTTCGCTGACCACACTGTGATCATCACAGACACACTGGTTCCCTTCCCGAATCTGCCTTCTTCCATCAGCTGTATCGATGTAGATGCAGTTTGTGTTGTGGATGCCATCGGCGATCCCAAGAAGATTGCGACGAAGGAAGCCCGCATGACCGACAATCCCCGTGAGCTTATGATGGCGGAGAACGTGGCCAATGTCATCGCCGCAACTCCCTATTTCAAGGATGGTTTCTCCTTCCAGACCGGTGTCGGCGGACCCTCACTGGCTGTAAACCGTTTCCTGGAGGAGCACATGAAGAAGGCCGGCATCAAGATGAGCTTTGCATTGGGCGGCACATCCAGTGCCATCTGTGCCCTGCAGGACAAGGGTCTTGTAGACTACATTCTGGATACCCAGGACTTCGATCAGGGTGCGGCTGCACATCTGTTCTCAAATCCTCATCACATTGAGATTGACCTCAGCGAGTATGCCAATGCCGGCAACAAGGGCGCTTACGTGAACAAGCTGGACTATGTGGTGCTTTCCGCACTGGAGATCGACACAAAGTTCAACGTTAACGTCATCACCGGTTCTGATGGTGTGCTCCGTGGTGCACCGGGCGGACATCCGGACACAGCAGCCGGTTCCAAGTGCTGTATCATCGTAACACCGCTGACCCGCGGACGTATGGCCACCGTATGTAAGGACGTGGTAACCGTGACCACACCGGGCGACTGCGTTGACGTTCTGGTGACCGACTACGGCATCGCGGTAAATCCTGCCCGTCAGGACATCATTGACTGCCTGGACAAGGCCGGCATCAAGCATGTCACCATCGAGTCCCTGCAGGAAAAGGCTTACGAGCTGGTGGGCGAGCCTGACCCGCTGGAGTGGGAGGACAATGTTGTCGCCCTCGTGGAGGCCCGTGACGGCACCATTCTGGATGTCGTGCGGCAGGTTAAGCCGTATCAGTTCTAACCCTTTGGACTAAGCGTCAGCTAGGCTGACGGGGCGTCCAGAGTGGGCACCCGCTCGGTATTAGTAACTATTCCCCTGAAATTATCTCATTTTGCCCGCCGGGTTTTGCGGTTTGACTGTCGCAAAGCCCGGCGGGCATTTTTCTGTTCATTGCGATTATTTCCTGGGTGTGCTAAGCTATGCGGTGGTTACATGACGAACGGATAAGGGAGGAAACAATGAGAAAATTCATGAATAAGAATGCTGTCGCTGCGGCGGCAGCTCTGGCACTTTCCGCAGGCCTTCTGGCAGGCTGCGGCGCAGGTTCTTCGACTGGCAGTACAACAGCAGCGGAGACCACAGTAGCGGCAGAGACAGAAGCAGAAAGTACGGCAGCAGAGGAAGAGGGAGACGCAGACGAGATGGCAGCAAAGAATTGTGCGGATCTGATTGATGCAATTTATGTGCAGGAGCGCACGGCGGACACGGATGCCCAGTGTGCGGCAGCGAAGGCGGCTTGGGATGCACTGACCGATGCACAGAAGGAGCTGGTGGAGGGCGAGAACGCGGATCCCGATTACTTCGGTCGGGACACCGGTGATGCCAGTCAGGATGATCCCCGGAACGCAGACGAAATCGGTGAGAATGAGCTTCTGGTGGTGAGCTTCGGTACCTCCTTCAACAACAGCCGTGCGGCAGACATCAAGGGCATCGAGGACGCGTTGCAGGCTGCTTATCCGGATTGGAGCGTGCGCCGTGCCTTCACCGCCCAGATCATCATCAACCATGTGCAGGCCCGAGACGGCGAGAAGATCGACAACATGGAGCAGGCTCTGGATCGTGCCGTGGCGAACGGCGTGAAGAATCTCGTGGTACAGCCTACCCACCTCATGCATGGCGCCGAGTATGACGAAATGTGCGAGGCCATTGACAGTTATCGCGACAAGTTCGAATCCGTTTCCATTGCCGAGCCGCTGCTGGGTGAGGTGGGCAGCGATGCCACCGTCATCAACGCGGACAAGGAGAAGGTGGCTGAGGATGTCACTGCCGCTGCCTGCACCGAGGCCGGTTATGACAATGCAGCCGCAGCCGCTGAGGACGGTGTGGCCTTCGTCTTCATGGGCCACGGCACCAGCCATACCGCAAAGGTAAGCTATAGCCAGATGCAGACTGCTATGGAGACCCTGGGCTATGCCAATGTCTTCATCGGTACTGTGGAGGGTGAGCCGGAGGATACTGCCTGCGAAGCTGTGATCGAGAAGGTGAAGGAAGCCGGATACAAAAAAGTTGTGCTGCGGCCGCTGATGGTGGTGGCCGGTGACCATGCGAACAACGACATGGCCGGCAGTGAGGAGGATTCCTGGCTCAGCATGTTCAATGCAGCCGGATGTTTCGACAGTGTGGACACGCAGATCGCCGGACTCGGTGAGATCGAGGATGTGCAGGCATTGTATATTGCACACAGCAAGGATGCCATTGACGCCCTGAAGGGATAACAGCGGTTGAGAAATGAAGAAGAATTTTTATATGGCACTGGCGCTGTCAGCTGTGCTTCTGGCTGGCTGTGGCAGCGCTTCCGGTGTAACGAGCGAAACAGCGACAGTAGAAAGCACAGCGGCGGCTGAGACCGCAGCAGAAACAGAAGCAGCCCAGGCAGTGCAGACGACTGCCCTACCGGACGGCACATATACGGCAGACTTCAATACCGACAGCAGCATGTTTCATGCCAATGAAGCCTGCGACGGAAAAGGCACTTTGACGGTGCAGGACGGCAAGATGACATTGCATGTGAGTCTTGTGTCGAAGAAGATCGTGAATCTTTATTTGGGCACTGCAGAGGATGCGCCGTCGCACGAGTCAGACTGGCTAATGCCCACCACAGACACCGTGACCTACAGTGACGGCCTCAGCGATGAAGTCTACGGCTTTGACATTCCGGTGGAACAGCTGGATACAGAGTTTGCACTGGCGATTCTCGGTGAAAAGGGCAAGTGGTATGACCATGTGGTCAGCGTGGCGAATGCGGAACCGGCGACAGATACGGAAGAAAGCCGGACAGCAGAATCTGACGCAGAAGCGATAGGAGAAACTGTGGATGCAGCAGCGCTTTCCGACGGCAGCTACACCTGTGCGGTGACACTGGAAGGCGGCAGCGGTCGGGCGAGCATCGAAAGCCCGACGAAGCTTACAGTGGAGAACGGCAGCATTACCGCAGAAATCACTTGGAGCAGTGCAAACTATGATTATATGCTGGTGGATGGGGAGAAGTATCTGCCGGTGAATACCGAGGGGAATTCTGTCTTTCGGATTCCGGTGGAGCTGGATACTGCGATGCCTGTTATTGGGGACACAGTGGCCATGAGCACACCCCATGAGATCGAATACACATTAACATTCGACAGCAGTACCTTAAGCACTGCGGCAGCAGAATGAGAAAATATTTATTGACGACCCTGGCGTTTGCGGCGCTTTTGCTTTCCGCGGGCTGCGCCGGGGCCATTTCTCATTCCGGTGAAGAGACGGCTGCGACCGGGATGGTCACAGCTGCGGAAAATGCTTTGCAAATCCGGGAAAGCTATCCTCTGCAGTATGCTACACAGTTCCGGGCGGACAGATGCAATGACGGCAGCACCTTGCTCACCATCGGGGAGCAGAAATATCTGGTGGTGCCGGAAGGGAACTCGGTTCCCGGAGATTTGGATGCCTCGACGGTGGTGTTGCAGCAGCCCCTCGACAACATTTACCTGGTATCCTCTTCCGCGATGGATCCCATTCTGGCTCTGGACGGGTTGGGTGCGGTCGGTCTCAGCGGCACGAAGGAAAATTCCTGGTATCTGCCGGCGGTGAAGGCGGCCATGGCGGAGGGCAGTATACAATATGCAGGAAAATACAGCATGCCGGATTATGAAATGATCCTGGCGAAGCACTGCAGTCTGGCCATCGAAAACACCATGATTTATCATACGCCGGAGGTGAAGGAGACGCTGGAAAGCTTTGACATTCCCGTGCTGGTGGAGCGCTCCAGCTATGAGAGCGATCCGCTGGGGCGGATGGAATGGATCAAGCTCTACGGCATTCTTCTCAATAAGGAGGAAAAGGCAGAACAGATCTTTGCGGCGGCAGAGCAGGAGATTCAACCATTGCTCGATCAGGAACCCACAGGAAAGACGGTCGCCTTTTTCTCCATCACCTCCAACAACCTGGTTACAGTGCGGAAGGGCAGTGACTATGTGGCGAAAATGATCGAGATGGCTGGTGGCAGCTATGTTTTTTCGGAGCTTACGGACGAAGGAAACAACCTGGCCACCATTAACCTGTCCCTGGAGGACTTCTATGCCGGGGCAAAGGATGCAGACGTGTTGATCTACAACAGCACCATCGAGGGCATGGTGGAGAGTCGGGCGGCGCTGGTGGAAAAGTGTCCGATGCTTGCGGACTTCAAGGCGGTGCAGAACGGGGACGTGTGGGTGACCTCCCAGAGCCTCTTTCAGGAGAGCATGTCCCTGGCGGATCTGATCCTTGATATGAATAAGGTGTTTACGGAAGGAACACCGGAGAATGAAACGCTAAGCTTTCTGGCGATATTGCCATGAATCGGGGCTAGCATCACATTCATCAGGCAAAGATATTGACGACATAGCATGAGGAAGGGCTTATGGGCAGCAGACGCATTAAAATTGCATATCTCCTGATGGGCCTGGCCTTGCTGCTGCTTTTTGTCCTGAACCTGTTCTGGGGCAGCGTCTCTTTGTCTCCCGGGGAGATTTTCGGCGTGTTGTCCAGGCAGGAGAGAGGACTGGCCAGCGGTATCCTCCTCCAGCTCCGGCTGCCCCGGGCCCTGATGGCGATGCTTCTGGGGGCCGCCCTCAGTACCGCAGGCTATCTGCTTCAAACCTTTTTCGCGAATCCCATCGCGGGTCCCTTCGTGATGGGCATTTCCAGTGGCTCCAAGCTGGCGGTGGCCCTGACCATGGTGCTGTTTCTGAACCAGGGACTGCTGGTGAGCTCCGCCGTCCTGATCCTGGCGGCCTTTATTGGGGCAATGCTGGCGATGCTCTTTGTGCTGGCGGTGGCCCGGCGGGTAAAAAGCATGGGGATCCTCGTGATCTGCGGCGTCATGATCGGGTATATCTGTTCGGCCATCACCGATCTCGTGGTGGCCTTTGCCCAGGATTCCAATATTGTGAATCTCCATAACTGGTCCATGGGCAGCTTTTCCGGCAGCAGCTGGGCCAATGTCGGCGCTGCCGCTGTGGTGGTCCTTCCCTGCCTTCTCTGGTCCTTCCTGCTGTCTAAACCCATGGGGGCTTACCAGATGGGAGAGAGTTATGCCCGGAGCGTGGGTGTGCCGGTGCGGCACTTCGCCATGCTGCTGGTGTTTCTGTCCAGTCTTCTGGCGGCCTGCGTCACCGCCTTTGCCGGGCCCATTTCCTTTGTGGGCATAGCGGTGCCTCATCTCGTGAAGCATTTCCTGAAGAGCGGAAAGCCCCTGCATGTTCTGCCGGGCTGCGCCCTGGGCGGTGCCGCTTTCTGTCTCTTCTGTGATCTCATTGCCCGGAGCCTCTTCAGCCCCACAGAACTCTCCATAAGCTCCGTCACCGCCATCTTCGGCGCGCCGGTGGTGATTGGCATCATAATCGATCGGGTGCAGCGAAATTGAAAAAGTTCCTGAAATAGGAAAAACATTTTTGAATTGTACTGAGAATATGCCGGATTGAGAAAAGGATTTGAGAAAACCTATGTGCTTTTGTGAAAGTAAAGATCTGTCGGTGGGATACCGGGATGTGGTGCAGGAAGGCATTAGCCTGGAAGCCCGGCGGGGAAGGATACTCGGCATCATCGGTCCCAACGGCGCCGGAAAATCCACCCTGCTGAAGACATTGGCAGGGGAATTGTCACCGAAAGGCGGACAGATACTGCTGGACGGCAAGGAACTTGACACTTATGGGGCGGAGGAACGTGCCAGAAAGCGCGCGCTCTTTCTGCCCATGGGCGGGCACAGTGAGTATATGAACTGCTTCGACGCGGCCGCCATGGGCCGCTTTCCCTATACAGGACGCCTCGGCATTCTGTCGGCCGCGGATCGGGAGATTGTGCATCAGGCATTGCAGCTAGTGGGCGCTGAAGCCCTGGCCGACCGGGATTTCACGAAAATCAGTGACGGACAGCGGCAACGGATCCTTTTGGCCCGGGCCATCTGCCAGGAACCGGCCCTGCTGCTTCTGGATGAGCCCATGTCCTTCCTCGATATCCAGGGGAAGGTGGAACTCATGGAAATCCTCAGGCGGTTGGCGCGGGAGAAGAACATGGCCGTTGTGCTCACGCTTCACGAGCTGAATCTGGCCCGGCATCTCGCGGACGAGGTGATCTGCGTGGGTCAGGCGGGCGTCAGTCCGTTGCTGTCGCCGGAAGAGGCCTTTTCCGAGGCGAATATCTGCCGCTTGTTTCATATCAGCGGAGAGCAGTATCACAAGTATATGTGAAGATTGTTTTTACAGAGGGGACAGCAAAAGAAAAAAGCGGATTCGGTCAGGCGAATCCGCTTTTCTTTTACCCTGAATGGAAATACATCCGGAGCTGTAGAGTTGAATTTCTTATGGCAAGGAAAAATTCGGGGGTAGTTATGCCTCCGGAACTTCCACAGGATCAAACATATCCAGGCATTCCAGAACCGGAAGCAGCTTGGTGACACCGCAGGTAAAGAAAAGAATGCGGATCACTTCGAATACCTCGTCCAGCGTGGCACCGTTCTCCAGGGCGAGCTGGGAGTGGACCTTCATGGTGGTTTCTGTGCCTGTGGCCATACCGATGGCCATAACAATCAGTTCCCGGTACTTCCGGGGGATGGTGATATCTTTTTTATTGCAGTTCACATACTGCTGAAGGAACATATTGATCAGGTTGGGATCATTTCCCATGACCCGATGGGAGTTCATGACAGAACCGCCCCGGGCTTCTTTCAGCTCTTTCAGGATTTCTTGCGAACGCTTCAGCTTCGCTTCATCTGTTTGCTTCATAAACATTATCCTCTGTATTATACAACGTTGTACTTTTTCTTCAGGAATTCTGTGGCCACATTGCCGAAGAGGGCATAGCTCAGAATATCCTCCTCAGAACGCGCCAGTGCGCCGATTTCTGCCTTTGCTTTCTCAAAACCAGGTTCCAGACGGTCTGCTGCCTTCTTGAAGTCGGGCTTTTCTTCGCCCAGGGCCGTTTTCAGCAGTTCTTCTGAAATGGGTCCGGGCGGTCTTCCATACATACCGCGGCAGTAGTTTCGCATCTCGTTGCTGATGACACCATAGCGTTTTCCCATGATGACATTTGTGGTTGCCTGGGCGCCGCACATCTGACTAGAGGGGGTGGCTAGAGGGGGATAGCCCATGTCAGCGCGCACCCGGGCAACCTCTTCCAGAATTTCCGGAAGACGAGAACTCATATTCATAGCGGCCAGCTGGCTTTCCAGATTGGAGAGCATGCCGCCGGGAACCTGATGCTGAAGACATCCCACGTCTACACCGACGAGTTTGGTTTCAAACTGGGCGTACTTGGCGCGTACCGTTTTGATATGCTCATTGATGGGAGCGAATTTACTGAGATCAAGTTTAGGATCCCGGGTACTTCCCTTCAGGGCAGCAACGAAGCTTTCAATGGCCGGATGCGCGGTTCCCTGGGAAAGGGCGGATACACAGACATCCAGGCCGTCGACACCGGCGCGAATGGCCTCCCAATAGGTCATTTCGGCCATGCCGCCGGTACAGTGACAGTGAAGATGAATGGGGATATGCAGAGATTTTTTCAATGCAGTGATCAGTTCATAGGCGGCCTGAGGGGTCATGAGACCGGCCATGTCCTCCACATGCAGCAGAGAAACACCCATTTTCTCCTGCTTCAGTGCATTTTCCACCATCAGTTCGGTGGTATGGTAGGGGCTGATATTGTACTGCAGAGAGCCTTCGATCTTTTTACCTGCCTTTTTTACGGCACGAAATGCGGATTCACAGTTGCGTAAATCCTGCAGGGCATCGAAGATCAGGAAGACATCAATGCCGGCAGCTGCGGCATTTTCGACGAATTTTTCCACCACATCGTCCGGGTAGGCGCGATAGCCCACCAGATTCTGACCGCGCAGCACCATCTTCAAGGGGGTTTTCTTTACATATTTTTTGAAGGTGCGGATACGATCCCAGGGGTCTTCATTGAGATAGCGGAGGGCGACATCAAAGGTGGCACCTCCCCACATTTCCATGCTGTCGAAGCCGATCTCGTCCATCATGGAGAGAACCGGAATCATATCCTCTGTGGTAAAGCGGGTGGCAAAAAGGGATTGCTGGCCGTCGCGAAAATCCACGCTGTTAAATTTCAGCGGAACGCCGGCACCTATGAAATCAGCTGCGCCCGCTCCAGAGGGAGGCGCTGCTTTCTTTTTCCAGAACATCAAGAATACATCCTTTCCGTTTTATGACATCATTGATAACAGAAGGCTTCTGGAATTTGAGTAATACGAAAAACTAAATCGATAAACTGATTATAGGCAGGGCATCTTTATTTGTCAATAGGGAAGTTGAAAGGTGCTGCGAAGATGCAGTTCCGGCGGAATGATTTCGTGCCGGGGTGTGAGATCGTTGTTCTGGATGGCATGGATCAGAATGTCCATAGCAGACTGTATGACCTTCCGGTTGTCCAGCTGCAGGGTGCTGATGGCAGGCGTGCAGTAAGCGGTATAATCCGGAATTGACATATCGACGCAGAGAAGCTCATGGTCCTCAGGGAAATGTCTTCCGATCTTCTGTAGCTGATGCACTACACCCAGTGCAAGGATATCTGAGGCACAGTAGATTGCCGTTGGTGCATCCGGGTGCTGGCAGTACTGTTCTGCTGTTTTTGCGGCTGCAGGAATGGTGTTTTCACAGCGATAGATATATTCCGGTAAAATGCTGATTCCCACCTGCTCGCAAGCCCGGAAAAAGGCCTGGGTACGCAGATCTGTGGCCATAAAGCTTCGATTGGTCAAAAAGGCAGAGACATTCATGTACCCTTTCCGGCGGAACAGAGAAGCCATGGTGCTGCCGACATCTTCAGAATCTATGGAGACTGTGGCATACTTTTTAGAGCTTCGGTTGATGAGTACTGTAGGTGTGGACAATGTTAGTGTTTCCAGATAATTCAGATCCTGCTGGCTGGCACCGCCGATCAGAACGCCGGTGTAGCTGCCGTTGAGAAGCGGGGAAATGTTGTCTTTGATGTGGTCGTTTTTATAGGTTCGGATGGCAATGTCACATTCAAAACCATTGACACTGGTGATTTCCTGCACCACGGACAAAAAAGAAGCCAGAATCTGGGTGCGGTGATCCAGTGGCCAGTAAAGGGCGATTACGGGCAATGGTTTTTCCAGGGTACGCAGGCGGCGGGCACTGAGATTCGGCTGGTAGCCCAATTCTGCGCAAAGCGCAAGTACTTTGTCACGGGTGGCCGGGGAAATGTGGCGTTCTTCCGCCTTCCCATTCAATATGATCGAAACGGTCGTACCGGAAACACCGGCACGACTGGCAATATCCTTCATTGTTATCATAATTTTCAAGCCTCACATAAGTTTAGTAAATCGTCATACTTACATCATAAGTGTCAGGACCGCTTTGTCAAGTCTTCCATAATATATGCACAGCAAAAAATCCTAGTACAAGACTGGGATTTTTGCTGTATACAAATCTCTATGTGCAAAGTGCATAAAAAACCAACAAAAAAACCATAGAAAACTAAAGAAAATCAAAAATGGGTTTGACATTAGTTTATCGTTGTACTATATTCGGCACAAGGTTTCACGATAAACTAATACGTAAAACTAATTCGATAAACTTAACACGTAAGTATATTGTGAACTTTATTCAGGAGAGGAAATGAAGCAAATGAAGAAGACAATGGACGGAAACGAAGCAGCGGCTTATGCATCGTATGCTTTCACAGAAGTGGCAGCGATCTACCCGATCACACCGTCATCACCGATGGCTGAGCTGACAGACAAGTGGGCTGCCAATGGAAAAAAGAACATCTTCGGACAGACTGTGAAGCTGGTGGAGATGCAGTCTGAGTGCGGTGCCGTGTCGGCCATGCATGGTGCACTGGATACCGGCGTGATCGCCACATCCTATACGGCATCCCAGGGACTCATGTTGATGATCCCCACCATGTATCGAATTGCCGGACAGCTGAAGCCGGGTGTGATTCATGTGGCATCCAGAAATGTCGCAACCCACGCCATCACCATCAATGCAGAGCAGTCCGATGTTATGGCTTGCCGTCAGACCGGTTTTGCCTTCCTGGCCTCCAGCAGTGTGCAGGAAGCCATGGATCTAGCTGCTGTGGCACATCTTTCTGCCATCAAGGGACATGTTCCCTTCCTGCACTTCTTCGATGGCTTCAGAACATCCCATGAGATTCAGAAGGTGGATTGCCTGGATTATGACGAGTTGGCAAAGCTGGTGGACTATGAGGAGCTTCGTAAGTTCAGAGAAAATGCGCTGAACCCGGATCATCCGGTGCTTCGTACAACCGGTCAGTATTCAGATACCTATTTCCAGAGCCGCGAGGCCTGCAACAGCTATTACAACGCGCTTCCGGATGTTGTGAACGAGTATATGCAGGAGATTAACGCGCTGACCGGCAGAAACTACAAGCCTTTCAACTATTACGGTGCAGAGGATGCAGAGCATGTACTGGTGGTGATGGGTTCTGCTGCCGGCTGTATCCAGGAAACCATCGATTACCTGACCGCGAGAGGCGAAAAGGTTGGACTTCTGGAGGTGCATCTGTACCGTCCTTTCTCCGCAAAGTACTTCCTTTCCGAACTGCCGAAGAGTGTGCAGAAGATCACGGTTCTGGACAGAACGAAGGAGCCCGGTGCAGTGGGCGAGCCGCTGTATGAGGATGTATGTTCCGTCATTCTGGAATCTGACAGAAATATCAAGGTTTATGCCTGCCGTTACGGACTGGGCAGCAAGGATTTCCTGCCGTCTCATGTGGCTGCGATCTACAAGAACATGCAGGAAGAGAGCCCGAAAAATCATTTCACCATCGGCATCGAGGATGATGTCACCCATCTGTCCATCCCGGTAACAGAGACCATCAATGCTGCACCGGCGGGAACGGTAAGCTGTAAGTTCTGGGGCCTGGGCTCTGACGGAACCGTGGGTGCCAATAAAAACACCATCAAGATCATCGGCGATCATACCGATCTCAATGTACAGGCGTACTTCGAGTATGACGGCAAGAAGTCCGGCGGTGTTACCCGTTCACACTTGCGGTTCGGCGAGAAGCCCATTAAATCCACCTATCTGGTAAATCACGCGGATTTCGTGGCCTGCCATAACAAGTCCTATCTGGACAAGTATGACATTCTGGCGGATGTCAAGGAAGGCGGCAGTGTCTTGATTGCCTGTGACTGGAAGGGTGAGGAGCTGGAACAGCACCTGACACCGGCATTTAAGAAGGCAGCAGCCGTGAAGAAGATTCATCTGTATGTGATCGATTCCGTGGCTATTGCCCAGGAACTAGGACTCGGCAGCAGAACCAATACCATCCTGCAGGCTGCATTCTTTAAGATCACCGGCATTATCCCCACAGACAAGGCCGTGGAATATATGAAGGCCGCCATCCTGAAGTCCTATGGCAAGAAGGGTGAGAAGGTCATCAACATGAACTATGCCGCTGTGGATAAGGGAATTGAACTGGTGGAAGAGGTATCGGTACCGGCAGCATGGGCGGACATTACTGTGCCGGAGACCAAGGTGGATGAAAATCTGCCGGAATGGATCCGCAAGATTCAGATTCCGGTCAATGCCATGAAGGGCGACAACATTCCCGTCAGCAGCTTTATGGATCTTCCGGACGGCACCATGCCCAACGGCACCTCTAAGTTTGAGAAGCGCGGCATTGCGGTCAATGTACCTGTATGGGACAGCAGCAAGTGCATTCAGTGTAATCAGTGTTCCTATGTCTGTCCGCATGCCACCATTCGTCCCTTCCTGTTGACAGCTGAAGAAGCAGAGAAGGCACCGGCAGGCTTCACCACAGCGAAGGCAAAGGGCAAGGGCATGGAAAACTATGCTTATCGTATCCAGACCTCCGTTCTGGATTGTACCGGCTGCGGCAGCTGTGCCAATGTCTGCCCTGCCCCGGAGAAGGCCATCACGATGCTGCCGTTGGATCAGCATAGAGATGAGGCGGAGAACTGGGAGTATGCACTTTCTCTCAGTGATAAGAAGAATCCGCTGGGCACTGGTACTGTGAAGGGCAGTCAGTTCAATCAGCCGTTGCTGGAGTTCCCGGGAGCATGTCCGGGATGTGGCGAGACACCCTATGCCAAGCTGGTGACACAGCTTTTTGGTGATCATATGTACATTGCGACCGCTACAGGCTGCTCTCAAGTATGGGCCACCAGCTTCCCGTCCTTCCCTTATACCCAGAATCGCGAGGGCCATGGTCCGGCAGTCGGAGGTTCCCTGTTTGAGAACAATGCTGAGTACGGCATGGGTATGTATCTGTCCATGTCACAGCAGAGAGCCCGGATGAAGATGAATGCCGAAGTTGTGGCAGAAAAGGCGGAGAGCGCTGCACTGCGTGAAGCAGCAAAGAACTGGATTGACGGCTTTGATCGTTATGAGACATCCAAGACTTCCGGCGAGGCGCTTCTGGAGGCACTGGCAGATCTGTCCAATGAGAGCGAAGAGGTACAGGCAGCAGCTAAGGTACTGACAGACAACAAGGATCAGCTGACCAAGAAGTCCGTATGGATCTTCGGCGGCGACGGCTGGGCATACGATATCGGCT
The DNA here is from genome assembly GCA_963659875.1 of Parolsenella sp. GTDB lineage: Bacteria > Bacillota > Clostridia > Lachnospirales > Lachnospiraceae > Oribacterium. The sequence goes on from CAVKVA010000001.1 coordinate 95,200, forward strand.
ACGGCGGACTTGATCATGTGATTGCCAGCGGTACCAATGTCAACATCATGGTATTTGATACCGAGATCTATTCCAACACAGGCGGACAGGCATCCAAGTCCACGCCGACTGGTGCTGTGGCACAGTTTGCGGCAGCCGGAAAGCAAACCAAAAAGAAGGATCTGGGCAGAATGGCCATGACCTACGGCAATGTTTACGTGGCCCAGGTGGCGATGGGGGCCAACCCGGCCCAGTTCCTGAAGGCATTGACAGAAGCAGAGGCCTATGATGGTCCTTCCATCCTGATCTGCTATGCACCCTGCATCAGCCACGGCATGCGCTGCGGTATGGCCAACGTACAGTCGGAGATCAAGCGTGCAGTAGAGGTTGGGTACTGGCATCTGTACCGGCACAATCCGGATCTGAAGAAGCAGGGCAAGAATCCGTTTGTCCTGGATTCCAAGGAGCCGAAGGGCGATTTCCGTGAGTTCCTGAGAGGCGAGGTGCGTTTCTCTGCATTGGAGAGAACCTTCCCGGAGGCCGCAGAGGCATTGTTTGAGCGGACAGAAGCGGAAGCCAAGGAGCGGTATGAGACCTATAAGGCGCTGGCGGAGTAAGGAGAAAATATGGCTACATTTGTTGAGCGATTATTGGGAGGCGCTGCCGGGGAGATTGTGACGGTGGAACCAGACTATGTGGTGATCAATGATGGTGTATCCAGTGCTGCTGTAGAGGATATCTCTACAGTGGCCGCACCGGAGAAGGTGCTGGTGATCTACGACCATGATGTTCCCACCGGCAGACCGGAGGCCGCAGAGGTACTGAAGAAAAATTTTGCTTTTTCAAAAAAGTTCGGCACAAGGTACATCCAGGCCGAAGGCATTGGCTATCAGTATCTTGTGAATGAGGTAGTGAAGCCCGGACAGATCATCATCGGCGGCGGAAGCCATGGCAGTATCTATGGCGCTGTTGGTGCACTGGGCATTGATGTGAGCATTCCAGAGCTGGCCCGGGTGGTGGAAACCAACCGTTACAGTGTGGTGGTGCCGGAGACCGTTTATGTGACGCTGGAGGGTACATTGATGGGCGGTGTCAGCGTGATGGATGCCGCTATGACCTTCCTGCGGGATGTTAAGGATCTGAAGCGGAAGGCAGTGGAATTCTATTGTCCGACCTTGTCATTGCAGGAGAGAGAAATTCTTTTGAGTATGGCCTGTTTGACAGGGGCTTATACCGCTGGCGTCAGCGAGGAGAAGCCGACGCAGAGCGCGTTTACGCTGCAGCTCGAAAAGGTGGTTCCGATGCTGATGCTTCCTTGTGCCAGCCGCAAGGGCCAGAAGGAAGCCGGAATTGTGGAGAAGGCTTTTGTTGAAAATATGACGTTGCAGGCGGGACAGATCGGCGGCTATACCGGCGGCACCATTGAGGCCCTTCGGAAAGCGGCAGAGATGATCGAAGGAAAGCATGTGGCCTGGGGCTTCCGTCTGAGCGTTTGTCCGGCCACCAGCCGGGATTACCTGCAGGCACTGGAGGAAGGCATCATTACGAAATTCATTGATTTTGGTGCGCAGATCCATGCTGCCGGAGACCGCAGCGTGGTGGTACAGGGACCCGGCGCCATGGGATCGAAGGAGAAGCTGCTGACCACTGGACTCTACACTTTCTCAGGTGCTATGGGTTGCGAGGATGCAGAGGTTTATACCGCTTCAGTGGAGAGCGTGATGCAGGCAGCCATCAGCAAGAAGCTGCAGGAGGTGCTTTGATGGAGAAGAAATTCAGTGGAAAAATATGGAAGTTCGGAGATGACATTGACACCGATACCATCATTCCCGGAAAAAGAGGCACCATCCCGACCATTGAGGAAATGAAGAAGTACGCCTTCGAGCTTTTGAAGCCCGAGTTCGGATCTACGGTGCAGACCGGGGACATCCTGGTGGCGGGCAGCAACTTTGGCTGCGGCTCCAGCCGTGAGCAGGCGGCCACCGTACTTTCTTATAACGGTGTGCGCTGCATTATTGCGAAGAGTTTTGCCCGGATCTTTTTCCGCAATGCTTTCAACAGCGGCATTCTTTTGCTGCAGTGCGACGGCATTCAGGATTTCTGCGAGGGCGGCGATATCGTCACCGTGGATGTGGAGTCTCAGATGGTCAGCGTGAACGGCAAGTCTTTCCAGGTGGGCGCGATACCGGAGAATCTTTTTAATATCGTTGCCAACGGCGGACTCATTGAGGACACGAAGAAGAGACTGGCGGCCGGCAATAAGCGGACAGAGATTAAACCGCTGACGCTGGAGCAGTGCCGGAAGCCAGGCTACACCATGGTGGAGAAGCTTCTGAAAAAGAATGCCGGCAAGGAACATGTGCAGCCCGGCGACATTGTCATAACGAAGCCGGATATGTTCATGGTGCATGACATTTATACGACCTATCTTCTGGATACCTTGAACCGGATCGGCGTGGATAAGATCGACAATCCGGACAAGGTGACCATCGTATTCGATCATTGCATGCCGACAGCAGTGGCCAAGAATGACTACGACCACTACAACGCTGGTATTCGGCTTTCGGAAAAATTCGGCATCAAAAAGATGCATATCGGCGAAGGCATTTGCCACACCATCATGCACCAGAAGAAATATGCGAAACCGGGACAGATTGCAACGGCAACAGACAGTCACACCACGACCTACGGCGGTGCCGGAAATTTCTGCAGCGGTATCGGAACCGCGGAAATGGCAGCAGCGTTGATCACCGGAGAACTCTGGTTTAAGGTGCCGGATGCCATCAAGATTGTGTTGAACGGACACTTGCAGAACGGCGTCATGTCCAAGGATGTGATTCTGAAGATTCTTGGCGACATCAAGGCCGACGGCGGTCAGTACAAGTCGCTGGAGTTTACCGGACCGGCAGCACATGAGATGAGTATGGAGCAGCGCTTTACGGTGGCCAATATGGCCCTGGAGGCGGGGGCTAAGTGCGGATTGTTTGAGGCCGATGAGAAGACGGCGACGTACTATGACATGCCCCTGGAGGAAATCGACTGGGTATGCGTGGACGAGGATGCGAAGTATGAGAAAGTTCTGACCTATGATGTCAGCGCGTTGTGCCCGCAGCTTTCCTGTCCGCAGGGCGTGGACAATGTACACCCCATTGACGAGGTACTGGGCACAAAGATTGACGAGGTATATCTGGGAAGCTGCACCAACGGCAGCATTGAGGATATGTCAGTGGCCGCTGAGATGCTGAAGGGAAAGAAGGTGGCGGAAGGACTGCGTTTCATTGTATCGCCTTCCACCAACCAGGTATTTAAGGAGTCCATTGAAAAGGGATACATTCGTACATTTATCGAAGCCGGTGCAGTGATCTGCCATCCCTGCTGTGGTCTCTGCTGTGGCATGCCCTATGGACTGATGTCCGATGATGAGCGGATCCTGTCTACGGCGAACCGGAATTTCATCGGTAGACAGGGAACCAAGAAGACGCTGAGCTATCTTTGCAGTCCGGCGGTGGCGGCTGCAACGGCCATCGCCGGAGTGGTGACAGATCCCAGAAAGGAATAAGAGCATGATAAAGAATTTTGATCAGCTGAAGGAAATGCTGAAGGCAATGCCGGTGAAGCGCCGGGTGGCGGTGGTGCCTGCCCAGGATGCGCATACGCTGGAGGCCATCAGCAAGGCGCAGCAGGATGGTATGGTGGAGCCGGTGCTGATCGGTGACGAAGCGAAGATCCGGGAAATTCTGGCGCAGCTGGGCGCAGATGCTTCCGCGATGACCATTGTTCCGGTGGAGGATCCCACCGAGGCGATTCAGAAGGCAGCGGATATGGCCCGGGACGGAGAAGTGGACTGCATCATGAAGGGCAAGACCGAGACGGGTGCCTTGATGAAGGTGCTGGTGAACCGGGAGAGAGGCATTCGGAAGAATGACACCATGAGCCTGCTGGCCTTCATGGAGAGCCCACATTATCACAAGGTATTTGCCATCACGGATGTGGGTCTTTTGACTTATCCGAGTAAGGAGCAGAAGAAGGCAGCCATCGTGAATGCGGTAGAAGCCTTCCACGCCCTCGGCGTGGAGACGCCGAAGGTGGCAGTTCTGGCGGCTGTGGAGAAGGTGAATCCGAAGATGAAGGAGACCGTTGAAGCGGCAGAAATCAAGGAAGAGGGCGTAGAGGGCTGCATCATTGAGGGCCCCATCAGCTATGACCTGGCCATGGATCCGGCTTCGGCAGCCATCAAGGGCTACAGCAGCCTGGTGGCAGGAGACGCCGATCTACTGGTGGTGCCGGACATCGTCAGCGGCAATATCGCGGCCAAAACCATTACGGTGATCGGCGGCGGCCGTACCGGTGGTGTGGTGCTGGGGGCCAAGGTGCCGGTGCTTCTGGTGTCCCGTGCGGCCAGTGCGGATGACAAGTATATGTCTATCGTGATCGCTGCTCTTGTGGGCGGCACAAGTTGATTCTTTAGGGAGAAATAACAATGAAGGGGATTCAATTCAAGGTATGCGGGCTGAGTGCAAAACACTTTCTGCCGTTCTTTATCGTGGTCATGATCACCACGTATATGGGTTTTTTGCCTACAGTAAAAATCTATTCCAACGGAACAGATACCTATGTGGCGACCAGCTTTATTGCTACCATTGCCTTTCTGATGGCCGTGGGCGGACTCTTTTTCTGGCTTGGCAACACCATTCCCATTGTCAATAACTACCTGGGTGGTGCCTGTCTTCTGCCGTTGATCGGCGCATCCTTTATGAACTATATCGGCATCATTCCGGAAACTCTGCAGAACGGTACGAAGGTGTTAATGTCCGGCGGTTTCCAGGATGCCTATATCGCCATGCTGCTGGTGGGCTCCATTCTGGTGATGGACCGGAAGGTTCTCCTCGGTGCGACAGCGCGCTATATGCCCACTATTCTGGGCAGTCAGGCCTTTGCGCTGGGATTCTGCATGCTGGCGGGACTGGTTACCGGTTTCGGCATTCCGGAAGCACTGTTTAATATCGGTGCGCCCTGTATGTCCGGTGGTTCCGGCGGTGCCATCACCACTCTGCCCAAGCTTTACAGTGACCTGAGCGGTGCGGACATGAGCGTTATGGCAGGACAGTTTCTCTGCTATGCGTCCATTGCCAATGTACTGGCGGTGGTTTTTGCAGCCGTGGGCGGTGCCATTACCGCAAAGATGAAGGGCATGAACGGCGGTGGAGATATCCTGCAGGCCAAGGGAACCCAGATGCATGTGGATGCGGAGAAGCGTCCGGGAACATCGGCAGACTATGCTGCATTGGGGTCCGGGCTCTTTATGAGCTTCTGCTTCTACCTTCTGGGAAATATCTTCGGTAACCTTCCGGGGCTGAGCGTGATTCCCGGACTGGCCTGGACCATCATTTTCGCCATTGCGGTGAAGTGCACCGGCATTCTGCCGCAGAACATTGAGGACAATACGGTTTATGCCATGAACTTTGCACTGAAGGCATTGCTGCCCATGCTCATTGCCGGTATCGGTATCAACTCTCTGAAGTTCACTACACTGGCAGAGTATTTCACGCCCGGCGCATTTATCGTCATCGTGATGGCGGTTCTGGGTGCCTTCATCGGGGCAATGCTTTTTGGAAAGCTTTCCGGGCTCTGGGCCTACGAGGCTGGCATCACGGCAGGACTTTGCTGCTGTAATATCGGCGGTTCCGGTGACCTGGCTGTGCTTTCTGCCGGTAACCGTATGAACCTTCTGGCCTTCGCCTCCATTTCCACAAGAATCGGTGGCGCGTTGATGGTCATCTGGATCGGACTTTTGTATCCGCTTTTCCATTAAAGTTGCATAGAAACAATCATGTCGGGGCATGGCAGCCTTTGCTGCTGTGCCCCGGCGGTCAATAGGAGTATATGAATATGAAGAAATACAAGGTTTTTGCCATTAATCCCGGTTCTACATCCACAAAGATTGCAATGTACGAGGGAGACCAGGAGATTTTTTCCCGCAATGTTTCTCATGATGCGGAGAAGCTGAAGGAATTTAAAGAGATTAGTGATCAGTTTGACTACCGGAAGGAAACCATTCTTGCTGTGCTGCAGGAGGAAGGTCTGACCCTGGAGGGGGTGGATGCTTTCTCCGCCAGAGGCGGCGGTCTGGTGAATGTGGAAGGCGGTGTCTATGAAATCGGTGAGAAGCTTCTGGAGCATGCCCGAACCGGATTTACGGTGAAGCATCCGGCCACGCTGGGGGCACAGCTGGCGGATGCCTTCCGTAAGGAGTACGGCGGTGCGGCCTTCGTTGTGAATCCGCCGGATGTGGATGAATTCACGGATGTGGCCAGAGTGACCGGACTGAAGGAGGTTTACCGGGAGAGTCGTATTCATGCGCTAAACCAGAAGGAAATCGGCATTCGCTATGCAGCAGCAAAGAACAGGAGATATGAGGAGCTGAACCTGATCATCTGTCATATCGGCGGCGGCATTTCCGTCACTGCCCATGAAAAGGGACGCATGATCGATTCTGACGACATCGCCAATGGAGACGGCCCGATGGCACCTACCCGCTGCGGACAGCTTCCGGTGCGGGATGTGGTGAAAATGTGCTACTCAGGAAAGTATACAGAGCGCGAGATGTACAACAAGATCACAAAAACCGGCGGACTGGTGGATCATCTCGGTACTTCGGATGCCAGAGAGGTGCGGCAGATGATGGAGAACGGCAATGCCTATGCTTCTCTTGTATACAATGCCATGATCTATCAGATCGGAAAGACGGCCGGTGCCATGGCAGCAGCTCTGAAGGGAAAGGTAGACGGCATTGTTTTCACCGGCGGTATCTCGCATGACCAGTATCTGGTGGAGCATTTGTCCGATATGTTGAATTTCATTGCACCGATCACGGTGATGGCGGGAGAGTTTGAGATGGAGGCACTGGCAGCCGGTGCGGTTCGTGTGCTTTCAGGACAGGAGCAGGCAAAGGTGTATACAGGCATTCCGGTATGGGATGGTTTTGACTGTGCGCCGGTAGAGAAGATCGCGCAGACCGCCTAATGAAAATGGAAGGAACAAAGAAAGTTGCCGTGATCTACGGAGACGGCGTGGGGCCGGAGATGATGCGGTCGGCCCTGAAAGTGCTGGAGGCGATATGTCGGCGCTTTGGGCATGGGGTGGAGATTCTGCCGGTGGAAGCAGCAGGAGATGCTGTGCTGCAGTACGATGATCCGCTTCCGGCGGCTTCAGCGGAAATTTGCCAAAAGGCAGATGCTGTCCTCTTTGGAAATTCCGGTCTTCGTTGTTTCGAACAGTATCCGCCGGAAAAACGACCGGAATATGCGCTGCTTCGGCTTCGGAAATGCCTTGGTGTGACCACCAACATCCGGCCGGTTAAGATCTATCGGAAACTGACACCATTGTCACCGCTCCGGCAAGAAAGACTGAAGCTTGGCATGGATATGGTGTTCGTGCGGGATATTGTGGGCGGCGTGCTGGCTTCGGAAAAGAAGAAAGGACTGGGCCTGCATGGACAGGAGGCCTACGAATACGAGTATTATAATGAAGACATTATCCGACAGACGGCTGAAATTGCCTTTTCTTTGGCAAAGACGCGTCGGTGCAGGGTAACGAGCCTGGACAAGGCCAACGTACTCGGGAGCTCTCGACTCTGGCGAAAGACGGTTGAGGAGACGGCAGGCCGGTATCCGGATATCCGACTCAACAGCTGCTTTGTGGACAGCGGGGCCATGCAGCTGATCCGGGAAGCCTGGCGCTTTGATGTGGTGGTGACTTCCAATATGTTCGGCGATATCATTTCGGATGAAGGCACAGCGCTGACTGGCACGCCCTTCCTTTATGGTTCGGCGGAGATTTCTGTCGGCGGCAAAGGCATTTACACACCCAATCAGCTGCATTGGGGAGATGAATCCGCCATCGGAAAACAGATTGTCAATCCCATCGGTATGATCGATGCTGTGCGGCTGATGCTGCTCTTGTCCTTCGGCTGGCAGCAGGAGGCAGAATGCCTGGAAAAAGCCATTTCGGATGTGCTGGATCTGGGGTATGCCACACCGGACATCATGCTGGCGGGAAGTCAGCCGGTCAGTACAGACAGGATGGGTGAGCTGATTGAGGCGGAAATTTTGTGCTGAAGAAATTTTTGAGAGCAAAGGCGTTTTCTATGGAGAGGGTTTCTGACCGTATGGAGGAAATTTATCGTAGGCTCTTGGGCTAGAAATGCACAAGGATTTTTACTATAATGAACATGGAAGCACAACGAATCACGGAAGTCTTTCGCAGGACATAACAGGACAAGCAGCAGGAGGCAAAACATGAACGAAGTGATCAAAGCAATGGAAGAGAGAAGAAGCATCCGTGGATACCTGCCGGAGATGCCGAAGCAGGAGGATATCGATGCCGTCATTGAGGCGGGACTCTATGCGGCGAGCGGCATGGGACAGCAGTGCCCCATCATCGTTGCCGTCACCGATCGGGAAGTGCGGGATCAGCTGTCGGAGATGAACCGGAAAATCGGCGGCTGGGACGAGGGTTTCGACCCCTTCTACGGCGCACCGGCCGTTCTGGTGGTCCTGGCACCGAAGTCCAGACCCACCTATGTCTATGACGGCAGTCTCGTCATGGGGAATCTAATGCTGGCGGCCCATACACTGGGGCTGGGTTCCTGCTGGATCCACCGCGCGAAGGAAGAGTTTGAGAGCGAGGCGGGCAAGGCTATCCTGCAGAAGCTCGGCATCGAAGGTGAGTACGAAGGCATCGGCCACTGCATCCTGGGCTATCCCAAGGAGGCAATACCGGCAGCACCGGCGCGGAAGACCGGCCGGGTGTATAAGATCTGATTGCAATTGAATCCCTTCGAAAAGAAATCCCCTGTCCGGGTTATTGGACAGGGGATTTCTCTATTTTCTGCTGCTGCGCGAGGAATACCTCTGTCACTTCCGGGAAGGGGCGCACCGGCAGGGGCTGTGTGGTGTGCGTGCCGATGAACTTTTCCATCCAGACGATGCCGTACCAGCGGCGGAACTTGTAGACCACCTTATGGAACTTTGCCGCCTGCTGGAAGCCCATGTGCTCGTGGAAGCAAAAGGAATTTTTCGTGAGGTATTCGTCCTCTGTATCCGGGTAGCCGATACAGGCATTCATGTTCAGAATGTGCTGCAGCTGCAGGGCGCGCTCCAGGGCCTGATAGAGCTCTTTGCCGACACCGTGTTTCTGGGCCTGTCGATCCACGTAAATGCTGGTCTCCACCGCCCAGCCGTAGGCAGGTCGCACCCGGAAGGGGCCGGCATAGGTATAGCCGCAGATTTTTCCCTCATGGATGCTGATGAGATAGGGATAGCGCTCCAGAGTCCGCCGGATCCGCTCCCGGAAGACCGGCAGAGACGGCACCTCATATTCGGTTGTGATGGCCGTATGCAGCACATATTCCCGGTAGATTCGGATCAATTCCTCTGCATCTTCAACTGTGGCAACTCTGATCATAGCTCTGCTTCCTTCTGCTTAAATGGTATCAATCGTCCCATCATTATAGTGCATACAAGGAAGCTTCATCAAGCGCTTCCGGCAGAAAGCTACAGTGCAGCCATCTTTTCTATCAAAAGGCCCGACCGGGATACCGGTCGGGCCTTTTACACGCGCTTGTTTTTTACTTCTTATACCGCTGGATCACCTCAGCCAGATGCTGAGTCAGCTTCTCATTCTCGCTGTAGTCCACAGGGCACTCCACCACAGCGGGCTTTCCGCAGTTGAAGGCCTGCTCCAGGGTGGGGATCAGCTCCTCGGTGGAATTTACCCGGAAACCGGCGGCATGCATGGATTCGGCCAGCTTCACGAAATCGGGATTCGTGAAATCCACATGGAAGTGATCGTGGAAGCGGTCGTCCATCTTCCACTTGATGAGACCGTAGCTCTGGTCGGTCAGTACCAGCACCACGATGGGCACGTTCAGACGAACCGCCGTCTCCAGCTCCTGATTGTTCATCATGAAGCCGCCGTCACCGGTGATGGACAGCACCCGGCGCTCCGGATACATCATCTTTGCGGCAATGGAGCCGGGGAGGGAGATGCCCATGGTGGCGAATCCGTTGGAGATGAGGCAGGTATTGGGTTTGTGGCAGTCGTAGTGACGGGCAATCCACATCTTGTGGGCACCAACATCGGACACCACGATATCGTCCGGTCCCATGATCTTCCGTACATCATAGAGGAGCCGCTGGGGCTTGATGGGGAAGTTCTCATCGTGGGCATAAACAGCATTTTCATCCCGGAATTCCTGACGGATGGTGAAGAAATCCTCCGGCTCTGCCTTGGGATCGCAGGCCAGCATGATGTGCTCCAGAGAGTGGCTGATGTCGCCCACCACCTCTACATCCGGCTGGTAGAGCTTGTTGATGTGGGCCATCCGGCTGTCGATGTGGAGGATGCGGTGGTTGTTCTGGCTGTTCCACTTGATGGGGGCCAGCTCCACGATATCGTAGCCCACGCAGATCACCAGATCCGCCTGATCCAGCATCACGTTCGCATAGTCCTTCTGGGGAATGCCGATGGTGCAGAGATGGTAGGGATTGGTATAGGGGATAATGCCTTTGGCCATCATCGTATTGATGACCGGGATACGCAGCTGCGTGGCAAACTCGGTCAGGGCTTTCGCGGCATGGGAGCGGACGGCAGAGTGACCCACCAGCAGCACCGGATGCTGTGCCCGGTTGATCTCGGCAATGGCAGAAGCCAGCTCATCTGCGTCGGCGTACTCCTTACCAAGGGTAGGAATCTTGATGAGCTTCTGAGAAGCACCTGCGGGCACCGGCATACCGGCCACATCCTGGGGCACGCAGATATGGGTAGCACCAGGACGCTCGCTCTCTGCATACTTGAAGGCCAGACGCACGATCTCGTTGACGGAAGAGGGAGACATCACCATCTTGGTACGCTTTGTGATGGGCTGGAAGAGGGTCTCCAGATCCAGGTACTGGTGGGAGGTCAGCGGCATCTTATCGGTAGAAACCTGTGCGGTGATGGCCACCAGGGGTGCGCCGTCGCCATTGGCATCGGCCACACCGGTGATCAGGTTGGTGGCACCGGGGCCAAGGGTAGAGAAGCAGACAGCGGCTTTTCCGGTGAGACGTCCGTAGACATCGGCCATAAAGGCAGCGCCCTGCTCGTGGCGCACAATAATGGTTTTGATTTTCTTGGATTCATGAAGTGCCTTCATGAAGTCGAGGTTCTCCTCACCGGGAATACCGAAGGCATACTCAACGCCTTCATGCTCCAGGGCCTTCACCAGCATTTCCGCAACGCTGATCTGCTGCTGTTCTTCATTGTTTTCCATAAATAATGTTCCTTCCTTTCATGGATGCTTATGTGCATCGGGTCATAAGGGACCCGAAAAAGACTCACGAAAAACACATAGGAAATATGTCCTTTGTATTTCCTTGAAAAATGGGGCCAAGAATAAAGACACTAGCGTCCCTTATTCTTACCCCCATGTAAGTCCTTTATTTGGTTTTCTGCATAGTAGCACAGGGGAAAATCAAATGCAAGAGGATTTCGTTCATATAAATATTCAACAATGTGTATTGAATTTGTCTATGCGTCTCATAGGTGAAGATATGGCAAACTGCACAAAAGTAGATCTGGAATTTCTGGAGAAATAGAAGAAAACACCATTGGAGTTAGTCTGAACTAATTGCTGATATAAACAAAGATGCGCATAAGAGATATCTTTCATAACTGGGGGTTATTTGTGGACACGGAATGTGCATGCTAAGTTATGGGCAATTCGAGGACGTACCCAAGAGATGTTTCTCATTCTGGATTTCGATTCCCAGGATCCGGGGAGAGACAACCTGCTATCTGGCGGGTGGGTCGGAGATTCATAGTAGAGTGCAACGGGGCAGGCGTTTTCCGGGCTTTTGACAGAAGGCTTTGAGGAAGACCCTGCCCTTTGCGTATACAAAAGGAGGAGTCTGTTATGAAGAAGAAATCACAACAAGTACTGGCCATGGGCCTGGCGGCTATGATGGCCCTGACGGCCTGCGGCGGCAGCAGCACGGACAGCGGCAGCACGACAGCGGTCGGCAGCACAGAAGCGGGAACAACGGCAGAGACCGCCTCGTCCGGTCCGGCAATCAGTGAGAGCGGCAGCTTCCAGGATACTTTGCATATCGCGGTAACCCAGCAGCCGCCTTCCCTGGATCTTCATAAGAACAGCTCCCTGATCTCCCGGCAGATCATGGACGGTGCGGTATTCGAGAAGCTCGTGACCCTGAACAGTAAGGCAGAAGCGGTGCCGGAGCTGGCAGAATCCTACAGCTTAAGTGAGGATGCGAAGACATTAACGTTTAAGCTCCGGAAGGGTGTCAAGTTCCATGACGGCAGTGAAATGACGGCGGATGACGTGGTGGCTTCCATGAACCGCTGGATCGAAGGCTTTAGTACTGCAGCCACGATGCTGGGAGATGCCCGCTTCACAAAAGTAGATGATGAGACAGTAGAGATTACGGCAGAGACTTCCCTGCTGCTGCTTCCTTCCATGATCGCCGGTTCGGCACAGCCCGCGGCCATCACCACCGCCGCTGCCTGTGGCAATGAAGACGACAATGGCTTCCTGAAGGAATACATCGGTACCGGCCCGTACAAGTTCTCTGACTGGCAGCAGGATCAGTATATCAAGCTGGAGAAGTTTGATGACTATGTTCCCTACGGCACCGAGGGCAGTGCAGACGATGGCTGGTCCGCCTACAAGACGGCGCCCACCAAGACTCTGGAATACGACATCGTACCGGATCAGGCCACAGAGACTGCCGGTCTCGAGTCCGGTCAGTATGATGTGATCTGGAACGTTACCAGTGATGATTATCCGCGTCTCGAGGCAAATCCCGACATTACCACCACTTCTTCGCAGATGGGTTCCGTGGCCCTGATCTTCAATCATAAGGAAGGCCTAGGCGCTGAACAGTACATCCGTACCGCAGTGAACACCGCTGCAAACTGTGACGAGATCCTGACAGCAGGATTGGGTACCGGCTACGAGTTGGGCTCCTGCTACATGGATGCCGGACAGGTCAGCTGGCAGAGTGACGCCGGCTCCGAGAACTACAACATTCACGACACCGAGAAGGCAAAACAGCTGCTTGCCGACGGCGGTTACAATGGAGAGACCTTCCGCATCCTGGCGGCTTCCCTGAACGGCATGGATAAGATGGCTGTGGCCCTCAAGTCCGAGCTAGAGGCCATCGGCATGACCGTGGATCTGAATATTGTAGACTGGGCAACTTTGACCGACTACCGGAAGGATTCCAGCCTCTATGATCTGTATGTCACCACTTTCGCTGAGGTGCCGGTGCCTTCACTGAAGCTCTACTACGGCACAAATTATCCGGGATGGTCTGTGGACGATAAGCTGCAGAGCCTCTTTACCGATATGACCAGCGCCACCAACATGGAGGATGCAAAGGCCGCCTGGGACGAGCTGCAGGGCTATTCCTGGGAGTATCTGCCCCTCATCTGCCCGGGCCACTACCTTGGTATGTTCGCCTGGAAGAAGGATCTTCAGGGCGTAAACATGTACAGCGGCGGACCGAAGCTCTGGAATGCGGGAATTCCGGCATGATCTTGGGATAATGTCTTCGGCTGAATATCCTGTGGGATTCGCAACGCGGGTGCCCACAGGATTTCTTTTTAACACACCTCACACCCCGCCCGCAGTACAGTAGATAGGAGATTGGGCATGAAACGATTTATCATAAAAAGAATTCTTTCCGTGATCCCGGTGTTGATCATCGTTTCCATCGTGATCTTTTCACTGGTGCATCTGGTACCGGGAGATCCGGCGGCCTCTATGCTGGGAGACATGGCTTCCGCAGAGGACATCGCAGCGCTGCATAAGCGTCTGGGACTGGATGAGCCGCTGGTGAAGCAGTATTTCGTCTGGATCGTCAACATTTTCCACGGTGACCTGGGCGACAGCGTGGCCAATCACCAGACCGTGGCGTCTATGATCGTGAGCCATCTCATGCCGACGATACATCTCACGATCTATGCCATGCTGATCGCGGCGGCCATCGCCATTCCGCTGGGTATGCTGGCGGCCAGCCGAAAGGGCTCCGCTGCGGACCATGCGGTCACAGGCATTAGCCTCCTGGGCATTTCTCTGCCCAGCTTTCTTCTGGGTCTCTTTCTGATCCTGGTCTTCGCCGTGCATTTCCGTCTGTTCCCGGTATCCGGCTACACGGAGGTGAAGGACGGCTTCTGGAAGCATGTGAAGTCCCTGACCCTTCCGGCCATTGCCCTCGGTTTTATGAATGCGGCACTGATGATGCGGATGACCCGGGCTTCCATGCTGGAGGTGCTGAACAGTGATTACATCCGGATGGCCAAGGCCAAGGGCGTGCGGGGTTTCTTCATTATTACAAAGCATGCCTTCAAGAATACGCTGGTGACCATCATCACCGTATTCAGCCAGAGTCTCGTGCAGTCCCTGTCCGGTGCGGCGGTCATTGAAAGCCTCTTCGCCATTCCGGGCCTCGGTCAGCTCATGGTGAATTCCGTGGGCCGCCGGGACTACTATGTGATCCAGGCCATTGTGCTCCTGATCGCGGTATTCAATGTGGCCATTAACATGGCGGCAGATATTCTCTACGGTATCGTGGATCCCCGGGTACGGGTTAGCTAGGAGGAGAGACTATGACGGAATTTGAAGAGCTGAAGAAACGGCTGGCCAAGGAGCAGCGTGCCCTGCGAATCCGCCGTTTCACAAAAAATAAGGCAGCGGTGTTCGGCCTCATCGTGGTGCTTCTGGTCATTGTTCTGGCCATTCTGGCACCGGTGCTGTCCGGCTACGATCCCCTCGCGCTGGATACGGTGAACCGGCTGAAGCCCTGCAGCGGCGAGCATCTTTTCGGTACCGATACCATGGGAAGGGATGTGTTTACCCGTGTACTTTACGGTGCCCGGATCTCCCTGACCGTCGGCTTTCTGGTGGGCATTCTTTCCGGTTTCCTGGGGATGGTCCTGGGACTCTACGCCAGCACCAATGCGGCGGCCGACAACATTATTATGCGTATCTGTGACGGCCTGAAGGCCATTCCCAGTACATTGCTGGCCATCACCCTGATGGCGGTGCTGGGTGCGGACATCAAAAACGTGATCCTGGCGTTGACGGTGGTGAATGTACCGGCCATGGCGAGACTGGCCAGAGGTCGTGCCCTGGTGATCCGGGAGCAGACCTATATCGAGGCCATGCGCTGCCTCGGCGCTTCCAAGATGCGGATCATCTGGCGGCATATGGCGCCCAACATCATTTCCCCCATCATCGTGCAGGTGACCTTCGTGTTTGCTTCAGCCATCATCACCGAGGCGGCCCTCAGCTTCCTGGGTGCCGGTGTGCCGGCGCCGCAGCCCTCCTGGGGCAACATTTTAAATGAAGGAAAAGGTGTCATTTACCAGGCTTGGTGGATGGTGTTCTTCCCCGGTGTATTCACGGCCCTGACGGTGCTGGGACTGAATCTGCTGGGTGACGGTGTGCGGGACTTCATTGATCCGGCCAGTGCGGACTAAAGGAAGGAGAGAAGTATGGAGCCGATTTTAAAGGTAAACAATCTCTGCACGGAGTTCCGCACAGAGCGCGGCTATCTCAAGGCCATCGACGGCGTGAGCTTCACGGTGAACAAGGGCGAAAGGCTGGCCATCGTTGGCGAGTCCGGCTGTGGCAAGAGTGTGACCTCCCAGAGTATTCTCCGGCTGTATGATGAAAAGCGGCTGGTACGCTATACCGGTGAGGTGGAGTTTCTGGGACAGAATCTTCTGATGCTGCCGGAGAAGGATATGCAGCAGATCCGGGGCGAGAAGATCGCCATGGTGTTCCAGGATGCGCTGAGTGCCCTGAATCCCGTCTTTACGGTGGGCCATCAGATCCAGGAATCCCTGATGATCCATCGGAAGATTTCCAAAAAGGAGGCGGCGGAGAAGGCGGTGGAAATGCTGCGTCTTGTGGGCATTCCCGATCCAGGCCGCCGCTACTACCAGTATCCCTTCGAGCTTTCCGGCGGCATGCGGCAGAGAGTCATGATCGCGGTGGCGCTGGCCTGCACGCCGCGGGTGCTCATTGCGGATGAGCCCACCACGGCGCTGGATGTGACGATTCAGGCGCAGATCATGGACCTCATGGTGTCCATGAACGAGAAGTTTGATATGAGCCTCATGCTCATCACCCATGACCTGGGTGTGGTGGCAGAGACCTGTCAGCGGGTGATCGTCATGTATCTCGGACAGATCGTGGAGGAAGGTCGGGTGGAAGATATTTTCGACCACCCCCTGCATCCCTATACCCGGGGTCTCATCGCTTCCATTCCCCGTCTGGACACACCGGCCGGTGAGCGGCTGCACCAGATCAAGGGAACGGTGCCGCTCTTGAACCAGATCCCCGAGGGCTGTCGTTTCGCGCCGCGCTGTCCCTATGCCACAGAGGCCTGTCGGAAGCAGAATCCGACACTGGTACAGCACACGGAAACCCAGAAGGCGAGATGCCTCCGCATCGGAGAAGGAGAGTTGTCATGAGTGAAGAAAAAAAACGGGAACCGGCAGCCGCCCCTTCGGAGGTGGTGCTGAAGGGAAACAGCATCCGCAAGTATTTTCCGGTCAATGCCGGCATTGGCAAGAAAAAATATGTGAAAGCTGTGGATGGCGTGGACATCGAGCTGCATCGCGGCGAAATTTACGGCCTCGTGGGTGAAACCGGCTGCGGCAAGAGTACGCTGGGGCGGACCCTCATGCTGCTGACCAATCCCACAGAAGGCAGCATTGAGGTATTGGGAAAGGACATCACGGGTCTCAAGGGACAGGAGATGAAAGATATGCGGCGAAAGCTGCAGATGGTTTTTCAGGATCCCTATACATCTCTCGACCCCAAGCAGAAGGTGGGCGACATCCTGATGGAGGCGCTGGAAATTCACGGCATCGGCACGAAGGACACGCGATTGGACATCGCCATGGATATCATGGCGCAGGTGGGACTAAGGCCGGAGCATTTCTACCGCTTTCCCCACGAGTTTTCCGGCGGTCAGCGGCAGAGAGTGGGTTTGGCCAGAGCGCTGATCCTGCAGCCGGAGATCATCATCTGTGATGAGCCGGTGTCCGCACTGGACGTATCGATTCAGGCTCAGATCATCAACCTCATGCAGGATCTTCGGGAGAAAAACAACATTTCCTTCTTATTTATTGCCCATGACATGAGCGTGGTGAAGTACATTTCGGACCGCATCGGCGTCATGTATCTCGGCCACATGATGGAAGAGGCAGAGACGGAGGAGCTGTTCCGAAACACGCTGCATCCCTATGCGCAGGCGCTGCTTTCGGCGGTGCCCAATGCGGATCCCCATAAGAAGAAGGAAAGAATCGTGCTGCAGGGCGAGCTGCCGTCCCCGATGAATCCGCCGGCGGGCTGCGTGTTCCATACCCGCTGCCCATATGCCACAGAGCGTTGTTCTGTGGAGGCACCGGCACTGCGGGAAATTGCTGCGGGTCATAAGGTGGCCTGCCATGAAGTATAAGGAGGATGAAATGCTGGAGCAGAAGGCATTGGAATACATTGAAAGTCATGAGAAGGAATATTACGAGCTGCTGCTGACCTTGGCGCAGATCCCCTCCCCCTCGAACCACGAGGAGAAGCGGGCGACGTTTCTCAAGACCATGCTGGAGGGGTGGGGCCTGCAGCCGGAAATTGACAAGGCGCTGAATGTGGTGGTGCCCTACGGCGTGACGGAGGACAAGCCCCTGGTGGTCTTCATGGCCCATACGGACGTGGTTTTCCCGGATACGGAGCCGCTGCCGCTGCACATCGACGGGGACAAGCTGTGCTGCCCCGGTATCGGCGACGACACCGCCAATGTGGTGGCAATGCTGTTGACGCTGCATTACCTGGTGGAGCAGGACATCACCTCGGAGCGCTACGGTTATCTCTTCGTGATGAACTCCGGTGAGGAGGGCCTCGGCAACCTGAAGGGCTCGAAGCAGATCGTGTCGGACTATGGCCGCCGCATCAAGGCCTTCTATAGCTTTGACGGTTATCTCGGCGGTATCACGGACTGCGCCGTGGGCTCCAAGCGGATGAAGGTCACCGTGACCACAGAGGGTGGTCATTCCTATGCGGCCTTCGGCAACAAGAACGCCATCCAGAAAGCGGCCTGCATGATCCAGGATATCTACCGGATTCAGGTGCCCACAGAGGGAAAGACCACCTACAATGTGGGCACCATCACCGGCGGCACCTCGGTGAACACCATTGCCCAGAAGGTGGAGTTCCTCTGCGAGTATCGTTCCGACCGGCTGGCCGGCATGCAGTACATGGACGATCAGTATCAGGAGATTTTCTCCCGGCATCGTCAGGATGGCGTTGGCATCTTCGTGGAAACCGTCGGCAACCGTCCCTGTGAGAACCTGTCCCAGGAGGGGCTGAAGGTGCGGGAGGAAATGCTGCAGCTTTCAGAAAAGATTGTAGAACAGTATACAGGAGAGAAGCCTAAGCGGGGATCCGGTTCCACGGACTGCAACAGTGCCCTTGCGGCAGGCATCCCGGCGGTATGCTTCGGTACGGTGTTCGGCAATGGTCCCCATACCCGGGAGGAATATGTGCTGAAGAGCTCTCTCACGATGGGCTATAAGGCGGCGCTGGAGATCGTGCTGAATTACGCATAAACAGTCGAATTTTTTTGTATCCGGCGGGGAATGCGCACCGGATCGAGGAGGTCAAAAATGGAAGATCTGAAGAAATACTTATCGGAAATCGATGAAAATGCAGAGAAGTTGGATGCATTGGCAGATGAAATCTGGGGCTTCGCGGAAACCGCCTACGATGAGACGGAGTCAGCGGCATCTCTGACGGCCTTTTTCGAGCGGGAGGGCTTTAAGGTTACTTATCCGGCCTACGGTGTGAAGACGGCCTTCACCGCCGCCTATACTTACCCGCATGCGGTGCTGGGAGACAGCAAGTGTATCCCGCGTATCGGTGTGCTGGGCGAATACGATGCCCTTTCCGGCCTGAGTCAGGAAGCCGGGGTGGTAGCACCCTGTCCCCTAGAGGAAGGTAAGCCGGGTCATGGCTGTGGGCATAACCTTCTGGGCGTCGGCGCGGCAGCAGCGGCGCTGGCCATCAAACGTTATCTCGCGGCTGGTCATCCGGGCACTGTGGTGTATTATGGCTGTCCCGCGGAGGAGGGCGGCTCCGGCAAGGCCTTTATGGCGAAGAACGGCGCCTTTCAGGATCTGGACGCGGCCATCACCTGGCATCCGGACTCATTGAATATGGTGGTGAAGGACAGCTCCCTCGCAAACTTCCAGGTGCTCTATTCCTTCAAGGGCATCAGCGCCCATGCGGCAGGCTGTCCGGAGCTGGGCAGATCCGCATTGGATGCCATGGAGCTCATGAACGTGGGCATCAACTTCCTGCGGGAGCATATGGTGGACCAGGCACGCGTGCATTATGCTATTCTGGATGGCGGCGGATATTCCCCCAATGTGGTGCAGAACCATGCCCAGGGGCTGTATCTGGTGCGGTCTCCGAAGCAGCAGGAGGCCTATGATCTTCTGCAGCGGGTGGATAAGATTGCGCAGGGTGCTGCGCTGATGACGGAAACCACCATGGAATCCCGCTTCATTAAGTCCTGCGCGAACTTCGTGTCCAACCGGGCGTTGGAGAAGGTGATGTATGCTTCCATGCAGGAGGTGCCGCTGCCGGAATATACGGAAGAGGAACTGGAAAAGCAGAAGGCATACAGTGCCACCAATCCGGCGGGCTGGGACCGGCAATATGATGCCATCACGGCGGAGCTGCTGGATCCGAAGGACAGTGCGGTGATGAAGCAGCATAAGGGCGACGCCATGTTCAATTTCGTGGTGCCCTATGAGGAGATGCACCGCGTGGCGGCGGCCGGTGGCTCCACGGATGTGGGCGATGTCAGCTTCCAGTGTCCGACGGTGCAGATGCATGCGGCAACCTGGGCACCCGGCACCCCGGCCCATTCCTGGCAGATGGTGTCCCAGGGAAAGTCCTCCCAGGCCCATAAGGCCATGCATTATGCTGGAAAATGTATGGCGTTGACGGCTCTGAAGCTGCTGGAAAACCCGGCGCTTCTGCAGACGGCCAAGGCGGAATTCAAGGAAACCATGGCGACGCAGAAGTATATCCCGATTCCGCAGGATGTGGAGCCGGCGGCCCTTTCCACACTTCACTAAACAGAGAGGAATGATCAGACAGGGGAGGCAGCGATGAAAAATTATGTCATTACCATTGCCAGAGGTTTCGGCAGCGGCGGCCGGGAAATTGCCTCGAAGCTTGCGGACGAGCTGGGCATTCACAGCTATGAGAACCGGATCCTGACGCTGGCGGCGAATCTCGCAGGGCGGGATGAGCACGACTTTGTGGAGCTGGACGAGAAGCTCCGGGGCAGTTATTTTGCCAGTCAGCTACGGAAGCTGGAAAAGCGGCTGTCGCCCCGCCCGCAGCTCAGCAAGTTCCGTTCTGATGACCGTCTCTATGAATTTCAGGCAGAGATTATCCGGGGACTTGCCCAGACGGAGAGCTGCATCATCGTCGGCAAGGCAGCGGACTACATTCTGCGGGATTATGATAATGTCTTGTCGGTCTACATCGAGGCACCGCGTCCCTTCTGTCGTCACCTCGTGATGCAAAGGATGGGCGTGGACGGCAAGGAAGCGGATCATCTCATCAGCACCACGGACAAGTACCGGGCGGATTTCTATAAATATTATACCGGTGGGAATTACTGGACCAATCCAGTGAATTATGATCTTACGCTGAACAGTGAACGCCTGGGGCTGGAGAAATGCGTGACCCTTATTAAACAGGCACTGATCGTTAAATTGGGGAATGCAGATTGAATTGGCGTTTCCATAGGGATGGCGCTCTGACCCGGCAGCATGGGGCGAAGACATTATCCTGACATAAAAGTCATGCGTGAAGGAGAGGTAGGCAATACCTCTCCTTTGTGCTATCATAAACGGAGAATTCAAGAACAGGAGAGAGAATATATGTACAATAAAAAAACCGGAAACGGCGGCTTCCGTAAGCCGGCAGGAAAGCCCTTTCCCAAGAAGGAGACGACGGGTGCCCGCCGCGGCGACTATGTGGTGATCGGCAACGGCAACCAGAAGGTAACGACAAGGGTGTCGACAGAGGATCACCCCTTCTGCGGTCAGGAGCCGGGCTTCCGGACGAAGATCAAGGGCGGTTCCTGGAAGCTCCTGCGGATCATTCACCAGGGGACGGAGGAGTACCACAAGGTCTACGATGCGGACACGCAGAGAGAGCATTACGGATTCTAAGCGACAAAACCATGGGGAGGATTGCGGGAGTGCGAAGCATGAAACAATCCGGAATCCTCAAAAGAGTAAAACGGAGGAAAACAATGGAAAATCTCGAAATTCTGGTGGTGATTCCGGCAGAGGAGCGCCATAAGGCATATCTGGAGGCACAGGCAGAGGGAAAGAACTGTCATTTCACCTACCGGACACCGGAGACGACAAGCGATACAGAAATCCAGAACGCGGATATCATCATCGGCAATGTACCGGCCGGAAAGCTGAAGGCTTCACCGCGCCTTCGCTGGATGCAGCTGAATTCTGCCGGTGCAGATGCCTATGTGAAGCCCGGCGTACTCAGTGACGCGACCATTCTCACCAACAGCGCCGGCGCTTACGGCACCAGTGTATCCGAGCATATGGTGGCCATGAGCTTTGCCCTGGTGCGGCGTTTCGGCCAGTATGTGCGTCGTCAGGTGGAGCACAAGTGGCAGGTGATGGGTAAGGTGAATTCTATTGAGAATGCCACGGTTCTGGTGCTGGGCCTCGGCGACATCGGCGGCAAGTATGCGGAGAAGATGCACGCCTTGGGTGCGCACGTGATCGGTGTCCGGAGAAGTGTCCGGGAGAAGCCGGAGTATCTGGATGCAGTCTATACCATGGATGCGCTGGACGAACTGCTCCCCCAGGCGGATATTGTGGCCATGGTGCTGCCGGGCGGTCCCCAGACGGATTATCTTATGGATGAGCGGCGGCTTCGTCTCATGAAGCCGGGTGCGTATCTCCTCAATGACGGTCGGGGTAATGCCATCGACCCGGAGGCCCTGAAGCGGGTGCTGCGTGACGGGCACCTCGGCGGTGTGGGACTCGATGTGACGGAGCCGGAGCCGCTGCCGGAGACAGACGAGCTGTGGGACTTCGAAAATGTCATCATTACGCCGCATATCGCCGGCAAGTTCCTGCTGCAGCAGACCTTCGAGAACGTGGTGCACATCGCAGGCGAGAACCTGAAGGCCTACCTGAACGAAGAAGAACTGACACATCTGGTGAATAGGAAATTTGGATACTAAATATCACGTGGGCTTCGCGATAGCGAAGCTCTCTTTTTTTTACAAAATTTTAATAAATACAATTCTGCCACTTGACATATTACATTAGTCAGCTTAAACTAACAGGCTGATGGAGTTAGTGATTAAGAACTAACTGAAAGGAGGCAGAGATATGTTACCATTGTCCATGACAAAAGCAGGAGATAAGGCCATTGTCGCAAGAGTCGGCGGCAACGAAGAGGCGAAAAAGCACCTGGAGGACCTGGGCTTTTGCGTAGGCTCTGAGGTCACCATCATTTCCCAGCTGGGAGACGGCAATATCATTGTGAATGTGAAGGATTCCAGACTGGCCATCACGAGCCAGATGGCTTCAAAGATCATGGTGGGCTAAATCTGCAGAAGAGCTGCAGGGTTAGATACAACAAATGAAGGAGGACTGGTGTATGAAGACACTGAGAGATGTGCCTGTCGGCGCCACAACCACGGTTGTGAAGATTCACGGAACCGGCGCACTGAAGAGAAGAATTATGGATATGGGTATCACAAAGGGTACCTCTATTTATATCCGTAAGGTAGCTCCGCTGGGCGATCCCATTGAGGTTACGGTTCGCGGCTATGAGCTGTCACTTCGTAAGGATGACGCTGATATCCTGGAGGTTGAGTAAAAGCATTACAGTGATTGAAGCAGTGCTTTGATCAGGAAAAGGGGAAAACATGGCAATTAAAATTGCACTCGCAGGAAATCCGAACTGCGGTAAGACAACATTGTTCAACAACCTGACCGGCAGCACCCAGTACGTGGGAAACTGGCCCGGTGTTACGGTGGAGAAGAAGGAAGGAAAGCTGATCGGCCATAAGGACGTGATCATTCAGGACCTTCCGGGTATCTACTCCCTGAGCCCGTACACACTGGAGGAGGTTGTTACCAGAAATTATCTCGTGAAGGAAAAGCCGGATGTGATCCTGAACATCATCGACGGTACCAACATCGAGCGTAACCTGTACCTGACCACACAGCTGGTTGAAGTGGGCATCCCCATGGTGATCGCTGTCAACATGATGGATCTGGTACGGAAGAACGGCGACAAGATCGACATCGAGGCCCTCGGCAAGGAGCTGGGCTGCCAGGTGATCGAGATCTCTGCACTGAAGGGTGAGTCCACTGTGAAGGCAGCAGAGCTCTGCATGAAGCTGGCTGCGTCCGGCAAGCAGACCGAGCTTCCCCACGTGTTCACCGGTCCCGTGGAGCACGCCATTGCACATATCGAGGAGTCCATTCAGGGTAATGTTGACGAGTCCGAGCTGCGCTGGTTTGCTATCAAGGTGTTTGAGCGCGATGAGAAGGCTCTGGAGGGCGTCAACATTTCCGCTGATGTGAAGATGCATCTTGAACAGCACATCAAGGAGTGCGAGAAGGAGATGGATGACGATGCAGAGAGCATCATCACCAACCAGAGATATACTTATATCCAGGACCTCGTAGCAAAGTGCGTGAACAAGAAGCGCAAGGCCGGCGAGATGTCCGTTTCCGACAAGATCGACCAGATTGTCACCAACCGTGTACTGGCACTGCCGATCTTCGCACTGGTAATGTTCCTGGTTTACTACATTGCCGTAACCACACTGGGTACTGTAGTGACAGACTGGACCAATGACACCCTGGTGGGTGAGTGGATCCAGCCGGCGGTACAGGGCTTCCTGGAGAATGCAGGCGCTTCTGAGTGGCTGGTATCTCTGGTGGTTGACGGTATCATCGGCGGTCTGGGCGCACCCATCGGCTTCGTACCGCAGATGGCCATCGTGTTCCTGTTCATGTCCATCCTGGAGGACTGCGGCTACATGGCCAGAGTTGCTTTCATCATGGACCGTGTGTTCAGACGTTTCGGCCTTTCCGGAAAGTCTTTCATCCCCTTCCTGATTTCTTCAGGCTGCGGTGTGCCGGGCATCATGGCAACCCGTACCATTGAGTCAGAGAGCGATCGTCGTATGACAATGATGACCACCACCAGCATCCCCTGCGGCGCAAAGCTGCCGGTTATCGCCCTCATTGCAGGCTTCCTCATGGGCGGCGTATGGTGGATGGCACCGCTGATGTACTTCGCCGGTATCATCATGGTAATTGTATGCTGTATCATCCTGAAGAAGACCAAGCTCTTCGCAGGTGATCCGGTTCCCTTCGTTATGGAGCTGCCGGCTTACCATGTTCCGTCCATCAAGGGCGTTCTGATGCACGTTTGGGAGCGTGTATGGGCATTCATCAAGAAGGCCGGTACCATCCTCTTCCTCTGCTGTGCAGTGATGTGGTTCCTGGGTGCCTTCGGTTTCGTAGATGGCGCTTTCGGTCTGGTAGAGTCCAAGGATTCCCTGCTGGCTGTTATCGGCGGCGTGATCGCTCCGATCTTCAAGCCCCTCGGCTTCGGTACATGGCAGGCGGTGGCATCTTCCCTGTCCGGCTTCGTGGCGAAGGAAGGTATCGTTTCCACCATGTCCCTGCTGTCCTCCATCGGTGAGGAGGTTGAGGAGTATGAGAGCTCCATGCATGACGCGTTTGCTGCATTCTTCCCGACAGGAATCTCTGCAGTATCCTTCCTGCTCTTCAACATGTTCGATTCACCCTGCCTTGCCGCTATTTCTTCCATGGCGAAGGAAATCGGCAGCCGGAAGTTCTTCTGGGGCGCTATCCTGTTCCAGAATGTAATGGCTTACTGCGTATCCCTGATGGTTTACCAGCTCGTTGGTCTTGCTATCGGTGAGGTTGCTTTCAGCGTATTCACCATCATTGCTGCTGCAGTGCTTGTCTTCATCCTGTTCTTGCTCTTCAGACCGGATCCCAACAAGAAGACTGCAAAGACGACAGCACAGGCTGCGATGGCTTAACCCGCGGGCTTCGCGACAGCTTGGCTGGCGGGTGCCCGCGGGTTGGGCACCTACATGATACCTTCGCGACAGCGAAGCCTTCCTTGTGAGGTACTATGAAATTCAACGTTCCTGTAAATCAAACCGATATGATCGTGCTGCTGGTTCTGGCGGTGCTCTTTTTCCTCGGTATCCGGGCGGTGATTGGCTTCTTCAAGCCGGCCCGGAAGGTGGAGGACACACGCCGGGACGGAGAAGGCGGCACAGGCACCAGGGTGACCGTGGAAATTGACGGCATGATGTGCGGCATGTGCGAATCCCATATCAAGGACGCCATTCGCGCCGGTTTCCCGGGCGTCAGCAAATTGACGGCCTCTCATGGCAAAGGAAGAGCCAGCTTCATCCTTTCCGCACCGGAAAGCGAGAGCAAGGTGGCAGCCCGGCTCCATGAGGGTATTGATCCCCTGGGCTATCGTATCATTTCGGTTCGTGTGGCCTGAGTGCAGGCAGCGAGAAAGGAGAGTAAGAGATGACAGATGTTATTGTAATGGCGATTATTCTTCTGATCGCAGCCCTCTGCATTCGGAGTATCTACTACAGGAAGAAGAATCATATCGGCTGTGACGGCTGCGGCGGTGCCTGCAGCTGCGGCCACACCGGACACCCGGAGCTTGACCTGGCAGAAGCCGAGCAGAAACTCAGC
This sequence comes from Parolsenella sp., assembly GCA_963659875.1. Classification (GTDB taxonomy): domain Bacteria; phylum Bacillota; class Clostridia; order Lachnospirales; family Lachnospiraceae; genus Oribacterium. The sequence continues at coordinate 121,084 of CAVKVA010000001.1, forward strand.
CCCACCCAGAAAGCCATTCTGAAGAAACATCATAAATCCTGCTCCTGCGGGTAATATATGTTGAAGCAAAAGAGCCTGTCGCAATGCGACGGGCCCTTTTTGTATCTGTAAATTTCCAGCGTCCTACTGCTCATAGAACTCCATTTTTTCTCTCCGCAGCCCGCCAGCAAGGCGGGGCTCAGTGCCGCGAGCGTCAATAGGCTTAATCGTTTTTTCCAGTTTTTCATGTTGTCCTCCTTTTCCTTCCCCAGATGAACGGTTAATGTTCCTGCTCTGCCATTGTCAAAATTTCATCATGGCTCAATTCCACATTTCTGAAACGGATAAAAATGCCGTTCGTTACAGCGCTATTCCATGTCTGCAAATCGGTAAGCGGCCGAAAGCGGAATTTATCCAAATAAGGCTTCATATCCAGAAACAACCGACTGCCGGAAACAAAGTCAACTTGTAAAATATACTGTTCTAACGGTTTTACTGCTGAAATGTATCTTCGTTCCATGTAGTTTCCTCCTTTAACCACAGGGCTGCCTTTCAACGCTCCCTCCAAAAATATTCTGTTGTGTCTCCCTTGAAACAGATTTTGCTGTAGCGCATATCCAATCCTCTGGAAGTTGTGTACTGAAATGTCTGCCCGCTCTGAAGATGGCGCTTATTTCCTAACTTGAGTACAATGCCATCCGGGTCTCCCACTTGAACATCCCCCTGCTCCGGGTCGAATTCATACCAGTAAATGGTATCTCTCTGGACCATAAAATAGAGGGATCTGCTCCTATCCCCGTCAGGATACCAATATCCCTCGGCGACTGTATTGTCGTTATCATCGGAAGAGATGATTTCATGTTCCTGTGTGCGCATATCCTCAATGGAGTCATAACCCAGTTGCTCCGCCGGATTATCATCGGTGAAGTCATAGTCGGTGTCCTCAATCACACCAGGGGTATAGTAATTTTCACTTTCACCTTCACTGCTGCCCACGCCGCAGGCGGCAAGGCTAATGCATACGACCAGCACCAGCAGAAAAACCGTACATTTTTTCCAACCCTTCATTTTCTCGCTCCTCCTAAGTCGAAAAAAAAATCCACCGTACAAATATTGTACGGTGGAGCAAAGAAGATAGCTATTAACCAAAGGTTAGGAATTTTATACCGCCGCGCAGCCCTCTGCGCGGCGAAGAGGAGGAGCGGCGAAGAGCGTCGGCTCCTTTTTTGCAAAAAAAGAAGCCGACTTACGAAGCCGGCTCCGACGCTGCGGGAGATGGGACTTGAACCCACACGTCTATACAGACACAAGATCCTTAGTCTTGCCTGTCTGCCAATTCCAGCACTCCCGCGCAACAGATGGTATAATACCACCTGCTGTAAGAAAAAGCAAGAGAAAAATGCAAAATTTTTAGTAGGTTTTGTCCGCCACCGCATTCTGGGTTTTTTCCATGTAAGAAGAGCAGCGCTTGAAGTGACGACGATAGTACTCGGAGTACATCACATCCACCAAGAAGAGCTGACTGATCTCTGCGGAGGTGGGTCCGCTCTGGAGGGAGCCTTCATTAGCACCACACAGCAGGATGATGTCGGCATACTCGGTGAGCGGTGACTTGGAGAAACGGGTGACAACGATGGTCTTCGCGCCGGACTGTTTGCAGAGGCGGGCGATCTCCACCGTATCCTTGGTAGCACCGGAGTAGGAGAAGATGACGGCGGCATCCTGACCGCTGAGCGTGGCGGCAGACATAAGCTGCACATTCACCACCTCATTGCAGCGCACCTTCGGCTCGATGCGCAGGAACTTGTTCATGGCTTTCATGGCCGTCAGCATGGAAGCGCCCACACCGAAGAAGACAATGTTTTTGGCCTCGGACAGGGTGTCCATGGCCCGGGTCATCTGCCGAAGATCAATGAGGGAGTAGGTTTCCTGAATGGCGGAAACATTTTCCGTCAGCACCTTCTTGGCCAGCTCGGCGATGTTGTCTTCCAGGGTGATATTCCGGTCTTCACTTTCTGTCAGCTGCTCCGTACCGCTCCGCATGGAGAGGGAAAGCATCATCTTGAATTCCTGATAGCCCTTCACGTTCATGGTCTTACAGAAACGGAACACGGAGGTGTCACCCACCTGACAGGCCTCCGCCAGATCGGAGATGGACATAAAGAGCACCTTGCCGGGATTTGCGAGAATGAAATCGGCTACCTTTTTTTCGGCCTTGGTAAACTGATTGTAGGCCGAGCGTATTTTGGTTAAATAATCTTCCTGCATTTACATCACCTGTCCTTTTCATAAACTCTTGCCCCTACTATAGCATATCAGGAAAATATTTTCAATTCTGCGATGGAAATGAAAAAAGAAATTGCCGAAGAAAAAAGATGAAACAACCATCCGTTCCAGCGCTGCGGAATACTTGACTTATATTGCTTCTGTTGGAGATCAGCAGGACAGCATTGAGATGCACTATGAGGATGAGAATATATGGCTGACGCAGAAGATGATGGCTACACTGTATGATGTAAGTGTTGCGGCTATCAATCAGCATATAAAAAAAGTATATGGTGATTCGGAATTAGAGCCGGAGGCAACTATTAAGAAATACTTAATCGTTCAAAATGAAGGTACGCGTCAGGTTCAGAGAGAAACAAATCATTATAATCTGCAAATGATCATTGCCGTTGGATTTAAAGCGAATTTAGAAGAAAAATGCAAAAACCAGAAATCCGGTGTATAGTATAGGAAGCAACATCGATTTTTTACAGGAGGACAATTATGATACGTAAGGTGAACGCAGTGGCTGTGGAGCATCTGGGCGGCGGCAAGGGAACTGCCTATGTGCACAACATCGTTTCCAAGGAGGAGTTGAACGGGCATGGCCGTCTCTATGCGAAGGTGGTACTGCCGCCGGGAAGCAGTGTGGGCTGGCACCAGCATGTGCATGACACAGAGCCCTATTATATTCTGAAGGGTGAGGCGGACTTTATTGATAACGATAAAACGGTCACCAAGGTCGGCCCCGGCGACGCTTGCCTCATTGAGGTGGGACAGTTCCATTCCATCGAGAACAATTCTGATTCCGATGTGGAGTTTATGGCGCTGATCTACAATGAGCCGGGATATTTAAATTAAAATGATCTTGCGATGCATCCCGTGGGCACCCCGCTCGATATCAGCCAAGCTGCTGCGAGGCCTACGGGAAATACTTGCATTTTGCATAATTATGCGATATACTTAGTTGCAAGTATGTAAACAGGAAATCGGCAAATCCTCTCTGCTTGTGGCAGAGGGGATTTTTTGATTCCTAGGAAAGTGCATCCTAGGAAAATGTATTGTGTCAACGAAAAAGGAGTCGTTTATATGGAGAAGCAAATGCTGCAGGAGAATTATGATGTGATCATCATCGGTGCGGGGCCTAGCGGTGCCTTCTGTGCCTATACCTTGAAGACGGAGCGCCCGGAGCTTAAGGTGCTGATGATCGAGAAGGGCCGCCGGATCGAGAAGCGTGTCTGCCCGAAGCGGAAGACCAAGGTCTGCGTGGGCTGTAAGCCCTGCTCCATCACCACAGGCTTTGCCGGTGCCGGTGCCTTCTCCGACGGCAAGCTGTCCCTGTCCCCGGATGTGGGCGGAAACCTGCCGGAGATCCTGGGCTATGAGAAGACTGAAGAGCTGATCAAGGAGTCTGATGAGATCTATCTGCGCTTTGGTGCGGATAAGTCGGTTTACGGTGTGGACAAGGAGCGGGAGATCGAGGAAATCCGCCGGAAGTCCATCGCCGCCGGCATTAAGCTGGTGGAATGTCCCATCCGTCACCTGGGCACGGAAGAGGGCTACAAGATCTACATGCGCATTGAGCACCACCTGGAGGAGCTGGGTGTAGACATGCTCTTCGATACCCAGGTGGAGGACGTCCTCATTGAAAACAACAAGGCCACAGGCGTTCGCATCGAGGGCGGTCAGGTGTTCCGGGCCGGCGAGGTGGTTTCCGCTGTGGGTCGAGAAGGCTCTGAGTGGCTCGCCAACATTTGCCGTCAGCACCGTATCGAGACCCAGGTGGGTACCGTGGACATCGGTGTCCGGGTCGAGGTGCGCGATGAGATCATGAAGTTCCTGAACGAGAACCTTTATGAGGCAAAGATGATCTACCACACAAAGACCTTCGACGACAAGGTGCGTACCTTCTGTACCAACCCCTCCGGCGAGGTGGCGACCGAGTACTATGACAATGGCCTCGCGGTGGTAAACGGTCATGCCTACAAGGCCAAGGAGTACAAGACGAAGAACACCAACTTCGCCCTCCTGGTGTCCAAGAACTTCACAGAGCCCTTCAACGAGCCCATCGAATACGGTAAGTATATCGCCCGGCTGTCCAACATGCTCTGCGGCGGCCGCATTATGGTACAGACCTTCGGCGACTTCCTGAGAGGACGCCGGACCACCAACGAGCGACTGTTCCGGAACAACATCATGCCGACCCTGAAGGATGCCGTGCCGGGTGATCTGTCTCTGGTGCTGCCGTACCGCATCATGCTGGATTTGAAGGAAATGCTGTTTGCCCTGGATGAGGTGACCCCGGGCATTGCAGCGGACGAAACGCTGCTCTACGGCGTGGAGGTAAAGTTCTACTCCAACCGCGTGGTGGTGACACCGGATTTCGAGACCTCCGTGGTCGGACTTCGTGCCATCGGCGACGGTGCAGCCATCACCAGAGGTCTGCAGCAGGCCAGCGCCAACGGCATTTCCGTGGCCCGCTCCATCCTGAAGAAGCTCGAGGCCTGACGAGAAAGTTTACACTGCCTTATAAAGGTTAGGTGAATTAAACCCTATAAAATTACTAGGAAATACCTTGCGGGAAGATAGGACATAGGGTATAATCCAGAAATGCGATAAGGAAAGCTGCAGCAGCGCCCCTCTTCGGGGCGCTGTTTGGCGGTTTAGGATGCATTTACATAGATTTTAAAATAAAGCACGGAGGAAATTATGGCAGATTTATTGAAGGTAGAGAATCTGGCAGCAGCCGTTGAGGAGAAGGAGATCCTGCATGGCGTAGATCTGACAGTGAACAGAGGCGAGACACATGTGCTGATGGGCCCGAACGGTGCCGGTAAGTCCACACTGGGCAACGCCCTGATGGGAAACCCGCAGTACGAAATCACCGGCGGCAAGATCTTCTTTGAGGGCGAAGACATTACCACAATGTCCACAGATAAGAGAGCGAAGCTCGGCATGTTCCTGTCCTTCCAGAACCCGCTGGAGGTGCCGGGTATCACCCTTGGTAACTTCATCCGTTCTGCCCTGGAGATGCGCACCGGAAAGCACATCCGTCTCTGGGACTTCAAGAAGGAAATGAAGAAGGCCATGGAGCTTCTGAATATGGATCCCTCCTATGCGGACCGCGATCTGAATGTCGGCTTCTCCGGCGGTGAGAAGAAGAAGGCGGAGATCCTGCAGCTTCTCATGCTGAAGCCGTCTCTGGCCATTTTGGACGAGACCGACTCCGGCCTGGATGTGGATGCTGTGCGTACGGTATCCAAGGGCATCGAAGAGTATCAGAAGTCCATGGATGGCGCACTGCTCATCATCACACACTCCACCCGTATCCTGGAGTCCCTGAAGGTGGACAAGACCCATGTGATCGTCAGCGGAAAGATGAAGACCGAGGGAGACGCTTCTCTGGTGGACAAGATCAATGCAGAGGGCTTCGAGGCCTTCCTGAACTGAGAATTATACCGGAAGTAAGGAGAGAATATGGCTAAGGAAAGAGCAGAGGTAAACGACATTGATCGTTCCATGTATGATTTCCGCTATGAGGAGAAGGACTCTGACTTTTATAAGATTCAGGAAGGTCTGACACCGGAAATCGTAGAGGAGATTTCCGAGAAGAAGGGCGATCCCCAGTGGATGCGGGATTTCCGTCTTCGTTCTCTGGAAATTTACAATAAGAAAGAAATTCCCCAGTGGGGTCCGTCCATTGACGGCCTCAATATGAACAACATTGTGACCTATGTAAAGCCGAAGACCAAGATGTCGGCAGACTGGAGCGAGGTGCCCCAGGACATCAAGGAAACCTTCGACAAGCTGGGCATTCCCCAGGCGGAGCGGAAGTCTCTGGCGGGCGTGGGCGCGCAGTACGATTCCGAGTTGGTGTATCATAACCTGCAGGAATCGGTGGCAGCCCAGGGCGTGGTCTATACCGATATCGAATCGGCCCTCCACGGCGAGTATGCCGACATGATCCGGGAGCACTTTATGCATCTGGTGCCGCCCACGGATCATAAGTTTGCGGCACTTCACGGCGCGGTATGGTCCGGCGGTTCCTTCGTCTATGTGCCGAAGGGCGTGACGGTGGAGATTCCCCTCCAGTCCTATTTCCGTCTGAACGCACCGGGTGCCGGTCAGTTCGAGCATACCCTGATCATTGTGGATGAGGGCGCAAACCTTCACTTCATCGAGGGCTGCTCTGCACCTAAGTATAATGTTGCCAACCTCCACGCGGGCTGTGTGGAGCTCTATGTGGGAAAGAACGCGAAGCTTCGTTACTCCACCATCGAGAACTGGTCCAAAAACATGTACAACCTGAACACCAAGCGTGCCAAGGTGGAAGAGGGCGGCATCATGGAATGGGTGTCCGGTTCCTTCGGCTCCCACGTTTCCTATCTGTATCCCATGACCATCCTGAATGGCAAGGGCGCCAGAGCGGATTTCACCGGCGTTACCTTTGCCGGCAAGGGCCAGAACCTCGATACCGGTGCCAAGATGGTGCACAACGCAGAGAATACCAGTTCGAACATCAGCACACGTTCCATCTCGAAGGACGGCGGTATTTCCACCTATCGTTCTTCCATCACCATCAACAAGAATGCGAAGAACGCCAAGTCCTCGGTTTCCTGCCAGTCTCTGATGCTGGACGACATTTCCCGTTCGGATACCATTCCGGCAATGGATGTACGGACGCAGCAGGCGGATGTGGGACACGAGGCGAAGATCGGACGTATCTCCGATGACGCGGTGTTCTATCTCATGTCCCGCGGTATCTCCGAGGAGGACGCCCGGGCACTCATCGTCAGCGGCTTTGCGGACACCGTTTCCAAGGAGCTTCCGCTGGAGTATGCGGTGGAGATGAACAATCTCATTCGTCTGGAAATGAAGGGGGCAATCGGCTGATATGGAAAAGACAAATATGAAAATCAACGCACTGCCGTCGCCGACCTACAACTGGCTGAAGATGAATGACGCCCAGGTAGCGGCACCCCTGTCACCGGAGGAGGGAAATCCCGTGGTGACCCGGCGGCCGGAGGTGAAGGCAGAGGCGGTAAGCTATGACGAGATCCAGGACATCGCCGGTGGTATGGGCTATGACATGGACCGTCTCATGAAGGATTCCGGCATTTCCGTACTGAAGCTGTCTGTGGCGGAGAACACGGAAGTGGCAGAGACTGTGCATCTGGATTTTACCTTCGAAGACGGCAAGGAGCTTCTGAATGCGGTGGAAATTCATGCCGCAAAGAATGCGAAGCTCACGGTGCTCATGGACTTTGCTTCCGAGAGCAGTGCCCGGGGCTTCGGTGCCGTGCAGACGAAGATTCGTGTGGAGGATAATGCTGTCGTGCGCCTGATCCAGGTGCAGCGCCTGGGATCCGGGATGCGCTTCCTGGATGATATCGGTGTGGTGACCGCAGAGAATGGCCGTTTCGAGCAGATTCAGCTGAACGTTTCCGGCGGCAGCTGCTACCAGGGCTCCCGGACAGACCTTCTGGGTGCCCGCAGCAGTCTGAAGACCGACATCGGCTACCTCCTCAGGAACCAGGAGCAGCTGGACATGAACTACATTGCCAACCACGTCGGCAAGAAAACCGAGTGTGAGATCAATGTGGATGGCGTACTGCGGAATGAGGCCCGGAAGCTTTTCCGCGGCACCATCGATCTCCGGAAGGGCGCGAAGGGCGCTGTCGGCAACGAGCTGGAGAACGTGCTGCTGATGAACGATGATGTGGTGAACCAGACCATTCCCGTCATTCTCTGTGACGAGGAGGATGTGGAAGGCAACCACGGTGCCACCATCGGACGCATCGACGAGTCCCTGCTGTTCTATCTGGAGTCCCGCGGCTTAAGCCACGAAGAGGTCTATGAAATGATGGCGGAGGCGAAGCTGGATGCCGTGATCAACAAGATTCAGGATCCGGAGACCCGGGCATATGTGCAGACACTTTTGAACCGGCATACCGCAGAAAACGAGGACTGAGGAGGCATTTTCATGAGAGAGATTTCAGGAGAAGAGAGAAAAAAGGAAGATGAGAAGATCAAGTCAAAGTTTCTGATCTTCAAGTCCGCCAAGTTCAACTATCTGGACAATGCCGCTACCACCCAGAAGCCGGAATGCGTGCTACAGGCGGTGAACAACTACTACCGGACGCAGAACGCAAACCCTCTGCGGGGACTGTACAAGCTGTCTGTGGCAGCCACGGATGCTTACGAGGATGCCCGGGAGCAGGTGCGGAGCTTTCTGAACGCGGCTTCTACGGAGGAGATCATCTTCACAAGAAATGACACGGAGAGCCTGAACCTGGTGGCCTACAGTTATGGACGGCATTTCCTGAAGGCGGGAGATGAGATTCTCATCACCATCATGGAGCATCACAGCAATATGCTCCCCTGGCAGCAGGTGGCAAAGGAAGTCGGTGCCAAGCTCACCTACATCCTGCCGGAGAAGGACGGCAGCATCACAGAGGAAAAGTTCCGTTCCTATCTGAATCCCAATGTGAAGCTGGTGGCCATGGTCCATGTCTCCAATGTGCTGGGCTGCTGCAACGACGTGAAAACCTTCGCACGGCTGGCCCATGAGAATGGTGCGGTCTTCGTCTGTGATGGCGCTCAGTCTGTTCCCCACATGAAGGTGGATGTGCAGGATCTGGATGTGGATTTCCTGTCCGTTTCCGGTCACAAGATGTACGGCCCCATGGGCATCGGTGCGCTTTATGGCAAGAAGGAATTGTTGGAGAAAATGCCGCCTTTCCTCTTCGGCGGTGAGATGATTGAGTATGTCACCACGGAGGGAGCCACCTGGGCCGAACTTCCCCATAAGTTTGAGGCAGGTACGGTTAATGCCGGCGGCGCCGTGGGCATCGGTGAGGCGGTACGCTTCATGCGCTCCATCGGTATGGAGCGGATCGAGGAGCGGGAGCTGTATCTCACGAAGCTCTTGATGAGCGAAATGCAGAAGGTACCGCATGTACATATCCTGGGTTCGGAAGACCCGGAGAAGCATCACGGTATCGTGACCTTCACCATTGACGGGGTACATCCCCACGATATTGCGGCGATTTTCGATGCCTACGATGTGGATGTGCGTGCGGGCCATCACTGTGCCCAGCCGCTCATGAAGTTCCTGGGTACGCCCAGCACCACACGGGCCAGTCTGGGGCTGTACAACACGGAGGAGGATGTCTACCGCTTCGTGGAGGTTCTGAAGAAGATCAGAGGAGAGATGGGTTATGGCGACTAATACATTTTACAACGAGGTGCTGACGGATCATAACATCCATCCGGCACATAAGCACAAGATGGAGAATCCCAGCTATTCTCTGGAGGGCGTGAATCCCAGCTGCGGCGATGACATTGTTCTTTATTTAAATGTCAGCGAGGCCGGGGTGATCGAGGATGCCTCCTTTGACGGTGACGGTTGCGCCATTTCCCAGGCCAGCGCGGACATGATGTGCGACCTGATCATCGGAAAGCAGAAGGAGGAGGCCCTGCGGCTCTCCGAAATCTTCCTGCGGATGATCAAGGGAAAGATCACGGAAGAGGAACACGAGGAGCTGGAGGAGGCAGGTATCCTGGAGGATATCTCTCACATGCCCGCTCGTGTGAAGTGCGCTGTGCTGGGCTGGCATACCATGGATGAGATTTTCAAGGATGCCGCCGAAGGCAAGGTGGATCAGTATTCAGGGAAGTTTGAATAATGAAAAAGGACGGCTTGCGCCGTCCTTTTTCACGTTAATGAGGAAGGCTTTGCTACACGCAAAGCCTTTGATGCGCTCGCCGCTGAGGCATCCTAGGGAACCCGTCCCTTGCGGGACAATCCCTAGGATAATTAGTAGTGAATAACATTCCCCGCCTTCTTGATGGCGTCGATGACGGGTGCGGCTTCTGCAGAGGTGAAGAAGCGGTAGGTGCTTTCCGGCACCAGTGATTTCACGAGTTCCAGATCGTCCTCCTGCAGGGCCTTTCGAACCGTGGAAGCAGAGATGGGCTTGCCGTCCATTTCCTTCCGCTCGATGATGTGGCAGTCGATGCCCTGCTTTGGCAGTTCCTCCGCCATGATGGCATTGTAGGCACTGGTGACCACAGAGGTGGGCTCGGATCCCACATAGCGGGCCGTGATGCCGAGGCTCTCTGCGATGCGGCTGAAGACCGCGAGATCGAGGCGCGCCTGACTTTCAATGACAGCCGCATCATCCTTCTGGAAGTAGGCCGGGAAGGTGGCGGAGCTGATGATATAGGAGCCGCTGTCGTGGTAGATGATGTTGTCGAACTGGGCGGTGCCTTCCTGCACAAGTCGCTTCCGCACCTCGAAGGGCACCAGGCTCTGCTCCTCGGAAACGATGAAGAGATGCAGGAGATCAGAAGCCTTGGCGGCGGTTTCCACCAGATACTGGTGTCCCAGTGTGAAGGGGTTCGCATTCATGACGAGTGCGCTGATTTTGGGGGCGGAAGGCATTGCCCCGGCATGGGGGAGGGCAGCAAGCTGTGACTCAGTTTCCTTCTGCAGTCCTTTCAGGTAATTCTCAAAGCCGGTGCGCTTGTTCTCCATGAAGACGATCTGCCCCTCGACCCGGGCGATTTCCGTGAAGCCGAGACTGCCGAAGAACTTCGCGGAGTTGCACTTTGTGTACAGGAAAAGATGGTAATTTCCCCGGGCATACTGGTACTCGATGAGGTGGGAAACGATGTCGTTCATCAGGGCCTCTCCCTGGTGACTGCTGTCCACGGCCATGCAGCGGAGGGTGTTGCCGAAGCAGCTGCCGGTGGCGATGACCTGGTAATCGTCATCCAGCATGGCGGCGGTGTAGTCAAGGTTTGCGTCCCGGCGGATGCCCTCCTTGATGAGCAGATTGTCCACCCGCTCCCGCAGATAGCGGTCATTGGGCAGAACGGAAGTAATGCTGTATTCAGACATGAAAAATCTCCTTTTACGAAAATTGAATGGATTTCCCCCTGCACCGGTATCTCACCTCCGGTGCTTGAGGATATATTAACACAAAGGCTTGCAAAGCGGCAGATTTTATATTAGAATATTTCAGTATTTATGGGCAAATCGAGGGGATGGGTTCATGACACATTCTCGCGTCATGATGCGCGCCCTGTGATATAAATAAGGAAGCAAAGGAAAGCTTTGTTGATTTAGGAGGATTTTATGGTATCAGCTAGTGATTTCAGAAATGGTGTTACACTTGAGATCGACGGACAGGTTGTTCAGATCATCGAGTTCCAGCATGTAAAGCCGGGTAAGGGCGCAGCCTTCGTCAGAACCAAGCTGAAGAACGTAATCAACGGCGGTGTGACAGAGAAGACTTTCCGTCCCACTGAGAAGTTCCCGCCTGCACACATTGACCGTGTAGACATGCAGTATCTCTATGATGACGGCACAATGTACAACTTCATGAACAACGAGACCTTCGAGCAGATCGCCCTTTCTCACGATCAGATTCAGGATTCCATGAAGTTCGTGAAGGAGAACGAGACCGTTCGTGTGGATTCTTACCAGGGTAAGGTATTCTCCGTAGAGCCGCCTCTGAAGGTGACTCTCGAGGTTACACACACTGAGCCGGGCGTAAAGGGCAACACCACAACAGGTGCTACAAAGCCGGCTACTGTTGAGACAGGCGCTGAGATTCAGGTTCCCCTGTTCGTTAACATCGGTGACAAGGTTATCATTTCCACTGAGAGCGGCGAGTACGTTTCCAGAGGATAATGTCTTCTGCCGAAAGAATTGCATAGCTGCGGAGAAATCCGTTTTGAGAAGGTTTCCCGATGCGGGAGACCTTCTCTTGCTTTTAAAATAAACCCACATGCCTACGTATTTGTAGGCACCACATAATATAAAAGTCACGGATTGCTTCGCACTAACGTGCTCTCGCAATCCTCTGCCCTGTAACGAGCAATCCGGGCTACCGCCCTTCTTGCCGTACAGGGCAGCCCGTCCAATGTCTGTGAAGCTTGGCAAGCAAGCTTGCCTATCTTCACAGCCGCAGTCCGGGACTTTTAGAGTAAAAGGAGAACAATTTGAAGACCATACAGAACATTATCACCGAGGCAGTGCAGCAGGCCTTCCGTGCGGCGGGCTATGACGAGAGCCTGGGCAGAGTCAGCATTTCCAACCGGCCGGACCTCTGCGAGTACCAGAGCAACGGTGCCATGGCCGGTGCCAAGCAGTATCATCAGAAGCCCATCGACATCGCCAACGCGGTGGTGGAGAAGCTGCAGGAGATGACAGTGGAGGGAACCCCGCTCTTCGCGAAGGCGGAGGCTGTGATGCCCGGCTTCATTAACCTGAGCATGAATCCGGCCTACCTCACCACCTATCTGAATGGCATGAACCGCGAGGAAAATCTCGGTCTGGACAAGGCCCTGGGCGGTGAAAAGATCATCATCGACTACGGCGGTGCCAATGTGGCAAAGCCCCTGCATGTGGGACACCTGCGTTCTGCCGTGATCGGCGAGTGCGTGAAGCGTCTGGCCCGGAAGATGGGCAATGAAGTGATCGGCGACGCACATCTCGGCGACTGGGGCCTGCAGATGGGCCTCATCATCGCAGAGCTGGAGGACCGGGGACGTCTGGGTTCGGAATTTACGATTTCTGAGCTGGAGGAGATCTATCCTGCTGCTTCCAACAAGGCAAAGGCCAAGAATGAGGCCGGCGAGCTGATCAATCCGGAATTTGCAGAGCGGGCCCACCAGGCAACCCTGAAGCTGCAGAGCGGCGATCCGGTATATCATAAGGTCTGGGAGCAGATCATGGAGGTCAGCATCGCGGACCTGAAGAAGAACTATGGCGCACTCAACGTGACTTTTGATCTCTGGAAGGGCGAGTCAGATGCCCAGCCCTATATTCCGGGACTGATTCAGGATCTGATCGACAAGGGACTGGCTTATGAGTCCCAGGGCGCGCTGGTGGTGGACATCACCGAGCCCACAGATCCCAAGGAACTGCCGCCTTGCATGGTGCGAAAGTCCGATGGTGCGGCCCTCTATGCCACATCCGACCTGGGCACCATCCTGGAGCGGGAGAAGCTCTACCAGCCCACGCGTTACATCTATGTGGCCGACAGCCGTCAGGCGCTGCACTTTACCCAGTTCTTCCGGGTGGCCCGCAAGGCAGGCTTTGTGAAGCCGGAGACGAAGCTCGACTACATTGGCTTCGGTACCATGAATGGCAAGGACGGCAAGCCTTTCAAGACTCGTGAGGGAGGCGTGCTGCGTCTGGAGTCCCTGATCAAGGACACCAATGAGAAGATGCTGGAGCGGATCCGGGAGTCTCGGGGCGAGGATATGCCGGAGGCTGAGGCAAATGAGAATGCCAGAATCATCGGTCTGGCCGCGCTGAAGTACGGCGATCTGTCCAACCAGGCCACGAAGGATTACATCTTCGATCTGGATAAGTTCACCTCCTTCGAAGGAAATACCGGCCCCTATATCCTGTATACCATCGTGCGTATCGGTTCCATCCTCAGGAAGTATGCGAAGGAGCAGGGCACGGAGATCGCATCCATGCGGGAGTATATCGATGCCCATGCCGGTGATTTCCGGATCCTGCCCATCGGGGAGAAGAGCGGCCACGAGCTGGAGACCCTGCTCGCGCGCTACCAGGACGAGTTGAAGGGAGCTTGGACGGAGCTTGCACCGCACAAGATCTGCACCTACATTTTCTCCCTGTCCAATGCCTTCAATTCCTTCTATCATGATGTGAAGATTCTCGCAGAGCCGGACCAGGAGAAGAAAGAGGGCTACCTTGCCCTCCTGATGCTCACCTGGCGCGTCCTCACCGAGTGCATTCACGTATTAGGGTTTGAATCTCCTGAAAGGATGTGAGTGGAGAACGATGCATCAAGCATCGTTCGGAACGATCTGACATGCCGTGCTTGCTGCGAAGAGAAAGCAGAAAGAAGAAAAAGAAAGCGCAGCAAGACGGGATGCCTGCGAAGCAGGTTCACCGAAGACAACAAGTCTGAGGTGAATCCAAATGGAGAACGATGCATCAAGCATCGTTCGGAACGATCTGACATGCCGAGCTTGCTGCGAAGAGAAAGTAGAAAGAAGAAAAAGAAAGCGCAGCAAGACGGGATGCCTGTGAAGCAGGTTCGTTGAGGGCATCAGGCCCGAAACGAATCAAAGTGGAGGAAAAATAAAATGAAATATTTTATCGCAAGCGATATTCACGGCTCCGCCTATTGGTGCCGGAAAATGCTGGAGCGCTTCGAAGAGAGCGGCGCAGAGCGGCTGATCCTTTTAGGCGACATTCTGTACCACGGCCCCCGCAACGACCTGCCGAAGGACTATGCCCCGAAGGAAGTCATCGCCATGCTGAACCCCCTGAAGGACCGGATTTATGCGGTGCGGGGCAACTGCGAGGCAGAGGTGGACCAGATGGTTCTGTCCTTCCCGGTGATGGCAGATTATGCCCTGCTGTCCCTCAACGGCCACACCATTTATGCCACCCACGGCCATATTTATAATGAAGAGAAACTGCCGCCCATTTCCACGGGCGATGCGCTGCTCCATGGCCATACTCACCTGCTGAAGGCGGAGAAGCTGGAGAAGGACGGCGTGTCCTTCTATCACCTGAATCCGGGCTCCACCTCCATCCCCAAGGGCGGCAATCCGAACACCTATGCCATCCTCGACGGAGACGACTACCGCGTACTGGATTTTGAGGGTAATGTCGTCGCCGCCATCAAGCTGGGAGACTAGGCCGAAGACATTATCCACCTCTCCTTTGTGAAAAATGTAAGTATTTTCATGAATTCCTTGCAAGTTCTCCGTGAAAGTGCTATATTGTTAATGGTTTAACAGACCGAACATTCAACCGGACTAAAAATTTTTTCCGGCTGCGGATAACACACAAAAGGAGAGTGGCAGCATGGCTAACAGAATTGTTTTGAATACCGTTTCCTATCACGGAAAAGGCGCTATTGCAGAGATCCCGGGCATCGCACAGAGAGAGGGCTTCAAGAAGGTTTTCGTATGTTCCGATCCGGATCTGGTGAAGTTCGGTGTCACCGGAAAGGTAACGGCGCTTTTGGATGAAGCAGGCATCGCATATACACTGTATTCCGATATCAAGCCGAATCCTACCATTGAGAATGTACAGAACGGTGTGAAGGCATTCCAGGAGGCCGGTGCGGATTCCATTATTACCATCGGCGGCGGTTCTTCCATGGATACTGCCAAGGCCATCGGTATCATCATCACCAACCCGGAGTTCGCGGATGTGCGTTCCCTGGAGGGCGTGGCGCCCACCAAGAATCATGCGGTGAAGACCATTGCCGTTCCCACCACAGCCGGTACAGCCGCTGAGGTAACCATCAACTACGTCATCACAGACCCGGAGAAGGTGAGAAAGTTCGTCTGTGTAGACGAGCATGATATCCCGGCTTATGCTGTGATCGATCCGGAGATGATGTCTTCCATGCCGAAGGGCCTGACCGCTGCCACCGGTATGGACGCTCTGACCCACGCCATCGAGGGCTACACCACAAAGGCAGCCTGGGAGCTCAGTGATATGTTCCACTATGAGGCCATCAAGCTGATTTCTCAGAATCTGCGTGCCGCTGTCAACAATGAGCCAGAGGGCCGTGAGGGCATGGCATTGGGCCAATACATCGCTGGTATGGGCTTCTCCAATGTAGGTCTCGGTATCGACCACGCAATGGCACATACCCTTTCTGCACACTATGACACACCGCACGGCGTTGCCTGTGCGATGTTCCTGCCGATCTCCATGGAGTTCAACAAGGAGTACACCGGCGAGAGACTGCGCGAGGTGGCAAGAGCCATGGGCGTACAGGGCGTGGATGAGATGAGCCAGGAGGAGTACCGCCAGGCTGCCATCGATGCCGTGAAGAAGCTCTCCAAGGATGTAGGTATCCCGGAGACTCTGGACAAGATCAAGGAAGAGGAGCTGGACCAGCTGGCTACCGACGCCCTGAACGATGCCTGCTATCCGGGCAACCCGAGAGAGGCCACCAAGGAGCAGGTGATCGATATGTTCCGTCAGCTGATGGTTAAGTAAAAACCACAAAAATAAATAAAGTGCTTGCAATTCGGAGCGCCATAGGGTATAATTCATCATGTTGTTCTTGTAGCTTAATGGATAGAGCCCTGGCCTCCGACGCCAGTAGTGGCGGTTCGAATCCGCCCAGGAGCACGAGTGGAGAACGATGCATCAAGCATCGTTCGGAACGATCTGACATGCCGTGCTTGCTGCGAAGAGAAAGCAGAAGAAAAGCAAAGAAAGCGCAGCAAGACGGGATGCCTGCGAAGCAGGTTCACCGAAGACTACAAGTCTGAGGTGAATCCAAGTGGAGAACGATATACTAGAAAGGGAGTGGCTTTGGCCACTCCCTTCTTTGTTTTCTGGATATAAAATAAGACTGCAGCTTGAGATAGCTGCTGCCTAAAGTCTTGCGAGCAATTCACCGGGCAGTAGGGTCATGACTTTGCTCTGACGGAAATCTTTTAAATTTCTGGTGATGATATAATCTGCGTGAATGCTCTCAGCAGTTGCACTCTGAATTGCATCTTCGAAGTCGTCCCATTTCATATTTACGGCCTTTTCCAAAACAGTAGAATTGAGAGCAGAAAAGGAAAAAATCAGTTTCAGCTTGCGAAACACGTCCTCGATCTGTTCTGGTGTCAGCTGTTTTCTCATAACATACATGATATTGGCGAAGCTTAGAGCAGAAATATATCCCGTGGCTTGATCGGTTTCACATAACTTCCAGATCAGTGAGGATGCTTTGACGAATTCCGGCCGCGCCAGAAGAACATCTAGGAGAATGTTGGTGTCAATCAGTAAGGTCATATTTTTCCCTCATGCTTTTTTCTTTTACAGTATCGAGGTCATAATCCTCTTTTAAAATTCCGGTAAGAGAATCCGTTAGGTAGGATACAGTGCTGCTTTTGGGAATAAACCTTCCGACTTCATTGCCGTTTTTTGTGACGATGATTTCGTGTCCCGACATGACAAGACTCAAGTACCTTCCGAAATTATTTTGCATTTCTGTTGCTGTCGCTGTTGCTGTGATCATAGAATGATCCTCCTTCTTCTATATTAGCTAATTATATTATATGAATTGTTAGCTAATCCGTCAATTCATTCCTGGTTAACAAGCGCAAGATCTATATCTTCGGACGGAAACGTACCAAGTTTTAGAAGTTTTGGTTTGAAAAAAGGAAGAGCGGAAATTCCGTTCTTCCTTTTTATATGCGTGATAGATATTTCTGTATTTTTTATTTCCAGATCATATTCAGGATGAGCAGCTCTACGATGCCGACGCCGGTCATGATGAAGGACACGGCGGTCTTACATTTCAGCTGATCCTTGATGTCCGTGAGACCGAACATACCGTTGAATACCCAGAAGCCGCTGTCGTTGAAGTAGCTGAAGGCAATGGCGCCGATGCAGGAAGCCTGTGCCATCAGAACCGGGTTCAGGCCGAGGGTGGAGATCAGCGGCGCGGTGAGAGAAGCGGCTGTGGTGATGGCTACGGTTGCGGAGCCAAGGGCCAGACGCATCAGAGCGCCGATGATGACCGGGATCAGGATCGCCGGGATGGGCCAAGCCACTACAGTAGCGCCCAGAACGTCGCCGATACCGCTGACCTTGATGATGTTGCCGAGGGATCCGCCGGCACCGGTGATCAGCATGATCATACCGGTATCCTTGATGCTCTCATTCATGATGGACATGATCTCGTCCTTGGAGAGTCTGCCGCCCAGACCGTAAACGGCGAGGGTGGTGCCGATGGCTAGTGCCACGATGGGAGAACCCACCAGGGTGATGATGCTGTAAATGAAGCTTTCCTGATTCACGCCGATGAAATCAGATACAGTCTTTGCAAGGATCAGAACCAGCGGAACCAGAATCGGTGCCAGAGATACGCCGAGACCCGGGAGTTCCTTGCCGCCCATGATCTCATCCAGCTGATCCATGGTCTTCAGATATTCCTTCTTGAACTCCTTACGCTCGAAGGTGCCGTCCTCATTGGGAATCTGGTAGATCTTTTTGCCGATCCAGCTAGCATAGATGAGTGCCACGATCAGGATGGGGATGGACATGAGTGCACCGGCGATGATCATCTGACCAACGTCTACGCCCATCATGCCGGCAGCTGTCAGAGGACCCGGTGTAGGCGGAACCATAACGTGAGTACACTGGAGACCGCAGGCCAGAGCCAGAGCCAGGGCAATGACGGATTTTCCGGTTACCCGGGACATGGCCTTACAGAGAGGCGCGAAGATCACCACTGCGGAATCTGCGAATACCGGGATGGAGACCAGCCATCCGGTGATACCCAGTGCAACTTCTTCCTTTCCGCTTCCGATCTTCTTGATGAAGGTATAGGCCAGACGCTCTGCTGCGCCGGTCTTCTCCAGAATACCGCCCATCATAACGCCGAGACCGATGATAATGCCGGTGCTCTTCAGTGTGTTGCCGAAGCCGTCCTGAATGGCGGTGATGGCATCGCCGGGAGACATCTTACCGATGAGACCGGTAATAAGTGCAGCCAGAAGCAATGCGATGAAGGTGTGCGTCTTGGTCTTCATGACAAGGAAGATCATGATCGCAATGCCGAGGAACAATCCCAGCAGCATTTGTGTTTCATGTGACATGTTCGTACCTCTTTCTTAAGTGTGTTTTTTTCAAGACAATCCGCATTATAGTGAAAATAAATGCATAAGTAAAATTAACTGTACTTAGTTAACTATTAGAAAAACTGTGACTGTTGCTAAATTTTTTAAAGACCCCAATGTTTTCTTCTTGACACGGATACCCCTTGGGGGTATATTAGGGCCGTGAAATAAATAGGGTACGGGGGTATATCTCCCGCGATTGAGAGGAGAAGATATGAAGCAATATACAGTGACCGGCATGAGCTGCGCAGCCTGCCAGAGCCGGGTGGAAAAGGCGGTGGCCAAGGTTCCCGGGGTCAGCAGCTGTTCCGTATCTCTGCTGACCAACTCCATGGGCGTAGAGGGCACGGCAGAGCCCGAAGATATTATCCGGGCAGTAACAGAAGCGGGCTACGGTGCAAGCCTCAAGGGCACGGAGAAGCGCGGCGCAGAAAACAAGCTGTCTGCGGAAGAGGAAGCGCTGCAGGATCATGAGACCCCGAAGCTTCGGCGGCGACTGCTGCAGTCCCTGGTTTTTCTTCTGCTGATCATGTATCTGTCCATGGGACACGGTATGCTGGGCTGGCCCGTTCCGGCGTTTCTCGGAAACGGCGCGGCCCTCGCCATGACGGAAATGCTGTTGGCCATCATTGTCATGGTCATCAACCGGAAATTTTTCATCTCCGGTTTTCAAAGTCTCTGCCACGGCAGCCCGAATATGGATACCCTGGTGGCCCTCGGTTCCGGCGCAGCCTTCGTTTATTCTCTGGCGGCGCTGTATGTCCTGACGGCCCGACTGGCGGAAGGTGACATGGAGGGCGTGCATCACATTGTGCATAACCTTTACTTTGAAACCGCGGCCATGATTCCCACGCTGATCACTGTCGGAAAAATGCTGGAGGCTATGTCCAAGGGACGTACCACGGATGCGCTGAAGGGGCTCATGAAGCTGGCGCCGAAGACCGCGGTACTGCTGCGGGATGGTAAGGAAGAAACGGTGGCTATCGATACGGTGCAGATTGGCGATATTTTTGTTGTCCGTCCCGGAGAGACAATTCCCGTGGACGGCCGCATCGAGGAAGGCAGCACGGCCGTGGATGAGTCGGCACTGACCGGTGAATCCATTCCGGTGGATAAGGCGGAGGGAGATCTGGTGTCTGCCGCCACCATCAACCAGTCCGGCTATATCCGGGCAAGAGCCACCCGGGTGGGAGAGGACACGACCCTTTCTCAGATCATCAAGATGGTCAGCGATGCAGCGGCTACCAAGGCCCCCATTGCCCGTATCGCGGATCGGGTATCCGGCATCTTCGTGCCGACAGTGATCGCGCTGGCACTTTTGACGTTGGCGGCATGGCTTTTGACGGGACATCCCGTCTCTACGGCGGTGGCCCGGGCCGTGGCGGTATTGGTCATCAGCTGCCCCTGTGCCCTGGGACTGGCCACGCCGGTGGCCATCATGGTGGGCAACGGCGTCGGCGCGAAAAACGGCATTCTCTTTAAGACGGCGGTTTCTCTGGAGGAGGCCGGACGGCTGGAGATCGTGGCGCTGGACAAAACCGGCACCATCACCAACGGTGCGCCGGAGGTGACGGATATTGTGCCCGCAGCGGGCATTTCCGAAGACGCCCTTCTGCAGTTGGCGGTTTCTCTGGAGCAGCGCTCCGAGCATCCGCTGGCGAAGGCAGTCATGAGCTACGGAGAGAAGCAGCAGATTCCGGTCACGGAAGTGTCGGATTTCAAAGCCTTGCCCGGAAACGGCCTCACGGCGGTGCTGAATGGCAAGGTGGTGTACGGCGGCTCCGAGAAGTTTATGGAAGAAAAGACCGGCATGCCGGCTTCACTGAAGTCCCGGGGACAGGTCCTGGCGGAAGCCGGAAAAACACCGCTGTACTTCGGCACAGAAGAGGAACTTTATGGTATTATTGCGGTGGCGGATACCATTAAGCAGGATTCTGCAGCGGCCATTCGTTCCCTGCGGAAGCTCGGACTTCGGGTGGTGATGCTCACGGGAGATAACGAGCGGACGGCGAAGGCCATCGGCCGGGAGGCCGGGGTGGATCAGGTTATTGCCGGGGTGCTGCCGGACGGCAAGGAAGCAGTGATTCGTTCGCTGCAGAAGGAAGGCAAGACGGCCATGGTGGGCGACGGCATCAACGATGCACCGGCACTGACCCGGGCAGATCTCGGCATTGCCATCGGTGCGGGGGCAGATGTGGCCATTGATGCCGCCGACATTGTCCTGATGAAGAGCAGCCTGAGCGATGTGGCTGCGGCGATCAGGCTGTCCCGGGCCAGCATCCGGAACATTCATGAGAATCTGTTCTGGGCTTTCTTCTATAATGTGATCTGCATTCCGCTGGCAGCGGGCTTTTATTCGAAGCTTTTCGGCTGGACCTGGGAGATGAATCCCATGATCGGTGCGGCGGCCATGAGTATTTCCAGCTTCACGGTCTGCATGAATGCCCTGCGGCTGAACCTGTTCCGGCTCTATGACGGCAGCCGGGACCATGGTCTTCGGGGCAGAAAAACAGGAGTCAGCAGCGGAAACGCTGAGACTTATACAACACAGTCTACAAATCAGGAGGATAAGACGATGACAAAGACAATGAAAATCGAGGGTATGATGTGCGGTCACTGTGAAGCTACGGTGAAGAAGACACTGGAGGCGCTGCCCGGCGTATCTGCGGCAGTGGTGAGCCATACCGACGGCACCGCAGTGCTGACACTGGCAGAGGATGTGGACAATGCCGTGCTGAAGAAGGCAGTGGAGGACAAGGACTATACCGTCACAGAGATTCAGTGAGGTACGGTCATGGGAAAATGCTGCTGCGGCGGAGGCGGAGAGAAGCATAAGGCGGTGCCTCGCCGGGAGGAAGAGAAAAAGAGCCTCACGGTGCGGCTGAACCGCATCGAAGGGCAGATCCGGGGTATCCGTTCCATGATCGAGGAGGATCGTTACTGTGTGGATGTGCTCATGCAGGTGAGTTCTGTTCAGGCGGCCCTCAATGCCTTCAACAAGGAGCTGCTGGCCAGCCACATCCGTTCCTGCGTGGTGGATGACATCAAATCCGGAAACGAGGCAGCGGTGGATGAGCTTTGCGAGCTTCTGAAAAAAACAATGAAATAACAATAAAATAAAAATAAAATATAGCTTCGTTCACGCTTTTAACACAAAGCCTCTGTAAGATATGTCGTATTAACAGAAAAGCCTGCAGAGACAGGCCGGTGTCGCTTTCCCGTCGTTCTTTATCTCGACGGGAGGGCGGCAGAGTAGAAAGGATGTTGCTATGGCAGATCAAAGCGGAGGAAACGGATACAACAATTTCAACGATTTCTTCAATAATCTCAACGGAAATCAGAACGGCGGCAAGAAGTACCCGCCCAAAAATCGAAAGCCCCTGATGTTCTATTATCTGGTGGCGCTCATCATCATTCTGATGCTGAACACATTTGTCTTCCCGTCTCTCTTCTCGAGAAGCGTGAAGACCACCACCTACAATGAGTTCATCAACGCAGTGGACAACCATGCGGTCACCGGTGTGAATCTCAGCGACAATTCCATTGTCTATACGGTGGAAATGAACGGCGGTGAGATCACCTGTAAGACGGGACGACTGAAAAATGAGTACACGGAGGCGCAGGTCATCAATGAGCTGCAGCGACAGGGCGTCAACTTTGACGAGGAAATTCCTGTGCAGACCAGCCCGCTGCTGTCCTTTATCTTCAGCTGGATCATTCCGATCCTGCTGTTCTGGGCCCTCGGCAACTGGCTCTCCAAGCGTATGGCCAGCTCCATGGGCGGCCTCGGCGGCTTCGGTATGGGCGGCTTCGGCAAGTCCAATGCCCGGGAATACGAGAAGGACAACAATTCTGTGACCTTCAAGGATGTGGCCGGTGAGGATGAGGCCAAGGAGCTTCTGACCGAGATGGTGGATTACCTGAACCATCCGGACAAGTATTCAAAGATCGGTGCGAAGATCCCGAAGGGCGCTCTTCTGGTGGGCCCTCCCGGAACCGGTAAAACTTTGCTCGCGAAGGCTGTGGCCGGTGAAGCCGGTGTTCCCTTCTTCTCCATTTCCGGTTCGGAATTTGTGGAAATGTTTGTGGGCATGGGTGCGGCGAAGGTCCGCGACCTTTTTGAACAGGCCAAGAAAAAGTCCCCCTGTATCATCTTCATCGACGAGATCGATGCCATCGGCAAGAAGCGCGGCGGCTCAGGCCTTGGCGGCAACGATGAACGGGAGCAGACACTGAACCAGCTTCTGACCGAGATGGACGGCTTCGACAGCTCGAAGGCCATCATCGTTCTGGCGGCCACCAACCAGCCGGATCAGCTGGATCCCGCACTGCTTCGTCCGGGACGTTTTGACCGCCGAGTACCGGTGGAGCTGCCGGATTTCCAGGGCAGAGTGGACATTCTGAAGGTACATGCGAAGCAGATCAAGATGGCAGAAAATGTGAATCTGGAGGCCATCGCGAAGGCAGCACCGGGTGCGTCCGGTGCGGAGCTCGCCAACATTATCAACGAGGCGGCGCTGCGGGCGGTTCGTGCCGGCAGAGAAAGAGTGATACAGTCGGATCTGGAGGAATCCATCGAGGTGGTCATTGCCGGTTACCAGAAGAAGAACAAGGTAATGACGGACAAGGAAAAACTCATCGTTTCCTACCACGAGGTGGGACATGCGTTGGTGGCGGCACTGCAGAAGCACTCTGCGCCGGTGCATAAGATCACCATCATTCCGAGAACCTCCGGCGCCCTGGGCTACACCATGCAGGTGGATGACGAGGGCAACCACTACCTCTATTCCAAGGAGGAGTTGGAGAACAAGATTGCGACCCTGACTGGCGGACGTTGTGCAGAGGAGCTGATTTTCGGTACCTCCACCACCGGCGCTTCCAATGATATCGAGCAGGCCACCAAGTATGCGCGGGCTATGATCACCCGCTACGGTATGGCGGATGAAATCGGCATGGTGGCCATGGAGCAGCTGCAGAACCAGTATCTGGGCGGCGATGCCAGCCTGACCTGTTCCCCGGAAACGCAGACGAAGATTGATGAGATGACGGTGGCCCTGGTGAAGCGGGAGCATGACAAGGCCTACCAGCTTCTGAAGGACAATGTAAACAAGCTCCACGAGATCACCAAGTATCTCTATGAGAAGGAGACCATCAGCGGTGAGGAGTTCATGTCCATTCTCAACAAGAAGGAAATAGATCCTTCTGTGGTGAGTCCGGAGAACGGCTAAGCTGTACATTGTATCCAATTCCGTTACGTTAAGAACATAACAACTATAGAAATAGACCCTTTGTATCGGTATAATAGAGACAACTGATACGAGGGGTCTTTCTTTGCGTGTGAATCCGGAAAGACCATGTTTTTTAGGGAGAAGAGCTATGAGAGATCTGGACTATCTGCGCCTGCTGGCGAGACAGTTTCCCACAGCCGAGCAGGCGGGTGCGGAAATCATCAACCTGAGAGCAATCTGCGGACTGCCGAAGGGAACGGAGTACTTCTTCTCGGACCTGCACGGAGAGAGCGAAGCCTTTATTTATCTGATGCGGAGCTCCTCCGGTATCGTTCGGGCGAAGATCGATGAAACCTTCGGCAACCTTCTGAGCGAGGAAGAGCAGCTGGCGCTGGCCAATCTGATTTACTATCCCCGGGAGATTCTCTCGGATCCGAAACACAAGGCCATGGAGACACCGG
Organism: Parolsenella sp.; assembly: GCA_963659875.1. GTDB lineage: Bacteria > Bacillota > Clostridia > Lachnospirales > Lachnospiraceae > Oribacterium. The sequence goes on from CAVKVA010000001.1 coordinate 145,658, forward strand.
AATGGCAGAAGCTGACCATCAACCGTCTGATTTCCATCTGCAAGCTGGTATCCTCCAAGTACACCCGCTCCAAGGTCCGGAAGAAGATGCCGAAGGACTATGCCTATGCCATTGATGAGCTTCTGCATATTGACTACAACGATCCGGACAAGAAGATGTACCACCAAGAAATTCTGAACGCCATCATTGACATCCACATGGCGGACGAATTCATCATCTGCCTGTCGGAGCTGATTCAGAATCTGACCATCGATTCACTGCACATCATCGGCGACATTTTCGACAGAGGCCCCCATGCGGACGTGATCATGGAGGAACTGATGAGTTTCCACGATGTGGATATTCAGTGGGGCAACCACGACGCCGACTGGATGGGTGCGGCCTGCGGCAATCCCGCCTGCGTGGCCAATGTGCTTCGCATCGCCACCTCCTACAACTCCTTCGACGTGCTGGAGGACGGCTACGGCATCAACCTGCGTCCTTTGTCCATGTACGCAGAAGAAGTGTACGGAGAAGATCCCTGTACCAACTATTACCCGCATGTTTTGGATGAAAATGTCTCCGACTCGGTGAATCCGGCATTGGCCGCCCGTATGTGCAAGGCCATTACGGTGATCATGCTGAAGGAAGAGGGGCAGCTGATCCGTCGGCATCCGGAGTATGAGCTCAATCACCGTTTATTGCTGGAGAAGATCGATTATGAGAAGTGGACCGTGGAAATTGAGGGCAAGACCTATGAGATGAACGATCATTTCTTCCCCACCATCGACCCGAAGGATCCCTATAAGTTGACGGAACGGGAGACACAGCTGATGGAGGCACTTTGCTACAGCTTTACCCATTCCCGGCTGCTGCAGAAGCATATCCGCTTCCTCTTCACCAACGGTTCCATGTACAAGGTGGTCAACAACAATATCCTTTACCATGGCTGTATCCCCATGAACCCGGACGGCTCCTTCTTGAGTCTGGAGACAGATCAGGGCAGTCTGTCGGGGCGAAAGCTCATGGACTGGTTCAATGAGAAGGCCATCGATGCCTATTTCTTGTCGGGAGAAAATGATCCCAACGGCAAGCTTTATGCCACGGATCTTTTCTGGTACATGTGGTGCGGACCCAAGTCCCCGCTCTTCGGTAAGGACAAGATCTCGACCTTTGAGCATTGCTTCATTGACGATCCGGAGACCCATGTGGAGAAGTTCAATCCCTACTACAGCTTCTCCAAGGAGGAGAGCTATGTGGACCGGATTTTCCGGGAGTTCGGCGTGGACCCGGAGGAGGGACACATTGTGAACGGCCATGTACCGGTGAAGACCAAGCGGGGAGAGAGTCCCATTAAGGCCAACGGCAAGCTTTTTGTGATTGACGGCGGCATCTCCAAGGCGTATCATTCGAAGACGGGAATTGCGGGTTATACCCTGATCTACAATTCCCGGCATCTGGCACTGGCGGAGCATAAGGATTTCCAGAAGGGATCCGAAAATACGCCGGAGATCCAGATTGTGGAACAGATGAAACATCGTGTCCGCGTGGGAGAGACAGACAATGGCCGTGAGCTGAAGCAGCAGATCCGCGACCTGGAAGAGTTGCTGCTGGCCTACCGGAACGGCGACATTCGGGAAAAAGGCGAAGTCAAATAATGAAAAAAAGCGATTCGATGCAGGATATGACCAGCGGAAGCCCCAGGACTCTGATTCTGGCTTTCGCGATTCCCATGCTGCTGGGCACCTTGTTCCAGCAGTTCTACAGCATGGTGGACACCATCATTATCGGAAGAACCCTGGGCGTAGATGCTCTGGCTGGCGTGGGCTCCACCAGCGCCGTAAACTTCATGATCAACGGCTTCGTCATCGGGGCCTGCTCCGGCTTCGCCATTCCGGTGGCCCAGCGCTTCGGCGCCCAGGACTATTCCGGCATGCGGCGCTATGTGGGAAACATCATCTGGCTGACCATCGTTTTTTCTGCCGTGATGACAGCTGTGATAGCGGTCCTGACGGGTCATATCCTGCGGTGGATGAACACCCCGAAAAATATCTTTTCCTATGCTTATGCCTACATTTTCATCATCTTTCTGGGCATACCGGTGACCTTCCTCTATAACATCACGGCGTCAATTATCCGCTCCCTGGGGGATTCCCGGACACCGGTATATTTCTTGGTGTTCGCGGCACTCCTCAATATTCTTCTGGATTATATCTCCATCGTTTTCCTCGGCTTCGGGGTGAACGGACCGGCCTATGCCACCTGCATTTCTCAGGGGCTGTCGGGAATTATGTGCCTTTTTTATATGGTGCGGAAGTTCCCGGCGCTTCATTTTCAGCAGGGGGAAATGAAGCCGGATTTCAAAAAATGCGGCATACTCCTCAAGATGGGACTGCCCATGGGACTGCAGTATTCCATCACCGCCATCGGCTCCGTGGTGCTGCAGACCGCGGTGAACGGCCTCGGCTCCGTCTATGTGGCCTCCATCACGGCAGGAGAGAAGATCGGAAATTTCTGTACCTCGGTATTTGATGCGCTGGGCGCGACCATGGCCACCTATGCGGGACAGAACGTGGGTGCCGGAAAGCTGAAGCGCATCCGGGAAGGCGTCTTTGAGGCCACGAAGCTGGGTGTGATCTATTCTATTGTGATTTGTTTCATCCTGGTGGTCTTCGGAAAGAATCTGTCCCAGGTCTTTGTCAGCGGCGGCGAGGAAGAAGTGATTCACAATGCCTGGCTCTTCTTGGTGGGCAATTCTCTGTTCTACATTCCGCTGACTATCGTGAATGTATGGCGCTTTGCCATCCAGGGCATGGGCTACTCCGGCTTTGCCGTACTGGCGGGTGTCTGCGAAATGATTGCCCGCTCCCTGGTGGGCTTTGTGGGCATTCCCATGATCGGCTATATCGCGGGATGCTACGCCTCGCCCCTGGCCTGGATCTTTGCGGATGCTTTCCTGATCCCGGCCTTCTTCCACTGTCTGATGCGGCTGCAGGTACAATTCAAATCTTAATGAATTTTTTATCACGTAGGTACTCGTCAGCGAAGTCCACGTGAAAGGGCCCCGGCAACAGCCGGGGCCCTTTTTGTGTATTTTCTTTACTTCAATCCCTTTACTGTATTTACCACATTCTCCACCGTGAAGCCGAAGTGCTCGAAGAGGAGACCTGCCGGTGCGGAAGCGCCGAAGGAATGCATGGAAACGGTAGCGCCGTCCAGGCCCACATACTTGGCCCAGCCGAAGTCGGAAAGGGCTTCCACAGCCACTCTCTTGCGCACGCTGTTGGGCAGTACGGATTCCTTGTACTCTGCGGTCTGCTGCTCGAAGAGCTCCATGGAAGGCATGGAAACCACTCTCACCTGGTAGCCTTCTTCAGTGAGCTTCGCCTGGGCATCCAGTGCGAGACCCACCTCGGAGCCGGTGGCGATGAGGATGTACTCACAAGGCTTCTCAGAATCCTTCAGGACATAAGCACCCTTCAGGGCCAGCTTTCCGTCCGGACATACCTGCGGCAGATTCTGACGGGTCAGCACCAGTGCCGTCGGGGTACCGGAGGAGGTCAGTGCTGCATACCAGGCAGCCTCGGTCTCTGCGCGGTCACAGGGACGGAATACCCGGAAATTCGGGATAGAGCGGAGCATGCAGAGCTGCTCGATGGGCTCGTGGGTCGGGCCATCCTCGCCGACACCGATGGAATCATGGGTCAGAACGAAGATCTGCGGCAGCTTCATAAGGGCGGAGAGTCTCGCCATGGGCTTCAGGTAGTCACTAAAGACGAAGAAGGTGCCCACATAGGTGCGAAGTCCGCCGTGCAGCAGCATGCCGTTGGCGATACCGGCCATGGCCAGCTCACGTACACCGAAGTGGATATTTCTGCCCTCCGGGCATTCCGGTGAGAAGAAGGGTTCGTTCTTCATATCGGTCTTGGTGGACGGCGCGAGATCTGCGGAGCCGCCGAAGAGGTTGGCGATTTTGTCCTTCAGTACATTGATGACAGCGCCGGAGGAAGCACGAGTAGCCTCGGCCTTTTCAGCCGGTGCCCATAACTCTGCATCCTCGGTGAGCTTTGCAGCCTCGTCATGGGCGTGATAGGACTGCCACTGCTTATAAAGCTCCGGGAAATCCTTCTCGTAGCCGGCCATCAGGGCCTGCCAGCTCTCCTCCGGTGCGGCCTTGGTCTCCACCAGCTCGTGATAGTGGGCATAGACCTCCTCCGGCACATAGAAAGGCTCCTGTGAAGGCCAGCCCAGGAAGGCCTTCATTTCCTTGATGTTTTCTTCACCCAGCGGCTCGCCGTGGGCAGCGGCCTTGCCCTGTTTAGCAGGACAGCCGTAGCCGATGGCCGTCTTTACGATAATGAAGTAGGGCGCGGAATTGTCTTCCGCAGCGGCCTGAAGGGCAGCGCCGATGGCGGTGAGGTCATTGCCGTCCTCTACCGTCAGTGTCTTGAAGCCGAAGGCCTGCATGCGCTTCTCCACATCCTCGGTGAAGGCGGTCTCGGTGGAGCCCTCGATGGAAATGCTGTTGGAATCGTAGAGAATGGTCAGCTTGTCCAGCTTCCAGGTGCCTGCCAGAGACAGGGCCTCGGAGGAGATGCCCTCCATCAGACAGCCATCGCCGCAAAGGGCATAGGTGCGATGGTTCACGATCTCATAGCCCGGGCGGTTGAAAATACCGGCCAGGTGTTTCTCGGCAGCTGCCATACCCACGGCCATGGAGAGGCCGGCGCCCAGAGGGCCTGTGGTGGCTTCTACACCGACAGTGTGGCCGTACTCAGGATGACCCGGTGTCAGAGAACCGAACTGACGGAACTGCATCAGGTCCTCCTTATGAAGACCGAACTCGAAGAGATGCAGCAGGGAATAGAGCAGCATGGAGCCGTGGCCGCCGGAGAGCACGAAACGATCCCGATCCTCCCAGTTCGGATCCTTGGGGTTCACCTTCAGATGGTGTGCCCAGAGCTCATAGGCCATGGCAGCGGAACCCAGGGGAAGACCGGGGTGGCCGGACTTTGCCTTCTGAATCGCATCGGCAGAAAGAACGCGGATGGCATTGACGCACTTTGTTTCAATTTCCTGATTCATGACATTATCTCCTTTATTATAGAAAGAAGCGCAGTGCTCCCTTCGAATCATTTGAATTTATCTTAGCACAGATTCGTAATAATGTATATTTAAACGGGGTACAAGGCGGGAAGTATTTGTCATTGGGAACAGAAAAAAGGCTCTTTTGACAACACAACTTGAAAGTTGTATTGTTTTGCGACATTGAAATGAAAGAAATATCCAATTCTGAGGGCGATAAGTACAAAAATATGGCCGGAAACAATGAATAATCGGAGAGAATACAAGCATAACGCACAATAATTATGAAATACAACTTGCAAATACATGAAAAACTGCACATAAATAATACAACTTGGCGATAAAATTTTTCTGCATTTGCTTGTGCAAAACGCAAGGAACTGATATGATGCAGTCAACAGGGGTTGTAAAAAACAACCAAACGTGAGACATAGGGAGGAAAACGAAATGAAAAAAATGATGAAGAAGTTTGTGGCAGCAGCGACCGCCTCGGCAATGGCAGCGGTCAGCTTGGCAGGCTGCGGCAGCTCCTCAAGCGGAACGACAGCCACCACGGCAGCGGCAGCAGCTGGTACAGAGGCAGCAGCCGGTAGCGACGGTGCCGCTTCTTCCGTAGACAACAAAGACATCAAGATCGGCGTATCCATCTGGTCCTCCACCGATGTGCTGGGATCCCAGTGTAAGCTGATCCTGGACGAGGCAGCAAAGGCGCTGGGCGTACAGGTACAGTATGTTGACCAGGGACATGTTTCCGAGAAGGTTACCGCTTCGGTAGAGCAGTTGGCGGCAGCCGGATGTCAGGGTATCGTGATCTGTAACTCAGCAGACACCGAGATGACCTCCGCCATCAAGACCTGCAACGACAACAAGGTTTATCTGGCACAGTTCTTCCGTGTCATCAGCGAGACCAACAGCCCGGACATCTATCAGATGGCCACAGAGTCTCCTTATTATATCGGTGCTGTTCACGAGGATGAGCCGGCCAACGGTGAGGCGCTCATGAACATGCTGCTGGAGAAGGGCGACAGAAACATCGGCCTTATCGGCTGGGAGCAGGGTGATGCAACCTGGCTCGGAAGATGGGAAGGCTACAAGGCCGGCGTAGAGAAGTGGAATCAGGAGCACCCGGATGATCAGGCGAAGCTTTCTGAGCCGCAGTACGCAGGAACCTCTTCCGAGGGCGGTTCCAAGGCAGCAGAGGCGCTGATGTCCGCAGATCCGACACTGGATGCACTGATCCCGGCAGGCGGCGGCGGAGACCCGCTCCAGGGCGCTATCGCAGCAGTAGAGCGTGCCGGTAAGACACAGGATATCGATATCGTTTCCACAGACTTCCTTCCGGATCTGGGAGAGAGACTGGAGAACGGTTCCATGGCTGGTGAGTCCGGCGGACATTACTGTGATCCGCTCATCGCCTTCATGATGGTTTACAATGCAATCAAGGGCAACTACACAGGCTTTGAGGGCAAGTTCGAGGACGTTCCGTTCCCGTACCTCTATGTATCTTCCGCAGACGACTACAAGTCCTATGAGAAGTATTTCGTAGATCAGCTTCCGTACACGGATGAAGAGCTGGTAGAGATGTCCAATCTGGATCTTGCAGGTCTGAAGGAAGCTGCAGCGAAGGTATCCATCGAGGATGCAGCAGCTCGCGCAGGAGCCTAATAAAAATGTGAGGCTTTAAGGCTATAGAGGAGGCCGGTATCGCGCGGCGATACCGGCCTTTTTGTTAGGCAGGCCCGGCTGACTGCCGGACAGAAATGACAAAAAGAAGAGGTATAGTATGAATTCTGCTAACGAGCTTGCGGGAAAGAAACGAATGTCCGGCACGGTGAGAGGCTATCTCATTCTGTGCGGGCTGGTGGTGCTTTCCTGGGCAATTTTTAAGGTACTGACACCGAGCAACTTCGGTTCCTTCAACAATATGCTGAGCTATTTCCAGGCCAGTCTCATTGCCACAGTGGGTGCCGTGGGCTTCTACTTCGTCATGGTTATGGGGATGTTCGATTTTTCCATCGGTGCCAACATCATGCTGTCGGCCATCGTGGGCTGCGTCTTTGCCAGCCGCTTCGGCATGGGCTACATTGGCCTGATCCTGGGAAGTCTCATCACCGGCGGCATCGTGGGCCTTCTGAACGGTGTTTTCTATGTGAAGCTCCGGATCCCCTCCATGATCGTTACCACAGGTCTCGCCCTGATCTATGAGTCTGTGGCCAACTATATCGCCGGCGGTGTGGAGCAGACCCTTCCGTCGAACCTCCGGGCCTTCGGACAGATGCCCGGCAACATTATCCTGGCTGTGCTGTCCTTCGTGGTGGCCTATCTGATCCTCAACTACACAAAGATCGGTACTTATACCTATGCCATCGGTTCCAATGAGTTCGTAGCAAAGAACATGGGTATCAATGTCGATCTCTACAAGGTCATCGCCTTCGTGCTCAGCGGCGTTTTCCTGGGCCTCATGGGCGTGCTGACCATCAGCTACGGTTCCTCCATGGTGGCCACCACCGGTATGGCTTCCATGAGCCGTAACTTCGTGCCCACCATGGGCTGCTTCTTCGGCGTGGCTTTCAAGAAATACGGCATGCCTCTGCAGGCCATCATCATCGGTGAGTTCGTCATCAACATCATTTTCTTCGGCTTCATTGCCATGGGCGCACCCACTGCCATTCAGGACGTCATCACCGGCCTGGCACTGTTGATCATCATCACGGTAACCACCAGAGTCAGCAAGGGTGAGATCGTGAAGTAAGGAAGGAGAATGCAATGAGTGAGATCAGATTAGAGGTTCAGAATCTCTGCAAATCCTTCGGCATTACGAAGGCGGTGCAGAACGTTTCTTTTAACATCAACAAGGGTGAGGTGCATGCCCTCATTGGCGAGAATGGTTCTGGTAAGTCTACACTAACCAATATGCTGACAGGCATCTACAGCATCGGCAGCGGTAAGTTCATTCTGGACGGCAAGGAAATTCACCCGAAGAACCAGGTGGAAGCCAACAATGAAGGCGTCTCCATCATCGTGCAGGAACTTGGTACTTTGTCCGGATTGACCGTGGCAGAAAACATTTTCCTGGGACATGAGGACCAGTTCGTGCACCTGGGCTTCAAAAACACAAATGCCATGAATAAGAAGGCCACAGAGCTGCTGAAGCAGTACGGCTTCGAACGCATCAAGGCCTCCGACATGATCGATGAATACAACTTCGAGGACCGGAAGCTGGTGGAGATCGTGAAGGCCACCTACTTCAATCCGAAGATCGTGGTCATTGACGAGACCACCACAGCGCTTTCTCAGGAGGGACGTGAGGAGCTGTACAAGCACATGAACCGGATTCGGGAAAGCGGCAATTCCGTCATTTTCATTTCCCACGATCTGCCGGAGGTGTTGGAGAAGTCGGATACCATTACGATTCTCCGGGATGGCGTTTACATCGACACGGTAAAGAGCAAAGACGTGACAGAGAACGACCTGAAGCGTCTCATGGTAGGTCGTGAGGTGACCGGCGATTACTACCGGGCGGATTACGGCGAACCCATTTCCGACGAAGTGGTGCTGAAATGTGAGGATGTTTCTGTGCCGGGCCTCATCGAGCATGTGAGCTTCGAACTCCACAAGGGCGAGATCCTAGGCTTCGGCGGACTGTCCGAGTCCGGCATGCATGAGGTGGGCAAGGCCATTTTCGGTGCTTCCTACGACCGGACCGGTAAGGTGAGCCTGCAGGACGGCACGGAGATCAAGGACATCCCCACCGCCATCAAGCATTCCATTGCCTATACCTCGAAGGACAGAGACAACGAGTCTGTGGTACTGAACCAGAGCATCGGCGACAATATCTGTCTGCCGTCATTGGATACACTGGCCAACAAGGCGCATTTGCTCAGTGACAAGAAGCTGAAGGATTTCGCCAACCAGTATGCGAAGCAAATGTCGGTGAAGATGGTGAATGTGGACCAGTTCGTGTCGGATCTTTCCGGCGGCAATAAGCAGAAGGTGGTGCTGGCCCGCTGGATCGGCAAGGACTCCGATATCGTGGTGCTGGACAGCCCGACCCGCGGTATCGACATTAAGGTAAAACAGGATATTTATCAGCTGATGAATCATATGCGGAAGAGCGGCAAGTCCATCATTATGATCTCTGAGGAGTTGATGGAGCTCATCGGTATGTGCGACCGCATCATCATCATGAAGGACGGACGGACCAGCGGAGAGCTGACAAGAAGCCGTGATCTGGACGAGAACAGTCTGATCACGATGATGGTATAAGGAGGCAGTCATGGAGAACCAGGCAACAACAAGTGTAAATAAGGAGCAGGAGCTGAAGAAGCTTTCCAAGATGACCATGCTTCGCTCCCTGCTGCCCATTGCAGGACTCGTCCTCGTGTTCCTGCTCTTTAACTTTCTGACCAACAACCGGATGATCGGAAACCTTCCGCTGGTGCTTTCACAGGTCTATGTGACCATGATTGCCGCCACCGGCGTTTTCTTCATCATGACCATGGGCGGACTGGATTTTTCTCAGGGTTCTATTCTGGGCATCGCCTCCATTGTGGTCTGCATGCTTTCGAAGGTCAACATTCCGCTGGCTATTGTCGGTGGCATCGCGGCGGGCGCAGCCATCGGTGCGTTGAACGGCTACTTCTACGTATACCGGAAGATCAAGTCCTTCATCGTGACCATCTGTACCATGTTCCTGTTCCGCGGCTTCATCAAGTACCTCACCACCAATGCCCCGGTGGCCGGTGCCGCAAAGCTCATCAACTTCGACTCCACAGAGCTGAAGCTGGGCTGCACCCTGGTGGTGCTGGTGATCGGTTTTGTGTTGTTCCGCTTCACCAAGTTCGGTACCTATCTGAAGGCCATCGGCGCCGGTGAGAAGGCCGCCATGTTCTCCGGCATCCGTACCGACCGGATGAAGTTCCTGATCTATGTACTGGCCGGTGCCATCACCGGTTTCGCTGCCTTCATTAACGTCATCAAGGTAGGCTCCGTGACCTCCTCCGGCGGCAATCAGCTGGAGACCCAGATACTGATTGCACTGGTGCTGGGCGGCATGCCCATTTCCGGCGGCGCGAAGGTGCGTTTCGAGAACATCATCGTCGGTTCCCTGCTCTACATCGTACTGAACAGCGGCCTTACCATGATGGGCTATTCTACCCAGATGATGCAGCTCATTCAGGGCGTGGTGTTCCTGGTATTCGTTGCGGTATTCGCCGATCGCCAGTCACTGCAGGTAATCAAGTAAGAGGATAATGCTGTCGGCCCGCATGCCGGGCGGCAGCGAACAAATAAGGTAGGCAGAAGAGCAGAATGGAGAATGGCAGCGCAAAACAGAACAACGAAAATCTGAAATACCGGAAGCTCTACAGCTGGGGACGGACCCTGATCCAGTCCGGCGTGCTGAAGAAGGGCGACAAGTTTCCCTCGGAGCACATTCTGGAGAAGAAGTTCGGCTATTCCAGGCAGACCGTGCGGACCGCATTGGAACAGCTGGAAAGGGAAGGACTCATCAGCCGGGTCCGGGGCAGCGGCACCTACGTGGCCTTTTCCGGCAAAGAAGACAAAGAAAAACCGAAAATTGGCTTAATTCTCAGTTATTTTGCTGACTATCTTTTCCCGCAGGTGTATGATGGTATCGAGTCCATTATGAAGGAAAAGGGCTACGATATCGATGTGGCGGTGACGAAGAATCGCCTGAATGACGAGGCCATGTATCTGGAGGGCTTTCTCAAGGGCAATGTCTCCGGTCTCATCATCGAGGGCACCCGCTCCAGCTTTCCGAATCCCAACATTCGCCTCTACCAGGAGCTGAGACGGCGGAACATTCCGACCCTCTTCATTCATAACCACTATGAGAATCAGCCCTTCGACAGTGTAGAAATGGCGGATGCCCGGGCGGGCTATGAACTGTGCAAAATTCTGATTCAGAACGGACACCGGCGGATCGGCGGCATGTTCAAGTACGATGACCGGCAGGGCATTGAACGCTACCGGGGTATGATCGAGTGTCTTTCCGACAACGGCGTCCGCTTCGACGATGACTGGATCCGCTGGTATTCCACCAAGGACATGGAGGAGAAGCTTTCCCGGAAGAGCCTGCAGCGCTTTTTCCGGCGTACCCGCGACTGCACGGCCATGATTTTCTACAACGATGAGATTGCCGCCATCTACATGGATTTTCTTCGGGATCGGGGGCTCTCCGTGCCGGAGGATGTGTCGGTGGTTTCCTTCGATGATTCCAGTCTGGTGGAGGACAGCGGCATCCGCATCCTCTCCGTTATTCATCCGAAGTACGAGCTGGGACGGCTGGCCGCCCGGAATCTGCTCCGTATGATGGAGGATCCGGACTGGCAGAGCAAAAATTATTCACATCAGTTCCCGGTTTCCATCAACCATGGAAATTCGGTAAAAAACATCAATAAAGCTATCTTTTAAAGGAGGATAAAGAAGATGAAAAAGTTATATTTTGTGGTAGGTTCTCAGGATCTCTACGGAGAGGAATGTCTTCGGCAGGTGGCAAAGGACAGCGCTGAGATGGTGGCATTCCTGAATGAAAAGCTGGCTGGCTCCATTGCGTTGGAGTTGCTGCCCACTGTAGAGACTTCCGAGATCTGCATTCAGGACATGCGCCGGGCCTCCAACGATGACGACTGTGTCGGTGTTATCACCTGGATGCATACCTTCTCCCCGGCAAAGATGTGGATCAAGGGCCTGCAGGAGCTGAGAAAGCCGCTGCTGCACCTGCACACCCAGGCCAATGAGAAGCTGCCCTACGCCGACATTGACATGGACTTCATGAACCTGAACCAGTCCGCTCATGGCGACCGTGAGTATGGCTTCATCGTGGCCAGAATGGGCATCCCCCATGAGGTGGTGGCCGGCTATTACAAGCATGAGGATGTTATTGCGAAGATCCGTCAGTTTGCCGATGTGGCCAAGGCGATTGATTATTCCAAGCACTTGAAGGTGGCTTCCTTCGGCAACAACATGCGCGAGGTTTCCGTGACTGACGGCGACAGAGTAGAGAGCCAGATCAAGTACGGCTGGGAGTGCAACTACTTCGCACTGGGCGACCTGGTGGAGATCATCAATGCCGTGACCGAGGAAGAGATCGATGCCAAGATGGCAGCATATACCGAGAACTATGTGATGAAGACGGACAATGTGGCTGCGGTACGCGAGCAGGCAAAGTATGAGGTGGGTCTTGAGAAGTTCCTGGCGAAGGAAGGCGTCGGTGCCTTTGCCGATACCTTCCAGGATCTTCACGGACTGCGCCAGCTGCCGGGTATTGCAGCGCAGGATCTTATGGCCCAGGGCGTCGGCTTCGGACCGGAGGGCGACTACAAGATCGCCGCACTTTCTGCCGTACTCATGAAGATGGCCGAGGGAAGAGAGGGCGCTACCGGCTTCATTGAGGATTATACCTATGACCTCACACCGGGACAGGAGCTGGAGCTGGCTTCCCACATGCTGGAGGTACCGCCTGCCTTTGCGGCCAACAAGCCGGAGATTCAGGTACATCCGCTGGGCATCGGCGGCAAGGAAGATCCTGCCAGACTGGTATTTGACGGCGTGACCGGCGACGGTATCCAGGTAACCATGGTGGATATGGGCGACCACTTCCGCCTGATCTGTGCCGACATTGAGCTGGTGAAGCAGCCTGAGGTGATGCCGAAGCTTCCGGTAGCCAGAATCATGTATCGCCATAAGCCCAACTTCCAGATCGGTACCGCAGCATGGTGCTATGCCGGCGGTGCACACCACTCTGTGGTTTCCACAGCATTGACCAGACAGGACATCGCAATGTTTGCCCGTCTCACCGGCACAGAGCTCATCACCATCGGCGATGACACCACCGAGGCAGATCTGCAGAAGTTTTTCATGAAGTAAGAAGGAGAAAAGCATGCTTGAGGAACTGAAACAAAAGGTATATGAAGCCAATATGCTGCTGCCGAAGTATCACCTGGTGACCTTCACCTGGGGCAATGTCTCCGGCATCGATCGGGAATCAGGCCTTTTTGTCATTAAGCCGAGCGGTGTGGAATATGATGTACTGAAGCCGGAGGATATGGTGGTCATGGACCTCGAGGGCAATCGGGTGGAGGGAACTTTGAATCCCTCCTCCGACACCAAGACCCATCTCGAGCTGTACAAGGCCTTCCCGGAGATCGGTGGCATCGTTCATACCCATTCTCCCTATGCAGTCGGTTTCGCCCAGGCGGGTCGCAGCATCCCCTGCATGGGCACCACCCAGTGCGATTATTTCTATGGCGACATTCCCTGTGTGCGGCATCTGACACCGGAGGAGATCGAAGAGGACTACGAGAAGAACACCGGCCTCACCATTGTGGAGACCTTCCGGGAGCAGAATATCAATCCTGTGTATGTGCCGGGTTGCGTGTGTCACAGCCACGGCCCCTTTGCCTGGGGCAAGGATCCGGAGAACGCTGTACACAATGCGGCCGTGATCGAAGAGGTGGCCAAAATGGATCTCTTTGCCCTGACCCTGAATCCTGAGGCCGGGAACGCACCGCAGCACTATCTGGAGAAGCATTTCATGAGAAAGCATGGTCCCCATGCCTATTACGGACAGGGACATCAGAACTGAGAGGAGCAGAGAATGGGCGCAAAGGAAATCATTGAGCGCGGCGAAGCTGCGCTGGGCATCGAATTCGGATCCACAAGAATCAAGGCAGTGCTGATCGACCGGAAGGGAGCCGTGCTGGCCGTGGGCTTCCATGACTGGGAAAATTCCCTGATCGACGGCATTTGGACCTATCCCCTGGAGGAAATCCATGCGGGACTCCGGGACTGCTACAGCTCCCTTCGGAAGGCCGTGGAGGAGAAGTACGGCATTACCCTGAAGAAGCTGGGCGCCATGGGCATCAGTGCCATGATGCACGGCTATATGGCTTTTGACAAGGAAGGCACATTGTTAACACCCTTCCAGACCTGGCGGAACAGCAACACCGAGAAGGCAGCGGATGCATTGACGGAACTCTTTGACTTCAACATTCCGCTGCGCTGGACCATTGCCCATCTTTACCAGTGCATACTGGATGAGGAGGCGCATGTGCCGCAGCTTTCCTTCGTGACGACGCTGGATTCCTATATCCATTGGCGACTCACCGGCGAGAAGGTGACCGGCATCGGGGACGCCGCCGGCATTTTCCCCATCGACTCGGAAACGCATGATTATGACGGGGTAATGCTTTCGAAGTTCGACAAGCTGATCGAGGGCAAGTATCCTTGGAAGACCCGGGAGATTCTGCCGAAGGTATTGTCCGCCGGTGAAGCAGCAGGCGTTCTGACCGCAGAGGGCGCGGCATTCCTGGACGAAAGCGGAAATCTGGAGCCCGGTATTCCGCTTTGTCCGCCGGAGGGAGACGCTGGCACCGGTATGGTGGCCACGAACTCTGTGGCACCCCGGACCGGCAATGTGTCCGCCGGTACCTCTACCTTCGCCATGCTGGTGCTGGAGAAGGGACTCAGCAAGCTTTATCGGGAAATCGACATGGTGACAACACCGGATGGCTATCCCGTGGCCATGTCCCATGCCAACAACGGCACTTCGGACCTCAATGCTTGGGTAAACATTTTCAAAGAGTTCACAGAGCTCTTCGGCATCCAGGCGGATATGGGCGATCTCTTCGGCAAGCTCTACCGGAACTCTCTGACAGGAGACCCGGACTGCGGCGGTGTGTTGCCTTACGGCTATTTTTCCGGCGAAGGCATTACCCACCTGAACGAGGGACGGCCCATGCTGATCCGCATGCCGGACAGTCGCTTCACGCTGGCCAACTTTATGCGGGCCAACCTGTATTCTTCCCTGGGCGCGGTGAAGCTGGGACTGGATATCCTGCTCAAGGAGGAGAAGGTTAAGGTGGAGAAGATCATGGGCCACGGAGGCCTCTTCAAGACCAAGGGCGTAGCACAGCGGTATCTCGCTGCGGCTGTGAATGCACCGGTGACTGTCATGGATACCGCCAGCGAGGGCGGTCCCTGGGGTGAAGCCCTTCTGGCTGCCTATATGCTGGACGGAAAGGGTAGAAGCCTTTCGGATTACCTGAACGAGGAGATTTTTGCCAGCCAGTCCGGCAGCACCATCGCGCCCACCGAGGAGGATGTGGCCGGTTTTGAAGCCTTTATGGCGCGCTACAAGGCAGGCATCCCCGCGGAGAGAGCGGCAGTGGAGTGTCTGAAGTAAAATTTCGTGGAGTATAGGCAAACGACTTGAGACCGCCGCCGAAAAGGCGTAAACTATAAGAAGACAAAAGCTTTGGGGCAGTGCCCCGGAAAAGAGGAAGGTATGCAGTTTTTTATTGATACAGCCAATGTAGAGGAGATTAAGGAAGCCTGGGAAATGGGCATCATCACCGGCGTGACCACCAATCCGTCTCTCATCGCCAAGGAAGGCAGAGACTACATGGAGACCCTGAAGGAGATCACCGACATCGTGGACGGACCCATCTCCGGTGAGGTAAAGGCCAGCACCACAACAGCCGAGGGTATGATCGCTGAGGGCCGTGAGATCGCCAAGATCCATCCCAATATGGTGGTGAAGATTCCCATGACCACAGAGGGATTGAAGGCTGTGAAGGTTCTTTCTAAGGAGGGCATCCACACCAATGTGACGCTGATCTTCTCCGCTACCCAGGCGCTTCTGGCAGCCAGAGCCGGTGCCACCTATGTGTCTCCCTTCCTGGGCAGACTGGACGACATTTCCACAGACGGCGTGACCCTCATTGAGGACATCATGCAGATCTTCGAGATGTATCCGGAGATTGAGACCCAGGTAATCTGTGCATCCGTTCGTCATCCCATGCACGTTATTCAGTGCGCAAAGACCGGTGCAGACATCGCCACCGTTCCGTATAAGGTACTCATGCAGATGACCAAACACCCCCTCACCGACAGCGGCATCGAGAAGTTCGTGAAGGATTATGAGAGTGTATTTGGAAAATAATACTAATATTTCATGTAAATTTCATAAATAATTTGGAATTTGTAACAAACCGGCCACAATCCGGACATATTCTCCGCTTATACTGGACCTGTAATATGGAACAGTATAAGCGGAGGATTTTTTTTTATGAATATATTGTTTTTCCTGACCCCGAAGTGTGACACCGCCTATTTAGAGGAGGACGATACCTTGCGCAGCGCCCTGGAGAAGATGGAATACCATCGCTACCAGGCCATTCCGGTGCTGGCGAAGGACGGCAGCTACTACGGTACCATCACCGAAGGCGACCTGCTTTTTGAAATCAAAAATACCCTGAATCTCGATCTGCGGGAAGCAGAGAAGATCAGGGTAAGAGACATTCCCATGCGGAATCATTATCAGCCGGTGGACGTGTCCTGCTC
This sequence comes from Parolsenella sp., assembly GCA_963659875.1. Lineage (GTDB taxonomy): Bacteria > Bacillota > Clostridia > Lachnospirales > Lachnospiraceae > Oribacterium. The sequence continues at coordinate 162,089 of CAVKVA010000001.1, forward strand.
CATGGAGAGCCTGGTGAGGCGAGCTCTGAATCAGAACTTTGTGCCGGTAGAGGACGACCTGGGACATTTTATCGGCATCGTCCGGCGTCGCGAGCTTATGAACTATCTCTATCAGCATGCGAGATTCGACGAGCTTCCCTATTTTCGGGAAACGCTGATGCAGCCGACCAGAGCCGACAGTCAGAAGGTTTTAATGTAGTCGCTTTCGGCTTCACCGGTTTTTTCCAGATGCCGGATCACCACGAAGTAACTGCCGCCGTTTCCGGTTTCCACCTCTACACGGTCACCAACCCGATGCCCGAGCAGCGCCTTTCCCATGGGGGATTCGTTGGAAATGAGTCCCTCCAGGGAGTGGCCGCGAATGGAGGTGACGATGCGGTAGGTTTCCTCCTCGTCATCGTCCTCAAAATATACGGTGACGGTATTATTGAGGCCCACCTCATCGGCCTTGGAACGGTCATCAATGATGGTGGCAAAGCGCAGCATTTTCTCCAGGTAACGGATCCGGGAATTGTTCTGGCCGTTGGCCTTCTTTGCCGCGTAGTATTCGAAATTCTCGGAGCGGTCTCCCTGGGCCGCGGCCTCTGCTACAGCCTTCGTCAGCTGGGGCCGAAGCTCCACCTTTCTGTGCCGGATCTCGGCCTCGATTTTTTCCACATCAGATTTTGTCAGCTGTTCTCCCATTGTTATAAATACTCCAGTATAGATATGGTTTGTGTCCATCGTGTGGGTGCCCACGCGATATTATGCTCCGGGATAGGTGATCAGAGAGGTGACATCGTATTTCTCGAGGCGTTCCCGTCCCTTGAGGCCTGCCAGTTCCATGACCACGGCCAGCTTCACCACCTTGCCGCCCAGGGATTCGATGAGCTGGCAGGCAGCTTCCAGGCTGCCGCCGGTGGCCAGCAGATCATCGATCACCAGGACCCGCTCGCCGGGGCGGATGCTGTCCTTGTGAATCTCCAGTTCTGCTTCGCCGTATTCCAGCTCGTATTTCACGGAGACGGTTTCGCGGGGAAGCTTGCCCTTCTTTCGCACCGGGACGAAGCCCTTGTGCTTTGCATAAGCGATGGGGGTGCCGAAGATGAAGCCCCGGGATTCGAGTCCCACTACGGTGTCGAATTCCAGATCCTTTACAGTATCCAGCAGGCCGTCAATGGCGTCTGCGAGGCCGTCTGGATCCTGTACCAGAGAGGTGATGTCTCGGAAGAGAATACCGGGCTTCGGGAAATCCGGAATGCTCAGCACGTAATCTTCAAGCTGTTCTTTTTTCATAATGTTCTCCTTAAAAATTGGTGGGCCTTGCTTGTGCAAAGCCTCTTATACGCTCGCCGCTAAGGCATCAAATGGATGTTTGATATTTGGCCGCATACGTCTGTATCGCTGCCACGGTCTTTCCGTCGGTCATCTTGCCTTCGTAGATCAGTTGCTGCAGGTCTTCGAGCTTCCAGGCCTCAACGCCCAACTCCTCGTCCTCGTCCCAGTGGACCTGGCCGGGTTTCAGATTCCGGGCCAGATAGATGCCGATCTTCTCATCCAGGAAGGCCACGGTGGTGTTCACATAGAGGAGAAATTCCAGCTTGTCGGTCTTGAAGCCGGTTTCCTCTTCCAGCTCCCGGAGGGCACAGGTCTCAAAGTCTTCGTCCTCGGAATCCCGCTTTCCGGCAGGAATCTCCAGTGTATAACGATCCAGGGCATGCCGGAACTGGCGCACCATCAGGATGCGGCCGTCCTCCAGCACCGGGAGAACCGCAGCCGCTCCCATGTGGTGGATGAAGTCCCAGTGGGTCTTGTGACCGCCCACATCCACATAATCATCATAAACCTTCAGCACCTTGCCCTGATACTTCAGGGTTCTTTCCAGCAGCCGAACCGGCTTCTCCGCATTCTCAGCATTCAGCATAGCAGATTCTCCTTTATGTCTGGCAGATCAATGTTCAGCACCGGGAAACGCTATCGATCGGAGCGTCAGCACAGCAGTACTAAACGGTTATTCGCTTTACGAGTATATCACAAAAAACGACGGCTGTTTAGTGTCTCGAGGAAGAACGCCCGATATTCTTTTTCATTTTGTGTGTCTCTTTTGTGTCTTTGACAGTACTATAACATGGGCATAAAATGAAATATATAGGTACACTTGAACGGAGATACGTATTATGGGATGGATTGACAAAAACGGAAAAAAAATAAACAAGACGAATCGCGAATGCATCAGAACCATGTATAAGGATTTATTTGATGGTATATTTAAAGACATGATGAATGCACTGCAGTATCGGCGTAACAAAACTGCTTACAAGGAATTAATAAAACAGCTTAAGGAAAATGCCGATGCACTGATGCAGCAGTTTGATCAGAAAAGCGATAGTAAGAAATTGATTTGCGTGGACAGCTTTTTTGATAAAGGATTGCGGGGATTCGTAAACATAGTCGAAAGCCAGAGGGAAAAGTTTGGTCAACGTGATTTCGAAGAGATTAGTAGAGCGCTGCAATCGTTTTATGAACGCTCGGGTAGTAAGATCTTTAAACCGAAAAAGCAGGACACGCTTAAGGGCTTGAAAGAGAGCATGAAGTCCTTTAAGCTGACCAAGAAAGCCTTCAAAGGAATTAAGGATATCAAGGGATATGCGGCAGATGGACGCGATTTTGCGCCGTTGATGGAACTTCGCAAGGAAAATTCCGGTTCATATGATGCGGCAGGCGATGACGAAAATGTAAATAGAAAGTACCAGGCTGCCCTGAACTACAGTTATGAGGTATCTGCTGCGCTTAAGAACAAGGATAAAGTCAGCTTTGGCGATTTGTATACTGCATTTTCACGTTTTAACGGCTATGTTGCGAATGAGACTCGGTACGTGCGTCCAGGAAAACTGAGTTCCCAACCTGTAAGTGTCGAGGACTTGAACGGCGTCTCACCCATGGCGATGCCGGTACAGCTGTATTATTTTCTGGATACTGTAGCAGAGAATATCAATAGTATTAAAAAAGTAAAGAATAAAGATCTTCAGAAATCGCAGGCTATACAGTTAGCTGCATATACGTACCAGATGGCAGTGGCAGAACACGTTTTTGGTGACGGAAACGGAAGAAGCAGTCGTTTGCTGGCGGATACGATCCTACAGACATTTGATATGCCGCCGCATACCCCCAATCCGGCATTTATGGGCCTGGCGGACACAATCGGATCTGTTATGGACTATGACAAAGGTGCTGCAGTTATGCTTCAGGGTGTGAAGGTAAGCAATGATTACCTGGAGCTGAATAAGGGGAATACCCGTGAGGGAATTGCGGATGAGGCGAAGCGTATTCTGACAGAGGAGAAAGTGAATAGCGGAATTGTAGATGAAAACGATCCTAAGCGTTCTGTTGAACTGGCGATTATGGTCAGAGAAAATAAAAATGCGCTGCTTGAGGCCTGTCATGATCTGATCAAGGCGGATCATTTCGGAACGAGTAATTCGGATCAGTACAAAGTCCTTGCCACCCAGTCGAAGGCACTTGAAAAGCTTTTAAAAACAAAACCGCTGCATTCTCAGGAAGTGGTTGACCAAATGCAGAAGGTTAGTGATGCAAGCCGTGACTATATGAGATACGCAAGCACCAAGGAAAGAACGGATTCGACACGAAGAGCGAGACTGAGTGCTTCGAGAAGACTTTTTGCATTGGTTTTCAGATCCGATAAACTGCAAAAAGCCATTCAGGAAAAACTGTCTCAGGTTGAAGCGGCAGATAACGCACCGGCCCCCCAGAAGAAAGCAGGGAGAAGCTTGTAAAAACGGATTCCCGGAGAGGATGAAAAAATAGCCTGAAAAAGGAGAACCGAGGGCTCGTAGGAACCCAAGGTTCTCCTTTTGCGTTTGCATTTAATCAACGCCTTTGATACGCTTTGACAACGCGGGTATGGGATAGTAGAATAAGGAAATCATGTGAAAAGGGGTGGGCAGTATGATAGATAAGCAGGAAGAGATCGAGCTGGAGAGACCGGCAGACAATACACCGCCGGAGGAACTGTATCAGGATCTTCTGAAGGCCATCCGGAAGTATCATCCTTCCGGCGATCTCACGATGATCGAAAAAGCCTATCAGGTGGCGAAGGAGCAGCACAAGAACCAGAAGCGGAAGTCGGGGGAGCCCTACATTATCCATCCCCTCTGTGTGGCCATCATTCTGGCTGACCTGGAGATGGACAAGGAAACCATCGCGGCGGGACTGCTGCACGATGTGGTGGAAGACACCGGCATGACGCTGGAGGAGGTGAAGCAGGCCTTCAATCCCGATGTCATGCTGTTGGTGGACGGCGTCACCAAGCTGACCAAGCTGAACCTGAACACGGACAAGGTGGAGATGCAGGCAGAGAATCTCCGGAAAATGTTTGTGTCCATGGCGAAGGATATCCGTGTCATCATCATCAAGCTGGCGGACCGTCTTCATAACCTGCGGACGCTGGAGTACCAGACACCGGAGAAGCAGAAGGAGAAGGCCCGGGAATCTCTGGAGATTTACTCGCCGCTGGCGGATCGTCTCGGTATCAGCAAGATCAAGATCGAGATGGATGACCTGTCCCTCAAGTATCTGGAGCCAGAAGTCTATCATGACCTCGCGGAGAAGGTGCATCTCAAGAAGGAAGCCCGGGAAGCCCGGATCACCGGCATTGTCCAGGAGGTCTCTGCCCATATCCAGGAGGCCGGCATCGAGGCGGAGATCAACGGCCGGGTGAAGCACTTCTTCTCCATATATAAGAAGATGGTGAACCAGAACAAGACCATCGATCAGATCTATGATCTCTTTGCCATCCGTGTCATTGTGGATTCGGTTCGGGACTGCTATGCGGTTCTGGGCGTGATTCATAAAATGTATACACCGATTCCGGGACGTTTCAAGGATTATATCGCCATGCCGAAGCCGAACATGTACCAGTCGCTGCATACGACGGTCATCGGTAAGGACGGCGTGCCCTTCGAGATTCAGATCCGTACCTTTGAAATGCACCGGACAGCGGAATTCGGTATCGCGGCCCACTGGAAGTACAAGGAGCAGGGCGGTTCCCAGGCCAAGGCCACGGAATCGGAGCTTGCAAAGATGAACTGGCTGCATGAGATTCTGGAGTGGCAGAAGGACGAGTCCGACTCCAAGGAATTCATGAACATGGTGAAGTCGGACCTGAACCTCTTCAATGAGGATGTGTACTGCTTTACCCCCTCCGGTGATGTGAAGAACCTGCCGGCAGGCTCCTGCCCTATTGACTTTGCCTACGCCATCCATTCGGCAGTGGGCAACAAGATGGTGGGTGCCAAGGTCAACGGCCGACTGGTGCCCATCGAGTACAAGCTGCAGAACGGTGACCGGGTAGACATCGTGACCTCCCAGAATTCCCGTGGCCCTTCCCGGGACTGGCTGAAGGTGGTGAAGTCTGCCCGGGCCAAAAACAAGATCAACCAGTGGTTCAAGCGGGAGCAGAAGGATGAAAATCTGGACCGCGGCAAAGATCTGCTGGAGCGCTATGCGAAGTCCAAGGGCTACACCCTGGGCGAGCTGACGAAGCCGGAGTATGTGGAAGGCGTGGTGCGCCGCTACAGCTATACGGACTGGGAATCGGTGCTGGCCTCTGTGGGCCGCGGTGGTCTGAAGGAGTCCCAGGTGGTGACCAAGCTCCTGGATCTCAAGCAGAAGGCGGAAGCGAAGAACGTAGACGACAGCGATATCCTGCAGAACATCGAGGAGATGAGCCGGAAGCCGGAGGTGATCCGCAAGTCGAAGTCCGGCATTGTGGTGAAAGGCATTCACGATCTGGCGGTGCGTTATGCCCGCTGTTGTACGCCGGTGCCCGGTGACGAGATTGTGGGCTTTGTCACACGCGGGCGCGGCATCACCATCCATCGGACCGACTGCATTAACATGATCAACCTGTCGGAGGATGAGAAGGCCCGGCTTATCGAAGCCGAGTGGCAGAAGGACAGCACCCAGGAAACCTACGCGACAGAGCTCACCATCTATACCAACAACCGTGTGGGCCTGCTGGTGGATATTTCCAAGATTCTGACGGATGCGGAGATCGACATCAAGACCCTGAGTTCCCGGGTGGGCAAGAACGACAAGGCCACCATTTCCCTGTCCTTCGACATTCACAACCGTGAGGAGCTGACGGAGCTGGTGGGTAAGATTCGGAAGATCAACGGCGTCATCGATATCGAGAGAGCCCAGGGCTGATGCATTGACGGAACGGCCCTGTTTAGAGAAGAGAGAGGCATAATAAGGAATGAAGCTGAAGCTGACGAAGTATACGGCAGGTGTGGTACAGACCAATATTTATTTTCTGGAGAATACGGAGAGCGGGGAATGCGTGATTCTCGATCCCGGTGCCAATGCACCGAAGATCATTGAGATCGCGGAGAAGCAGCTTGCGACGCGCCCGGTGGCGGTGCTGCTAACCCACGGCCACTTTGATCATATCATGGCGGCCCGGGAGGTGGCGGAGCACTTCGGCGTGAAGATCTACGGCGCTGAGGCGGAGCGGGAGCTGTTGGCAGATCCGCAGATGAATCTGTCCACAAACTTCGGCCTTGAGATCTGCATCACGAAATTTGTGCCCCTTCAGGACGGCGAACACCTGGATTTTCTGGGGCTGGACTGGCAGGTACTGGCCACACCGGGGCATACCGGCGGTTCGGTTTGCTACTACATCGAAAACACCGGTGCGGAGCCCATGCTCTTCAGCGGAGACACCCTGTTCCAGGAATCCTACGGACGGACCGATTTCCCCACCGGCAGTGAGCAGAAGCTTTTCGCCAGCATCCGGGAGAAGCTCCTGGTGCTGCCGGAAAACACAAAGGTGTACCCCGGACATGAGGGAGAAACCACCATCGAAAACGAAAAGAAATATAACCCGGTATCCTATTTGGGCATGCTGGGTTAAGGAGAGGCCATGATCAGACTGGTATTGGACAGAGCGACAGAGGAATACGAGCAGGACATCCGGGAGCTTTGCAAATCCTTTTATCCCGGAGAAGACTTCGAAATTCATACCCCGGCGGGGGTGCATCTGTCGGAGACCACCCAGGAGGAGAAGACTGCACTGAAGCGGGGCACCCGAGGATCGGCATCGATCCGGCTTTCCCTGGAGCTGGAGGGCAGCAAGCTGGCCTTAACGGGAGACCGAAAAAAGGACAAGTCTTATTTAAAGGCGGAGGTTTATACCATTCTGTCGGCCATGACCGGACGGGAGCTCCCCTGGGGAGATTTGACGGGCATTCGCCCCATTTCTCTTGTGAGTCCGCTGATGGAAAAAGCCGGAAAGAAGGAGAAGAACGGCCTGCCGGGAGAAGAGGCGTTGGATGAAATCCGGAAAAAGATGCAGGAAGAGTATCTCATTTCCGGAGAAAAGCTTTCCCTCATGATGGAAATCGGTCTTCGGGAGCAGAAGATTCTGCAGCGCATCCGACAGAAGACGGGACGGGACTATCATGAGGGCTGGAGCCTCTATATCGGCATTCCCTTCTGCCCCACCCGCTGTCTTTATTGCTCCTTTACCTCGAATCCCATCGGCAAGTGGGAGGACCGGCTTTCGGAATATCTCGAGAAGCTGCGGCAGGAAGTGCGTTTCAGCATGCGTTCTATGTGTGAAGGCAAGGGGAAATACCTGCAGACCATTTATATCGGCGGCGGTACGCCGACGGCGCTGCCGGAGTTCTGGCTACAGAAGCTTATGGACCTCGTGCGGGAGGAGTGCTTTTCGCATCCCATGGCCAATGTCTGCGAGTTCACTGTCGAGGCCGGCAGGCCGGACTCCATTACGATGGAAAAGCTGCAGATTCTGAAGGCTGCCGGAGTGGACCGGATTTCCGTAAATCCCCAGACCTTCCAGCAGAAGACGCTGGATCTCATCGGACGGCGACACACGGTAGATGCGGTAAAGACCGCCTATGCCCTGGCCCGGCAGTGCGGCTTCGACAACATTAACATGGACATCATTCTGGGACTGCCCGGTGAGCGGCTCCCGGAGGTGACGGAGACCCTTTGTGAAGTGACCCGGCTACAGCCGGACAGCTTGACGGTGCATTCGCTTGCGGTGAAGCGGGCGGCGCGGCTCACACTGGAGAAGGATTACTGGGCCGGGGTGTACCGGGCAGGCGGCGACAGTCGTCGTTTCGCGGAGGAGATGCCGCTTGAGGCATTGCGGGAAGCGGGTATGGAAACGGGCGAATTGCCGGTGCAGGAGCTGACGGAGATGGAGCGGATGATGAAGGCGTCCGAGTACACGGCCCGGCGGCTTGATCTCAAGCCTTATTATCTCTACCGCCAGAAGAACATGGCGGGAAATCTCGAGAACACCGGCTACTGCGAGGAAGGCAAGGAGTGCCTCTACAATATCCTTATGATGGAAGAAAAGCATACCGTCATCGGCTGCGGCGCGGGCACCTCTTCTAAGGTTTGCTACGAGGACGGCCGCGGCGGCAAGCGCATTGAGCGCTGCGACAACGGCAAGGACATCGGAAATTACCTCGATCATCTGCCGCTGATGCTGGACCGGAAGCGGAAGATACTGGAGATGCCGTGAGAGTAAGATAGGAGTGAAGCGCCCAGGCGCGGAAGGGAGGAATCGGCATGCCGACCATAAAAGATATCGCGAAGCATGCCGGTGTGTCCCACGGCACGGTTTCCAATGTGCTCAACCACCGGGGAAATGTCAGTGCGGAGAAAATACAGCTGGTGGAGCAGGCGGCCCGGGAGCTGGGCTATCAGCTGAATGCCCAGGCACAGCAACTTCGTGCGGGCCTCGTGAAAAAGGTCTGTGTGATCCTGCCGGGCCTTAACACCCGGCGCTATCAGGACTTTTTTGCCGGGCTGGAGCCGGTGCTGCGGGCGCAAGGCGTGGAAACCTCTCTGTTCTGTACGGATCGGCAGGTTCTGCAGGAGGAGGCGGCGGTCGGAAAAGCGAAATCCATGCATGCCATGGCCATCGTCAGCATCAGTGCACTGCGGCGAAACCGGGGTCTTTATGACGATGATATACCGCTGTATTTTGCGGAGCGTCAGCCCAAGCAGTCTCCGGCAAACAGCGTCTTTGCCGGTTTTGCCTATGAGGAAATCGGTCGGGATATTGCCGAACGCTGTCTGCAGGATGGGCACCGTTCGGTGGCGCTGCTTTGCGGTGAAAAACGCTATGTGGACCGAAAAGCCTTTTTGAATGGCGCCGCAGCGATGCTGGAGGAGAACGGCTGTGAATATCGCCTCTATGCTTCGGAAAATGCCCTGTCTTTATTGGAAGCTTTTGAAGTACTGCGAAATGAGACGGAATTTGACGCGGTGCTCACAGCGGATGAGGAAGATATCGACTTTTTGCAGCGGGCCGCGGATTTTTACGGGAGAAAAGTGCCCCGGATTTATGGACCTTGTAGCCGACGTATTTCTCTCTGTCCGCAGGAGGGGCAGTATCTGCTGAATTATCGTCTTTTGGGACAGCATCTGGGAGAGCGGATTTTGTCGGATTGCCTGCAGGATGCGGGTAATGTCGGCGAACCGAAGCTGCTGCTCGCGCCGGAGGGATTCCGGCGGTCGGAAGCTGTGGCAGTGTCGGAAAAAGCAAGCGTTCTGAATTACCTCACCATCCAGAACGCCACAAGTCATGCCATCCGCCTTTTGCTGCCTGCCTTTGAACGGGAAAGCGGCATTCATGTGAATATGTCCGAGGCCTCTTATGATGAACTCTATAAAATGGCAGCGGATTGTGCGGACAGCAGTCCCTATGATCTGCTTCGTATCGATCTGGCCTGGATGGATGAGTTGGGCAGCCGGATCTATCAGCCCTTACCTACCGGGCTGAAGGCAGCAGAACACAGCCTTCCGACCCTGGATCCCTGGGGCTGTATGGAGGGGCAACGTTATGCCCTGCCGTTGGATGCCTGTGTGCAGATGCTTTTCTACCGAAAGGATCTGTTCGAGGACGAGCTCATCAAACGGGAATTTTTTGAACAATATCACAGGAAGCTGGCAGTGCCGGAAAGCTTTTCGGAATTTGATGAGCTGGCCCGTTTCTTCACCAGGAGTCTGCATCCTTCTGCGGTATCCCGCTACGGCTGCACGGAAACCTACGGTCGCGCGGTACTGGCAGCCTGTGATTTTCTGCCCCGCTGCCGGGAGAAGCTGTCAGGGAGAGAGGCGGAGGCCGGACTGCAGCTGGATACACCGGCGATCCGGGAGGCTCTGGAAAACTATCTTTCTGTGAAAACCGCTACGGACGGCAATACCTACCAGTGGTGGACGGACTCCACCCGGGCCTTTGCCGAAGGAGAGACGGCCATGCATATCGTCTTTTCCAATTATGCTTCGGCCATGCTTCATGGGGAGAGCTCTCAGGTCACGGAGCGACTGGGCTTTGCGGATGTACCGGGGAGGCGGCCCTTGCTTGGCGGCGGCTGGATCGGCATTTCCCAGCACAGCCAAAAGACAGCGGCTGCGCTTCAGTTTCTGGACTGGCTGTATCGCCGGGACATTGCGGAGCTGATCTGTTATCTGGGCGGTTATGTGGCAAGCCGGGAGCTGCAGGAAAGCTGCGAGGTGCGGGAACGCTATCCCTGGATTGAACATATGGAGCGAAGCTTCAGCATGGGCACCCGCTGTATCATGCGTCAGGCGCAGACCTCCCTGTCACAGAGAAGCCCGCTTCGGGAAATGCAGCTGGAGGCGATTCTGGGCCGGGCGGTGCGTTCGGCGGCCGGGGGCATCGAGACGGCGGAGGCCGCTTTGGCCAGAGCTCAAGCAGAACTGGAACGAATCAAAAATTAAAAACAAAATCAAGGTTCAGCATCTTTCTATTTTGGAAAGATGCTGATTTTTTGATTCATAGGAAAGTGCATCCTATGAATCAAAAAACGCTCCGCGCGGATCGCACTGCGGCGGCAAAGAAGCATGTCGCTTTCGCGACCCGCCGCAGGCGGAGAATGTGCCTTGGCACATTCTTTCTTGTGTAAATAATCTGTAAAACCTATACAAAATGTGTTCAAAGTATGACGTAACAGATTGACACGTTCCAATGAATACGATATAAAGGAACAGGAGACAAGGGAGGAACGTGATATGTACACAAAAAATGACGTGCTTCGAAGAGAGATTGAAAAGAAGGGTGCACTGATTGCGGCGCACCGGGGCACCTGCGGCGGAAATATCGTGCAGAATACCAGTCTCGCGTACCGGAATGCACTGCTGCATGGCGCAGACATGATCGAGGTGGATGCGGCCCGGACCACAGACGGGGTTTTCTATGCTTTTCACAATGGTGAGGAAAAAATCGAATTCGGAATACCGGAGGACATCCGCACATTAAGTTCAGAAAAGGTGGATACCATGTATGCACTGAATTGCATGGGACAGCCCACAAAGCAGCATGCGGAGCGGCTGACAGAGGTGCTGGAGAATTTCCGGGGCAAATGCTTTATCAACATTGACCGTTCCTGGTTCTACTGGAAGGAGATCATTGCCCTGCTGAAAAGTATGAACATGCAGGATCAGATTCTGCTGAAATCCGGTGTGGAGAAGGAGCTGCTCGCGGAGTTGGCAGCGACCGGCGAGGGCATCATGTATATGCCCATCATGAAGACGATGGAAGAATGGGAACTGGTCAAGCAGTACGATATCAATGTGGCTGCGGCAGAACTCATTTTTGAGGATGAGGAAAGTCCCTTTGTGCAGCCTTCTTTCATGAAGGAACTTCACGAAAGAGGCATTGCTCCCTGGGTAAACGCCATTACCTTGAATGATGATATCCGTCTGTCCGGCAGTTTTGGCGACAATCGGGCCATTGGCGAGGGCTTCGATGAAAGCTGGGGCGCCTTGATGGATATGGGCTTTGAGATTTTGCAGACAGACTGGCCGGCCTTACTGAAGGGGTATCTTCAGGAGCGGCAGAGCAGAGCCTAAACAGGCGACAGAATCGAAAATGGTTATTACGGCGGGCGAGGCCCGGCTTCGGCGCCGAAGACATTAGCATAAAAGATGAGGAAAAGAGGAAAAGGATGAAGAGAATGAAGAAGCTTGCTGCACTGGGAATGTCCGTGGCGATGACGCTGTCTATGGCAGCCTGCGGCGGAAGCAGCACAACAGAGACCACAAAGGCAGCAGACACAGCGGAGACTCAGAGCAGCGGCGAGGTGGATAAGAGCCAGCAGCTGATCATCTACACCAACTCCGGCGCCAACGGAAGAGATGAGTGGCTGAAGAGCAAGGCATCTGAGCAGGGCTACAACATCGAAGTGGTGCAGATTCAGGGCAGCGATCTGGCAAACCGTATCATCTCCGAGAAGAACAATCCCCAGGCAGATCTGGTTTACGGCCTGAATGCGCTGGAGTATGAGAAGCTGAAGAAGGCAGAGGTGCTGGAGAAGTGGGAGCCCACCTGGAAGGATGAGGTGGATATGTCTCTCGGCGATCCCGACGGTTACTACTATCCCATCGTAATTCAGCCCCTGGTGAACATCATGAATGCGGATCTCACAGAGACCCCGAAGGACGTGACGGATCTTCTGTCCGACGAGTGGACAGACAAGTATACCATTCTGAACTTCGGCGGCGGTACCGGAAAGACCCTGCTGGCTTCTCTTCTGGTGCGTTATACCGATGAGAACGGTGAGGAAGGCATCTCCGAGGAGGGATGGGACACCGTGAAGCAGTGGATCCAGAACGGACACATGGAGCAGGATGGTGAGGACTATGTCGGCAATGTCATTTCCGGCACCGTGCCCATCTGTGAGATGTGGGGCAGCGGCGTGATCCAGAATCAGAACGAGCGTGACTACAAGTTCCAGATCCTGGTACCGGAGGTTGGTGTTCCCTATGTCACAGAGCAGGTGGCTATGATTGCCGGTTCTGCGAAGACAGACCTGGCAGTGGATTTTGCCAACTGGTTCGGTTCTTCTGATGTACAGGCTGAGTGGATGAAGGAGTTCGGTACCATCCCTTGTCAGCCGGATGCGTTGGCACAGGCCGATGAGGACATCACGGAATTTGTGAATCTGGTGCATGCGCAGGATATGGATTGGCAGTTTATCTCCGATCATATCGAAGCGTGGGTGGAGAAGTGCGAGCTGGAGTTCATGCAGTAAAGCAAGAATACGGACTTTAAGAACAGGCGGTATGGTAAAACATACCGCCCTTTGTGAATGAGGACATGTCATGATTGAGTTTAAAAATGTAGAAATCAAGTACGGCAGCTTCACCGCCATTCAGAATCTGAACCTGACCATTCAGGACGGCGAGTTCTTCACTTTCCTGGGACCCTCCGGTTGCGGCAAAACCACCACACTGCGTTCGCTGGTGGGCTTTCTGACACCCAGCAGCGGACAGATTCTCGTGGACGGTGTAGACGTGACCCATATGCCGGTAGAGCAGCGGCAGATCGGTATGGTGTTCCAGAGCTATGCCCTGTTCCCGACCATGACGGTGTATGAGAACCTGGCCTTTGGCTTGAAAGTGAAGAAGCTGTCGAAGGCGGAAATCGACAAAAAGGTGAAGGACGCCGCAAAGCTCATCGAAATCAAGGAGGAGCAGCTTTCCAGAAATGTTTCCGAGCTTTCCGGCGGACAGCAGCAGAGAGTGGCCCTGGCACGGGCGTTGGTGCTGGAGCCGAAGATCCTCTGCCTGGACGAGCCGCTTTCCAATCTGGACGCCAAGCTTCGGGTGGGTCTTCGCAGCGAGCTGAAGCGTCTGCAGAAAACCCTGGGCATCACCACCTTGTATGTCACTCATGATCAGGAGGAGGCACTGACCCTTTCGGATCGGATCGCGGTGTTCAACAACGGTTTCGTTGAGCAGGTGGATACGCCCTTCCGGATCTACAACACTTCGGCTTCGGAATTCGTCTGCGACTTCATTGGTGAGATCAATCATCTGGAGAAGCCGCTGTTGTCTGCCATCGGCGGGGCACTGAATCCGGAAAAGAAGGCCTATGTGCGTTTGGAGCGTATCGGCTTTACCCCGACGGAGGGAGCGGTCTGCCTCGAAGGTGTGATCCGTGAGTATGACTACAACGGCATTCTGACCAAGTACAGAGTGGAGACGTTGGGACAGGAGCTTCGGGTGGTACAGGTGAATAACGGACGACCCTTCCTGGAGACCGGCAGTGCCGTGAAGCTCTATGTGCAGCCCGCGGACATCATGCAGTTTTAATGTAGGAGGCCCCTATGAATAAGAAACAATCCAACGGAAACAGAGGGCTTTACATCCAGACACTGCTGCTGAAGCTTGTGCTGGCCTGGCTGATTCTGGCCTTCGTGGTCTATCCGAATCTGAACCTTCTCTACAGCATTTTCTTTCAGAACGGAAGCTTTTCTTCAGATGCCGTGCGGAAGGTTTTTAAGTCGGCCCGCGCGCTGAAGAGCCTGAAAAACAGTTTTGTTCTGGCCTTTACCCTGATCGTGACGGTGAACATTGTGGGTACCCTGTCGGTGCTGTTCACGGAGTACTGGGAGATCAAGGGCGCAAAGTGGCTGCGTCTTGCCTACATGAGTTCTCTGGTTTACGGTGGTGTGGTGCTGGTTTCCGGCTACAAATCTGTCTATGGCGCCAACGGTCTGGTGACAAAGCTTTTGCTGCAGCTTTTCCCCAATATGAATCCCAACTGGTTCGTGGGCTATGGTGCCGTGGTTTTCGTCATGACCTTTTCCTGCACCCAGAATCACATGATGTTCCTGAAGAACGCCATCCACAGCATTGACTACTATACGGTGGAGGCGGCAAAGAACATGGGCGCTTCCGGTGCCAATATCTTCTTCAACATTGTCTTCCCGGTGCTGAAGCCCACATTCTTTGCCATCACGATCCTCACATTCCTCACCGGACTGGGGGCAATGTCGGCTCCCCTCATTGTGGGTGGTGAGAACTTCCAGACCATCAACCCCATGATCATTACCTTTTCCCGCTCCAATTCCTCCCGGGATGTAGCGGCGCTGCTGGCGATTTTGCTGGGCGCAGCCACCATTCTCCTGCTGGCGGCCTTCAGCCATATCGAAAAGGGCGGAAACTATGTTTCGGTATCCAAGACCAAGGCGAAGCTGCAGAAACAGAAGATCAACAACCCGGTGCTGAATGTGCTGGCCCATGTTGTGGCCTATGCCATGTTCCTGATCTATCTGATTCCGATGGTATTGGTGGTGGTTTACTCCTTCTGCGACTCCCTGAGCATCAAGACCGGAGAACTGCATCTTTCTTCCCTTACATTGGAAAACTATCGGAAGCTTTTCACCAGTATGGCAGCATTCAAGCCCTATCTGGTCAGTATTGTGTATTCTTTGCTGGCGGCACTGTTGGCGGTGACCATTACGGTGATCTGTGCCCGCTTTGTGAAGAAGGCTAAGCGGAAATATGATGTGGCCTTCGAGTGGGGCATGCTGATTCCCTGGCTTCTGCCGTCGACCTTGATTGCACTGGGGCTCAGCACGACCTATGGCGAGCGCCATGCCATCATCTTTAACCAGGTTCTGGTGGGCACACTGGTGCTGATGCTCATCGGCTATGTGGTGGTGAAGCTGCCGTTTTCCTATCGTATGGTGAAGGCGGCCTTCTTCAGCATTGACGATGATCTGGAGGAAGCAGCCCGGTGTATGGGCGCCGGCACGGTTTACACCATGGTGAAGGTGATTCTTCCGGTCATGATGCCGGCGCTGATGTCTGTGGTGATCCTGAATTTCACAGGCATGCTTTCGGACTATGATCTGTCGGTATTCCTGTATCATCCCCTGTACCAGCCGCTGGGCATCGTGATCAAGGCTGCGTCAGACGAGTCGGCTTCCGTCGACGCCAAGGCCATGGGATTTGTTTATACGGTGGTATTGATGCTGCTTTCCGCCATGGCCCTGTACTTCGGACAGGGAGACGGTATGAAGCTTTTCCAGAAGTGGAAACAGAAGCGTCTGGAGAAAAAAGTGCGGAAAATGATGGAGAACTAAAAGACAGCCCCGCAAGCTTGGCTTGCGGGGCTGTCTTTATATAATCATCATATCATGTTGTTTTAGGGAGGAGAGCAGGCATTTTTCAATGCCTGCCCGAGTATTATGAAAAAAATCTGATAGACAACTGGCTTTGCTGTCTATGCTTATAAGATAAAGGAGAATTGTGAAGAATGAATGGTCAAGCTGTAAACATTCGTTGAATAAATTTTGAACGGTTTGTGAACATCTGTGCCGATGGAATGTCGCTAGGAAGCAGCGGCGGAGTATGATAAGATAAAAAAATAAGCTTGTTCGTGAAGGAGGAGCGCTATGGAAAAGCTGCGCAGAATACCCGTTGGTGTTGAGGATTTCAAAGAAATACGATCCGCGGATTACTATTATGTGGATAAATCAGGGCTGATCGAACAGTTACTGCTAAGTGGCGGAATCGTAAACCTTTTTACCAGGCCGCGCCGTTTCGGAAAAACGCTGAATATGAGTATGCTCCGCTGCTTCTTTGAAATCGGGGCGGATGCTTCACTGTTTGACGGACTGCATATTGCTGCAAACAAGACATTATGCGAGGCATATCTCGGAAAATTCCCGGTCATATTCCTTACATTAAAGGATGTGGAGGGGATGACATTTGAAAGTGCGAAGTATCAGCTGACGGAGTTGATCGGCACAGAAGCCAAAAGACATGCGGAACTTCGAAACAGCGACAGGCTGGACGAGGATGACAAAGCGACATATGCCCTGCTGACCAGAAAAAAGGACGGAAAATATGCACTGGATGATGATATCCTGAGCGGATCGCTAAAGCTGTTGTCGGAGCTGCTCAGCAAACACCATCAGCAGAAAGTCATCATTCTTATTGATGAATACGATGTTCCGCTGGATAAGGCGTTCCAGAACGGGTACTACAGGGAAATGGTGTCATTGATGCGTGCCATGTTTGGAAAAGCATTGAAAACCAATGATAAGCTGCAGATGGCTGTTTTGACAGGCTGCCTTCGCATTTCGAAGGAAAGCATTTTCACAGGATTGAATAACTTCAAAGTACTTTCGATCACGGATGATCGCTTTGATGAGCAATTTGGCTTTACAGAAGATGAGGTGAAAGCGCTTCTCTCTTACTATCATCTGGAATCTCGCATGGACAGTATGAAAGAATGGTATGATGGCTACCGCTTCGGCAGTGCGGATATTTATTGTCCCTGGGATGTGATCAATTATCTGGATTTACTGCGGGTCAATCCGGCAGCCAGACCTCGCGCCTATTGGATCAATACAAGCGGCAACGAGCTTGTCAAGAGATTTATAGACAAGGCGGACAAGACAACGCGAGATGAGATTGAATGCCTTGTGGCTGGCGGAAGCATCGAAAAGCAGGTGCGCCTGGAACTTACCTATGACGAGGTAGACAAAAACATAAACAATCTTTGGAGCATTTTGTTTACCACGGGATATCTGACCAAGGCGGAAGAACTGGATTATGACAGATTCAGACTGGAAATTCCGAATGAAGAGGTGCGTAGGGTATTTGTCCTTCAGATTCAGGAGTGGTTTCAGGAGACCATTCTGGGCAATACGGAAAGATTGACTGCACTTTGGCATGCGATGGAAAACGGGGATGAGAAAGACATCGAAACGGGACTTACACGGATGCTGATCGACGCGATCAGCGTTCGGGATACAGGAGGACCGGATACGAAGTATGAAAATGCATATCATATGTTTTTGAATGGAATTCTTGCGGGTAATGCAAGCTGGTCTGTCAAATCCAACATCGAGGCCGGAGAGGGATATGCCGATATCATCGTGAAGCCGGAGGATCCGGATACGGGCATCATCTTTGAGCTGAAGACGGTGACAAGCATCAATGATATGGCAGAAGCCTGTCGGAAGGCCATCTGTCAGATACAGGAAAAGCATTATGCTGAATATCTTCTGGACGAAGGACGCCGAAACATCCTGATGTATGGTATTGCCTTTTATAAAAAGCGCTGCAAGGTAATTGTCGAAAAAGTGGAAATGTAATCTGCGGCATCGTTTTCCATTCTTGATTTATGCCCATTCCATCCGTATAATATTACATTGATTACCTTTTCAAGGGCGAGGAGAATGGAATGAACAACAATGACAATCGCGGCGGCGACAACGGCAGATTCAAAAACTCGGGGCAGACTTTTCTGATCCTGATCATAGCAGCCGTTGTCACCTTTTTTGTTTATACGATGGTACGGCAGTTTTTTGTTTCCGGAACCAGTCAGGAGCTGAGCTATTCGACTTTTCTCACCATGGTGGACAACGGCCAGGTGGATAAGGTGGAGTGGGGAGACTACCAGATCACGGTATATCCCAAGGACGGCATACAGGTTCCTGCCACGGAGAACGAGAACGAGACAGATGCCGATGATTTCCTGGAAAAATTTCTGAACGAATCGGACCAGAAGCGCTATGAGCAGCTCCTCAGTGAAGGAGAGGAAAGCTACTACGTGGTGCCCGTCAATGCGGACGCGGCACAGCTGGTACAGCGACTCTATGAGCATGGCGTGGAGATCTACAAGCGGAAGCCGGATAACTCCAGCTACATCATGGAAACCCTGATCAGCTTCGTGCTTCCCTTTGTGCTTCTCTTTGTTGTCATGAATATGATGATGAAGCGAATGGGCGGCGGCAACGGCCTCATGGGCGTGGGCAAATCCACGGCCAAGATGTACATGCAGAAGGAAACCGGCGTTACGTTCAAGGATGTGGCCGGTGAAGACGAAGCAAAGGAAAGTCTGCAGGAGATTGTGGACTTCCTGCACAATCCCATCAAGTACACCACCATCGGTGCCAAGCTGCCGAAGGGTGCGCTTCTGGTGGGCCCTCCGGGAACCGGTAAAACCTTGCTGGCGAAAGCTGTGGCCGGAGAGGCGCAGGTGCCCTTTTATTCCCTGTCCGGTTCGGATTTTGTGGAAATGTTTGTGGGTGTCGGCGCCAGCCGTGTCCGGGATCTTTTTAAGCAGGCAGGACAGTCTGCCCCCTGCATCATCTTTATCGACGAGATTGATGCCATTGGAAAATCCAGAGATTCCCGCATGGGCGGCAATGACGAGCGCGAGCAGACCCTGAATCAGCTTCTGTCAGAGATGGACGGCTTCGATGCCAGCAAGGGCATCATGGTCATGGGTGCCACCAACCGGCCGGAGATTCTGGATCCCGCCTTGCTGCGTCCGGGACGCTTTGACCGCCGGATTGTGGTGGAGAAGCCGGATCTGAAGGGCCGTGTGGAGATCCTCAAGGTCCATGCCCGGAACATCCTCCTGGATGATACCGTGAACTTCGATGAAATTGCGCTGGCCACCAGCGGTGCCGTGGGGGCAGACCTCGCCAACATGATGAACGAGGCCGCCATCACCGCCGTGAAGCATGGCCGCACGAAGGTGGCCCAGAAGGATCTCTTCGAGGCGGTCGAGGTGGTTCTGGTGGGTAAGGAGAAGAAGGACCGTATCCTTTCCCAGAAGGAGCGCCGCATCGTTTCCTATCATGAAGTCGGTCATGCTCTTGTGGCGGCCATCCAGAAGGACGCCGAGCCGGTGCAGAAGATCACCATTGTGCCCCGTACCATGGGTGCCCTCGGCTATGTGATGCAGGTGCCGGAGGAGGAGAAGTACCTGAACACCAAGGCAGAACTTCACGCCATGCTGGTGGGACTCCTCGCGGGCCGGGCCGCAGAGGAAATCGTCTTCGAAACCGTGACAACCGGTGCGTCAAACGACATCGAAAAGGCCACGAAGATCGCCAGAGCTATGGTAACCCAGTACGGCATGTCCGAGAAATTCGGTCTGATGGGACTGGCTACCCAGGAAAGCGTATATCTCAACAGCCATGCCGAGATGAACTGCGGCGATGCCACAATCACCGAAGTGGATCGCGAGGTGATGCAGATTCTGAAGGATTGCTATGAGGAAGCCAAGGTCATTCTGCAGGAGAATCGATATGCATTGGATCGGATCGCGGAATTCCTGATCGAACGGGAAACCATCACCGGCAAGGAGTTCATGAAGATTCTCCATGAGGTGCAGGAAGAGCATGAGAAGAGTCTCCATCCTGAAACCCAGGCGACGGAGAGCGTTGCAGAGGAGACGAAGCCCACGGAAAATAAAGAGTGGCATCTGTTCGAGGATGAGACAATGTCTTCGGCAGAAAAGAACCGGAAGGAGCCGGAGAATACCGGAAAGCCGAGTTTTGAAGAGCTGCGGGCCAAGTATACGAATTATACAGAGGAAAAAGAAGAAGCCGGGAAGCCGGAAGAGAATAAAGCAGAGTCCTGAGGTCATCCCCTCCGGGTGCCGGATGGCCCCGGAGGGGAAATCTTGCTTATTGCGGTTCGTAGGGAGCGCGTCTGTCCGGCTGCCTGCTGAAATACATGACGTCGGAAACCTCGCAGTCGAAAAGCTCACAGATACGGGAAATGGTATCGGTGGTCACGGACTGGTTGTGGCGGAGCCGCTGCAGCTGACTGGCGGATAGGCGACAGTAGCGTACCAGATGGTACTGGCTGATGTTCTGTTCCTTCATCATTTCCCAAAATGGTTCAAAATGCATCATAAAACTTACTCCCTTCGTTGTTAAAAATACCCTATACTTTTGAAAATCACGCGCTGATTTTTATTTATATTGTATCAATGTTCGTACAATCCCGAAAGGCTCAAATCGTCATGCGTTTTCATATTTTTTCATTGGCAGCGGCAGCAATTTTGCTGAAAAAGTATACGGATTATGAGAAAAATCAGCTTGTAACGGAGAATTATTGCATAGAGGCGGAGGGGCTGAAAAAGCCCTGCCGCATTCTTTTTCTGTCGGATCTTCATGAAAAATACTTTGGGGTAAAGGATGGTGAGGACCGGCTTTTTGCGGCCATCCATGCGGCGAAGCCGGATCTGGTGCTGCTGGGCGGCGATCTCATCATCTCCGGAAAAGTCCGGCCCTTTCCTTTTTGTCTTTTGCAATCTGCCGAAAATGCGGACCATGTGGACCGGAGCTGTGCCTTTTTGGAGCGGATCAAAAACGAGTATCTTGTATACATGGCTCTCGGAAACCATGAGACCCGGCTGCGGATGAAGGCGGAGCGCGGGAACCGGGCAGCAGCGGCGAAGTGGGAAAAGCTCCGCCGGGCGATGGAAGGCATTACCCTGCTGGACCGGGAGACGGCCCTGCTACCGCATTTGGGCATTTCCATCACCGGCGTGACCCTTCCCATGCTCTGCTACCATAAGCTGCTGTTTCGGAAAAAGCATTTCCTCAGTGAAAAGAATTTCCGGCGCTGCGGCGGCAACTTTCCGAAGGAGAAGAGCTTCCGGATCTGCCTTCTGCATTCACCGCTCTACTATCGGGAGGCCATCGATTACGGCGCGGATCTGGTGCTTTCCGGACACTATCACGGCGGCACCATCCGGCTTCCCGGACTCGGCGGCCTCATGACCCCGCAGTTTCAGTTTTTTGTGAAGGAATGCGCCGGCCTTCACCGCTATGGCCGGGGGCAGGCGCTGGTGAACCGGGGACTGGGCACCCATTCCGTGAATCTGCGCATCAACGACCGGCCTGAGCTCAGTCTCATAACACTTTTGCCGAAGGAGGCAAGGTATGGATAAGCTGCAATATCGCCTGGAGCACTTTGAGGGCCCCCTGGAGCTTTTGCTGCATCTCATTGAAAAAAACAAAATTGACATTTACGACATCCCCATTGCGGAAATCACGGAGCAGTATCTGGACTATGTGAACCAGATGCAGGAGGAGGATCTCGACATCGTGTCGGACTTCCTGGTCATGGCGGCCACCCTGCTGGAAATTAAGTCCAGAATGCTTCTGCCCCGGGAAACCACCGAGGAAGGGGAGGAGATCGATCCCCGGGCGGAGCTGGTGGCGCGGCTTCTGGAGTACAAGCGCTACAAGCTTCTGTCGCGCCGCATTGCCCGCCGGGAAAATGTCGGCGGTCTCAGCCTTTACGGCACGGAGCAGCTGCCGGAGGCGGTGCGGAAGTACAGTCCGCCGCTGGATCTCGGCGAGCTGCTCCGGGGCGTGGACAAGGAGAAGCTCCACAGCTGCTTTATGGATGTGATGAAGCGGCGGGAGGATTCCATTGACAAGGTGCGTTCGAAGTTCGGTGTGATCCGGCGGGAGAAGCTGAGTCTTCAGGGACGTATCCGGGACGTACTGAGCTACGCCCGGCGTCACGGACGCTTTTCCTTCCAACATATGCTGCGGAAGAAGCACCGGAAGATGGACGTGGTGGTGAGCTTTCTCGCAGTGCTGGAGCTCATGAAGCAGGGACATATTACATTGACACAGGAAAGACCCTTTGGAGATATGGACATACAGGTCGTGGATGACATGAAGGATGAGGATCTGGATCTTCAGGGACTGGAGGAATTTGATTGATGGAGCTGAAACCCGAAGACAGAGCGCTCGGTCAGGAAATTGACCGGGAGCATGCCGAGGAATTGAAACAGGAGGAGCGCATCGTGGAGGCGCTGCTCTTCGCCATGGGGCGGGCGGTGAGTCTGCCGGAGATGGCGGCTGCATTGGATGCCGACGAGGTGCTGGCCAAGGCGGCGGCAGAGCGGCTACTGGAGCAGTACGAAGCGCGACAGGGAGGCATGCTGATCCGCCGGGTGGAAACGGCCTATCAGCTGTGCACGAATCCCCTTTGCTATGAAGGGCTGATCCGGGTGGTGAGCAATCCCAAGAAGCCGGTGCTTTCGGATGTAGCATTGGAAACCCTGGCCATCATTGCCTACAAGCAGCCGGTGACCAAGGCGGAGATCGAGCGGATCCGCGGTGTGCAGTCGGATCATGCGGTGAATCGTCTGGTGGAGTACGGTCTGGTGGAGGAGAGCGGTCGACTCAATGCCCCGGGACGCCCCGCCCTTTTTGTGACCACGGAGGAATTTCTGCGCCGTTTCGGCATGGAGAGCCTGAAGGAACTGCCGGCCCTCAGCGAAGATATGGCGGCAGAGATCGAGGCCCAGGTGGCGGAGGAAGTGTCCGACGTGCTGGGCACCGATCCGGAGACCTTGCAGGAGGAGCTGCGGAGTCAGCGTCCGGAATTGCCGGAAGCCTCCGCGGAGGAAGCGGATAATGTCGTCGTGCCGGAGAAGCCGGTGCGGGCGAAGGCACCGGTTCCCCGGAAGCAGCGGGAGACCGCAGCGGTGCGGGCTGCTGTGGAAGAGGAGCGCAAAGAGGAAGAGCAGCAGGAGACGAAAGATCAGGATAAGGAAGAAAAGAAGTCAGTCGCTGCTGCGCCGATTGCGTCCACTGTGACGACAGCGTCTGTGTTGGGTACAGCTGTTGCGGTGGCAGAGGAGGTTGCGGCAGTAGAGGTGCAGCCGGAAGTGCCGGAGAAATCTGAGGTGGTGACAGCGGAGCCTGCCATGATTCCGACAGACAATGTCGAAGAAAAGAGAGAAACAGTTGAGGTACCTCTCAATATCATGGAGAAATTCGCTGAGCGTGAAGCTTCTGATGCGCTTGATGAGATGATCTATGAAGCGGCGATGGACACTGAGTCGACAGAGGAGCAGCATTACTCGTTCATTGACGAGGATGCTGCGCCGGAAGCCTGGGATACAGAGGCCCCGGCAGAGGAAACCGAGGCAGTGGCCGAGACAGAAATAGAAGAGAAGACAGATTTGACCGAGGTCGACGAATTGCCGGAAATGGATGCGTCGTTGGCGCATGAAAGCGAAATGAAGGCAGCAGAATTCGACGCTGAAGCAGAGTCTGCGTTGGAAGAGGAACCTGCGACGGAAGATGCACCTGTGTCAGACGATGCGGCGCATGAAAGTTCGTTGTTAGAAACGGAGCAATCTGCGCAAGGATCCCGCAGCACATCCAACAACAGACACCATTCCATTTTCGACAGTGTGCAGGTGCTGAGTGACGAAGAACTGGAAGAGATCGAGGAAGAGGAACGCCGCTTCCGGGAAAGCCTCAGAACCCTGCCGCCGCGACAGCGGAAGCCGGAGATACAAACACCCATAAGGCTTGGCGACACAGAAGCAGTAAGCCCGGCAGAATCGCCGGAAACTGCAGATGCGGAAATCACAGAAGCAGAGAACACGGAGGCAGCGAATGCAGGTAGCCCGGAAAACTAAGCGGGTATCGTGAAGAAGCGCCGAAGACATTATCCAGGGAGACAGCGGCGGAAACCCATCCGCCGGGACGAAAACCGGGAAGGGCGCATTGCGGTACCTGCAGAATCTGGCAGGGCTGGCTGAGACGGCAGCCGAAGTGGAAAAAAGGCCGGGACAGCGGCAGAAAAGGAAGAAAACCATGGAGAAAACGATAAAAATTAAGTACCATTCACAGGAAATTGAGAAACTCACCTATATCGCGGGAAAGAGCGACTGGATCGATCTCAGGGTGGCAGAGAACGTGAAGCTTGCGAAGGGCGAGTTCCGGCTCATCAGTATGGGCGTGTCCATGCAGATCCCCGCGGGCTACGAGATGTTGCTGGTGCCGCGCTCCAGCACCTACAAAAATTTCGGACTGATCCAGACCAATTCCATGGGCGTCATCGACGAAAGCTACTGCGGCGACAACGACATCATCCGGATGCCGGTCTACGCCACGCGGGACACGGAGCTTCACGTGAACGACCGGATCTGTCAGTTCCGCATCCTGGAGCACCAGCCTGTGATTCATTTCGAGGAGCAGGAAACGCTGGGGAATTCCGACCGGGGCGGTTTCGGCAGCACCGGCGTGCAGTAAGCGGAGGCGAGCTTTGAATAGGAAGAAAAAGGATCTTAGGATAATGTCGGCGTTTCTCCTGTGCCTGTTGCTCCTGACCGGCTGCGGCAGCCGGGTGAAGGAACTGCGGCTCGAAGGCATTGCCCTCTTGGAAAAGGGCAAGTACCGGGAAGCGGCGGAGACGCTGGATGAGGCACTGCAGGCCGGCCGGGGACAGATTTCCAAGGTGCAGTTGGACATTCTTTGCTACCGGGCGGAGGCAGAGTATCTGAGCGGCGATCTGGCAGCAGCGGAGAAAACCGTTTCCATTCTGACCGAGGTGGACGGCAGCAAGGAAAGCTACGAGAAGCTGTCTTCGCAGATTTCGGCGAAGAAGCTGGTGCAGGAAGCTTCCGAAGCGTTGAATCAGGACAAGCTGGAGGAAGCGAGAGAGAAGCTCGATGAAGCAATCGCGGCGGGACTTTCGAATGACCAGAGTCTGGAATATGACGAGGCGGTGTATCTTGAGAAAACCGGCAAGTGGGCCGAGGCCTATGCGGCGATGAAGGATTACACGGACCGCTATCCCGATGACACAGAGGCTGCTCGGGAACTGGATTTTCTGAAAACCCGGGCCGAGGCGTTGAAGAACAATCCGCTGCTGACGGGAGAAGAAACGACGGCTTCGGCAGAGTAATGTAAGTGCTTACACAAAATGCAGAATCAGACTTGCGGGAATGTAAAAAAAAAGATACAATGTTACAAGTTTCACGAAGCTTAGACTATTCTAGGGAGGGACTCTGCATGAAGGCATACAACAAGATGACGAGAGACGAGCTGGAGAAGCTGGTCAAGGATCTGAAAGCGCAGTACAAAAAGTACCAGGCCATGGAAATGACACTGGACATGAGCCGGGGTAAGCCCTGCAAGGAGCAGCTGGATCTGTCTATGGGTCTCATGGATGCGCTGAACAGCGATGCGGATATGTTTTGTGAGGACGGCACGGACTGCCGGAACTACGGCGTACTCGGCGGCATTGAGGAGGCCAAGGTTCTCCTTTCCGATATGATGGAGAACAACCCGGACAACATCATCATCTACGGAAACTCCTCCCTCAATGTGATGTATGACTCCATTTCTCGTTCCATGACCCACGGCGTGATGGGCAATACTCCCTGGAGCAAGCTGGACAAGGTGAAGTGGCTTTGCCCGGTTCCCGGCTATGACCGTCACTTCGGCATCACCCAGTACTTCGGCTTCGAAATGATCAACGTGCCCATGACCCCCACAGGGCCGGATATGGACATTGTGGAGAAGCTGGTGCGGGAGGATGAGGCCATTAAGGGAATCTGGTGTGTGCCGAAGTACTCCAACCCTCAGGGCTACAGCTACAACGATGAGACGGTGCGCCGTTTTGCACGTCTCCAGCCGGCAGCCAAGGATTTCCGTATCTACTGGGACAATGCGTACGGCATCCATCATCTCTATGACAAGAACCAGGATTACCTCATTGAGATTCTGGCAGAGTGTAAGCGGGCCGGTAATCCGGATATGGTCTACAAGTTCGCTTCCACCTCGAAGATCACCTTCCCCGGCTCCGGTATCGCTGCCCTGGCCACCAGCTCCAATAACCTGGATGACATCAAGCGGCAGATGCAGCACCAGACCATCGGCTACGACAAGGTGAACCAGCTGCGTCATGTGCGCTTCTTCAAGGACATCCACGGCATGGTGGAGCATATGCGGAAGCATGCAGAGATCATTCGTCCCAAGTTCGAAATGGTGGAGGACATCTTTGAGAAGCAGCTGGGCGGCCTCGGCATCGGCAGCTGGACCAAGCCCAACGGCGGTTACTTCATTAGCTTCGAAACCATGGACGGCTGTGCAAAGCAGGTGGTGGACAAGTGCAAGAAGGCCGGTGTGAAACTCACCGGTGCAGGCGCTACCTTCCCTTATGGTAAGGATCCCAAGGACAGCAATATCCGTATTGCGCCCACTTACCCGCCGCTTGAGGATCTCCATACCGCAGCCGATCTCTTCACCCTCTGTGTGAAGCTGGTCAGCGCCGAGAAGCTCCTGTCGGAGAAGAGTGGCGAGCAGCTTGAGGTCATCGATGCCAAGGCAGAGGAGACCGCAAAGGCTTAAAATGTGCAACAAAAAACCGGCTCGGTATAGAGCCGGTTTTTTTAACCTAGTAATTTCTTTACGATCATCCCGTAAATCTCGGAGTTTTTTTCTGTCCAGTTGCGGCACATGAGCTCCGCAGATTCCCGGTCCGGGACGGAGAGCTCCAGGCTGTAGAGCAGATCCCGTTCCTCCCGCACTTCTGCATGGACCATAAAGCTGCCGTCTGCGGTCTCGTAATAATCCGTGTAGTTGGAGCTTTCCGTCCGGAGCCGTATCTTGTTGGCCCGGAGGAACTTGTCCATGTCCTCCACGGCACCGCTGGTGATGTTGGACTGAAAGAAGCTCAGCGTGTCCATGCCCTCCCGGGTGATTTCATAGCGGGTGGCATTTTTTGTGCTGTGGGCCTCGATCAGCTTCGCCTCCACCAGCTGAGATATGCATTGCTGAAGGGTGAAATATGTTGTATATTCATAATCCAGAAAAAATCCGCTGAGCTGATTGTTGGTCAGCGGGTAGTTCACGGATTTCAAAAGATACAGGATCATAAGCTTATACAGGGTAAGCGGTTCGGTAATCATGGTTAACCTCTTCTCTGGCAATGCATCCCGATGCTGCAAAAGTGCCGAATATTATCCATAACTCTATCAGATATGCAGGTGCTGTGCAAGGAAAGAAACAACTCTTTATAATCCGATTTGACTGTGCTAGAATAGTACCTTACGGAGTGAAATAAATTATGAGAGAAAAAATCAACAAGCTGGCCCGGGGACTCGTGGACCTTGAGATCCCCAGGCTCCGGCTTTCCAATACCTCCTTCGCAGGCGAACTGGCGGCAGGAGAACGCAGACAGTTTGAGCTTTTGCTGATTTCCGAGAACGGGGTACAGCTGAAGGGACTGGCTTATTCCAGCCATCCGAAGGTACGGATTCTGAAGGAGGCCTTCGGCGGTATGCGCACCAAGCTGGGCTTTGAGGTTGACAGCCGGGAAGCGGGCGACGGGGACGTGATCTCCGGCAATCTGGACCTTGTATCCAATGCCGGTGAGCAGAAGATCCCTTTCCGTTTCACCGTGAAGGAGCGGCCGGAGGAGACTGCAGCAGCGCAGGAAGCGACAACAGAAAAGAAAATCGCAGCAGCCGATTCGAGGGTAATGTCGGCGACGCCGGAGACCGCGGCAGACGCCAAGGCGGAACCGGCCATCCCGAATCTTGAGGAGATTCTGGCGGATCCCGTGCAGGTGGAGAAACTTGCGGAAGCGCTTTTGAAAGGCAAAGAGAAAAGCCCGGATGCCTACCTCGTCTATCTGCAGGCGGTAAGTTACAATTCCGGACTGAATCGTCTCTATGAGGCTCTGCTGAAAGCCCTTCCCGCAGCCTATGCGGAGCGCCTTCCGAGAGAGGTTTACCTGTATTTTGCCTATGCGCAGGACACAGAACCGGCTCTCCGTGAGACGCTCTACTTCAATGTGCTGAAAAACTTTGACAAGGATGATGACATTTACCTTGCCTTCGAGCGGCGCATCCAGGAATATGCCATTCAGCAGCTTCTGCAGGGGAAGGTTAGCGACTGTCTCGCACTGATCTATGACCGGATGATCTATCCGGAGATGATCGACCGGCGAATTGCAGAGGTCTTCCCGGCGGTACTGAATACCTATAAGATTCAGTGTGATGCAAGGTATAGCGCCATCGGTGTGCACTATGACTGCTTTAAGCGGGACAGCTGGTATTCCCTGCAGGACGGTGTAGCCTACGTGCCGCTGTACATGCCGGGCTTTGTTCTTTCCTTCCGTGATGCGGCGGGACAGGAGAGCACAGAAGTCGGCTTCCGCTGTACCCGGGTGCTGGACAAACCGGCATTGGAGCAGCGCTGCTTTGAGATTGCACCGGACCAGCCCATGCTGAAGCTCCGCCATGCCGCGGAATACGCGAAGCGGGGCATTCAGAACCAGGATGAGCTGGAGAAGACCGAGGACGCCATTGCGAGTCTCGACCTTTCGAGAAGCTACCGCGCAACGCTCAACGGCGCGATACTGGCTTATTATGAAAAGCATCGCTTAGAGGATGCAAAGCATCCCTTCGTGGGTGAGATTTCCTACCTGCGTTCCATCCGCCCGAGACGTCTGGACGAGAAGAACAGGAGCATTCTGGCCGAGACTATGATCGCCTTCGGTGAGTATACAGAGGCCTACAACATTATCCTCCGTTACGGTGTGCAGACGCTGGAACGGGAGAGTCTGGAGCGGCTGCTGGTCTACATGATCGGCCGCGCACAGACGCAGGAGGTACAGCCGGAAAAGCTGGGACTCCTCGCTTTCCGGGCCTTCCAGGCGGGAACCGAGAACGGCAAGATCCTTTCCTATCTGCTGCAGAGCTTCAGCGGCATGTCGCTCGACATGCAGGAGATTCTGGATCGGGCACTGAAGCTGCAGCGACAGCAGGCTATGGAAGCCGCCCGGCGCCGGGAAGCTGTTGAAGCGGAAATGGAAGCGAAGGAGCAAGCCATCCGCGAGGCGGCCGAGTCGAGACGCGTGCGCTCAGAGGCCGTGCGGCAGCAGCTGCGGGAGGAAAGCAGCCGGATTTCCAACACCCAGAGGGCGCTGGAACGGATTCTGAACCGGAGACAGGAAAACAGTGCGCAGGAAGAGGCGGCTGCGGCAGAGAATTTGTCTGCTGTTTTCGAAACCTGGCAGCAGCCCGACAACGGTAAGCAAGAAGACGAAAATACGGTATCCAAGGAAACTGATGCGGCTTTAACAGAGATCCGGGAGAAGGCCGCGGCCGAGGAAGCCAGGAGAATGGATGACTACATCCGCGATCAGGACATCCTCAGTATGGCGGAGCGTCTCATGGCGCAGATGCTTTTCACCCGGGAATGTAGGGGACTGGACGAGATCTACGACATTTACCTCCTCCACGACGGTCATGACTTCATGCTGATCCGGGCCTATATGACCACCCGGGCACAGGATTACTTCCTGCAGCAGCTTTCCGTGCGGGACAGTTTCTTCCGGGATCTCTATACCCTGGTGCACAGCGAGAAGAACAAGGATCGGCTGCCTCTGATCTATCTTCTTGCCCTCACCAAGTACATGTCCATTTTACGGGAGCTGTCGGAAGAGGAGTGCGAAGAGCTGAACAGCATGATGCAGGTGCTGCTTAAGAAGAAGCAGATTTTCGCGTATACCAAGAAGCTGCAGCGCTTTATCAGCTTGCCGGACTATATCACCGACAAGACCTATATCGAGTATCATGGCGACCGGGAGGACAAGCCCACCCTCTATGTGCGGATACTCCCGGACGAGAGTGCCTACCATGCCGAGGAGATCAGTCGGGTTTACCAGAACATCTTCGTGGCACCCCTGACTCTCTTCACCGGAGAACGGGCGGATTTTCAGATCCGTCCCATGGACCCGGAGAAGCCGGTGCTGAAGGGCTGCGTGGAGGCCGGTGCGCCCCGGAAGAGTCACGGGGACACCTACGACATGCTGAATGAAATGTCGGCGGTTGCCGAAAAGGGCAAGGACGAAGCATTGCGGGATCTGATGCACCGTTATGCGGAAAATGAAGCGGTCATCGGCATCCTCTTTGCCGATGCGGACAAAAACAGGAAGGGAGAGCAGTCCAGGTGAGTCTTTATATTGGAATCGCATTGAATGACGAGCTGACGGACATCGCTGTGAACGGCGACAGTCAGCAGGACTCTATCCCCACCGCTGTCTGCAAGGAAAAGGGCAAGGACAGCTGGCTGGTGGGAGAAGAAGCCTATCAGACCGCATTGAAGGGCAGGGGCAGCCTGGTGGATAAGCTGGCATCCCTGCTGCGAAAGGACGGCACGGCCACCATTGAAGGCAAGTGCTACAGCGCGGAAGAGCTGCTGGGCTATTTTTTTCGGGAGCTTCTGACGCAACAGCTGGCGGCCCTGGGCACAGATAACACACCGGCTTTCGCGGATATCGATATGCTGGTGCTGTCGGTGCGGAAGCCGGAGGCGAAGCTGATGACGTGTCTGAAATCCGTGCTGGAAGGGCTGGGCATACCGGCAGTGTATGTGATCAGTCACACGGAGAGCTTCCTACACTTCGTGCTGCATCAGGACCGGAACCTCTACAACCGGACCGTCGGTATGTTCGAGCTCGGCAACCAGTGTCTCTACTATTATGAGCTTGTGGTTTCCCGGGGCAGCCGACGTTTTGTGCGGGCGGCAGCAGAGGCCCAGGAAGAGGCCTTTAATCTGGACATTCTGAACAGCCCTGCCGGAGAGAAGATCGCAGATCGGATTCTCACCTCCCTTGCGGAGCGGAATCTGGAGGGCAAGTCCTACAGTGCGGTGATTCTCAGCGGCAGAGGCTTCGAAAGCACGGAGTTCGCACCGGACTTTATGCACACAATCTGCCAGCGTCGCAGAGTCTGCATCGAGCCCCGACTTATTGCCATCGGTGCGGCGCTCCGGGCCCGGGGACTTGCGGAAAAGGAAGCAGAAGAGTATACCATTCTCTGTGACACCCGGTCTCTTTGTGATATCAGTGTCGAGGTGAAGAAGAACGAACACGAGGAGCGGCTCCTTTTGGCGAAGGCCGGTGAGGAATGGATCGGGAAGCAGAGTGCTGCTGAACTGATTCTGGACGATCAGAATTACGTGGATTTCCAGGTGACGGCGCTGGCAGGACAGAAGAAGCCCCTGCAATTTCGGATGTTGCTGGAGGGATTCCCGGAGCGGGAGAACCGCACCACCCGCATCCGCATTGAAACCGCCTTCCTCACCCAGGAAAAGCTGCAGGTCAATGTCCGGGACGAGGGCTTCGGAGAACTTTTCCCGAAGACGGAGACCATGGTTTCCGAGACGCTGGATCTTCGGGAGGCCGCAGGAGGAAAGAGTTAAGCATGGCATTGTTATTGTGTTCAAAACGGGCAGAAAAGCCCTTTTATTATGAAAAGCTGGACATGCATCTCTGGTCCCTGCAGGAGCTTTGCTACGTGCTTTATCACTATCCGGTGCTGGTGCCGGAGGACTTTGTGGACCAGAAGCTGCTGCAGTGGCTCCGGGAAGAGCTGGAATTGCCGCAGCTTGCAGAGCGGCTGGATCAGCTGCGGCATACCGGGGCGGATCTCGATACCCTGATGCTGCGGATCCAGAGAGACGGCAATTACTACACGGAGCGGGAGCTCAGCCGCTACAGTGCCGAGCTTAAGAAGCTGCGGGATCTGGACAGTGCGCGTCTCGCGGAGCGTCTGGGGGACACCCTGTTCCGCCTGAAGCGCTACGGCAGAGCCGTGTCTACCTACCGGGAATCGGTCACCGCGAAAAAGAATGCCGCGGTGCTTCTGAAGCTGGGAGATGCCTATGTGACGGTGATGCAGTTCCGGAAGGCTGCTGCAGCCTATGAAGAGGTCTATACGGAAACCCATACCCGGGAGCCTTTGCGGAAGCTCTATTACCTTCGTCGGCTGGAGCCGTCGGTGGATACCTTCTCAAAGTACGAGGAGGAAGTGCCGAAAGAAGAACTGACGGAATGGGCCCGGGCCTTTGATGCTGCCCGGCAGGAGAGCGCAGGCTCTCCCGGCGTCGAGAAGATACAGAAGATGTACGGAGAAGGCGGAAAGCATTTCCGGACAGCGGCACAGGAACAGATTCGCGTATGGAAAAAGGCCTATCGCGCTATGTTATAAAGGATCAATGAGGAGAAAAGATGAAGGAACTTGCTAAGCAGTACAATCCCGAGGAAGTTGAGGACCGCATCTACGAAATGTGGATGAAGGGGAATTATTTTCATGCTGAGGTAAATGCCAATAAGAAGCCGTTTACCATTATGATGCCGCCGCCCAATGTAACCGGACAGCTGCACATGGGACATGCATTGGACAACACTTTGCAGGATTCCCTGATCCGCTGGCGGAGAATGCAGGGCTATGAGGCGCTGTGGCAGCCGGGCTGCGACCATGCGGCCATCGCCACCGAGGTGAAGGTCACCAACAAGCTGAAGGAGCAGGGCATCGACAAGCATGACCTGGGCCGCGAGGGCTTCTTGAAGGAGGCCTGGAAGTGGAAAGAGGAGTACGAGAACCGCATCGTGACACAGCTGCACAAGATCGGTTCCTCCGCCGATTGGGAGAGACTTCGCTTCACCATGGATGCGGGCTGCTCCAAGGCCGTGGAGACCACTTTCATTAACCTGTACAAGAAGGGATATATTTACAAGGGATCCCGCATCATCAACTGGTGCCCGGTTTGTCATACCTCCCTTTCTGACGCAGAGGTGCTGCATGAGGAACAGGACGGCCATTTCTGGCACATCAAGTATCCCATCCACGGCGAGAACGGCCGCTACATTGAGATCGCGACCACCCGTCCGGAGACCCTGCTGGGTGACTCTGCGGTAGCCGTGAACGGTGAGGATCCCCGTTACCAGGATCTTATCGGCAAGATGGTGGAGCTGCCGCTGACCGATCGTCTCATTCCCATCGTGGCGGATGAGCATGCGGATATGGAGTTCGGTACCGGTGCCGTGAAGATCACCCCGGCCCACGACCCCAACGATTTCGAGGTCGGAAAGCGTCATGACCTGCCGGAGATTACCATCCTGAATGATGACGCCACCATCAACTGCCCCGGCTCAAAGTACGATGGTATGGAGCGTTACGAGGCCCGGAAGGCCATGGTAGCGGATCTCGAAGCCGCAGGACTTCTGGTGAAGGTGGTGCCCACCAAGCACAATGTCGGCACCCACGACCGCTGCGGCACCACCGTAGAGCCTATGATCAAGCCCCAGTGGTTTGTGAAAATGGAGGAGATGGCGAAGCCCGCGATTGCGGCACTCGAAAATGGCGACCTGCAGTTCGTGCCGGAAAACTACGGCAAGACCTATCTGCACTGGCTCGAGAACATCAAGGACTGGTGTATTTCCCGTCAGCTCTGGTGGGGACACCGGATTCCGGCTTATTACTGCGATGACTGCGGTGAGATGGTGGTTTCTCCTGAATCCGAAGCACCCTGCAGCTGTCCGAAGTGCGGCGGTCACATGACACAGGATCCGGATACATTGGATACCTGGTTCTCCAGCGCCCTCTGGCCCTTCGAGACCCTGGGCTGGCCGGAGGAGACTCCGGAGTATAAGTACTTCTATCCCACAGACGTACTGGTGACCGGCTATGACATCATTTTCTTCTGGGTTATCCGTATGGTATTCTCCGGCATCGAGCAGACCGGCAAGTGCCCCTTCAAGAAGGTACTGATCCACGGCCTCGTCCGGGACGATCAGGGACGGAAGATGAGTAAGTCCCTGGGCAACGGCATTGACCCGCTGGAGGTTATCGACAAATACGGCGCTGATGCGCTCCGTATGACCCTCCTCACCGGCAATGCGCCCGGCAACGACATGCGTTTCTACTGGTCCAGAGTGGAGGCCAGCCGGAACTTCATGAACAAGGTATGGAATGCCTCCCGCTTTATTATGATGAATCTGGACAAGGCAGAGCTTCCTGCCGAGATGCCGGAGAACCTCACGATTGCGGACAAGTGGATCCTCTCCAAGCTGAACGGCGTTATCGAGGATGTGACCCGGAACATGGAGGCTTTCAACCTGGGCATCGCCCTCGACAAGGTGCAGTCCTTCATCTGGGAGGAGTTCTGCGACTGGTACATCGAGATGGTGAAGCCGCGTCTCCACAGTGAGACCGACGAGACCAAGGCAGCCGCCCTCTGGACCCTGAAGCATGTACTGATCACCTCTCTCAAGCTTCTGCATCCCTTCTGTCCCTTCATCACAGAAGAGATCTACGATACGCTGGAGAATCCGGAGACACCGCTCATGCGGGAGTCCTGGCCCGAGAGAGAGGAGCGCTTTGACTTTGCCGAGGACGAGGCTGAGGTGGAGACCCTGAAGGAAGCGGTGCGTTCCATCCGTGCCATCCGCACAGAGATGAACGTGGCGCCGTCCCGGAAGGCCAATGTCTTCATCGTGACAGAGTCACCCCGCGTAAGAAAAACTTTCGCCCATAGTAAGGTTTTCTTTGCTACCCTTGCCTACGCATCAGATGTTATAATCCAGGAAGACAAGAGCGGCATCGCAGAGGATGCGGTTTCTGTTGTGATTCCGGATGCCAACATTTACATGCCCTTCTCGGATCTCGTGGATATCGCGAAGGAGAAGGAGAGACTGGAGAAGGAGCAGAAGAAGCTGGCAGGCGAGATTCAGCGCTCCACCGGCATGCTGAGCAACGAGCGGTTCCTCAGCAAGGCACCGGAGGCCAAGGTGGCCGAGGAGCGGGAGAAGCTTCAGAAATATCAGCAGATGCTGACACAGGTGGAGGAGAGACTGAAGAGTCTTTCATAAGAGAAATACAGGAGGTGCGGAATGAAGGTTTGGAAGAAGAGTTTGGCGGTAATGCTGGCGGGGCTGACATTGTGTGCGGGGGTGCCGTTCACGGCAGCCGCGGCAGAGCATGCGGCCACAGAAGCAGAGGCTGAAGCTGTTCGTTCCGGCGCCTCCGCAGCTTACCAGTGGGAAAATGACGGTCTGCACTGGAAGCTTCTGTACTTAAACCAGAAGGCCATGCAGTGGCAGTATGCCGCAAAGCAGTGGGTACAGATCGGCGGCCGCTTCTATTACTTCAATGCAGACGGGGAGATGGAAGAGGGCTGGTTTCAGGACGAAGGCATGTGGTACTTTGCCCAGTATGACAGCAAAGACCGTAACAGTTCCAATGCCGGTGTGGTTCTGACGGGCTGGGCTTCCATCCCGGATCCCCACGGCACCAGCCACACCTTCTACTTCGGTGCGGCGGAGAACGGACGCCCCAACGGCATGTACTGCGGTGAGGGCGAATATTACAAGTCCTATACCATCGATGGACAGAACCATAGCTTTGACGGCAACGGCTATTGTGCGAATGCCCCCTACGGCAGCGTTCCGTCATATGAGAATGGGAGAGTGTGATGAAGCTTCGCCTCGTTACCGTCGGAAAAGTGAAGGAAAAATATTTGAGAGACGCCATCGCGGAATACGCGAAGCGTCTCTCTTCTTACTGTACACTGGAAATTCTGGAACTGCCCGATGAAAAAACACCCGATCGGGCGCCACAGTCGGTGGAAGAAAAAATCAAGGAAACGGAGGGGCAGCGGATCCTTTCGAAGCTGCCGGAGCGCTCCTATGTGATCGCCCTCGCGATCGAAGGAAAGGAGCTGTCCTCCACAGAACTCGCGGAGAAGCTGGAGAAAACCATGCTTGGCGGCAGCAGCGACATTAGTTTCGTGATCGGCGGCTCCCTGGGCCTATCTCCGGCGGTGCTGCAGCGGGCGGACTACCAGCTCAGCTTTTCCCGCATGACCTTCCCCCATCAGCTCATGCGGGTCATTCTGCTGGAGCAGATCTACCGCGCGTTTCGGATCAATGCGAATGAGCCCTACCATAAATAGTCGTTATCGGTTTTGCGGCTGCTTTGCTGCGGCAAAGCCGATGACGACAAAAACAGCCCATCTGGGCTTAGCGCTGGCTTCGCCAGCGGGGCGCCCGGATGGGCGTAACTCCAGCCACTTACCGGCACCTACGTAACTCTATCCATTTACCGGCACCTGTGTTGCTTGCATGATTAATTCCTGTATCATTGTCGGGATCTCCGACACGGGGCGCTGCAGCACCAGCGACAGCTCGTCATAGAGAATCTTTTCCGCCTGCTCCAGATAGTGGGTATCTGTGATCGTCAGCTTTTTGCCCTTTTCTGCCCGTTCTTTCTTCCGGATCCGCAGCGTCTTGATGACCCGCATCAGCTCATCGGGATCACAGCTTTTCACACAGAGCTTGAAGGCCTCCTCCTGCTGCTTGGGCGAGCGGAGATTAATGGGGAGAATAGAAGTGATGTTTTCCAGAAAGGCGGTCACCTCATCCTCTGACATGACCAGACGCATATTGATCTTCGTGCTGTCCACCGGCGCATACACGGACCCGGTGGCCGCGGCGTAGGGCTTCAGGATGTAGTATTCCCTGTCGTGATCCACCCCCTCCATGTTCAAGGTAGTGATATCCGTGATTTCGTGGATTCCTCTGCAGCCGTAGACAACATAATCTCCGATTTGAAACATGTTCTTTACCCCCTTCTTATTAAATTCACAATGTGGACCGCGCCTATTGACATCTCATCAAGGCGCGTGTACAATACATATTTTATCTTTGTTTCAGAAAAAATTCCAGCACTTTTCGAGAAAAACTTGCGTGCAAATATGCCCTGATGCTATACTATCGAATCAAATGGGCTTTGCGTAGGCAAGGCCTGCCTATTTCTATAAAAAGCGAAGGAACCATGCTTATGAATAAGCGAATCGCGGCATTGCTTAAGAGTGAAGCGGTGCTGTACATCCTGGTGGGCGTTATGACCACCGCTGTGAACTACATCATCTTTGCACTGGCGGACAGAGGACTGTCCGGAAAAGGAATCCCGGAAAGCGTGAGCTACAAGATCGCCTATGGACTGGCCTTTTTCGCTGCCGTGCTATTCGCTTATTGGAGCAATAAGTTCTGGGTCTTTCGGAATCACAATATGCGACCCGGCTATCTCCTCCAGGAATTTGCCGGGTTCTTTTTTGCCCGGGTGTTTTCCGGCTTCGTTACCTTTCTGATCATGGTGGTCATGGTGGATCTGCTGCACTTCTCCCATACGCTGGGGTGGCTGTCCTCCACCGTCTTTAATCTCGTATTCAATTATCTGGCCAGCAAATTCTGGATCTTCCGGGACAAGGGCCAGAACACCGCGCAATAAGGAGGCCCAGGGTGAATAAGAAGAAGCTGCTGCGGCCGGAGGATGCCTATCTTCTGGCTTTTCTGATACCGGTTATGTCCATGCTGGTGATTTTTTATGCGAAGAACATCTATCCCTGCGGGAGAGGTACCTTTCTTCGTACCGATATGTACCATCAGTATGCACCATTTTTTTCGGAGCTTCAGTATAAGCTGAAGCACGGCGGTTCCCTGCTGTATTCCTGGGATGTGGGTCTCGGTATCAATTTCACCGCCCTCTATGCCTATTATCTTGCGAGCCCCCTGAATTTCCTGGCAGTGCTGTTGCCGCAGTCCCTGATTATCGAGTTCATGACCTACATGATTGTGGTGAAGATCGGTCTCTGCGGCCTCACCAGTGCCATGTATTTCCGAAGACATTACCGTAAGTTAAATGTGGGCTGCGCCTTTTTCGGCATTCTCTATGCCATGAGCGGCTACGTGGCGGCCTATTCCTGGAACCTCATGTGGCTGGACTGCATTTTGCTGTTTCCGCTGGTGATGCTGGGTCTGGAGCGTCTCGTGAGAGGTGAGAGCCCCGTCATGTACGTGCTCTGCCTGGGTCTCTGCATCCTGTCCAACTACTACATTTCCATCATGATCTGTCTTTTCATGGTGATCTGGTATCTGTGTCAGATGGTATTGCAGCCCCTCAGCTGGGAGGAGAGAAGCCGGTCGATCCCGCGCTTTGTCCTGTGCTCGCTGCTTGCGGGCGGACTCGCGGCGATTCTGTTGCTGCCGGAACTTTGCGCCCTGCAGGGGACTGCTTCGGCCAATTCCAGCTTCCCGGACACGGTGAAGCAATACTTCACCATTGTGGACATGTTTGCCCGGCAGATGCCCCTCGTCGAGACCGAGCAGGGACTGGACCACTGGCCCAACATTTACTGCGGCGCCATGGTTTTCCTGATGCTGCCGCTGTACTTTATGAACCGGGAGATTTCCCTCCGGCGGAAGGCATGCTACGGCGCACTGCTGATCGTCTTTTACCTGAGCTTTTCCCTGAACGTACTGAACTTCATCTGGCACGGCTTTCATTATCCCAACAGCCTTCCCTGCCGGCAGGGCTTCATCTATGTTTTCCTGCTGCTGGCCATGTGCTATGAGGCCTACCTCCACAGAAAAGCGGTATCCCGGCAGCAGCTGGGGGCGGCGCTGGGCCTTGCCTGCATCTTTATCCTGCTCTGCCAGAAGCTCATCACCGATGACGCCTTCGAGTGGTATACCTTTTATGTGAGCCTGGGGCTCGTGCTCCTCTATGGTCTTTTCTTCTATATGGAGCAGCATCGGCGCTGGGGCTACAATGTCCTGCTCTTTGCCGTGCTCTTTGCGGTTTCCCTGGAGAGTCTCGTGAACATGGCGGCGACCTCCGTGACTGTGACTTCACGAAACAACTACATTCAGGACAACGCAGACGTGAAGACCCTCGTTTCCCGGATCCGGCAGGAGGACCAGAGCTTCTACCGCTTCGAGAAGATGAGTCGGAAGACGAAGAACGACGGTGCCTTCATGCACTTCCCCAGCGTCTCCATTTTCTCCTCCATGGCCTATCGGTCTTGCTCCGAGCTTTTCGAGCTGCTGGGTTGTGAGGCTTCGACCAATGCCTACTCCATCACCGGCTCGACGCCCCTCGTGAACATGCTCTTCTCCGTGAAGTACAGCCTCTATTCCCAGGAACCCACGGCGGCCGAGGAGCGGGGTCAGTACTATGTGGATATGGAGGGAGATACGTACCTCTACGGAACGGACTACGCGCTGCCTCTGGGCTATCTTCTGACAGAGGAGCAGCTTAATGCCTTCGACACGAAAGCCGGGACGCCGGCGCTGGTGCAGAATTCCCTCTGCGAAAGTCTGGGCACTGCGCCGGTACTGGAAACGGTGCTGGGAGAGTTCAGCGACGGCGACTACAGCTTCACCACAACGACAGCCGGTGACTACTATGTCTATGTGAACAACCGGAAGATAAAGGAAGTGAAGGTCAGCAGCGACAGCCTCGAGAAGAGCTTTGACAATGTGGACCGGGGCTTCTTCCTGGAGCTGGGCTGGCTGGAGGCCGGAGAGACGGTGAAGATCAGTTCAGAAACCAGCGGTGAGAAGATGGACTGTGATGCCTACCGTTTCGACTACGATGCGCTGGCGGAGGCTTACCAGGTGCTTTCACAGACGGGACTGTCCCTCAGCAAATGGACAGATACCGAAGTGGAGGGCACGGTGCAGACCGAGAAGGACGGTGTCCTCATGACCAGCATCCCCTACGATGCGGGCTGGAGGGTTTATGTGGACGGCAGCGAGGTGCAGCCGGAGATGATCAAGGATACCTTCCTCGGCATTTCCCTCACAGCCGGTGAACACAGCATACGCCTGAGATTCTTCCCGAAGGGACTGAAGCTCGGTATGGCGATTTCCGGCGGCAGTCTGCTGATTTTCCTGCTGCTCCTTGCCTGGAACCGACGGGAGAGCCGGAAGCGCCGGATGAAGCGGCTGAAAAATCGCGATGCACAGAAATTTGCGCGGGAGACAGCGGACAGTGCGAGAAATGAGTTCCTGCCGCCGCTGAACAGTGCCTACGGCAACGGCGGTCCCCGCCTGGGACCTGAACCGGAGCTTCCGTATATCGGAAGATCCCGCGCGCAAAAGCGACGGAACCAGCAGGATCAGGAAGCTGCAGAAGTGCTGCAGCTGCGGCCGCGGGAAAGCGCAATGGAAGGCGAAGCGGAAGACGGGAACGCGGAAATGGAGCACTTTGCCGAAGACATTTTCATGACAGAACAGGAAACAGAAACGAAGGATGCAGCGACAGAGACAGCAGGGCTGGATCTGGTCGATCTCGATCTCAATGAGGAGGAAGATAAAAGATGAAGCTTTGGGGCGGCAGATTTACAGGAGAAACAGATAAGCTGGTGGAGGCATTCAACGAGTCTCTCAGCTTTGATAAGCGGATGTATAAGCAGGATATTCGGGGATCCATTGTGCATGCCCGGATGCTGGGTAAGCAGGGCATTATCCCGGCAGAGGATGCTGAGGCCATTGTGAAGGGGCTGGAAGAGATTCTTGCGGATATCGAAGACGGCAAGCTGAAGATCGAAGGCGATGCCGAGGATATCCATAGCTTTGTTGAGGCAGAGCTTACGGCACGCATCGGCGAGCCGGGCAAGCGCCTGCATACGGGACGTTCCCGCAATGACCAGGTGGCCCTGGACATGAAGCTGTATACAAGAGACGAGATCGATGCCATGATGGGACACATTTCGGATCTCGAGGACGAGCTGAGCGCGATTATGCGGGAGAATAAGGAGACTTATATGCCGGGCTTCACCCATCTCCAGAAGGCCCAGCCCACCACCCTGGCGCACCATATGGGTGCGTATCGCGAGATGTTCCGCCGGGATCTGTCCCGCCTGCAGGATACTCGCGACAGACTGAACGAGTGTCCGCTGGGGTCCGGTGCCTTTGCCGGCACCACCTATCCCCTGGACCGGGACTATACCGCGAAGGAGCTTGGCTTCCGGAAGGCCACGGAGAACTCCATGGATTCCGTATCGGACCGGGATTATCTGCTGGAGTATCTCTTTGACCTCAGCACCATCGCCATGCATCTGTCCCGCCTCAGCGAGGAGATCATCATCTGGAACACCAATGAATACCGCTTTGTGACCATTTCCGATGCCTATTCCACCGGTTCCAGCATCATGCCCCAGAAGAAGAATCCGGATATCGCGGAGCTGATCCGGGGTAAGACCGGACGCGTGTACGGTGCGCTCATGAGTCTCCTCACCACCATGAAGGGACTGCCGCTGGCCTACAACAAGGACATGCAGGAGGATAAGGAGATGGCCTATGATGCCATGGATACGGTGCGTCATTCCGTGGTGCTCATGACCGGTATGCTGAAGTCCATGAAGTGGAACAAGGAAAGAATGGAGGACAGCGCGAAGAACGGCTTCACCAATGCCACCGATGTGGCGGATTACCTGGTGCGGAAGGGCGTGCCTTTCCGGACGGCCCACGGCATCGTCGGCGAGCTGGTGCTGCTCTGCGAGCAGAAGGGCTGCGCACTGGATGACCTGAGTCTTGCCGAGTACCAGAAGATCTGTCCGGAAATCGACGAGGACATCTATGAGGCGATTTCCCTGGAGACCTGCGTAAAGAACCGAAAGACAAAAGGTGCTCCTGGCCTTATCGGTACAGAGGGATGAGCCATGCCGCTGTCGAGGACTAGGCTCCGGTTTCGCCGGAGGCGTCCCGACAGCGGCGATAAGTCGCGTGAGTTAGTACACTTTAGCATTTTCAGGAAGGAGAAAAGCGATGATCAAAGTAGGAATTGTAGGTTCAACGGGTTATGCCGGAGGCGAGCTGGTGCGTCTCCTGCTGCAGAGAGAGGATGTGGAGATCCTGCATTACGGCTCCCGCAGCTATCAGGGACAGGACTATACCGCTTCCTTCCCGGCCTTTCATGAGCTGATCGAAGAGAAGTGCGAGGACCCGGACATCGCGAAGGCAGCAGAGGACTGCGACGTGATCTTCACCGCCACACCCCAGGGCTACCTCGGGGGGCTTCTGAAGCCGGAATATCTCGAGAAGTGTAAGTTTATCGACCTCTCCGCTGATTACCGCATCAAGGATGTGGCGACCTATGAGAAGTGGTACAAGATCGAGCATAAGTCT
The DNA here is from genome assembly GCA_963659875.1 of Parolsenella sp. GTDB lineage: Bacteria > Bacillota > Clostridia > Lachnospirales > Lachnospiraceae > Oribacterium. Next base: position 204,284 of record CAVKVA010000001.1, read on the forward strand.
CCGGAGCTTCTGCAGGAAGCCGTTTACGGTCTGCCGGAGCTGAACCGGGAGAAGATCACGAATGCGCGTCTCATTGCCAATCCGGGCTGCTTCCCCACCGTTTCCTTCCTGAGCATCTATCCTCTGGCCAAGGAAGGCATCATCGATCCCAACAGCATTGTCATCAATGCCCTGTCCGGCACCAGCGGTGCAGGCCGCGGCGAGAAGCTGGCGAACCTCTTCTGTGAGGTGAACGAGAGTGTAAAGGCCTACGGCGTCACCGCACACCGCCATACCCCGGAAATCGAGCAGCAGCTCAGTGAGGTTTGCAATGCGCCGGTGCTCATCAACTTCACACCGCACCTTATGCCCATGGAAAGAGGCATCCTGGTGACCGCCACCGCAGATCTCAAGGAGAAGCTCAGCGATGCCGAGCTGCAGGCCGTGTATGAGAAGTACTACAATGACGAGTATTTCGTCAGAGTGCGGAAGCTGCCGTCCTTCCCGGAGACCCGCTTCGTGCGCTGCTCCAACTTCGTGGACGTGGCCGCCAAGGCAGACCCCCGTACCGGAAGAGTCGTGATGATGGGCGCCATGGACAACATGGTGAAGGGGGCTGCCGGACAGGCCATCCAGAACATGAACCTGATGTTCGGCCTGGATGAGACCACAGGACTTGAGCAGCTGCCGACTTGGTTATAATCGCTGGGCTCAGCGCTAGCATGTATATTCATCGCAAAATGAATAAATATACATTCATTCAAGTGATAAAACCAAAATCAATACAAATTATCTGAATTTTTATGCAGAAAATGCTTGCGCTTTCCTCGCAACGGGTGTAGGATAGCGCAAGTAAAGAGATCAATTCAGGATTCCGGACACGGAATCAGATATAAAGGAGACAATTATGAGCAATCTGGCACCGAAGAACAATACACAGGGTGAGAAGGTCGTACTGGCATATTCCGGCGGACTGGACACCACCGCCATCATTCCCTGGCTGAAGGAGCATTTCGGCTATGAGGTTATCTGCTGCTGCGTAGACGTAGGACAGGGCAACGAGCTGGACGGCCTCGCAGAGCGGGCACAGCTTTCCGGCGCCAGCAAGCTCTATATCGAGGATGTCACCGACGATTTCTGTGACAACTATCTCCTCCCCTGCATCCAGGCCAATGCCACCTATGAGAACAAGTATCTCCTGGGCACATCCATGGCGCGTCCGGCCATTGCCAAGCGCCTCGTAGACATTGCCCGTAAGGAAGGAGCGAAGGCCATCTGCCACGGCGCTACCGGAAAGGGCAACGATCAGATTCGTTTCGAGCTTTCCATCAAGGCACTGGCACCGGATCTGGACATCATCGCTCCCTGGCGTATGACCGATGTCTGGACCATGCAGTCCCGTGACGACGAGATCAATTACTGCAAGTCCAAGGGCATCAACCTTGCCTTCGGCTCCCACGACAATTCCTACAGCCGTGACCGCAACATCATGCACATTTCCCATGAGGGACTTGAGCTCGAGGATCCTTCCCAGGAGCCGAACTACGATCACATGCTGATGCTTTCCGTGACACCGGAGAAGGCACCGGACAAGGAGACAGAGCTCAGCATCGACTGGGAAGAGGGCGTACCCGTAGCCCTGAACGGCAAGAAGATGACCGTGAAGGAAATCCTTCTCGAGCTCAACAAGCTGGGCGGCGAGAACGGCATCGGTATCGTGGACATCGTGGAGAACCGCGTGGTTGGTATGAAGAGCCGCGGCGTTTACGAGACCCCCGGCGGAACCATCCTCATGGAAGCGCACAAGCAGCTTGAGGAGCTCTGTCTGGATCGCCAGACCATGGAATTCAAGTCCATGGCTTCCGTGAAGTTCTCCCAGGTGGTTTACGAAGGAAAGTGGTTCGATCCCCTTCGCGAGGCACTCGAGGCCTTCATGACCAGCACCCAGAAGTACGTGACCGGCACCACGAAGCTGAAGCTCTACAAGGGCAACATCATCAAGGCAGGCACCACATCTCCGTACTCACTCTACAACGAGTCCCTGGCGTCCTTCACCACAGGTGATCTCTATGACCATCATGATGCATCCGGCTTCATTACCCTCTTCGGTCTCCCCGAGAAGGTTCGTGCGATGAAGATGCAGGAAGTGAAGAAGAACCAGAAGTCACAGTAAGCAGAAGATATTTCCCCTATGGAGCCTCCGGGACCATAGGGGATCGTTTTTAAAACGGAAAGAAAGAGGAATGGGATAATGAAGGCGATTCAGGGCGGCGTACTGGCCGCAAAGGGCTTTATGGCGGCAGCAGCGGAGGCAGGCATCAAGTACAAGGGCAGAACGGATATGGCGATGATCTTCTCCCAGAAGGACTGCATCGCGGCAGGTACTTTCACCAGCAACGTCGTGAAGGCGGCGCCGGTGCTCTGGGACAAGCAGGTGGTCAGCGCCGGAACGCCGGTACATGTGGTGATCGCCAACTCCGGCATTGCCAATGCCTGCACCGGAAAAGAGGGCATGGACATCTGTCAGGCCTCCGCGGAGGCCGTTTCTGAGGCCTTCGGCGGTGAGGTCCCGGCAGAGGGCGTGCTGATCTGCTCCACCGGCGTCATCGGTATGCAAATGCCTTTGGACCGGGTAAAGGACGGCATCCAGAAGCTGGTGACCGGCCTTTCCGATACCGTGGAAGCTGCCGATCAGGCGAGCCGCGCCATCATGACCACCGACACGAAGAACAAGGAATTTGCCGTGAGCTTCTTGGTGAAGGGCACAGAGGTGCACCTCGGCGGCATGTGCAAGGGCTCCGGCATGATCCATCCCAATATGTGCACCATGCTTTCCTTCCTGACGACAGACTGTGCCATCACGAAGGAGCTTCTCCAGAAGGCCCTTTCCGCAGACATCAAGGACACCTATAACATGGTTTCCGTGGATGGCGACACCTCCACCAACGACACCTGCCTCCTTCTTGCCAACGGCGCGGCAGGAAACCCCGTCATAGACGCAGAGGACGAAGACTATCAGGCCTTCTGTCAGGCACTGCATGCGGTGAATGAGGTGCTGGCGAAGAAGATGGCAGAGGACGGCGAGGGCGCCACCCATCTCTTCGAGGTGAAGGTACAGGGCGCGGACAACAAGGACGAGGCTGTGCTCCTTGCGAAGTCGGTGGTGTCCAGCTCCCTCACGAAGGCGGCCATCTACGGAAGAGATGCCAACTGGGGCAGAGTGCTCGCGGCCATGGGCTACAGTGGGGCACAGTTTGATCCCATGAAGGTGGATCTCTACTTTGTGAACGATATCGGAAAGATCCTCGTCTACAAGCAGGGCGCACCGGTAGACTTCGATGAGGACTATGCGAAGGAAATCCTGTCCCATCCGGAAGTCACCGCTCTCATCGAAATGCACGAGGGAGACGCGAAGGCCACTGCCTGGGGCTGTGACCTCACCCACGAGTACGTCAACATTAACGCAGATTACAGAAGCTAAGGGAGCAAATCATGGATAACGCAATTTCACAGAAGATCATGGACAAGGCCGCCGTCCTGGTGGAGGCTCTGCCCTATATTCAGAAGTTCCAGGGCAAGGTCATGGTGGTGAAGTACGGCGGTTCCGCCATGGTGGATGAAGCGCTGAAGAAGCAGGTTATGCAGGACGTGGCGCTCTTGAAGCTCGTCGGCTTTAAGCCCATCATCGTGCATGGCGGCGGCAAGGAAATCTCCCGCTGGATCAGTAAGATCGGCAAGGAGCCGCAGTTTGTGAACGGCCTCCGCGTCACCGATGACGAGACCATGGAGGTGGCGGAGATGGTGCTGAACAAGGTGAACAAGAGCCTCGTGCAGCTCATCACCGGCCTCGGTGTGAAGTCCGTGGGCATCTCCGGCAAGGACGGCATGATGCTGAAGTGCGTGAAGAAGTACTCCAACGGCGAAGACATCGGCCACGTGGGTTCCATCATTTCTGTGAACACGGAGATCATTGAGGATCTCCTGAAGGACGACTTCATTCCCATCATCTGTCCCATCGGCTTCGATGCCAACGGCGAGAGCTACAACATCAATGCGGACGATGCGGCCTGCTCCATCGCCAGCGCCATGCATGCCGAGAAGCTGGCATTTCTCACCGATGTCGAGGGCCTCTACCGGGATTTCGAGGACAAGAATTCCCTCATCACGAGCCTTACGCTGGAGGAGGCAGAGGATCTGATCCATTCCGGCACCCTGGGCGGCGGCATGCTGCCGAAGCTCGGCAACTGCGTGGATGCTATGAAGATGGGCGTAAACCGCGTGCATATCCTGGACGGCAGAATCGCACACTGCCTGCTGCTGGAGATCTTTACCAATAAGGGTATCGGAACCGCCATCAAGAAGGAAATCGATCCGGTGCTGAACTAAGTGAGGTATGACAATGAAATTTATGGATGAAGCAATCGTGAAGGGCTCTGTGGTGACGGATCGGGTCATTAAGGAAGGCGAGGAGGTCCTGTACAAGACCTATAACCGCTTCCCGGTGGTCTTTGATCATGCGGAAGACGTGTATCTCTATGATGCAGCTGGCAAGAAGTATCTCGATTTCGGTGCCGGCATCTCTGTGATGGGACTCGGCTATTCCAATCCCCATGTGCAGAACGCTATGATCGCCCAGATTCAGAAGGGGCTCCTGCATACCTCGAATCTCTTCTACAATGAACCGGCGGTGGAAGCGGGAGAGAAGCTGCTGGCTGCTGCACAGATGGACAAGGTATTTTTCACAAACTCCGGCACCGAGGCCATCGAGGGTGCGCTGAAGATCGCAAGACGGTATCAGTATAATAAGAAAGCGGACAAAACGGAGATCATCGCCATGGAGGGCTCCTTCCACGGCCGTTCCATGGGTGCCCTGTCTGTGACCGGCAAGGACCACTACCGTGCGCCCTTTGCACCGCTGATTCCCGGCGTGAAGTTTGCGAAGTATAATGACCTCGATTCCGTGAAGGCCCTCGTGAACGAGCATACCGGCGCCATCATTATGGAAACCATCCAGGGCGAGGGCGGCATCTATCCCGCCACGGAGGAATTCCTGAAAGGTGTCCGGGCGCTCTGCGATGAACACGACATGCTGCTGATCCTCGATGAGATCCAGTGTGGCATGGGCCGCTCCGGCTATATGTTCGCCTGGCAGGAATACGGCGTGAAGCCGGATGTCATGACCATTGCGAAGGCCATCGGCAACGGTCTTCCCGTCGGCGCCTTCCTGGCCAGCGGAGAAGCGGCCTCGGCTATGGTGCCTGGCGACCACGGCTCCACATTCGGCGGAAACCCCTTCGTCTGCGCCGCCGCCTCTGCCATTTTGGATGTCTTTAAGGAAGCCGACATTCCTGCCAAGGCTAGAGAAAACGGCAAGCTGCTCTGGTCTGCACTGGACAGTGTGGCCGCAAAATTCCCCGCCCTCGTGAAGGAACACCGTGGAAAAGGCCTGATTCAGGGCCTCGAGTTTATCGATGCGGTGAAAGCCGGTGGCATCGTGAAGAAGGCGCTCCTCGAGCAGCAGGTGGTCCTCATCGCTGCCGAACACAACACCATCCGTTTCGTACCGCCCCTTGTGATCGAGAAAAAGCACATCGATGAGATGCAGGAGAAGCTGGAAGCGGTGCTGGCGGAAATATAAATCTAAAAAAATCTTTTTATCCTCGGCGTATGCCGGGGATTATTTTTGCTAAAAACATGTAAATATCTTTTTGTGTATTGGCAAAATTTTCACAAAAAATGGAATGTATTGAAAAAAGAACATGACAACACGCTAAAAAACTTAAAAAGTGACAATGTGTTGGTTGATTTGATATTGAAAAATGTGCGGGGGGGCGATAATATATTCATATTATAATGGAATAGATTAAACAATGAGTGTTGAATCAAAATAAGAAAAGGACAGAATAGGGATGGCGTTTATAGCACCGGACATCAACAAACCGGGTTTTGCGGATATTCACTGCCACATTCTGCCGGGAATCGATGACGGCTCCAGAGATTTGCGGGAATCCCGCCGTTTGCTTCGCTTTGCCTATGCCCAGGGCTTCCGCACCTTTGTGGCCACCCCGCACTACCGCAGGCGACATGAGAATGCGGACGTGGAGACATTGACGCAGGAGCTGTTGACGGAGGCTCGAAAGCATTGGCCGGATGTGGACATCTATCCGGGACATGAGGGTTACTGGCATGAGGAGTTTCCGGAACGGATCCGGAGCGGACAGGCCAGACGCCTCGCAAATAGCAGTTACCTGCTCTGCGAATTTGATCCGGTTACAGAGTACCGGGACATCGCAAGAGGACTTCGGGCCATTTCGGAGGCAGGCTGCACGCCGGTTCTCGCACATCTCGAGCGCTATCCCGCCCTGCGGCAGGGGGATCGCCTGCAGGAGCTTCATGACAACGGCATCATTTTGCAGATGAATTACGAAGCTCTGGCGGGCGGCGGCATTTTCGACGCCAACGAGCGCTGGTGTCGGAAGCAGCTGAAGCAGGGACGGGTGGACCTCCTGGGGACAGACATGCACCGCATGGATTTCCGGCCCCCGAATACGGAAGGGGCGCAGGTGTGGCTCCGGAAGAATATTTCCGAAGAACATATGGATATCCTGACCCGCAGGAATGCCCTGCATATCATACGGAACGAAGAGACTGAGTAAGGAAGACGGAAGAGTTATAGGGATGAGTAATCAGGAAAGCAAAGCAATAAGAACAGCATTGGCAAATGATGAGGAAGAGATTGATCTTCTGGAACTTTTGCGAGAGTGTAAAAAACATATTCTTATCATTGTTTTAACAACGCTTCTTTTTGGTGGGGCAGCAGGTGCCTTTTCTAAGTATGTGATGGTGCCGCAGTATAGCTCCACAGCTATGATGTATATTCTTTCCAAGGAGACTACATTAACGAGTCTTGCGGATCTTCAGATCGGTGCCCAGCTCACCAATGACTATCAGGTCATTGTGAAGAGTCGTCCGGTACTCGAGGATGTGATTCAGCGGCTGAATTTGAATCAGAGCTATGAGCAGCTTAGCGGTCGTCTCACCATCGGTAATCCCAACAATACACGTATTCTTACGGTGAGCATTGAAGATGCAAATCCGCAGCTTGCCAAAGATATTGTAGATACTGTTGCCAAGGTATCTTCTGATTATATTGCGGATACGATGGAAATGGTGCCGCCGAAGATCATCGAAGAGGGAACGGTTGCAACACAGAAAACCAATCCCAGCGTGACAAAAAATACCATGATCGGTGCATTGGTAGGTGCAGTGTTTGCCTGTGCGATCATTGTGATCCGATTCTTACTGAATGACGCGGTGACCACTTCGGATGATGTTGAAAAGTATCTGGGCATCTCCGTTCTGGCTTCCGTACCCGCGAGAAAGTACAGCGGCAGAGAGACCGGCGCGGACAACGGCGTGAAGCACAAAAAGAGCAAGCGGAAGAAGTGAGGCATAAATGGAAGAAAAGCAGATCGTCAAATTAAAACGAAATATCATTGAGGACTACGCCTACTCCGAGGCCATCAAGGGACTCCGCACCAACATCCAGTACTGCGGCAGCAACGTGCATGTCATCATGTTCACCAGCGCCATGCCGGACGAAGGAAAGTCGGACATCAGCTTCACCCTGGCCCTCAGCATGGCAAAGATCGGTAAGAAGGTTGTGGTGGTGGATGCGGACATCCGGAATTCCGTCCTGAAGGACCGCTACAATGTCGAGGGCGAGGTCCTGGGCCTGACCCACTATCTCTCCGGACAGAGAGAAGCTGAGGAAGTCATCTACGAAACCGGACGGGAGAACCTGTCTGTGATCTTCGCCGGTCCCTTCAGCCCGAATCCCTCCGAGCTTCTGGAGGAGCCGCTGTTTGACTGCTTCGTTGCGGAACTGCGGCAGCGCTTTGACTATATCTTTATCGACACCCCGCCGGCGTCTGTTCTCGCGGACAGTGCTATCGTGGCCCGGCGCTGTGACGGCGCCGTCCTCGTTATCGAAAGCGCTGCCATCAGCTACCGTTTGGAGCAGCAGGTGATCCGGAATCTGGAAACCAGCGGCGTGCGGATATTGGGGGCTGTCCTCAACAAGGTGGATCCTAAGTCCGAGGCCTTCTACGGAAAGTATGGCAAATACGGTAAGTACGGCAAATACGGTAAGTATGGCGAGTACGGTTATGGCGCAGATGAGACGAAGGACAAGGCTTAGCCTGCTGGCCCTGAGTCTGGTTCTGGGGTTGGAACTTGCGGGCTGCGGCGGCTCATCTACGACGGATGCTACTGTGGCAGAGGATAATGTCGGCGCTTCCGAGGCAAGCACCATAGCCGCAGAGCCGGAAAGCAGCGCCTATCCGGATTTTTCGCAAAACTCCGTCGCGTGGAGAGGTAAGCATTACCGCAGGAATACCTATGTGAAGCCCATTCTTCTGCTCGGCATCGACAATGCGGGCTCCATGCAGGAAAAGAAGGAATACGGTTATGCCGGGCAGTGTGATGCGGTTTTCCTGCTCGCCCAGGATACGGCCCGCAATACAGTGAAATTACTGATCATTCCCCGGGATACTATGACGGAGGTGCTGGAGCAGAATCCCGACACCGGCGTCATCGAGCCTTATACGGATCACCTGAGCCTGTCCTATTGCTTCGGCGATGGGCAGGCGGAGAGCTGTGAGAACACACTTCACTCCGTGCGGAAGCTGCTCATGAATCTCAATATCACGGAGTATATGGCCATCGACACCACGGTGATCTCCACGCTGAATGACGCTGTGGACGGCGTAACGGTGACCATCCCCACAGAGGGCATGGAGCAGGCAGATCCCGCTTTCGTCTATGGTGAGAGTGTGACGCTCCGTGGTGCCCAGGCGGAGAGGTTCGTTCGCTATCGGGACACAAATACGGACAACTCAGCCCTGAACCGCAACCAGCAGCACCAGCAGTATCTGGCCGGATTTTTCCAGGCACTGCAGGCGAAATCCGCAAAGGACAGCGCTATCCTCACGAAGCTCTATGGCTTGATGCAGGACTACATGGTCACCAACGTGCAGAAGGAGAGTTATTTGAAGGCAGCGCTGGATGTGCTGCAGCAGGGCACCCTGGACGACAGCAACATGCTGACCCTGCCGGGTTACGGCACGGCGACAGAAACCTACGATGAATACTATGCCGAAACCGACAGTATTCCGGACATCCTTCTCGATATGTTCTACCGGGAGGCGCAGTAAGGGTATAATATCCCGTCATCGGCGGGTTATTATAAATATTAGGAAAAGGAGAGAAAACCAATGAAAAAACTTGTGAAGACATTCATCATCGCAGGTGCAGTATCCATGGTATCCATGAACGCATTTGCAGCTGGATCAGCATCAACATCCTCATCCAGCTCCTCACATTCTAGCAGCTCCAGCTCATCCAGCTCCAGCAGCTCCACCAGTACAAGCAACGCCAGCGGCATCACAGTATCCAAGACTCTGTCAAACGGACAGTCTGTGACCGTGGTAGGTGCGACAACGGATGCCAGCGGAAACGTGACCTCCGGCCTCGTATCCAACAGCAGCAGCGGTGTCAGCGCAGCTGTCGGTGGTGCGAAGAGAGCAGGCCTTCCTGCTGCTGTCACCAGCACACTGAATGACATCGATACCGGAAAGCTCACTTCTGTACCCGCAGACGTGGCTGCTGCCGTAGCCAACAAGCAGGTTCTGGCACAGACTGTGGCTCTGGTGCACATCACAGCCCCGACCGAGCAGAAGCTCCTTATGGCGAAGACCAAGATTCCGGCATCCGGCGTTGTACAGGTTCTGTACTATGACAACACCACAGGCCGTTTCACTGTGATCGCAGCCACTGTGGACGCTGCAACAGGTGTCGTAAGCTTTACAGCACCCGCAGACGGAACTGCAGCGATTATCGGCTAATCCGGAAAGATACAGAAAAGCGTTTGTTTTGCCTGATGGTGAAATGGGCGCTTTTTGTTTTGCCGTAGTTGCGAATTTATGTTCACCATGTTAAGATGGCTTTGGAATGGAAGTGATGTGTCGTGGGTTATGAGAAAGAGACATAGTTAGAGCGCAGTGCGCAAACATTGCTGCCTGTTGAGCGAGGAAATACGAAGATGAATTATACGACATTCGGCAACGGAATGAAGACATTTGTGATCCTTCCGGGTTTGTCGATACACAGCGTTATGGGGCTGGCCGATTTGGTTGCAGAGGCGTACAAGGACTTTGCGGAAGCGTATACGGTGTATCTGTTTGATCGGCCTAAGGAGCTCAGGGACGGCGTCACCATTCGGGAGCTTGCGGATCAGACGGCAGCTGCGATGCTGTCGCTCCATATAACGAATGCGGATATCCTGGGCGTGTCCCAGGGCGGTATGATCGCGCAGTATCTTGCGATTGACCATCCGGAACTTGTGCATCGAATGGTTCTGGGGTCTACACTTTCCAAACTGAATGATACATTCACACAAAAAGTAAATGAATGGATACAGTTGGCCGAGAGTAAGGATGAAGAGGGCCTCCTTGCATCTTTTGTAGATGCTGTGTATTCGGCGGGCACGCTGGAAGCTTACCGGGATGTTTTGATTTCTGCGAACCGTGGGATTACGGATGCGGAATATGAACGTTTTATACAGCTTGCCGGGGCCTGCCTGACTTTTGACTGCCATAATGAACTTTCCCAAATTACGTGCCCGGTGCTGGTACTCGCTTCAGAAGGAGACGCGGTGACAACGCCGGAAGGATCCAGGGAAATTGCCGATGCGCTGCAGTGTGAGATCTATCTGTATGATAGAAGCTATGGGCATGGTGTCTACGATGAGGCACCGGATTACAAGCAGCGCTGTATGGAATTTTACGGGACTGAGTCTGGAGCTTATGATGCGCTCTGGGATTTTGATACAGAGTTGTGAACTGTTCATCTGCTATGTGGACTCTTGAAGGGAGTGTGCCAAGATATGGGAAGATTTGTCAATCCGGATAATAGTGCCTTTCAGGTTGCATTGAATTCGAAAATTTATGTGGATAAAACAGGGCTGATCAAGTATACAAACAGCGTGCTGGACACGACGAATGGCTATATCTGCAACAGCCGTCCGCGCAGATTCGGAAAATCCTATGCCGCAAATATGCTGGCGGCTTATTATAGCAAGGGATGCGACTCGGAAGCCATGTTTTCCGGACTGGAAATCGGGAAGGATCCAGCGTTTGAGAAGCATCTTAACAAGTATGATGTTATTCACATCGATATTCAATGGTTCCTTACAAATTGCAGGGAAATTGATGATATTGTGCTCGTGATAACGAAGAATGTACTGGATGAGCTTCGTGCACTGTATCCGGATGTGCTTTCCGATGAGGTTCGGTCGCTGCCGGAGGCTCTTTCGCGAGTGAGGGAGCAGACGGGACAGAAGTTTATCATCATTATTGACGAATGGGATGTGCTCATTCGTGATGAAGCTTCTAATACAAAAGTGCAGGAAGATTATATCAATTTTCTTAGAGGTTTGTTTAAGGGAACGGAACCGACGAAATATATCCAACTGGCATATCTGACGGGGATTCTTCCGATCAAAAGAGAGAAAACGCAGTCAGCACTGAACAATTTTGATGAGTTTACGATGCTGAGTGCAAGCATTTTGGCACCGTATATTGGATTTACGGAAGACGAAGTTCATAAGCTGGCGAAGGACTATCAGCAGGATTTCGACGAAGTGAAAAGATGGTATGATGGCTATTTGCTCTCGGATTATCAGATTTATAACCCGAGAGCAGTCGTTGGCGTCATGCTCCGGAAGGAATTTAAAAGCTATTGGTCGGAAACGGCATCTTATACAACCATCGTGCCTTTAATTAATATGGATTTTGATGGGCTAAAGGGTGCGATTATTGAAATGCTGTCAGGTGCAGAGGTCAAGGTCAATACAGCGACTTTTAGTAATGATACGATAAATATTCGAAATAAGGATGATGTATTGACGTATATGATTCATCTTGGATACCTTGGGTACAATCGAAAGATGAAGACTGCTTTTGTGCCCAATGAAGAAATCCGACAGGAATTGACGACGGCAGTTGAAAGCAGGCCATGGAACGATATGCTGGCGTTTCAGAGAGATTCAGACAGTCTGCTGAATGCAACATTGGAGATGGATGGTGCAGCTGTTGCAACGCAAATTGAAAAAATCCATAACAATTATGCATCGGTTATTCAGTATCATAATGAGAATTCTTTGAGCAGCGTGCTTTCCATTGCATACCTCAGTGCAATGCAGTATTATTTCAAGCCGATCCGAGAGTTGCCGACAGGCAGAGGTTTTGCGGATTTTGTGTTTATTCCGAAGCCGGAATACCGTTCGTTCTACCCGGCCTTAGTTGTTGAGCTAAAATGGAATGAATCAGCAAAAACTGCATTACAGCAGATTCAGAACAAAAAATATCCGGATTCTGTTGCGGACTACACTGGTGACATTCTCCTTGTGGGGATCAACTATGATACAAAAACAAAGACGCATGAATGCGTTATCGAAAGGTACGAAAAAGAAATCTAAGGTGTGACGATGTTGCCTCTACGATAAGAAATATGACAAAATTAATTCATTGTGCAGATTTACATTTGGATTCTCCGATGGAGACGCACCTGTCGGCGCAGCAGGCTTCTGTGAGAAATACGGAAATCCTCCATTCATTTCTGCGGCTCATACAGTATGCAAGGGATAATGCCGTCGGCGCGGTGATCATTGCCGGGGATTTGTTTGACGGGGAGCGCGTCAGAAACAGAACGGTGGAGGAAATCCTCGACGCCATGGCCGGTACCCCGGAGGTGGATTATCTGTACCTCGCCGGAAACCATGATGCGGCGAATGTCTTTGCGGGGCATGCCTTGCCGAAGAATCTCAAATGCTTCGGCAAGGAGTGGAAGAGCTATCAATATGACGATCTTGTGATCTCCGGTATCGAGACGACAGAGGAAAATGCCCTGTCTCTGTACCGGAGTGTTCCGCGTGTGCAGAATGTGGTCTCCATTGTGACATTGCACGGACAGGTGGGCACTGCCTCCGGTGCGGATCAGGTGAATCTGAACCTGCTGAAAAACCAGGGCATTGATTACCTGGCCCTCGGTCACATTCATAGCTTCACGGCCAAGCCCTTGGACGAGCACGGCGTTTACTGCTATTCCGGCTGTCTGGAGGGCCGTGGCTTTGACGAATGCGGTCCCAAGGGATTTGTGCTGTTGGAGATCGAGGGAGGAAAAGTGCGCCATCGGTTCGTGCCCTTTGCCTGCCGCACACTGCACCGCATTCCGGTGGACATCAGCGGCCTGACGCGGAATGCCGAGATTTTCGGGACAATGCTTACGGCGGCAGAGCAGATCCCCGCGGGAGATATGGTGGAGTTCGTACTGACAGGGGCTGTGGATCCGACGGCGAATATCGCGGTGTCCTATCTGGAAAACCGGATGGCGCAGCAGGACTTTTTCTTTTCCAAGGTCAAGGATGAAACCCGTATGGCGATCCGTCATGAGGATTACCAAAATGACATTTCGCTGAAGGGCGAATTCATACGACTCGTACTGGCGAGCGATGCCGATGAAGAGGAGAAGGCGGCCATGATCCGCACCGGACTGCAGGCACTGATGGGGGAGGAGATCACATTATGAAGCTGACGAGATGTCATATCGAAAACTTCGGTGTGCTTTCCAACTTTGATTTCACGTTTTCGCCGGACTTAAACACCATTTGTGAAGACAACGGCTTCGGAAAAAGCACCTTTGCGGCGTTTATCAAGGCAATGCTGTATGGATTTCCTCGTACCGGCGCCCGTAACATTGTGGACAATGAACGGAAACGCTACGATCCCTGGCAGGGCGGGAGCTACGGCGGTTTTCTGGAATTTGAGACCGAAGGCATTGGCTATCGTGTCACGCGATACTTCGGAAAAACTGCAGCGAAGGACAGTTTTTCGCTGATGGATCTGACCCATCGACAGATGTCCGGGAGATTCACAGAGAAGCTGGGCGAGGAGCTGTTTCAGCTGGATGCGGATGCCTTTTCCCGCAGTACCTATATGGCCCAGTCCGCCTTTCGGGACACGGAGATCACCACATCCCTTCGGACGAAGCTCAGTCATCTGGTGGATGACACCAACGATTTAAACAATTTCGATACCGCGGAGAAAAAGCTGCGGGAATATCGTGCCCATTACCGGGCCTATCGCGGGGATGGCGGCAGAATCCGGGAACTGGAGAAAAGGCTGCATCGGTTGGAGGAGGATAGAGATCAAGCGGCGCAGCTGCGCCCGCGACTTGCCGATGTGGATGCAGCTATTGCGACACTGGATCGGAAGACGGCGGAAAAGAAGCAGGAGATAGAAGCACTGCGGAAGGCGCTACGGCAGGCAGCAGCGTCGGAGGCACATCATGCACGCCAAGGTCAGCTGGCGAATTTGCGGCAGGCGCTGGAAGCGGAAGAAAAGCGGATACGAATGCTGGATCAAAGCTATCCTGCGGGCTATCCGACCATGGAAGAGATCCGGGCGCAGAGAAAAAATCTTTCGTTGATCCTAACGGAATCTGCGCCGGAAAACGCGGCAGGAGATGCATCGGCACGGATGGATCAGCAGTTTCGGCTGATAAGGATGCTCACCTGTGTGGGGATTTTTTTCCTGCTTGTGGCAATTCTTCTATTACTTCTGAGAAAGCCGGTGCCCGGTATTTTGTTGGCGCTTCTGGGACTGCTTTCGTTCTTTATGGCACTATGGTTGCGGAGCAGTGCGATGCAGCGGCAGCGCACGACGAGTCGAAGAAGCGATGCCTTCATGGTGCGCAAGGCACGGGCGGAGGAGGCACTGGAGAATTTTCTGGAGCAGTATCGCTTGCCCGGCGATACGCCGGAAAATCTGCTGCGTCAGGCGGAATATGATCTGCGCAGCAGAGAGGAACTGGAAAGAAGACGTTCGGAAGCAAAGCAAAATCTACACGACTTTTTGCGAAAAAATCCGGACCTCAAGGAAAGCGATATAGCGCCTGTCACATTGTCGAATCCAGACGATCTGCAAGCATCGGAAAAAAAGCTGCAGAAGGAACTGGAGGGTATAGAAGCGCAGCGCAGTGTATGGCAGAAGGAGCAGGAAAAGCTGCGGGACATTGTGGACAAAATCCCGGCATGGGAGGATGAGATGACCCGTTTGCAGGCGGAACTGCAGGCAGACCGGCGGAAATGCACGCTGGCGGAGCAGACATTGGCATTGCTGCAGCAGGCCAAGGACAATCTGTCCAACAGCTATGTGGGGAAAATTGAAGCGGGATTTCGGAAATATGTGGATATTCTGCTTGACGGACGGCTGGGAGATGCTATTCTGGACAAGGATTTGCGGCTGCACATTGACGAAAAGGGAGCGGCCCGGGAGCTCGGCAGCTTCAGTGCCGGTACCGTCGACGGCATTGCCCTGTGCATGCGATTGTCTATGATCGAGGCGCTTTTTGAACGGGAAAAGCCCTTTCTGATCCTGGATGATCCCTTCGTGAATTTTGATGATGCACGCACCCGCCTGGCGCTGGAGATGCTGGAGAAACTGGCAGAGACGCAGCAGATCGTGTATCTTGTATGCAACAGCAGCAGGCGTATATAACGAGGAATGGTGAATGACATTTATATGAGAAGAAAGAAGATGAAGGCGCGGCCCCTGCTGCTGGGCCTGACAGCATTATCCCTGCTGACGGGCTGCGGGAATCAGAAAAGTGTGAGCCGCTACCAGGATTCCTTCCTGGACGTTTTCGATACGGCGTCGATGCTGATCGGTTACGCGGAGAGCGAGGAGACATTTGACGCGCAGGCGACGCTGGTCCATGACGAGCTGCTGAAGTGCCACCGGCTTTTTGATATTTACAATGACTACGAGGGCATCAATAACCTGAAAACGGTCAATGATGCGGCCGGGCAGCATCCGGTTACGGTGGATGCGAAAATCATGGAGCTTCTGAAGTTCGGACAGGAGGTTTATGACCTGACGGATGGAAAGGTCAACATCGCCAGCGGTTCTCTGCTTTCGGTCTGGCATGACGCGCGGGAGGCGGGGATCGCGGACCCTTCTGCGGCGGTATTGCCGTCGGCGGAGGCACTGCAGGAGGCGGCGGAGCACATGGACATTCGGGACATGGTTCTGGATGAGGAAAACAGCACGGTTTATCTGGCGGATCCGGAGATGCGGCTCGATGTGGGCGGCATTGCCAAGGGCTTTGCGGTGGAAAAGGCAGCAGAGCTGGTGCAGACGTCCGGTGCGGAGCAGTTCCTTCTGAATATCGGGGGTAATGTCAGAGCGCTGGGCACAAAGGGTGACGGCAGCAGCTGGGTGTGCCCGGTGGAAAATCCGGAGTACGCGGATACAGGAAAGGGCGAGGCGTATGCTGTGGTGACGGCACTGCAGGATCGCTCTTTGGTGACTTCCGGCGACTATGAACGCTACTATACGGTGGATGGAAAGCGTTACCATCACATCATCGATCCGGAGACACTGTACCCGGCAGAGTATCACCGCAGTGTGACCATCCTTACCCGGGATTCGGCGCTGGCAGATGCGCTGTCCACGGGGCTCTTTCTTATGAGCGAAGCAGACGGACGGGCACTCCTGGAGAAGCTGAACGGGGAAAGAGATGAGAAAGTGGAGGCCATGTGGATCGACCAAGACGGCGGGATCCGTTATACAGAGGGCTTTGCGGATTATATACAGAAATAAGAACGAAAAAGAATTTCTGAAAAGTGCTTGACAAACAAGCGGAAACTTTAGTATTATATGCGAGTCGCTTAGAGAGCGGCTCACACATAGGGCTATCGCCAAACGGTAAGGCAACGGACTCTGACTCCGTCATTTGAAGGTTCGAATCCTTCTAGCCCTGCTTCAAAGCAGGATGCTTTGAAAATGGAATTTGAAAACCAGATATTTAGGGCTATCGCCAAACGGTAAGGCAACGGACTCTGACTCCGTCATTTGAAGGTTCGAATCCTTCTAGCCCTGCTCCAGAGACTTCCGTGAGGAGGTCTCTTTTGCTGTTTGCTGCCAAGTCTAAAAAGTACAAAAGACGTAAGATTTTTTCTATGGCTTTTGACAACGAACAGGTGTTATAGTTAGTTGACATCAAAAGGGAAACTAGGAGGTTGACATGACAGAACGATTTGAAAATCGCTGCACAGGGCAATGGGCAAAGCTCTGGCAGCTGTTGGCGGTGCTTTTTCTTTTCCTGTTCTTGTTTGCGGGAAGAGCCTATGCCTACAGTGCGGCGACAACCATTGGCTCAGTCACCATCGATGCGGAGACGAAGAGCAGCATACAGGTGAGCATGAGCTCTTCCAATCGCGATATGAGCGGGACAGACGGAAAGATTTACGTTTTTGAGATCAAGCCCTATCAGACGGATCTCAGTATGCGGAAGGATCCGCTGGCTTCCGCGGATGCAGCAGACCAGATGAAGGTAAGCTTTAATCTGGATGCCGGCCCCGGCGAGAAGCGGCTGTACAGTGCCTTTGTGGCGGCTGTGAAGGTGGGATCCCGCTACGAGATCGTATCCGACCGGTATTACATCACCAATCCGGAAGTTTTGGCGGAGAACCAGGACGCGCAGCTGAACGGCGGAAAGAAGGGACTCCGGGTAGATCCGAATCTGCTGGACGACGCCCTTTCTCTGAACATCAAGCATGCGGGTGTGGATATTCCAACCCAGCGCTTTTTCGGCAGCGGCATCAGCTACAGCTTTGAAGGAAAAACCTACCAGATCAATGCTTCCCTGATCAACCAGCTGGATCAGGAGGTGAAGCGTCTCTCGGATTCCGGCGTTGCGGTGACGGCAATTCTGTTGAATGGCTGGAACAAGACCGTGACGGAGCTGAACCCGGTGGGCGTTTCCGAACTGCCGACAACCCAGGCGATGTATTATCAGTTCAACGTGGAGACAGAGGGCGGTTTCCGTGCTGTGAAGGCCATGGCCTCCTATCTGGCAAAGCGCTACAATGGCAAGAACGGACACGGAAAGATCACCAGCTGGGTCATCGGCAATGAGATCGACAACCAGTACTGGAATTATGCCGGAGATTATGATGTGGCGACCTATGTGCATAAGTTCCAGAGAGCCTTCCGTGTGTTCTACACGGCCATCAAGTCGGAGAGTGCCAATGACAATGTGATGTTCTCCATCGATCACTACTGGAACATGTATCCGGAGGCGGCGCCGGTGGGCAAGTACAAGGCCAAGGACGTCGTGGAGTGGTTCAACAACTGGGATTATACGGAAGGACGGATCGACTGGGGTCTGGCGCTGCATCCCTATTCCTATCCGATGAGCAAGGCTGCCTTCTGGGATGATGAGGAAACCGGAAAGGTAACACAGGATGTGAATTCTCCCATCGTCAACTTCCAGAATCTGCATGTGATCACGGACTTCATGCAGAACGCATCCATTCGGAACCCGAAGGGAGAGGTGCGGACCATCTTCCTGACGGAGCAGGGCTTCACCAGTACCTACCAGAATCAGAAGGATACGCAGGAGGAGCAGGCAGCAGCTGTGGCATATTCCTACTATATTGTGGAGAACAATCCTTACATTAAGGCATATCTTCTGAGCCGGCAGGAGGATTCCGCGGATGAGACCACCAGTGGTCTTGCCTTCGGTCTGTCCTATTTCGAGGGCACCACGATGATCCATAAGCAGGCCCATGAGGTATTTAAGAACATCGACAATCCCGGTCTGACATTGCAGACCTCGGAGTTTGCCAAGGCTGTGATCGGCATCACCGACTGGAATCAGGTGATCCCCGGCTTCAAGGCACCGGGACAGAGCTGATGCTGATTGCCTATTACTTTATTATCGTGAATTTGATCGCCTTCCTGATGTACGGACTGGACAAATGGAAGGCGATACACCGGCGCTGGCGGATCCCGGAGGCGGAGCTTCTCTGCATTGCACTGGTGGGCGGTGCCTTCGGCGCTTATGGGGCAATGCTGGTTTTTCGGCATAAGACGCGGCACCTGCAGTTTTCGGTGGGCGTACCGGTTATGATGTTGCTGTGGGCCTTAGGGCTTGCGTATTTTATCTTCAACTAGGACAAGGGGAAAGGTATGAAGGGTTTTATCAAGGAATTCAAGGAGTTTGCGTTTAAGGGAAACATGATTGATCTGGCAGTCGGCATGATCATCGGTTCTGCGTTCACCGCACTGGTGAATGACCTGGTGAACGATCTCGTGATGCCGCTGATCTCTCTGGTGACCGGAAAGATCGATTTTGAGAACATGTTTATTCCGCTGGCCGGTCAGACCACAAAGGTGTATGCGGAGGCGGCTGCGGAGGGTTCCGTGCTGGCCTACGGCTCCTTTGTGACAGCGATCATCAATTTCCTGATCATGGCATTTGTGGTGTTCGTGTTTGTGAAGCAGATGAACAAGCTGCGGAAGCTGGGCGAGAAGAAGCAGGAGGAGGCTGCGCCGACAGAGAAGAAGTGCAATTACTGCAAAACCATGATTCCCATCGAGGCGACACGCTGCCCGCACTGCACATCCAAGCTTGACGGATACGACGGAATCGATTAATATAGCAAGGCGCGCCGAAGAAGGCTGCGCCAGACGAAACAGGACGGAATGACGAAGCAGAGATTATGCGGGATCTTCAGGACGACCTGGAGGTCCCTTTTTGTTATCCATTGGGCTTCGCGACAGCTTGGCTGGCGGGTGCCCAATGGATGCCTTAGTTATCCATTGGGAGCACAAAAATATGTACGAATTCAAAGACAGAGTGCGCTATTCTGAAACAGATGAAACGGGAAGGCTGCGGCTGTCCGCGCTGGTGAACTACCTGCAGGACTGCTCCACCTTTCACTCCACGGATGCCGGTCTCACTGTGGAACGGCTGACCGAGGAGAAACGGGCCTGGCTTCTGGCCTATTGGGATATTTATGTGGACAGGATACCGGCGCTCTGCGAAAATATCGTTGTCGGCACTTCGCCCTATGAGGTGAAGGGGGTGATGGCACGACGGAACTTCTGGATCCGGGAGCCGGAGGGACAGTATCTCGTGCGGGCAGACAGCATCTGGTTCTGCTATGACACGGCACGGCAGCGGCCGGTGAAGATCACGGAGGAGATGATTCAGCCCTTCGGGGAACGCCGGAATGTACTGGCCTTGCCGGAAAGCAGCCGGAAGATCGGGCTGCCGGAGGAGATGTGCATCGGAGAGCCTGTGCTTGTGGCGCCGCATCACATTGATTCCAACCATCATGTCAACAATGCCCAGTATATCGCCATTGCAGCGGACGTCCTGGCAAAATACAAGGCGGAGCAGCAGGCGTTTGACATTCACAGAATTCGCGTAGAATACAGTAAGGCGGCGGTATTGGGAAATACGATGATTCCACACATCGGAAAAACAGAGGGAGGCCATTGCGTGAGCCTCCGGAACGAAGAAGGAGAGGTATATTGCAATGTTGAAATTGGGTGAGATGCAGGTGTTGACCATCATGCGGGAGAAGGACTTCGGTGTCTATCTCGAGGATGCAGACGGAGATGCCGTACTGTTGCCGGCGAAGCAGGTGCCGAACGGCAAGAAGATCGGGGATACCGTGGAGGTGTTTATTTACAAGGATTCCCGGGACCGCTTCATTGCCACAACAAGACGTCCGCTCATGCTGGTGGGAGAGATTGCCAAGGTGCGGGTAAACGATGTGGCTGAAATCGGTGCCTTCGTGAACATCGGATTGGAGAAGGACGTGCTGCTGCCGCATCGGGAAATGCGTTATGCCCTGAAGAAGGGAGACGAGGTAGAGGTGTATCTCTATGTGGACAAATCCAATCGTTTGGCGGCCACCATGTATACAAAGAAGCATGAGGAGGCGAAACACCTCGATCAGGCGGCCGTGAAGACCTACCACTATGAACAGAACGCGGATCAGGTACTGAAGCTCATGAATGAGAAGTTTGAGGGTCATGTGCCTTATACCGACAAGACCGTGGATGCAGAGACGGTGATGCGGGATTTCGGCATGTCTAAGGCGGCTTTCAAGCGCGCCGTTGGAAAGCTTCTGAAGGAAGAACGGGTGAAAATCACCAAGACCAGCATTTTTTGTATTTATTAAACACGTGTTCATTTACAAGCTGCTTTACAAAGCCTTTTCTTGACAGATGCCCCGGACAGCCGTTGCCCGGGGCTTTTTTGCGCCTTGGCACAGAAAAAGAACGGCAAAATCACGAAGGGGAGCCGCTGCGATGGGACAAGTTGTATAAAGATGCAAAACAAATTGTTTGATTTCACAAAAAAAGTCTTAAAACTTTGGCGCTATTGCCTTGCAAACCGTTGAAATGCTGATTTTTGGGGCCAAAACAGCAGCTTTAAAGGGGGCCTTTTGTGGATACTGACATGGCTTTCGGCATCTGTCTGCAGAATTCATAAATTCTGTTAACTATTTTCGGGAAACAGTTCCGTAGAAGCCGGGCAGCAAATGAAATACAATGTTTTCATGAAATGCAGCGATGCTGCCGGCGAGTTTTGCTAAGGAGAGGATATGGCAGGCGTACAACTCAAGAACATTGTGAAGAGATACCCGAATGGCTTTACAGCGGTGAAGGGTTTTAATCTGGATATTGCGGATAAGGAATTTATTATTTTGGTGGGTCCCTCCGGTTGCGGAAAATCCACCACACTGCGGATGGTTGCCGGACTGGAGGACATCAGTGACGGCGAGCTTCTCATCGACGGAAAGCGGATGAATGAGGTGGAACCCAAGGACCGGGACATCGCCATGGTGTTCCAGAATTATGCGCTGTATCCGCATATGAGCGTATATGACAACATCGCATTCGGTCTGCAGCTCCGCAAGGTGCCGAAGGATGAGATCGACAAGAAGGTGCACGAGGCCGCACGGATTCTGGATCTCGAGCAGCTGCTGGATCGGAAGCCGAAGGCCCTGTCCGGCGGTCAGCGGCAGAGAGTGGCCATGGGCCGTGCCATTGTCAGAAGACCGAAGGTGTTCCTGATGGATGAGCCCCTGTCCAACCTGGATGCGAAGCTCCGGGCACAGATGCGGGTGGAGCTGGCAAGACTGCACAAATCCCTGGAGACCACCATTATTTATGTGACCCATGACCAGACGGAGGCCATGACGCTGGGCAGCCGCATCGTTGTCATGAAGGATGGCGTGGTGCAGCAGGTGGACACACCGGAAAGACTCTATGACGCGCCCTGCAATCGCTTCGTAGCCGGTTTTATCGGTTCTCCCCAGATGAACATGATCGAGGCGGTGTGCGAAGCGCAGGATGGCAAGGTGGTGCTTTCCTTTGCGGGCTATACGCTGACATTGGATGCGCGGAGAGCGGCTGTGCTGAAGGAGCAGGGCTATTTGGGAAAAACCGTGATTCTCGGCATCCGGCCCGAGGATATTCATGAGGCGGAAGATGCAGATGCCAATGTTGTCTCCGCGGAGGTACGGGTTTATGAGATGCTGGGTGCGGAGGCGCTGCTGCATTTCGATCTGGGAGAAGCAGGCTGGACCGCAAAGGTGAGCCCGGAGCTGAAGGCAGAGGTGGGCGACAGCGTTCGTCTTCGCCTGGACGCGGGCAAAATCCATATCTTTGACCGGGATACGGAGAAAACCATCACAAACTGATATGGGCAATTGATACAGAAAAATGCGGCGGGGCAATAGCAGCCTCGTCGTTTTTTTCTGTTCGAATCTTGTCAATTCCAAAAAAATATTCTATAGTTAGAAGCTGAAAGAAAACAGACTGTGACAGATTTCATGAAGAAAACAGCGCCGGTCAGTGGTCAGGAAACCGGAGAAATGGAGTTCAGATGATTTCAAATCAGATTTTACAGAGCACAATCGATTCTCTCAAGGGAATCACCAGAGTGGATATCGCGATTGCCGACGTGGACGGAAAGGTACTGGCAACCACCTTTTCCGAGGAGCAGGACATCATGGAAATGGTGACCTCTTTTGCCAGCTCTCAGGCGGATTCCCAGGCAGCGGGCGGATTCCAGTTCTTTAAGATCTTTGACGAGCGCCAGCTTGAGTATGTCCTGGTCGCAAGAGGGGATTCCGACGACATTTACATGGTAGGCAAGCTGGCGGCATTCCAGATCCAGACCCTGCTGGTGGCCTACAAGGAGAAGTTTGATAAGGACAATTTCGTCAAGAACCTGCTGCTTGACAACCTCCTGCTGGTGGATATCTACAACAGAGCGAAGAAGCTGCACATTGAGGTAGGTGTACGTCGTATCGTTTATATCGTAGAAACGAAGAATGGTGCAGACAATGGCGCGCTGGAGGCCCTGAAGACCTTGTTCGCGACCCGGACCAAGGATTTCGTGACCGCGGTAGATGAGAAGAATGTCATTATCGTGAAGGAACTGAAGGCGTCCGAGGGCTATGATGACGTGGAGAAGGTGGCAGAGACCATCCTGGATATGCTGAACACAGAGGCCATGATCCAGGCGAAGATCTCCTACGGTACCATCGTGCATGAGATCAAGGAAGTTTCCCGTTCCTATAAGGAAGCGAAGATGGCACTGGAGGTCGGCAAGATTTTCTATGCCGACAAGGAAATTATTGCCTACAGCAATCTGGGTATCGGCCGTCTGATCTACCAGCTGCCGATTCCGCTCTGCAAGATGTTTATCCGGGAGATCTTCACTGAGGTATCACCGGACGAGTTCGACGAGGAGACACTGACCACCATCAACAAGTTCTTCGAGAACAATCTGAACGTGTCCGAGACCTCCCGCCAGCTGTACATCCACAGAAATACGCTGGTGTATCGTCTGGATAAGCTGCAGAAATCCACGGGACTGGACCTGCGGGTCTTTGATGATGCCATCACCTTCAAGATTGCGCTGATGGTGGTGAAGTACATGAAGTACATGGAGTCCATCGATTATTGATGTATTACTTTATTGTGAATCCGCATGCCGGTGAGGGCAAGGGGCTTCGCGTCTGGAAGCAGGTGCAGAAGCTCCTTCTTCGTATGGGAGAAGCGCAGCGCTACGAGGTCTTCATCACGAACAAGCGGGGAGACGCGCGGGAGTTTTCCAGACGGATCACGGAAAAATGTCGGGAAAAGAAACACATCATCGTGATCGGGGGAGACGGCACGCTGAATGAAGCAGTGGACGGCAGCTGTCTGGACTCGGGGCAGGTGTTTTTCTCCTTTATTCCCACGGGCAGCGGCAATGATTTCGCGCGAGGGCTTCGCAAACGGCTGGCGCTTCGCCAGCAGCTCCGGCACATTCTGGAGGAGCGGATCTGCACACAGATGGACTATGGCGTGCTGAATGCCGAGGAGAGCCATCGGCGTTTTGCGGTGAGCGCCGGTATCGGCTTTGATGCCGCCATGTTCCGGGAGCTTTTCCTGGAGCAGGGGAAAATGAAGTCGGGCCTGCATTTACGGTCTCGGCGTCTCCTGTATATGTTCACCTTTCTGCGGGAGCTGAAGCGGGCAAAAAAGTGTCGCGGCTACCTGATTCTGGACGATGACCAGCGCTTGGAGTTCAACAACATTATCTTCATCGCGGCACAGGTGCACCCCTATGAAGGGGGCTACAAGCTGGGACCCCATGCGAGCTTCGCGGACGGCTATCTGGATCTCTGTATTGTTAGCACGAAGCGGAAGAGTCGGATCATCCGCATCATGCTGAATGCCATCACGGGACGGCACCAGAAAATGACCGGCGTACACTGTCTGCGCTGCCGGGAGGCGAAAATTCATGTGGAAGAGCCCATGCAGGTGCATACGGACGGAGAGAGCTGCGGAGAACTGCGGGATCTGACGCTGCGCTGTGTGCCTGGCAAACTTTTCGTATTGGGATAAACGGAGGAAGTATGAGAATCGGAACGGGTTACGATGTGCATAAGCTGGTGGAAGGCAGAAAGCTGATTCTGGGCGGCGTGGAGGTTCCCTTCGAAAAGGGCCTGCTGGGGCATTCTGATGCAGATGTTCTGACCCATGCCATCATGGACAGTCTGCTGGGCGCGGCGGCGCTGGGAGATATCGGACAGCATTTCCCGGACACGGACGCGCGCTATGCGGGCGCGGATTCCATCGCCCTTTTGCGGGAGGTGCGGCGGATTCTGGCAGAGGCTGGCTATACGGTGGGTAATGTTGACGCTACCCTCATCTGTCAGCGGCCGAAGCTTGCAGGATTCCTTCCGGAGATGCGTGAAAATATTGCGGCAGCGCTGAACATCGAGGTGGGACAGGTATCCGTTAAGGCCACCACGGAAGAGCACCTGGGTTTCACCGGCCGGGGAGAGGGCATTTCCGCCCAGGCGGTGGCGCTTTTAAACTAGCAACACATCGCTGCGCGATACACAGAATTAACAAATCTAAATCACAAAATAATCACATTCGCCCCTTATGATACAGGCATCAAATGAAAAGAGGAGTATCTCTTAAGGAGGTTTTGATTATGAAACGGGCAGCAACAGTAGTGGCAAGTGCTTTGGCATTCGGTGTGGTGGCAGGCGGCTCCATGGTGGGCGTCAATGTCGCCGCGCAAAAGGCAGGTGTGGTGCAGACAGCCCAGGCAGTGCAGGAGACAGAGGCGGTGCAGAGCAGCGCGGCAAGCAATGAGACGGCAGCGGCACAGCAGGAAACGACAGGAACGGTCACTGCTGTCAGCAGCAGTTCGGTTTCGGATGTGGTGAAGGAGGCCATGCCTTCTGTGGTGGCCATCACCAATATGGTGAAGTACCAGCAGAATGGTTACTCGATTTTCGGAAACTATTCTTCTCAGGAGTATGAGGCACCGGCCAGCGGCTCCGGCGTCATCATCGGAAAGACGGACACAGAATTGCTGATCGCCACAAACAATCATGTGGTGGCAGATTCCAGCTCTCTCTCTGTGACCTTCTGTGATGACCAGTCGGTGGACGCCCAGATCAAGGGCACCGATGCCAGCGCAGACCTCGCGGTGGTTGCCGTGAAGCTTGCGGACATTCCGAGCGAGACCATGGATGCCATCAAGGTGATCACCATCGGCAGCTCCGATGATATCGAGGTAGGCGATCAGGTTGTGGCCATCGGCAATGCCCTCGGTTACGGTCAGTCTGTGACCACCGGCATCATTTCCGCAAAGGATCGTGACGTGGAAACCAGCTCCGGTACAGAATCCGGACTGATGCAGACGGATGCCGCCATCAACCCCGGTAATTCCGGCGGCGCGCTTCTGAATATGAAGGGCGAGCTGATCGGTATCAACGTGGCGAAGTACAGTGCCCAGGATGTAGAGGGTATGGGCTATTCCATCCCGTCTTCGAAGGCGCAGAGCATACTGGACAGTCTGTCCAGTCTGACGACGCGGGACGAGGTGCCGGAGGATGAGCGCGGCTACCTGGGCGTACAGGTAAAGAACATCGACAAGACCACCTCCCAGAGCTTTGATATGCCCCAGGGCGTCTTCATCTACAAGTTCACCGAGGGTTCCAGCGCCGAGAACTCCGGTCTGCAGGAAAAAGACATTATCACAAAACTGGATGGTCAGGGCGTGACGGACTACGATGATCTGAAGACGCTGCTTGCCAAGTATCGTGCAGGTGAGACCGTGCAGGTGACGGTACAGCGTCAGGACGGCAGCGGTCAGTATCAGGAGGTCGAGGTGGATGTGACACTGGGTTCGAACCCGTCGTCTTCGAATTCCGGCAGCAGTACGGATAAGAGCCAGAACAATGCGGGTCAGAATCCTTTCCAGAAGGGCGACGGCCAGAATGGCGATTCCGGAAATGACCAGAACGGCCAAGACAATGGTCAGGGAAACGGCGACAGCGGAAACAACAGTGACGAGCTGTGGAAAGAATTCCAGAAGTTCTTTAACCAGTATCAGAGATAAATCAAAATATTCCCGGTGGGCCGGAGGCATTAAGTATTGCCTCCGGCTTTTATGCATTTATACATGACAGATATGTGTAAAAACGATATAATTATTATCCCACGGGCGCAGCGGTAGCTGGGCTACCGGGGTGCCCGTGGGATTCCGATCCAGCTATGAGACAGAAAACAATGAGGTAAGTCATGAGCCCGAAAGACAGCTACAGCATAAAAGCCCTGCAGAACGGCGATATGGAACAGGAGGAAGCCCTGCTGCAGCTTCTGGCGGAAACGCCGGCGGACCAGAATAAGGAATATACGCGGCAGAAGCTGTTGAGTGAAGCGCTGGCTGCTGCGCGGCGGTCCAATGATGCCCTGCGGAAGGCGCTGGAAGAGTCGGAAATCCGGAATGAGGTCATTACTTCCATCGGAAAAACCTACCAGTACATTTCCCGTATTGACCTGCAGAATGATTATTATGAGGAGCTCGCGGGCGACGAGGCCTTTCATGTGGGAGAAAACCGGAAGGGGCATCCCGGCGACAATACCCGTCTGCTGTGTGAAAAGCGGGTGGCGCCGGAGTATCAGGAAGGATTTCTGCGCTTTGCGGATATGGCCACTCTGCCGGAGCGTATCGGGAACGCAGACTATATCGAGTATGAATATCGACTGCAGGACGGCAACTGGGACATCATGCGCTTCATTGCGAAGAAGCGGGATGCGCAGAATCGTGTCACCCATGTCCTCTGCGTGATCCGTTGCATCAGCGACAGTAAAAAGAGGGAACAGAATCTTGTGAAGCAGGCGGAGGCGGCTTCGGAAAAGGCGAGATTTCTTTCCAATATGAGTCATGACATCCGAACGCCGATGAACGGCATTCTCGGCATGCTGGATCTGGCCGAGCGTTATCCGGAGGATCCGGAGGTACAGCAGCGCTGCCGCAGAAAGATCCGGGAAATCTCCGGCTATATGCTTTCCATGCTGAACGATGTTCTGGATATGAATAAGCTCCAGTCCGAGGAGCTGGAGGAACCCATCCTGACCTTCAATTTTGCGGATATGCTTCGCACGATCAATGAGGAGGCGGAGCGAAAGGCGGCAGAAAAGAACATCAGCTACGTTGTTGACTGGGGAAAGGGAAGCCATGAACACCAGTATTTCATCGGCAATCCCCTGTATACCATGCGGATTCTCGGCAATCTGGCGGACAATGCCATCAAGTTTTCGCCCCGGGGCAGCAGCATCCGGGTCTGGTGCCAGGAACACCCGGTGGATGCAGAGAATTCTGTTTATGAATTCGGTATTCAGGACCACGGCATCGGCATGAGCAAAGCGTTCCTGAGCCAGGCCTTTGATATGTTTTCCCAGGAAAATGCCGGCAGCCGGACCCGTTATGAGGGAACCGGACTGGGACTGGCCATCGTGAAAAAGATGCTGGACAAAATGCACGGCACCATCGATATTCAGAGTGAAAAAGGCGTTGGCACCACAGCGGTGGTACGTATTCCTTTCCGCATCGGCGCAAAGATAGATGAGTCGTTCAAGGTGGACTATGAGAATGTTCCGCTGACGGGAATGCGCGTTCTGGTGGCGGAGGACAATGAACTCAATGCGGAAATTGCGCGCTTCATTCTCGAGGACAACGGGCTCATGACGGAGTGGGCAAAGGATGGGGTTGAGGCCCTGGAAATGTTCAAAAAATCCGGTCCGAGCTACTACAATGCGGTGCTTATGGACATTATGATGCCGCGGATGAACGGGATGGATGCGGCCCGGCAGATCCGGCGTTTGCAGAGGAAGGATGCGGAATCCGTGCCCATCATCGCCATGTCTGCCAATGCCTTTTCGGAGGACATCATTGGCAGCCGTCTGGCCGGTATGGATATGCATCTGGCGAAGCCTGTGGAAGAGAAGAAGCTGCTGGATGCGATACGGAGATGCACGGCGCTTCATAATCAGATCATGACGATGCGGAAAATCTAGGAGGACTTATGCTGAAGGGAAAAAATATATTGCTGGGGGTGACCGGCGGCATTGCGGCCTACAAGGCGGCGGATCTGTGCTCCCGTCTGGTGAAATTGCATGCGGGTGTGGACGTCATCATGACAAAGCATGCCACGGAGTTTATCACACCGCTGACCTTTGAAAGCCTCTGCCACCGGAAAACCGTGACGGATACCTTTGATCGGAATCACCCCTGGGAGGTGGAGCATATCGCGCTGGCGGATAAAGCGGACTGCGTGGTGATCGCACCGGCTACCGCCAACATCATCGGGAAGCTGGCCAACGGACTGGCCGACGATATGCTGAGCACCACGGTGCTGGCCTGTCGCTGTCCGAAGCTTCTGGTGCCGGCCATGAACACGAATATGTACGAAAATCCGGTGGTGCAGGACAATCTGGCGAAGCTTAAGCACTACGGCTGGCAGATCATGGAGCCGGTGAGCGGACATCTGGCCTGCGGCAGCAGCGGAAAAGGAAAGCTCCCGGATCCGGAAAACATCGTGGAACAGATTTTGCTTTGCTGTGCCCATGAGAAGGACATGACGGGATTCCGGGTTCTGGTGACGGCGGGTCCCACGCAGGAAGCGGTGGATCCGGTGCGTTACCTCACCAACCATTCCACCGGCAGAATGGGCTATGCCATCGCTTCCGCGGCGGCGATGCGCGGTGCGGAGGTTACGCTGGTGAGCGGTCCCACGGCGCTGCAGCGGCCGGAGGGTGTCAGCTTTGTACCGGTCACAACGGCAGAAGAAATGTTCGACGCGGTGACCACCCGGCAGCAGAAAAACGACATGATCATCAAGGCGGCTGCTGTGGCTGATTACCGGCCGAAGCATACGGCAGAGGAGAAGATCAAAAAGCAGGATAATGAAGGCGAGCCGACGATGCCGCTGACCCGCACGAAGGACATTCTCCGCTACCTCGGTGCGCATAAGCCTGCGGGACAGATTCTCTGCGGCTTTTCCATGGAAACCGAGCATATGCTGGAGAATTCCCGCAAGAAGCTGGAGAAAAAGAACCTCGATGTGGTGGCGGCAAACAATGTGAAGGTGGAAGGCGCCGGTTTTGCGGTGGACACCAATGTGCTCACACTGATCACGAAGGAGGAAGAGCAGGCGCTTCCGCTGATGTCCAAAACAGATGCGGCCATGCAGCTTCTGGATCTTCTCCTGAAGCTGAAAAAGCAGGCATAAGCCGGACATTGTATACAAGAAAGCACAGCATGACGGCTGTGTTTTCTTGCATTTCGGATAAAATCGTGTATGATGATTCTTGCGCGATATCTGCAATAGGGCAGAACCGCAGCAGGAGGAAAAAATATGAATAACATGAACACACAGAATGTGCAGGCAGCACACGCAGTAGGCTTCGGCGCAAGAGATCTGGCCATCATGGCGATGTTTACCGCCATTATTCTCATTATGGCCTTTACGCCCTTCGGCATCATTGATTTGCCTTTGATCAAAGCCACCATTCTTCATGTACCCGTCATCATCGGCTGTATCGTTTTGGGACCGAAAAAGGGTGCGTTCTTCGGATTTTTATTCGGACTTACCAGCATTATCAAAAATACAATGGGACCGAGTTTTCTGTCCTTCGCCTTTACACCGGCCGTACCTGTGCCGGGTCTGGATCATGGCTCTGTATGGGCGGTTGTGATCTGTTTCCTGCCCCGGATTCTGGTGGGCGTAACCCCCTGGCTGTTCTATACGGCTTCCGTAAAAGCACTGGGAAAGCATGTGAATCTCGCGGTACGGACCGTTCTTCTGGCCATCAGCGGGGCCATTGGCGCCATCACCAACACAGGCCTTGTGATGGGATTGATCTATCTGGTGTTTAAGAATGCTTACGCCATCGGCAAGGGCATCCCGGTGAACGAGGTTCTCGGTGTGATCCTGGGCATCGTTATGGCAAACGGTATTCCGGAGATGCTGGTGGCCGCTGTGCTGGTGCCCTTCATTGTGATTGCACTGCTGCGGGCCAAGGTACTGAAGACAGTCTGAGTGGATTTTGCGGGTGCAGCGATGGCTTGGCTATTGCTGCGCCCGTGAGTTGCCTTTTGTGAGAGGAAACGAAGACCGATGGGAAAGATCTTTGCGATAGATGTTGGGAATTCGAATGTCGTGGCGTCCGTTCTGGAGAACGGGACCTGTTTTTTTACGGAGCGCTTCAAAACCCACGACAACTGGAAGGAAAATACGGTATTGGATGCCTTGCGGGATATCCTGAAGCGGAATAAGCTGCAGGAAACAGAGCTGGAGGGCGCCATCATTTCATCGGTGGTGCCCGAGATGACGCCGCTGCTCATGCAGGCGCTGCGGGTCATGACAGGAAGAACGCCGTTGATCGTGAATGCTGCCATGAAGACGGACTTCAAGGTGCGGAACTACGACATGTCCTGCCTCGGTATGGATCGGGTGGTGGATATGACGGCGGCGAAGGCCCTGTATCCATTCCCGCTTATGGTGGTGGATCTCGGCACCTGCACCACGATTTCCGTGATCGATCACGAGGGCTATTTTGTGGGCGGCATGATCTGCGCCGGCATACAGCTGTCACTGGATGCGGAGGCGGAGCACACGGCCCAGCTGCCGGCACTGCGGGCCGACGGCGTGGATACCTTGATCGGAACGGATACTGTATCCAATATGCTGAGCGGCGAGATCATCGGTACCGCGGCCATGATTGACGGACTGGCGGATCGGATCTGGGAAGAACTCAGCGGGCCGACGGCCCGGAAGCTGAACATCGTGCTGACCGGCGGACTTTCCAATCAGGTCTTGCCCTGGCTTCGGAACGATGTGCACTTTGAGCCGCAGCTTCTTTTGAAGGGGCTGGAGCTTTTGTATCGAAAGAACTGTCCGCCTGCAGAGGATAATGTCGGCGGTTCCCACTGAGCGGAGGAGGCAAAGGATGAAAACGGCAGAGCAGAGTATCGGAAACTACATTTCGGCTTTATCGGACAAGGCAGCAGTACCCGGGGGCGGCGGTGCGTCGGCCCTGGCCGGTGCCTACGGCGTGAGTCTCGGCCTCATGGTCTGTGAATTGACTTCCGGCAAGAAGAAGTATGTGGATTTTGAACCGGAGCTTGCCCGGATCCGAGAGAAGCTCACGGCAATTCGCGCCGCCTTCATTGACCTGTCCGACGAGGACGAAGCGGTTTTTCTGCCGCTTTCCAAGGCCTACGGACTGCCGAAGGAAACGGAAGAGGAGAGGCTTTTGAAGGAGCAGACACTGGAAAACTGTCTTCTGCAGGCGAGCCTCACGCCCATCAAGGTCATGGAAAAGGCCTGTGAAGCGCTGAATTACATGCAGGCGCTGGCGGAGAATGGTTCCCGGCTGGCGCTTTCCGATGTGGGGGTGGGCGTGCAGTTTCTGAATACCGCATTGACAGGTGCCATCATGAATCTTTATATTAATACGAAGATGATGAAGGACATCGGCAAGGCGGCGGAGCTCAACGATTATGCGGAGCGCCTTCTTGAAGACGGCACCCATCATGTATACGCTGTTTACGAGCTGGTGGAAAATACAGTGAAGCCGGTCTTTGAATTTACAACACGGCAGCGCAGGGACAAGGTGGATTTCGAGTAAAGCGGAGGAAAATGCATGCAGGAGTTACGGGGAAAGAAGATCGCAGACAAGCTGAAGGAAGAGTGCCTGGCTTTTACGAGCCAGCATAACGGACTGCTTCCGGCACTGGCCATTGTGCGTGTCGGTCAGAAGCCGGCGGATCTTGCCTACGAGAGAAGTGTCAAGAAGAGATTTATCGACTACGGTCTCGAGGCCAAGGACTATGAATTTCCGGAGGATGTGACAAACGAGGAATTCCAGAAGGCCTTTTCTTTTATCAACGATGACCCGGAAATCAACGGTATTCTGGTGATGCGCCCTCTGCCGAAGCAGATCAATGAGCAGGAGATGCTGGAGACACTACGGCCGGAGAAGGATCTGGACGGCATCACAAAGGCCAATGCGGCCGGTGTCATGATGGGATTGCCGGAGGCTTTTGCACCCTGTACGGCCCAGGCGGTTGTGGAAATGCTGAAGGGCTATGACATTCCGCTCGCGGGCAAGCATGTGGCAGTGATCGGACGCTCCATGGTGGTGGGTAAGCCCCTCAGCATGCTGCTTTTGAAGGAAAACGCCACAGTGACGGTCTGCCACTCCAAGTCCGAGAACATCAAGGAGATCACCTCCCGGGCGGACATTCTGGTGGCTGCCATCGGAAAGGCGCAGTTCATCGGCTCCAGCTACATCAAAGATGACGCGGTGGTGATCGATGTCGGCATCAACGAGAACGCCGAGGGCAAGCTTTGCGGTGACTGTAACTACGAGACCATGGCCACCAAGGCCAGCGCCGTGACACCGGTGCCCGGCGGTGTCGGCACGGTGACCACAGCGGTACTGGCCAAGCATCTGGTGCGGGCGACAGCGCTGCAGCTGGAGATGGCAGAGGCATAAGCATAAAGCCGAACAGAAAATGAAATAACTATGAAAAAACAGGCGTGTACTTGTATACGTCCTGCTTTTTTGTTATGATTCAGATATTCAAATTCTTGCTTCCGCAAACCATGGTTTCATCAGACCATGCAGAAAAATCAATATCAGAATTATCAAAAACTTACCCGGATCCGCGACATGGTGATTGTTGTGGTGCTGCTTCTTGTCGGCATTTTTTACTACTTCAGTCTTTCGGAGGAAGGAAGGGACGAGGTGCAGATGTATCGGGCGGAAACCGTGCAGCCGACGGAAGCGCAGAGTGCTGCGGTTGAGACAGGTGCAGTCGGTGCAGACACTGCTGCGGCGTCTGCAGAGGCGGTATCGGAAGCTGCGGGTGTTGAGACAGCAACAGAAGGGGCGGCCATGCCGGAAAGCAGTGCGATGGAGACTGCGTCGGCAAGCACAGCGGTAGCGGAATCCGGCGCGGTTACGGCTGCGACTCATGCAGCAGAAACCGCAGCAGCCGACGGACGGATCAATCTGAACACGGCTACCCTCGAGGAACTGGACAGCCTGCCGGGGATCGGACCGGCGACGGCAAAGCTCATTCTGGAATACCGTCAGCAGTACGGGGGCTTTGCCGCGCCGGAGGAAATCAAGAACGTGAAACGCATCGGAGATAAGACCTACGAGAAGCTGAAGGACCGCATCCGTGTATAAATGAATAAAGACATTTCTTTTTATACAGCTTTGTGGTAGAATCTGCGTATAAATGTGAATTGCTAGCATGACGGAGGTTCATATATGGAACAAAACGAAGAGAAGAAGGGACAGGCTCTTGAGCAGGGCGAGGTGGTCATTGCCGATGAAGTGGTCGCCATCATTGCCGGTATAGCCGCTACAGAGGTAGAGGGTGTGGATTCTATGGACGGCGGATGGTCCGGAGAGATCATTTCCAGAATGGGAATCCGTGACCTGTCGAAGGGCGTTAAGCTTGAGATTGAGGATGGTCATGTATCTGTTGCCCTTACCCTGAATGTCAGGTATGGCTATTCCATTCCGAAGGTTTCCAGAAATGTACAGGACAAGGTCAGTCAGGCCATTGAGAGCATGACAGGGCTGAGTGTACTGGACGTAAATATCAAGATTGCCGGAGTTGTAACAAAAGAAGATGAATAAAAGAGAAGAAAGAGATCATAAGTTTAAACTGCTGTTCAGTGCACAGTTCTACCCGGGCACAGAGGTGCCGGAGCAGCTGAAGCATTATTTTGAGTCCCCGGATTATGAGGACGGAAACCAGGTGATTCGCATCGAAGAGCTGTCTGAAACAGACGAGTGGAAGCTGAAGGACGATGTGGAGAAGATTCTGGCGGTGCTGCCGGAGCTGGATGCCCGCATTGACAGCATGACAGAGGGCTGGACAACACGGCGTATGTCCAAGACGGATCTGACCATCCTGCGGCTGGCGCTCTATGAGATGGAGCACGATGAGACCGTTCCCGAGAAGGTTTCCATCAACGAGGCCGTGGAGCTTGCGAAGAAGTACGGCGGTCCGGAGTCCGGATCCTTTGTTAATGGCGTTCTGGCGCGTATTCTCCGGAACGAGCAGCCGACAGCCGTTTCTGACAAAAAGCCCGGCAAGGAGAAGAAGGGCGAGCTGACAGAGAAGAAGCAGGGCGGCAAGAAGATGCACATTCTGATCAACAAATAATGAAGGAAAATGTATATTCCGTTTCACAGGTCAGCCGCTACATCAGCAGAATGCTGCAGGAGGATTTCCTTCTCCGCGAGATTACGATTCGCGGCGAGATTTCCAATCTGAAATACCATACATCCGGACATATTTATTTTACATTGAAGGACACAGCTTCGCAGATTTCCGCCATCATGTTTGCCGGGGATCGGGCGGGGCTTCCCTTTAAATTGGAAAATGGATTTCAGGTGCTTTGTACCGGCAGGGTGGCCCTCTATGAAAAGGGCGGCAGCTACCAGATTTATGTGAAGCGCATCAGCATGGACGGCATCGGCGATCTGTATATCTGCTTCGAGCAGCTGAAAAAAGAGCTGGCGGAGATGGGCATGTTTGATGACATGTACAAAAAGCCGATTCCCCGCTATGCCATGCGGATCGGTATCGTGACGGCCAAGACCGGCGCAGCTGTACGGGATATCATTCAGATCGCGAAGCGCAGAAACCCCTATTGTGAACTGATCCTGTATCCGGCTCTGGTGCAGGGAGAAAATGCCGCGGCTTCCATCGTTGAGGGCATTGAAACCCTGGATCGCATGGGGCTGGATGTTCTGATTGTGGGACGCGGCGGCGGTTCGCTGGAGGACCTGTGGGCCTTTAATGAAGAAAGTGTCGCTAAGGCGATCTTTGATGCGGATACGCCGATTGTCTCTGCGGTGGGCCATGAAACCGATACAACCATTGCGGACTTTGTGGCGGACCTTCGGGCACCGACACCTTCGGCGGCGGCAGAGCTCTGTGTCTTTGATTATCAGAAGCTGGAACGGGATATCCGTTCCTACGCGGATACGCTTTCTGCAGAGATGCGGGATCATATTGCAGAGAAGCGGCAGCAACTGGATCGCCACCGCCTGCTTCTGCAGCGCTCCAGTCCGGAGATGCAGATGATGGAGCGGCGACAAAGGGCGGCAGAGCTGCGGGAGAAGCTGCGGCGCTGCATGCTGGCGCGTCTCACGGAGAATAAAGAGCGGCTGCAGCCCTATCAGCAATTGCGGCATGACTTTTCCGGAAAGCTGCAGGGGAATCGGCATCGACTGGCGCTTCTCACGGAACGGCTGGAAGCGGCCTCTCCGCTGAAGCGACTGGAGGCAGGATTCGCCTGTTTGGAAACAGAGGACGGCCAACGGATACGATCAGCGGCTTCATTGCATCCCGGAGAACTGGTGGTGACCACGCTTTCGGACGGCAGCTTCCGCAGCAGAGTCGAAGACATTACAATCAGGGGAAACTATGGCAGCAAAGAAGAAAAGCCTGAATGAGATATTCGAAGCATTGGACACATTGCTCCGGGACATGGAGCAGGAGGACAGTCTGGAGAAGTCCTTTGCGCTCTACAAGCAGGGTGTGGATCTCGTGAAGCAGGCGAATGACAGTATAGACAAGATTGAGAAGCAGGTGAAGGTGCTGGATGAAGACGGAATTCTTGCTTGAGCTGGATGAAAAAACCAGAGAATGCGATCAAATTGTAAGCAGACAGCTTCCGGCGGCGGAGGGACTGCAGAAAACGGTGCTTTCGGCCATGCGGTATTCCGTGGAGGCCGGGGGAAAGCGGATACGACCGTTGCTGATTTCCGAGTGCTATGCCTTGCAGCAGCCGGATGAAGAGAGAAATCGATTGCTGCGACCGGTGACGGAGGCCTTTATGGCGGCGATGGAGATGATTCATACCTTTTCGCTCTGCCATGACGATCTCCCCTGCATGGACAACGATGCCTACCGGCGGGGCCGGGAATCCACCTGGTATCACTTCGGCGAGGATATGGGAACCCTGGCGGGTGATGCGCTTTCGCTCTATGCCTTTGAACGGATCGGGGAGGCATATGAAGCGCTGCTGACCGCAGCGAAGCAGGAGAATATTCCGGCGGAACGGCTTTTGACGTATTCCGGGGATGTGCTTTCCGCCATGGGCCTGCTGGCGAAGTGCGCCGGTGTCTACGGCATGCTGGGCGGGCAGGTTGTGGATGTGGAGCTTACGGGAAAGTCTCTGTCGGAGGAGCAGTTGAGCTTCATTTATCGCCTGAAGACGGGGGCGTTGATTGCCGGATCCATGCGGATCGGCGCTTTGCTGGGCGGCGCAGATGCGGAAACACAGCAGAGCCTGCATGAGATCGGTGAAAAGATCGGCATTGCCTTCCAGATTCAGGACGATATTCTGGATGAAACCTCTACGACGGAGGTGCTGGGCAAGCCCATTCATTCGGATGAGGAAAACGGCAAGACCACTTATGTGTCACTGCATGGACTTGCTGCTTCAGAAAAAGAGGTAGAGAGGCTGTCAATGGAGGCAGCAGAGGCGTTAAAGAGCCGGGCAGCGCAGTGGGATGCAGCACATCTGGACTTTCTGCTTTCCCTGACGGAATACCTCATTCATCGGAAGAAGTAATTCTTAAGTGAGGACGTTGATACGGAAATGTTACTGGACAGTATACATGGCCCGGCAGATCTGCGGGGGCTGACAGAGGAAGAACTGAAAGCGCTTGCCGCGGAAATCCGGCAGTTTATTATCGAAAAGACGTCAGAGTACGGCGGTCATCTGGCTTCCAATCTGGGCGTGGTGGAACTGACCATCGGATTGTATCTTGCTTTGGATCTGCCGACGGACAAGATTGTGTGGGATGTGGGACACCAGGCCTATACCCACAAAATTCTTTCCGGGAGAAAGGATAACTTTGATGGCCTGCGACAGTACGGCGGCATGAGCGGCTTTCCGAAGCGCTCGGAAAGTCCCTTTGACTGCTTCGATACCGGACACAGCTCCACATCCATCTCTGCAGGACTGGGCATTGCCCAGGCGCGGGACATTCAAAAGGAAAAATTCACCGTGGTTTCGGTCATCGGAGACGGTGCACTGACCGGCGGTATGGCTTACGAGGCGCTGAACAATGCCTCCCGCATGAAGAAGAATTTCATCATCGTGCTGAATGACAACAACATGTCCATTTCGGAGAATGTCGGCGGTATGTCGCGGTACCTGAACGGCATCCGTTCGGATAAGGGCTACAATCAGCTGAAGTTGTCGGTGAGTTCCTTCCTGGGTTCGGTTCCAGTGATTGGCAACACATTGGTGAAACAGCTGCAGCAGACCAAAAATTCCATCAAACAGCTGCTGATTCCCGGTATGCTGTTTGAAAACATGGGCATCACCTATCTGGGACCTGTGGACGGACATGACATTCAGGCCGTGGAAAAGGTGATCCGGGAAGCCAAGCAGATCGACCATGCGGTGCTTGTGCATGTGTTGACCAAAAAGGGCAAGGGTTATGGCCCGGCAGAAAAGTTCCCCGGACGCTACCATGGGGTTTCTCCTTTCGACATTGCGACAGGGGAACCGAAGAAGCCGAAGGCGGGAGACAGCTACACGGATGTGTTTTCCAGAAAGCTGGTGGCGCTGGCGAAAAAGGATGCCCGCATCACGGCCATCACGGCAGCCATGGCGGACGGCACCGGACTCAGTGCCTTCGCTGCGAAATTCCCTCAGCGTTTCTTTGATGTGGGTATCGCAGAGGCCCATGCGGTGACCTCGGCGGCCGGTATGGCCAGTCTCGGGCTGAAGCCGGTGGTGGCGGTGTATTCCAGCTTCCTGCAGCGTGCCTATGACCAGATTGTGCATGATGTCTGCCTGCAGAAGCTGCCGGTGGTGTTCGCTGTGGACCGGGCGGGGCTTGTGGGCTCGGATGGAGAGACCCATCAGGGGATTTTTGATTATTCCTTCCTGACCAGTATCCCGAACATGACGGTCATGGCACCGAAGAACGCCAGAGAGCTGGAGGATATGCTGGAATTTGCTTTTGACTTTGGCATGCCCATCAGCGTGCGCTATCCGCGGGGCACTGCCTACCAGGAGCTTCGCGAGCTGGAAGCGCCGATTGTACTGGGCAAGTCCGAGCTTTTGTACGAGGGAAGGGATATCGCAATTCTGGCGGCAGGCTCCATGGTTTCCACCGGTGTGCATATCCGGGAGAAGGCGGAGAAACTGGGCTGTCAGATCACGCTGGTGAATGCGCGCTTTGTCAAACCCATTGACACGGAAATGCTGGATCATTTGGCAGAAACCGGTCATCGTGTCCTGATCACCATGGAGGAAAATGTACGGCAGGGCGGCTTTGGCATACAGGTGGTGGACTACATTCACAGAACCCATCCGGAGATCAAGGTCATTGTCATCAGCCTGCCGGACTGCTATGTGGAACATGGCGATGTGGGAAAGCTGAGAGCAGGACTTGGCATTGATTCGGATTCCATTATGAGAAGACTGCAGGAAGAAGGAGTGCTTCATTGAAGAAGGAAAGACTGGATGTCATGATGGTGGCCCGGGGGCTGGCAGAGTCCCGGGAAAAGGCCAAAAGGACCATTATGGCGGGAATCGTATACGTAAACGGAGAAAAAGAGGATAAGGCCGGCAGCAGCTTCCCGGAAGATGTGGAGATTGAGGTGCGGGGCAATGCACTGAAGTATGTCAGCCGCGGCGGTCTGAAGCTGGAGAAGGCCATTCAGGAGTTCGGCGTGGATCCGAGCGGCAAGACCTGTCTGGATATCGGTGCTTCGACAGGCGGCTTTACCGACTGCATGCTGCAAAACGGTGCGGTGAAAGTTTTCGCCATCGATGTGGGGCATGGCCAGCTGGACTGGAAGCTCCGGAACGATGAACGCGTGGTCTGCATGGAAAAGACCAATATCCGTTTCGTAAAGCCGGAGGACATCGGCGTACAGGCCGGACTGGTTTCCATCGACGTTTCCTTCATTAGCCTGCAGCTGGTGCTGCCGGTGGTGAAGACTCTGCTGGCACCGGATGGTCAGGTGGTTTGTCTGATCAAGCCGCAGTTCGAGGCAGGAAAAGAGCAGGTTGGCAAAAAGGGCGTGGTGCGGGACAAAAAGGTGCATCGTGAGGTGATCGAGAAGACCCTTACTGTGGCCTACAGCATCGGCTTTCAGCTGGACGGACTCACATTTTCGCCGATTAAGGGGCCGGAGGGCAATATCGAATATCTGGCATTGTTAACCCTGCAGGAAAACGGCGAGGGCAGCAATCCGCCGGCATGGCTTTCGGATAAGGCACTGGAGGTTGTGGCGCTTTCACATGAGGCCCTGGATCAGGCCGGCGGGCAGAATTAAATATGAAGATTGCACTGATTGTCAACAGAACCAAGGATGCAGCGGAAGAATATGCCACCTTTATTGAGGCCTATCTTTCGGAACGGGGCGCAGAGGTTCGCTGTCTTTATGACATCTACCGGCAGGAGGATCTGCTGGGCGCGGACTTTCTGATCACACTGGGCGGAGACGGGACCATTCTTCGGGCGGTGGGGATTCTGCGGGGCGCAGACATTCCGATTCTCGGCATCAATGTGGGACACCTCGGCTATCTGACGGAGGTGACGGAAAAGGAGCACATTCCGGCGGCCTTGGACAGCCTTTTGTCAGGTGAATACTGCCGTGACGAGCGGACTATGCTGCGGGCGGAGGTGCTGCGGTCCGGCAGTGTTGTGGCGTCGCAGCTTGCCTTGAATGAGGTGCTCATGTCGCGCTGTGCCGGTATTTCCATATTGCACTTCGGCGTTTTCTGTGACGGACAGGAGCTGCAGCACTATTCTGCAGACGGTATCATCGTCTCTACACCCACCGGTTCCACGGCCTATAATCTGTCGGCAGGAGGGCCTGTGGTTTCTCCCACGGCGCCGGTATACATTATGACGCCGATCTGCTCGCATTCCCTGAACGGACGCGCAGTTATATTGGACGACAGCAGTGTGTTGGA
This sequence comes from Parolsenella sp., assembly GCA_963659875.1. GTDB lineage: Bacteria > Bacillota > Clostridia > Lachnospirales > Lachnospiraceae > Oribacterium. The sequence continues at coordinate 245,037 of CAVKVA010000001.1, forward strand.
GATCCGGTCGGAGTCGCCGCGGCAGATCGTGGCCTTTGACGGAGAGAATGTGATACCGCTGGCGGAAGGTGACGTGGTGCGGATCTGCAAAGCGCAGGAGAAAACCACGCTGATCAAGATTCGGCGCAGCAGTTTTCTGGAGGTGCTGCGGGAGAAGATGGCAGGGGTATAGAACCGGGAGGAAGAGATGAAGAACGGAAGACATCAGAAAATTGTGGAGCTTGTGACGCAGCGGCAGATTGAGACCCAGGAAGAGCTGGCGGATCTTTTGAATGCCGAGGGATTTCGCGTGACACAGGCTACCGTATCCCGGGACATCAAGGCCTTGCAGCTTTCGAAGGCTCCGGGACGGGGCGGTCGTCAGTACTACCAGATTTTAAAGAAGGACAGTTCCGAGGGAGAAAAGTATACCCGTGTATTGCGGGAAGGACTTCTGTCGATGGATGTGGCCGGAAACCTTCTGGTGATCAAGACCATGACGGGTATGGCCAATGCGGTGGCTGCGGCACTGGATCATCTGCAATTGGATAAAATTGTCGGTACGCTGGCGGGGGATGACACCATTATGTGTGCCCTGAAGGATGCGTCGGATGCTCAGGAGGTGCTGGACAGACTGTCACAGCTGCTGGGCGGACAGGACTGAGGGAAAGGATTTGCATGCTCAATCATCTTCATGTGAAAGACCTCGCCTTGATTGACCAGTCGGAGGTGGAATTCGGTGAGGGTCTGAATATTCTGACGGGTGAAACCGGTGCTGGTAAATCCATCCTGATCGGTTCCATCAATTTGGCACTGGGCGCCAAGGCCAGTAAGGATCTGATCCGGCACGGCCGGGAATATGGTTTTGTGGAATTGATTTTTTCGGAGCTTTCCGAAAAGCAGGAAAGCAAGCTGCGGGAGCTGGACATCGAGCCGGAGGATGGTCAATTGATCATACGCCGAAAGATTTCGGAGAAGCGCTCGGAGATCAAAATCAATGACCAGACAGTGACGCTGGCCAAGCTGCGGGCAGTTACAGAGCTGCTGATTGACATCCATGGACAGCACGAGCACCAGAGTCTTTTGAAGGAAGGCGCGCATCTTCATATTCTGGACGCTTTCGGCAGTGCGGAGACGACTGCACTCCGGGAAAGGGTTGCGATGTTGTACCAGCGGTACACGTCGGCGCGAAAAAAGCTGGATTCCTTTCAACTGGATGAGGCGGCGCGGCAGCGCGAGCTGGATTTTCTGGAATTTGAGATCCGGGAAATCGAAGGTGCAGAACTTGTACAGGGAGAAGAGGAGCAGCTGGCGGAACGCTGCCGCTTCTTCCAGAATGCACAGCATGTGGAGTCGGCAGTTTCCGAGGTGCAGGCATTGCTTTCGGAAACGGATTTTTCTTCCGCTGTGGCGGCCATGGGAAAAGCCCTTCGTTATGATCCATCCCTGCAGAGTATCAATGACAGCCTGTACGATCTGCAGTCCATCGCAGAGGATACACTGCGGGATGTGGAACGTTATCTTGATCAGAATGAGTACGATGAAGAAGCCTTCCGGAAGGCGGAGGAACGTCTGGATCAGATTCGAAACGTCATGATGAAGTACGGCGGCACGGTGGAGAAGACGGAGCAGGCGCTTTCCGAGAAAAAGAAACGACTCTGCGAGCTTTCTGACTACGAGAATGAGAAAAAGAAGTGCATGGAGACAGCAGAACAGGCCAAGGCACTCCTCCTTGAGAATTGTGCCGCATTGACGGAGCGGCGGAAGCAGGAGGCTGAGCAGCTTGTGCAACGTATACGGACGGAAATGACGGAAATGGGATTTCTGGACATCCGTTTCGAAATGTCGTTTTCACCACTGGCGGCGCCCACGGCCAACGGCATGGATGAGGCCCACTTTGTGGTGAGTCTGAATCCGGGAGAGCCGATGCGGCCCCTCAGTGAGGTGGCTTCCGGCGGTGAGCTGTCCCGCATTATGCTTTCGATCAAGACGGTTCTTGCGGACCGGGATGAGATCCCGACGCTGATCTTCGATGAAATCGATACCGGTATCTCCGGCAGAACAGCGGAGAAGGTGTCGGACAAGCTGAAGAAGATTGCAAGCAATCACCAGGTGATTCTCATTACCCATCTTCCGCAGATTGCCGCGAAGGCAGACCGTCATTTTGAAATCCGGAAATCGGTCAGCGAAGGGCAGACCCACACAGAAATACGGGAGCTGGACTTTGACCATTCGGTGGAGGAGCTGGGTCGCTTGCTGGCGGGCGATCACCTGACTGAGGCCGTGCTGGCCAATGCCCGGGAGCTCAAACTTCTTGCACAGAAAAGGGTTTAGGGTTAAAATTATATTTGTTAGGTATTACCGAACAAAAATCCCATTGGAGGTAATGATATGAAGAACATCTTGTTTCTCGCTTCCGAGGCTGCGCCTTTCATCAAGACCGGCGGCCTTGCAGACGTTGTCGGCTCTCTGCCGAAGAATCTGGACGGACAGTATTACGACTGCCGTGTCATGATTCCCAAGTATATGTGCATTCCTTGGAAGTGGCGGGAGAAGATGGAATATGTAACGAACTTTTACATGGACTATCTCGGACAGTCCCGTTATGTGGGCATTCTCAAGTATGTGCATGAGGGCGTTACCTATTACTTCATCGACAACGAGTCTTATTTCTCCGGTGACAAGCCCTACGGCGATTGGTACTGGGACTTGGAGAAGTTCTGCTTCTTCTGCTACGCAGCCCTGAGTGCCCTGCCGCTGCTGGATTTTCACCCGGATCTGATCCACTGTCATGACTGGCAGACCGGCCTCGTTCCGGTGCTTCTGAAGGATCGCTTCGCCGGCGGTGAATTCTATCGTTCCATCAAGAGTGTCATCACAATTCACAATCTGAAGTTCCAGGGCGTCTGGGATGTGAAGACCATTCAGCGATTCACACAGCTGTCGGATTATTACTTCACACCGGATAAGCTGGAGTGTAAGAAGGATGGTAACCTGCTGAAGGGCGGCATCGTTTATGCTGATGCCATCACCACCGTATCGGATACCTATGCGGAAGAAATCAAAATGCCTTTCTACGGAGAGGGACTGGATGGTCTTCTTCGTGCCCGGGAGCATGATCTGCGGGGCATTGTCAACGGCATTGACTACGATGAGTGGAATCCGGAGACCGATGCTTTCCTGACGAAGAACTTTAACCAGAAGAATTTCCGGAAGGAAAAGGCAAAGAACAAGAAGGCGCTGCAGCAGGAGTGGGGGCTGCAGGTGGATCCGGGCAAGATGATGATCGGTATCGTTTCTCGTCTCACGGACCAAAAGGGCCTGGATCTCGTGCAGTGTGTGATGGATGAGATCTGCCAGGATGACATTCAGTTTGTGGTTCTGGGAACCGGCGATGAACGCTATGAGAACATGTTCCGTCACTATGACTGGAAGTATCATGACAAGGTTTCTGCGCAGATTTATTATTCCAATGAAATCAGCCACAGAATTTATGCGGCCTGCGATGCATACCTGATGCCGTCGCTGTTTGAACCCTGCGGACTTTCCCAGTTGATCGCGATGCGTTACGGCACGCTGCCCATCGTCCGGGAGACCGGCGGACTGCGGGATACCGTGCAGCCCTTCAATCAATATGACGGTACAGGCACCGGCTTCTCCTTTGCAAATTACAACGCCCATGAGATGCTGAACACCATCCGTTACGCGGAATCGGTTTATTACGATCATAAGCGTGACTGGAACAAAATTGTAGACAATGCCATGCTGAAGGATTACTCCTGGCGGAGCTCCGCACTGAAGTATCAGGAGCTCTATGACTGGCTGATCGGATATTAAGGAAAAAATAAACACGGTGACAATCATACAAAATTTCATGCTGATGGCTTCGGCCATCAGCTGGTTTACGGCGCAGGTTCTGAAAACGGCCATTGACGCCTATTTCAACAAAGGAATTCATTGGGAGAGAATGACCGGTTCCGGAGGAATGCCCTCCAGTCATTCCTCCACTGTTGTGGCACTGACCACGGCAGCAGGCATTCAGTATGGCGTGGGCAGTGCGCTTTTTGCGATCTGTTTCATTCTTTCCTGTGTCGTGATGTATGATGCCATGGGCGTGCGGCGCGAGACCGGCAAGCAGGCAGTGATTCTGAACAAAATCCTTGTGGACAATCCCTTTAACTGGACCGGCGAGGAATTTGAGAAGAAGCTGAAGGAGTATGTGGGCCATACGCCGCTGCAGGTGCTGGCCGGTGCGATCCTGGGATTTCTGGTGGCCTGTGCCATGGCGCCCTTTTACGGCCTATGAGCATGACAAAAGTAAGTTTCAAAAAAGCGGTTTGTGTATTGGGCTGCATTTTGACAGTGCTCCCACTGACATCCTGCAGAGGCATAGAAATCAGCGGAAAAACCGAAAATATAGCCGGATACACGGAGGCGCAGACCATGCTGGTGTTGGGCTCGGAACGAAACCGGTACCAGAGTGTTTTTGGCGCTGAGGTCTGGAGCTTGCCCGTCAGCGGAGAGCGGGAGGATACCTACGGCGCGTATTTTGTGGATAGAATGAAGGAATTCCTTCAGGACATCCGCACCCTGAATCTGCTGGCTGAGGAAAAGGGCATTGCCCCCGGAGCGGGAGATATGGAACGACTGCGGCAGCTGACCACGAGTTTCTACAGCAGTCTGACCGAAGACGATTTTGCATTGATGCGGAATTGTACGGAGCAGGATGTGCTGACCATGTACATCAGCTACTTCACCGCTTGCCAGACAGCGGAATATCTGCTGCAGGGCGTGGATACCGAGGTGCCGGACGCGGATGCGAAGGTCATTGCGGTGGAGCAGATTGTGGTCTCTGATCAGGCGCAGGCGGAGCAGCTGTGGCAGGATGTGAATGTAGAAGGCGCAAACTTCGCCTACTATGCCCGGCAGTCTTCGGAAGATCCGGACATCACGTTGACACTGGCAAAGTCGGAAAAGGATGATCTCCTGTATCAGACAGCATTTTCCCTGGAGGAAAATGAGATATCCAATGTTTTCGAGCAGGACGGCAAGTACTACATACTGAAGTGTACCAATGCCTATGACCAGAAGGCAACGCAGGATCGAAAGGAAAAGCTGGAAAGTGCCATTCGCAGCAGTGCCTTCCAGAGCAGCTACCGGGAATATGCAGACCAGCATATCATTCGCTTCCGGGAGGATTTCTGGGACAACATCGACTTGTCGGAATATCCGGACAGTACAGCGGACAATTTTTTTGCGCTTTATGATGAAGTGATGAATTGAGATCGAGTGGGCTTGATTATCGGGTGCCCGCTCGATGAAGAACCCACTGGATGGGAAGATGAAGCTCACGGAACAAAAAAGGAGGATGGGATTTCCCGTCCTCCTTTTACTTCGTTTTAAAATTTTTACATCGCCAGAACGATACCGCCGTCGTTGGCGTAGACTGTCGCAACGCCCTGGGCATTTGTGATGACAATGTCCCGGAAGGGTGCGAGGGCCAGAAGGTTCTGCTTCACCAGTTCGGCGCGATCCGGGCAGTTCACATGGGTGATGACCGCACGCAGGTCCTTGGTCTTTTCTGCGCCGCCGGCCCGTTTCACGGCGATTTCCGCCATTTTCTTCAGGGCACGGTGCATGCCACGCTGCTGATCCCGCTTCACGATGACACCGCCGTCGGCACCCATTACCGGCTTGATGTTGAGGGCAGAAACCAGAAGATACTGCACAGCAGAAAGGCGACCGTTCTTCCGCAGCGTTTCCAGAGATTCCAGAACAAAATAGGTCTGCATGTCCTTTCGCAGTGTTTCGAGATAGGACACCACTTCCTCAAAGCTCCGGCCTTGCGCCTTCTGCTCCTGGATTTCCAGACAGATCTTGCACTGTCCGGCAGAGGCACTGTCGGAACCGCAGACATAAATTTTCTTTCCCATAAGGTCGGGGTGCGCCTCCTCGAAAAGCTGACGGCCCACCATAGCAGACTGATAGCTTCCGGAAAGATGCTCCGAAAGCGTCACCACATAGAGCTCCTTCGCTTCGGATTTCTCCATGGCCTGCGCAAAAGCCTCGGGTGAGGGGCAGGCTGTCTTCGGCTCCGTTGGGGAAGCCTTTACATGCTTCAGAAATTCCGCCTGATCAAAATTATAGTCATCAATCACAGAATATCCCGGAAGCTCCAGCGTCAGCGGAATGGAGACGAAGGCAGGATCCTTTTTCATTTCCTCGGTATAATCACAGCAGCTGTCACCAATAATTTGATAGTCCATAGTCTTATGTCGAAAGCTCGACCTCTCCTAACGTAGTTTTTAATACTACTTATTATAGCAAAGACTATGCTTTTGTCAATCATTCCGCCTTGCTTTGGTCCGGAAGTCCCAGGCGGGAGAATACCATGTCGTAGCCGTCGGCCCCGTAGTTCAGGGAGCGGTTTACACGGGAAATGGTGGCAGTGGAAGCACCGGTGCTTTTCGCGATGTCCAGGTAGGTATGCCCCTCCCGCAGCATCTTGGCTACCTCATAGCGCTGAGCCATGGACAGCAGCTCGTTGATGGTGCAGACATCCTCAAAAAACTGATAGCAGTCCTCCTTGGATTTCAGGGTCAGGACCGCATCAAACAGATGGTCAACTTCCTTGGTTTTCAATTTATCGTTCATATTCACTCCTGCAGAAAGATCTTACGTTTTCTTTACACTTTCACACTTTACTTTGTGCGCTTTTTTGCTTTAACATTGGAAAGTATTCTAGCACCTTTGAAAATGATTTGCAAGGGATGCGCTTCCTGTGGCAGGGAAGGCCGGGCTATGGTAAAATTGAAGCGGAAGGACAGCGCTTGAACGAGTATGAGAGGAAAAGGAGGTATGGAGATGCAGAATGACGAGAACAGAATGACAGATGCGCAGGGAAATGCCTTCGAGCCGCGTACCGAAGAGGAGACAGCACGTCGGCTTCGTCTGGAGGAAAGACGGGAGGCCCGCAGAATACGGCAGGAAAGGCGCAGAAGAGCGGTGCGCAGAAGGCGGCTTCTGCTGCTTCTGGGGTTGCTGTTTGTGTTGGGCGTTGCTGGTGGCATGCTGTACCGAAGACATTACCCTGAAATGACGGTGGCGGAAACCGAGATAGAAAGCACGACAGTTGCGGAAACGGAGCCGGTAAGGGATGAAAAGCAGGAGCTTCTGGCGCAGGCGGCACTGCAGGCGCAGCAATATGACTATGACGGGGCCATCGCGCTTCTGACGGATTCTTCTTATGCAGAAGATGCGGAGGTGCAGGCTAGGGTGACAGAATATACGGACACCCGGAATGCATGTGTTGCAGCAAACAATCAGGAGATTACGCATATTTTTGTCCATTCTCTGATCGTGGACAAGGCGCGGGCGCTGACGGATGACCGCTTGGGACACAATTTCAACTCCACCATGACGACGATTTCGGAATTTGAGGCCATTCTGGAGCAGCTTTATGCCCGGGGTTATGTGCTGGTGAATCTCCATGACATTGCCGAAACGGAGACGGATGCGGACGGCACCGAGCGGATGGTGCAGAAGGAAATCTTGCTGCCGGAAGGGAAGAAGCCCATCGTGATTTCCCAGGATGACGTCTGCTACTATGAGTATATGAAGGGCCGGGGCTTTGCGGATAAAATGGTACTGGATGACGCGGGAAAGCCGAAGCTGCAGTATACGGATGCAGAGGGAAATGTCTCCGTCGGTGACTATGATCTCGTACCGATACTGGATGCCTTCGTGGAAAAGCATCCGGACTTCAGCTATCATGGACACAAGGCGATTCTGGCCTTCACCGGCTACAATGGGATTCTGGGCTATCGGACGGACGAAACCTATGATCCGAATTCTGAGAATTATGATTCCGCGAATGCGGCAAATGAGAATATAGCGGCGGACCGGGAAACGGTGAAGGCCTTGACAAAGGCCTTGCAAGAGGATGGCTATGAATTTGCTTCCCATTCCTGGGGACATATCAATTTTACGGAAAGAAGCTTGGAGGATCTCACGAGGGACACGGAACGGTGGAAGCGCAATGTGGAGCCGCTGCTGCCGGAGAGCTGCGACATCCTGCTCTATCCCTTCGGCGCCGATATCAAGGACTGGCATGCTTATGATGCGGCAACGGATGACAAATACCAGATGCTGCACAATAGCGGCTTCCGCTATTTCTGTACGGTGGATTCCACCCAGTACTGGGTGCAGTTCGGCACGGACTATATGCGGCAGGGACGGCGGAATCTGGACGGCTACCGCCTGTATGAATCCTATTCCGGTGCTGCGGACCGGGTATCGGACCTTATGGACGTACAGCAGGTTTTTGACACCGACCGGCCCACGCCGATTCAATGGAACTAGTCAACCATGGGCTTCGCGCAAGCTTGGCTTGCGGGTGCCCATGGCTGACCACCAATTCACTCGATAAACCACACAAAAAGCCCGGGCAGTGCCCGGGCTTTTCTATGAGAATTATTTTTTTCTGTGCTTTTCCGTTTCCGTCTGCTGCAGTTTTTTCTCCTCGGCCTGCAGATGATCCACGATCTTCTCCATCAGCTGCCGCTTGAGATAGACGTCAAAGCCCAGTTCGCAGAGGAAGGCGAAGAGTTGCAGCTCTTCCCGGTCTTCGGGAGAGAGTTCGGCGGCCTTACCGTCACGGAAGGTTTCCTTCGCTGTCTCAAACTTTGCTTGCACATCCTGAATCAGGCTGTCCATCTGGGCATCCTCGAGGGAAAATACCTCTTCGTAGATGTCCTGCAAGTGGGAAGCGCCGTCATTGGCCGAAAAATACTTTTCGTTCAAAGGCTTCAGAATGGTTTCGATATCCGTCAGTGAAAGGATGCCCTTGTAATAGTAGATGAAAAGCAGCATCAGCATGTGCTCCCGGGAATAGCGTTTCTTCACAGGGGGCGGCAGGAGCTTGTTTTTCGCATAGTTATTGATCATGGTTTTGGTCAGCGCCTTGTCCTCATCGTGCCGCTTCATATTGCGGAGATGCTCGTCCATAAAGGCAGTGACCTGGTCCATGTACAGGGAAATGGAAGGAATTTCATCCGCATCAATGTGCTGAAGGCCCTCCAGATATTGAATTAATTCTTTTAAAATATCGTTGTTCATAAGGCGGATTATAGCACGGACGCGTTTATGCCGCAAGACATAGTTTTCTAAACCATGTGGCAAATCGGGCGAACATATGTTATAGTAGCCAGACATCAAGGCATAAAGGAGCTGTGCATGGAAAATCTGGATAAGATTCTGAATAAAGAGCAGGCGGAGGCCGTCCGGCATACGGAGGGACCGCTGCTGGTACTGGCGGGTGCGGGAAGCGGAAAGACCCGGGTGCTGACCTACCGCATTGCCTACCTCATCGAAAATTGCGGCGTGGAGCCCTGGAACATTCTGGCCATTACCTTTACGAACAAGGCGGCGGGGGAAATGCGGGATCGTGTGGATCAGCTGGTGGGGCAGAGAGCCGGTGAAGTCTGGGTCTCCACCTTCCACAGCATGTGCGTACGGATTCTGCGGCGACACATCGAGCAGATCGGCTATACCGGTGATTTCTCTATTTACGATACCGATGACCAGCGGACCGTGATGCGGCAGGTCCTGAAGACTCTGAACATCGATCCGAAGCTGCTGAAGGAACGGCAGGTTCTGGCACTGGTTTCTTCCGCCAAGAATGAGGGAACGGACCCGGCAGAGTTCCGGAAGGAGGCCGGCGGAGACCTTCGCATGCGGCGGATTGCGGACTGCTATCAGGAATATGAGAAGCAGCTGAAGGCAAACAATGCCCTGGATTTTGATGATCTTCTGCTGAAGACGGTGGAATTGTTTCAGAAAGCACCGGAGGTACTGAAGTACTACCAGCAGCGCTTTCGTTACATTCTGGTGGATGAGTACCAGGACACCAACGACATTCAGTTCCAGCTCGTGCATCTTCTGGCGGACCGCTACCGGAATATCTGCGTGGTGGGTGATGACGACCAGAGCATTTATGCCTTCCGCGGGGCGAATCTTGAGAACATTCTGTCCTTCGAGAAGAATTATCCCGGTGCGCGGGTGATCAAGCTGGAGCAGAATTACCGTTCCACCCAGCGGATTCTGGACACCGCCAATGCGGTCATCAGCAACAATGCGGGTCGGAAGGAGAAGAAGCTCTGGACGGCAAAGCAAGGCGGCGTGCCGGTGCGCTTCCGGGAATATGAAAGCGCAAAGGATGAGGCGGAGCAGGTCATCCGGGAGGCACAGAGCTGCGGACGCCCCTACCGGGATCAGGTGGTGCTGTACCGCACCAATGCCCAGTCCCGTCTCATGGAGGAGCAGTGTGTGAAATACAATGTTCCCTATCAGGTGGTGGGTGGTGTGAACTTCTACCAGCGAAAGGAAATCAAGGACATCCTGGCCTACATGAAGGTGCTGGCCAATGATGCCGATGATGTGGCTTTTGAACGCATCATCAACGTGCCGAAGCGGGGCATCGGTGCCACGAGCATACAGAAGCTGCGGAGCTATGCAGCGCAGAGCGGTATTTCCATGATGCGGGCGGCAGCGCATGGCGCGGAGGCCGGCATCGGCGGCAAGGCGGTCAAGGAACTCGAAAAATTCGTGCACATGACGGCGGAATGGAAGCGCCATCTGCAGGCAGCGGGCCTCATGTCGGCGGAGGCAGAGCCGGGCATGGAGGGCAGCTTCACCTTGCGGGAGCTGATCGAAGCCATCCGGGACGATACCGGCTACGGCATGGAGCTGCGGGCCGAGGGTGAAGTGGAGGCAGAAACCCGCTTCGAGAACATCGAGGAAATCATTTCCAAGGCAGCGGATTATCAAGCCCAGGCAGATGCGCCGAAGCTTGCGGAATTCCTGGAGGAGGTATCGCTGGTGGCGGATCTCGACCGGAAGGACGACAGCCAGGATGCCCTGACGCTGATGACGCTGCATGCGGCGAAGGGACTCGAGTTTCCGAAGGTCTATCTCGTGGGCCTTTCCGATGGCCTCTTTCCCGGCTTCCGTTCCATGGGAGAGTCCGAGGAAATGGAGGAGGAACGCCGCCTCTGCTACGTCGGCATTACCCGGGCGGAGCAGGAGCTTGTGATGAGCTCGGCCCGCTCCCGGATGGTGAACGGCGAATATCTGATGCTGCTGCCCAGCCGTTTTGTAGACGAGATGCCGGATGAAGTGGAAAAGAAGCTGCTGTATCAGCCGCGGCGAAACCGGGATATGGACGATGATTTTTCGTTCTCCTCGGAAGGTCAGGAACGTTTTGGCAGAAGTTCTTTCGGAAGCTCCGGCGGCACTTCCTTCGGGGGCAATGCTTTCGGCGCGACTTTCCCCGGCGGCAGCGGGAAAAACGGCGGCGCGACAACATTATCCTATTCCCGCGGCAGCGCCGACGCGAAAAGCAGCCGGACATCCGGTCCGGGCATACCGGAGTATCTTAAGAAGGGCGCGGAAATCCCTGCCATGACCAGGCTGGATTATGCCGAGGGCGACCGGGTGAAGCATGTCAAGTTCGGCAGCGGCACGGTATCGAAGATCGAAAAGGACAAGAAGGATTTTGTGGTCACGGTGCAGTTTGACAGCTGCGGACAGAAGAAAATCTATGCCCGCTTTGCGAAGCTCACACGGATATGATACACTGATAAAAACAAAATGCCTGTCATAGGGCGGGCAATTTCAGGAACCAAAGGAGGACACCATGGATCGTTTTGATTTACAGGCACTGCGCAGCAATGCAAAGGATGCGAGAGAACACGTTGAGGAGCTTCTGAACCGGGCAAAGCTGGCGGAGCTCATCGAGAAGCGGAAGGAGGACGACCGTTTCAAAAACACGGTGCTGACCATTCTGGCCCTTATCGGTATTGTGGCAGCCGTTGCGGGCATCGCTTACGCGGTATATTGCTTCATGGCACCGGATTATCTGGAGGATTACGAGGACTACGATGAGGAGGCGGACGAGGATACCGTACCTGAGGCTTAAACTATGACATTATGTACAAATGCCGGAAAGTGCGGCGGATGCTTCTACCAGGGCGTTCCTTATGAGGAACAGCTTGCCATCAAGGAGCAGGGCATCCGCGAGCTTTTGACGCCGGTAATTCGAAATGACTATCTCTTTGAATCCATCATTCCTTCGCCGATTGCCACGGGATACCGCAACAAGATGGAATTCTCCTTCGGTGACCAGCAGAAGGACGGACCGCTGACCCTGGGACTTCACCAGAAGAAGAGCTTTTTCAACATTCTGAACACCGATGACTGTCAGCTTCCCCATCCGGATTTCGGGACGATCCTGACCGCGACCCGGGAATATTTTTCAAATCTCGGCATCGGTTACTTCCATAAGCGGAGCCACAGCGGGTATCTCCGGCATCTTCTGGTGCGCCGGGCCATCAAAACCGGAGAAATTCTGGTGGATCTCGTGACCTCCACGCAGCTGGCTGAGCTGGAGTCCCTGGACCTTCCGACCGCTTCTCAGGATAATGTCGGCGATGCGGCCTTGCTGTCCTCCGGCCGGGAACTGCAGGTTCTCCTGGGATGGAAGGACGTGCTGCGCCGGATTTCGGAGGAAGGAAAGCTGGAAGGACACTTCGCCGGTATATTGCATACAAAAAATGATTCTCTGGCGGATGCCATTAAGGATGACGGCACCGAGGTGCTCTACGGCGAAAGCTTTTTCTATGAGGAGCTGCTGGGGCTTCGTTTCCGGATCACGCCCTTTTCCTTCTTCCAGACCAATTCTCTGGGAGCAGAGAAGCTGTACAGCAAGGTGCGGGAATATGCGGGCTTTGAAGACATGCAGAAGAGCGGTGAAAAGCCGGTGATCTATGATCTGTATTCCGGCACCGGTACCATTACCCAGCTCATGAGCGCCGTGGCCAGTCAGGCCGTGGGCGTGGAGATTGTGGAGGAAGCGGTGGCGGCCGCCCGGGAAAATGCCCGGCTGAACGGCATAACCAACTGCGATTTCATTGCCGGGGATGTGCTGAAGGTGATCCAAGAGGGCGGCGAGCTTCGAAAAGAGGACGGCAGCCTTGAGGATGCCCCGCGTCCGGACCTCATCATTCTGGATCCGCCTCGGGACGGCATTCATCCCAAGGCCCTGCGAAAGATCATTGACTATGGTGTGGAACGTCTGATCTATGTGGCGTGCAAGCCCCAGAGTCTGGCCCGGGATTTGGTGCCTCTGCAGGCCAGCGGCTATGTTGTGGAGAAGGTCTGTCCCGTGGACATGTTCCCCCAGACGAACAACTGTGAGGTAGTCTGTTCGATGCGCCTGCTGCGGGACTAAACCCAGGCCACCGAGTTTCCGGGCTGCAGCTGCCATTCCAAGTCCCGGTCACTGCAGGCCTGATGGCTGAGGAGTGCCGAGATGCGTTCTGCGGCGGCCTCCGGCAGAGACTCGGTCTTGTGGGCCAGAGAGGAAATGATGACGGGGCCGGATTCCCGGAGATAGCTGGCATCGAAGCTCACGAGACTGAGATCCTCCGGCACGGAAATGGAGAGCGCGGCAGCGATGCGTACAATTTCATAGGCCAGACTGTCGTTATAACAGACCAGTGCGGTGCAGGAGGAGAGAAAACGCTCCAAAAGCAGCCGACTGGTCTTTTTTTCTTTGGGATCAAAGAGAAGTGCCAGACTGTTTTTGTCGAGCAGCAGCGTTTCCTCCTGCCCGAAGGGCAGCCCGTAATCCCGCAGGGCGCAGAGGAAGCCGTAGCAGCGCTCCATGCCCTGCTGGGTGTCGCTGCGGAAAATGCCCCGAATCCGGCGATGACCATGTTCATAGAGGCTCCGCACCAGCATGGCAGCGCCGCCGGCATTATCCTCATGGAGACAGTGCTGGCCACGGATGTTCGGACTTTTTGAAAAGAGGAAGAGCAGAGAGGTGCCGGCAGCGGACAGGGCGTCGTAGAGGGGCGCGTTGGGATTCGGCAGCGCGGAGAAGCCCTCGGTCAGGAGGGCCCGGGGCGGTGACTGCAACAGGGCCTCAAGATTTTTTCGCTCCCGCATGAAATCACCGCCGTTTTCGAGAAGCCGCAGGGCGAAGCCCTTGCCGGTGAGACTGCGGTTCAGAGCGGCATAGATGCCGGGAAAGATATATTCCTCGGGAGAGGCCAGCATCACGACGATCTGGTTGTCCATGGGATGGGGCTTTAGGCCGGTCAGAAAGATGCCGCTGCCCTGACGCCTGCGGAGGAGTCCTCGATCGGACAGAAGGCCGAGGGTCTTGCGTACCGTTTGACGGCTCATGCCGTAGCGTTCGCAGAGTGCTTTTTCTGTGGGAAAATGGAGTGTTCCCTGCTGCAGACAGCTTTCGATTTCCTTTTCCAGTTCTTTCAGTAATATTTCATATTTTTTCATCCGATGTATTCCTTTCGTGCGCGTCTGCATCGTGCCTTAATCCCCTTACGATGACAAGAATTTTTCTGCTGTAACCGACTTTTTTGCGGAAATTTTCCCTTTTCCCGGGCGTTGGGGCGTTATTTTTTTGACAAAGCCATCGGAAACGTAGAAAATTTTGTGGCGAAGTGAAGAATTTTTACGGCTAAAGCAAAGAAAACACCCGTGATTTGCGTTACAGAGGGCGTTTTGCTATGATTTGTATTTTATTATAGGACATAAAAGAGAATTTGTCTTGTTCGATTTGATGAAACTGCAACATATTGCCGAAAAGAAATTGAAAATATGGTCAGAATTTGTGAAAATGAGTACATCAAAAGAAGAGCAGAGCGGCTCTTCCAAAACATCCATCATTTAGGAGGGTACTATGAAAAAACAGTTCGGCGCGATCATGGTCGCAGCAGCAATGGCAACAACAGCTCTGGCAGGATGCGGAAGCTCCGGAAGCACAGCAACAACAGAGGCTGCTAAGGCAGAGGAGACCACGGTCGCTTCCACAGAGGAAGCTGTAGAGAAGGTGACAGAGGCTGCGAAGGAGAACACCTCCGGCGAGCTGATCACCATCGGTTTCTCACAGGTTGGACATGAGTCCGATTGGCGTACTGCTTCCACCAATTCCGTTAAGGAAGCTTTCTCAGAGGCCAACGGCTTCGATCTTCAGTTCGTAGACTGTGATAACGATTCCGAGGCACAGCTGACATCTGTACGTAACTTCATTCAGCAGCAGGTTGACTACATCATCATCGACCCGATCGTATCTACCGGTTGGGACACCGTTCTGACTGAGGCACAGGATGCCGATATCCCGGTTATCGTGATCGACCGTACCATCGACGATTCCGATAAGTACACCGCATGGATCGGAACCGAGACCAAGAACGAGGGTCTGGCAGCAGGTGCATGGCTTAAGGAATATGTAGCCGCTAAGGGCATCGAGGATGTAAACATTCTCGTGATCTCCGGAACCACAGGTTCTTCCGCACAGATCGGACGTTCCACAGGCTTCGATCAGTATGTTGAGTCTGAGGGCTGGAACAAGCTGGATGAGCAGACCGGTGACTTCACACAGGACGGCGGACAGAAGGTTATGGAGTCCTACTGCAAGTCCTATGAAGGCAAGTTCAACGTTGTGGTTTGCCAGAATGATAACGAGGCATTCGGTGCCATCGATGCCATGAAGGCAGCCGGCGTTTCCTACGGTGCTGACGGCGATGTTATCGTGATTTCCTTCGACGCATGTAAGGCAGGTCTCCAGATGGTTCTGGACGGCGACATCAACGCAGACTTCCAGTGTAACCCGCTGCAGGGACCGGATTGTGCAACAATCGTTAAGCAGATTGCCAATGATGAAGAGTTCGAGAAGACAACATTCATGTCCGAGCCTTGGTATGCACATGATGATACTGTAAAGAGCGTAACTTACACCAATGCAGCCGGCAACGAAGTCACAGAAGATATGATCGTTGTTGATCAGGCTATCGTTGACGCTGGTTACTAAAAAGATGAAACAGATTCTCTGCAAAGGGATCTGACAGAAAGTGGGAGGCGGGCGCATCAAACCGCCTCCCCTTTTCCAACTACGGAAGGATAAAACGATATGGAAGAAAATGTGCTGATTAAAATGCGAAATATCACAAAGACCTTTCCGGGTGTAAAAGCACTGGATCATGCCCAGCTGACGCTTCGTAAGGGAGAAATTCATGCACTGATGGGAGAAAACGGTGCAGGAAAATCCACCATTATCAAATGCCTGACGGGCGTGTATGAGCGGGATGAGGGTGAGGTCTACATGGATGGTGTGGAAGGAAATATCCATAACCATTCCACCATGGATGCCCAGAACATCGGTATCGCAACGGTGTACCAGGAGGTTAACCTCTGTCCCAACCTGAGTGTGGCGGAGAATCTGTTTATCGGACGGGCACCCCAGACCAAGTTCCATACGGTGGACTGGAAAACCATGAACCGGAAGGCCCAGGAGCTGATGGACAGTCTGCAGATCGAGGTGGATGTCACCAATACCCTGGAGAACTATTCCATTGCCATCCAGCAGATGATCGCCATTGCCAGAGCGGTGGACATGGACTGTCGTGTGCTGATCCTGGACGAGCCCACATCTTCTCTGGATGACAACGAGGTAGAGAAGCTCTTCGGCATGATGAATAAACTGAAGGCGAAGGGCGTGGGCATTCTCTTTGTTACGCACTTCCTGGAGCAGGTGTATGCGGTATGCGATCGCATCACTGTCATGCGAAACGGTACCTTCGTGGGGGACTATCCCATCGCGGAGCTGCCCCGTGTCAAGCTGGTGGCGGCTATGCTGGGTAAGGATTTTGATGACCTGGCTTCCATCAAGAAGGAAGGCACAGAGGATGCGGCAAAGAATCCGGTATGCTATCGGGCAGAAGGCCTGAGTCACAAGGGAACCATTAAACCCTTCAACTTTGATATCCATCAGGGTGAGGTGGTTGGCCTTGCCGGACTCCTGGGCAGCGGACGTTCCGAGCTGGTGCGCTGCATCTACGGCGTGGATACGGCCCAGACCGGAAAGCAGGAGATGGACGGCAAGGAGGTGCACATTAAGGCACCCATCGATTCCATCAAGCTGGGCATGGCCTATCTGCCGGACGACCGGAAGCTGGACGGCTGTATCGCAGGCCTCTCAGTGCGTGAAAACATTATCATCGCTTTGCAGGCCCGGAACGGACTCTTCAAGAAGATCCCCATGGCAAAGCAGAACGAAATTGCGGACAAGTTCATCAAGATGCTGCAGATCAAGACGGCATCCCGGGAGACGTTGCTGGGACAGCTTTCCGGCGGTAACCAGCAGAAGGTGATTCTGGCCAGATGGCTGGCGACAGATCCGAAGCTGCTGATTCTGGATGAGCCGACCCGTGGTATCGATATCGGAACCAAGACAGAGATCCAGAAGCTGGTGCTGCAGTTTGCAGAGCAGGGCATGAGCGTGGTGTTCATCTCCTCGGAGATTGAGGAAATGCTGCGTACCTGCAGCCGGATCATCATCCTTCGAGACGGCGAAAAGGTGGGAGAGCTGGATTCCCATGAAGTGAATCTGACACAGGAAGCAGTCATGAATGCGATTGCAGGAGGTGAGAACGAATGAGTACCTTTAAAAAGCTGAAAAAGAATCCGCTTTTCCTGCCGGTGATCTGTATGATCCTTGTGCTGCTGATCAATGTTTTCAAGGATCCTGCCTTCTTCTCCATCGGCATCAAAAACGGCGTTTTATACGGACGACTGATCGATATTCTGAACCGCGGCAGTGAGATTGCCATTCTGGCAGTGGGCATGACACTGGTGGTTGCGGTATCTGCCGGAACCGATATTTCCGTGGGTTCGGTCATGTCTTTGGCAGCCTGTGCGGGCTGTGTGATGCTGACGGGCTTCGGCAACACTTCGGTCACCAGCATTATCCGCCCCATCTGGGTTGGCGTTGTGGTTGGCATTCTTTGCGGTGCACTCTGCGGCGCATGGAACGGCGCCATGGTGGCAAAGTTGAAGATTCAGCCCATGGTGGCAACCTTGATCCTTTATACGGCAGCCCGGGCCATCGGCCTTCTGCTTTGCTCCAACCAGATCACCTATATCCGTTATGAGCCCTACAAGTACCTCGGCAACTTCCTGCCGAACTGTCCGATCCCCACACCGATCATCGTGACCATTGTGGTGCTGATCATTGCAGAGATTATTCTGAAGAAGACCTCTCTGGAACTCTATGTACAGTCTGTGGGTATCAACGGAAGAGCATCCAAGATCTGCGGTATCAATTCGGATATGATCTGCTGGATCTGCTACATTATCTGCGGCGTCTGCGCCGGTATCGCCGGCATGGTGGCGTCTTCCAGAATTTACTCTGCAGACTCCAACAACATCGGTCTGAACTACGAGATGGATGCCATCCTGGCAGTGGCTCTGGGCGGCAACTCCCTCGGCGGCGGTAAGTTCAATATGGCAGGTTCCATCATTGGTGCATATACCATTCAGACCATCACCACAACCCTTCTGGCCATGGGCGTTTCCACAGACCAGGCACCGGTGGTGAAGGCCATCATCGTGGTACTGATCGTTGTGGTTCAGGCACCGATCTTCAAGTCCTGGATTGAGAAGAAGCTGCAGGCAAAACAGGCAGCGAAGGAGGTAGCAGGATGAGCACAATGAAAAACACCCTGATCAAAAAGAAAAAGCTCAGCGGAAACAATCTCCTGCTGGTGATCACCATCATTCTCTTTGCGGCGATGTATGCCGGCGGCTGTGTGATTTATGCGGGAAAGGGCTTCATGCATTTCCAGACCTTCCTGAATCTGCTGATCACCAATGCGGGTCTCATCTGTGTGGCCTGCGGTATGACCTGTGTTATGATCGCCGGCGGCATTGATATCTCGGTGGGATCTCTGATCGCACTGGACTGCATGATCCTGGCGGACGGCATGACCAATCATGGCTGGAATGCCATCTTTGCCGTGGTATTCGTACTGGTACTGGGTCTCGTATTCGGCACCATTCAGGGCTTCCTGGTGGCCTACCTGGAGATTCAGCCCTTCATCGTGACCATGGCGGGCATGTTCTTCGCCCGTGGTATGACAGCTGTCATCAACACGGAGCAGGTGTCCATCACAGAGGCAGCCAACAAGCTGTTCTACGGCTGGGCCAATGCCAAGATCCTTCTCCCGGAGTGCCTCGGCTACATGGGCAAAAAGAAGATGATCATTCCCTTTATCCGCCCCACAGTGATCGTAGCGCTGCTGGTGGCTGTCATCATCTTCCTGGTACTGAAGTATTCAAAATTCGGCCGTGTGCTCTATGCCGTAGGCGGCAATGAGATGTCTGCCAGAATGATGGGTCTCAATGTGCGAAAGACGAAGATGCAGGCCTATATCCTGTCCTCCTTCCTGTGCTCCATCGGCGGCATTCTGTTCTGCCTGAACACCATGACCGGTGCCGTAACCCAGGCCAAGGGCTTCGAGATGAATGCCATCGCCTCCTCCGTTATCGGCGGCACACTGCTGACCGGCGGCGTAGGCAACATTATCGGTACCTTCTTCGGCGTGCTGATCACCGGTACCATCGACCAGCTCGTGATGACAAACGGAAAGCTTCTGTCCAGCTGGTCCAACATCCTGACCGCTGCACTGCTGTGCTTCTTCATCCTGCTGCAGAGTATCTTTGCACTGCTGAAAAACCGCAGCAAATAAAGACTGATTCATACGAAACGTATAAGGAAGGCTCTGCATCAGCAGAGCCTTCCTTGTTTACAAATCTCCGGAGATACCTTACAATAACACTGATTGTTCAGAAGGTCAGGACTCAGGCACGATGCCGCCGCCATTGCGGATGCCCTGCCATCGGAACAGGAGAAAAACAAAAAAGAGAGGGGAATGCATTTCCTGCCGGAGAAGAGAGACGAAGAAAAGGGCGGGATCGATTTGTGCATTCTATAGGACGAATCAGTGATTATTTTAGTGGACTTTGAAAACACACATGTCAATGGTATGGAAGGCTATACCTATTTGAACGAGACGGATACCGTGGTGGTGTATTACAGCGATGAAAATTCAGCCGTGACCCGGGGTATGGTAGAGGATCTGAAGAGCCGGGATGTGAACGTGCGCATGGTGAAGCTGCTGAAGCAGCACGCCAATGCATTGGATATGTACATTGCATCCACGACGGGTATGTTCCTGGATACCGGCGAGAAGATCTGCATTGTCTCGAAGGACAAGGGCTACGCTGCGGTACGGGATTTCTGGCACAGCCTGCGCGGCGCTGAAATTCTGCTGGGCGAGACCATTGAGGAGTGCTTCCTGCATTCTGTGGCCAATGATGATCCCCGTATCCGCCGGGTGAAGGAGCGGAGCCAGAAGGCACTGCTGACAAATGCCTTCGAAACCATGAATCGCATTCCGACACGGCCGACCCTGAGCCGCGCCAATGCACGGAAGAGACGGAATGATGAGCTGGATACCACAAAGAATCTGGAGCCGGTGGCCATTCTGCCGAACCCGCTGCTGAAGTCGATTCCGGCACTGCCGACGCCGGTGGAGGCCCAGACCGTGCAGCCGGAGGAGAACAGCTCTGCTGTGACAGACAGTCTGCAGATCGAGGACGCGCTGCCGGTTTCTGTGGATAATGTCGGCGCTTCTGCCGGGGAGTCGGGCGCGGGTTCTCTGAATCGCGGCGGCTATACCAATCTGCGGCCGGAGAACGACAGAAGGGGCGGTTCCCGGAAGTCCGGAAGAGACGGTCGGAACAACCGGAACAGAAATGAGCGCCGCAATCAGAATGAGGCCGTTTTCTATGGTGAGGAGCGGCTGCCGGAGACTGCAGAGAATAAGGCAGGGGAAAAGCCGCAGAAGCCGCAGGACACAAAGCCGGAGAAAACAGAAGTAAAGGCAGAAACAGGCGCTGCAGCGCAGGAGACATTGGCGGCAGAGGCGGAAAAGAAGACCACGATCCTGAACGAGAAAAAGAACAGCGAGCGTGTGCTGCCCCGTATCAATAAGAACCAGATCCGTTTTGTCTACGACCCGGAAACCGGCACCATGAAGAAGATGGAACCGGTGGCGGAGACAGTCGAAACGGCAGAGGCGGCAGAACAGCTGACAGCCGAGACAAGTAAGCCGGAGATTGCGGCCGCAGCGGCAGCGGAAGTGACCGAAGAGAAGCAGGCAGAGACGGCAACGGAAATTGAGGCAGAGAGCGAGGAAAATGTTGCTGCCGAGAATGAAGTGGTTTCTCTGGAGGCCCTGGGCATTGTGCCGATGGAGGCGCTGGAAAAGTACGGCCCCGGTGTCAACACCTCGCACCAGTACTATGTGAAGCTGGTGAAAACCTTCGGCAAGGCTGTGGGTAAGGAAATCTTCAATGCCACCAAGAAGGAAATGCAGGCGGAGTTTAAGCGGAGAAAGCAGCTGCAGCAGGAAATGGAGACTGCAGAAAATGCGGAAGCAGCGGTAGCAGAGCCGGAAGCTGTTGTTGCTGAGAATGCAGAGGAACTTGTTGAGGCGGTTTCAGATGCAGAGGCAGAGATTGCTGCAGTGACGGCAGTGCCGGAGGAAGCTGCAACGGAATCTGTTGAGACAGAAGAGGAGCATCCGGTGCTTCCGGCAACAGAGCCGATGACCGAGGAAGCTGTTGTAGATGCCGTTGAACAGGCAGAACCTACAGTAGAAGCGGCAGAGGCGCAGGCAGAAACGGAGAAGCTTGCTGATGCGCATGCCGTGAAGCCGAGTCATGCGGAGGTCAGCGAGGAAGAGGCCCTCGCGGCAGCGCAGTTCGGACGCTATGTACAGCTCAGCATGGATTTTGCCGAGAACGGGGACATCAATGCACTGACTGAGGAGACGCCGACGGAAGAGAATACACAGAAAGTAGAAGCTGAGGAGGTCGCTGCAGCAGAGCCGGAAGCGGAAAAAGAAGCACCGGTAAAGAAGCCGACACGGAAGAGACGGAGCCGGAAGGCGAAGACGGAGGAAGCGGAAAAGACAGAAGCGCCTGAGACCGCAGCAGAGGCAGAGTCTGCTGAGCCGGAGAAGGCAAAGAAGCCGGTGCGGAAGAGAAGCAGCCGTAAGAAAACCAAAGCAGAGGCTGGCGAAAGCGCTGAAACCGAATCCGCTGTTAAGACAGAGGCCGGGGATGCCGCTGAGGCAGGCAACGCTGAGCCGAAGCCGGTCAGAAAGAGAGGCGGACGCCGTAAAAAGGCAGAAACGGCAGAAGCTGCTGAACAGGCCGAAGCATAAGAGTTTACTAAGGACAGAAATATAAGGGCAGAATTCTATGAATTGTAAGTATTGTAAAATGGAGGTTCCGGAGGGCTATCGGTATTGCCCGAACTGCGGACTGCTTCTCGATCTTGGAAAGCAGTTCACGGTACCGGAGCGGAAATACACGATCCCGAAATACGAATATCAGCCGAAGAAAGCTGAGGCAGAAGCTGCTGCGCCGGAGACGACGCAGCAGTTTCTGCAGCCTCAGCATGAGGAGAGCACCGAAGAGGCGGAGGCACGTCTCGAGCTGGAACTCAGAAAGGCACTGGAGAGAGATGCCCGTGCCCTGGCGGCAGAGAAAAAACCGACGGAAGCGGTGGAATTTTCGGATGAGGACTATGCCCAGGTAGAACAGGATGAGACACCGGATGCCATTGAGCTGGAGGAAAAGCAGCCTTCAGAGCCCGTGGCAGAGTCGGTCGTTGCAAAGACCAGTGAAGAGCCGGAAGACACTGCGTCTGCAGAACCTGAAGAGGCTGCAGCGGAAGAGATGAGATCCGAAGCAGAAGAAGCAGAAGAAGCAGAAGTGTCGGGAGATACTGCGTCTGCAGAGAGTGAAGTGGCTGTCGAAGCACAGGAAACGGAAGTGGCTGCGCCTGCAGAGAGTGAAGTGTCTGTGGCAGAGGAAATGACCTCCGAAGCCGAGGAAGCAGATGCGGCAGAAGTTGCGGAAGAGGAAACTTTTGTGGAGACGGAGCCGGATGTGGTGAAGTCTGAGGAAGTGGAGCTTGCGGTTGCAGAAGCTGAGATGCAGGAGGCGGTTTCCGGCGAAGAGGCGGTAAGTTCTGATGCAGAGGAGGCGGAAGCGGCAGAAGCTGCGAATGCAGAAACGGCAGAGGAAACGGAGGGAACAACCGATGTGGCGATGTCGTCTGAAATCGCAGAAGCGGAAGAAACGCTGCCGGAGCTGATTGCTGAGACGTCGGAGAAAGAAACAGAAGAGTCAACAGAAGAAATCGCTGCAGAAAACAACAAAGAGCCGGAAGATTCTGCGTCTGCAGAGACTACAGATTCGGCAGAAGTTTCCGAGGCGGCCGAGAACAAAGAGGCGGAGCTTGCCGAAACAGTCGAAGTCGAAGATGCATCCGAGTCAGCAGAAGAGTTGAAGGATGCCGAAATCAAAGAAGCGGTGCATGCTGAGCTGGAAGAGAGACTCGCGGCCCTGTTGCCGGATGATGGTCTGGACTCCACCAAGGTGGATGAGCAGGGAAATCCTGCCTTCGTCTGGGATGAGAACATCAGCTTCATGGAAGCCGTCAGCGAAAAGTCTGTGGGTGACTTTGCCATAGCGGAAGAGACAGAGCCGTCCGAAGAAATCACGGAAGCAGCAGTTGCTGAAGAGCATGTCGAGAGCGAGACAGAGGAAACACTGCCGCAGGCGGAAACAGAAGCAGCAACTGAGGATGTTCCTGAGATGCTTGCGGAGCCTGAACAGGTTTTGGAGGTTGAGGCAGAGGCCGATGCGACAGCTGCTCCGGCGGGAGCTGAAGATACAGAGATTGCTGGATCAGAAGTTGAATCCGAGCCGGAACTCCCCGTTGAGGCGGAAGTGTCAGCAGCGGATGAAGCAGTAGCGGAGACTGAGGAAACGACGGAACAGACGGAGGCGGTAGCCGAGGTTGACGACACAACAGTCGAGCCGGATGGCGATACAGAGACTGCTGCGGCTGAGACCGAAGCGCCCGGGGAGCTTGAAGCGACAGCAGAATCTGACGAAACAGTAGATGTGACAGCAGAAGCAGAAGAAAAAGAAGCGTCTGCGAAGCTCTGTCACGATGATGAAAAGTGCGACAAAAAGCGGAAACGCTTCCTGATTCCGCTGGCGGTTTGTGCCGTGGCAGCCGGTGCGGTGGTGGTTTACCTGAACCTGCCGACGCAGCTCATGAACCGTGCACTGCATAAGGGAAGAAATTACATAGAAAGCAGCAATTTCACCGCAGCGGTGCCGGTGCTGGAGAAGCTGCTGCAGGAGCAGCCGGATTCCCTGGAGGTACATCTCCTTCTGGCCGATGCCTATGCCAATACGGATCAGCATGCTCAGGCGGTAGCGCTTCTGGAGGAAGCCAAGGTGGCATACCCGGACAACGCGGAGCTTATTGAAAAGCTGGCGGAATTGAATCCTACGGTGACCGTCAGTGTGCCCTCCGGTGACTACAGCGATCCCCAGAGCATAGCCCTGTCCAATGAAAAGGGCTATGAGATCCGCTATCAGCTCAACGACGAGCCGGAGCAGACCTATGAGGACGAGATTCTCCTGTCCACCAACGGCACATTTACCTTGTCTGCCTATGCCGTGGCTTCTGACGGAGGCAAGGGCGAAAGCGTCAATATGGATTATACGATTCAGCTGGATCCGGAAAAGTATGCTCTGGACCAGTTTGTCGATACCGCAGAGGGACGACAGTATGTGGATGCCGATGGTGCCGTGCAGACGGGCTGGATGACGAAGGACGGAAAGACCTACTACTTTGATGAAAAGGGATATATGCTGACGGGTCTTCAGACCATCGAAGGCAGCAGCTATTTCTTCGATGCGGACGGCGTACTTTCCACCGGCTGGCAGCAGCAGGACGGCAAGTATTATTTCTTTGATGAGATGGGCCGGATGTTGACGAGCACCTGGATTGACAACCAGTACTATGTGGGTGAGGACGGCGCCATGCTGATCGATACCACCACGCCGGACGGCGTCTATGTCAATGCCCGGGGGCAGAGAGGTTTTGATGCGGCTTCCGAATTTGCCAACTATCCGAATTCCATCGTGCAGGCGCACATCAGCACCAAGGTGGATAAGGGCGACTATTACGAAGTATCGGCTTCGGTGTACCATCAAAAGACGGACAATAAGCCCACAGGTGAGTCCTACGACATTACCCTGAAGGTACGGAAGCATGCCAAGGTGCACTATCTCGACAACAACCTGCCGGATATCATTGCCTCCGATGCCTTCAGCTTCCTGAAGGAAATCGGCATGCAGAAGATTCAGCAGGATAATGAAGGCTATGTCACAGAATTCAGCTTCGCCCTGGGTGAGAAACGGAGCTGAATGACGTAAGCGATAAGAGGAAAGCAGAAGGTGCGAAGCACTGTCAGAAAAAATCAGAAGGTATTGCGGCGGGGGCTCACAACAGGCACCTGCGCCGCCATTGCAGCAAAGGCAGCGGCAGAGAAGCTGCTGATGCAGAAAACAGAGGCTGCCGCCGGGGTGCGTCTTCCCGGCGGTGAGCGGGTATCACAGCCGGTGTTCCCCTGGGGAGATACCGGCTTTTATACGTTGAAGGATGCGGGCGATGACCCGGATGTCACCAACGGCACCCAAATCTGTGCCCGGGCCTTTTTTCTCCCGGCGGCGGAGACGGAAACGGCGGCACGGCAATATTTCACGGACCCGGACTATCCGGGCATCCGTCTGTACGGCGGTGCGGGTATTGGTCGGATGACGAAGCCGGGATTGAAGGAAAAGGTGGGGGAGTCGGCCATCAATCCGGTGCCCCGGCATATGATTTTCGAGGCGGTCTTCGAGGTGCTGGAGCATGCGGACTATCCGGGAATTCTGGGCATTGAAATTTCCGTGCCGGAGGGAGAAACGCTGGCGAAGCATACCTTCAATCCGCTCCTGGGCATTGCAGGCGGTATCTCCATTCTGGGCACCACCGGCATTGTGGAACCCATGTCGGAGCAGGCCATCGTGGACACCATTGAGGTTTTGCTGCAGCAGGAGAAAAGGTTGGGGGCGGAAACCGTTCTTTTCGTGCCGGGAAACTATGGCGAGCGCTATGTCCGGGAATCCCTGCAGCTGCCGCAGGAGGTGCACACCGTCCAGTGCTCGAACTTCATCGGTGAAGCGCTGGACCTTGCGGTAAGTCTGGAATTTTCGAGAGTTTTGCTCATCGGCAACATCGGAAAGCTTGTGAAGCTCGCCGCCGGGATCATGAATACCCACTCCCGCTATGCAGACGGTCGCTGGGAGATTTTTGCGGCGCATGCCGCGCTCCTGGGGGCGGATCGTACACAGCTGCAGGTTCTGCGGGACTGCGTCACCACCGAGGAGATGCTGCGGCATCTCACCGACTGGGGCATGCGAGACAAGGTGATAGATTCTGTGTTTGCGGAAATGGAGCGGCATGTGAAACACCGGGTGAAGGAATTGCCGGTTTCGATCATGGTCTATTCCGAGACCTATGGTTTACTGGCGGCAAGTGCGGGCGTTGATGCGATTCTGGATGCGCTTCGCCGGAAGATGTAGACAAGGCTAGAGAAAGGAAATCTTATGGTACACTTTGTGGGCGCGGGGCCGGGGGCGCCGGATCTCATTACCCTGCGGGGGCTTCGACTGCTGGAAAAGGCGGACATTGTGATCTATGCGGGTTCGCTGGTGAACCCGGCATTGCTGCAGTATGCGAAGCCGGAGGCGAAAATTTATGATTCGGCGAAGCTGAGCCTTCCGGAGATTACGGAAATCATTGTGGCGGCCTATCGGGAACGGGGGCTTCTCAACGGGGAAGCAGCGCCGAAGACATTGACACGGGATAATGACGGCGGGCCGGAAATCGTGCGGCTGCAAACGGGGGATGTTTCCCTCTACAGCGCGCTGCGGGAACAGGCGGAGGCACTGGCACCTCACGGCATTGCCTGGGATGTGTGCCCGGGCCTCGGCGCCATGCAGGCCACGGCGGCGGCCCTCGGAGTGGAGTACACGGAGCCGGGCGTCACGCAGACAGTGATTCTGACCCGGGCAGAGGGGCGGACGAAAATGCCTGCGGCGGAGCAACTGCGGCTTCTCGCGACGCACAAGACCACGCTGCTTCTGTACCTGTCATCCTCCCTCACGGAAAAGGTGCAGGCGGAGCTGCTGGCAGCGGGACTCCCGGAGAATACGCCGGTGGGGGTGGTCTATAAGGCCAGCTGGCCGGAGGAGCAGGTATTTCGCACGAGCTTAAGAGAATTGCCGGCATTGTTCCGCCGGGAAGGTCTCACGAAAACCGCCCTCATCGTGGTGGGAGAGGTGTTGAACCGGGAAAGGTGTGCGGCGGAGCTTTCCAAACTGTATGACGAAAGCTTCACGACAGAATACCGGCAGGGGAAGTCATGAGCGCGCGAATCGGTATCCTCGCCTTCACAGAGCGGGGATGGGCGCTTTCTGCCCGGCTGGCGGAGGCGCTTCGGTCAGAAGAGAGTGATCTGGATATTGCCCGCGCTGTCAAATGCGAGGCCATGGGCGCACTTTCCGACACTCGCCCGGCGAAGGAAATCGCGGCGACATGGTGGGAAAAGGAGGTCTTTATTTTTATCGGTGCCACCGGGATTGCGGTGCGGCTGATCGCGCCGCTGCTTACGCATAAGGCGGAGGATCCGGCGGTGCTGGTGGTGGATGAACAGAGTTTGTTCTGTATCTCCCTTCTTTCCGGACATCTGGGCCATGCCAATGACTGGGCGCGGTTTGTGGCAAAGCTGCTGGGTGCGCAGCCGGTGATCACCACGGCAACGGATGTGTCCCGGGGTTTCGCAGCGGATCTGTTTGCGGAGGCCAACGGTCTGGTACTCACGGACTTCACGAAGGCGAAAAGGGTTTCTGCCCGGTCTCTGCAGGGACTTCCCATTCGGATCTATACGGAATTCCCGACACTTTCCCTGCAGCAGCTGCCGCCAATGGAGCAGCTGACATTTCTGCCCCGGGAAAGGATGACTGAGGCG
This sequence comes from Parolsenella sp., assembly GCA_963659875.1. Lineage (GTDB taxonomy): Bacteria > Bacillota > Clostridia > Lachnospirales > Lachnospiraceae > Oribacterium. Next base: position 272,891 of record CAVKVA010000001.1, read on the forward strand.
GATATTCTGATTGGATTTCATTGTCTGGGACGGGGATTTGCAGAGAAGCATGACGGCATCGGTCTTTTTCTTCCGCCCCGCTGTCTCTGGATCGGGATCGGTGCGCGGAAGGGTATTGCGGAAACTGCCGTTGCCGCAGCCGTGGAAAAAGCTTTGACGATGCTTTCGCTGTCGAGTTATGCGGTGGCAGGACTCGCCAGCATTGACCTGAAAAAGCAGGAAACCGGTATTCTGAACTATGCGGCATCGCAGCAGCTTCCTTTTTGGACCTACGGGAAGGAAGAACTGCTGGCCCTGCCGGGAAGGTATACAGAATCCGCCTTTGTGCGTTCTGTGACCGGTGTTGACAATGTCTGTGAGCGGTCTGCCATGAAGGCGGCGGGGGCGGGGGCGCGGTTCCTGCTTCGAAAGCAGATTTATGACGGCGTGACCCTTGCCATTGCCTGCACGTCCGCATATCAGGATGCTGCAGAGTAAGCAACGCTCAGTTGTCGGCCATGAACAAAGCCGGAGGATAGATATGCAGAAATTTCACGAAATCAAGGGGCGGATTGCCTTATTCGCGGGCACCTCGGAGGGCCGGGAAGCGGCGGAAATCTACGCACGCTCACCTCGCACCGAAAATTATATGGATGTCTATGTCACCACGGACTACGGTGCCGCTGCGCTTCCCAAGGATGAACGGATGCATGTGCATGTGGGCTTTTTTCTGCGGGACGATATGCTGCAGTCCTTTCGGCAGGATCCCCCGGCGTTGGTGGTGGACGGAACCCATCCCTATGCACGTCATATCACCGGGACACTGACGGAAATCTGCACCGTACTTTCGATTCCTTACCTGCGGCTGCAGAGGGAAATGTCTTCGCTTCCGACAGAAGAGAACAGCGAAAGCATGCGGTATTTCCCGGACTTTGCGGCCCTGGTGGACTTCCTGAAGGGCACCGAGGGCAATATTCTGATCACCAGCGGTGCGAAGGCCCTGCCGGAATTTGCCGCCTTGCCGGATTTTTCGGCGCGCTGCTTCCTGCGGGCACTGCCCACGGCAGCGGTGCTGCAAATTGCGGAGCAGCTGGGGCTTCCGGGAAGCCACCTTTTCCTCATGCAGGGGCCCTTTTCCAAAGAGATGAATCTCGCGCTGCTGCGACATTGTCAGGCGCGGTTTCTGATCAGTAAGCTGAGCGGTCAGCGGGGCGGCTTCGAAGAGAAGCGGGCGGCCGCAGAGGAAGCCGGTGTGCAGCTTTTGTTGGTGGGACGTCCGGAGGAGCCGCCATTGCCGCCCCTGGGAAAGACGATGACAGTGGAGGCGTTGCGGCACTTGTGTGTATAGTTGTTGCTCATTTAGTGTCAAAGGGCAGTTTGAGAAGGAGCGGATATGGCGGAAAATCGTGACATTTATCTCATCGGCATGGGGCCGGGGAGTGCTTCTCTGCTGACGGCGGAAGCCAGGGACTGCCTGCTTTCGCTGGATGCTGTGGCAGGGGCCGAGAGAACGATGGCCCTGTATCGGGAAATTGGCGGCAGTGTGGCGGCGGAGCGCTGTCTCGTGAGCTTCCGTACCGCGGAGCTACTTCAATTTCTGGAAGCATTGCCGGATGACTGTCGACGAGTGGGCTTTCTTTTCACCGGGGCGCTGTCGGTGTACTCCGGCGCGACGGCATTGGCCTCTGCTTTGGCAGAAAGCGGTATCCCCCGGGAACGAATGCATTTCCTGTCCGGGCTATCTTCGCTGGACTACTTCCTGGATGATCTGGGAGAGCGCCGGGAATCGGTGGCTGTACTGAGTCTCCATGGCCGGGAGGGATCTGTTCTGCCGTTGCTTGCAAAGGAAGAGAAGCTGCTGGTCTTATTGGGCGGCCGGGGACAGCTGGGAGCCATCGCGCAGGAATTGCTGCATTTCGGGCTTTCGGAGACGGAGATGGTGCTGGGCAGCCGCCTGAGCTATCCGGAGGAGATGATCCGCAGGGGGAAACCGGCGGATTTTCTGGATGCGGAAGCGGATTCACTGTCGCTTCTCTACCTTCGCTTCCGAAAGGATACCGGGGCGGCAAAGCTGCAGCCGAGCGACTTTTACCGCTTCGGCATAGAGGATGCACGATTTTTCCGGGAAAAGGGCGTGCCCATGACGAAGCAGGCGGCCCGCAGCTTTACGCTGTCACAGCTTCCGCTGCAGGAGGATGCCCTCATTTATGACATCGGGGCCGGGAGCGGTTCCGTTTCTGTGGAGCTGTGTCTCCATGTGCCGCGGGGAAGGGTCCTGGCCTTTGAGTCCGATGCGGCTGCACTTTCCGTGCTGCAGGAAAACAAAAAACGTTTTCTGTGCGGGAACCTCCGCATTGTGCCGGGTTTTGCTCCGGATACCTTGCCGTCTGCCGATACCCCCGACGGAAGGCCGGATCTGGTGTTCATCGGCGGCAGCCGCGGACGACTTTCTTCTATAATAGAAGCCGTGCTGGCGCAAAGTCCGGACTGCACCATCGCGGTTCATGCCATCACGATGGAGACAGAGCAGGAAATCCTCGCCGTCGCGGCGGACCTTACGGAGACGCATCGCCTCGAGATGCTGACGATGGCGGCGACGGAGCTGCGGCCCCTGGGCAAGTATCATATGCGCAGTGCACAGAATCCCATTACCCTGGCGGTACTGACGGCACGATCCTTATCCGACGAACCATTTTGTCTGGATTTTTTGTAAATACTGTGTAAACTGTGTCTCTTCTGTGTCTGTTCAAGCGTTATAGTATGGCCATAGAATACAGAACGTAAGATAGTTGATGAGAGGAGACGCAAGATGAATACCATGAATCAGGCAATACAGGACCGAAACGAGCTTCGGATGCAGAAGCTGACTTCCGGGTCAACCCTGAGCTTTGCGTCATTGATTACAGCGCAGATTTTATGCCGCTTCGGACAGGTTTCCGAGGATGCGGCTCAGAATTTTCAGCAGCGGGCAGACAGAGCTTTTGATCCGACCTCCGGCGGGGATGCTTCGGCGAACTGGGGCGAAGTCAATATCAAGGGCGTGATGGCACAGCAGCTTCTGGCACTGGAGCAGGTAGGACGCCGCAGCCAGGCCGGCAGCGAGATGGAAGCCCTGCTCAGCGGACCGGGACTCCGGGCGGAGACGGCTATGCAGATGCTGGAGCGTGCCGGACGTTTGCATCCGGAAATGGCAGAGCTTTCCAATCAGTGGCTGCAGGAGGTACAGAAGGATGTGGTGCTGACACGGGAGACGGCAACCGCCATCAACCGGGGCTTGGAGTGCTTCAAGAATCGCCGCAGCGAGAACTTTAAGGACAGCTTCGCCGCACTGGGCAATGCAGAGCGGATGGAGATCTACCAGAGTGCCTTCCAGGAGGCTGCCAATGTGATGACCCAGGACAATGTGGTGAAGGACGGCATCGCAGCGGAGCTTGCGAAATTCGAGAACAAGGTGCTCGGCGCTTCCCGTGCCCGGGAGACCGCAAAGGCCGCAGATGATAAGAAGGCGGAGAACGCCAGAATGCATGTCGGCGGTTTTCAGGGACTCATGGCCAAACTGGGACTGGCACAGAAGACCGATAAGCTGCGTCATGACCTGACAGCGCCCACCAAGGAGCATCAGATCAATCGCTGAAAAATGCAGGGTCAGTAACGATCAACCTATAATTACTCATTTTTTATGCATCATTTTAATGCAGACATTGGGAAAGAATGATGGTATACTTCTCTGAGATTGTAAATGTTAGCTTGGGGGAGATTATCCATTTTGCATCTGATACTATCTGCAGGACTGACCATTCTGCTTGCACTGCTTTTTGATACACTGCAGCGCAAAACAAAATTTTCAAAAATTCCATATGGACTGCAGCAGCTGATCATCGGATTCTGCTTCGGACTTTCCGCTGTCGTCGCCACCATCTGTTCTGTCTGGGGCGGCAGCAGCGATCTGGTGAATGTGCATGTACGCGATGCGGCGCCTCTGACGGCCGGCCTCTTTTTCGGAGGTCCGGCGGGACTCTTGGCAGGAATCCTGGGCGGCGCTTACCGCTACAACTATGGCCTCGTGAACTTCACAAGGCTGCCCTGCAGTCTGGCTTGTGTACTGGCTGGTTTGGTTGCCGCGCTTTTGAGACGTTTGCTCTTTACGCGGAAGAGACCGAACTGGCTTTATTGTGCGTTCATTGGTGTTGTGACGGAGATTATGCATATGCTGCTGATTCTCATGAACAACAACCAGGAGCTGAGCAAGGCGTTCGACTTTGTGGAACGGTATACGGGAGGAATGATGCTGGCGGTGAGCCTCTGTCTGATTCTCTGTTCCCTCGCTCTGTATATCTGGCAGTATCGGCGTTTGCCGGAGCGGGGGGAGAAGCCCGAGCTTTCCGCGGCCATTCAGTTCTGGCTCCTTTGCATTGTCCTAGTGGCCTTTGTGGGCACCTGTGTCCTGAACCATCACATCCAGACAAGACTTGGCGTCCGGGAGGCGGAGAACAATATCCGCACCTCCATTCAAGATGTACAGAGAGACATTTATATGTCCCCCACGGGTGTCCGGGGTGCCATTATCGACAACTCGCCCTGGCGGGTGGGGCAGACGGGAAATGTACTGCTCTGCGATGAGGATATGATCCTGCTGAACAGTGCCTGGGCCGGCTCCAAAATTTCCGAAACGGAAACCCTGCAGAACGTAGACCTTGCCAAGCAGCCCATGAACAGCTGCTTCCGGGCCGTGATCTACGGAGAGAATTCCTACTGCCTTTATACCTTTGACGGCGGCATCTATTTCCTCGGCTACATTCCGGAGACGGAGGTCATGTTCTACCGTCAGGTTTCCATGTACATCACCGTTTTCTCGGAGGTACTGATTTTCGCGGGCCTGTTCTTCGTGATCTATTTCATCACCCAGCACTTTGTGGAAAATAACCTGAAGAAGATCAATGCCGGGCTGGATGACATCAGCCGGGGCAATCTGGAGGAAGAGGTGAATGTTCGCTCCTTCCGGGAATTCGATGAGCTCTCGGATGATATCAATTTCACCGTGGCCACGCTGCGAAAGTATATCGCAGAAGCAGAGGAACGGAACGAAAAGGAACTGCAGTTTGCCCATGCTATACAGTTTTCTGCATTGCCGGGGACACTGCCCGCGCATGAAGGATTTTCCATCTTCGGTCGCATGGACACGGCCAAAGAGGTGGGCGGCGACTTCTATGACTACTATATGCTGGGCGAACATCATGTCGGCTTTATGATCGCGGATGTTTCCGGCAAGGGCATACCGGCGGCCATGTTTATGATGGCGGCGAAAACCATCGTAAAGCTGCTGGCGGAGATGGGACTTTCGGTTTCGGAGATTTTCAAGAAGACCAACGACCGGCTCTGCAGCAACAACTCAGAGGAAATGTTTGTGACGGCCTGGATGGGCATTCTGGATCTTCGGAACGGCAAGGTGGAATATGTGAATGCCGGACACAATCCGCCGGTGCTGAAGCACCGGGACGGCACCACGGAGTTCTTCAAGACAAGACCCGGATTGGTGCTGGCCGGTATGCCGGGCTTTAAGTACAAGAGCGGCGTTCTGCAGCTGCAGCCGGGCGATGTGCTGATGCTGTATACCGACGGCATTACCGAGGACACAAATTTGCAGCAGGAGCTGTTCGGTGACGATCGTCTGCTGGAAACCGTGCGTACAGCGCCCGAAGACATTTCCATGGAAGACCTCTGCGGCAGAGTGAAGGCTGCGGCGGATGCCTTCGTGGGTGAAGCGCCGCAGTTCGATGATATGACAATGCTTTCAATTCGTTGGGAAGGGGATACGGATATGGAAAGATGCATAGCAGAAGTAACATTGGAAGCGACGGTGGAAAACATTGCCCGCGTGACGGATTTCGTGAATGCGGAGCTGGAGAAGCTGAAATGCCCGCAGAAGGCACAGCTGCAGCTGGATATCGCCATTGACGAGCTGTTCGGCAACATTGTCCGCTACGCCTACCGGCCCGATGTGGGACCGGCGACGGTACGAATCTCCATTTGCGAGGATCCGCTGGGCGTGAATGTGACCTTCATCGACCATGGCAAGCCCTATGATCCCTTGCAAAACAAGGATCCGGACACCACGATGGGACTGGATGAGCGGGACATCGGCGGTCTGGGTATCTTCATTGTGAAGAATTCCATGGACCAGATCAGCTATCGCTATGAAAACGGTCAGAATATTTTGAGAATCAAGAAGCACTTTGACAGCATGGAGGATTGACGATAGATGAAGATTCTTGCAGCAGATGATGAGAGAATCGCGCTGAAGAATATTGTAGGCGTATTGGAGGAGGTTCTGCCGGAGGCGGAAATCCTGGCGTTCCGCTCCGGTGAGGCGTTGCTGGAGTCGGAAGCGGTGCCGGAGGCGGTGATTGCCTTTCTGGATGTGGAAATGCGCGGCATTTCCGGCGTGGAAACGGCCGAGGAGCTGAAGAAGCGGAATCCCACCATCAACATTATCTTCACCACGGGCTTCAGCCAGTATACGGGCAACGCCATGGCATTGCACGCCAGCGGCTATATCATGAAGCCCATCACGGTGGATAAGGTCAAGGCAGAATTACAGGAGCTTCGTTTCCCGCTGACGCCAAAAACGGAGAAACCGGCCGAGTCTGCGGCGCCGGCAGAGGAGAAGAAGACGAAGCTCCGGGTACAGACCTTCGGTGACTTCGAGGTCTTTGAGGGAGACAAGCCGCTGCGTTTCCGCTACAACAAGACCAAGGAAATGCTGGCGTACCTGATCGACCGCCGGGGTGCGCTTTGTTCCATTGAGCAGATCCTCAGTATGCTCTGGGAGGACGATGATGACTATATGTCCCATGTGTCCTACTTCAAGAACATGCGCCGGGACTTGCAGACGGAGTTTGAACGCATCGGCATCCCGGATGCCCTGGCCAAGAAAAAGGGTATGCTGGGCATAGTGCCCAGTTACTTTGACTGTGACTACTTCGACTGGATGGCGGGAAAACCCCATGCACTGGACAGCTACTTCGGCGAGTATATGTCCCAGTACAGCTGGAGCGAAGGGACCCACGGCCTTTTGGAGGAAGCGCGGCTTTCTCAGAAATACAAGCCGACTTTCTTTTAAGCGAATGCATAAAATTTATTGTAACTGTCAATGTGTCTCTTTTGTGTCCCTTGGTCTTCTATACTGGGCAGCAAAGGGGGACGAAGAATGTGCTGCAGCCGGAAGCTGCAGGAGGAGGAAAAATGGATTACGTACTGAAAACGGCGAAACGTGTGGACACACAGAGTGCCCCTGCACTGGAGGCGGAGATGAAGGCCTTTTTCACCAAAGGCATCTACACCTTTACGGTGGACATGAGCGACACCGCCTACATCAGTTCCGCAGCTCTTCGAGTTTTTCTGTCGGCCCAGAAAAAAGTGACCGCCCAGGGTGGTGAGATGCTGCTCACCAATGTCTCCCCGGTGGTGATGGAAGTATTTGACGTGACCGGTTTCACCGGCATTTTGAACATAGCGGAGAACTAAAGCATGCAGAGGTTTCGGGATTTCCTGAACAGAACACCGGAAGAGAAGCGGGAATGGCTGAAGGAAGCCCTGGAACCCCGGAACGGCTATCAGGGACAGACCGGGCAGCAGCTGATATTTCAAGGGCTGCTTGTCTGTTTCAGAGGCTGCCGTCCCATGATTCTGTACCTCCTGCTGGCCCCCTTGCTTGCCTACATCGGCATGGTGATCCGGGGCTTTACCGGAGGCACCGAGCGTTTCATCCAGCTCAGCGGAAATTTCTATTATGTGCTGGCACAGCTGCTGATGCTCTACTTCTTTTATCGGCGAGCGAAAAAAAGAGGAGAAAAGCTCACGGATGCGGTCGGCCTGCAGTGGAAGGGCGCCCGGTGGAAGCTGGGCGGCTACTGTGCCGCCTTCGGTGCGTTCCTCAGTCTAATGCTGGCGGCGCTGATTACCCTGCTGCCGCAGTTCCTGACGGCAGGCTATACAGCGGAAAGCAACCGGATGTTCCAGCGAACGGATCTGATTCTGGTGCTGCTGAGCCTGAGTGTGCTGACACCTTTACTGGAGGAGATCCTGCTGCGCGGCTATCTGCTGAACAGCTTGCTCAGCTTTTTCACGGATCAGCAGGCCGTTGTGATTTCGGCCCTGTTCTTTGCCTTCTTTCATGTCCAGCCATTGTGGGTGCTGTATACCTTCTTTCTGGGCATCCTGATGGCGAAGCTGGCCATCAAAGAAGACAACATCTTATACAGCATGCTGATGCATGCGGGTTTCAATGCGCCTTCGGTTCTGAATGCTTTGATTCTGAACTTCGGTGCAGAGAAAATTTTCTTCGGCAGTAAATTTCTGATATTGATCTACGGACTTCTGGGGGCAGCGGGTGCTTACCTGATGCTTCAGAATATTCAAAGGGAGGAAGAACTATGGAGAATCTGAAAAAGCGAATTGCCCTGTATGTGGGGGCTGTTCTGCTGGGATCTCTGGTATTCGGCTATATTCTTCGTGTGGCTTCGGAGCGGTTCCCGGAGATTCAGCAGGATGGCATCATCGCCGCTCTGGATCCGGTGCTCCTGATCGAGCCCCAGACCTGGATTTCCGGTTTCGTCATTGTGGCTTTTATCGCTGCACTCTATCTCGTAAACCATCGTTTGACCTTCAAGCAGGCCAAGCGCTTCATGAAGGGCTCCGCGAAGGACACCATCGATTCCGCCCTGGAGAATTCCCGCTTCATGACGAAGAAGGAGATGGATTTCAACTTCCCCCACAAGGAGTTCACCAAGCTCGCTTCGGAGAAGAAGGATGGTATCCCCGTGTATGCGGTATACAACAATAAGCGGAAGGAGCTGGACATCAATATTGCCTCTCCCATGCATTCCATCATCATCGGTGCTACCGGTTCTGGTAAGACGACCACCTTCATTAACCCGATGATCCAGATCCTGGGCGCCACAGCAGCGGGCTCTTCCATGATCTGTACCGACCCGAAGGGTGAGCTTTTCCAGATGCACAGCGGATACCTCGCCGGAAAAGGCTACAAGGCCATGGTGCTGGATCTCCGTGATCCCTACAGCTCCTTCCGTTGGAACCCGCTGGGCGATCTTTACGACCGTTACCAGCTTTTCCTGCACACCGGTGACGAGATTTACCAGCGTGATGACGAGGTGGAAGGCAGCGGCCTGGAGCTGATGGATGCGCCGGAAAAGTACGGCAACGAGTGGTATGAGTTCGAGGGCAAGGCCTATGCCGACGGCGCGGCACTTCTTCGGAAGATCAAGCTCCAGCGCCAGAAGATTTACGATGAGATCTACGAGGATCTCAACGACCTGATTTCCGTTATCTGTCCGATCGAGTCCGAAAAAGACCCCGTTTGGGAGAAGGGTGCCCGTTCCATCATCATGGCCGTGGCCCTCGCCATGCTGGAGGACAGTGAGGATCCGAAGCTCGGCATGACCAAGGAGAAGTTCTGCTTCTTCAACATCAACAAGGCCATTTCCAATTCCGAGGAAGAGTTCCGGGTGCTGAAGGAGTACTTCATGGGCAGATCCAAGCTGTCCAAGGCCGTGGGTCTTTCCCGGCAGGTGCTCTCTGCAGCAGACACCACACTGGCATCCTACATGTCCATCGCCTTCGATAAGCTGTCGATGTTCAACGACGAAGGCCTCTGCGCATTGACCAGCGCCACCGACATTAACCCGCTGGACATTGCGAACAAGCCCGTTGCGCTGTTCCTGAAGATTCCTGATGAGAAGGACACAAGACACGCTCTGGCAGCCGTTTTCGTCCTGAGTATCTATAAGGCGCTGATCAAGGTGGCATCCTCCCGTGAGGATCTGTCCCTGCCGAGAAACGTTTACTTCCTTTTGGATGAGTTCGGTAACATGCCGAAGATCGATAAGTTCGACAAGATGATCACCGTAGGTCGAAGCCGTAAGATCTGGTTCAACATGGTGGTGCAGTCCTTTGCCCAGCTGAACAACGTTTACGGCAACACCATCGCGGACATCATCAAGTCCAACTGTGGTATGAAGATGTTCATCGGTTCCAACGATATCCAGACCTGTGAGGAGTTCAGTAAGCTCTGCGGTAACATGTCCGTGGCGACCTCCAGCATTTCCACCAGCGCGGCCAGCGGCAAGGAGGAAAATGTCAGCATTTCCACACAGGTGCAGAACCGACCGTTGATCTACCCGTCCGAGCTCATGAAGCTGAACAACAAGACAGATACCGGTAATGCCATTATCGTTACCTTTGGTAACTATCCCATGCGGACGAAGTTCACGCCTTCCTATCGCTGTCCTCTGTACAAGTTCTCACAGATCGACATGACCGATGTGAAGGAGCAGGGCTTCTATGGCGACGAAATCTTCTATGACCTCGAGGAAAGAAACTTCGCCGTGATGGAGGAACAGGGTAATGAAGGCGGAGACGAAGATGAGGATCTTCCGCCGTTGACCGGGAATCCCGTGGAGCTGAAGTTCGGCGGCGTCAAGGAAGACGATGATGCGTCTGCGTTTGAGGATGATGAGGACGATGACGATATCCTTTCCATAGAGGAGCCGGATGATGATGATGATGATGATGATGACAGCAATGCTGCACCGTCAGTCGGCGGTACACCGCTGAAGAATCTCCTGCGGAAGTCCTATGTGAGAAATGCCCATAGGGAACAGCCGGCGGAGGAAGCGGAAGACGAGGATCTGCTGGGCTTCCCGGAGGATGAGGAAGAGGATGACCTTCTTTCGAGCGAGGAGCCGGAGGAAGATGAGGATGATGTGGATCAGCACGTTTCCAGTCTGGCGGAACTGAATGCGGCCATGCAGAGTGCCTATGAAGAAGCCATGCAGCAGCTGAGAGAAAACGATGAACTGACAGACGAAGATGATATTTGGGAGGATCTGGATGAGGAAGAATCATAAGGCCTGTGTTGCATTGACAGGCATCAGCGCGGGAGCCTTGCTAGCCCTGGGGACTCCCGGCGCGGCAGAAGCGCAGGGACTCTGGAATCCGTCTTTGATGGCCATTGTGGGCAGTTCGCCGGGACAGAATATTGTGAACAGTTCCAGTTCTAGTTCTAGCTCCAGTACGCAGCTGAAGATTGAGGGCAGCAGCCAGCAGGAGAAGAGTCAGGGACTGGGACCCTATGTCACCAGCACCAACCTGTCGGAAACCAGCTATCAGGACTATGGTCTGTATATGGAAAGCATCAACAATGATGCTTTCTTCTATGCCAGTGTGTCGAACGGCGGCATGACGGACCAGCCGGTGTATCTGGATTTTCCGCAGAACCTGGAATTTGCCCTGGAGAAAGACGGCGTAGAGCAGGTTTACAACAACAAAACCTATCTCTCCGAGAGCGGCTCCTATGTGTTTCATATTTATGTGGTGAAGGATAAGTCCAAGCCCCTGTCAGAGCAGACCATTTCCGAAGCCACCTTCCATTTCCGTATACAGCAGAAGCTGCCCGGCGCAGGACAGAGCTCATCCGGCGGCAGCAGCAGTTCTTCTGCCTCTGCCGGCAGCACACTGCCCTCCAGCACCTATCTGGACAGCAGCAGTGTCTACAGCTCCAGTCGGAACATCAGCAATGCGCTGAATTCCGTGACGGATGCGGTGAATGCGGCCAACGGCGCGGCCACCAGTATCGGTTCTGCCGCCAACAGCGTAAGCTCTGCGGCCGACAACATCAGTCAATCCGCGGAAAGCGCAGCCGACAGTGTCGGCGGACTGCTGGATACCGGACTTTCTTCGGACAGTGAGACACCGGAGGAAACAACGGCGGATGCGTCAGAAAACGAAGAGACAACAGAGACAGAACTGGTACTGCCGGAGACAGAGAGCACAGACAGTGCGCTGCAGACGCTTCTGGGCATCAATGTACCGAACGGTATGCTCAGCAATACCGCTGTCAGCTTTGACCCGGACAACGTGGCTGCCATGGGCGCTACGGTTTCCGTTCTCAAGGATGGCGAGTCCTATGAAGTGCCGGTGGACGGCAATTTCAATGAGGTCGGCAGTTATACCATGCTGGTGCGGGAGCAGGACAGCGTGAAACCGGAAACCTACAGCTTCAAGCTGATCGGTGATGTCAGTGCGGACATGGGACTCTATACCGTGCCGGAAGGACTGAGCATCGAGTCTCTGACCATCAACGGCGAGACGCAGTCCCTGGGAAGCCTCTCCGCGGAGACCGGTGTACCGCAGATCGATTTCTCGCAGGAAGGCAATTATGATCTGGTGCTCCGTGCAGCGGATGGTTATACCTACCACTTTGCGGTACAGATCGACAATACGGCACCGACCTGTTATGTCACCACGAAGACCAACCGGGCAGACTTTGACTATGTCTCCCAGGACGTTGACCATGTGGTGCTGATGAAGGACGGCGGTGACGAAAGTGTTTACAACGGCACGGAACTCAATTATGTGACCGAGGCCGGCAGATATACAGCCAGAATTTATGACGCGGCAGGCAATGTGACGACACTCAGCTTCCGGGTAAGACGGGGACTGAATTTCGCGGCCATCGTTGCGGTGCTTCTGGTCATCGGACTGGGCGCGACAGGCGTGATCTTTGTCCGCAGGATCCGGGAGAACGGCGGCATCAAGTAACGACAGAAACCACAGGAAAGGAAAGATATGAATACATTTGTTGAGGCATTAAAAACAGTCCTGAAAATGCTGATGGGCGGTATTTTTGTCAATGTATTGACAGATCTTTTCAATACCCTGTGGGTGAAGTTCTGCGACTGGCTCTGGTATCAGTTCTGCTTGATGCTTTACAAGCTGTTTCGTGCGGAGCTGAATGTGCTGGATCTGATGGAGAAGATGTTCAATGTCTTCTCCGGCATCAGCAAGGTTACTGTCGTGGAAAACGGCAAGGCGCGGCACCTGACATTGATTGACTACATGATGAGCGGTTCCGTGGTCACCAAGGTTCTGATCTATATCACCATTCTGGCGGCCATGCTGGGCTTCATCTTTGCCGTCATTGCCACGGCCCGCTCCATTGCGGATACTTCGGTGGGCGGTGAACAGTATCCTCTCAGCAAGGTGCTCCGTTCCGGCCTGAAGGCAGCCATCGGCTTCGCCTGGGTTCCCTTTTTCTGCCTCCTGGTGCAACACCTGGCGGCAGCGGTGCTGTCCGGTATTGTCAGCGGCATGAGCCTGGCCATTTCGGAAGGCTCCACCAAGATGGCGGATCAGATCTTCCTGGCGGTCAGTCAGGACGCCTTGAAGACCGACGCCAACATGTCGGTGGTCAACCAGGAATATTTCTACCAGTCCCTGGAAAAGGTGACCGCTAACATGGACATCACGAAGATCCACTATTTTATGGGATATTTCGTTTGTATTCCCCTGGTCCTGATTCTTCTGTTTTCAGGACTGCAGTTTATCCGCAGACTCTATGATCTGCTGGTGCTGTATGTGATTTCACCGATGTTCACCAGCACCATCGCACTGGATGACGGTGCCATGTTCAAGAAGTGGAGAGAGCTGTTTGTGGGAAAATACTTTGCCAGCTTCGCTTCGGTGATCACCATGCGGCTTTACATCCTGATTATTCCGACATTAACCGCGAAGGATGAGCTGGTGATCTCGGATTTCTGGCTCAAGAACTATTTGTTCTATGCCATCATCCTGTTGGGCGGCGCCTGGTCCATCTACAAGGCACAGGAGACGCTGATGCGGGTGCTGACGAGCAAGGAAGTGGCAGACAGCAATGCACAGGCCAATGGTGTTATTGCAGGTTACATTCAGGGAAGCTTTGCGGATTCTATGAAGGCAAAGGATGATAACGATGTCAAGAAGGACAGCGGATCCGGTGGCGGTAACTCCGGTGGAGGCAATTCCGGCGGCGGGTCCGGCAGTTCCGGTGGTTCTGAGAGTGGTCAGTAGCCGAGGGAGAGAGACAGATTGGAGGCAGGTAGATGAGCTTCGTTTATTGCGGCTTGTTTGATAGCGTATACAACTGGGTATTGAATAAAATCATCAGCCCCGTCTTTGAATTGGTGAAGTCGGTACTGAGTACCGTATTCACCTTTATCTATAAGAATGTCGTTGGCCCCATCCTGGATGCCACCATCGGACAGCTGGCGCGGACACTGCTGGACTGGATCATAGATATGATCTTTCGTGCATTGTTCAATGCGTCCAAGTACGTACTGCAGATTCTGGACTGTCTGGCGGATCTTTTTGATACAATGCTGGGCGTTCAGAATGTGAAGTTCAAAGGGCAGGAGATGACGCTTCTCCGGGCGTTTCTGAATATGGAGGCGGTGCGGAAGGCCTTCTGGTATATCAACTTCTTTGCGCTGGGACTCGCCGTGATCTTCGCCGTTTACGGTGTGGCGCGTTCCATGATGGACCTGGATTTTGAGAACAAGCGCCCGATTTCCCGGGTGATGTCTTCTCTGCTGAATTCTGTCCTGAATCTTTTTACCATTCAGCTGGTGGTTTTCGGCATTATCTACCTGGCGGAGGCCATTCTGACAGGCTTGAGCTCTGCGATGGCGCTGGCCAACGGCAGCACAGAAAACACAACCCTGGGCCGCATGATCTTTATCATGGGTTCACTCAATGCCGCGTTGAACGGCGATTACAACATCACCAGTGATGCCGCTGTGAGCGGGCGGATCGTGGTCGGACCGGCGGACGACATTCGGAAGCGTTTCTACGGTCTGAAGGATTTGAGTGCCTATAACGTGAAGGATGTGGAGCAGTATTTCAACCTGCGAAAGCTGGATTACTTTGTGCTCATCGCGGTGGGGGCGGTTTTTGCCCTGCTCCTTCTGGTCAGCTTGCTGGTGGCCGTGCGCAGAATTTTCAACATGCTGCTGCTGTATGTGGTGTCTCCGCTTTTTGCGGCAACCATTCCGCTGGATGACGGCGAAGTGTTCGGAAAGTGGCGGAATCTCTTCATTGGTACCTGCTTCACCGGCTATGGTATGCTGGTATCCATGAAGCTATACATATTGATATGCCCTATGATTATGGGCTCCGAATTGCAATTGACGGACAGTATAGAGCTGGATTTTGTTTGTCGAGTGGTCTTCCTGTTGGGCGGACTCTGGGCGGTTTATAACTCCAGCAGCATGATCACCGGACTTATCAGCGGTGAAGCAGCCGGTGCTGAGAATGAAGCCAGAAGTACCGGAGAGTCTCTTGCACAGTGGGGCTATAAGACGGTGAGCGACCATCTCAAGAAGAACGCCGATAAGGAAAAGCAGAGACAGGCGCAGCAGAGAGAGATGGAGAAGAACGGCGCACTGGGACAGGACGGCAGCCAGCGTTTCAACGGCAAGAATTCCGGCCCTGCCGGCGGTGAAGGCGGTCATGGTGCGGATAATGCTTTCCAGGGCAACAACCGGAACAAGAATGATAAGCTGGAAGGCGCCCTTAAGAATAAGGACAAGAATCGCTTCGGCGGTGCTGCCAAGACAGATGATGCACTGAAGAACAGCGCTGCAAAACGGAGCCTCGATAAGCTGCGGGCGGAGAAGGGCCTGACACCGCTTGAGGGTCTGGAGCAGCAGGC
The DNA here is from genome assembly GCA_963659875.1 of Parolsenella sp. GTDB lineage: Bacteria > Bacillota > Clostridia > Lachnospirales > Lachnospiraceae > Oribacterium. The sequence goes on from CAVKVA010000001.1 coordinate 288,414, forward strand.
CGACGGCAAGAACGCAAATGCATTCCAGGATCGCAAGGGTGTGAAGACCATGGAGTCCATGAAGGGTGGCCCCGGCAAGAAGCGGCTGGATGCGATGCGTGCGAAGGCCGGTCTCATTGACACCGAAGAGACGGCAAGTGCTGAGCCGATGGACAAGACAGTTGAAGGCAAGAAGGCAGGCAACAAGGCCGATCTCAATAAGGACAGCAAGAGACGGGATGATACAAATCTTAATGTTAGCAAGCGTCCGAATCTGGATAGTCTGGATGATGCGGCAGATGCATCCGGCAGCAAGAGCCAGGACGATACAAACCTTAACCTTGGCAAGCGTCCGAAGCTCGATCTGGATGCACAGGGCAATGCAAAGACCGGTGGTAAGACATCGAATGTTGCAGATGTCCTGGAGAACAAGAACGACGATTCTGCTATGGATGCCAACAAGCAGAACTTTAGCCCTGATCAAACAGGACAGAATGGTGGCGTAGGCGCAAGCAATGTCAACACTAACACGAATCAGAAGTCTGTCGGCAATGTCAATAACAAGCCGACCGGCGATGCGAATAATGAAGTAAGCCACACAGACCTGAATAACGGCATGAAGGCTGAAACGGAGAATCAGAAATATGGTCCTGAGACTACTCCTGCAGGAAAGCAGGGTGGCACAGCTGCAAGCAGCACCAATAGAATGGATGACACCGGCATCAATGGACAGCGTCCGAACCTGGAAAGTCTGGGTGATGCGGCGAATGCATTCAACGGCATGGATCATGACGATACGAAACTTAAGCCGAATCAGCGACCGAACCTGGGTGCAGAAGGCGGCATAAAGACCGCAACAGGACAGCAGGACTTTGGTGATGTGAATGCTTCTGACGGACAGAAGGGCAGCGTAGGTGTAGGCAATATCAACACCAATACAAATAACGGACCGACCGGCAACGTCAATAACAAGACAACCGGTAATGCCGATAGCAATGAAGTAAGCCACACAGACCTGAATAATGACTCGAAGATTGAAACGCAGAATCAGAAATTTGGTGCTTCGAATGTTCTTGGCGAACAGAAGAATACCAATGCTGGTGGCAACGGCACAATGGAGAACAAGATTTTTGGCTCTCAGGGAATGAATCCGGGTGTGGATGTGAATCCGACACAGGGAACATCCCCGATTCCGGGAATGTCTTCGACTTCGAAAGCATCTTCAATGGCTGGAGAGGGCTTGAACCCGAATCCGGGCGCGAGCAACGAGCCGCTTGAGACGGGCAACAAGTTTGGTGAATCCACAAAGATGAATGCAGCGTCGAATAATGGTTCTGATTTCGTCGGAACCGGAAGCGATACAAAGCTTCAGGGCGGCGTGAATGTCGGCGGCGCAAGCCATGCCATAGACGATAATGGCTACGACTACAACGGTCAGCAGATGGAAGCGTTCCGGACAAGCTACGATGTAAACAACAAGGCAGGCCAGGCGACAGACAGCAGTAATACAAAGTTTGGCAGCAACGCCTCGAAGGTAGTAAATGGAGCAGCCTCGGCAGGAAATGGCGGAGTTAACATTGAAACCGATGATGTTATCGGCGGTGCTCCGACTCATAACGCGGGTGTTGCCTATAACAACGCACCATCAAGCAATAAGACAACAAGCGACAGTAAAGTTGATTTTAATGTCGGTGGCATAAATGCCAATGCAAGCAACAATGGAACCAACAAGAACATTGACCTCAATCAGGGTCCGGTGGGTAGCCAGAATTTCCAGAGCGATAATCTGGGACAGCCAGGCGGCTCAAGCTACAAGAACGATGCCCCGAAGACGAGTCAGGGCTATCAGAGCAGCAATCTGGGACAGCCAGGCAATGGCCCGATCCATCAGGCTAACGACCAGAACTTCCAGGAACAGCCGGGCATTGCTCCGCAGTTCCAGAGCAATGGACAGAAGGTGAGCCAGAGCATCAGCGATGATGTACATACAACTACAAGCGAAACGACTGGTGGAATCTATACAGGCAATGTAATCAACAATAAGTCTGAGGGCATTAATAACAGCCCGAAGGAAAGTTCGAACAACGTTGGTGGTATGGATCTGAACAATGTTAGCAATACTTACGCTGCCGGTGGCAATCGACCGAACAATGGTCCGAGTCATCAGGTTGACAACAACCAGAACTTCCGGAGCGACAATCAGGGACAGCCGAGTAGCCAGAGTTTCCAGAGTGACGTTTCGGGACAGCCGAGCAACCGTAGCAACATCGGCGGCAGCGTAGAAATGAATGCTAGCAACAGCCAGGGACAGCCGAGCTTCCAGAGCACCACAACAAGCAACAATGCTTATGAGAGTGTCGACGGGCAGCAGACGACTCGCACCAGCACGTCAAGCAGCAAGATTCACAACCAGGTTGACGACGTGCGGCTAGAGAACACAAACACTGTCGAGACAACTCTCAACAGTGGAACCACGACAACGACTCAAACGCAGACCTTTGGCAGCAAGCAAGGTAGCAATACCGCACAGCAGTACCGGAGCGGCAGCGTAGATCAGGGTGCCCAGACCTATGCGGATGACTTCCAGACGGACGCTGGTGAATTCGGCAGAAGTTATGCAAGAGACTACAGCGGTAGTGCGACTCAGGCAGCCAGATACAGTAAGAATGTTGGCTTTGACAGCATAGGCAATGGTGGTGTCGATGTGAACGCGACTACATTTGCAAATAACGACAATATCAGTTATAACAATATGAACATCGATACCACCAGCAATGTTCACGCTCATCAGAAAACAGTTCATCAGACTAATAATACCGTCGAGAACGAAGTCAAGACGGAGAGGAATGAAACGGAGAAGATCCACAAAGAAGTCAAGGACGAGCTGAAGAAAAATAAGGATGACAAGAAGCAACAATAAGGGATCAGAAAGGGAGACGGCAGAGCTACTGCCGGGTAAACAGGATTTATGAGAATCATACCGAAAAAGATCAATGTAAAAATGGAATTTTTCAGGGGCATCGGCGTGGCGGACGTCATCGTTCTCGCCATCGGCGGCGGCTTGGCAGCAGCCTTTCTGCTCTCGGATCTTCCCTTTCATACCATCCTCTTTTGCGTTGTGCTGCTGATCACCATCGCCATCGTCATTCCCATTGAGGATGAGAAGGGCTACATGAGCCTGCTGCATCTCCTGGTCTATGTGGCCAGAGATCGGCAGTTCGGTGAGCTTCCCCAGCAGGAAGAAGCCCCGGCGGAGGATGATAAAAAGAAAAAATTTCGCATGAAACCGAAGCAGGCGAAGAAGGTACATTCCGTCAAAGACATTACCCCCTTCACCGGTATCAACGGAAAGTTTATCGAGTACGGAGACAGCTACAGCGGCATGGTATTGCGGGTGTCGTCTCTTGAGTTCCGCTTCTATACGGAAGAGAAGCAGAACATGATCATCGACCGGGTGTTCAGCGGTGTGCTTCGTTCCACCGCACCGGACGAGACCATTACCCTCATGAAGCTGGACCAGCCCATCGTCTTCGACAGCTATATCCGTTCCGAGCAGGAGAAGCTCCGGGCAGTGAAGGAGGCCTATCTGAACGGCCTCTACACGGACGACGAGCTGACCCGCCGGGTGGGCATCATCCAGGATCGAATCGCACAGATTCAGGATCTGAATGACAAGGATGCGGTTTACGTGCCCTTCCACTACATCTGCTTCTATATGAAGGACCGGGACCAGCTGGCCAAGCAGGTGGAGAATGCCAAGGAGTCACTGGACAGTGTCGAGATGGATGCGAAGATCCTTTCCGGACCGGAGCTCGCCATCTTCCTGAAGTATAACTACACGGTGGAGTTCAACGAGCGGGAGGCCTACGAGCTGAGCCCGGAGCAGTATCTGGATTGGATTCTGCCGAAGAACATCACCTTTACACCCCGTACCACGAAGTACGACGACCTCATCACCCACAACTTCCGGGTGACCAAATATCCCACACTGGTGGGCAATGCCTGGGGCGCGCGGCTTTTCAATATGCCCAACACCCGGGTGGTCATGGAACTGAAGCCTCTCGACCGCTCCAAATCCATCCGGCAGATTGACCGGGCCATGGAGGAGATCAGCGAGCAGAGCGGCAACACAGGAAAGGCCAGTAAGCAGATCGAGTTGAATACCCACATGCGTTCCCTGGCCCAGACACTGCGTCTTCTCCAGGGCGAGAACGAGATTCTCTTCGGCGCGAACCTCTATGTGACGGTTTACGATTATCCGCTCCGGAACGCAATGGCGAAGCTCACCGGCGAGAAGGGAGAGACAAAGCCTGTTTCCGACCTCAAGAAGAAGGTACGCCGGGATCTGGCGGAGGACGGCTTCCGCGTCAGCGACATGTTCCTGCAGCAGTTCGAGGCGTACCTTTCTGCCGGTGTCTCCGCAAAGGATGCCCTGGAGTCCGAGGAGCAGTCCATCCATTCCAGCTCTGTGGCGGCGGTATTCCCCTATGTCTACAAGCATTTGCTGGACAAGGGCGGCATCTATATCGGAAATTCCAGCGGTGTGCCCGCCTTCGTGAACTTCTTCATGCGGACCAGCGAGCGTGTCAACAGCAACATGGTCATCGTCGGAAAGTCCGGCTCCGGTAAATCCTATGCGACGAAGACCATGCTGACCCACCTCGCGGCGGAGAACAGCAAGATCTTCATTCTGGACCCGGAGAACGAGTACACGAAGATGGCAGAGAACTTCAACGGAAAGATCATCGATGTGGGATCTGCCACCCAGGGACGCCTGAATCCCTTCCATATCATCACAAACCTGACAGATGAAGAGGGAGAGGAGGAAGGCCGCACCAGCTTCAATACCCACCTGCAGTTCCTGGAGGAGTTCTACCGCCAGATCCTGCCGGGCATCGAGGCGGACGCACTGGAGTACCTGAACAATATCACAGTACGTATGTATGAGGAAAAAGGCATAGATGCGGAAACCGACATTGGCGCACTGAAGCCGGAAGACTTTCCCACCTTCGACGATCTCTACGACAAGCTGCTGAATGACTTCCAGCTCACCAACGGCGAGTACAGCAAAAACCTGCTCCGGGTGCTGATCAACTACGTGTCGAAATTTGCCACCGGCGGACGAAACGCGCAGCTCTGGAACGGCCCCGCCAGCATTTCCACCCAGGAGAACTTCATCGTATTCAACTTCCAGTCGCTCCTGGCCAATAAGAACAACACCATCGCCAACGCGCAGATGCTGCTGGTGCTGAAGTGGCTCGACAACGAGATCATCAAGAACCGGGATTACAACATGAAGTACAATGAAAATCGAAAGATCATCATTGTCATCGACGAGGCCCACGTCTTCATTGACGATAAGTACCCCATCGCTCTCGACTTCATGTTCCAGCTGGCCAAGCGTATCCGAAAGTACAACGGTATGCAGATCGTCATCACCCAGAACATCCGTGACTTCGTGGGCACCGAGGAAATCGCCCGGAAGTCCACCGCCATCATCAACGCGTCCCAGTACAGCTTCATTTTCCCGCTGGCGCCCAATGATATGCACGATCTGGTGAAGCTCTACGAGAAATCCGGCGCCATCAACGACAGCGAGCAGCAAGACATCGTCAACAACGGCCGCGGTCGGGCCTTCCTGATCACCTCGCCGTCGGAGCGCTGCTGTGTGGACATCATCGCCAGTCCGGATATTGAACGTCTGTTTACCATGTAGGAGGGATGAGATACAATGAAAAGAAAAACCATTTGTTTTCTGAGTGGGATAATGCTTTCGGCGCTGCTGCTGGGCGGCTGCGGCGGTAAAAAGCAGACCACCATTAAGCGGATTCAGAGCGCCGGTGTCATGAACATCGCCGTCTGCAATGCAGACCATAAGTGGAAGAACCTGGAGCAGACAGAGGAAAGTCTCCTGAACCGGGTCAGCTCCCTTCTGGGCACGGAGGGCAATGTGATCTTTGCCGACACACCGGAGGAGGCCCTTGCCAAGCTTTCCAGCGGGGAAGCGGATATCGCCATCGGCGCCCTCACCAATGAGACTGTGATGAGTTCCGCAGAATCCAAGTCTATTACAGCAAGCGATTCCTATCTCCAGAGCCGCATCTTTGTGGTCACCAAGCGGGGCGATTATTCCGACTGTGTGGCGGCCTTTGAGGACCGGAGTCTCGCCGTTTCCCAGGAACTGGTGAATGACCAGAGCAGCTTCGCCCTGGCCGGAATCAGCACCGGTGCAATGACGGAAACCGCGACGGACAACATCTCTGCCTCTCTTCTGGGCGGCAGTGTGGACGGCTTCATCTGTACCCGGGGCGAAGCCGAGTACCTTCTCAGCAGCGCCGGTGGCAGTCTTCAGGCCCAGGTGCTGACGGATCAGGATCCCCAGCAGTATGTGGCTGTGGTGGCCAACGGGGACAGTCAGTTCCTGAGCGGCATCAATGCTGTGGTTAACGAGCTCGCATCGGATACAACAGAGACAGAGCAGTAAGCGAGGCAATATGGCATACTTTGACAGTGCGAAAAACAGAACATTTTGGCGGGCCGAGCTCGACAACCTGCGGGCGGAAAAGCAGCGGCGACAGCAGCGGGGCTACCAGCCCAAGGAGATGGAGGCGCTGGGCATCACGGCGGAGAACAATCCCCACCGTATTCGTATTACCTACCGGCAGCTGGAGCAGAAGCTTGCGGCCGAGAGACGGCGCAATGCAGAGCAGAGACGCATGGAGGGGAGAGCGCTGTCTTCGGAGCGCACTCTCGGCGAGCTGTGAGGCGCGCAGTCCTGCCGCTGATCCTGCTCCTGAGTTTCGGCTTTTGCACATCTGCGCTGGCCGCACCGGAAGCTTCATCTGTACAGGACGATAACCTGGTGCTGTCGGAAGAGGACCGGAGCATCGCTTCATCCATCAGCGAGGAAGATATGCTTTCCGGATCTTTCAGCGATGACGAGCTTCTGCAGGCCTATTATGAGGGTACGGGGGATGAAATAGCGGATGCCGTGGTGACCGAGGATCCGGAGCTGCTTCTAAGCTACAATGCAGGTACGCAGCGGTATACCTATACCTTGCCGGATCAGAGCAGCTTTTCTCTCAGCGTTCCCAATACGGCAGTTTCGACCCAGCCGGTGCAGCTGCTTTTGCCGGACAACATGCAGATGGAAAGCTGTCAGAAGGACGGCGTCAGCATCTATCAGGAAAGCACCGCCTTCAAGGACAGCGGCACCTATGACCTCACGGTCCTTTCGGTCGGAGAGGGAAGTGTTGACGAAAACAATCCGTCGGAAGTGAAGATGGGGGAAAACTATCGTTTCCACCTGCATTTCCAGATTTGCGACAACCTGAACAATCTCTTGGAATATATCCAGGCACCGGAAGGATTTGTGCTTTCGGCGGTGACCCGGAACGGCGTGCGGCAGACGGTGGAGAAAAACTACTATTTCCTGCCGGGGGATGGCAGCTATGTCTTTGAGTTCCTTTCGGAAGCGGACAACCTGCCCTATGAGCTGCGCTATGCCTTTGATGCCACAGCGCCGCGTCTCAGCTTCGACGGATTGGATGCAGAAAATATGGGCCGGGGCCGGGTACAGGTACGTTCGACGGAAATCTGCACCGCCGAGGTCATGCATGGTTCGGAAACCTACAATCTGAAACAGAACAGCCAGGAGAAGATCGAGGACAGCATCAGCGGTGTGGGCGTGTTCCGCCTCACGGCAATGGACAGTGTCGGCAACAGCAGAAACTATCTGGTGTATATCCGTAGTGAAAGCCAGCTGCCCACCTTCCTGAAGGCGGTGGCCTGCCTGGCTCTGGCCGGGGCACTGATGCTCATGATGATCAGCCGGAAGACCTTTATTCATTATGTGCGGTGACACGAAGCCCCTCGATACGTTCGTCACGAAGCCATCGTACGGGCACCCGCCAGCCAAGCTGTCGCGAAGCCCGTACGATAAAAGAAGCTGGCCGGGATATCCCGGTCAGCTTCTCTGCAAAGGCTGTATGATGACAGGCCGTGATCTGGCGTTGTACCGCTTTTGCGGAGAGAAACAGGAAGGATGGGACAGAAATGAGAAGACCTTTGAAGATCAGATGGATAGCTTGTCTTTTGGCGCTTGCCCTTGGTGTGTCCATGCTTTCCGGCTGTACGGTGGCCAATATGCAGGGAAGCGGTACAAAGGGAAAGGTAGTGCCGGAAGCGGAAACGGAAGAGGAGGACACCGCATCCAAGGAACTGGATGTGGAGGTTAAGGAGTCGGAGAAGTACCAGATCAACGGCACGGACGCCTTCTATATCCTGCCCACGGGATCGGATCTGAGTGAGGCCATGCTGAACTTCCGTCTGCTGGATCTGATTGACGGTGAAATCACCATTTATGTATACCAGTGTCTCTATGGTCTGGAGGACACCAGCGGCCGGGGCGGTATGCCGGCCACCGGAACTGCTGTGCGCAGCGACAGCAGCCAGGTCAACAGCCAGGCACTGACCGGAAACACAGATCTGGCGACGGTCATCATGATGTACAACACCAAGACACAGGCGTACCAGGTGATTCACTCCTGGACGGACAAAGTAACGGTGACCGATACACGGGATGAGAATGGCGTTGCCCACAGAAACGTCACCTTCCGGGGCGGCAGCAGGGCTGTGCAGGTAGAGGACAGCCTCACCACCATCTTCGCCCAGAAGTTCATCACACGGGACAGTGATAATAATCTGCGCAATTCCTATTATATGTATGCCGGCGGCGTGGGTTATTTCTGGCACTATGACAGTGACAAAAAGACCTGTTACTTCGATACCGCCAGCAATATCCGTTCTGCCCTGTCCCTGGCCATTGCGGATGCCATCAAGGATACGGGAAAAGAGGAAAGCGAGGTGACCACCAGCATTCTGCAGGCCACGGCAGATTCCGCCTTTGACCAGTATTTTTCTCTGTATCTGACATGGGACAATGAAAGCAGCGGGGATCTCAGCAATATGTCCGATGAGGAGCTGGAGAAGCTGGAGGGAACGGGTGCAAACAGCGGCTCTGCCCGCTACATTACCTGCTGCTTCGGCATCAACTTCGATTCATCCACAGATGACAGCAAACGATTCTACGGCGACAGTCTCGTTCGCTTGACAACAGCGACGAGTGATGAATGGGTGAACTATGAGGACCTGTCGAAGAAGTGGATGAGCATAGATGGTCAGACCATCAGTGAAAACGAGGCAAATGCAGAGGATTTTTTGACGGCAGAGGATATCGCTAAGCTGTATAAGGACAATCTCTACCGGAGTACAACGTTTACCTACAACGCCAACAATTACTATACTGTGGTATTGAAAAATTCGGTCAGCGCAGATGCGCACGAGTGGGCAGCGCAGCATACCAATACCAATCTGGAAAAGGACATGAGCAGCACCGAGCGGTTTGCAGCCGGTATAGACATGTATCATGAACTGGAAGGTATGGAGGCCGCCTTTATTTGGAAGGATGGTGCAACATCAGGCGCGAATTGGACCCTGGCTGCCGATATTTCCTATGAGAGCCAGGATTCAAAAAGCCGGTTTTTTATTTTTCCAGTTGCAGACACAAAGATTCTGGACATCACAGCGGATACGGTGGAACTGACGCGCAGCTATAAGGTGTCCGTTCCGGTGGAAGACGATGATGCAGAAGACACAGATGAGAGCGGTGATACGGAAGAGTCCGCAGCAGACAGTGAAGCCACGGAAGATACGGCAGTGACCGGTGAAGCGACGGAGAATGCAGAAACCGCTGAAGAAGCAGAGAGCAGCGGAAGCAGCACAGGAACGAAGGTCAAGTACCGGCTGGATGAGCGGACCGAGACGGCTACCTTTGTGAAGGGCTATTATCTTCGTCTGCAGCAGCCCACCGCGGCCACCTGGTATACCAATGAGGTGACCAGCGACGGTATCGTTCCGTCCATGGGCAGCGGGTATCTGCGTTACTACAGCAAGGATAAGAAGCTGTCGGTCGGAAAATGCAGCGGAACGAAGCAGAGCAATTCAACAGAATATCATGACACAGAGTTTGAGGGAGTTCTGGATCGCGGCATCTTCGTTCCGCCCAGTGCAAACAAGATAAGCACAGGAAACAGCTACATGCTTTTCTTCACAGACAAACAGATACGTGTACTTCAGTGTTCCGATGCCAAAAACTATCTTGAAGCAAAGAATGTGTCATGGAATGGGTCCTGGTCCGTCAGCAACAGTTACCTGAACTTCAACCGGAACAATAAGGAAGGCAGGGACACCAGTCTGCAGGATATCAAAGCAGAGGATGTGGATAAGGTAGAAGGCTGGAGTGAAAGCAAAAAGGATGAAGTCAGATCGAAGATCGAGGAGTACGAGAAGAGTGCCGATGAAAACCAGCTGAATTTGTACAAAAACATGGTGAAATCGGCAATCGCTGAGGAAACCGCCGAGAAGGGGCAGGAGATGCTGGACACCCTCAACACAGAGAGTGTGGATCTGATCCAGGGCAGCAACGGGCACCTCTGGCTGCTCAGCGCCGGTGTCAATAGCGGTCTGGTGCTGACCGATCTGTATGCGGCCAAAGCAAAGGACAGTGCTGATGCGACAGAGGATCTGTCTTCTGTGCAGCTTTCGGATATGTATTGCTATGGGGTTTATGCGGATGCAAACGGAAAAGAGCTGGACATTATCGGCTATGACACCCAGGAATATGGCTACAGCACGGCGGATATCTACCGGGCAAAGCTCTATCATCGCAGTCTCTTCGATCAGAAAATGTGCTACAATATGGTGATGAGCCTCGCGAAGAAGTATCCGACGGTGTATGAGTCCATACTGAGTGACGGCAGTGCCCTCCTGTCCCGGCTTTCCAAGCAGTGGAGTCTCGGCAGCTATCAGGCGGACCTGAGCCTCGCAAAGCAGTATGTGCAGTACAAGAGGCTGGTGGAAACCGGTTCGACCACAGGAAAGACCCTGTTCTGCCGTTTGTCCGGTCTGCAGGAAAGCGATATGACGGAACTCAATCTGGCGAAGCTTCTGGACTGCTATGACCAGAAGGCGGTGGAGAATCTGATCCTGGAGCTCTGCCCGGATCTGAAGGAAGAGGCAGAGGCAAAGGAAGGCAGCACGGAATCCGGTTCCGGCATCAAGATCTCGAAGGAGACCACAGCTTCTGTGAAAGCTACCGTGCCGGAAAGCACAGCCGCTTCCGCGGAGAGCAGTTCTGTGAGCACGAAGGATGGCGAGAGCACCGAGAGTACAGAGGAGATCACCATTTCCGTGGATGTGGAGCAGAGCTATCAGGATGCAGAAACCCGTTTCAAGCTGCGGAGCCTTCGCTGTGCGGCGCTGGGCATAGAGACATCGGAGTGGGATGCGCTGGTGACGGAGATGATTGATGATCTGCATCCTGCGGCATCACTCAATGCATACATTCGGGAACAGCTGTATAAGTATTTTGCAAGGATGGGAAATCTGAGCTATACTTCAGATATGCAGGCAGAGATCCGGCGTTGTGAGAGCTGGGAGGATGCGGAGAAGCTGATCGGCTACTATCGTATGTCTGATAAGGACAAGATCGCTTTGAATATGCTGAAGGCCACGACAGAGCTCAGCGACGAGCAGAAGCTGCGGCTCACGGAACTTGAGGCGAAGCGACAGGACTGCATCGAAGAAGCAAAGCAGGATGCGGTGAAGAATCTCTATGACGCCTATGATTCCCAGTCGCTGCTGGCTTCTGTTTACGGCAACAGCTGGAACGAGCAGTGGCAGGAGTACTGGAAGAAGATGCTTACCCGGGTGGTTGAGGCAGCCAAGAGCTGAGCAATACAATGAGGAGGAAAATCCATGAAACATAGAAAAATGCTGCTGGCGGCAGCAATGATGAGCATTGTCATGACGATGCCGGCCTTCGCGGGCTGGCAGAAGGTGGCCAACGGCTTTGCCTATTATGATGAGAACGGCAATGTGCAGAAGGGCGGCGTCACACCGGACGGCTACCTCGTGGACGGCAACGGCATCTGGACCAAGCGGACCATTGACATCATGGGCGTCACGGTGAGCGTGCCGGATCAGTTTTACCAGTACCAGAACACCGAGTCCTTCCTGACCGAGCTCAGCAGCATCAACGAGAAGCTGCAGAAGGACTTTCCCAACAAGCGCTCCTTCCATGTCTACAATCGTTCCGTACACTACTATTCCCTGGACGATAACAAGAACGAGACGGAGATCATGACCTTCAGCCTGCAGTCCGACGGCTATGAGCTGGATTTGAAGACCCGGGTGGGCAGCCGGAACGGCACCAGCAACAGCATATTGAACTATGATTATGCGGTACTGCAGTTCTTCATTGCGAAGATCAGTCACGGACCGGAGCTTCTCACCGATGCCATCGTGGAGAACTGGCAGGGCACCAACAGCTACGGTCTGACCCTGTTCCAGACCCTGAATGTCGGCGATGCGAAGGTGAAGGTGACAGCAGAGAGCGGAAAGGGTATCTATACCATCCGCAGCTGTCGATAAGCCGGAGGATATGGCATGACGATTATTGGCTATGCCCATGTGGCGATGGAGCTGTGGGGGTGTGTCTTTTGTTTTATCGCAGCGGTGAGCATGTCCTGGATGCGCAGCCGGAAGAAGTGGAAGCAGAACAGCCTGTTTATGCTGCTGCTGTTCTTCAATTCCCTGCTGCTCGCGGCAGACAGTGTCGCCTGGCTGTTCCGGGGTAATGTTACGCCGCTGGGCTTCTGGGTGGTGCGGATCAGCAATTTCTGCGTATTTTCATTGACCTATCTTCTGATGTACACCTTCACGAAGTATCTGAACGAGCGAATTCTGCAGGAAGGGGGAATCCCCTCCCGGCGAAATCTCCAGGTGCTGCGGGTGTTGGGCATTGTGTACCTCACGATACTGGTGCTGACCCAGTTTTATCCCATCTGCTATTACTTTGATGCGCAAAACGTCTACCACCGGGCGGGACTGTACTGGCTGACCCAGATGGTGGGCGTTGCGGGTATTGCTGCGAATGTTCGCGGTGTGATTGACAATCGGGATCGATTTGACCGGTACGTGCTGACGGCATTTCTTTTGTACATCATCCTGCCGGTGGTGGCCATGGGAATACAGTATTTCCTCTATGGCATTTCCTTCCTGAACATCGCCATCACGATTTCGGTATTGCTTTTGTACCTGCAGACGCTGGTGGAGCAGGCCACCGCCATGTACGGGCAGGAGCGGCAGATTGTGAAGCAGCAGAAGGAGCTGACCAACATGCGGATCCAGGTGATGCTGTCCCAGATTCAGCCCCACTTCATGTACAACTGCCTGAATGCGATCTACTATCTCTGTGACAAGAACCCGAAGGAGGCTCAGGAAGCCATTACCCGTTTCTCGGACTATATGCGGGGGAACCTGGACAGCCTTCGTCAGAGCGAGCTGGTGCCCTTTGAATTTGAGCTTCGGCACATCCGGAACTATCTCGCACTGGAGAAGATGCGCTTCGAAGAGGATCTCGAGATCGAGTACCATATCGGTACGACAGATTTCATTTTGCCGGCGCTGTCCATTCAGCCGCTGGTGGAGAATGCGGTGCGCCATGGTGTCGGAAAGAAAATCGATGGCGGCACCGTAAGCATTACCACAAGGGCCCTGTCGGACGGCACGGAAATTCTGGTGGACGATGACGGCGTGGGCTTCGACAAGAATGTGAAGAAGGACGACGGCCGTTCCCACACGGGAATGGAGAGTGTGGGAGACCGGCTGAAGGCCATGTGCGGCGGCGAGCTGCAGATCGATTCCGTGCCGGGGAAGGGAACCCATGCCCGGGTGTGGATTCCGAAGCATTTCGATCCCCAGCAGGATGACGCACCGGAGGAGGAAGCCCGGAACTATGCGGACATGACCTGGGAACGGCTGAAGAGCAGTCTGAACTGAGCGTGTGTCTGTTTTGTGCCCTTTCGGCTGCTAAGATAGGACCACAAGAAGCAATTGGATAACGAGGAGGTAGGAATATGCCGAAGCCCGACAATCAGGAAAATGAATTTGAAGTGGACAACCGCGAGGATCTTGCGGATCTGGATATTTTTCAGGCCTTAGGTTTTGAGAATTATGAGAAGCCGGAGCCGGAACCCGAAAAGGAAGTGGATCAGGCAACGCTGGCCCGGGAATTCAGGAAGTCGTTGAAGGGGCTCTGCCGGAGCTTTGATGAGATCTACAAAAAGCATGCTCTGGACGACGGCGAACTCAGCAGTGAGGAAGCGGCGCTGCTGCAGGAACGCACGGAGGCGTTTTTGGCGGCTCAGGACCGGATGGCGAAGCACATGGACTGGAAGCCGGTGCCCATCGATGTGCGGCCTCAGGATCTGATCCGGCAGCAGGTGCTGCACGATGAGGGCCTGCTGAGTCCCGGGGAGGAAGAGAAGTTCCGGATCACCGTCTACAGCATCCGTAATGGTGAGCGTCAGCCGGAATTCGCGGATAAGCTTCTCGGCTTTCATGACAATCTCATGCAGAAGCTGGGCGGTCTCTTCGCGGAGAATCCGGTCTTGACCAGCATGCTGCATGGTCTCAATAAGGCAGTGCATGCCACCCACAATCTGATGTGCGCGCTTTCGCGTCAGCCCATGATTGCGATGACAGGACTTCTGGGCGCCAGTCGGCGGCCGGAGATGCGGAACGGCATTGCGGGCTATGTGGCCATGAACAAGCCTCTTGTGGTGCTGCGGTTCCACCAGCTTCCCATGGACACGAAGCAGCAGCTGGAGCGGGAGGGCATCGCCAAGGCCAGCGGTCTGAAGCGTAGTCAGGTGCCCGCAGATGTGGTGGAGATCCGTCTGGAGAAGCGTGGCAACGAGATCAAGGCCTCCTATCGGCATAAGCCGCGGAAGCTTCGCAATACGGCGAAGCAGCAGAAGCGTCCGCAGATCCCCGGCAGCCTGAGCGAGAAGAACAGCAGCCGGAAGAGCAAGGAAAGCGGAAAGGCGCTGTAAGCGTATCATACAATAAAAGTAGGGACACAGCGGAAAACAATTTTCCGCTGTGTCCCTTTTGTGTCCCTTCCTGTGCTAGGATACAGCCAAGAACAGAAAAACAGGAATACATGAGACAGTTGGATAAAGAACGGAGGTAAGGTATGGATTTTGAGAAATTTTTACGGGCATGGCATGATATTGTGGAGCAGATGAAGTATAGAAAACAAGGTGATGGGGAACTGAGTGGCAAATATTCTCTTCAGGAGTATGCTGCGATGCATGAGGATAAGACGCTTCAGCAAATTCTGGAAGAGCATTATGAAAGAGAGGCGCTGGAGTATCGTCTCTGGGATGCGGGGGTCTTTAGGAGCAGCTGGTCCTCGAGAAAAAACTGGAAGGAGCTGAATGACGCATGGCGACGCCGGATGCCGACAATCCGGGCGGAAATGAAAGCCAGGGGTGTCGAGTTTCCGAAGCAGGAGGCTCCTGTAGTGGAGAATAGAAGAGCGCAGGAACATCCGGTGGAATTACCGGGATCACGAGAAGAAGCCCTGGACAAGATCGATGAAATCTCAAACCGCCTTGCGGAATTCGTCAATAAGCGAAGAGAAGCAAGAGATTATTTGCAGAGCAGAGAAGATACTTCAGATCAAGAACTCTATACGCGGTCTTCAAAGCTAGATGGGATGCAAATCGCTCTGGATAAGAGGGCGACATCCCTGCAGACGGATCTGGAGAAGCTTGGGGGCTATTTAAATCATCGGGATGATCGTATTTTTGATAAAAACGCCAGAAAGACGCTGCGCAAGCTTCAGGCGGATATTCGGACGAACCTGGACAAGTGGGCAGTCCTGAATCCCAAAATCGAGAAGGAGACGGATTTTATTGGGGATCGTTGCATTGAGATAAGAGAACCGGTTGGTACCGGCCATAATCTTATAAAGGCATTGGAGGCCTTCAGAGTCATTCAGGATAAAAAACTCGGTTGGAGAAGAACAGGCGCGCATGCGAATGAATTTAATGCCATCAAGGAGATTGTGGGAACAATGGATGATTTTTATCCGGGTATCGGAGATAAGATGGTGCTTTATAATGCCTGCTACACTTACCTGAGCAAGCATACGGCGGATGGAAGTCATATCGGCGGACAGAAGTCCGAAGTCGGCAGACTGCGGAAGCAGGCGGTGGTCAACATCCTGCAGGTTCTCAGTAATGATGCAGAAGTGCGGGAGGCACTGGCGGAAGAACAGGCGGAAGCCGAGAGAGATGAACCGAACAGAATCCAGCTGAACTTTGGGGAGCTGGAGAAATCTCTTGCCAAAGCAACAAAAATGCAGAAGGTTGACAATAAGTATCTGGTCGGCACCAAGAGAAGAGCCTATGCTGAACTGAAAGAGGAGAAAAAGAAAGAGGATGCTGCATTTGCTGCTGCACTGCAGAAATCTCGTTAAATGAATACGTATCATGCCTTAGCGGCGAGCGGATAGAAGTCTCTGCGTCAGCAGAGACTTCCTTGTTTTTATCTAAGTTGTGATGCAGTGGATGATTATACGATGAGCTTGAATTCTCTCAGAAGCTGATCCCGGTATCCCGGATCGTCAGAGACCTTTTCCACGTCATCATATCTTTTTTCGGACATCAGCAGCTTGATCAGCTTGGACAGTAGACCGAATCCTTCGCTGCGGCCCTCGGCGCGGCCTTTGTTTTCAATTGCAGTGCTTAAGTTACACAAATCAGTCACCTCGCTTTCCAATTCTTTTGTCATAGAAATATTAAAATCTTCGCGCAAGCCTTGGTTCTAAAACAAAACATTTATTCTAAAATCATACTACCACAGAGCAAATGTTTTTTCAAGTGGCGCATTTTCTGACATTTCTGTGTCCCTTCTGTGTCTGTTTTTGTGGTAGTATACGGGCAGAAAGTGATGAACATATCGTTATTTGTTTTGTGCCTCTTCGGTTGCTAAGATAGGACCACAAGAAGCAATTGGATATAGAACGGAGGTAGGAGATGCCGAATCCCAATAATCAGAATGAAGATCAGTTAACAGAAGTAAAAAAGCTCATGGGGAGCTATGAGGACATGCTGAACAGTCTGCAGTTTGCTGATGCCGGACTGAATGCGCTGCACGTGGACTTCAGAACTGCCTTGCACGACCTGAGTGCGGAAACCGACCGCTATTATGTGAGAGACGCCGAGGGGCATTACCCTGTGATGGATGCGCGGGCCTTCACACGGTTTGAAGAACGGTATCGTAATGCATACAGGGCAGCATCGGCGATGGAGACCGGACTGCAGCACGCGGGTTCCCGGCAGCTCAGTGATACGGATCGGGGATGGAGAGACGTCTACGGGAATATAATGGATACGGTGCGGGAGGTGCTCGGTCGGGACCTCCAGCATTTGCATAGTGTACAGCGGCACGGCAATGAAACCCTGCCGTCCCTCATTGAACAGTCCAGAACGCATGTATACAATGTGGATGGACAGGAAATGGGGCGTTTCGGTGGAGAATTGAGCAGCCGTATCGCCATCACCGTTCCCGGGGGAAACGGTGCCGTCAGAGGCTTCTTCACGGAATCCGTCAGCACCAATATGAAAGAAGAAACGGAGCGCATTCGTCGGGAAACGCTGGAGAAGCATCCAGAGCTGGCAAATGTACTGGCAAAGACGCAGCTGGAGAATCATATCGAAAATTCCATACTGGACGGTATAAAATCGAAATGGATGGAGGGGGAGAATCAGGACTTGCTGAAATGGCTTAAAGAGGTCATTCCTGATCAGAAAGTCCGGGATCGTCTGGTAACGAATGGGACAATGTTTTCTGCGTTTGTTTCTTTCATGGAGCAGTATGGAAAGCTGCTACGGAAGTATAGAGCTTACGATGCCAGTGACCTCGGAGAGAACAACAGAATGGATCAGCGGAATTGTGCCATGTCCGCCATCGCCGATCTGATGGGCATGCAGGGGCTGCTGGCGCATGCAGAGCCGGTGCAGATTCAATTCACAAAGGATGGCAAGGAACAGACACTGACCGGAAGCTTCATGCATTTTGCGGAAGGTCAGGATATGTCGCGTCAGATTCCCGGTCATGGACTGATGAATGCAGATGCTCCCGTGGATGGAGATACGGCGTCGGCCAAAAAACAGATGGCAGATCTGCAGGTACTGGATTACATCTGCGGCAATGTGGATCGACATGGTAAAAATTTAGTTTATCAGCTGGATGAGAGTGATCCGGCACATCCTCGGATTGTGGGAATCCAGGGAATCGACAATGACGCTTCTTTTACGACATATACGGGAGATACGTTTTTCACCAAAATGCCTTTACTGTCATCCATGCAGGCAATCCGCAGTCAGACGGCAGCCGTGGTGGAGGGCCTGGATCGGGATATCTTGAAGACCATGCTTCGCAATTACACTTTGACGGAAGAACAGCTGGACGCGGTATGGACAAGAACGCAGAAGCTGCAGGAGGCAATTCGGGACGGAAGAGAGTTTTATCGGGATAAGCCGGAAGGCGAGTTCGAAACAGAGCATCTTCGTGTCATGGATGATGATGCTTTCGAAAGAGTAAGTCTCGAAAGACTTAAGAGGGGATCATATTTTAGAGTGCTGAATGATGTTACCAGCACTACTATGTATGATTATATGAAGCAATTGATCGCTGAATCTCAAAAGCAGTGTTTGGACAGCATGGCGGTATTCAATGATCAGCTGCGGAAGATAGGAGACCTGCAGAAAGATCTGAAAGATGCAGACAGTATGTTTCGTCACAAACCGGAGTACAGTGCGGTGAAGCACGCAGTGCAGACGCTCAGTAAGCTGCCTGTACTGGATATGGGGAAGATTGAGTGCCAAGCCATCGAGGAGAGAATGCCTCAGCTTCAGGCTGCCTTGAAGGCGGCCGATGCTTATCTTTCGCATAAGCGGGAGGAATACACCAGGGAAACGGCGGCAGTGACTAAGAAGTTTAATGAAGGCAGGATCAGCGAACGGGACATGCGGAAGGACCTGAATAAGATTCGGGAAAAGTACAATGGGCAGAATAGTGCGGACGCCAGAAGAATTCGTGCGGTGGAAAATCTGAAGCAGACCCTGAGCAAATGTCTGGAAGCCGGAAATACGACAATTCGTGAAGAAAAAGAGTACCGGCGCTTGAGAGAAGCGGACAGTGATGTCGGGCGGTCCCGGGAGATGAGGAACCGGTCTTCGCAGCAGGCAAACCGTCAGCCTGCAGCGGAAAATCCGCAGAACGTGCAGGAAAATCAACAGCCCGCAGCGGAAAATCTGCAGATCGCGCCGGAGAACCGGAACAGATCCGGCAGAAGACTTTCAGCGTCAGAGCTGCAGACAAGGCTGGGAGACCGGGAAGCAGACAAAAAGACAGCCTTCCATCAGCCGGCGCAGCAAAATAAAGTTAAGAGCAACAACAGCATGGGCTGAAGACATTGGCATAAAAAGTATCCGCCGACAGGGCATAAACC
This sequence comes from Parolsenella sp., assembly GCA_963659875.1. Taxonomy (GTDB): domain Bacteria; phylum Bacillota; class Clostridia; order Lachnospirales; family Lachnospiraceae; genus Oribacterium. Next base: position 307,822 of record CAVKVA010000001.1, read on the forward strand.
CTCCGGCGGATATTTCTTCGTTTTTATCTAAGCTGTGGCGCATTTTCTGACATTTCTGTGTCCCTTCTGTGTCTGTTTTTGTGGTAGTATACGGGCAGAAAGTGATGAACAAATTGTTATATATAAATGGAGGTACGGATATGCCGAAGTTATTTGGAGTGGATGTTAGTGAAGATGTATGGGAATTCGAGGAGATTAATGAGGAGGCGCTGTTAGAAAAATTGAATGCGAATCGTAGCGGAAACGAACCGGAACTGAGCTATAATGAAATGCAGCAATACTTTCTGAATCAGAAACCTTCGGAGAACTGGAGCTTCAATGAAAAAAAATTGAATTTGCAACAAACACAAAGGCTGGATGATCATAAAATGTCTAGAATAAAGGCGGATGTTGATAAGCTCAAGAGCTCGATTAGAAGTGAAAAGGAACAACTGCAAAAGGAAAACAAGAAAGAGGAGAATAATATAAATGAAAACAAGAAACAGGAAAAAGTAGAAGAACCAAAGGCTGCAAAAGTGGAGCAGAAGACCGAAGAGACTGAACAGACGAATGAGAAGGAAGAGATCAACAAGAACCCGGTAGAAGCAACTAAAGAAAATAATGTCGAAAAGTCTGACAAGGAAAAAGAAAAACCGAGTGTTGAGGAGCAGAAAACGGAATCGACGAGCGCAGAGACAGAGAAGAAGGAAGCAGAGGCGAAGAAGGAAGCAGCACCGAAGACCACAGAAAAACTCGATGTTAAAGAAGAGCTTGAAAAAACGGCCGATAAATTTGCTAAGAATGTTGAAGGTGTCCAAGCGCAGCAGGCGGAAATGGCTGGTGCTAAGAAGGAAATATCGGAGGAGCGGATGCAGGCTTTTTTCAATGATCTGATTGATAGAGCCATGATGATGCAGAAGGGACAGCTCCCCAAGGAACAGATCCCGGCGTACATGCAGGACATGGAGGCGCTGCGGGAACTGAACAAGAAGCAGAACGGTGGGATTGAGGAACAGCTGATGCAGCAGCGGGCAGACAATCTCCAGGAAATCGGAGAAGAGTATCAGAAAAACCGGGAGGTGACGCCGAAGCTGGTGAAAAAGATGGATTCACTGGATGCCATTGATAATATCCTGACGGGCATCACAAGACATCCGAAGCTGCTGTTCATCAGCCTGCTGCTCATGGGATTGAATCCCCTTATGGCCATCGGCATGGCGGTCATGGCTGCTTTCGGCAAGTCGATGGTACAGGATATCTATCACAATCTGCCGACGGCGGAGAGAGCGCAGCTGGATCAGACACAGCCGCAGGCGCAGGACCAGCAGGCATCCCGTGATGCGCAGACGGAAGCATATCGGAAGGGCGTGGCTGATGCGAAGCAGCAGATGAATGAGCAGATCGAAAAACTCCGGCATCAGGACGCAATAGACATGCGAAGTTCCTTATTGAAAATGAAAAAGAAATACGAAATGGCGTTATTGGCTATTTGGCAAAGGGAAAAGGAGCAGATGGAGAAGGCCCTGGCGGAGAAGGCCGCTGAAGCATCTCAGAAGAACGCCGATGTGAAGAAAGAGAGCGCTGAAGTGGAGAAGAATCCTGCCGAGAAGACGAAAGCAAAAGAGCCTGAAAAGCAAAAGAATGTAGGCAAGAAAAGAGATGATAATGGAAAGGAGAAGCAGGAAAAGAAAAATCGCATCGTGCTGGAAAATGATGAAAAAGTGTTGAAAAGGACAATGTCGATGTAAAAAAAGGGGGCTTGCTGTGGCAGGCCCCTTTTTCTCTACATCGGACTGAGGACGAAAATTTCCTGACTGTGTCCCATTTGTGTCTTACGTTGTGTTAAGATATGGCCAGAAACAGAAAAGAAGCCAAAGGACTTCGCTTGATATAGGAGGATACGAATATGCCGGGACCGCGTTTTGAAGTGGATTTAAAAGAGACAAAATATAAATATTTTTCTGCAGTTAGTGAAGAAAAAATACTGGAGTTGCTTAATGCTGCAGTGAAAACCAGACTAAACAAAGGCGAAGCGCTTGGAAGCCGTGAAGTTAAAAAGGAACAGGCGCAGAAGCTTTTTCTGGAAGCAAAAAAGGCGTCAGGAGTAGAATTGACGCAAGAAGAAAAAAAACTGGACAAAGAGAATACTGTCAATACGAAACAATATAAGTCATGGAAATTTGCGCTGAATAAAGTAAATAAAGATTTAGCTGAAAGGAGTAAAAATGTTCAGGAAAAGAAGAATCTTGAGAATCAATGGGAGGTTGTGGAGAAGGAGGATGATGCAAATAAAAATCCAAATGAGAAAGATCAGATCAACGCTAAAGTAGACAAGAAAGAAGACAAGAAACAGAAAACGGGTTGGAAGCAGACACTCAAAAATTTTGTTCACAAAGGGGATTTCCTTCACTTGTTCCATAAGAAGCATGCTAAAGAAATGAAATCGGTCGTTGAGCTTGAGGAGGAAATCAAAATGGATGAACCGGTAAATATTTTTGAAAATAATGAACTTAATAACGCGAATAAGATTCCGAAGCAAAAGACCGAGAACCAAGCCAATAAGAATGAGGTGAATCAGAATGGAGAGATCAAGAACGAAAACAAGAATAATGAAAACATAAATGAGAATGAGGCTAATAAAGACAAAGATTTGAAATCGCAGGATGCATCGGTAGCGCAGAAAAATAATCAGAAAAAAGAAGAGCAGCCGAAAGAGGGAGAAGACAAGACAGAAGTTTTAGACGATAAAAAGGTGGGTGCTAATAAAAGCGAGATTGAAGAGTCGAATGTAAATGTAAATCGTACAGCCGAGCAGATTAAAGAGAAGGCGGTTCTGGAAGAGGGAAACAATCAGAAAGCCAATGTTGAAGATAATAAGAAAGAGGCTGAAAAGAATGACACCCAGGTCAAAGAGAAGACCGCTCCTGTGAATCAAGAGAAATTGGATGCGTCACTTTTGGCCTTTGGAGACCAGTTGAACAATACAGCTGCTGAAAACCAGGCCGTCCTCAGTAACATGTTGCTGAAGAACAGCCCGGAAGCAAGTGAGGCGGATAAGCAGGTATTGGCGGAGTCCCACAAAGCTCTGGCGGAAAAGGAAGCCGATGTCCGGAAATACATGCCGGTGAAGACGGACGAGCTGAACATTTCTGTACCGAAGCTCATCCAGGATCAGATGCGGCTGGAGGCCGGTCAGATGACGCGGGATGAGAAAAACCAGCACTTCATGAATATCATCGAAATGAAGGGGATGGATGGCGATAAGTACGATAAGCAGCTGAGAGACTACGGAATGAAGGTGGCGGAGGAAGCAGGACGGGAGTTCGAAAAGAAGCATCAGGATCCCGCAAAGCTCAGCTTCCTGAATAAGTCTGCCAATGCTATCGAGACCGTTATGTGTGCCATGAGCCGGAATCCTCTGGGCATCCTAATGCTGCTGGCAGCAGCGATGTATGCACCGCTCATGATGGTGGGCCTCCTGGCCTTCACGGCATGGAAGCGGAAGAGACCGAATCCGGCATACCAGAATGCATGGCAGGAGCAGAATCGTCGGGAGCTGGAGCAGAAGCGGGAGCAGCTGGCAAACTTATATAACGTTGACGCAAGCTCGATCAGTGACCGTGAGGTGACGAAAGCCCTGAAAGCTGATTATGTGAATGCCAAGATAATCGATGCAATGGACGCCAAGTTGGAAAGAGATTCCCGCAAGGCGGTGGACAGTATTGCAAAGGATTATGCGAAGAGCATCAGCAAGGAAAGCGGTACGAAGTATTCGGCAAAGGATCTGAAGGACAGTGCCAAAAAGGATCTTCTGTGGAAGGATCGTTATGAGGAAAACGCAGCTACGCTTCTTACAAATAGAGAGGATAAAATGCGGAAAGCTATCGAACATCATGAGAATGAGAAAAAGAAAGCTATGGGCAGAAGCCTGTAAATTTTTGCAGGACGTGTAAGAAGCTCACCGGAATACGGAAAGGAGGCGCCGATGGATGGGGCCTCCTTTTTTGCGGGAAAAACCGGAAGGTGTGTCCCATTTGTGTCTTTTGTGGTGCTAGAATGTGGGCATAAAGAAAAACAAAGAAGCTATATCAAAACATACAGGAGGCACGGATATGCCGAATCCCAATCAAAACAACGAAAATCAGATGACAGAGGCGAAGAAGAATCTGTTTATGTATGAGCACCAGATGGACGTCATTCATTTTGATGATCCGACACTGGAGGAGCAGCATCGTCGGTTCACAGAGGCGCTGCATGAACTGAGCCAGGAAACCGATCGTTATTATACAAAAGATGCGCAGGGAAATTATCCGATCATGGATGAAGCGGATTTTGCGGAGTTCGATGATCTTTACCGTCAGGTTTACGGTGCAGTGGCCACGCTGAAAACGGAACTGCAGAAGGAAGGGAAGGCACTCACGCATAACGATGTGCTATGGAAGTCTGTCTATGGTGCCCTCGTGGATTCGCTGCAGGATGTACTCGGTCAGGATTTCCAGCATTTGCATAGTGTGCAGCGGAGTGGCAATGAAACACTGCCGGCGCTCATTGAACAGGCGAGAATCCGCAGCTATGACGTCAGCGGGCAGCCGCTGGAGAAGGTCGGTGCCGGACTGAGCAGTCGTCTGGCCATCACCATCCCCGGCGCAAACGGTGATGTCAGAGGCTTCTTTACCGAATCTGTTCATTCCACGGAAGAGGCGGAAATAGAGCGGCTTAAACAGGAGACCATTGCCAAAAACCCCAAGATGGAGGATCTTCTGGCAGATTTCGATCAGGAATATTATCTCGATGCTCTGGAGCTGGATGCTCTGGAAGATGGTGTTTTTGGTGAATACCAAACGTTTCCGGAAACGGTAAGGGATCTGTTTAACGATGAGGATAGTCTCTCTCTTATGAATGAGGTGTATGAGGATTTCAATGACTATCGCAGACAGCTGAACAAGATCCACAACAAATACAAAGTAATGCGTGACGCAAAGCTGGGAGAGAACGATAAGGTGGACCTCAAGAATTGTGCCATGAGTACCATGGCAGATCTTCTGGATATGAAGGACTTGCTGGCCCATGCGGAACCCGTCGAGATCACGTATACGGAAAATGGAGAAACAAAGACGCTGAAGGGAAGCTTCATGCAGTATGCAGAGGGCGAGGATGTGGGACGTCAGGTGCCCGGAAAGGGACTGCTGCAGCCGGATGCACCGGTGGATGCGGAGACGGCATCGCTGAAGCGGCAGATGGCAGACCTTCAGGTGCTGGACTATATCTGTGGTAACGTCGACCGTCATATGGGTAATATGTTTTATCAGCTGGATGAGACGGACAAAGCGCATCCCAAGTTGGTGGGCATAAAGGGAATTGACAACGATGCTTCTTTTACGCTGTTCAGTGACCAGAAGAATCATATGACGACGCCGAAGGATATGCGGGTGATTCGTAAGAAGACTGCAGATCTGGTGGAAGGACTGACACCGGATATGCTGAAGACGATGCTCCGGAACTATAATCTGAGTCAGGAGCAGCTGGAAGCGGTATGGACCAGAACACAGAAGCTGCAGGAGGCGATTCAAGCGGGAAAGGACTTCTACCGGGATAAGGCGGAGGATGCACTGGATATGTCGCATCTCCGGGTACTGGAGGATGCACAATTTGAGAATGTCGAGCTGACATCGCTTCAGCCGAGCATGAACGAAATGCATAGCATGAACTATTTTATGCGTGTCGTTGATCTGACCGGCAATATCATTTATGATCTCACTGAGGCAGAAAAATCGAAGATGAAAAAAGATGCCTTTGATGCGCATAGTGCCTTTTTCACATTTGCTGACGGAATGCCGGATTTGCAGAAGACGCTGCAGAAGGCGGATTCTGTTTTCCGGAAAAAACCGGAATACCAGGCGGTACTGGATAGTATGGCGGTACTGGCGCAGCCGGACAATTCACCGATCATGCTTCGTAAGAAGGGCGATATTGAGCGGAAGATGGAACAGATCGACCAGGGCTTACAGGCGGCAGAAGCCTATCTTAATCGTAAGCAGGCGGATTACAGCAGGGAAATGCAGGTGGCCCGCAGCAAGGGCGAGAAGGCCGTGCGGCAGTGCAATGAAAAGTACAAGGGCGAGAAGAGTGCAGACGCCCAGAGAGTCCGGGCAGTTGACGCATTTAGAAAGAAGCTGACGGCATGGAAGGAAGCGGGCAGTAAGGCCCTGCAGATGAAGGATGAACTCGCGAAGCTGTTGGCCCTTCAGGGTGATGCGGCGTATGCCGACAGGATCCGCCATCAAGCGGGCGGCAAGAAGAAGGTCCAGGTGTCCCTGAACAGCTTGCAGATGAAGTATGACAAGCAGGCGCCGGCAGAAGAAAAGAAGACTGTCTTCCGGAAGTCGGTACCGACGAAGGAGATCCGGTACAACAACAGTATGGAATAAGGCGGCTTGCCGAAACCGCGGGATTATGCTAAAATGCCTGAGAAAGAGAAAACAGAGATTTGTTCTTACAATCACAGGAGTTTTGCATAATGAAAAAATCACGACGCATTTTGGCATTTCTGCTGCTGCTCTGCAGCTTCATGAGCTTCGGTTTTTCCGTAACCGGCTTCGCGGCACCGGTGCCGGGACAGGATCTCGGCACCTTCCGGCTGACTTCCTACTGTCCCTGCAGCATCTGCTGCGGCAAGTATGCGGGCGGTCCCACCGCCTCGGGTGTTTATCCCACGGCGGGACAGACCATCGCGGTGGATCCGGATGTGATTCCACTGGGGAGCTGGGTAGACATTTACTTGCCGGACTATGGCTGGTGTCGCTTCCGGGCGGAAGACACGGGCAGTGCCATCAAGGGCAATGACATCGACATCTACGTGCCAGTTCACGCCGCCTGCAACTACGGCCCCTTCAACGGTTATGCCCAGGTTCGGTACGTGGGATATTAAAACATTCTGAAATGGAATAGTTGGCGATACAGCAATTCCATTTCTTTTATACTTATGTTTTCGGTAAAATACAGATCGGGAGCACATGACGAGTCTCAGCGCGAGCAGTTTGCTCCGCTGAGACTTTTAAATATTCGCTAAAAATATTTAAAAATAAGAAAGCGCCTTGTGCATCTCGTACAAAGCATGTTATGCTTTGCCTAAGTTATATAGCAGATTCTACGGTCAGAAAGGGATCTGCAAGGGAGTATTCAGGAGAAAAAGGAGAGCTATGAGCAGGTTAAGTATTGACACGAAAAACAATGCCCAGAAGACTGTGGAAGAGCTTTACAAGGATCTGGAGCGGCGAATCCAGGCTTCCCAGCCGGGACTCTGCCCCGTGGATCTGGCGGAGGCCTTTCTGCATCTCTGCCATGCCCAGTCCTGCGGCAAATGTGTGCCCTGCCGGGTGGGACTGACCCAGCTGGAGCGGCTCATTGAGCGGGTGATGGACGGCAGTGCGGACATGGGCACCCTGGAGACCATAGAGAAAACCGCAGCCAGCATTTACTATTCCGCGGACTGTGCCATCGGTTCTGAAGCCGCCCGGATGGTGCTGAAGGGCGTGAAGGGCTTCCGGGACGACTACGTGGAGCACATTCAGCATGGCCGCTGCAAGGCGAAGCAGAACCAGCCGGTGCCCTGTATGTTCCAGTGTCCGGCTCATGTGGACATTCCGGGCTATATCGCCCTGGTGCATGAGGGACGTTATCAGGATGCGGTGCAGCTGATCCGGAAGGATAATCCTTTGCCGGCGGTCTGCGGACTCATCTGCGAGCACCCCTGTGAGGTGCGCTGTCGGCGTACCATGGTGGATGATCCCGTGAACATCCGCGGTCTGAAGCGTTTTGCCGTGGAGCATGAGGGCGAAGTGCCGACACCGACGCGCATGAAGTCCACCGGCAAGAAGGTGGCAATCGTCGGCGGCGGTCCCTCCGGTCTTAGTGCGGCCTTCTACCTCAGCATCATGGGCCATGACGTGACGGTCTATGAGCAGCGGAAGCAGCTGGGCGGCATGCTGCGCTACGGCATCCCGGCCTACCGCCTGCCGCGGGAGATCCTCGACCATGAGATCGAAGGCCTGAAGAAGGCGGGCTTCGAAACCATCTGCAACACGTCCATCGGCAAGGATGTCTTCATCGAGGATCTTCAGGAGCAGTATGACGCTATGTATATCGCCATCGGTGCTCATACCGACAAAAAGATCGGCATCGAAGGAGAGGATGCCGAGGGCGTCATCTCTGCCGTGGAAATGCTGCGGTCCATCGGTGACGACAATTACCCGGATTTCACCGGCCTTGACTGTGTGGTGGTCGGCGGCGGCAACGTGGCCATGGACGTGGCGCGTTCTGCCATCCGTCTGGGCGCCAAATCGGTGAAGGTGGCCTATCGGCGGCGAAAGAACGACATGACCGCCCTGCCGGAGGAGGTAGAGGGCGCTATCGCCGACGGCTGCGAGATCGTGGAACTGCATGCGCCGGTGCGCATCGAAAAGGATGAGAACGGACACTGTGTGGCGCTGGTGGCCCAGCCCCAGATGGTGGGACCCATCCGGGGAGGACGTCCCAGCCCGGTACCGGCCAATCTGCCGGAGGTGCATATGCACGCAGACCGTGTGCTGGTGGCCATCGGACAGGGTATCGATTCCCAGAAGTTCGGTGAATTCGGCGGCATTAAGATCGAAAAGGGCGCGAGAATCAGCGCCATGGATACCTCGGAATGTGATGCCAAGGACGGCATTTTTGCCGGAGGAGACTGCGTGACAGGACCGGCAACGGTCATCAAGGCCATCGCAGCCGGCAAAGTGGCGGCCGCCAACATTGACGAATACCTGGGCTTCCATCACGAGATCCGTTCGGATGTGCTGCTGCCGCCGGTACGCTTCGACGATCATAAGCCCACGGGCCGCATCAATATGATGGAACGCCCGCCTCAGGAGAGATGTCATGACTTCAAGCTCATGGAGTGCGGCATGACAGAGGAGGAGGCACGGCAGGAGTCCGGCCGCTGCCTGCATTGCGATCACTTCGGTTATGGTATTTTCAAGGGAGGCAGAGAAGCGAAATGGTAAATTGTACAATTGACGGAAAGTCTGTTTCCGTACCGGAAAGAACCACCATACTGGATGCGGCTGCTGCAGCGGGTATCCGCATTCCCACCCTGTGCTTTTTGAAGGATCTGAATGAAATCGGCGCCTGCCGGGTTTGCGTGGTGGAGGTGGAGGGCTATGACCGGCTCTTCACGGCCTGCAACAACACGGTGGCCGAGGGCATGGTGATCCGCACCAATTCCCGGAAGGCAAGAGACGCCCGGAAGACCAATGTGGAGCTGATCCTGTCCCAGCACGATACCAACTGTGCCATCTGCTCCCGTTCCGGCAACTGCACCCTTCAGCGGGTGGCCAATGACCTGAACATCCTCGGGGTTCCCTTCGAGAAGATGCTGCCCCGGGAGAAGGGCGCGAAGACATTTCCCCTGATCCGGGAATACGATAAGTGCATCAAGTGCATGCGCTGCATCCAGGTCTGCGACAAGATCCAGAATTCCCACATCTGGGATGTGGTGAACACCGGCGCGAAAACCACAGTGGATGTGCGGGATGTGTACCGTCTGGAGGATTCCAAGTGTGCTCTCTGCGGACAGTGCATTACCCATTGTCCGGTGGGTGCGCTCAGAGAGCGGGACGACACGGATCGGGTTTTGGACGCGCTGGAGGATCCGGAGAAGATCGTCATTGCCCAGATCGCACCGGCCATCCGTACCGCCTGGGGCGAGGAATTCGGCCTCACATCGGAGCAGGCCACGGTGAAGCGTCTGGCTTCCGCCTTCAAGATCATGGGCTTCGACTATGTTTTTGATACGAATTTCACGGCGGACCTCACCATCATGGAGGAGGGCACAGAGTTCCTGAAGAAGCTGCAGAACCGCGAAACGGAGACCTTCCCCATGTTCACGAGCTGCTGTCCGGGCTGGATCCGCTACATGAAGGGACATTATCCGGAGCTGATTCCGCAGGTGTCTACGGCCAAGTCTCCGCAGCAGATGTTCGGCGCGGTGGCAAAGAGCTATTTTGCAGAGCTTCTCCAGGTGGATCCGTCGAAAATTTTCTGTGTTTCTATCATGCCCTGCGTGGCGAAGAAGGCGGAGTGTGCCCTGCCGACCATGAAGGACGCAGCGGGTGACCCGGATGTGGATGTGGTGCTCACCACAAGAGAGGTGAACCGTCTGATCCGTTCCGAGCATATCGTGGTGTCCGAGATTGCGGAGACAGAGCTGGATCTGCCCTTCGGCATCGGCTCCGGTGCGGGCAATATCTTTGGTGCCACCGGCGGTGTCATGGAGGCGGCGCTCCGCTCGGCCTATTATCTCGTGACGGGCGAAAATCCGGATCCAGATGCTTTCCGGGAGCTGCGGGGTAATGAAGGCTGGAAGGAAGCAGAATTCGAAATCGCCGGCACGAAATTGAAGGTGGCGGTGGTGAACGGTCTCGGCAATACCTCACATCTCATTGAGCAGCTGAAGAAAGGCAGAGTCCACTATGATTTCGTGGAGGTTATGGCTTGCCCCGGCGGCTGCGTCGGCGGCGGCGGACAGCCGATTCACGACCAGCAGGAGATGGCAGGACTTCGGGCCCCGACCCTTTATCGCCAGGATGCCGCAGGCAAGCTGCGCTTCTCCCATGAGAATGAGGCTGTGCAGACCCTGTACAAGGATTATCTCGGCGAGCCCATGTCGGAGCGGGCGGAGGAACTCCTCCATACCGATCACAGCGCCTGGCAGATGCCGCAGGGCACAAACTGAATCGTAGGGCGTGGCCCAGACAGCCGCGCCGACCCTTGTCTCCATTTAGTATCTGTGGCTCGTCCACAGATACTAACGAGTTCTTTTTATTTGTTTTGTCCCCGATGGGCTTTGAAGCCCATCGGGGACCTTTTTATGAACATTTCGTGTTTTCCCCCGCATTTCAGACTTTTTCAGCTTCGTTTCAGCGCCTCTGTTTAAACTTTGCCGTGTTAAGCAAGTAGAGCAGAAGACATTACCCTGTTATGCATGATGGGGATAAGACGCAACGAGGTGAAGAAAATGAACAGACGATTGATGACCGGCGCGCTGGCGGTTCTGACGGGAGTCAGCAGTGTGGCCATGGTTTGCCCCATGACGGCCCTGGCTTCCAGTTCCTTCGCAATGCGGAAGAAAACCGTGAAGAGCGCGAATATTATAGATTCTGTGGATGTGGCGAAGGAAGGCAACTACGTCACGCGAAAGGAATTTGCCAAGATGCTGGTAATGGCGTCCAGCTATCGCAGTTCCGTCAGTGCCTACAATGATGTCTCGGTGTTCTCGGATGTGTCCAAGGATGACGCCTATGCCTCCTATATCCGGGTGGCGACGGAGCAGGGCTGGATGACGGCCTACCTGGGCGGCAAGTTCAAGCCGGATGAGACCGTGACCTTCGGTGAGGCGGTGAAGGGCTGTCTTGCGCTGCTGGGCTACACCAATGATAATTTCAGCGGCAATCAGCTGGCGAACCGGGTGACCAAGGCCCAGTCCATCGGCCTTTCCGAGGATATCGCAAAAACCAGCCTGACGGATGCCATGAGCTATCAGGACTGCATCAATCTCTTCTATAACTTGATGAAGACCAATACCGCAGCCAATGAGAACAAGACCAAGGCCAGCAACACCATTTACGGCGAACTGCTGGGCTTCTCCTTGACAAGTGACAAGGAGCTGAACATGCTGGAGACCCTGGAGTCCAACCTGAAGGGCCCGTACGTGCTGAAGGCCGGCAAGAGCCTTCATTCCATCATTCCCTTCAAGGAGAGTGCGGCAACCTGTTATCTGAACGGTGTGGAGTCTTCTGTGACGGATATCGAAGAGGCGGCAGAGAGCTATGCGGCTGTGGCGGTTTACTACAACGCTTCCACCAAGTCGGTATATGCATATTCTGACCAGAACGAGAGCGGCACCATGGGAACAGCCACCGGTGATTCCTTCGAGATTTATTATGATTCGGCCAATGTCATGACACCGACCTATATTCTGCTGAACGGCGTGAAGTACTACATCAACAGTACGGATATGCAGTATGCCTTCTCCATTTACGGCTCAGTGGATAAGGATGACGACATTACGATTGTATGGCAGATGTCCAGCGGCAGTGACGGCAGCAGCGAGAAGGAAGTCATCGCTTACTTGCAGTAAAGGATAATGCAGGTAACCCATAAAAATGTGGAGGGGTATATGAAATTAAAGCTCGGCGGCCAGAAAAAGGCGGGCAAGAAAGGCGGAAAGAAGTGGATTTTTCTGCTGGTGCTGGTGATTGTTGCGGCAGCCGCAGCAGGATTCTTCTTTCTGAGAAAGAAAAAGGCGGAGAGCGGCAGCGGTGAGGTGAAGACGGCAGAGGTCACGACCCAGACCATCGTTTCTTCTCTTTCTGCTTCCGGCACCATTTCCCCGAAGGACTCCTACAACATCACTTCCATGGCGGAGGGCGATGTAATCGCGGCGGACTTCGAGGAAGGCGACCAGGTGACGGAAGGTCAGGTGATGTACCGGATCGATTCCACTTCGGTGGACTCCAAGGTGAGCCTTGCCAACAGCTCTCTGGAGCGTTCCCAGAAGAAGTATAATTCTGCGGCAGAGGACTACAGCAAGATGGCGTCCAAGCTGTCCGGCAACACCTATAAGGCCACAGCCACCGGCTACATCAAGAGTCTGAAGGTGAAGGCGGGACAGAAGCTGTCCGCCAATACGGAGATTGCGGAGCTCTATAACGATTCCGTGATGGAGGCGGCGATTCCTTTCCTGTCCACGGATGCGCAGCAGATTGCTGTCGGCAGCACGGCAACTCTGACGCTGTCCGATACACTGGAGCAGCTGGAGGGTACTGTTGTGGCGGTGGCCACCATGGACCAGACCCTGACCGGCGGCCAGATGGTGCGAGACGTGACTGTGCAGGTGACGAACCCCGGCGGACTGACGAGCAGTCATACGGCGACGGCAGAGATCAACGGCATCAGCTCCTGCGGCGATGCCAGCTTCACCCCGGCGAAGGATGTGAGCATCAACGCCAGCGACCTGTCCGGCGAGGCGACCATTGAGAAGGTGCTCGTGCATGAGGGCGACTATGTGACCGAGGGCACCGCACTCTTTACTCTGAATGCTTCCGATGTTCAGGACATTCTGGATTCCTATCAGGACAAGGTGGATTCTGCAGACAGCGATCTGGAGAACGCCAAGAACAATGTAGATACCACAAACGACAGTTTGGATAACTATACCATCACAGCGCCCATTTCCGGCACCGTGGTGACCAAGACCACCAAGGTGGGCGACAAGATCCAGAACGGAAATTCCGCCACCACCATGGCCGTGATCTATGACCTTTCTGCAGTGACCTTCCAGATGAACATCGATGAGCTGGATATTTCCAACGTGAAGGTAGGACAGACCGTAAATGTGACGGCGGACGCCTTCTCAGACCAGACCTTCACCGGTGAGGTCACCAACGTTTCTATGGAGGGTACCACCTCCAACGGCGTCACCTATTACCCGGTGACGGTAACATTGACCGAGTACGGCGATCTCCTTCCCGGCATGAACGTGGACGGCGTCATCGTACTGGATTCTTCTGAAAATACCATTGCCATTCCGGTGGATGCCCTGCAGCGCGGCGACGTGGTTTATGTGAAGGACAGCGAGGGCAGCAAGAAGGCAGCCGAGACCACAGCGGCAGAGAATGCTGAGGATGCGGATGCCAAGGGCGAGATCCCGGCAGGCAACCAGGATGCGAAGGATAATGCTGCCGACGCGGAGAAGGTGGCAGACAGCCGGGTACCGGAGGGCTTCCATGCCGTGAAGGTCACCACAGGCCTTTCCAACAGCAGCTATGTGGAGATCACTTCCGGCAACCTGTCCGTGGGCGATACCGTTTATGTGAGCCAGTCCACTGTGTCCAGCGACAGCACCGACATGATGATGGGCGGCGGTATGGGCGGCCCCGGCGGTGAAGGCGGTGGCGGCATGGGCGGCGGCCCCGGCGGAGGCGGTGCTCCCGGCGGTGGTGGCGGCGGTCCCATGGGCTAAGCCACGGAGGTAGCGCATGAAAAAGGATGAAACAAAGGCTTTGCCCCGGGAAACCGGGGCGGAAGCAGAAGCGCAGAAGCCCGTGACGGAGGCATCGACCGAAACAGCGGGGACTGCAAAAGCAGCGGCAAGTGCCGGCGGCTTCGCCCAGGAGGAAGAAGAGGATCCGGAGGCGGAGCGCTATGACGAGATCGAGCGTCTTTCCCGGGCCGCTGCGAAGGCGGGAAATCCGACCATCTTTGTTCCGCCCGGACATGAGGGTGAGGAACCGCTTCTGAAACTCAGAGATATTTACAAGATTTATCAGATGGGTACCGAGGAAATCCGGGCCAATGACGGCATTTCCCTGAATGTCTATAAGGGAGAGTTTGTGGCCATCGTCGGAAAATCCGGTTCCGGTAAGTCCACACTGATGAACATCATCGGCGCCTTGGATGTCCCCACCAGAGGAGAGTACTATATCAGCGGTGAGGACGTGAGCCATATGTCGGATGACGAGCTGGCGGAGATCCGGAACAAAAAAATCGGCTTCATTTTCCAGCAGTACAATCTTCTGCCGAAGGACACCTTGCTGGATAACGTGGCTCTACCGCTTTTGTATGCAGGATACAGCAAGAGCGAACGGGACGCGCGGGCCAAGAAGCAGCTGGAGCGGGTAGGCCTCGGCGATAAGGCCCTGCAGCATCCCATGCAGCTCTCCGGCGGTCAGCAGCAGAGAGTCTCCATCGCCAGAGCCCTGGCCGGAGATCCTTCCCTGATCCTTGCGGATGAGCCCACGGGTGCATTGGATTCCCGTACCTCGCGGCAGGTGCTGGGCTTCCTGAAGCAGATCAACGAAGAGGGCAACACGGTGGTAATGATCACCCATGACAACTCGATCGCGCTGGAAGCGAAGCGCATTGTGCGTATCAGCGACGGCAAGATCGTTTACGACGGAAGTGCGGAGGAATATGCTAAACTCATTTAATCTTGCGCTCAAGAGCATATGGGCCAACAAAATGCGGTCCTTCCTGACCATGCTGGGCATCATTATCGGTGTGGGTGCCGTCATTACCCTGGTGGGCATCGTCAACGGCGAGCTGAGCTATATGACGGAAAGCTTCGCCAGCATGGGTACCAACCGGATCACGGTGAATGTCATCAACCTGTCCAGCCGTTCGGTTTCCGTGGACGAGATGTATGAATTTTACGAGGAGAACAGCCAGTACTTCAGCCATATGTCCCCCAGCGTGACGGTGCAGGGCGCGGTGAAGGTGGGCAATGAAAATTCCACCAGCACCCAGGTGACCGGCGTCTCCGAGGAATATCTCGACATCCTGGATGAAAGCTTAAGCAACGGCCGGTTTATCCAGTACGCCGACATTTCCTCCCGCCAGAAAGTGGCGGTCATCGGTCTCTACGTGGCCCAGACCTATTTCGGTTCGGCGGATTCTGCCATGAACCAGACCATCAAGATCAACGGCCAGAGTTTCACCATCGTGGGTGTGGTGGAGCGGCAGACCAGCGAATCCGAGGATCTGGAAGAGGGTGGTTCGGACGATTTCGTCTACATCCCCTATTCCTCCGCGGTGAAGCTGTCCCGGAACGGCCAGATCAATAACTATACCTTCACGGTGCCCCAGGACCTGATCAGCGACGCCGTGACCATCAAGGGTTATATCGAAGACTATCTGTATACGGTATTCAAAAATTCAGACCTCTATGATGTCACAGCTATGTCAGAGCTTTTGGACTCCATGAACGAGATGATCAGCACCATGTCCCTCATGATCGGCGGCATCGCCGGTATTTCCCTGCTGGTGGCCGGCGTCGGCGTTATGAACATCATGCTGGTGTCCGTTACCGAGCGTACCCGTGAAATCGGTATCCGGAAGTCCCTGGGCGCGAAGCGGCACACCATTCTGACGCAGTTCGTCATTGAGGCGGCGGTGACCAGTTCTCTCGGCGGTGTCATCGGCATTGTCATCGGCTGCATTGCCACCGGCGTGGCGGGAAAGGTCATGGGCATCAGCGCCAGCGCCTCCATCGGCTCCATCCTGGTGTCTTTCTCCGTCTCCGTGGCCATCGGACTCATCTTCGGCTACATGCCGGCGAAGCGGGCGGCCAGCCTGAACCCTATCGACGCTTTGCGGTCGGATTAAACGTAGCGCAAATTGATATACACGCTCCTGTGATTCGTCATAGGAGCGTTTTTTCTGTATCAGAAGCCGGGATTTTGTGCTATGCTAACGAAAGATATGGCGATTTTTAACAGGAGGCAAATATGAAGGTTTATGCATTTATGGCGAACGGAACAGAAGAGGTGGAGTGCCTGAGCGTGGTGGATCTCCTGCGGCGGGCGAAGTTCGACGTGACCACCGTGTCCATCAACGAGGACAGCCACATTCACTCGGCCCATGGCGTCGAGATCGTCTGCGACACCACTATAGAAGAGGTTAATGTCGGCGAGGCGGAGCTGCTGTTCCTGCCCGGCGGTGCGGTGGGCACACAGAATTTTAAAAACTGTGAGAAGCTCTGCAGTATGCTGAAAATGCATGCAGCAGCGGGAAAGCCGTTGGCAGCCATCTGTGCAGCCCCCTCCGTTTTCGGTGTGCTGGGACTTCTGCAGGGAAAGAATGCCACCTGCTATCCCGGTTTCGAGGGTGAGCTGCAGGGCGCAAGCTATACCACAGAGGGTGTGGTGAGAGACGGTCAGTTCTTCACCGCCCGGGGCCTGGGCTATGCCCTTCCGCTCGGCTTTGCCCTCATTGAAGCCTTTGTGAGTCAGGATGCGGCAGAGGCCATGAAGAAGGCCGTGCAGTACGATTTCTAAGGCAGAAAAGTGCTTTACAGACAACGGGCTTTGCGGTATAGTTTCTCTGTTTTATTGCTTGCAATTGGAGAGGTGAGAAAGATATGATTAAATACGTATTTGTAACTGGCGGCGTGGTGTCCGGCCTCGGAAAGGGAATCACGGCAGCATCTCTCGGCCGCCTCCTGAAGGCACGCGGCTACAAGGTGACCATGCAGAAGTTTGACCCGTATATCAACATTGACCCGGGTACCATGAACCCCATCCAGCATGGTGAGGTTTTCGTGACAGAGGACGGCACGGAGACGGATCTTGACCTCGGTCACTATGAGCGTTTTATCGATGAGAGCCTGGACAAAAAGGCCAATATCACCTCCGGCAAGATTTACTGGTCTGTGCTGAACAAGGAGCGTCACGGTGACTTCGGCGGAGGCACCGTACAGGTGATCCCGCACATCACCAATGAGATCAAGAACAGCTTCTTCCGTTCCGATGATCCGGAAGAGGACCGCATTGCCATCATCGAGGTGGGCGGTACCGTCGGCGATATCGAGTCCCAGCCCTTCCTGGAGGCCATTCGTCAGTTCCAGCACGATAAGGGCGCGGAGAATGCCATCATGATCCACGTGACACTGGTGCCGTATCTGCATGCTTCTGGTGAGCTGAAGACCAAGCCCACCCAGATGAGTGTGCGTGAGCTGCAGCGTCTGGGACTGCAGGCAGATATCCTGGTATGCCGTACCGAGTATGACATTCCGAAGGACATCAAGGACAAGATTGCACTGTTCTGTAATGTGCCTTGCAACCATGTGCTGCAGAACACCGATGCCGAGTATATTTATGAGGTGCCTCTTCTGATGGAGGAGGAGCAGCTGGCGCAGGCGGTGCTGGAGTCTCTGCACCTGCCTTGCCCGGAGCCGGATCTCAGCGACTGGAACGAGATGCTGGACAAGCTGCGTCATCCGGTGAAGGAGACAGAGATCGCCATCGTCGGCAAGTACACACAGCTGCATGATGCCTACATCAGCGTGGTGGAGGCCCTGAAGCACGGCGGTATTGCCAACCATGCGAAGGTGAAGATCCGCTGGGTGGATTCTGAGGAGATCGAGGCCAAGGGCGCGGCTGATCTTCTGGCTGGTGTAAAGGGTGTTCTGATTCCCGGCGGCTTCGGCAACCGTGGCATCGAGGGCATGATCCAGGCGGCTCAGTATGCACGTGAGAACAAGATTCCTTACCTCGGCATCTGCCTCGGTATGCAGATCGCCATCATTGAATTCGCCAGAAATGTGCTGCACTTCCATGATGCGAACTCCGCAGAGTTTGATCCCAACACCATCCATCCGGTGATCCATCTCATGAAGGAGCAGGAGGCTGTGACGGATTTGGGCGGCACCATGCGTCTCGGTTCCTACCGCTGCGCACTGGAGGAAGGCACCAAGGCCAGAGCCCTTTACGGTGCAGCAGAGATTACCGAGCGTCATCGTCATCGTTATGAGGTAAACAACGATTACCGTGATCAGCTGCGGGCTGCCGGCATGATGCTGCCGGGTATGTCTCCGGACAAGCGGATCGTGGAGATGATCGAGCTGAAGGATCATCCCTTCTACCTGGGCACCCAGGCACATCCGGAATTTAAGTCCCGTCCCACCAATGCCCACCCGCTTTTCACAGGTCTTGTGGCAGCGAGTCTGGCAGAATAAAGACATATACTCTATGAATGAAGAGCAGGTTCTCCGGACCTGCTCTTAAATTTACACATTTTTCATGCGCTTTTATGTTTACAAGAGAGCAGATTGCGATTATTATATAGCCATAAAGTCAGAACAGCTGAATGGAAGCATGAATTCGGATGGGGGAAGCTATGAGTGGTGATAAGCATAAGATCTATATAGAGATGCTGGGCCGGTTTTCCATGATGGTGGACGACCAGCAGGTTGGACTTGGTACCAACAACAAAGCCAATTTCCTGAAGCTCCTGCAGATCGTGATTATGAATAAGGAAAACGGCATCACAAAGCGTGAGCTGATTGACGGCGTTTTCGGCTACAAGGATCTGCTGGATGAAAACAACAGTTTGAATAACCTCTTGCATCAGGCACGTACACAGCTGAAGCGGGGCGGTGTACCGGGCAAGAAATTCATAGAAGGCAAGAAGGGCGTTTATACGCTGGAGAATATCCCCGGCTACGAGATCGAGGTGGATCTTTTTGATTTCCGTGATATTTGCGCGAAGGCAGAGAAGAGCACCGACGAGGATGAGAAGGCAGCGCTGTATCAGCAGGCTTTCGAACTCTATAAGGGCGAGCTTCTGCCGGACTTCTCGACAGACTACTGGGTCATCATTGAGAGCGTGCAGCTTCGCCGGAGCTATGAGCTTCTGGTGGATTTTCTGGGACAGCACTATCGTGAACGGGCAGACTATGATGCTCTGCACAAACTGTATAAGAAGGCCAATGTCATCTATCCCGACAGAGGCTGGCAGATTCAGGTGATTGATGCGCTGATTTTGAAGGGCGAGTTCAAGGAGGCCTACGAGCTTTACAACAAGACCGCCAAGTATTATCTGGAGGAGCTGGAAGTGCCCCTTCCGGATGAGCTTCTCGACTGCTACAACCGGATCTATGATGACGTGAAAGTGACCAGCGATGATATCGAGGAGATTCAGACCAGCATTCTGAGAAGGGATGCGGCACTGAAGCGGAGCAACGAGAATCATCATGTGGGTTCCTACTATTGTGCTTTTTCCAGCTTCGTGGATGTGTATCATGTGCTGCGGCGTAATCTGGCTCGCCGGGGCAGCAGCATTTTCATGATGCTCTGTACTCTTGTGGACTATGAAGGAAAGCCCATTTCCAATCCGGAGAAGCTGGCAAATCGTGCGGAGGCCCTGCAGAAGGCCCTTTCCGATGGTCTTCGTCAGGGGGATGTGTTCACGAAGTATTCGGCATCCCAGTATCTGGTGCTGCTCATCGGCACCAAGAAGGAGGACTGTAGCACCATCTATCAGCGTATCGTGAGAAAGCTGAAGGAGAATGCGGGTTCCCGCGCAGAATTCCGTTACCGCATCGTGTCCCTGGCAGAGATTCCGATGCTGTTGAACAACAAGGACTAAGGGGCTTTGTGTGAAAAACACTTGCATTCACTCTGGGTGCGTGCTATAGTGTGTATGTTATTGATTGACTAGTTAGAGGAGCAGGCGGTTCGCTTGCTCCTTTTGCTTGATATCATCATATGATTTGCGTGAGTACAGCTTGCGCCGGGAGATTGCCATGTATACTGAGAGAGTAGAAACCTATTTGCACTCGATCCTGCCTGAGATGGGATACGAGTTGGACAGCGTCACCTTTACGGTGGAGAGCGGCGTCCATTATCTGCGGGCCTTCATTTTCCGTACCGACGGAGCGGACATGACGGTCAATGACTGCGCGGCAGTGTCCCGGCGTCTTTCCAAGTGGCTGGACAAGGAAGACTTCATTGATGAAGAGTACATGCTGGAGGTTTGCTCTCTGGGCTTCAAGGAACCGGCAAATACGGAAGCTGTTGAGGATAATGAAGACGACGCCGAAAATGAAGATACGGCAGAATAAGATAGAGGAGGACAAAAGAAGATGAATACAGAACTGAAGGAGGCACTTGAGCTGCTGGAGAAGGAAAAGGGTATTTCAAAGCAGACCCTGATCGAGGCCATCGAGGTATCTCTGCAGACAGCCTGCAAGAACCACTTCGGCACAGCAGACAATGTGCGTGTGAACATGAATCCGGACACCTGCGATTATGCGGTGATCGCCGATAAGACAGTGGTGGAGAAGGTGACCAACCCCATTGCGGAAATTTCTCTCATTGAGGCGAAGATGCTGGACCCCAAGTATGAGCTGGGCGAGATTGTACAGGTTCCCATCGATTCCAAGAGCTTCAGCCGTATCGCAGCACAGAATGCCAAGGGTGTCATCGTGCAGAAGATCCGTGAGGAAGAGCGTAAGCTTCTGTACAATGAGTACTATTCTATGGAGAAGGAAGTCGTAACCGGTACCGTAGAGCGGGATACCGGCAAGTCCGTGATCGTGAACCTCGGCAAGGTGGATGGCTATCTGTCCGAGAACGAGCAGGTACGGGGCGAGACCCTGGAGCCCAATGACCGCATCAAGGTCTATGTGGTGGAGGTGCGCGACTCCCAGAGAGGTCCCCGCGTGATGATTTCCAGAACCCATCCGGAGCTGGTGAAGCGTCTTTTCGAGGAAGAGGTTTCTGAGGTACGTGAGGGCATCGTGGAGATCAAGGCCATTGCCCGTGAGGCCGGTTCCAGAACCAAGATGGCCGTGCTTTCCCATGATCCGGATGTGGATCCGGTAGGCGCCTGCGTGGGTCTGAACGGTACCCGTGTGAACTCTGTGGTGGAGGAGCTTCGCGGTGAGAAGATCGACATCATCAACTACGATGAGAACCCGGCTTACCTCATTGAGAATGCACTGTCTCCGGCAAAGGTGATCGCCGTTATCGCAGACCAGGACAACAAGGATGCCATGGTGATCGTGCCGGATACACAGCTGTCCCTGGCCATCGGTAAGGAAGGTCAGAATGCACGTCTTGCCGCTAAGCTGACCGGCTACAAGATCGACATCAAGTCCGAGTCTCAGGCACAGGAGCAGGGCGTATTCGACGAGATGGGCATTGACTATCACGGCGAAGGCAGCTTCGAGGAGGCCGATGAAGAGGCCTACGATGAGGATGCGGCTTATGACGAGGCAGATGAGGAAACCGCTGCAGAGGAGCTTGAGGCTGCTGCAGAGGATGAGGATACAGTAGAGGAATGAAGAAAATACCACAGAGAAGCTGTATCGGCTGTGGATTGAAAAAGGATAAAAGTGATCTGATGCGCATCGTGCGGAGTCCGGAGGGCGAGTTTTCTCTGGACCCCAGCGGCAGAAAGAATGGCCGCGGCGCCTACATTTGCAAGGATCCGGCCTGTCTCGAAAAGGCAGAGAAGCGGAAGGCGCTGCAGAGATCCTTTAAGGCAGAGGTAGACAGTCGGATCTACCAGCAGCTTCGGGAGGAGCTTGAACAGCTTGCAGAATAGATTTTATGGACTTTTAGGGCTCGCCATGCGGGCCGGAAGAGTACGGTCCGGTGAATTCTCCGCGGAGAAATCCGTGAAGGAGGGGCGGGCCAGACTGGTGATCGTTCCGGAGGATGCATCAGAGAATACCAAGAAGAAATTCCGGAACATGACGACCTATCGGGAGGTTCCCTTCTACATCTATGGCACGAAGGAAGCCCTGGGACACGCCATGGGAAGAGAGGAACGCTCGTCCATCGCCGTGGAGGATGATGGCTTTGCAGAGCAGATGAAACGTATTTTGGACGGAGGTAGTGTGAATGGCAGATGAAATGAGAGAGAACGGAACAAACGGCAGGAATGAAAAGGGCAATGCCCCGAAGGAGAATGCAGCTCCGAAGAAAAAGAAGCTTGCTGTTGTGTTCCACTCACAGAATTCCGTAAATCATAAGAATCATCCGCTCGGCAATCGCTTTTCAGATAAGGCGAAGAGCGGTGAGAAGACAGCTGAAAAGCCGGCAGTGAAGAAGTCCCCGAATGGACGTCCTTTGCCGCCGGGAACCGCCCGGGTGAAGACCCTTCGCGAGCTGAATGAAATCCAGCGTCAGGAAGAAGAAAGAGAGCGGAAGGAAGAGGCACTGCGTCTGGAGCGTGAGCGCCAGGCTGCCGAGGAGCTGAGAAAGCAGCAGGAGGCAGAGGCGAAGGCGCGCGAGGAGCGTGAACGTCTCCTGAAGGCACAGCAGGCAGTGAAGAAGCCGACGGAAGCACAGCAGAGACCGGCACAGAGCAGAGATGCCCGTCCGGCACGTCCGCAGAACGGCGAGAGAAGAAGCTTCGGCGAGCGTCGTGACGGCAATCGTCCGCAGGGAGACCGGGGACCGAGAACCGACAGAAACGGACGTCCCCAGACCGGCGACAGAAGAGGTCCGCGTCCGGATGGTCAGCAGAGACCGCAGAACGGCGACAGAAGAGGCTTTGCCCCCAGAAAGGACAATGCGCAGGCTGCACCGGATATCGTCGAGAAGAAGAATACCCAGCGGCATGACGCCACAAAGCCTCAGAAGAAGACCTACGGCGGCAAGAGCTTCGAGAACGAGAAGGCTGCTATCTCCCAGAAGAACCGGAACACCAGAAAGCAGAACAAGTACGGTGCGCAGCAGAGCTACGAGAGAGATGATCAGAACGTACACAAGGGACCGAGAAAGAATGGTAAGGGTGCCTTCATTAAGCCGGAGGTAGTGAAGCCGGTAGAGGAAGAGATCAAGTCCATCACCATTCCGGAGACCATCACCATCAAGGAACTCAGCGACAAGATGAAGCTGAAACCGGCAGAGATCATCAAGAAGCTGTTCATGCAGGGCAAGCTGGTGACCCTGAACTCCGAGCTCAGCTATGAAGAGGCAGAGAACATTGCCGTAGAGTACGATATCCTCTGCGAGCAGGAGGAGAAGATCGATGTCATCGCCGAGATGGTGAAGGACAGCGAGGAAGACGCCGATGAGGATATGGTTTCCAGACCGCCCGTTGTCTGCGTTATGGGTCACGTTGACCATGGTAAGACATCCATCCTGGATGCGATCCGGAACACCAACGTAACCTCTCACGAGCACGGCGGCATCACACAGTCCATCGGTGCTTACCAGGTGAAGGTCAATGTGAACGATGAAGATCGTATCATCACCTTCCTGGATACACCGGGTCATGAGGCCTTCACTGCCATGCGTATGCGTGGTGCCCAGTCCACAGATATCGCGGTTCTGGTGGTGGCAGCCGATGACGGTATCATGCCCCAGACCGTAGAGGCCATCAATCATGCGAAGGCAGCCAATACCCAGGTGATCGTGGCCATCAACAAGATCGATAAGCCCACCGCCAACCCGGATCGTGTAAAGCAGGAATTGATGCAGTACAACCTGGTACCGGAGGATTACGGCGGAGACATCATCTGCTGTCCGGTATCCGCAAAGACCGGCGAGGGCCTGGACAACCTGCTGGAGAACATTGCCCTGGAAGCCGATGTGATGGAGCTGAAGGCGAACCCCAACCGGAAGGCCTACGGCGTTGTCATCGAGGCCGAGCTGGACAAGGGCCGCGGTTCCGTGGCACGTCTCTTGGTACAGAAGGGTACTCTGCATGTGGGTGACGTTGTGGCTGTCGGATCTGCCTACGGTAAGGTTCGTGCCATGATCGACGACAAGGGCGAGCGCATCAAGAAGGCGACACCGTCCATGCCGGTGGAGATTCTCGGTCTCAACTCTGTGCCCAATGCGGGTGAGATCTTCCAGGTGAAGGACAACGAGAAGGAGGCCAAGGCCTATGCGTCCGCCTTCGTTACCGAGAACAAGCAGAGAATGGTGGAGGAGTCCAAGAAGAAGGTTTCTTTGGATGCGCTCTTCGACCAGATCAAGGCCGGCGAGATCAAGGAACTGCCGATCATCGTCAAGGCCGATGTACAGGGTTCTGTGGAGGCCGTAAAGGATTCCCTGGAGAAGATCAAGAACGAGGAAGTTCAGGTCAAGGTAATCCACTCCGGCGTAGGTGCCATCAACGAGTCCGATGTGACACTGGCAAGCGCGTCGAACGCGATCGTCATCGGTTTCGACGTGAAGCCGGATGCCACAGCGAAGGAAACCGCAGACCGCGAGCACGTGGATGTGCGTCTCTACAACATTATCTACAAGGCTATCGAGGATATCGAGAATGCCATGAAGGGAATGCTGGCACCGGTATACGAGGAGAAGGTCATCGGTCATGCTGTGATCCGTCAGATCTTCAAGTCTTCCGGCGTGGGTACCATCGCAGGTTCCTATGTGCTTGATGGTATGGTACAGCGTGGTGCCAAGTCCAGAATCACCCGCGGCGAGGAGCAGATTTTCGAGGGTGAGATTGCATCTGTGAAGAGATTCAAGGACGATGTGAAGGAAGTGAAGACCGGATACGAGTGCGGTCTTGTCTTCGATGGCTTCTCCGATCTCCAGGTGGATGATCAGATTGAGGTCTATGTAATGGAAGAGGTTAAGCGTTGAAAAAACAGAATTTCAAATATCAGAGACGAAATGAGGATGTACGGCGTGAGCTGTCCAGCCTCATCCGGGATGTGAAGGATCCCCGGGTTTCGCCCATGACCAATCTGACCGGTGTGGAGCTCACACCGGATCTCCAGTACTGCAAGGTTTATGTGTCGGTATTGGGCGATGATAGTGCCATGGACAGAACCCTGGAGGGACTTCGGGCGGCAGCAGGTTTCCTGCGCCGCGGTCTGGCCCAGGGGCTGAATCTTCGGCACACGCCGGAGCTTCAGTTCAAGGCGGATCATTCCGTGGAATACGGTGCACGGATGGATGCACTGATCGGCAAGGTGAGCCGCGAGGATGCGGAGCGTCCCGTGGGCCTTCCGGTAAACGCAGACAATATGTATGCGGATGAAGAGGAAGAGGATTTCTGAAAGCCATGAAAGAGGAGTTTAATCAGCTGATTCAGGCGGCAGAAAACATCTGTATTGTGGGACATACGAACCCGGACGGCGACTGTCTGGGTTCTACCCTGGGCACCAGAGCCTATATTAAAAAGCGGTTCCCGGAGAAGCGGGTCAATGTCTACCTGCAGGAGGCCAATGCGAAATTTGCCTATCTGCCGGGCTTCGACAGCATTATCCATATCCCGTCAGAGCGGAAGTATGATCTCTGTATCATGTGCGACTGCGCGGGCTTCGACCGTCTGGGCGACTACGGCGTGCTGGCGAAGAATGCAGCAGAGCTGTATGTCGTGGACCATCATGTGACCAACGACACGAAGTACGAACACGCGTCCATCTTTCCGGAGGCCTCCAGCACCTGTGAGGTGGTGTTCGACCTCATGGAGCAGGAAGACATTGACCTGGATGCGGCGACCTGTCTCTACACGGGACTGGTGCACGATACGGGCGTGTTCAAGTACTCCTGTACGTCAAGGCATACCATGGAAATCGCCGGTTTCCTGATGGGACTGGGCGTGGACTTCGGCAGCATCATCGATGACAGCTTCTATATGCGGAGCTATGTGCAGCAGCAGGTGACCGGACGGGTACTGATGGAAAGTATGCTGCTGATGGAGAAGCGGATTCTGGCCGGGTGGATCACCCTGAAGGAGATGCACTTCTATCATGTGAGCACCAAGGACATTGACGGCATCGTGGGTACCATGCGGGAGACCCGGGATGTGGATGGCGCGGTGTTTGCCTATGAGGTGGGCAACCAGATTTACAAGGTGAGTCTTCGTTCCAACAATCCCATGCTGGATGTGGCGGAGGTTGCCAAGGCCTTCGGCGGCGGTGGTCACAAAATGGCGGCTGGCTGTACCCTGCAGGGCTCCTACCATGATGTGCTGAACAATGTGATGAAGCAGCTTTCTCTGCAGATGGATGCCCCCGGATTTCAGAGCAGGCGGCCTGCAGATACGAAATAATGGATGGAATTATAAATGTATACAAGGAGAAGGGCTGGACGAGCTTTGATGTGACGAAGCGGCTCCGGGCCATTCTCCATGAAAAGAAAATAGGACATACGGGAACGCTGGACCCCATGGCAGAGGGCGTGCTGGTGGTCTGTGCCGGAAAAGCCACCAAGCTGGTGTCGGATATCACCGGGACGGACAAGGTCTATGAGGCAGAGTTTGAGCTGGGACTCACCAGTGACACTGAGGACAGCACAGGTACCATTCTGAGCCGCTGCACGCCGCAGTGCACGGAGGAAGAGATTCGGGCCGCGGTGCAGTCCATGGTGGGAGAATATGAACAGGTTCCGCCGATGTACAGCGCGAAGAAGATCAACGGGCAGAAGCTCTATGACATCGCCCGGAAGGGAAGAGTGGTGGAGAGGAAGCCGGTGAAGATCCGCATTTTCTCCATCGAGATTCTGGAAATCGCCATGCCCCGGGTACGGATCTCCGTGCGCTGCGGCAAGGGCACCTATATCCGGACGCTTTGTGCTGACATCGGCGAAAAGCTGCACTGCGGTGCGGTGATGACGGCCTTGAAGCGGACCCGGGTGGGTTCCTTCTCGCTGCAGGACAGCCTGACGCTTTCGGAACTTTCCGGGCTTTCGGAGGAGGGACGTCTTTCCGAAGTGCTGCTGCCGCCGGTCTATGTGCCGGTGCCGACAGTGGCCTGCTTCGGTAAGTTCGACGGCGGGCACAGAGGGCATCAGATCATCTTTGAAGAGGTCTTCCGCATTGCGAAGGAAAAGAACCTGAAAACTGCTGTTCTGACCTTCTCGCAGAATCCCGCTAACCTGGTGAAGAACACGGAGCACCCGGTGATCTCCACCGCGGCGGAGCATCTGACGCGGCTCCGGAACCAGGGCTTCGATTATCTCTTCGAGTTCCCCATGACGAAGGAGACCATGTGTATGTCGCCGGAGTCTTTCCTGGAGAAGGTTCTGGTAAACGGCATGCATGCCGCGCATATCGTGGTGGGAACGGACTGCAGCTTCGGCTACAAGGCCGAAGGAAATGCGGCATTACTCGAAAAGGATGCGGAAAAATTCGGCTATACGGTGCATGTGCTGAAGAAACGGGAAGTGACCGATGAGGAAGGCAATGTCCGGGAGATTTCCAGCAGCTTTATTAAGGAAGAAATTTCCAGGGGCAATGTCCGGAAGGCCCGGGAGCTTCTGGGACGCTACTTCAGTATGGCGGGCGTCGTGGTCCACGGCAAAAAGCTCGGCGGAGCGGTGCTCGGATTTCCGACCGCCAACATTATCCCCTCTCCGGGAAAGTCTCTGCCGGCAGCCGGTGTCTATGTGAGCCGCGTGCTCATCGACCAGAAGCTCTATCCCGGCATGACCAATGTGGGCAACAACCCCACGGTCTCCGAGGGCAATCCGGTGGACATCGAGACGCATGTGCTGAATTACAGCGGTGATCTCTACGGCAAAA
This sequence comes from Parolsenella sp., assembly GCA_963659875.1. Taxonomy (GTDB): domain Bacteria; phylum Bacillota; class Clostridia; order Lachnospirales; family Lachnospiraceae; genus Oribacterium. The sequence goes on from CAVKVA010000001.1 coordinate 335,614, forward strand.
AGATCCGGGTGGATTTCGTGGACCGGATCCGGGACCAGCAGCGTTTTCCGTCCCTGGAGGACCTGAAGCTGCAGCTTCAGAAGGATGTGGCTTATACGGCGGATTATTTTGAGAAGAATCCATTGACTTTGGGTTCCTGATTTGCTATATTAAGCGAGGTTTTCGCGTCGGCATGATCATTCGGACTCCTTCCGGTGGTTCTGTCGGACGTATGAATAAGATTTAAGGAGGAAATTCAAATGATTTCAAAAGAGAAGAAGGCAGCATTGATCGCAGAGTACGGCCGTAAGCCCGGCGACACCGGTTCACCGGAGGTTCAGGTAGCTATCCTGACCAACAGAATTGCAGAGCTTACCGAGCACCTGAAGCAGAATCCGAAGGACCACCACTCAAGACGTGGACTTCTGATGATGGTTGGTCACAGAAGAGGCCTTCTTGATTATCTCAAGAAGACAGATCTGGATGGTTACAGAGCGCTGATCGAGAAGCTTGGAATCAGAAAGTAATTATGTTTTTGCGAGGGTGGAGAAGCTTTTCTCTGCCCTTTTTCTTTTGGAGGTTAAAAGATGTACAAAAGCTATTCTATGGAGCTGGCAGGCAGAACCCTGACCATTGACATTGACCGGGTATGCGCCCAGGCCAATGGCGCAGCACTGATGCACTATGGCGATACCACTGTTCTTTCCACCTGCACGGCATCCCAGAAGCCGAAGGACGGCATCGATTTCTTCCCCCTTTCTGTGGAGTATGAAGAGAAGATGTATTCCGTGGGCAAGTTCCCGGGCGGCTTCAAGAAGAGAGAGGGCAGAGCCGGTGATAATGCGATTCTGACAGCCCGTGTGATCGACCGTCCCATGCGTCCCCTTTTCCCGAAGGATTACCGCAACGATGTCCTTCTGGATAATGTTGTCCTTTCTGTTGACCAGGACTGCGCACCGGAGCTTCTGGCTATGCTGGGTTCTTCCCTGGCTGCCAGCCTTTCTGATGTGCCTTTCGACGGTCCCTGTGCCGCTACCCAGGTGGGTCTCATCAACGGTGAGTTCATCATCAACCCGGGCAACGGCGAGAAGGCAGTGTCCGACCTGATGCTGACCGTGGCTTCCACCCGTGAGAAGGTCATCATGATTGAGGCCGGTGCCAATGAGATTTCCGATGAGCAGATGATCGAGGCCATCTATCGCGCCGATGCCGTAAATAAGCAGATCATCGGTTTCTTCGATTCCATCATTGCCGAATGCGGCAAGCCGAAGCACAGCTACCAGTCCTATGCGGTTCCTGAGACCCTCTTCGAGAAGATCAAGGCCGTTGTGAGCCCGGAGGAGATGGAGGCTGCTGTCTTCACCGATGACAAGCAGCAGAGAGATGCCAATGTTGCCGCCGTGACCGAGAAGCTGGAGGCAGCTTTTGCGGATGACGAAGAGGCCCTGGCACAGCTCCCGGATGCCATCTACCAGTATGAGAAGAAGACCGTTCGCAAGATGATCCTGAAGGACCACAAGCGTCCGGACGGCCGTGCCATCGACCAGATCCGTCCCCTGGAGGCAGAGGTGGATCTGCTGCCGAGAGTCCATGGTTCTTCCATGTTCAAGCGCGGACAAACCCAGATCATGAACATCACCACCCTGGCACCCCTTTCCGAGGTACAGAAGGTGGAGGGACTCAATGAGTACGAGACCGAGAAGCGTTACCTGCACCAGTACAACTTCCCCGGCTATTCTGTAGGTGAGGCAAAGGCCTCCAGAGGTCCGGGAAGACGTGAGATCGGTCACGGTGCTCTGGCAGAGAGAGCGCTGATCCCGGTACTTCCTTCTGTGGAGGAGTTCCCTTACGCCATCCGTTCCGTATCCGAGACCATGGAGTCCAACGGTTCTACCTCCATGGCGTCCACCTGTGCTTCCTGCATGTCCCTGATGGCAGCGGGCGTTCCCATTAAGGAAATGGTGGCTGGTATTTCCTGCGGCCTCGTAACCGGCGAAACCGATGACGACTACATTGTCCTGACCGACATTCAGGGTCTTGAGGACTTCTTCGGCGATATGGACTTCAAGGTGACCGGAACGCATACCGGCATCACCGCCATCCAGATGGACATCAAGATCCACGGTCTGACCCGTCCTATCGTGGAGGAGGCCATCCATCGTGCCCATGAAGCAAGAAACTTCATCATGGACGGCGTTATGACTTCTGCCATCGCAGAGCCGCGCAAGGAGCTTTCTCCGTATGCACCGAAGATCATCACACTCCAGATCAATCCGGAGAAGATCGGCGATGTCATCGGCAAGCAGGGTAAGACCATCAACGGCATCATCGATGAGACCGGTGCAAAGATCGACATCGATGACAACGGTATGGTTTCCATCTCCGGTACCGATATGAGCGCACTGCAGAAGGCGAAGGAGATCATCGAGTCCATCGTTCTGGAGCTGGAGCCGGGCATGGTACTGAAGGGCAAGGTTGTTCGTATCATCGACATCGGCGCCTTCGTGAAGCTGACACCGAGCAAGGACGGCATGATCCACATTTCCAAGCTGGCCGACAGAAGAGTCGAGAAGGTGGAGGATGTGGTGAAGATCGGCGATGAGGTTACCGTAAAGGTAAAGGAAATCGACAAGATGGGCAGAATCAATCTGACCATGAAGCCTTCTGATCTGGAGTAAAACAAAGCGGTAAGTTGAAGGAGAATCCTATGAAAATCAGAACCAGATATGCCCCGTCACCGACGGGAAGAATGCATGTGGGAAATCTGCGGACAGCCCTTTATGCTTATCTCATTGCCAAGCATGAGGGCGGCGATTTTCTGCTGCGGATCGAGGACACAGACCAGGGAAGACTGGTGGAGGGTGCGGTGGATCTCATCAACCGTACCCTGGCCGATACAGGACTGATTCCGGACGAGAGTCCGGATAAGCCCGGCGACTGCGGGCCCTATGTGCAGTCAGAGCGTGTGGCAGCGGACATTTACAGACAGTATGCCGAGGAACTGGTGGGAAGCGGAAAGGCTTACTACTGCTTCTGTACCAAGGATCGTCTGGAGAGCCTGAAGACTTCCGTGAACGGCGAGGAGATCATGCACTATGACAAGCATTGTCTCGGTCTGTCATCGGAGGAGGTACAGGAGAAGCTGAACAGCGGCGTGCCCTATGTCATTCGCCAGAACAATCCCACTGAGGGAACCACCACCTTCCATGACGAGCTGTACGGCGATGTGACCGTCGACAACACGGAACTGGATGACATGGTGCTGATCAAGTCAGATGGCTATCCTACGTATAACTTTGCGAATGTTGTCGATGACCACCTGATGGGCATCACACATGTGGTGCGCGGCAATGAGTATTTGTCTTCAAGCCCCAAGTACAACCGTCTCTACGAGGCCTTCGGCTGGGAGATTCCGAAGTACGTACATTGTCCGCTGATCACCGATGAGAATCACAAGAAGCTCAGTAAGCGCTCCGGTCATGCTTCCTTCGAGGATCTGATCGAGCAGGGTTTTGTGTCCGAGGCTGTGGTGAACTTCGTGGCGCTTCTGGGCTGGAGCCCGGAGGACAACCAGGAGATCATGAGCCTGCAGGAGCTGGTGGAGAAGTTCGACTACCGGCGTATTTCCAAGTCTCCGGCGGTCTTCGACATGGAGAAGCTGCGCTGGATGAACTCGGAATACATCAAGGCTATGGATTTTGATGCCTTCTATGAGAGAGCACTGCCGTATATCCGGGAGGCCGTAAAGAAGCCGTTGGACTACAAGCACCTGGCTACCATGGTGAAGAGCCGAATCGAGATCTTCCCAGACATTCCGAGTCATATCGATTTCTTCGAGGCTGTTCCGGAGTATGGCACAGAGCTCTATGTGAATAAGAAGTCAAAGACCACACTGGAGAATTCCCTGGCACTGCTGCAGGAGGTTTACCCTCTGCTGGCTGCACAGGATGATTATTCCAATGACGCGCTCTTTGCACTTTTGTCCGCCTTCGGTAAGGAGAAGGGCTATAAGACCGGTTTCATCATGTGGCCGATCCGTATCGCGCTTTCCGGCAAGCAGATGACCCCGGCCGGCGCCACCGAAATCATGGAGGTACTGGGCAAGGAGGAATCCCTGAAGCGTCTCGCGGCAGGCATTCAGAAGCTCGAAGCGTAAGCGATAAAGTATGGAACAGAAAAAAGAGGGTTTTGCGGAAGCAAGGCCTTCTTTTTTTGTGGTACAAATGCCTATTTGACGCTATTTTGTGGCGGTAGAGGCTTGCCAACGCGCATATGTTCTGATATACTTAATAAAAATACGATTTATTCACAATGCGCCATTAAATTTATGCATTCAACATTTGTCAAATGGTCGATGTATTTGCCGTTTGATTTCACGCAACAAAATCCCTTTATGCTATCTTTTTTTCATATTATCACAGGAGGCCATCCATGGGCTTTTCTGAACATCAGCTGCAGGCCATCCGGCATGACCGGGGACCCGCCATGGTGCTGGCCGGGCCGGGCTCCGGCAAAACCACAGTCATCACCCAGCGCATCAAGTACCTGATCGATAACAGGCAGGTGAACCCGGATCGGATTCTGGTGATCACCTTTACCCGCGCGGCGGCCGAAGAAATGGAAGGCCGCTTTCAAAAGCTTTGCGCGTCTCCCCAGCCGGTGCATTTCGGCACCTTTCATTCTATCTTTTTCCAAATCCTCAAACTGAATTATCACTATACCAGCAAGAACATCATTTCCGAGCGGGAGCAGATGCTGACACTACGCGGCTTTGCGGAGGCCTTGAAGGTGGACATGGAATACGATGCGGATTTTTTTCGGCAGCTGCTCAGTGAAATTGCGGAATGCAAAGCCCGGGAAGCCGCCGGAAACCGGGAAGCTTTTCAGTCGGAGCTGCTGGATCCGGACGTCTTCCGGCAGCTGTTTCAGGGCTACCGGGAGTCTCTTCGGGAGCGACGGCTCATTGACTTTGACGACATGCTTTTTATCACTCTGCAGCTTTTCCGCAGCCGTCCCCGGGAACTGCAGGTCTGGCAGGAAAAATTTCAGTATATCCTTGTTGATGAGTTTCAAGATGCTTCCCCGATCCAATATGAGATTGTGCGCCTCCTGGCGGAGCCCCGCCGGAATCTCTTTATTGTGGGAGATGATGACCAGTCCATCTACGGCTTTCGGGGCGCCCGGCCGGAGCTGATGCTGCATTTCGAAAAGGACTATCCCGAGGCGAAGCGCATATTGCTGTCGGACAACTATCGTTCCCACAGTGAGGTGGTGGAGGTGGCTTCCCGCATCATCAGCCACAACCGGACGCGCTTTCCGAAGAAGATCACGGCACCGAAGGGGAAGGGCGGCTGCTGCCGACAGTACCGTGTCAAGGATGCCCACGAGGAGTATCTCCTGCTGGCAGAAAGCCTGCGCCTGGCAATCCGAAAAGGCACTGATCCTTCGCGTCTGGCCGTGCTCTACCGCACCAATTCCATGGTGCGGCCATTGCTGCCGGAGCTTATGAAACGTGACATTCCCTTTGTGCTGAAGGAAAAGGTGCCGAATCTCTACGACCATTTCATCGCCGAAGACATTTTTGCCTATCTGCGTCTTGCGGAAGGCACGGGAAGCCGGGGCGATCTTCTCAGGATCATGAACCGTCCTTTGCGTTACCTTTCCCGGAATGCGGTGCAGGGCACTTTGATTCGTTTTCAGGACCTGGAGCGTTATTACCGCAGCCGGGGAGACATGCTGCACCGACTGCGGGAGCTGCGGCGGGACCTGAATGTTCTGCGTCACCTGCCCACCCAGGCCGCCATCATTTACCTGAGAAGAAAGGTGGGCTATGAAGACTGGCTCCGGGATTATGCGCGGGAAAACCATACGGATTTCGAGGGCTTTCGTGCTATACTGGAGGAAATCACAGAGGGCGCCGCGCATTATCCGGAAAGAGCTTCCTATTTCCGTTTTGTGGAGGACTACAGCGCCAAATTGCAGGCGCAGATGAAGGAAGAGAGGCAGACGGGAAAGGGCGTGGCCCTCATGACCTACCACGGGGCCAAGGGACTTGAGTTTGACGCGGTGCATCTCATCGACTGTGTGGAAGGCGTGACACCCTATCGGAAGGCCCAGACGGAGGCGGAGATCGAAGAGGAGCGCCGGGAGTTCTATGTGGCGGTGACCCGGGCCCGGGCGGAAGTTCACATTTATGTCACAGAGAAACGCTACAGTAAGGCCTGTACGATATCGAGATTTGCCCTGGAGGCCATGCATAAAAGGAGTAGATGATAATGGATAAGCTGAAGGTTTTGGTGGTAGACGATGAAGACAGAATGCGGAAATTGCTGTCGGATTTCCTGAAGATCCGGGATTTTGAAGTGGTGGAGGCGGCCGACGGTGAGCAGGCCATCGACATCTTCTTTTCGGACAAAGACATTGCCCTGATCATCCTGGACGTAATGATGCCGAAGATGGACGGCTGGGAGGTTCTGAAGACCATTCGTGAGCATTCCAAGGTGCCGGTGATCATGCTGACGGCCCGCTCCGAGGAAACCGACGAGCTGAAGGGCTTCGAATACGGCGCGGACGAATACATTTCCAAGCCCTTCTCGCCGAAGATTCTGGTGGCGCGGGTAGAGGCCATTCTCCGACGCTCCGGCATGAGCCAGGATGAGATCGTCCGGATCGGCGGCATTGAGGTGGACAAGTCTGCCCATACCGTGCGGGTGGATGACCGGGAGCTGGAGCTTTCCTTTAAGGAGTATGAGCTCCTGTTGTATTTCATAGAGAATAAGGGCATCGCCCTTTCCCGGGAGAAGATTCTCAACAATGTCTGGAATTACGATTATTTCGGCGATGCCCGGACCATCGATACCCATGTGAAGAAGCTGCGCGCGAAGCTCGGCGACAAGGGCGAGTACATCAAGACCGTCTGGGGCATGGGCTACAAATTTGACCCGGAGGCAGAGGGATGAAGCGTTTCCGGATGCGGTGGCGCTGCTCCATCCGCTGGCGCTATACCTGCATTTTCATCAGTCTAATGCTGGCGCTTCTGCTGGCCATCATGGGCATCAATACATTTTTCCTCGAGCGGTATTATTCCATGGAAAAGGTCAGTGTGATGGAACAGGCCTACAACTCCATTGACAATATGATCAAGGCAGCAGATCGTGCCGGTATTTCCATGGAGCAGCTCTTTCCTTCAAATTACAATGCATCGGATGATTCTACAGGCAGCGCGGCGACGGAGTATATCCGCAGCCTCTCGGAGAGCAGCAACATCAGCGTGGTGATCATGGACACCCAGACGGACCGCAGTTTCTCGGCTTCTCTGGACGAGGATTTCATCAAGCACCGTCTGTCGGAATACATTCTGGGCAGCCGCACGGATACGGACGGCAGAGTGGTGCGGAGCTTTCCGAATTACCGCATAGAGGAAAATAAACGCTACAGCAATGACGGGGGATATCTGGAAAGCTGGGGTTATTTCAGTGACAACAGGACCTGCTTCATTATGTCCATGCCGCTCAGCAGTCTGCATGAATCGGTGCGCTTTTTCAATCGTTTTCTGCTGAGTATCGGCAGTCTGGTGCTGGTCATTGGTGCAGCGGTCATGTACTTTGCCACCAAGAAGATCACGGAGCCCATCAATTCCCTGGCCAACCTTTCGGAACGGATGAGCAAGCTGGACTTCAGCGCCCGCTATACCGGCAGCAATGAGGATGAGCTGGGCGTTCTGGGGCGTTCCATGAATAGCCTTTCGGAGCGTCTGGAAACGACGATTGCAGAGCTGAAGACCGCAAACAACGAGCTGCAGTCGGACATCGAAAATAAGCGGCTGATCGATCAGAAGAGGCAGGAGTTTGTGGCCAATGTGAGCCATGAGCTGAAGACACCGATCGCGCTGATCCAGGGCTACGCAGAGGGACTGCAGGACGGTCTCTGCGAGGATCCGGAGAGCCGGGACTACTACTGTGGTGTTATCGTGGATGAAGCAAAGAAGATGAACCGGATGGTGCGGCAGCTCCTGAACCTCTCGGCTATCGAACAGGGCAAGGACGCACCGGATTTCTCCCGCTTTAATTTGTCCAAGGTGGTGAAGGGCGTGGTGGCAGCCGCTGATATTCTGGTGAAGCAGAAGGAAGCTTCCATCGAACTGGATGTGCCGGAGCACATCAATGTCTGGGCTGATGAATTCAAGATTGAAGAGGTGATCACCAACTATCTGAACAATGCCCTGAATCATCTGCAGGCACCGAATCAGATCAGCATCTATACGGAGACGGAGGATGCGCATACCGTCAGCATCCATGTGATGAATACGGGAAAGCAGATCCCGGAGGATGATCTCAATAAGCTTTGGGAAAAGTTTTATAAGGTGGACAAGGCCCATACCAGGGCGTACGGCGGTTCAGGTCTCGGCCTTTCCATCGTGCATGCCATTGCCGATGCCCACCACCAGCGCTGCGGCGTGAAAAACACGCGAACCGGTGTGGATTTCTGGTTTACGTTGGAAACGGGGGCGGCGGAATGATTGAATGATTGCCAGATAATCGATGGGGTCCCGGCAGCGAAGCTGCCGCGAACCCCATCGATAAGGCCCGCCAGCCAAGCTGTCGCGAATCCCGGGCGAGTAAATGAAAAGCAATCGCCGGGTCCCGCCAGCCAAGCTGTCGCGAATCCCGGGCGAGTAAATGAAAAGCAATCGCCGGGTCCCGCCAGCCAAGCTGTCGCGAATCCCGGGCGAGTAAATGAAAAGCAATCGCCGGGTCCCGCCAGCCAAGCTGTCGCGAATCCCGGGCGAGTAAATGAAAAGCAATCGCCGGGTCCCGCCAGCCAAGCTGTCGCGAATCCCGGGCGAGTAAATGAAAAGCAATCGCCGGGTCCCGCCAGCCAAGCTGTCGCGAATCCCGGCGATAAGGCATCAGAGGTCAAGCTGTTGCCTCTTCTTTTTGAAGCTTCTGTGCCGCTTCGACGATTTCGTCGCAGTGCTGCATCATGTCCTTGGCTTCCCGATAGAAAAATTGACCGGATTTTGTCAGACCGACACCATGGTTGGTGCGTGCCAGAAGATGAAGACCCAGCTTCTCTTCGAGAACATCCATCTGGCGCATGATCGCCGTGGGAGAAACGTGAAGTGCTGCCGCAGCTTTGTTAAAGCTCTTCAAATCAGCAGCAAGAACAAAAGATTTCAAATATTTGCTGTACATAGACTGCCTCCATTTCACAATAGAGATCAAGTCATTCCCCCCTATTGACTTGAAGAATCAAAAGGTCACCCATAGATTACAAGGAGACGGGGGGACTGTCAATTGAAAAAGAAAAAAATCATACTTGCCATCGGAATCCGTGCTATACTGAACGGCAACGGAGGAATGAGAAATGCGATTTTCGGAGGATGAACTGGAGGAAAACAAGCTGCGTTCGCTGAAAGAGCAGCAGAAGACCATGTTGGTGGAGATGATGCTGCATAAAGATTGGGACAGCGCGGCGGATTTTGACCGGTGGTGGATAGAAGAGGGACGGATGGCAGCGTATTTTTCTTTGAAGCAGAAGGAAGAGGAATTGCTGCAGCGTCGGCAGCAGAGGAAAATGCTGGCAAGCTTTACAGAAGAGAGAACGCGGAAAATCCGCTACGAGGGGTGAGACATGGACTATTCTTTTTTCGCGACGGTTTCCAGAATGAAGTACATTGAGCGCTGGGCACTGATGCGGAACAGCCGGGCGGAAAACCTCAGCGAGCATTCGCTGGAGGTGGCCATGCTTTCTCATGCCCTCTGTACGCTTGGCAATGTACGTCTGGGCAAGCAGCTGAATGCAGAGAAGGCGGCCTTGATCGGCCTTTATCATGATGCGGCAGAGATCATCACGGGAGACCTTCCCACGCCGGTGAAATACGGCAGTGATTCCCTGCGGAAGGCCTATCATGCGGTGGAGACGGTGGCGGAGGAACAGCTGTTGCGAAAACTGCCTGCCGACCTGCAGCCGGTGTATCGCGAGCTTTTTTGCGGCAGTGAAGAGGAGGTGTATCTGCGGCGGCTGGTGAAGGCAGCCGATAAGCTGTCGGCCTACATCAAGTGTATAGAGGAGGAAGAATCCGGCAATCGCGAGTTCCGCAGCGCAAAGGAAAGTACCTGGCAGTCGCTTTGTGAAATGCAGGAGGAGCTACCGGAGCTTTCCATGTTTATCATGGATTTTCTGGGTGCCTACGGCCGGACACTGGACGAACTCACCGCGGCAAACAGGGAGGACAAGGCATAATGCAGCTTAAGTATCAGGCAGAGATGCTGCGGGGAGAAACGGCAGCTGTCCTTCTGGGCGGGACAGAAGTGCCGGAACGTCTTTTTATCCCGGAGAATGCATGCATAGGGGAGCAGACGCTTCCAGTGCGGGAGATTGCGGCCCATGCCTTTGACGGCAATCGGCAGCTTGCCCGGGTGCGTATTCCAGAAAGTGTCCATGTGCTCAGGCCCTTTTCCTTCTATAATTGTACGGCGCTTCGCCATCTTTCTCTGACAGAAGCGGTGCAGGACTATTATGACGGCGTGATCCGGCAGTGCAGCGCCCTGTCTCTGATTGAGCTGCATTGTGAGAGACATGGCAGACTGCAGCTTTTGAAGGAGATGCTGGGCGACAATGACAATCGTCTGCGCTTTCGGATTTATCTTCCCGACGGCTGCTGTATGCTGTCCTTTCCGGCGTATCTCGACAATTTTCTGGAGGATACCATGTCCCGGGCGCTTCATGAAAGCATTGAAGGCAGCGGATATGAATATCGCCAGACCGTGAGTCGCGCCGGTATTGATTTCTGGGCCTACGACCGACTGTTCACACGTGTCATGCATGACGATCCCGTCACGGCGAGAGACATTGCTGTGAACCGCCTGCATTATCCCTATCGGCTTTCGGCGCAGGCCGGGGAGCGGTACCGGGACTATATCGCGGCGGAGGGGGAAGCAATCCTTCGGCAGCTGATCGCGGAGGGCTGGCCGGAACAGCGGGATGCCGGTGGCCTTGAACCCGGAGAGAGCATGGCATCTATACAGTATCTCTGCGCAGAGGGGCTTTTGCCCGTGGCGGCGATACAGGCTGTGCTGCCGCTTTGTGCGGAGCGCAGACTGACAGAGCTGACTGCGGTACTTATGAACGCGGCGGGACAGGGGCAGCAGGCGGTGCCGGAAAGCTTTGAACTATGAAGAGCAGAATCGAACTGGAAGCATTCGGAAAACGCATATTGAATGAGACGCGGACGGAGCTCTATCTTTCCATGCATTTTATGGCCCGGGCACTGGACAGTCTGGACTACACACTGGATCTCAACACCCGGCGCTGCGGCACCGACGCCCGCTCCATTCATTTCAATCCGCAGTTTCTCTTTGCACTCTTTGTAGAGAGTCCGCAAAAGCTGGACCGTCTGTATTTGCATATGATACTGCATTGTCTTTTCCGTCATATGTTTACGATGGATGGCCGGGATGCGGCACTTTGGGATCTGGCTTGTGACATTCAGACAGAATCGGTGCTGGACTCCATGGACTATGAGATCATCCGCCGTCCGCCCGGGGCCTTTCGGGAGTCTTGGTATACGCGGCTGCAAGCTGAGCTTCGCGTGCTGACAGCGGAGCGGATTTACCAGTATTTCCGGGAAAACAACATTGACCTGGATACCATGGAGCGGCTGAAGCAGGAGTTTCTGCGGGATGACCACGCCTTCTGGGCGCCGCTTTCCGACACTTCGGATGGAGAGGATAATGCCGGTGCGCCGGAGATGCCGGAGCTTCCGGAGGAAATGTCAGCGCCGGATAATGAGGATAGCGACCCGCAGACAGAAAGCAAACAGAAAAAGCTGCGTGCTGTTCCCAGCCGTCAGGCGCTGGATGAGCGTTGGAAGGAAAATGCGGAACGCACCGAAACGGAAATGGAAACCTTCGGGCGTGACCGATCCGAGGAGAGCGGTTCCCTTTCCTGGCTGCTGCGGCTGCAGAACAAGCGAAAAACCGATTACCGGGATTTTCTTCGGCGTATTTCCATGGAACGGGAGGAAAGCCACATTGATCCGGACTCCTTTGACTACGGATATTACAGCTATGGGCTTTCCCTCTATGGAAACATGCCCCTCATTGAGGAAAATGAATTCACGGAAAGCCGGAAGATAGAGCAATTGGTGATCGCCATTGATACCAGCGCCTCCTGTCGGGAGAGCCTGGTGCAGCGCTTTCTCAATGAGACGGCGGGCCTCTTGTCAGACCAAAAGGGATTTTTTCCGCGGGTGCGGGTCCTGATTCTGGAATGCGACGAGAAGGTACAGCGGGAGATCTGGATTTCTGACACCCGGGAGATGCAGGGATATGCCCGGGCATTTCAGGTTTCCGGCGGCTTCGGCACGGATTTTCGGCCGGTGTTCGCCCGGGTACAGACGCTGCGGGAACAGGGGGCGCTGCCCCAGCTCAGGGGTCTCCTGTATTTTACGGACGGCTTCGGCAGCTTTCCGAAGAATCCCACGGACTATCTCACCGGCTTCGTGTATCCCGGAAATGATGACTGCGGGGACGAAAAGACACCGTCCTGGGCGATGCGATTGTACATGCAGTAGGAAAAACAGTAAGAGAAGCGGTGAATCGAGAGAAGGCCGAAGACATTAACATAGGGAGCTGAGAAGAGAAGCAAGTATGAACATCAAGGAAGCAAAGACGGAAATCATCAATACCGTGCGGGCATATCTTATGAAGGATGAGACTGGGGCGTACCGGATTCCCATTGAGAAGCAGAGACCCCTGCTTCTGATCGGTCCACCCGGCATCGGCAAGACGGCGATTCTGGAGCAGGCGGCGCAGGAACTGGGCATCAATCTGGTGGCCTATACCATTACGCATCATACGCGTCAGTCTGCCATAGGACTTCCCTATATCAGTAAGAAAAGCTTCGGCGGAAAAGAGTATTCCGTGACGGATTATACCATGTCGGAGATCGTTGCCGCCATGTATGAGCAGATCGAGAGGAGCGGTATTCGGGAGGGCATTCTCTTTCTGGATGAGATCAACTGTGTATCCGAAACCCTGGCGCCCACCATGCTGCAGTTCCTTCAGTACAAAAGCTTCGGCAGTCACCGGATCCCGGAGGGCTTCGTGATTGTGACGGCAGGCAATCCGCCGGAGTACAACAAGTCCGTGCGGGACTTCGACATTGTCACACTGGATCGTGTGCGGCGCATAGATATTCAGGAGGATTATCCGGTCTGGAAGGAGTATGCCTACCGGGCCGGTGTCCATGGCGCAATTCTGGCCTATCTCGACATCAAAAAGGAGAATTTTTATGCCATCCGGCAGGAGCTCGGCGGGAAAAGCTTTGTGACGGCCCGGGGCTGGGAGGACCTTTCCCGGATTCTGCAGCTTTATGAGGAAATGCAGCTTCCCATCACGAAGGAACTGGTGCAGGAGTATCTGGAGGAGCCGGAGATTGCCCGGGATTTTGCGGCCTACTACGAGCTGTATCAGAAATATCAGCAGCAGTACCGGATTCCGGAAATTCTGGCCGGACAATACCCGGAGGACACGGTTTCCCTTCTGCAGGCGCCCTTTGATGAGAAGCTGAGTCTTCTGGGGCTTTTGGTGGATGCCCTCAACCAGGAATTCCGGGCCTATGCGGAGGCGCTTTCTGTGCAGCGGAAGCTCTTTGCGGAGTTGAAGCAGCTGAAGGAGGCATTGGATTGCGATACATCTGTCGGGAAAACCGCTGCGGATATTCTGGATGCAAGCCGAAAACAGGGCATGGAGAGGCTCATGCAGGAGAAGGAGGCGCAGCTCATCAGCCGGGAGGAAGAGCGGTATACCAGGAAAATGCTTTTGCTTCTGGAAGCACTGGCGGATCGCCTGAAGAAGCAGGGCAGCCGGGGTGCGGAGGCAGATTATGCCTTTGTAAAGGACTGGTTCCGGGAACGGGAAATGCAGCGCAAGCAGGAGATCACAGACACGGGTGCGCATCTCAGCCATGCGCTTCAGTTTATCAGCAGAAGTTTCGGCGAGGGACAGGAGCTGGTGATCTTCCTCTCGGAGCTCTCCGCCGGATATTACAGCCTCAAATTCGTGACCGAGTGTGGCAACGAGGATTACTACCATTTCAATCGTTTCCTGCTGCTCCGGGACAAGCGTTCTGCACTGCAGCAGCAGGCAGCGGAAATGCTGGCATTATAGGAAAGGGGATAGGTCATGATCAACGAAAAGGAGTTGGAGAAGGTAAAGCAGTATCTTGCGGAATCGGATAATGTTGTCTTTTTCGGCGGAGCCGGTGTATCCACAGACAGTGGCATTCCGGATTTTCGCAGTAAGGACGGGCTGTACAATCAGCATGACGTGCAGTTTGACCAGTATTCACCGGAATACCTTCTCAGTACAGACTGTCTGCATCATGATCCGGAAGTCTTCTTTGAGTTCTATCGTCAGAAGCTGGACACCCGGAAAATACAGCCGAATATCACCCACAGGGCACTGGCGAAAATGGAGGCGGAGGGAAGGCTTAAGTCTATTGTCACCCAGAATATCGATGGTCTGCATCAAAAGGCAGGCAGCCGGAATGTACTGGAAATTCACGGCACCACAGAGCGGAATTACTGCGAACGTTGCCACAAAGCCTATCCTGCAGACTGGCTTTTTGAAAGTAGGGAGAGAATTCCGCGCTGTACCTGCGGCGGCATGATTCGTCCGGATGTGACACTGTACGGAGAGGGGCTGCCGGAGGAAGCCGTGCGGAAATCCATTGCTGCCATCAGCAGTGCCGACTGCCTCATTGTTGGCGGTACATCTCTGTCTGTGTATCCTGCCGCAAGCTACATTCGCTACTTCCGGGGAAATCATCTCATCGTCATCAACAAAGAGCCCATCAAGGTGCAGCTCAACCCGGATACTGACGTGGCCATCATTGGATCACTCAGTGAGGTGTTTGGAAAGATACTGAAATAGTAAAGAAAATTTTATGAGAACTGAAAACGGAGCGAGCGCGACGTTTTCCACAAAGAGGAGTTACTTCCCGTCTCTCGTAGGAGACGGTTCTGCTCCCGCCACGCTTGCTCCATCTATGAAAAGTATATTCGAGATCTTGCGGGGCGACAACATAGGTATCAATGAAAATTCTATGACGGAAAAAGTATCATCTCATTCCGAAACGGAATCGAATGGTTTTTCCGACATGGGAAAATGAGAAAACCCCAGTAAATACGTGCTTTCCCGCGTATTTACTGGGGGTTTTGAATCTCGGGGTGACAGGATTCGAACCTGCGACTTCCTGGTCCCAAACCAGGCGCTCTAGCCAAACTGAGCCACACCCCGCACTTCGCAAATGCTGAATTATGATAGCGTAAAATCTGCAGGACTGTCAAGGCGGAAATCCATCCGCGGTTTACGGAGATTTTACAAAAAGCTCCCTACAGACTTTACAGAGGCTCCGTATAGTCTTCACCGTAAGCAAGAGCTTGCGAAAACATGAGGACAAGCCGCAGAAGCGGCAGAACGGAGATTATTATGAAGAAATCAATGGCATTTGTTATGGCAGCAGCACTTTCTATGGCAGCACTTTCCGGCTGCGGCAGCAGCACCGCTTCCACAGAGGCAGCTAAGGATACAACAGCAGCACAGGCAGACAGCACAGAGGCTGCGGCAGCAGACACTGAGGCAGCTGCCGGTGAAGCTATGGAGGGAGACATTGACGTCATTTCCCGTGAGGACGGTTCCGGTACCAGAGGCGCCTTCATTGAGCTCTTCGGCATCGAGGAGAAAGATGCCAGCGGCAATAAGGTAGACAATACCACTGAGGACGCAGAGATCACCAATTCCACCGAGGTTATGCTGACCTCCGTTGCCGGTGACAAGCAGGCCATCGGTTATGTTTCTCTCGGCTCTCTCAACGACAGCGTAAAGGCACTGGACATCGATGGCGCAGCAGCTACCGTGGACGACATTAAGGCAGGCAGCTACAAGGTGGCGCGTCCCTTCAATATCGTGACCAAGGACGAGGTCAGCGCAACCGCACAGGATTTCATTGATTACATCTTCTCCGAGGAAGGACAGAAGGTCGTTGAGGACAATGGCTACATTTCCCAGGGCAACAATGGTGCTTACGATGCAGCAGGCGTCAGCGGAAAGGTGACCGTAGCAGGCTCCAGCTCTGTCACACCGGTTATGGAGAAGCTGGCAGAGGCTTATGAGGCATTGAATTCTGACGTGACCATCGAGGTACAGCAGTCCGATTCCACCACAGGCGTAACCTCTGCGGTAGAGGGCATCTGTGACATCGGTATGGCCAGCCGTGACCTGAAGGATTCCGAGCTTTCTCAGGGCGTGAAGGGACAGGTTATCGCAATGGACGGTATCGCCGTTGTGGTAAATCTGGACAATGGCATTTCCGGTCTGACCTCTGAGCAGGTGAAGTCCATCTACACCGGCGAGACCACAGACTGGAGCGAGGTTCAGTAATCATTCAATAAA
The DNA here is from genome assembly GCA_963659875.1 of Parolsenella sp. Lineage (GTDB taxonomy): Bacteria > Bacillota > Clostridia > Lachnospirales > Lachnospiraceae > Oribacterium. The sequence continues at coordinate 352,053 of CAVKVA010000001.1, forward strand.
CCGACCTGAAGCTGCACTTCTTCGGGTACAGGAAAGAGGAGAATATGAAAGAACGAATCGCGAAATATGTCTTTATGCTGCTGGCCTGTATGAGCATCTTTCTGGTGGTGCTGATCTGCTGGTTCCTGTTTGCCAACGGTTTGCCTGCCATCTTTAAGATCGGCGTCAGCAACTTCCTTCTGGGAACGAAGTGGAAGCCGGGCAACAACCTTTACGGCATCCTGCCCATGATCGTGGGCTCTGTCTACGTCACCATCGGCGCCATTGTTATCGGTGTTCCCATCGGCATTCTGACCGCCGTTTATTTCTCTCGTTTCTGCCCGAAGAAGCTGTACAAGCTTCTTTACCCGGCAGTAGAACTGCTGGCAGGTATTCCTTCCGTCGTTTACGGCTTCTTCGGTCTAGTAGTGATCGTGCCGGCCATCGCCTTTCTGACACAGCCCCTGGGCGGCAAGGGAAAGTCCATTCTGACCGCATCCATCCTTCTGGGCATCATGATCCTGCCCACCATCATCAGCTGCGCCAAGGCAGCCATCGATGCGGTGCCGGAGAGCTACTATGAGGGTAGCCTGGCATTGGGAGCGACCCATGAACGCTCTGTGTACCATGTTATGGTGCCGGCAGCCCGGTCCGGTATCTTCGCCGGCATTGTCCTGGGCGTCGGTCGTGCCATCGGTGAGACCATGGCCGTGATCATGGTGGCCGGCAACCAGGCCAGCATGCCGAAGAGTCTTTTCAAGGGCATCCGCACCATGACCGCCAATATCGTACTGGAGATGGGCTATGCCACCGACCTTCACCGGGAAGCGCTGATCGCCACCGGCGTGGTTCTCTTCATTTTCCTGCTGATCATCAACATTCTCTTTACGGTGCTGAAGCATCGGAGTGAATCCAAGTACTAAGCGTGCATCGAAAGAGAGGAGCAATTATGAATCAGAAGCTGGAAAGCATTGTTTTAAATATTCTGACGAAGCTGGCAGCGCTTCTTACCCTGGGCACTCTGATTTTCCTGATCGTTTACATCCTGATCAAGGGCGTGCCTTACCTGAAGCCGAGCCTTTTCGCCTGGGAATATACCACGGAAAACGTTTCTTTGATGCCGGCACTCATCAATACGATTGTAATGACGGCGATGTCCCTGCTGCTGGCCGTGCCCATGGGCATCGGTTCCGCGGTTTACCTGGTAGAGTACGCGAAGAAGGGTTCTAAGCTGGTGGAAGTCATCCGTCTCACGACAGAGACCCTGTCCGGTATTCCTTCCATTATCTATGGCTTGTTCGGTTACCTTTTCTTCGTCACCCAGCTGCACTTCGGCTATTCCCTGCTGGGCGGCGCGATGACATTGGCCATCATGATCCTGCCCCTGATCATGCGCCAGACGGAGGAGTCCCTGAAGGCAGTACCGGATTTGTTCCGGGAAGGTTCCTTCGGATTGGGCGCCGGAAAGCTGCGCACCATATTTTCCATCGTGCTTCCGGCAGCCATTCCCGGCATTCTGGCCGGCATCATCCTGGCCATCGGTCGTATCGTCGGTGAGACGGCAGCCCTGATCTACACCTCGGGCACCGTAGCCGGCATTCCCAATTCGATCATGGGATCTGGTCGAACCATGGCCATTCACATGTACGTGCTGACCAATGAGGGCCTGTATACAAACCAGTCCTATGCCACGGCGGTTGTCCTGCTGGTTGTGGTCTGCGGCATCAATGCCCTGTCGGCTTTCGTCGCAAAGCGACTCGCAAAGGCATAAGGAAGAGGAGAAGAGAAAAAAGATGGATAAGTTCAACATTGCAGATATGCATCTCTATTATGGAAAGTTTCATGCCCTTCACGGCATCAACCTGAACATCGAGCCCAATGAGATCACCGCCTTCATCGGTCCCTCCGGCTGCGGCAAGAGTACCCTGCTGAAGTCCCTGAACCGTATGAATGACTTGGTGGAGGGCTGCCGCATCGAAGGCAAGATCCTGCTGGACGGTCAGGACATCTATGACAAGACACAGGATGTGAACATGCTGCGGAAGAAGGTCGGCATGGTTTTCCAGAAGCCCAATCCCTTCCCTATGTCGGTGTATGACAATATCGCCTACGGCCCCCGGACCCACGGCATCCACAACAAGAAGCAGCTGGACGAGATCGTGGAGACCTCCCTGCAGCAGGCAGCCATCTGGAACGAGCTGAAGGACCGTCTCAACAAGTCGGCCCTGGGCCTCTCCGGCGGACAGCAGCAGAGACTTTGCATCGCCCGCGCCCTGGCCGTAAAGCCGGACGTACTGCTGATGGATGAGCCCACCTCCGCACTGGATCCGATTTCCACTTCAAAGATTGAAGATCTGACCCTGGAGCTGAAGAAGGACTACACTATTGTCATCGTCACACACAACATGCAGCAGGCTACCCGTATTTCTGACAAAACCGCATTCTTCCTCCTGGGAGATCTGGTGGAGACCGGCAAAACGGAGGAAATTTTCTCCATGCCGAAGGATAAGCGGACAGAGGACTACATCACCGGAAGATTTGGTTAATGGAGGAAGCGAACCATGAGAAATCGTTTTGACAGACAGCTGGGAGATTTGAACAAGAATCTGATTGAGATGGGCTCCTGCTGTGAGAACTGCATCGGCCTGGTGGCCATGGCACTGGCGAAGATTCAGAAGCAGTCTAATGCAGGCGACCCGGAGGTGCCGGAGACGACGGACACTGCAGACAGCGCGGCAGATAAGCAGCCCGCTTCCGTCAGCGAGGGTGCTCTGGAGCGTGTATTGAGCTCCGTGTATGAAACCGACAGCGAGATCGACAAGCTGGAGAGCGAGATCGAAAATCTTTGCCTCCGCCTGCTGCTGGAGCAGCAGCCCGTAGCCAGAGACCTCCGGTATATCTCGGCGGCCCTGAAGATGATCTCCGATATGGAGCGGATCGGCGATCAGTGCTCGGACATCGCCGACATTGCCTCCTTCCTCCAGAAGGGAGACGAGGGCAAGATGCAGTCCACCACCCATATTCAGGAGATGGCCACCGCGACCATGTCCATGGTGACCGAGGCTGTGGATTCCTTCATTAAACGGGATCTGGACCTCGCCCGCAAGGTGATGGACAGCGATGACGTTGTGGATGAACTTTTCAGCCGGGTAAAGCACGAGATTGTGGAACTCATTGCCGAGTATCCGGACCACGGCGAATCCCTGCTGGACTTCCTGATGATCGCAAAGTATTTCGAAAGAATCGGCGATCATGCTACCAATATCGCAGAGTGGGTGGTATTCTCTATCACAGGACAGCATTGACCCTTAACCACGAAAGAGAAGAAAATGATTAAAATCGCAGTCGTTGAAGATGATGAAAACATTCAGAAGCTGATTACCTACGCCCTCGGGGCAAACGGATATGAGGCCAAAGGTTATCTGAACGGCGAAGCCTTTCTCCGGGACGCAGCAGACTTCGTCCCGGCCCTTGTGCTTTTGGACATTATGATGCCCGGCATGGACGGCATTGAGGTGCTGAAGCGGCTTCGCAAGAGCCCGAAGTACCGGAATCTGCCGGTGATGATGCTGACGGCAAAGTCCAGCGAGATTGATAAGGTGCGGGCACTGGATCTGGGCGCGGATGACTATGTCACGAAGCCCTTCGGTGTCATGGAACTTCTGAGCCGGGTGAAGGCCCTTCTGCGCCGGGCCAGCCAGACCCTGAAGACAGAGGAGGGCAGTCCCTATGCCCGGAATGCGGCGGTGGAACCGTTGAAGCCCATCCTGCAGTTTCAGTCCATTCGGCTGGATGAAAACCGTCATCTGGTGGAAGTGGAAGAGGACGGCGTCACAGAGAAGCCGGAGCTTACGCTGAAGGAATTTGAGCTTCTGTCGTATATGCTGCATAACCAGGGACTTGTGCTGAGCAGAGAACAGATGCTGGAAAAGGTGTGGAATTACGAATATACCGGTGAGAGCCGTACCGTGGACATGCACATCAAGTCCCTGCGGCAGAAGCTGGGCAGCGCCGGACGGTTCATCCTCACTGTACGAGGATTGGGATATCGTCTCGCGGAGCCGGGTAAGTAAAGGAAGGCCATGAAGCAGAAAATTTACAGAAGTCTATGTCTGACAGCGCTGGTCACGCTGGTGATTTCCACCCTGGCCAGTCTTTTTGTGTACTTCGATTTCTTCGACCGGCGGGAAGACGAAGCCCTGATGATGCAGGCGGAGGCCCTGACCATCGGTGTGGACGAGATCATCACCGGTGTCAGTGCCAACGAACAGCAGCAGATTTCCAGCTTCCTGCTGAGCTATCGGCGACAGGCTGCCGGTGAAGGCGGGCAGGGACTTCGCTGTACACTGGTGCTGACAAAGGACGGCACGGTTCTTTTTGACACAGACAAAAGCGCGGCAGAGATGGAATCTCATCAGGACCGCGTGGAGGTTGTGGCGGCGGAGAAGAACGGCAAGGGACAGGCCACCCGCAGGTCCCGCACCATCGGAAAAAACACCCATTATGCGGCGGTGCTGACAGCGGACGGAGTCTATGTGGTGCGCCTCGCCCGGGAAACCAGCAATATCGTGGGCCTTTTCTTCCGAACCCTTCCGCTGCTTCTTTTCACCATCGTTGCGGTTTTTCTGCTGCAGACGCTGCTTTCGGAGAAGCTCACGCGGCAGATTGTGCAGCCGCTGCAGGTCATTGCGGCGGAGATTAAGGATACAGGTACAGTCAGCGTGGATAAAGACAAACATCCGATGGTATATGATGAGCTGTGGCCCTTCCTCGATGCCATCGGAGAATCAGAGAGGGTCAGGTCAGAGTTTTCTGCCAATGTGAGTCATGAGCTGAAGACACCGCTGACCTCCATTTCCGGCTTTGCAGAGCTCATGAAGGATGGTTACGTGAACGACGCTGCCCATGTCCGGGAGTTTTCCACCACCATCTACAACGAGGCCAAGCGCCTCCTGAGCCTCATCGACGACATCATGCATCTTTCCCGGATCGAGGCGGGGGCCGAGGACACGAAGCAGCGGGAGAATGTGGCGCTGCATTCTCTGGCGACGGAGGTGCTGGAGCGGCTTTCCGACAAGGCGGAAAAGCACGAGATCGAGCTGTCGCTGTCCGGTACCGGCTTTGATGTTTACGGCAACCGGACCATGCTGGAGGAGCTGCTCTACAACCTCACCGACAATGCGATTAAGTACAACCAGCCCGGCGGGCACGTCTATGTGATTTTGGAGGATAATGTCGTCACCGTCCAGGATGACGGCATCGGCATACCGGAGGAGTCCCTCCACCGTGTCTTTGAGCGTTTCTACCGCGTGGATAAGTCCCACTCCCGGGCCATCGGCGGCACCGGACTGGGCCTTTCCATTGTGAAGCATGTGGCCGACAAGCACAATGCCGAGATTTCCATCCGCTCCGACCTGGGCCGGGGCACCAGCATTAGCGTCCGTTTCCCGAAAAATCCCGGGAAGAATAATGCTGCCGGCGCCGGGGAAACGGCGGAAGACGAGGGCAGAAGCGCTTGACATTTTCCGGCAGGCGCTTTAGACTAACAGAGGTTTAAAGACTTGGATGGTGCAAAGTAGAGACGGCAAGGCGAACCAAGAGAGTGGCTGTGAGACGCTGAGAGCAGCCTGTTTCGTCCCGGATTGAACATTCACACCGGAGTCGTCCGGGGGAAAGCAGGAAACTGTCGGTAGTTCGGAACGTGGAGGCGCGTTAAGTCTGAGAGTGTCCGGAAGGCAATGTATGTTGCGCCGGGAACATGGGTGGTACCGCGGAAAATTTCGTCCCTGTTCATACCTTCGGGTATGGATGGGGACTTTTTACGTCCCAAGAAAGCATAAAGGAGACAGAAAATGGAAAACCAGAAGTTGGAAGAGCTGAAGAAGCTCGCAGAGGAAAGCATTCAGGCCGCCAAGGATGCGGCAGCACTGAACGAGATCAAGGTGAAGTTCCTTGGTAAGAAGGGTGAGATCACACAGCTCTTGAAGTCCATGAAGGATCTTCCGGCAGAGGAGAAGCCGAAGTTCGGACAGCTTGTGAACGAGGTACGTCAGAAGGTGGAGAGCGAGCTGGAGGCTGCCATGAAGCAGGTCCAGAAGGCCGCCAGAGAGGCGAAGATCCAGGCAGAGACGATTGACGTGACACTGCCGCCGAAGAAAATGCAGTACGGACACATGCACCCCAATACCCGGGCACTGGAGGAAGTGGAACGAATCTTCGTGGGCATGGGTTATGAGGTTGTGGAAGGCCCCGAGGTGGAGTACGACGAGTACAACTTCGAGAAGCTGAACATTCCCAAGGGACATCCGGCGAGAGATGAGCAGGATACCTTTTATATCAATGAGAACATTCTTCTCCGCACCCAGACCTCTTCCGTGCAGGCTCGTGTCATGGAGCAGGGCAAGCTGCCCATCCGCATGATCTGCCCGGGCCGTGTGTTCCGTTCTGACGCCGTGGATGCGACCCATTCTCCTTCCTTCCATCAGATCGAGGGTCTGGTGGTGGACAAGCATGTGACCTTCGCGGATCTGAAGGGCACGCTGGATACCTTTGCCAAGGAGCTGTTCGGACCGGACACTAAGACGAAGCTGCGTCCCCATCATTTCCCCTTCACAGAGCCGTCTGCGGAGGTGGATGTTTCCTGCTTCAAGTGCGGCGGCAAGGGCTGCCGTTTCTGTAAGGGCGAGGGCTGGATCGAGATCCTGGGCTGCGGTATGGTACATCCCCATGTGCTGGAGATGTGCGGCATTGACCCGAAGGAATACAGCGGCTTTGCTTTTGGTGTAGGCCTCGAGAGAATCGCGCTGCTCAAGTATGAGATTGATGACATGCGCCTTCTCTATGAGAATGACACCCGTTTCCTGAACCAGTTCTGAATACAGCATACGCACTAGGAGAATATCATGAATACATCATTAAACTGGATCAAGGCCTATGTGCCTGATCTTGACTGCACACCGAAGGAATTCACCGATGCCATGACACTGGCCGGCAACAAGGTGGAGACCTGCACCATATTGAACAAGAACCTGGAGAAGATCGTGACCGGAAAGCTTCTCTCTATCGAGCCCCATCCGGATGCCACGAAGCTGGTCATCTGCCAGGTGGACATTGGCGCAGAGACACCGCTGCAGATCGTTACCGGCGCCAACAACATGAAGGTTGGCGATGTGGTTCCCGTGGTTCTGGACGGCGGTAAGGTAGCCGGCGGCCACGACGGCGGCCCCCTCCCGGAGGACGGCGTCCCCATCAAGGCCGGCAAGCTGCGCGGTATCGAGTCCTACGGCATGATGTGCTCCATTGAGGAGCTGGGCAGCAGCCGTGAGTTCTACCCGGAGGCGCCGGAGTCTGGCCTCTACATCTTCCCGGAGGGCACACCGGTGGGTGAGGACGCGCCCACACTGCTTGGTTTGAACGATGCCATCCACGAGTACGAGATTACCTCCAACCGTGTGGACTGCTACAGTGTCATCGGTCTCGCCCGCGAGGCAGCCGCTACCTTCAAGAAGTCCTTTGTTCCGCCGAAGGAGAAGGCTTCCGGCAATGATGAAAATGTTAATGACTACCTTTCCGTAGAAGTGGTGGACACCGATCTGTGCCCGCGCTATGCCGCAAGAGTGGTGAAGAACATTCAGCTGGCACCTTCACCGAAGTGGATGCAGGTACGCCTGGCTTCCGCCGGTATCCGCCCCATCAACAACTTGGTGGACATCACCAATTATGTGATGCTGGAGTATGGCCAGCCCATGCATGCCTATGATTATGACCTGATCCGCGGCCACAAGATCATCGTGAAGCGCGCACAGGACGGCGACGTCTTCGAGACCCTGGACCAGCAGGAGCGTAAGCTGGACCACACCGTGCTCACCATTTGTGACGCCGAGGGCGCCATCGGTGTGGCTGGTATCATGGGCGGACAGAATTCGAAGATCACCGATGACGTGAAGACCATGGTCTTCGAGGCAGCAACCTTCGACGGCACCAACATCCGTCTTTCTGCGAGAAAGATCGGCGACAGAACCGATGCATCCGCTTACTTCGAGAAGGGCCTGGACCCGAACCTGGCAGAGCGTGCCATCAACCGTGCCTGCGAGCTGGTGGAGGAACTCCATGCCGGAGAAGTCGTGGGCGGCATCATTGACGTCTACCCGGTGAAGCGCGAGCCTTCTGTGGTAACGTGCACCGCACAGGAGATCAACGATCTCATCGGTTTCTCCCTGACCGCCGAGGAAATGAAGGCGATTCTCGAGAGAATCGAGCTGGCTACGGAGATTGACGGCGATAAGCTGACCGTGACGGCACCCACCTTCCGTCAGGACATCCACAGAATGTGCGATGTGGCCGAGGAGGTTGCACGTTTCTTCGGCTATGCCAATGTGCCCACCACACTGCCCAGCGGTGACGCTGCCGGCGGTCTGGCACCGGATCTGGCCATCAACGAGAAGGTACGCCATGCCGCAGAGGCACTGGGCTATTCCCAGGCCTATATGTATTCCTTCGAGTCTCCGAAGGTCTACGACAAGCTGCTGCTGCCGGAGGATGCGGTAGAGAGACAGCAGATCCGCATTATGAATCCGCTGGGCGAGGACTTCTCCGTGATGCGGACCACTTCCCTGAACGGTATGCTGGCTTCCCTGTCCACAAACTACAACCGCCGGAACAAGGTGGCGAAGCTCTATGAGATGGCCAACATTTACCTGCCGAAGCAGCTGCCGCTGACAGAGCTGCCGGATGAGAGAATGCAGCTGACCCTGGGCTTCATCGGCGAAGGTGATTTTTTCACCCTGAAGGGTGACGTGGAAGTGATCCTCAACCGTCTCGGTCTCGACGGACGTTTCAAGTACGATGCGGCTTCCTGTGAGAAGAGCTACCTCCATCCCGGTCGGAGAGCCGACATTAGCTACAACGGACAGAAGATCGGCTTCCTGGGCGAGGTGCACCCGGAGGTGCTGGAGAACTACTCCATCGGTGAGAGAGCCTATGTGGCTGTGGTGGACATGAAGAATGTCTATCCGCTGGTGGAAGACAAGACAAAGTATGTGCCGCTTGCCAAGTTCCCGGCCGTGACCAGAGACTTCTCCATGCTGGTGCCGCACGAGGTGACCGCCGGCGCCATCGAGGACATTCTGGTGCAGCGCTGCGGAAAGCTTCTGGAGGATGTGAAGCTCTTCGATATCTACGAGGGCGCACAGGTGAAGCAGGGCTATAAGTCCATGGCCTATACCGTGACACTCCGGGCCAAGGACCATACCCTGACGGACGAGGAGATCAACGGTACCGTGAAGAAGATCCTGAACGGTCTGGAGAGAATGGGCGTTGAGCTTCGTTCCTGATACCGCATTCGGGATAAGTTATGAATAAACGGAAGAAGTATCCTGTTGTGACCTATATCCTGATCGGGATCAATGTTCTGATTTATGCCCTGGAGACCCTGGCCGGGGGCTCCCAGGAGACAGAGGTGGCAGTGCGCTTCGGCGCACTGTATACACCCTTTGTGCTGCGCTACGGCGAGTATTACCGCCTGCTGACGGCCATGTTCCTGCATTTCGGCATCGACCATCTGGGCAGCAATATGATTTCCCTCTTTGTTCTGGGAAGCTATGTGGAAAGCTATTTCGGCAAGGTCCGCTTTCTGTTTATCTACTTCATTGCCGGGCTCTGCGGAAACGTTCTGACTCTGTTCATGGATTTTCTGCCCTGGGCAGATCCGGCGCTGTCCGCCGGTGCCTCCGGCGCCATCTGCGGGCTTCTGGGCGTTTTCATTGTCTTTGCCATGACCCCGGGGATCCGTCGATACTTTCCCATGAAACGGGTGCTCTTCGGTATCATCTTTTCCCTGGCGCCGGGACTCGGCAACGCGGAAATCAGCCTCCGCGCTCACATCGGAGGACTCATCGGCGGCTTCCTCACGGCGCTGTTCTTTCAGAAGGTGATGGAGTGGCGGAATCGGGGGCGTTGACGAAAATTATGCTTGAATAAAATGTTTACACCGCAGCTCGTATGACCTGCGGTGTTTTTTAATGGACTTTTTTGATAGATGGAAATTTTCACCGGTTTTTCTGCCAGAAAGCGAGGGCATCTTCCAGCCATCCTTCCACGGAAAGCCCGATGCCCAGACCGAAACTGTGTCCGCCAACTTTGCCAAAGTGATATTTGTGCGGGATGCCAAGTTTTTGGCAGGTGTCTCTCATAAGCAGGCTGTTGGAAAAGGGAACTGTGCCGTCGTCTTCGTTTGCGGTCAGATAAACCGGAGGGTAGGATGCATCCATAAAATCGGTCAGTTCATAGGGGGCCAGTTTTTCCCAGGTGAATTCCGGACCGCCGATACGACGAAGAAAATCACCCATGCCGTCATGGGCAGGATGTCCTGCCGGGAATGTCTGATAGCTTTTGTAAAAACTCTGCATAGAGATTGCCGTATACCCCAAGAAGATCATTTCCGGTTTCGGAAGATCTGCGCTTTCCCATCCAAAGTTGGTCGATCCCATTTCGCCGGCAAGCGTTGCGCCGGCAGAGAAGCCACCGAGGATATACTGTCCTTTTTTCACCTGAAAATCATCGGCGTGATCTTCGATAAAGCGTACAGCGTTATGCATATCCTCAATCGCTTTGGGAATGACCGGCTCGATCTTGGTGCGATAGTATAGAACGAAGGCGGTGTATCCCAATTCATTGAGTCTGGATGCGATGGCCATTCCTTCGATCAAGCCCCATTGGCGGTTGAAACCACCTCCCGGGATGACAAGGGCATAAGGCTGGTCAGCCGTTGGGCCAGGGAAATGCAAAAGAACCGATTTTGCCTTGTCCCACTGGGAAAGCCGGGTCTCCTCATCATAAATAGGATAAACATAGTTGTTGCCGGAGGCTGCCAGTTCCTCCATCCGGTGGAGGGTCGGAAGAAAACCGACTTTCTCAAAACCGTAATTTTTCAATGGACATGTCCAATGATCCGGTGTCATATCGGTAAAGATGTAATTGGCAAACGCTCCGTAAATACCGGATTTTACAAGATCACCAATGGTCATGTCCTGTGAGATTTCATGGTACTGCATGTGTATCACTCCTTTTCTTGAAAATTAGTCATGCTTTGGGTTGGCTTTGCGGTAGGCAGATGGGGAAGAGCCTACAATGGATTTGAAAGTCCGGTTAAAGTGGGTTAGTGAAGAAAATCCGGTTTGCTCCGATATTTTGGTGAAATTCAGATCCGTTTCCGCGATCAGGCGCTGGGCGTGCAGGATGCGCAAGGCATTGATGTATTGCACAATGGTTCGGTTGGTGTATTTTTTGAACTCATGACATAAATAGTATTCACTTATATAAAACGCAGAGGCAATGTCCTGTGGTCTCAGCTCATGCCAGTAATTTTTTTCAATATAGGCAATTACCTTAGCCATGCGGCTCTGGGGTTCTGGTTTTGGAGAGACCTTTGCGTGACGCATGATGGTCAGGAGAATAGTGTTGAGCAGGTTTTTCATGCTGGTCTCATGCAGAAGATCGTCCCGCTCCTGTTCTTTCAGCATTTCATTCAAGAGGTAATGGATGCAGGAAGAAGTCTTTTGATCCGGCACATAAAGACCGCTGCTGTTTTTTATGAGCTCCAGAAGCTCCGGGGAAGCAACAGCCTCCTCCTTGAAATAAACCAGAGTCCGCTTGAATGGCACATTATGGTCGGAAAAGGAATAGTGCATAATATAGGGGGCAAAGATCATAAAGGAACCGACCTTTGTCTCATATTGCTGATCCTGCATGATGTGATGGCGTTCTCCGCCCTCTAAAAAGTAAAGTTCAAAATAGGTGTGATAATGGGAATGTGACATATTGTCATTTATACCTTCTACACGGTGACAGGCAACAGGTACCCCCTGTTCCATTTGGATTGCAGCGCGATCTATCATGAGAAATCTCACCTCCTTCATTGTTGAAATACCCAAAAGACCTAGCGTTATCATAATAAAAATTGTTGCTTTTATCTACAAATGTACGTCTGAAAAAGCAAGATATGTAAAGAATAAGATATTATATAACAAAAAATGTGTGGTTTTGCTATCCTTCATCTGTTAGTATTTGCTCATGAGCAAAGGGACAAGGTTTCTGGAGACTTGTCGCAAAAGAAAAGGAGGAGGTGAAATGAGATGGCATTGATGGAGACACATTATTACAGTTTCTCATTGGGAAGCAATATTACTCTCAATGTGTTCGTGCCGACGCCGGGCAGCAGTGAGGAGATCACACAGATCAACCATAGTGGAAAATATGATTATGAGGCTGGCCTTCCAGTACTGTATCTCTTGCATGGGGCTTACGGTGACGCATTTTCATGGGTGCGTTACAGTAACATTGATCGCTATGCACAGGAACGCGGCATAGTTGTCGTCATGGCATCTGCGGAGAATTCTTTTTATCAGGATTTGAAGAGTGGTAAAAAGTACAAAACATTCTTTACAGAAGAGTTGCCGGTTTTCATACAGGGAGTATTCCCGGTAAGTAAGGAACGTGAAAAGACCTATGTTGCCGGATTTTCCATGGGAGGATATGGCGCATGGTATTTAGGTCTGAGCAGACCGGATCTGTACGCAAAAGCGGCAAGTATGTCGGGAGCACTTGACATAGCCGGACTTTATAAGAGTTCCACCATTCAGGAGAATGAGAACAATCCGTTTTCTTGGGAAGATTCTTTCGGGGATCCGGAGCAGCTGGAAGGCAGCAAGTATGATCTGTTTGCATTATATGATAAGGACGTGGCAGAGGGATGTGTGCCAAAACTATATCAGGCAGTAGGGACAGAAGATTTTCTGTATAAGTCAAACTGTCATGTAAGAAATGTCCTGCAGAGTCAAAAGGCAGATCTGGTTTACAAGGAAGATAAGGGCGGACATGACTGGAATTTCTGGGATAAATACATTCAGGATGTCTTAGACTGGTTATTACAGTAATGGGGAGGAAGAGGACAGTGAGTAAGAACAAAGAAAACGCAGCCGTTATGGCGCAGTTTGAAGAAAATGCAAAAAGACCTTTTGGTTTCAGAGATAAGCTGGGCTATGCAGCAGGTGACTTTGCAAACGACCTGACATTTGTTATCGCAGCACTTTTTATGATGAAATTCTATACCGATATTATGGGTGTGAGTGCTGCTTTGGTAGGTACGTTGATGATGGTGGCAAAGGTAGTGGATGCCTTTACAGACGTTGCAATGGGACAGATCGCAGACCGTTCTGGTTATACAGCAAAGGGTAAATTCGCTCCGTGGATCCGCCGTTTTGCAGGTCCGGTTGCCGTAGCATCTTTCCTGATCTTTGCACCATATTTTGCGGATAAGCCTATGGGATTTAAGGTCTTCTGGATGTTCTTTACCTATATTCTTTGGGGCTCTGTATGCTACACAGGTGTCAACATCCCTTATGGATCTATGGCATCCGCAATGAGTGACAAGCCGGAAGAAAGAGCAATGCTTTCTAACTGGAGAACCATCGGTGCAACCGTAGCACAGATCGTTATCGCTGTTATTCTGCCGATGGTTGTATATACGGCAGATGCAGAAGGACATCAGGTTTTGAGCGGAAGTAAGGTAATGGTAGCATCCGGCGTCTGCTCTGTTCTTGCCGTTATCGTATACATGATCTGCTATCATCTGTCTACAGAGCGTGTCAAGATGCAGCCGGCCGAGAAGCAGAAGAATGTATTCGAGATGTTTGGCGTACTTTTCACCAACCGTTCCTTCATTGGTATCGTTATCTCTGCATTGATCTTTCTTGTGGTACAGATGACCCTTACTGGAATGAACAACTATGTATTTCCGAACTACTTTAACAGTGCAAAGGCACTTTCTATGTGCAGTTTACTTGGTTGTGGTGTCGTACTTATACTGACTACATTCGTTACAAAGCTGGCAGCAAAGTATGGCAAAAAAGAATTGACTGTTGTCGGTGCGATCATCAGTACGGCTGCGATGTTTGTTTCTTACTTCATCCATACAACAAATGTTGGGTTGTTCATGATTCTCTACATGATCACATATGCCGGAATGTCTTTCTTCAACATCATGTGCTGGGCAATGATCATTGACGTTATTGATGATATCGAGGTAAAGAATAATATCCGAAGTGATGGAACTGTATACTCTGTTTACTCTTTTGCTAGAAAGTTAGGACAGGCTGCCGCAAACGGCATCACAGGTTTGCTTCTTTCTATCGTAGGATACACAAGTGCAACTGCATTTGACACCGATGTCGTAAATGGTATTTATAATGTTGCAACACTTTTCCCGGCCGTAGGATTTATCGTATTGGGACTGTCTCTTGCCTTCCTCTATCCGCTTTCTAAGAAGAAGGTTGATGAAAATGTAAGAATCATTGCGGGACGTAAGGCGAATAAGTGATTTCGTACCCATTTTTGATGCGGGAAGTTTAAGTCACAAAATAATGAGTAAGCCAAAGGCGATCAACCGTAAGAAGTTGGTCGCCTTCATATTTTTTCATGAAACGGAATAAGCGGATCGCTTTTCTCACCCTCCGTCCTCCAACAAAAACGTCACCACATTCAGTCCTTCATTCACGAAATAGCTGGCCCGGGTCTGGCCGTTCAGGAAGCGGTACACCACCTGGTTGTCCAGAAGCTCGTGGAGAAATTCCTCCCGGAGCGCCGCATCTTCACAGCGGAACTGCACCGCGCCTTCGCCCTTTTCCTGGGCCTCCCGGAAGTGGTTCCGGAGACTTTCCATGTCACAGTTCGTGAAATAGCCGCCGGTCTGCCGGAAATAGCTGTGGCTTTCGTCGCTGCAGTCCGGCAGCGGAAGATCGCCGAGCGCTTCATGATCCAGTCCCATATCATCGCTTGTCAAAGCGAAGTAACTATGATTTACAAAGTGAATGTCGGAAAAGGCTTCGTTACTGATGCCGGGTTCTCCCCAGGTGGGATCGAAGAGGGACCACGCTCCGTCCAGACAGGCGGCAACCCAGGCATGACTCCCGTTTTTTGCCGTTCCGGTCACCAGTACCGCCGGAATTTCCATGTTCTGCAAGAGAAGCTGGAAGGCCTTGGCATAGCCGTTGCAGACGCTCTGCCCATCCAGAAAAACCGACAGCACATTCTGCCCGTTCGCGGCATCCAACGCATAATCCGTGTTTTCCACCACCCAGTCATAGGCATAGCATGCCTTCTCATAATCGGACCCCGTCGGCGCCGCCGCAAGAACCGCCGTCAGCTTTTCCGACAGCCGGGCATCTGTTTCTTCCTTTTCCTCCCGGGACAGAGTATACTGGGGTATGAGCGAGAGGGAGAGTCGGACGTCCCCGATGCTCTCCGAGCTGTAATGAAAACCGTCGGTATAGTAAATTTCGGGATGGTCGTAAAGGACGTATTTGAAGACCCGCTTCAGCACATCGTCCTCCAGCGTGGAAAGCTTCGTTTCCTGACCGCTGACGAGGCCGTGATACACTTCTCGGTAGACCTGCTGCTCCGCCTCCGACAGAGTTGAATAGGCGTAGCTGCTGACCGGGGAAATGTCTTCGGCGCCGCTTTCCGGTTCTGCAGCGCTGCTTTCATCGCCGGCGCTTGTTTCCGGATACATTTCCGCCACTGTTTTATTTTCTGCGCTGCTTTCCGCCGATGCTTCTGTCTCTGCAGCGTCCGGTGTCGGGAAAAGCTGCGGCAGTCTCTGACAGCCGGTAGCCATGACCAGCAGCAGGAGCAGTGTAAGCTTTGTGAACTTAAAAAAATGAAATCTATGCATGGAGAGAGTATAGCATAGAAATGAAGGGAATCGACATGGAATTGATGTTTGAAATCTATTGCCTACTGCTGGCCTTTTTTCTGGGGGCCGCCTTCGGCAGCTTCACAGACTGCCTGGCGTATCGACTTCTGGCGGGAGAGAGCGTCCGGAAGGGACGTTCCCACTGCGATCACTGCGGGCATACCTTAGGGGCAGGAGACCTGATTCCGATTTTCTCCTATTTGTTTCTTCGGGGGAAATGCCGGTATTGCGGCACCCGGGTGCCGCCGGAAAGCTTTTTCTGCGAGCTGCTGTGCGGCTTCCTCTTTGCGGCCTATCTGTACCGCTTCGGATTCTCTTTCCTGACCCTCCGGTATCTCATCCTGACCGTAATTCTTCTGGGACTTTCTCTGGTGGACCTGAAAAGCTATACCATACCGGACCGCTTCATTCTGGCCGGAATACTGGCTTGGCTTTGTACAGTGCCGCTGGTTACGATGTTTTCCGGCTCGGACATGCCGACACTTGCCTTTTCCGGGCAGTCGGCCCGGCTGACCGACCTGCCGACATTTTTCCAGCGCTGCGGGACAAGCCTGGGCAGTGAGCTTCTGTACAGTATTCTGGGCGCGCTTTTGTTCGGTGGCGGCATGCTGATGCTCACCTTGCTCTTCGATCATTTCACGGGGAAGGAGGGCATGGGCGGCGGAGACATTAAACTGTTCTTCGTCTGCGGCCTCTATGTGAAACCCGGCTGCATCCTGCTGCTTCTTCTGTTCAGCTGTTTTCTTGGGTTAATGTTTACGGCGCTGCTGAAGAAAAAGCGCATTCCCTTCGGGCCCTCCATTGCGGCGGCGGCGATACTCACCACATTCTTTGGTCCGGAGCTTATGCAGGCCTATATCCGGCTTTGCTGATTCGCAGAAAAGTCTTGAGATATTCGACAATATGCAGTAAATTGTAAGTGAATTGCAAAGTATCGCTTAAAATAACAGCATTGATGTGCGAATTTAAGATTCAACCGCAAGAAAAAGAGTATGAAGATAAAAATCAAGAAGTATCTGGGAATCGACATCGGCGAATACAGCATGAAGTGCTGTCTCGTGAACAAGGGAAGGATTGAAAATTATTTCCTGGCGCCGTTGCCTGAAAATATGGTGAAGGACGGCATGATCGTCTTCTGGGAGGCTTGCGCCGACTTTATCCGGCAGCAGCTGAAGGCACACAATTTCCGCTGCAAGGACCTCTTTTTGACCGTGCCGACCCACGGCTGTTTTTTCCGTACCCTGCGTATGCCGGTGATGAATGTGCAG
The DNA here is from genome assembly GCA_963659875.1 of Parolsenella sp. Taxonomy (GTDB): domain Bacteria; phylum Bacillota; class Clostridia; order Lachnospirales; family Lachnospiraceae; genus Oribacterium. The sequence goes on from CAVKVA010000001.1 coordinate 369,048, forward strand.
CAGTTGAAACTGAATCTGCCCTATGAATTCCGGGATTATATCAATGAACAGGCAGATGCGTATTACTTCGACTATGCGGTGCTGTCCCGGGACGATCGGGAAATGAATCTTATAGCGGCGGCCATGCAGAAAGAGCTGATCGAAAAGTACCGGGCCATGGCGAAGCAGGCGGGACTTCGTTTGCGGGTGTTGCTTCCTCAGGCTCTGTGCTACCAGCGACTTCTCCAGAATCAGCTGGATGCGGAGGCCTTGAAAAAGGATTATGCGCTTCTCAACATCGACGACGATGAGCTGCAGATCAATTTCCTGCCGAAGGGGATCTACGAGACCACACGCGCTCTGACGCCGGGGCTTATGGGAATCACCCAAAAGGCGGCGGAGCATACGGAGCTGTCTCCGACAATTATCCGACAGCGTCTTTTTGAAGGCATCCTGGACGAATATCAGCATCCGGAACTGGCGGAGGAATACGAGGCACTGGCGGTGCAGATCATGCGTATCCTCAACTTCTATAGTTTCAACAATCCGAAGAACGGTGTTGAAGCGCTGTACTATTTCGGCGACGGCGCGCATTTGACGCCGTTGCTGCAGGCACTGCGGGAGCAGCTGGATCTGCCGGTGCTGCCCATGACGGATCTTTTCCCCAACATGCGGGAGGAGCTTCGGGAAGCAGCGCTGAACACGCCGGAAACCTGGGGCCTCACCATTTTCGATGAGGAGAACGGCAGCCGCTCGCTGCAGCAGGAAAAGGAGAAGAGCCTGCCGTCCAAGGTTCTGCTGAATCTCTGTGCACCCAAAACCTCCGGACAGCATGTCCTGAGGAACCTGTCTGCTTTTGCGGTCTATCTGGTGATCCTCGCGGTATTCACCCGTGTTTTTGTCTGGGGCGAGTTGTATCGGGCGGACCGGGCAGAAGCCGAGTACGCGGCGGCGGAGCAGTCACTGCAGACCATACAGGATGCCAATGCTGTCTACGCGGAGGTGCGGGCCCAGTACAGCCATTATGGCAACGGCTACTTAAATGAAGAAGAGCGCGCCCTGCCGGATCGCGTCGATGCACTGGACACCATTGAACGCTGCATCAGCACCTACGGCTCCATCCAGAGTCTGCAGATCAGCGGCACGGAGGCCTCCGTTTCCCTGCAGATGCCGGACGGCAGCCGCTTGTCGGAGATATTGGCGGCGCTGGAGGCGGAGCCCATGGTAAGTTACGCACGGGCGTCCATGTCCCAGACCCAGAGTGAGCAGAGTTATGTCAATGCCCAGATCACCATTTACTTTGGAAGCGAGGGATGAGTATGCATGATATTTTGAAGCGGCCCTTTCGGAAGAGGGAGCTTTTTCTTCTCCTGGTACTGACCGTTCTTTTGCTGGGGCTTCTGTACTATCACTTTATCCATCAGCCGGTGGAACGGAGAATCCGGGCGGCGGATACCACGGAAATCGAAAACAGCATCCTCACGGAGCAGCAGAAGCAGCAGAAAATCCGCAGCATGCAGCAGGAAATGGAGCAGAGCGGCGGCGACAGCGGCAGCTACGTGCCCACCTACAACAACTTTAATGAAGAAGCCAATCTGCTGAATCAGATCTTCGGCACTGCACCGAGCTATCATTTTACCTACCATGAGCCGATGGCAGAGGATGATGTGGTGCGGCGGCAGATCGACATCAGCTTTACGGCAGGCAGCTACGCCGAGGCGCACAATATGCTTCTGCAGCTGAAGGCGGCGCCCTATCGTCTCCTGATTCAGGATGTGCGTCTCAGCGCCGGCGGCAGCACCGACATTGACGGGGCGCTGCCCAGTCTGCAGAGCAGCAGCGAGATCAGCGGTTCCGTCAGCATTACCTTCTATGAGACGCTCTACGATGCCCGGACCACAGACGGCCTGAAGCAGAACGAAAACAGCGGCAGCGATGGCGGAGGACTGGCCAACGGCGACTTCTCCAACCTGGAGCGCTCGGATCTCGAGACCATCGCAGAATCCTGGGCAAGTGATGTGGTAAACGGAAAATCATGAGCAGTGTTTCGAAAACGAAAAGCAGAATAATGCATAGGCCTTCCGCGAAGGCTGATTGGGGACAGGAGGGTGCCACGCTTTTGCTGGCACTCCTGTTCTTTTTGCTTTGTGCCGTCTGCGGTTCTGTGATTCTGGCTTCCGCCACTGCCTCTGCCGGACGTATGGCCGGACGCGGCAAGAACCGGCAGAAATACCAGTCGGTGGAAGCGGCGGCCCGGCTTTTGGAAAATGAGCTGCACAATGCCTCGGTACTTGTGCAGGAAAGCGAAAAAATCACGGTTACGGTGGAGCATGTGGAAAGGGACAATGATGGCGAGGGAGAGAGCGGCGAAAAGTCCGAGGAGACCTATACCACCACGACCTATCGGTTTTCCGGGCCGGATTTTTTGAATGCGGATACGGAGAAATCCGGGACGGAAGGCAGTGGGGAGACAGCAGAGGGGGATCAGGCAGAAGATGCCGTTGCCGCAGCATTCGATGCAGGCAATGGCAGCAATGCGGATCTGTCCATGCTGGAGCAGTTGCTGACGGATGCGAATTTGACCGCTTATTTCGAGAAGGGGCAGACCTACCAGAAGGCCGGTGCCATCGTGATTTCGGATAAGGACGATGAGACATCTGAAGACGCGGACGCGTACTTGTCGGATTGCCAGGATGCCTGGCACATGAACTTTTTGACAGGCAACAGTGAAGTGTCGGTCAAACGACATTTCACTATGGAGCTTTCGGGTGATGCTGAAAATGTGAACAGACTGGCACAGGATTCTCTGGTGGAAGTGGAGCTGCTGCTCTACGGAGACGGTACCCTGGAGCTATGGCTCAGCAACGGGGACAGCGAGAATGCGGACAACGATGCCGCGGAAACGGAAGCAGCGGATAAGTATTATATGCTGCTGCGGGGTACGGCAGAGGTGAAAACCAGAAGTAAGAGCGAACGTACAGACCAGAATTTCCGGGAGGACAGCGATGATGAGAGCAGTGAAACCCGCATCACGAAGAAGACCAGCATTACCTGGGGAGATTTTGTGATCACCAAGAATGCCGCGGAGGTCGGAAAGTCGAAGGAGACGGGCGGCCAGAGCCGGTCGAACCGACAGGATGCGCAACCGGAAGAAAGCAGCGAGGATCAGAGTGAGAATGGCAGCGAAGACGAACAGCCTTAAAAAGAAAATCCGAAGCAATCAGGGAGAATCCATGGCAGAGGCCATGGCGGCTATGCTGCTCCTGTCCTTTGCGGTGCTGCTGTTCTCAGCCATGGTCATTCAATCCGGGCGGCTCATGGACCGTGGCAGTAAGAGCATGGATGACTATTACCGGGGGCAGAATGCCTTGAATGCCAGGACGGAGAATGGTGCGGAAGGCATGGTGCAGATCGAAGAGAAGTTCGGCGAGAATGCCTTCGCCGGTCTGACACCGGCACTAAGGCGCGGGGAAGGAAATGAAATTTCGGTCAGCGTGTATCGGCAAAGTTTGAACGGAAATACCGATTCGACGGCCGAGAATTCTGACGATACGGCAGAGAATACCGGCAGGCTTTTCACCTATGATCTTGCGGAGAAAAAGTATGTGGAAACAGAAGATAAAGGAGAATAAGGGTTCCACACTGGCGGAGCTTCTGATGACGGTTTTGATCATTGCACTCATCGGCAGCGTTCTCGGCGGCGGACTTATGGTGGTGCAGCGCTGTTACCGGCAGATCACGGAGAGGTCCCATGCGGCTACGCTCTTATCCTCCACGGCCACGCTGCTGGCGGACCAGCTGGAATACGCCACAGATTTGTCTATTGACGGCGACAGCATTTCCTTTTTGAACGCCAACAGCAAAGTGCGGGCAAGGATCAGCTGGACTGAGGCCGAAGGCATTGTCCTAAGCTATCAGGGCGGCGGAGCGGAAGAGAAAGGCGCTTCGGACAGTGAAGAAATGGGAACCGGCGGGAAAACGGCGCTGGTCAGCGAGGCAGGGCTTACAGATGCCTTGTATACAAGCTTTGACAGCATACGTTATGAACGGCAGAAGGACGGCCGGGCGTTGATTACCATACAGGGACTGGGCGTCTATCGGAAGTCTGCGACAGAAGATAGCGCGAGTGTGACAGATGACGCGGCAGCGGCGGGAGAGGCAAAGGGCGAAAGTCTGGCGAAGACGGATCTCGAAATCCGTACTGTGAACCGACTGCAGGCGGAATAAAGGAAGCAAGACAGGATGAGAGACAGAAAAGAGAAGAGAAAGCAGAAGAGAGATGGCTTTACGCTGGCGGAAATGCTGCTGACCATCGGCATCATGGTGATCCTGGCGGGAATTTCCTTTGTGGCATTGGGACAATACCAGCGGAAGCTGAAGCTGCTGGAGATGGACGGCAGTGCGCAGGAATTGTTTATGGCGGCCCAGAACCAGATGAGTACCCTCGAGGCCAACGGCACGCTGGAACTCCTTTCCGGGGAGGAACTGGGACTTTCGCTTTCAGTTTCTCAAGCAGATGCTATAGACATGGCGGACAGTCATCAATATTATGCGCTGATCCATAATGCCGGAGAAGATACCGTGGGTGCGGCGCTGCTTTCCTATCTTTTGCCCTTCGGCACCATAGATGACACGGTGCGGACAGACGGAAACTACCGCATTGAATACGATTACACGGCGAAAACCGTAACCGCGGTGTACTATTCCCATACGGCGAGCTTTCTCGGCAGCAGCGGAGACGCCTATCGTTTTGCTGTGGACGGCAGTGACAGTACTGCGTTGCAGAAGGCCGCAGGCGACAAAAAGCTGCGGCAGCATTTTGACGGTTCCGGGACGGAGGTTGCGGGCGGTGCCATTGTGGGTTATTACGGCGGCGGCAGCAAAACAGTGCCGAATGGCACGCTCACAGCCCCGGTGCTGTCCATCGAAAACGGTGCCCGGCTTCTTTTGCATATCCGCATGTCAGAGGAGACAGCGAAAGCAGAAACCACTTTGCATGTGCGCGGCATGACCAGCGGCAAGGAAGCCTCTGTTGCTCTGGGAGAATTGTCCAATGTGGTCAGCAATACGCTGACGAAGACCGCCTTCCGCGGAAATGACGGCGCTGCGGACAGCTTTTACGCGGCCGGTGTTTCGAAATCTGCGGGAGAGGACAGAGAATATCTGCTCAGCCTCGATTCCGTAACGGAAAGCGGTGCGCATTTTGCGGAACTTTTTCCGACACTCATGCCGGGCGAAGACATTGAACTCTATGTGAAGACCTGCAGCAGTGCCATGGAGGCGAAGAGCAATACCGTCAGTGCCAACTCTCTCTTTGCGTCCGTGGAGACGGAGATGGTACCCACTGCCTGGACCTTTGACGATAATGGTATGGGCAGTCTGCAGGAGAACAAATCCGTTTCGCTGCCCGCCGCCATGATTGCCAATGTGCGGCATCTGGAGAACCTGGATCCGACAATTTCCGGCTTATCCACAGACACAGGAGCGGAAAATTGTATACAGATTGCGGTACAGACCGGAGACCTGGTGTATGCCATGACCAGTCCGGTTGTGGATGATGCGGGAAATCCTGTCGCGCTTTCGGAAAATATTTCCACTGTCGATGCTTTTGCGGAGAACATTGCGGAATATGCCGGCAGTGATATCCGGATTTATGATTTGAACGGCAATTCGGGCCAGGGTTATCGTCCCATTCAGAACGATGCCCTTCTGTCCTATGACGGCAAGGGCAACCGCCTGGTGAATTTCGATTCCGCCACCGCAGTTAAGCTGCAGAATGAAGACAGCAAGGGGCAGGGCATCTTTGCCGGGATTTCCGGGCAGAAGGATGCGAAGATGGTCAGCGTCCGGGACATTCAGCTCCTGAACTGTCGTTTCACGAATGCCGAGGGGGCCGCAGCGGGTGCGCTGGTCGGCGTGGTGGGCAATTCCCATCAGCTGGTACTCCAGGGCATTGAAACCGAAAACTGCCAGCTGTCTTCTTTGGGTAATGTCGGCGGTCTCATCGGCACGGCGGAGGCCGGGGGATCGGACAGCGCGAGTGTCAAGCTCTATGTGAATGAATGCGGCATTCTGGGCGAATACGGCAGTGTAGACGGCGGTAATGCGGGCGGCCTTGCAGGCAAGTTAAACGGCAGTGCCGACACGCATATCAGCAACAGCACGGCATCTGCCTATGTCAGGGGCAGCAGCAATGCGGGCGGCCTGCTCGGCGAGATCAGTGGACGAATGGACATCCGCTTCAGCTATGTGGGCGGCCACACCAAGGACGGAACATACCCGGCGGACGACGCCGATGCGGAAGCGCTGCAGGGCCGGGGCCGCTGGAATGTGCAAAGCCAGGGAAACGCAGGCGGCTTTGTCGGATTGGCAAGCTCTGTCAATCTGGATCTTTTGGGCTGCTATACCATGGCTTCCGTGCAGTCCACCGGCAATGCCGGTGCCTTCCTTGCGGCGGTCAGCGGCAGCGGCGCGGAGAGTGCTTCATATTGCTATGCCGCCGGAAAGGTCAGCGGCAGCAATGTGCTGTCGGAGGATGTGAAAAATCTTGTGGCCGAGGGTTCAGAGTACAAGGGCGCGTCCTATGCCAGACCCTATGACGCTGCATTGAAGACAAACAACGGAAATCCGCAGTATCCCTACAAGACCGCGGTGGAGCTGTTCACGGCGGCAGCAGAGGATACAGCAACAGGGGTGACGGGCAGTAAAAAGAGCCTGAAATACGGCAATAAGCACATCGGCGACTTCTGCCCGACGGAAGAAACCGTAGACACCTTCGTGCGTTTTTTGAACGGTCCCCGACTTTACGCGGAGGTGTTCACACCGCTCAGGGAAAATGAGACCAATTATCTCACCATGGTGCTGACGGGAACGGCGGAAAATGATGCCGCGAAAACGGCATTGAATCTGTTTCAGTTTTCTGCTGTGGTGCAATCGGACGGCAAGGTTGCATTGACTCGAATAGATTCACCGAATTCTTCTGAAAAGCATATACAGTACAACAAGGCCGGTGTAGTCTCTGTGACAGATAGAAAATACCTGGTTTATCGCATTCTTCTGGATGATATTTCGGCGCCGTATATGCATTTTTCGGATAACACCAAGGGGATTCGCGTCGGCAGCAACGTTACGGCGTATGCGATAGCCGAGCAGAGAAAGGATACCTGGTATACAGAGGAGACATATCAGAAGGCGACGATTGATCCGCAGCTTGCGGATACTTTGATACAGAGCTTCAATACAGATTTGAATTTGATGACATCGAATCAGAAACTGGAGCAGTATACCTGGACAGAGAGCAGTGCATCTGTTTTTGATACGGACAACAGCCTTTTTGGTAAGGATTCCACACCGCTGACGGATGGACACACAGCCTATATTTTGAGCTGCCGACATCTGGAGAATCTGGATCATTATGTATCGAGACTGGAAAATGAAAAGGGTAAACGGGACAGTGAGGTATCATTGCCGGAAGATACAAATGTTTTTTCGTTCCGAAAAGCGGTTCAGGAGAAGGATTTGGATTGGGATCAGTACATTGCGGCTGTCGGCTATGCAAAAAAGGAAGCGTTCAAACTGTATAAGCCGAAGTCTGAGGATGAAATTGTGTCCGGCGGCTATTTCTACGGCATCCAGAATCTGCTGCTGACGGAATACAACGGAAATTACCATTCCATTTCCAATCTGCGCATACAGGGGGACAAGAATGACTACAATACTGCCGGTCTTTTCGCGGCTGTGCCTTCGCTGCAGCAGACGGGCCTGAGCATCAGAAATCTGAAGCTTTACAATGTGGATGCGTATGCAACGAAGAGTAACGGCAGAAAGAACAGTGTCGCAGCTTTGGTGGGTTACTACGGCAGCAGCCACGGACTCGGCATCCAAAATGTGGTCATTGAGGGCGCAGAGATCCAGTCGGATATGGATGCCGGTGGTTTGATTGGTCTGGCCGATGGCAGCGGAACCTTGAATATCACGAATTGCGCTGTTTACGAGGGAAGCAATAGACTGTTGATTTCTTCTGTGGGCGGTCAATACGGTCGGAATAAGACCACAGAAGGCAGTGCCAGCGCCGGTGGTCTCATCGGCAGAGTTCCGAGCGGGAAGAGTCTTACGATTGCCCTGTCCGGCTGCTCTGTCTATGGAAAAAATACACTGATTCTGGCCAAGGGCAGCGGAAAAACAGACGAATGTACGGACGACAGTGCCGGCGGTCTGGTGGGCACGATCCTGAGTGGTACACTCAATATCGACAACTGCGGTGTGACGGCCTATGTGTACGCCCCGAACGGCGATTGCACCGGCGGTCTGGTGGGAGACTTCAGTGCTGCCGGCAGCATTCAAAACAGTTATGTCGGCGGGCTCACGACCACGGAGAATGGAAAAGTGACCTTCAAAGAAGCTGTGGCCCTGAACTATGATGCACAGGAGGTGGTGACACCGGGCGGTTACAATATCTATGGTCATCTGGCCACCGGCGGTCTGGTGGGCTATAGTAGCCGTGCGGTACAGATCGATCATTGCTTCATGACCGCCTCTGTCAGTGAGAACGGCACAAATTGCAGCTATTATAATAGCATCACAAAAACAACGCCAATGTGTTATCTGGGCGGTCTGATCGGTCAGATTGGCGGAGGAAGCGGCGGTCACATTCGAAACTGTTACGTAGCCGGAAAGCTCTGGGATAATGCGCAGTATAACACGCTACAAGGAGGGTATTACTGGTTCACAGGGTCGATCATTGGATATTCGGAGTCTGGTGTCGATGGTTATGCCGCGAATGTATACTGCCTGAAAGAATATGGTTATACGAAGCAGCCCAAGTGCTATGTCGGCGGTGCTGGTTATAAAATCTTGTACTCGGATAATAATCTTGAGGGTTGTTCCGCGGTTTCCGAGGAGCAGCTTCGGGACATAAATCAAACTGCCGCGAGCATAGAAAGCTTTGACAGCAGTTTGACGGGCACGGACTATCCGCTGATGACCTGGACGCGTCTTTACACACCGGCAGGGATTCTGGGTGGCAGCAGCGACCTGAACGCAGCACCGCTCCGTTTTATCGGTGACTGGTGCTTCTGATAGAGAATCGTGCAACATAACAAACACTCTGCGTCTTGACAGAACAGGGCGCAGAGTGTATTATTTGGCACATGGCACTTTAACGCGCTACCATGGTAACGCGAGAAGGAGAGGATATGTCGAAATTTTTCAATTCCTATTACGGGGCGCTGGAGCCCTATACACCGGGGGAGCAGCCCCAGGATCGCAGCTATATCAAATTGAACACCAACGAGTCGCCCTATGCACCGGCCCCCGGTGTCCTGCAGGTGGTGAACAGTGAGGAGGCCGCGAAGCTTCGGCTTTACTCCGATCCGGCCCTGAAGCCCCTGAAGCAGGCCCTGGCCGAGCGTTACGGTGTGACGCCGGAACAGATTTTTGTGGGCAACGGTTCCGATGAGGCTTTGAACTTTGCCTTTATGGCCTTTGGTGAGGCCGGCATGGCTTTTCCTTCCATTTCCTATGGCTTCTACCCGGTCTTTGCCGCGTTGAATCACATTCAGACGAAGCCGAAGGATCTGCTGCCGGACTTCCGCATTGATCCCGCGGACTATGCCAATGTCGGCTCCGCCATCGTGATTGCGAATCCCAACGCCCCCACGGGCCTCATCCTGAGCCTTGCGGAGATTGAGAGCATCCTGCTGTCGAATCCGGATCATGTGGTGATTATTGACGAAGCCTATATCGACTTCGGCGGCGAATCCGCTGTTGCGCTGCTGCCGCGTTATGAGAACCTGCTGGTGGTGCAGACTTTTTCCAAGTCCCGCTCTCTGGCCGGTGCCCGAGTGGGCTACGCCATCGGCAGCCCGGCATTGATCGCGGATCTCGAAACCATCAAGTTTTCCACGAATCCCTACAATGTGAACCGCCTCAGCATGGCGGCCGCGGTGGAGGCGGTGAAGGACCAGTCTTACTATGACGGCTGCATTGAAAAGATCAAGGCGGCCAGAGCCTATACGGAGGAAGCGCTCCGAGAGAGAGGCTTCACGGTGCTTCCGTCAAAATCAAACTTTGTATTTGCGGCGCATCCTATGTATAATGGAAAGAAGCTGTATCTGGATCTCAAGGAAAACGGCATCCTGGTGCGGCACTTTGAAACAGAACGAATCGCCAACTACAACCGCATCACCATCGGCACTATGGAGGAGATGCAGACCCTGATCCGCACCATCGATCAGCTGCTGCAGTGAAAAAACGAGCGAGGCAAACTTATGAGAACGGCAGAAATCAACCGCGTAACCAATGAAACAGACATTCACATCTGGCTGGACCTGGACGGAAACGGTAAGGAGTCGGACATCAGCTCCGGCATCGGTTTCCTGGATCACATGCTGACCCTGCTGAGCCGCCATTCCGGCATCCAGATGAATCTGAACTGTGAGGGAGACACCTGGGTGGACGACCACCATTCTGTGGAGGACATCGGCATTAGCCTCGGCGAAGCCGTGAAGGAGGCCCTGGAGGACAAGAAGGGCATCCGACGCTACGCGAGTCTCATGCTGCCCATGGATGAGGCGTTAATGACGGTGGCGCTGGACATTTCCGGCCGGGGCGGCTTCTACGGCGAGCTGACCTTCCCCTCACAGAAGATCGGAAACTTCGACACAGAGCTGGTGGCAGAGTTTATGCAGGCTTTTGCGAACAATGCGGGCATCACACTGCACATGCAGCAATTGGCCGGAAAAAATTCCCACCACATCGCCGAGGCCTGCTTCAAGGGTCTGGGCCGCGCACTGCGGGAGGCGGTTTCCATGGACGACCGCTTTGCCGAGCAGATTCCATCCACCAAGGGAGTATTGTAAATGATAGAACAGAAACTGAACCGGCTCTATGAAAGCTGCGGCTATCGGAAGTTTAAGATGTCGAAGTTTGAGCCCTATGACCTTTATGCAGACAACCGGGACTTTCTGAAGTCCAGTCAGCTCATCACCTTTACGGATCTGGACGGCTCGCTGCTGGCCCTGAAGCCGGATGTGACCCTTTCCATTGTGAAGGCCAATGCAGGCGGCGAGGAGAAGGTATACTACAACGAAACCGTCTATCGCCCGAAGGACCGGCATTACCGTGAAATTCTGCAGACCGGCGTGGAGTGCTTGGGACCTCTCGATCGTTTTGCCGAGGCGGAGGTCATTGCTCTGGCGGCCCGGTCCCTGGCGCTGGTTTCGGACCGCTTCGTGATCCGTATTTCCGACGCGGCTTTCCTGAAGCAGCTCTTCGAGTCCATGGAGCTTTCCGATTCCACTTGTGAGGCAGTGCTGCGGCTCTTTTCCATCAAGAATGCCGCTGGTTTTGATGCCTTGGTGGAGGAGGGGCGCATGACAAAGGCCTGTGCGGAGACCCTGAAACAGCTGGTGGATCTCTACGCACCCTTCCGGGAGGGCATCGAAACCCTGTCCGGCTTTGCCATGAGCAACAGCGCGGCCCGTCTGGTGGCGCATCTCCGGGCACTGGCCGAGGTGCTGGAGAGCTTCGGCGTTCTGCAGCACATTTATCTGGATTTTTCTCTGGTAAATTCCATGGACTACTACAATGGCATCATCTTCCAGGGCGCAGCGGAGAATATTCCCTTCACCGTGCTGTCCGGGGGCCGCTACGACCGCCTGCCGGAGAAGATGGGCAAGAAGGTGGGGGCCATCGGCTTCGCCATGTATCTCGATATGGTGGAAAATTACCTCTCGGTGCCGAAACACTACGATGTGGATCTGCTTCTGCTCTATGAAGGAGAGGATAATGCTGTCGGCACGGCTGCCCGAGCTGTCGCACTGCGTTCCCGGGGACTCCGGGTGCGTGTGATCCGGGCCGATGCGCTGGAGACCACGGAGCATCCCATCCGGCGACGGGCCACGGGACTTCCGGACGGAAGCTATCAACTGGAAAACGGAGAGCGCTGCACCGAAGAAGAGATGCTGGCGCAGCTGCTGCCTGACGCAGCGGAATCCGGAAAGGCGGTCAGTCATGCTTAATATCGCATTGCCGAAGGGAAGACTCGGCGAAAAAACCTATAGCCTTATGGCTGCTGCCGGCTTTGATTGTCCGGCCATTCTGGAGAAAAACCGGAAGCTGACCTTTGAAAATCCCGAAAAGGGCGTCCGTTACTTCTGGGTGAAGCCCTCGGATGTTTCCATTTATGTGGAGCGGGGCGCGGCAGACATCGGTGTCTGCGGAGAGGACATTCTTCTGGAGTATGAGCCCCAGATCTATGAACTTCTGGATCTCGGCATCGGCAAGTGCCGGATGTGTGTGGCGGGCCCCAAGGACTTCTATGATGACGAGGAGCGCACCCTGCGGGTGGCGACAAAGTTCCCGAACATTGCGGGAAAATATTATGAGAAGGCCGGCAGAGACATCGACATCATCCACCTGAACGGTTCCATCGAGATCGCCCCGATTCTGGGCCTTTCCGATGTGATCGTGGACATTGTGGAGACGGGAAACACGCTGCGGGAGAATGATCTTTCCGTGCTGAAGACTGTGGTGCCCATCAGCGCCCGTCTGATCTGCAACCGGGTGAGCTACCAGTTTAAGCATGAGGACGTCATGCAGATTCGGGACGGTCTGGCAGAACTCATCGCTTCCGGCGAAAAGGTCGAGACAGTGAAATTGGAGCATTAGTCCACTGGGCTTCGCGAACGCTTTGCGTTCGGGTGCCCAGTGGACCACCAGTAAAGCTGGTGGGAAATTTGGAAGAGGGGAAATTATGATTAAAATCTATGAAATGGGAAAGCTGAAGGACGAGGAGATCTTCGCCCGGAATGAACCCACCAGCAGTGTAGAGGATGTGGTTTCGGAGATCATTGCCAATGTCCGGGAAAAGGGAGATGAGGCGCTCCGGGACTACTGTCAGCGTTTTGACCACGTCGAGCTCAGCGATTTTCTGGTGAGCCCGGAGGAGTTCACGGCAGCGATCGAGAAGGTGGAGCCGGAATTCATTTCCATTCTGGAGGAAGCAGCCAGGAATATCCGTGCCTTCCATGAAAAGCAGCTGCGGCAGAGCTTCATTATGACTGAAAAGCCCGGCGTGGTGCTGGGACAGCGGGTGATTCCGCTGGAGAAGGTGGGCCTCTATGTGCCCGGCGGCACGGCTGCCTATCCCAGTACCGTATTGATGGATGCCATTCCGGCCCAGATTGCCGGGGTTTCCGAGATCGTCATGGTGACACCGCCTTCTAAGGAAGGTTCGGTCAATCCCTATATCCTCGCCGCTGCCCATGTGGCCGGTGTGGGCCGTATCTTTAAGGTGGGCGGCGCCCAGGCGGTGGCAGCCCTGGCCTACGGCACAGAATCCATCCCCCGGGTGGACAAGATCGTGGGACCCGGCAATGCCTTCGTGGCAGAGGCCAAGAAGCAGGTTTTCGGCCAGGTCAACATTGACATGATCGCGGGACCCTCTGAGGTACTGGTGCTGGCGGATGGTGCTTCCGATCCCCGTTATGTGGCAGCAGACCTTCTGTCCCAGGCAGAGCATGACAAGAATGCCTCTGCGGTGCTGGTGACGGATTCTCTCGCGCTGGCGGAGCAGGTGCAGGCGGAGATCGAAGCGCAGCTCAAGACCCTGAAGCGGGAGGAGATCGCCCGGACCTCCATCGAGAACAACGGCAAGATCATCGTCTGCCGCGACCTCATGGAAGGCGTGGATACCGCGAACCGCATCGCACCGGAGCATCTGGAAATCTGTGTGGACCAGCCCTTCGACTATCTCGGACGCATCAAGAATGCGGGCTCTGTTTTCCTGGGACGCTACAATCCGGAGCCTCTCGGCGACTACTTCGCAGGACCCAATCACACCCTGCCGACCTCCGGCACGGCCCGTTTCTACAGCCCCCTGTCCGTGGATGACTTCGTGAAGAAGCTGCAGTACAGCTACTACACAAGGGAGGCTCTGGAGAAGGATTACGACAAGGTTTCCTTCTTCGCCAACAAGGAGGGCCTAACGGCCCATGCCAGAGCCGTGGACATTCGTTTCGGAAAAGAGGACAGAGATTAAAGCAGGCAACAGGAGGTCAGTATGACAGCAATCATTGATTATGGCGTAGGCAATCTTTTTTCTCTGAAAAGTTCCATGGCGGCCATCGGCGCAGAGGCGGTGGTGACCCGGGATCCGGCAGTGATCGCTGCGGCGGACCACTTGATTCTGCCGGGCGTCGGTGCCTTCGGCGATGCCGCAGAAAAGCTGAAGAGTGCCGGTATGTTTTCTCTGGTGCAGGAGGAAGCGAAGAAGGGAAAGCCCATGTTGGGCATCTGTCTCGGCATGCAGCTTCTCTTTGATCGCTCCAGTGAATACGGTGTTCATGAAGGACTCGGCCTCGTGCCGGGCGAGGTGCGGGAGATCGACGGTGTGATCCCGGCGCATCTCGACATTCCGCACATGGGCTGGAATGCGCTGCATTTCCTGAAGGAAAGTCCTCTCTTCGAGGGTTTGCAGGAGGGCACACATGTATACTTTGTGCATTCTTATGCAGCTTTTGACTGCGATGCCCATCTTCTGGCCACGGCGGAATACGGCGTTCCGCTGACGGCAGCGGTCCAGAACGGCAATGTCTTCGGGACCCAGTTTCACCCGGAGAAGTCCGGTGAGACGGGCCTCCGTATCCTTAAAAACTTCACCAGTCTGCAGTAAGTGTACAGCAAAGGAGAAAATATGCTGCTGTTTCCGGCAATTGATTTATATGACAAAAAGGTAGTGCGCCTCCTGAAGGGGGACTACAAGCAAATGACCGTTTATTCCGATGATCCCGTGGCCACGGCCAGAGACATCGAAGCAAAGGGCGGCAAGTGGCTCCATCTGGTGGATCTGGAAGGCGCCAAGGACGGCACCACCCCGAACTTTTCGGTGGTGGAGGCGATCTGCCGGGAGACCGGTCTTTCGGTGGAGATCGGCGGAGGTATCCGTTCTCTGGAAACCATTGAGAAGTATCTGGCAGCCGGTGTCGAGCGGGTGATCCTGGGCAGCAAGGCCGTCACGGATGAGGCTTTTCTGAAGGAGGCTCTGGCCCGTTTCGGAAAGCATATCGCGGTGGGCGTGGATGCAAAGGACGGCAAGGTGGCCGTGCACGGCTGGCTGGACGTTCTGGATGTGGATATGTTTGATTTCCTGCAGCATCTTGTGGCTTTGCAGGTGGATACCGTCATTGTTACTGACATTGCGAAGGACGGCGCCATGCAGGGCACGAACCTCGCGCTTTACGAGAAGCTCAGCAAGCTCCGGGGCATCAACGTCACGGCTTCCGGCGGTGTTTCCAGTTATGAGGATATCCGGGCGCTGAAGAAGCTGGGGCTCTATGGCGCTATTCTGGGAAAAGCGATGTACCAGGGTGTGGTGGAGCTTGCAGAGGCACTTCGCATTGTGAATGACGAAGCAGCGGAATAAGGAGGGAAGGACATGATCACAAAGCGCATCATTCCCTGTCTCGATGTGCGGGACGGCAGAGTGGTAAAGGGCGTGAATTTCGAAGGACTCCGGGACGTTTCCAGCCCGGTGGCACTAGGGGAGTATTATTCCAGGGCCGGTGCCGATGAGCTGGTGTTTTACGACATTACCGCCTCCTTCGAGGGACGGAAGCTGTTCACGGAGATCCTCACAGAGGTGGCATCAAAGATTTTTATTCCGCTGACGGTGGGCGGCGGCATCAATACCGTGGACGATTTTGACCGGGTTCTGAAGTGTGGCGCCGACAAGGTCAGTGTCAATTCCGGTGCCATCCGGAATCCCGATCTCATCAATGAAGCGGCGGAGAAGTACGGCAACCAGTGCGTGGTGCTTTCCGTGGACGCCAAGAAGGTGGGCGATGCCTACCATGTATTCCAAAATGGCGGCCGTATCGACACCGGCATGGACGCACTGGAATGGATCAAGGACGGCGTCAAGCGCGGTGCCGGTGAGGTGGTGCTGAATTCCATTGACACAGACGGCGTCAAGCAGGGCTTCGATCTGCCCATGCTGGCGGCGGTGAATGCCCTTGTGAAGGTGCCGGTCATTGCCTCCGGCGGTGCGGGTTCCATGGAGGATTTTGTGACACTGTTCCGGGAGATTCCGGATATTTCCGCGGGTCTTGCGGCCAGCATCTTCCATTTTGGCGAAGTCAGCATCACGGCGCTCAAAGAGCGTCTGCGGGCAGAAGGCATTGCCGTACGCATCTGAGGGAGGAAGGGCATGGATACATCAAAAATCGATCTTTCCTGTGTGCGTTTTGATGAGAAGGGACTGGTGCCCTGCATCGTCCAGGACTACGAGACAAAGCGGGTACTGACACTTGCGTATATGAACCGGGAGTCGCTCGAAATCACGCTGGAGCGGGGACTCACCTGCTTCTGGTCCCGGTCCCGGCAGGAGCTTTGGCTGAAGGGAGAGACCTCCGGCAATTATCAGCATGTGGTGACACTGGAGAGCGACTGCGACAACGACGCAATCCTGGTGCAGGTCCGGAAGGACGGTCCCGCCTGTCATATGGGAACAGAGAGTTGCTTCAATAGTGGCAAGATTTGCATTCACTTTACATCAAACGAGGCTTGATATGGAATATATCGACATTTATGACGAAAACCGCCACCGTATCGGGAATCCGGTGCCCCGGAAGGGCGCGTTCATGCAGAAGGGGCAGTACATGCTCTATGTGCTGGCGTTGCTGGAGGACCGGGAGGGACGTTTTCTGATCACAAGGCGGGCGCTGGACAAGAAATGGGCAGCCGGTTCCTGGGAAGTGCCGGGCGGCGGTGCCCAAGCGGGAGAAGATTCCTTCGCCGCGGTGACCCGGGAGGTACGGGAGGAGACAGGTCTCGTGCTTACCGAGCATGGTCTCATGGAAATCGATCGAACGCCCATTTACAGCTATGCCAATGTGGACGAGGTGCGGGGAGACAATTACTTCGTGGACATTTTTCACTTCCACCTGGATTTCACAGAGAAGGACATCACCATTGAGGAAGAGGAGTCCATTGACGGGCGTCTCGCGTCCATCGGTGAGATTGCGGACATTCACAAGGAACAGGGCTTTCTGCATTACGAGCGGATCCTGGAAGCTCTGGCAGCGGAGGAATAAAGTATGAAAGCGATTCCTGCAAATTACCATACTCACAGCACGTTCTGTGACGGCAGCAATACCCCGGAGGAGATGGCGGAAGAAGCCCTTCGCCGGGGCTTTCGCACGTTGGGTTTTTCCGGTCATATGGACCCGGATGTGCACATGGATTTCCCGGCCTATGTGCAGGAAATCCGGCGGCTGCAGGAAAAGTACAAGGGGCAGCTGGAAATTCTGCTCGGGGTGGAATTGGACAATGTCTACGATCCCCATTGTGCACCGGAGGCAGAATATCTGATCGGCTCCACGCATTTTCTGGATGTGCCGCCCATTGACGGCGAATACTGTTCTGTGGACAGCAGCCCGGAAAATCTCCGGAAGTTGTGCAATACCTATTTCGGCGGCGACTATTATGCCCTTTCGGCGGCCTACTATGCCCTGGAAGCGGAGGTGGGGACACGCCTGCAGCCAACTTTTGTGGGACACTTTGACCTCATTACCCGTTTTAATGATCTGCCGCAAGGAGAGGGCGGCTGTTTTCTGGATGAGGAGGATCCCCGTTACTATGCACCGGCCATGAAGGCCATGGAGAAGCTGGTTTCTGAAGGGCTTCCCTTTGAGATCAACTGCGGCGCTGTGAACCGGAACCGGAAACGGTATTTCTACCCGCATCCCCGGCTATTGCGGCATCTCCATGAGATCGGCGGTGAAATTCTCATCAGCGCCGATGTTCACCAGCGGGAGCTTCTGGACGGGGCCTTTCCGGAGGCTGCGGCGGCTGCCCGGGAAGCCGGATTCGACAGCATTTTACTGCTGACCCGGGAGGCGGAGGGAAGTCTTCGACCGGCAAAAAACACGAAAAATCTGTACTGGAAGAAGATGAGTCTTTTTTAAAGCAATTATAATCAGGGGGGTATTTATGGAAAGCAAAAATGGCGCAATTCGGAAGGCCGGCGGCGTGGAGAGCGTAGTACTGCTCGGCTTCATTATCCTGTCGGTGGCAACCTGTATCCGACTGAAAACCGGCGGTCCCATGATCGGGCTGTTCTTCAGCTGGATCATCATCTATCTGTTTTGTCTCATACGCCGGATTTCCTACGGGGAGATCCAGAAGGGGGCTTTCGAGGCTCTGAAGGTCGTGGTGCCCACCATGGCGCTTCTGATGGCCATCGGCGTTATGATCGGTACCTGGCTGCAGAGCGGCACCATCCCCACCATCATTGTCTATGGTCTCCGGATGATCAACCCGCGTTTTCTGCTGCCGCTGACCCTGCTGTTCTGCGCCTTGCTGAGTCTTGTCACTGGCACCAGTTACGGTTCGGTGGGCTCTGCCGGTGTGGCCATGATGGCGATCGGCAATGCCATGGGCATCAACCCGGGCATGGTGGCCGGCGCGGTCATCTGCGGCTCCATGTTCGGCGATAAGCTGAGTCCGCTCAGCGACACCACCAATCTGGCGCCGGCCGTGGCCGGCGCGAAGCTGGGAGACCACATTCGGGCCATGCTCTGGACCACCCTGCCGCCCTTTGTGCTGACCCTGATCATTTTCACGGTGCTGGGGCTGCAGCAGGGCAGTGCGGGCAGTGTTTCGGACATCGAAAGCTATATCGCTGCGCTGCATGGCGAGTTTCAGATCGGTGTGTTGACCCTGATTCCGGCCATTTTTCTGATCGTGCTTCTGCTCATTAAGGTGGATGCCATCATCGCGCTGGGATTGTCCGCAGCGGCAGCCGGGCTGGTGTCCATCCTCGTGCAGGGAAAGACATTGCAGAGCATCATCCGCATTGCCTACAACGGCTACAGCAGTGAGATCGAGTTTGATGTGCTGAAGACCATCCTGAATCGGGGCGGTATGAATTCCATGCTGCAATACGTGGCCATCATCACCTTTGCGGTGGGCATGGGCGGCATGCTGGAGCGTCTGGGCGTTCTGGACTGCATTCTGCAGTTCTTTGTGAAGCGGATCCATTCCGACGGCAGTCTGATCCTCGTTACCCTCCTGGTGGGCTATGCCACCAGCATCATGAGCTGTTCCTCACCGATGTCTCACGTCCTGACCGGACGTCTGATGGCACCCATTTTCAAAGAGCATAAGATCAAACCGGCCATCCTTTCCCGCTGCATAGAGGATTCCGGCACACTGGCCGGTCCCATGATCCCCTGGCATGGCTACTGCATTTACATGTCCGGTACCTTGGGCGTTGCCTGGGGACTGTTCTTCCCGTACCTGTTCCTGTTGTATCTGACACCGCTGTTCAGTATTTTCTACGGATTCAGCGGCATCTCCATTGCACACGAGGATTGACAGCTTGATTTGAGGTGGGCGTCCTTTGCGGGACGCCCGCCTTTTAGTCATCATAATTCTAATAGATCCATTAGAATAAAATTGCAAAACAGAGAAAAAAAGACTTGATTTGTAGAAATATTAACAATTTCGACAAAAATTTAACACAACTGCGAAGTTTCCTATAGCAAAAAGCTATACTGCGAAAAGGCTGAAAATATACCATCAAAAAACAACAAAAATTTTTAGTTGATTTTATTCAATTTGTATGTATAAATATATGGGTGGAACGACTCAGTCGTTTCGGGATCTGTTCGTGCAGAGTTTGCAAAAAGGAAAAGAGGTTACTGCAAGATGGCAAAAATCGATTTAACAAAGTATGGCATTACAGGAACTACCGAGATTGTTTACAATCCCTCTTATGATATGTTGTTCGATGAGGAGACCAAGCCGGAGCTTGAGGGCTACGAGAAGGGCTATGTCACCGAGCTGGGCGCAGTGGATGTTATGACCGGTATCTACACAGGTCGTTCTCCCAAGGATAAGTTCATCGTGATGGATGAGAATTCCAAGGATACTGTATGGTGGACTTCCGAGGAGTATCCCAACGATAACCATCCCGCAACACAGGAAGCTTGGACTGCTGTGAAGGAGCTGGCAAAGAAGGAGCTCTCCAATAAGAGACTCTTCGTAGTTGATGCTTTCTGCGGTGCCAACAAGGATACCAGAATGGCCATCCGTTTCATCGTTGAGGTAGCTTGGCAGGCACACTTCGTAACCAACATGTTCATCAAGCCGACAGCAGAGGAGCTGGAGACCTTCGAGCCGGATTTCGTGGTTTACAACGCATCCAAGGCAAAGGTTGAGAACTACAAGGAGCTGGGCCTCAATTCCGAGACTGCTGTTATGTTCAACATCACAAGCCGCGAGCAGGTAATCGTGAACACCTGGTACGGCGGAGAGATGAAGAAGGGTATGTTCTCCATGATGAACTACTTCCTTCCGCTGAAGGGCATGGCTTCCATGCACTGCTCCGCAAATACCGATATGAACGGTGAGAACACCGCTATCTTCTTCGGCCTTTCCGGAACAGGTAAGACCACCCTTTCCACAGATCCGAAGCGTCTCCTCATCGGTGATGACGAGCACGGCTGGGATGACAACGGCGTCTTCAACTTCGAGGGCGGCTGCTATGCAAAGGTTATCAACCTCGACAAGGAGTCTGAGCCGGATATCTACAACGCCATCAAGAAGAATGCTCTCCTTGAGAACGTAACCGTTGCTGAGGACGGTAAGCTGGATTTCGCTGACAAGAGCGTAACCGAGAATACTCGTGTATCTTATCCGATCGATCATATCGAGAACATCGTTCGCCCGATTTCTTCTGCACCGGCAGCAAAGAACGTGATCTTCCTGTCTGCAGACGCTTTCGGCGTGCTGCCTCCCGTATCTATCCTGACACCGGAGCAGACACAGTACTACTTCCTGTCCGGCTTCACCGCTAAGCTGGCTGGTACAGAGCGCGGCATCACAGAGCCGACACCGACCTTCTCCGCTTGTTTCGGTCAGGCCTTCCTGGAGCTGCATCCGACAAAGTACGCTGAGGAGCTCGTAAAGAAGATGGAGAAGAGCGGCGCTAAGGCTTACCTGGTGAACACAGGTTGGAACGGCACCGGCAAGAGAATCTCCATTAAGGATACTCGCGGTATCATCGACGCTATCCTGAACGGTGACATCAAGAACGTGCCCACCAAGAAGATCCCGTACTTCGATTTCGAGGTACCGACCGAGCTGAATGGTGTGGCAACAGAGATTCTTGATCCGAGAGACACCTATGCTGATCCTTCACAGTGGGAGGAGAAGGCAAAGGATCTGGCTTCCCGTTTCATCAAGAACTTCAAGAAGTATGAGGGCAACGAGGCCGGTAAGGCACTGGTAGCTGCAGGACCTCAGCTGTAAAAATAAACTTCCGCCGGTCAGGCGGTATGATAAAAGGCTGTACGAAGGGATTCCCTTTGTACAGCCTTTTTTCCGTACTTTTATACGATATGGCATAGCGCATTGTATCAGGCGAATGTCTTCGCACCGTCCTGCCGGGCCGGGTTCCGGTAGTATGCCTGCGTGAAGGCAATGAAATCCTGGATGTGCTTCCGAAGAATGAAGTCCCGCCGGTATGCAATATACAGCGACCGTATGGCGGCTTTTCCGGGGAGCTGGTACACTCGGAGCCTGCCGTCACTTGCAAAGTCCATGGCCGCCTTTTCGGAAATGAAGGAAATGCCGAAGCCTGCTGCCACCAGCTTCTTGATGGATTCCTGATCGTTGAGCCGGGCGGCCACATGCAAAGTTTCGGGATACAGAGCCTGCTGGTCCAGATAATCGTCCATACATTTCTTGCTGCCACTTCCCTGTTCCCGGAGAATCACCGGCTTCTGCAGAACGTAGTCCCGGAATGTGGCGGTGTCTGTGGCATCCAGACGGTAGTCCTCCGTATTCGGAGTGATCATCACCATGTGGTCGTCATAGAAGGGGAGGGTAATGACGGCGTGCTCCGTACTGGGCATGCCCACCAGTCCCAGGAGGAAGTTGTCCTCGAGAATGCCGTTCAGGATTTCGGTGCTGTCTCCCTGCTGAATGTCAAAACGGATTTCTGAATGTTCCTTCTGATAGGCGGGCAGAAGTTCCGGCAGAATATAGTCTGCGGGAATGGTGGAGACGCCCAGACGAATGAGCTTTTGGTCCTCCAACGTCCAGCGGCGGAGAAGCTGGGCCTGCTTGTCCAGGGTACTGCGGGCATAGTCATAGAGTTCCTGCCCGCGAGGCGTGATTTCGATGCTTTTGGTGCTGCGGAGGATGAGCCGCGACTGACATTCTTCTTCCAGCTGGCGCACATGGGTGCTGATGGTGGGCTGGGAAAGATAGAGCTGTTCTGCGGCCCGGCTGAAGCTGCGGCAGCGGACCACGGCGACAAAGGATTGAAGCTGTTTAAAATCCATCGTAAGAATCCTTTTGTGTATACAATGATCAGGCGAGCCGATCCAGTGCCTCGAGGGCAATGTCTACGTCGGCCTCTGTGTTGAAGAGGCCGAAGGAGAAGCGGATGCTGCCGGCGGGGAAGCTGCCCAGCGTGCGGTGGGCATTGGGGGCGCAGTGGAGGCCTACCCGGGTCTGGATGTGATAGTCCTCGTCCAGGGCCGCGGCAGTTTCCGCCATGTCGCGCCGCAGGGTCTGGAGAGAAACCACACCGGTGCGATCTTCGCAATTCGCTTTCCCCAGAAGACGAAGTCTGTTTCCTGTGGGATCCAGCTGCTGTATGCCGGCGAGAAAATGTTTGGTGAGCATAAGCTCATGGTCCAACAGGAAGGTTTCCGGCTGTGCCTGCAAATAGAAGAGGGCGGCATGCAGTCCGGCAATACCCGGCAGGTTCAGAGTACCGGCTTCAAAGCGATCCGGCAGGAAATCCGGTACCTCTTCCTTATGGCTGAGAGATCCGGTACCGCCGGAAATGAGGGGAGTGATTTCCTTTTCGATGCCGTTCCGCAGCAGATAGCCGCCGATGCCCTGGGGACCCAGCAGGGCCTTGTGTCCGGTGAAGGCCAGGGCATCGATGTGCATCCTTTCCATATCAATGGGCAGAAGACCAGCAGACTGGGCGCTGTCCACCACGAAGCGGAGGCCATGAGAAGCGGCGAATTCGCCCACTTCCTGCAGGGGCTGTATGGTACCGCAGACATTGCTCACATGGGAAAGCACCAGCATCTTGGTATTGCCCTTCAAAAGCTCCGGCAGCGCGGAGAGGATGAGGGAGCCGTCGGGGCGGCAGGGGATGCGTGAGAAGGTGATGCCGCGTTCCTCCAGCTGCCGGAGCGGGCGCATGACGGCATTGTGCTCCATGGCGGAGGTGATGACATGGTCGCCCGGTTGCAGGAAACCCTTCAGAATATGATTCAAGGCCTCCGTGACATTCCGGGTGAAGATCACATTTCTGGGATCCTCGCCATGAAACAGTTTGGTGAGGAGATAGCGGGTGTCATAGACCAGCTCTTCCGCGGCATAGGCATTATCATAACCGCCCCGTCCGGTGCTGGCGCCATTTTCCGTCATATACCGGTAGACACTGTCCGCCACCTCCCGGGGCTTCGGAAAACTGGTGCTGGCATTGTCCAGATAGATCTGCTGATTTTTATGTATCGCTTCTGCATAGGTTTTCATGCATTTTTCCTCCGAAGGCGGCCGATTACGATGATGCTGTTTTTTTGCGGGCGGCAATTCTTTTTGCGTTCTGAAGACATTATCCCCTGATTTATTTGAAAACGCAATACTCATATCGAAAATATCAATAATTGCAATTAGACGGCATTTTCCGCAGCGGGTACACTTTTAGCATACATGGGATGCAGGGCTTTGCCCATTTGCGCGGCAATTTCGCTGCATCGGAAAAGGGGAAACTATGGAAACAAAAAAAGAAAAGCTATGGATCATTGGGGCCGGCATCATCATCGGACTCATCGCTTCCTGCCTGGTGTTCTTCGGCAATCCCGTGAACATGGGCTTCTGTATTGCCTGCTTTGTCCGTGATACGGTAGGCGGACTGGGACTGCATCGCGCAGAGGCTGTGCAGTACATCCGGCCGGAGATCATCGGTCTCGTGCTGGGCAGCTTCCTGCTGGCTGGCTTCCGCAAGGAATTTCAGCCCCGGGGCGGCAGCTCACCCATGACCCGCTTTGTACTGGGCTTCTTTGTGATGATCGGCTGCCTCATGTTCTTGGGCTGTCCCTTCCGTATGATCCTTCGTATCGCCGGTGGTGATCTGAATGCCCTCCTGGGTCTTGCGGGCTTTGCCTGCGGCATCCTGACCGGTGTGTTCTTCCTGAACCGGGGATACAGTCTGCGGAGAACCTACAGCCTGCCGAAGCTGGAGGGACTGGTCCTTCCCGGCATCCAGGTGGTGATGCTGGTGCTTCTTGTGGCAGCGCCTGCCTTCATTTTCTTCACAGAGGCCGGCGGCGGTCCCGGTGCGAAGCATGCGCCGCTCATTCTGAGCCTGGCAGCCGGCCTTATTGTGGGCGCCCTTGCCCAGAGAACGCGTCTCTGCATGGTGGGCGGCCTGCGTGATCTGGTGCTGTTCCGGGAGACAAAGCTTATCTGCGGCTTCCTGGCCATTCTCATCAGCGCGCTGCTCTGTAATCTTGTACTCAGCGCCGTGACCTCCGGCAGCTATTTCCAGCTGGGCTTCAACGATCAGCCCATTGCCCACAATGACGCCGTTTGGAATTTCCTGGGCATGTATCTGGCAGGTTTCGGCTGTGTTCTTCTGGGCGGCTGCCCGCTGCGCCAGCTGGTGCTTTCCGGAGAAGGCAACACCGACAGTGCGGTAGCGGTACTGGGTCTTGCCTTCGGCGCGGCCTTCGCGCATAACTTCGGCCTCGCTTCCAGCGCCAAGGGTGCGACTGTAAACGGACAGATCGCTGTGGTATGCGGCATCGTTGTGGTTCTGCTGATCGCGATCAGCAACACATTCAGAAAGGAGAGCAGCAAATGAACAAGGATAATGTAATCGATGCGAGAGGCTTGTCTTGTCCGGAACCGGTGATTCTCCTCATGAAAGCCATGAAGAAGGGCGAGAAAACATATACCATTCTGGTGGACAATGCAGCGGCGAAGGAGAACACAACACGTTACGCCGAGAGTCAGGGCTACCATGCCGACCTTCGGGAAGAGAACGGCGAGATTGAGCTCTGCTTCACAAAGTGATATGCTCTGTATAGCAACCTTTTATTCTCATTTCGGAGCCATCCACTTCAAACGCTATTGCGGTACGAGAGGCTGGGAGGCAAAGCTCATGCCGGTGCCCCGGCAGCTCTCCTCATCCTGCGGCACCTGTGTGCGCTTTACACTGCCGGAAACGCAGCTTTCCGGCAATGATGATAGCTTGTTGCCGTTTTCGGATTTCCCGGAGATGGAGCAGCTGGCCACACCGGAAGGGGAAGGATACCGGCAAATTTGGCGGGCTTCGCGATAGCTAAGCTTTGCGAAGCAAAGTCTACATATCATTCCAACGGGTTCAGCGGTAGCACCCCATCACGTGGGCACCCGCCAGCCAAGCTGTCGCGAAGCCCACGTGAAAGGGAAAAACAATGGAAACGGAAGTGAAACTGACCAAGCTGGCGAGCTGTGCGGGCTGCGGTGCCAAGGTGGGTGCCGGTACGCTGTCGCGGCTCCTGGAGGGCTTCAAAACCCATACAGATGAACGCTTATTGGTGGGCTATGACAAAAGCGATGACGCCAGCGTCTATCTTCTGGATGAAGAGCGGGCGCTGATTCAGACCACCGATTTCTTTCCGCCCATTGTGGACGATCCCTTCCTTTACGGGCAGATTGCGGCGGCCAATGCGCTGAGCGATGTCTATGCCATGGGCGGGGAACCGAAGCTTTGCCTAAACATCATGTGCGTATCTGACAGCATGGACAAGGAAAGCATCCAGGAAATCCTCCGGGGTGGCTATGACAAGGCCTATGAGGCCGGGGCCATCATCACCGGGGGACACACCATTCACGGCGCAGAGCCTATTTACGGCCTTGCGGTCAGCGGCTTTGTGCATCCGAAGAGGATCTGGACCAACAGCGGTGCAAGACCCGGGGACGTGCTGATTCTTACAAAGCCCTTGGGCGTGGGTATCATCACAACGGCGGCCAAGGCGGAGCTGGCAGAACCGGCACTC
Source organism: Parolsenella sp. (assembly GCA_963659875.1). Lineage (GTDB taxonomy): Bacteria > Bacillota > Clostridia > Lachnospirales > Lachnospiraceae > Oribacterium. Next base: position 395,105 of record CAVKVA010000001.1, read on the forward strand.
ATGCGGCGGATTTACCGGCAGCTCAGTACGCTGAACCGGGAGGCCCGGGACATTCTGACAAATTTCCATGTACATAGCTGCACCGATGTCACCGGCTTTGCGCTTCTCGGGCATAGCTTCGAGATGGCCCAGGGCAGCGATGTCACCTTGCGGCTTTCCGCGGCGCAGATTCTCTACCATCCGGAGGCCATGCATTTCGCAGAGCTTGGACTGATTCCTGCCGGGGCCTATCGGAACCGGGAGTACGCAGAATCGGGGGTCAATGTTGTCGGTTCTGTCAGCCGGGCCATGCAGGACATTCTCTATGATCCCCAGACCAGCGGCGGTCTTTTGGTTGCTGTGCCGGAAACGGAGGCGGCAGCGTGCCTTGCGGCGCTGCAGGAGAAAATTCCCGGCGCTGCCATCATTGGCACGGCGGAGATCAGAGGAGAACATGCTATCGTGCTGGAAGGATGACAAAAAGCTTTCTTTTTGATTGATCTTTTGCACAAAAAACAATTCGGTACAATATGTTTACATGAGAAGGACAGCTGACCTTGCATCGGCTGTCTTTTTACGTTATAATAAAGCAAATTTTGTCATATAAAGCGGAGTGAATTTCATTATTTATTTAATTTCTTGCATCAAATCCCGTTTTTTGCAATTATCTGATTTTTGTCAAAGTAAGCAGGCATAGCTGGAAAGGACAGCATATGAAACGAATTCGCGGAAAACTTCTGCTGGTTGTCCTGTTCAGCATTCTGGTGCCGACGCTGCTGGTGGGTACAGTCTCGGTGCTGAGTCTCTGGGAGATCCTGCAGTTGGATTCTGAAGTTGCGATTGCCCGCAGTACCCGGGAATTTGCCGCCATCGTCAATGCCCAGCGGGATCGGCTTATCATTTTCATTGTGCTGTTCACACTGGCCGTTTGCGCCATTGCGATCGTTATTTCTGTCGGCATTTTTCGCCGTATCTTCGTAATGGCCTACACGGATGAGTTGACGAAGGTGGCGAGTCAGAACGCTTTTCATGAGGAGCAGGCAGATCGGGACCGGGATATTCACCGGGGGCGGGCATCCTTCAGCCTGTGTATCTTTGATGTCAATCATCTGAAGGCGGTGAATGACTGCTATGGACATCTTGCTGGGGACCTCCTTCTGATGCAGGCTGCCTCTCTGATCCAGCAGTATTTTCCGGATGAAAAGGTTTACCGCATCGGCGGGGATGAATTCGCCATTGTCTTTCGGAATTATCCGAGCTACTTTTCATACGGCATGCTGCGGGAATTCCGGAAGCGCATGCGCAGCAGTGTTTCCCAGGACATTCGGATTCCGATCGTTGCCGGTGGTTTGGCGCATTATGACGAGGACAGGGATGCGGCCTTTCAGGATGTCTTTGTTCGGGCGGACCGGGCTATGTATGAAGAAAAACTGGCGCTGAAGGCATTGGATCCGGCTGTGGTACAGGAACAGACCCGGGATCGTTCGTGAGGCGGCTTTTACAGGAGAAAAATAATGCAGGACAAAAAGAAGAACAGCCTACTCTTTTATATGGTGCCGGTGCTGCTGCTTTGCGGCATGGCGGTATTCGGCTACCTCTTTATGAAAGATTTTCTGGCCTATAAGCAGGCCGGTGATGAGTACAGCGCCATTGCTGAGGAGTATATCCAGCCGGAGGCGGAGGATAATGCAGACGGCGCGGAAGCGCAGTACCCGGCGCTGGAGATTGATTATGCGGCTCTGCGGGCAGAAAATGCTGACTTTTCCGCAGTTTTGTCCATTCCGGTGCTGCAGCTGCAGTATCCCATTGTGCACAGCAAGGACAACAGTGACTATCTTCATACGACCTTTGAGGGTAAACGGAATTTCGCAGGCTGCGTTTTCCTGGACTGCGAGGCCAGCGCAGACTACAGTGACCGAAACAGTATGATTTACGGCCACAATATGAAAAACGGCAGCATGTTCGGTACACTGAAGCGCTTCCGTAAGGAAGCCGGACTCTGTGACACGGATCCTTATATTTACCTGTACCGGGCAGACGGGGTGCGGAAGTATCGCATTTTCAGCTATTACCTGACCCGGGAAGGCAGCACTGCCTACAATGTGGTCCATTCAGATGTGGAATATGACAGCTATGTGGCGGCGGCAGTGAAAAACTCGGTATATCAGGAATACGACAGCAATGCCGTGGATTTCACAGAACGGCCGGATCTCATTACCTTATCCACTTGTGCCGGCAGAAGCGGCGGCAGCGAAAGATTTGTGGTGCATGCAAGTCTGGTGGGCATTTACAAATAAAGCTTCGCATACTGCAGCAGTGAAAATAAATATATGCTGGATCGAAACAGCTCCATTGGGGGCTGTTTTTTTGATGTGTTTTGAAAAATCATAAATAAAATTATAACCACAAAATAAATTGCAAAATACGCTTTACAAATAATAATTACATGTTATAATGCAAATGTAAGAACGGAGCGCAAAAAACAAAAATCAAATCCGTTTTTAATATAGGCCTCAAAACTGAGACCGATTTGGCAAACCCGGCGAAAGCCGGCGACGCAAAGCTATAGGGACTGTAAAATGTCAGCCAGCTGCAATCCAAATTGAATATCGAAGATTTGGATTCTCCTGCTGACTCCTAAAAAGGAGTTAGATATGAAAAACTTAGTCAGAAAAATCGTCACCATGACATTCGTTCTTGCAGCTGCATTCTCCATGACAGCTTTCGCAGGAAACACACAGGAAGATGCCGCATTTGAGAAGGTGAATCAGATTCGCGAGGCCAACGGTCTGCAGCCCCTTACCTGGGACAGCAGCATTGAGGCAGCCGGGGATGTGAGAGCAGAGGAAATCTCCAGAAGCTTCTCCCATACCAGACCGGACGGATCTGACTGGTATACCGCAGATGAGAGTGTTCTCTACGGCGAGAACCTGGCTGAGTATTACAACACAGCAGATGAAGTTGTTGCAGCATGGATGGCTTCACCAACCCACAAAGCCAACATCCTGAGCGATCAGTTCACAACAGGTGCCATTTCTACCTATCAGCAGAACGGCCAGACCTATTGGGCTGAGGAATTCGGAATGTGAGCGGAGAACTTTGCATCAGGCAAAGTTCGGAGCGAGCTGACATGTGCCCCGTAGGGGGACATGCTTGCCGAAGGCAAGTTGAACGAGAGCTACCAGCTCGAGTTCAATCCTATAAGCGATTAGAGACCGACAATCGCCGGGCTTTAATTCATACTCTTTTTACCCCCTGACGGATTTTATCCGTTGGGGGCCCTTTTTTGTTTGGAGACTTTTTTGGGAATTTCAAAAATCAATATTTTTTTAAGCTTTTTTTTAAGTGCATTTGTGGTAAGATGCATACATAAAAACGCGTTGTAAAAATGATATAGAAATACTGCAATTGATGGGAGACTGAAATATGGAGACAGCAAGAGATAAGAGAAAGAATGTAAGCGGCACCTTTATCGTGGACATCCAGTACCAGGAGAATGCCACCTGGCAGGGAAAGGTTACCTGGGCAGATCGTAAGAAAGAACAGTATTTCCGCAGCGCTCTGGAGCTGATCCGCATGATTGACGGTGCTTTGACAGAGGGACAGGCTGATGAATAAGGAGCTGCAGAGCCGTTTGTATGCTGTCAATCTGATTCTGGTCGCAGTGGACCGGCGGAACGGCAGTGATTACAGCGGCCGAATCTATACCAAATACGAAAAGGACGCGCGCGTCTTCAGCGGTATCGGGGAACTGATTAATCTCATGGATGCCCAGTACGATCGCTGGTGTTTTCCGCAGAGTGCGTCTATTAACCGCGCCTTCACCCGGAAGGGCTTTCAGAAAAACGCTGCCCGTGTGCATTCTCAGCAGTCGCTGCTGGAGTATGCGGACACGGTGCCGCATTATGACGCCATTTTCACGGAGCAGGGAAAGCTGGGCAGCTTCTATGTGCAGACCCGTTTCCGGCAGAATGCCACCTGGCAGGGTGATGTGTATTGGCTGGAGGAAGACCGCTGGAGCGGCTTCGGCAGTGCACTGGAGCTTATGAAGCTGATGGACGATGCCTGCTCTGATGCGGAATAGCGTAAAGCGCTGAACGGGAAAAAATACTTGAAAATATTCGAATAAGTGTTAAGCTTAGTGCGTCTTAAAGCTAGGCTTCAATGGGGGAGCAGAACCGGTGGGTTCTGCTCCCTTTTTCTGTTTCGGCAGTATTTGCCGGTTCAAGTTCCTTGCATCTGTCAAAAGAATATTTATAGACACAGAAATTCATTTGAAATAAAGACTGAGCGTCTAAATATAAAAATCTTTTTGAATTCCTAAAAACAAATTAGAAAATGAATAATATTGTTGCAGCAAATCAATATTAAGCACGGAATTTGTGCCATTATATGAATATCGGACACATATTTATGCATTCCGAAAGTCTGCATAAAACTATTGACAAATTTCTGACATATGATTACAATGTGTCATAAATCAAGAGCCCAGCACACAAGGGCTTTGAGAGAAAAACAGGGAGGAGAAACAATTATGAAAAAGGTAATGTCTCTTGCAATGACCACAGTGATGGCGGTAGCTGCTCTGGCAGGCTGCGGATCATCCGGCAGCACAACAGCGACTACTGCAGCAGCCACAACGGCAGCGGCAGAGGAGAGCGCAGCGGCAGCTGAGGATACCACAGCAGCGGCAGAAGAGGCCGGGGATGCAGCTGTCAGCGGAAAGACCTATAAGATCGCCATTGACCAGGCCTTCGCACCGTTCTCCATTCAGCAGGACGACGGTTCCTATGTGGGTATTGACGTTGAGATCATCAAGGCGGTTGCCGAGGCAGAGGGCTTCGATGTGGACATTCAGCCCATGGATTTCTCAGCTATCATTCCGGCATTGACTTCCGGCACCATTGACGGCGGTCTGGGATGCATGAGCGTAACAGATGAGAGAAAGCAGAGTGTGGACTTCTCCGATCCTTATTACGAGGATGGTCTTGCACTGGTAACGGCAGCCAGCGATGACAGCATCAGCGCACTGACCGATCTGAAGGACAAAACCATTGCGGTAAAGGAAGGCACACAGGGTGCGCTGTGGGCAGAGGACAATCAGGCGGAGTACGGATTCGAGATCTCCACACTGCAGGATAGTGCTTCCATCGCCATGGCGGTGAAGAACGGACAGGCAGATGCTATGTTGGAAGATTATCCGGTAATCGCTTATGAGATCAAGATCGGCGAGCAGGAAGGCCTGAAGGTTGCCGTTGATGCAGTCAACGAGCCGGGCCCTGTAGCCTTCGCCGTAAACAAGGGCGCCAACGCAGATCTCCTGAAGGCTTTCAACGATGGCCTCGCAAAGATCAAGGCAGATGGCACCTACGACAGCATCCTTGCTGAGTACGCAGATTAAGCACTTTCCACTGGGCTGAGCGTAAGTTTGGCTTGCGGACGCCCGCTGGGTGTATATTCATCGATCTGTCAAAATTCAAAGGGGGAACGTCAAGTTCCCTCTTTTTTAAATCGGAAAGGTCAAAGCAATGTCTAACTACTTCTCCATGTTTCTTCAATACCTGCCGCGCCTCCTCGGAGGACTTCGGCTCACCGTCATTATCGCCATCTTCGGTATCCTGATCGCCTTTGTACTGGGCATCCTGATCTGTATCCTCTCCATCAGCGGAAAGTCCCTTCTGGTGAAGCTGGCGAATCTCTACATCACGATCATCCGCGGTATCCCCCTCATGATCCTGGCGCTGTTCCTGTATTTCGGCGTCATCAAGAATGCCTTGCCGCTTCTGGTGTCCGCATCCCTGATCCTGGGACTGAATGCCAGTGCCTACATGGCCGAGATTTTCCGTGCCGGTATCCAGGCCATTGACTACGGCCAGATGGAAGCTGCGCGTTCTCTGGGGCTTTCCTACGGACAGACCATGCGGAAGATTATCCTTCCCCAGGCCGTGAAGATCATGATTCCGTCTCTGATGAACCAGTTCATCAGCTCCCTGAAGGATACCGCCATTCTGTCTGCCATCTCCGTCAATGAGCTCACCATGTGTGCGAAGACCATTATTGCCCGGAACTACAAGGCCTTCGAGGTCTACAGCTATGCCGCCATCATGTATGTCATCCTCATTACCGCGCTGACCTTGCTCAGCAAGTATGTGGAGAGACGGCTGAGCTACGATAAGCGCTGAGGAGGTTTGCTATGTCATCAATCATCAAAGTACAGAATCTGAAAAAGGTATTCGGCGAGTTGGAGGTGCTGCGGGACATCTCCTTCGATGTGGAAGAGGGACAGGTGGTCTGTGTGATCGGCCCTTCCGGTTCCGGTAAGTCCACATTGCTGCGTTGCCTCAACAAGCTGGAGGAAACCCAGGGCGGTGAAATCGAGGTACTGGGCCAGAAGCTCTCCAAGGTGAAGGACATCAACAAGTACCGTGAGAACATCGGCATGGTTTTCCAGCACTTCAACCTCTTCCCCAATTATTCCGTCATGGACAACCTGACCCTGGCGCCGGTGATGCTGAAGAAGATGAGCAAGCAGGAAGCCGAGCAGAAGGCGGCGGAGCTTCTGAAGATCGTAGGCCTTTACGACAAAAAGGACGTGTACCCGGTGACCCTTTCCGGCGGTCAGAAACAGCGTGTGGCGATTGCCCGGGCCCTGTGTATGAACCCGAAAATCATGCTCTTCGACGAGCCGACTTCAGCCCTTGACCCCGAGATGGTCGGAGAGGTACTGGACGTCATGAAGAAGCTGGCTCAGGAGGGCATGACCATGGTGGTGGTGACCCACGAGATGGGCTTCGCCAGAGAAGTGGCCGACCGTGTGGTCTTCATGGAGGATGGCTTCATCGTCGAGGACTCCAGTCCTGCGGAAATGTTTTCGAATCCGAAATCCGCGCGCTGCAAGGCTTTTTTGGCCAGCGTGCTGTAAGGAGGCGGTATGAGCGAGTTAAAGCATTTTGTGGTGACCATTACCCGGCAGTCCGGCGCCAAGGGCCACGATGTGGGGCGGGAGCTGGCCAGACGCCTGGGCGTCCATTTCTACGACAAGGAGCTGTTGGAACGTGCTGCCCAGAAAACCGGTATTGCGAGCCAGTTCATCAGCGCCCACGATGAATCCGTGCAGCGCCGTTTCATAGCGCCTCTGTTCGGCATTGCCAATGCCAACGATACCCTGGAGGACCAGCTGTTCAATCAGGAGGCCCAACTGATCCGGGATCTCTATACCCAGGAATCCTGTGTTCTGGTGGGCCGCCTCAGTGACTATATTCTCCGCAACGAGAAGGACGTCATCAATGCCTATATCTATGGCCCGGAGGACTACCGGGTGGACCATATCATGGAACAGAACGGCATCAGCCGGAAGGAAGCCCGGACACTGATCCGGGAGAAAGATGCCACGAGAGACAGCTATTACCGCTTCTATTCCATGAACGGCTGGAACCAGCAGAAGGGAAAGGATATTTGCCTGGATTCGGAAAGCTTCGGTGTGACGGGCTGCGTGGACATCCTGGAGGCTGCCGTGCGAAGCCGATTTGCTGAAGAGATAAAAACTTAAAAATGTGCATTTTAACGTTTTTTATACGTTGGAACTTACAAATAAACTGTGCTATCATGAAAGAGACCTGTTGCCGATCGGCGATATGGTCTCTTTTGTAATATCTGGGCTTTATGGAACTATCACTGAACCCGCTGGATATAGGAGGAAAATAGTCATGAAAATGAAACGTTTGGGAGAAATGCTGCTTGAACTGGGCCTCATCACCGAGGAGCAGCTGCAGCAGGCTTTCGAATTTCAGAAGCAGGACAATGAGCGTCTCGGCACCGTGCTGGTGAATCACGGTTTTATCACGGAGGCACAGCTTATTGACGCCCTGCGCATGCAGCTGGGCATCGACTACATTGACCTGACCAAGGTGGACATCGAACCGGAAATGTCGAAGGTGCTGCCGAAAAATTTTGCCCAGAAGGAGAAGGTGGTGCCGGTGCGTGCCGTGAAGGGCGTCCTCTATCTGGCGATGGCGGATCCCATGAACTTCATGGCCCAGGAGGAAGCGGCGCGGATTTCCCGCAAGAAGATCATCCCCATGATCGCCGGAAACGCGGCTGTGGTGCGGGCCATCAATACCTTGTATGGTAATGAAGGCGCCGCTGAGGCCATGGCGCAGATGCGGGCGGAAGCCGGCATTGCCCCGGAAGCGGTGACCACAGCGGAGGAGGACTCTAAGGAAAATGCACCGACCATCCGTCTGGTGAATTCCATCATCGAACGTGCTGTCCGGGAGAATGCTTCCGATATCCACTGGGAGCCGGGCGAGGAGGACCTGGTGGTCCGCATGCGTATTGACGGCAAGCTCCATCGTATTCTTACGATTCCACGCAATCTCCAGGATTCCGTTATTTCCCGCCTGAAGATCATGGCAAAGCTTGACATCGTGGAGCGGCGGGTGCCTCAGGACGGCCGGGCAAAGCTGAAGATTGTGGGCATGGATGTGGATCTCCGTGTGTCCACATTGCCCACCATTTACGGCGAGAAAATCGTTATCCGTATCCTCATGCGGGACGGCGAGAAGCTGAACCGCCGTGGCATCGGCATGCCGGAGATTGAGGACGCCAAGCTGGATCGTCTGCTGGGACTGCATGCGGGTGTCATTATGATCGTGGGCCCCACCGGTTCCGGAAAGTCCAGCACCATGTATGCCCTGGTGAATGAGCTGCTTTCCGAGAGCACCAACCTCATTACCCTGGAGGATCCTGTGGAGTACAACATCTCCGGCGCGACCCAGGTGCAGATCAATGAGAAGCTGGGACTTACCTTTGCTTCTGGTCTCCGGGCCATTCTCCGGCAAGATCCGGATATCATCTGCGTGGGTGAGATTCGAGACGGTGAAACGGCGGAAATCGCCATGCGGGCGGCTATGACAGGTCATCTGGTGATCACAACCATTCATACCGAGGACGCGGTGTCTGCGGTGGATCGTCTGCGGGATATGGGCGTGCCCGGTTATCTCATCGCTGCCGGTGTGCGCGGCATCATTTCCCAGCGGCTTCTGCGGAGAATCTGCCCGAGCTGCAAGACGGAATATACCCCGGCACCCGGCGAACTGCGGGCAGCGGGACTGCCGGAAAAACCGGGACGCATTTATTACAAGGGCAAGGGCTGTGATCTCTGCTTCCATTGCGGCTACCGCGGACGTATCGGTGATTTCGAGGTGCTGCTGATGAACGACAAATTGCGGCGCTGTATCACAGAGGATCAGGGAAAGCAGCGGTTCCGGGAACTGGCGAAGGAAACCGGCTACCGTACCATGCTGGAGAATGCCGAGGAGCTGGTGCTGTCCGGCGTCACCAGTGTTGAAGAAGTGGCGCAGAACCTAAGCGACGTTTAAGTGGGGGAGAATATGTTTACGATTGAAGAACTGCTGACACAGGCCAAAGAAAGGGGAGCTTCTGACCTCCACCTCTGCTGTAATCTGCCGCCGAAGCTTCGTATCGATGGCAGGCTCTGTTCTCTCGGCGAGGAAAGATTGACGGAAGAGGACTGTCGCCATCTGGCCACCGCGCTGCTGGGCTCTTCTTTTTCGGAACTCGGTAATGTTGGTGAGTACGACAGAGGTGCGAGCATCTGCGGTATCCGTGTCCGCATCAATGTGTTCCTGCAGCAGGGAAAGCCGTCGGCCGCGATCCGTCTGCTGGCGGATCATATCCCGCAATTGGAGGAGCTGCATTTGCCGCCAGCCGTCTCACGATTCCCGGCCTTCCGGCAGGGACTGGTGCTGGTGACCGGTGAAACCGGCTCCGGCAAATCCACCACTCTGGCAGCGGTGCTGCAGAATGTCAATGAAAGCAGAGATGCCCACATTCTGACATTGGAGGATCCCATTGAGTATGTGTATACACCGGATCGGGCGCTCATTAACCAAAGAGAGATCGGCACGGATACGGCAAGCTATGCCGCCGGTCTGCGGGCTGCCCTCCGGGAGGATCCGGATGTGATCCTCATCGGGGAAATGCGGGATCTCGATACCATTGAGACGGCATTGACGGCGGCAGAGACCGGGCATCTGGTGTTTGCAACATTACATACCAATTCCGCCACGGAGAGCATCGATCGTATCGTGGGCGTCTTTCCGGCGGAACGACAGGCGCAGATCCGTATCCAGCTGTCCACGACCTTGAAGGCGGTGCTGACGCAGCAGCTGCTTCCCCGGGCGAACGGAAAGGGCAGAGTTGCCGCCTGCGAGCTTATGATGATGAACACTGCTTTAGCCAATCTGGTACGGGAGGGCAAGACCGCCCAGATGCAGAGCTTCCTTCTTTCCGGTGCGGAGGAAGGCTCTCTCACCATGGACAATGCCTTGCTGCAGCTTGCCAGGGAGGGCATGATTCGTCCGGAAACAGCGATGGAAGCCGCGAAGGATGCGGAGCAGTTGAAGCGCAGACTGCGTCTGGTGTAGAGAATTATTAAGAATCAGAACTTCAATTTTTGAACATGCTTAAAAATACTCGAAATCATTAAAAATATACACTGCTATTGAAAAATGTTCGCATAAAATGCATAAAATCCTTGACTTTGCCTGGGATCTTGCTAAAATGAAGGTACAAAAACAAAGAAGCAAGGCGAAAATAATAAGTCGAAGGGCTTTTGAATAAGTCGGAAAAGGAGGTGGAAAGGATGATTTCTTATACATACAGAGCCTCCACCGCCGGCGGAACCGAAGCCCGGGGCATGGTACAGGCCATTGATGAGTACAATGCGGTGCTGCAGATTCGAGATCAGTATCCGATCATTAAGAGTCTGAAGCCTGTCCGCAACAGTCGGATGCAGAAGCTGCTCACCATGGAGTTGGGAAGCAAGAAGATCAGGAGCAAATCCCTCGCCATGATGTGTTCCCAGTTTGCCATTACCTTAAAATCCGGCATGCCCGTTGTGAGAGCCATGGACATGATCGCGAGACAGACCGAAGACAAGCGGCTGAAGAAAATTCTCACCGCGGTTTCCGAGGACGTAGCCGCCGGAAATATGGTGGCCTCCTGCTTCGAGAAATACAAAGAAAGCTTTCCGCCCACCTTCATTGAAACCGTAAGAGCAGGAGAGCAGTCCGGTACACTGGATCGAAGCTTCGAGAAGCTCGAAAGCTATTACGAAAAGAGCTACAAAACCACCGAGAAGATTCGCAGTGCTTTGACCTATCCCATCTTTGTGATTCTCGTGGCCGTTGTGGTCCTCATCGTGGTCATGGCAAAGGTGATTCCGACACTGGCAGCTACCTTTGCTGACCTGGGCGGAGATCTTCCCTTGATCACGAAGATCATGATTGATGGTTCGAACTTCTTCGCACACTGGTGGATTTTGATGATCATCTTCCTTCTGGCCGCAGTTATCGGATGGAAGTTGTTCGCCAGAACCGAAAAAGGAGAGCGTTTCGCCGCAAAGCTGGCCATTTCGTTGCCGGTCATCGGTAAGATCAATACACTGAATGGCGCAGCACAGTTCGCCAACACCATGTCGGTGATGCTGGCCTCCGGTCTCACACTGGATCGGGCCGCTGCCACCACAGCAAAGACCATTGACAACTATCTTTTGCGGAAGGATGTTTTCGAGATGATCGGCCGCATCGAAGAGGGCAGAAGCCTCGGGCAATGCATCCGGGACACCAAGAATTTCCCGGCAAACCTCAAGGAAATGTGTTCCGTCGGTGAAGAAACCGGTGAGCTTGACCAGACACTGAGCGTCGTCGGCGACTACTTCACCAACGAAGCCGATCACGCCACCAAGCAGGCCATCGCCAAACTCGAACCGACATTGCTCGTGATGCTGGCCATCTTCGCAGGATTCATCGTGTTTGCGATATATCTGCCGATATTCACCATGTATGATCTTATGTGAGCGAAGAAGTTTGCATCAGGCAAACTTCGTAGCGAGCTGACAGCTTTCTGCAGGAAAGCTGCTCGCGGAGCGAGTTCGCTGAGAACTACAAGCTCGAGTTCAATCCTGGTTGAAAAGCACAAGCTTGCAACGAACTTACTGAATTGAATGCCTTCGGGCTTCAAGATAGAACCAAAAACGGGCCTTGCCCAGCAACAAAGGAGAAAAGAGTATGTTTAAGAAACTGAACAAAAAGGGATTCACATTGGCTGAGCTGTTGGTTGTAGTCGCAATCATCGGTGTGTTGGTAGCGGTATCGATTCCGATCTTCACAGCGCAGCTGAGAAAAGCTAGAGTGGCTACCGATCTTGCAAACGAGAGAGCAGCAAAGGCAGCAGCTGTGGCACAGGCATTGACAGATGAAAGTAATGCTTCGGGAACAGTTCTTGGCAGTGATGTAATTTACTACTACGATGCTAAATCTGGAACAGTGAGCACAACAAATGATGTTACAGAAGGATATGGAAAAGTTTCTGATCCTAAGGCTGCAGATGGATTTGCTGATAGTACGACAACAACTCATGTAGATAAAATTGTTTCGGTTAAGATCGGCGCTGCAAGTGATAAAGATGCAGCTAATAAAGTGACCATTGTATGGGTTTCTAAGAAATCTGGAACATCATAAGGCATAGCAAAGTCGGATAAAGAAGGAGGCGAGGCACGTAATATGCCTTGCCTCTTTTGGATTAAGACCGGAACCCTGATATCAATCACCCTTGAGAAGACAGGATAAACGTATTGCAAAATACATTATAAAAAGTTTAGAGTCGTGTTTTGTATATGATAGGATGCGTCAGTTCATTCATCCGGAATAACGACTTTTGAACGCAACAGCAAGAGGACAAAACGTATGAAGAGAAACAAAGGCTTTACATTGACGGAACTTCTGGTGGTTGTGGCCATCATTGGCGTTTTGGTGGCTGTATCCATACCTGTGTTTGCCGGTCAGCTGGAGAAGGCGAGAGAGGCAACGGATGCCGCTAATATAAGATCGGCATATGCCGTTGTGATGTCAAAAGTAACTGTTGGAGAAGATGGCGGGATAGAGAAGGTTACTCTGAAGCAGAAGCATGATCATTGGCAAAATAAGTTTGATTTTCCGGCAAAAACGGTCGGAGAACCGGCTGCAGACGGCTTTGCGAATGTTTATTTCAAGAATAACGAGAATCATGCCGTGATAGATTTCACATCGTCAACGGGTAATATTTCTTATCATAATCAGGGGCTGTACGATGACACATTTTATATCTCAAATGCAAATGTGACCAGCGCCACATGGAATGGTGTTGATAAATCCAAGGTCAGAAAAATTGTATTCCAGATCGGCAGTTCATTTAAGGATGGAGATTCATCCGGTTTTTTCTCCGGACTTGAAAATCTTGAAGAGATTGACATGCTGAATGTAGACCTGGATCATACCAATTATGAAACCTTTGCAAACACACCGAAGCTCAGGAAAATCACATTGGCAAATCTGAAGGATACCAATGGATATGATTTTCCGGGAACGTGGTATTATGATGAGGCTTGCACCCAGCAGGTCAAAGCAGGTAACAAAACGGGATATTCCAGAATTACAATGGCTGATAACGGGATGACCCTGTATAGAAAAGCTTCGTGATGCCTTACTCCTTTCACGGCCCTGTTCCAGTCACCTTTAAGAGATATCCTTTTATTGACGCGAGCATAATTGTATGCTAGTTTAAATGTACAAGAAACAGTACAAAAAAACGGACAACAGGAAGGAGAGGTGTTAATCATGTTGGCAGTGAATTATTCGACGATAAGAAACAATTTAAAAGATTATTGTGATAAAGCTTCGGACTTTCATGAAACAGTTATTGTGACAAGAAAGAATGAAAAAAATGTTGTTCTTATGAGTCTTGATAAGTATAACCAGTTGGAAAAAGCGGCTCGAAACAATGAATATCTTTCTATGATTGACAGAGGAATCGCACAGCTTGAAGCCGGCCATGGTCAGGAGCACGAACTGATTGAGGTAGACTGATGAAAAAATTATGGTCGGATAGGGCATGGGACGATTATTTGTACTGGCAGACACAAGACAAGAAGACATTAAAGCGAATCAATGAGCTCGTAAAATCCATTGAAAGAGAAGGCCTATCGGGAGGAATTGGAAAGCCTGAACCGCTTAAGCACAGAAAAGCATGGAGCAGAAGAATAGATGAGGCTAACAGATTGGTATATAACATAGACGAGAATGGCTTCCTATGGGCTATTGCTTGTAGAGGACACTATGAGCAATGAGCAAAATTACTCTTTGAATTCTATGAAGAACAAACATGCGACAAAATTACTGCGGCTGGCATTGTTCCTCTGGCTCTGCTTTATCTGGATCCATTCCGCAATTCCGGCTTCCGGTTCATCAGAGGAAAGCCGCATCGTCGGAAACATCATCCGACCCGTTCTGGAACTCATCCTGGGGAAGGGCGGTATGACGGATCACATCGTGCGGAAGCTGGCCCATTTCACGGAGTATACTGTGCTCGGCCTACTGATGGGTGCCAATGTTGGCGCTCTGACTGCGCAGATCGGAAGCCGGATGCATATTTCCCGCGGGATTGGCTTTTTCTGCTGGAGTTACGGGCTCTTGCTCACGATGGTGGCAGCCCTCATCGACGAAAGCATACAGATCTTTTCTCCGGGCAGAAGTCCCCAGGTGACGGATGTGCTTCTCGATACGGCGGGCAGTGCGGTGGGACTTTTGGCGTTCTTTTTTATCCTTCACTGCTATACTGGTATCGGAACCTTTATGATAACTACAAGAGGGCAAAGCGAATGAGGGAAAATAAAGGTTTTACTTTGGTGGAACTTCTGGTGGTTGTGGCCATCATTGGCGTTTTGGTGGCTGTATCCATACCTGTGTTTGCCGGTCAGCTGGAGAAGGCGAGAGAGGCAACGGATGCCTCTAATATAAGATCGGCATATGCCGTTGTGAAGAGATTGACATGCTGAATGTAGACCTAGATCATACCAATTATGAAACCTTTGCAAACACACCGAAGCTCAGGAAAATCACATTGGCAAATCTGAAGGATACCAATGAAGGGGCCTGGCACCAGTCACCTATCTGTGCGTGTTTGATACGCATTGTGTTGATGTTTCGCACATAATATGCTATTATACGGCGATGAGGAGGTGATTTTTATGTCTAGGGTAAGTACAAATATAAGCTTAGATGCGGATTTAAAGAAAGCCAGTCAAGAGCTTTATTCTGATCTTGGGTTAGACCTGACCACGGCGGTGACCATATTTCTGAAGCAATCTCTACGTGTTCAGGGATTGCCATTTGCCGTTGTGAGAGAGACGCCAAATGCCGAAACACAGGCAGCTCTTAATGAGTATCAGGAGATGAAAAACAATCCTAAAAAGTACAAGAGATATTCTTCGTTTCAAAGTTTGATGGATGAGGTGCTTACAGATGCTTGAAATAGTACCGTCAAATCAGTTTAAAAGAGATTTGAAACTTGCAAAAAACGAGGATTACGGCTTGAACTATTGCAAGAGGTTGTTGATACATTGTCGATGCAAAAGTCGCTGCCGGATAACAACCGAGATCACGCATTGTCAGGAAATTATGCTGGATTCAGAGAATGCCACATTCAACCAGATTGGCTGCTTGTCTATAGAATAAATGCAGGGGAACTCTTTCTTTTTCTCTCCCGCACTGGTACGCATGCGGATTTGTTTGCATAGGCCTTGTACCAGTCACCATTAAGATCACGCCCGTCGTCATAAGAGGAAACGAACTCCTTGTGTCTGCATTTACTCCTTCCACAGCTTTCCCTCTTTGTAATGCTTTCGGCAGAGGGCCACATAGCTTTCATTGGAGCCCAGCATGATCTGCTGTCCCTCCCGAACGATTTTTGAATGACTTTTTAGTGAGATCGACAAACGCCTTTACATAGGGTTTGTCGATCCCTTTTTTGACGGAAATGCCGTATGAAATTTTTTCGTGCCATACAAAAGGTATTGCAAGCAATGCCTCATTTTTCTGATATTTAAATTCCGGCATGATCGCAATGCCCATGTTGCACAGTATGATCAGATGGCTGTGCCGAACGTCCGATAAATAATGAATGATGTTTGCCGGATATCTTTTTTCTATTTTTTTCTGTAATTCGTCCATTTCAGGCGGCGCATAATTTGGATCCAGAAGTATGAGATTCTGATCGCCAATGTCATCCAGTGTAATGCTTGTCAGCGTAGCCAATTTATTTTTTCGGCTCATAACGCAAATCATCGGATAAGAGCGAAGCGGAATATATTCAAATCGGTTTCGGTCATGAATCATTCTGGTTGTCGAAAACAAAACATCGATTTTTTCTTCCTGAAGCAAGACCATTTTCTCCCGTATAGGCTGCATATTAAAGGAGATATAAATATTACGATGCGTTTCTTTGAATCCCTGTATGATTGAGGGGAGAAATGCTTCTTCAAATTCGGAAGAACCGCATCCAATGACCAATTCCTTCCGGTATCCATTCCCGTATTTTTTAGCATTCAAAATTGCATTGTTCAGTTCAGAATCTATGGATTTCATTGATTTATAAAAATATTTTCCAGCCGGCGTCAGGAAAACCTGCTTATTCACGCGCTCAAACAATGCATATCCCAATTCACTTTCCAGAGATGAGATATGGTGTGTTACCGTCGGCTGGGATATGTATAACAATTTGCTTGTCTTTGTGAAATTCAGTGTTTCTGCCGCGCAGATAAAACATTGGATTTGTATTGAATTCATTTTGCACCTCTGTAATAGGATTTCTCTATTGATAATAGCGAATTATCATTGGAATGTCTATCATATCAAGGGTAAAATCCTGAATAAAAGAACAATTTTAAATATGGAGGACGAGCAAATGAAGTACATTGTGACAGGCGTTGATGGCAAGCTCGGTGGAAGAGTGGCAGAACTTATGCTCTCTGAAACAGATGCATCGAATTTGATTTTCACATGCCCAAACCTTTCCTGGCTGAAGCCGGAAAAAAGAGAAAAATGGGAGAGCATGGGCGCTTCCGTTCGACAAGCCAACTATGATAATGTTGCCGAAATGACAGAGGCATTTAAAGGCGGCGACCGCATTTACGTTGTATCCGCTGTCACCATTGGTGAAATACGGGTGAGACAGCACAAAAATGTTGTAGACGCCGCCATTGCTGCAGGTGTTCAGCATATTACCTATACTTCTTTCCTTGGCGCATCGAATCCGAAATATGCCCATGTATACGTAACACCGGATCATACCGCGACAGAAAACTATATAAAGGAGAGAGCTGCCGAAACCGGCATCAAATACGTCTTTATGCAGGACAATCTCTACCTTGAGAACTATCTGACCACATCGGTGATGCTGGCGCTGATGTCCGATAACAAATGGTATACCACAGCCGGAGAGGGACGGGCTACCTATGTACCGAAGGATGACGTTGCCAGAATGGCAGCAGCATTGCTCCTGGGTAAAGGAAAAGACAACACAACCTATAAGGCCTGTGGCTGTGAGTCGCTATCACAGCGTGATCTGGCGGCCATGATCAGCGATTTATCCGGTCGTAAGATTGAATACTGTCCGGTAAGCCACGAGGAGTTCTTCCAGTATCTCGACTCCATGCACATTCCGAGAACGGCAACGGAGGATTTCTCTCTGTCACCGGTTCCCTGGTGCGGCAATGACATGGTGACCAATGAAGGCAGCATCGCTGAGGGACTGATGGATATTCCTTCTACCGACATCGAGGACGTGACCGGCAAGAAACCTGCGACAGCACGTGAGCTTGCAAAGAATTATGCATATATCTGGGAAAACAATGTCACACACTGGCGTGACATCAAATAAGGCGAAATATATGTTCTGGATGTTCGCTGTTTATATCTGTGATAAAATAACAGTGAGCATATAAATCATAGGGTATGAGCTGAATATGCTCGTACCCTTTTTGATTCACAGGAAAGTAGATACCTTTTGGATGCTCGTGAATAGCAAGAGGTGAAACGTATGAAGAAAAACAAAGGCTTTACGCTGGCAGAGCTCCTGGTGGTTGTGGCCATTATCGGCGTTTTGGTGGCTGTATCCATACCGATTTTCACGGGACAACTGGAGAAAGCCAGGGTTGCAACAGACAAGGCCAATGTGCGCGCTGCGAAGGTGGCGGCTGTTGCCGAGTATCTGAATGCCGGCGCAACAGGCGAGGCGACTTACTACTACGATGCGGTCAGTGGCGCAGTGAAGAGCAGTGCTGAAAACATCAAGGGCTATGGAAAGAGCACAAGTACGGATACCGACGCGGAGGGAATGCCTGTCAGCAATGGCAAGGCGGGCCTTATAAGAGTCGAGGTGACGGGCGACGCAGAAAGGGAACCATACAAAGCTTACTGGATGGCTGGTGATGGAAGTGGCACCGGCGGGAGTGGTTCGAACGATAGCGGAAGCAGTACCGGAAATGCGGTAGACCAAGCCATCGACAACAGTGCCAATGTGATATCCTGGCCTGTGCGGACAGGGACAGCTGACGTGACAATGACCACAACAGTTGGAAATATCTATTCTTATAATGGAAGTTATTATGTGGCATTGATTAGGAAAACGTATACAGACAACCAATATTACCATGGGAATCCTGAAAATTTAGATTTTGCCAATGAACTTATAAAAATCGATGGAAAAACAGCGCGGACGTGTGCTGATGAATACATTGAAAATGGAAAAACCTATATAAGGATGAATCAATTTGATATCTACAAAGATAAAAATGGTGACTATTATTTGATGAAGGGCGGCACAAACGCACACTATACAAGCCCGGATCAGGAAGGCTCAATTGGCAATGATTGGGTGAAGATTAATTTTTGATGGCGTGAGCATGACATAAGACAGGATCAGAGAATTCATAAGCAGGAGGACAGGCAGTGGACTACAGAAAATTCAACACACACATTGTGCTGCGGGTGGACCGCGGCGAAGAAGTGATGGCGGCAATAACGGCGCTCTGCGAGAAGGAGAACATCCTTCTGGCGTCCATTTCGGGCCTTGGTGCCGCAGACCGGCTTGTGATGGGACTTTATGATATCGAAAAGCAGCAGTTCAGTGAAACTGTTCTGGAGCAGCCGCTGGAGATCACCTCGCTCATTGGAAGCGTCACGGAGATGGATGGCAAGCCCTATCTGCATGTCCATGTGAATGCTGCCGATGCGGAGGGACGGGCCTATGGCGGACATTTGAAGGCTGTCCGCATCAGCGGCACAGCAGAGATCGTTCTGACTGTGATCGAAGGACATGTCGGCAGGAAGAAGGATGACATCACGGGTACCGGGCTCAATCTTTTTTCCTTTGACTAATGCAAAGAATCCGTGAAGGATTTCTGCGGTATGGTGGGACTCGAACGGCGAATAAAACGACTCTTGCGCATATGTTTTGGTGGTCCATCATCTTCAACTGTGTTAAAATGACGGAGAGCGTATACAATGATCAAGGGATATGGGCGGTCTGTGCTCATATCTCTTTTTCTGTTAAAAGGAGTAGAAAAATGAGCAAGGTTTTGATCGTAGTGGACATGCAGAATGATTTTGTGACGGGAGCGCTGGGCAGCAAGGAAGCGCAGGCGATTCTTCCCAATGTGAAAGCCAAAATAAAGGAGTATGCGGATCGTGGCGATCGCATCATTTTTACGCGGGATACTCACGGGGACAATTACCTGGAGACGCCGGAGGGAAAGAAGCTGCCGGTGAAGCATTGCATTCAGGGGACAGAGGGCTGGCAGGTTGCGCCGGGACTGGTGACGGAGGCTTGTGAATACGTGGACAAACCGACCTTTGGCTGGCTTTTCTGGAATGACTTTGGCGAAGAGGATGCCATCGAGCTGATCGGGGTATGCACGGATATTTGTGTGGTGTCCAATGCGCTGATCCTGAAGGCCAAATATCCGGCGGCTGCCATTTCAGTGGATGCAAGCTGCTGTGCCGGTGTGACACCGGAAAAGCATCAGGCTGCCCTGGAAACCATGAAGAGCTGCCAGATCGATGTATACGGTGAGGCATGACATCGTATGAGGCGGTTATAATCAATGAAAGTGTGGGGAGTATGAGGGAAAGAAGAAAACGCGGTTTCACGTTGGCGGAACTTCTGGTGGTCGTGGTCATCATTGGTGTGCTGGTGGCCGTGAGCATACCGATTTTCACTGCACAGCTGGAGAAAAGTCGGTGGGCAGTGGATATGGCCAATGTCCGTAATATTCAGGCTGTGCTGAATGCCGGGCTGACATCGGGGGATATCGTGTTCACCAGTGAGACGACCAGCGATGGCAAAAACCAGAGTACCTGTATCGCCATCATTGTCCAGCCGGACGGCATCAAGGGCTTTGTCAGCGGCAACGCAACGGTGTACGGAAAAAGCTATGACAATACAAGCGGTGACGGCAGAGTCGGCCATGAACGCATAGAGAAATTCATTGAAAACAACGGCCTAACCAATTACAAAACGAGATGCCGTGACACAAAGAGCAGCGACGGCTGGAACTGGTACGGCGTCTTTCTGTACAACGACGGTACCATGCGTATCGCTTCCGGGGCGGATTCGAATTACGACAAATATCAGGATGACACTTTTGAAGCGCTGGCTGCCTGGTGGAAGACACAGTCTTTCTCCAATATCGAAAAGGCCATGGGGAAGTGATGTTGTAAAGAAAGGAAATCATGAAAGAAAAGCAGAAACACCCGCTTGCCGGCGCAGTTATTGTGATGGCGGCGGCAGGCATATATTATATTTTTGCGGTAGCTGTGGCGAACATCCTGACGGGAGACAACGGGAGCATTTCACAGGATTTGATGCAGATCTTTTCCCTGGTGCTCCTACTTTTGCTGTATAAACTTCGTCACAGAAAAGAACTCCCGCAGTTTTTCGGTTTTTCCGGGACAGGAAAAGGCGTGCTCATGGGATGGAGCATGCTGCTGATCGGTGCAATTGTTGCCGCAAGCATTTTCCTGCAGGGGCAGGAACTTGGCAGCATTCCCTATGCGTTCTTTCTCGGCTTCGTTCCCGGCTTCAGCGAGGAAGTGATCTGGCGTATACTCCCGCTGGCACACGCCCGGCGGCGCGGCAGTACGCCGGAAGAGCTATGGAAGATCAGCCTGGTCACCAGCCTTTGCTTCGGCTTGTTTCATGGCGGCAATTTCCTGATTGGCGCTGATCTGGTTTCCACGCTGATTCAGGTTTTGTATGCCATAGGCATTGGCATACTGTTGTCCGGCATTTACCTGAAAATGGGCAGCATGTGGTCTCTTGTAATACTGCATACATGGATGGATGCCGCGTCCTCCTTCAGCAAAGGCATGCAGGAGAGCAGCGGCGTTCTGACGCAAAGCCATACCACCATCGAAATCGTCATATTGCTGTTGTTTACCATAGCCTTCTATGTCAATGCCTTCATGGTCTTCAAAATGAAGTCTGCTGACTGACAAGAGCTTTTTTATGTGTCTCTTTTGTGTCTTTTTACATGCTAGACTACGGACATAAAGATATCGTTTAAGACAAAGAGGTGCGAATATGCCGAAGAAAGAGTATAAAAACCGGATCATGCAGTCGCTGCTGCAGCCGCACAATCCCTTCTGTCTGACAGCAGAAGAGCTGCAGGAGGCGGAGGAACTGCTGACAGCGATGGAAAATGATGCGCGTTGGACAGAAAGTCTGAAGATGCTGGCGGATATTCTGGAGACGGTGTCGGTGGAATTTTACGAAAAACCTATACAAAAGTCTGTGCAAAAACCTGTGCTGAAGAGCGAAAATAAGCCTGTACAGAAAAAGGCCGCACGGGAAAGCCCGGTGAAAACACAGCCTGTGGCGAAACCGCTTATCAAGCGTCCTTCTGGTAAGGAATTTTATGAGGGATATGGCAA
This sequence comes from Parolsenella sp., assembly GCA_963659875.1. Lineage (GTDB taxonomy): Bacteria > Bacillota > Clostridia > Lachnospirales > Lachnospiraceae > Oribacterium. The sequence continues at coordinate 416,914 of CAVKVA010000001.1, forward strand.
ATTTATAAAAAAGTATGGCGAAGCCGGAAGTAAGATGATCAATTCCAACAAGGTGGAAGATTTGATGTCACTGTACAACAGCAAAGCCATGAATGCCGCCGGAAAGGATTATCTGGCACATCGTATAACGGAACTGCAGAAGGTGCGTCAGCTGGAGGCTGTGTCTGTTCCCGGCAAGGCCAAAGAGGTGAAGCCTTCAAAAGATGGAAGCATTGTATTGCCGACGGTTCAGCGGGAACCGCAGAACAGTGCGAACGGATGTTGGTCCGTTTCGCTGGCGACACAGCTGCAGTACAGAGGCGTGGATCTGGACCAGAAAACCCTCCGGGCCTTCCGGCCGAATACAAAGATGGCGGACGCAAAGGATGTTTTCTGTGCCAATAAGGATACCGCAAATTACATTGAAAATTATGCGGAGCTGGTGCAGGATGTCCTGCCGGATACGGCGGTCAACAACGTTACCTGTGACAGAATGGATAAGGCGGAGGATGCGGAAAAGTGTCTGCGGGCCTGTGTACAGCGTGCGTTGGTGGAGGACCATGCGCCTCTTTCCGTCGTTTTCAACGGACATTATCGGACCATTTTCGGCATTCAGAAGGATCCTGGCGGGGATGCAAGTAAGGATGTACTGCTTTTCCATGATCCTTATCCCGGGGTTCCGAATCCGCAGCACGCAACGGTAAAGGATTTTGTGGATCTTTGCGATACGAACTTGAGAAAAAGAAACGAGAATTATCAGAAAGATCCGCATTATAAATTTGCCTTCCAGTTCAGTGCCACATGGCTGCAGGATCTTCACATGAATGAAAAGGGAGAGCTGGGCGGCGAGTTCCAAAAGCTTGGCCTTTCCTATGAGAATGGTGCCCTGAAGTGCACAAATTCGGATGTCGTGGGAATGGGCAGCGATAAGGTCCAGACGATTTTTGGCGGAGGGCTGACAGCTGACGTGCAGAATGACGTGCATATTTATCTTCCGAAGAAAAGTTATGCACTGCTGAAGGCAGAGCGGGAGAAGGCCCGGGCAGCAGAAGCGGAAAAAACGGAAACTGCGAAAAAGGCGACAAAGCAGCCGGTCAGGCTGAATGTCAAAGACCTCGAAAATAAGGTAGGGAACCGGCCGAATGCCGACAAGATAAAAGAAGCTAAAAGGAACATCGTAGCAAAAGTAAAAAGTAAGACAAAGACATTTTGATGCATACGGCAGCCCTTCTGGAAGATCCGGAGGGGGCTTGCTGTTTACGAAGAGAGGAGACCAGAAATGCCTAGAGTGAATAATTTGAATTTTAGTTTTAATGAACTGACACGGATTCTGACACCGAAGGATGGGGAGTATGTCACGGTGGACAGTAAGGGGAATCTGCAGGTCAGAAGCGGTAAGGGTTCTGCCAACGTGCAGAACCGGCAGCTGGTGAATCGGCTGCTGCAGCTGTTTACACAACGTATGGATGATCCGGAGGCCGGGGAGAATGCCCTGACGGTGCCGCAGAAGGAGGCTCTGAAGCATTATTTCCTGTATCTGATGGAAATGCCGGAGAACGGCAACTGTCCGGCCATTTCCATGAAGCGTCTGCGGCAGGCCGTGGACTTCGTGAATGTGGCAAGCTCAGAGCTGGTGCGGGTGCAGCGAAATGCCGGCGCGTCCCCTGCGGAGAGACGCATGGCAGAGGAAGTGGCAAAGCGATTGTCGGCGTCCTATCTGAAGCCGGAGAACCGTCTGGTTGGCGGCTTTTCCCAGTACCAGAGCCAGCAGACAGAGAAGCTGCGGGACATGTTGAACAGGGGAAGGCGGCAGAGAATTCCGGCAGAAGACATTACCACAAAGCAGCTACGTACCGTGGCCAGCGGCAGATTGTTTGAGGTACAGAATCTGGTATATCGCGGTCTGCAGGCCACATACAATACCCTGCGTAGTTTGAATCACGGACAGGATTACGGCGTGGATCAGCTTCTCGCGAATGAAGAGCTGATGGCAGGCCTTTTTGCCTATGCCATCCGCCATGAGGCGGCGCTGTCCCGGAGCGGCAGAGTGGCTGAAATAGAAGCCATGAAGAGATTTGTTGCGGATAGGGCCTTTGCATTGAGTGACAGGACCGCACTGCTTGGGAGTATGGACAAGGCGTATGTGCCGAATCTGATGAGGAACGGCAGTGAGGGACTGCTGCAGGAGGTGAATCGTCGACGGACCAGAAAACGTGCCTGGCGGCATAAGGCGGCGGCTGTCGATCAGGGAACCCGGAGTCTTCAGACCCTTTCGGATCGGATGAAGCGCTTTCGCGAGCTGGAGAAGCAGGCGGTACGGAGTGGACTGAGCCGTGCACAGGCCGATGAGCTGCGGCAGTGCGGCAGAGACATTGACGATGTCCTTTACGGTGTGAACTGGCCGAATGTTGAGCTGGTGGCCGGGAATATGTCCAGCACACGTTTCGCACCGGGCGTGCGGAAATTGAAAGAAATCAAGAAGTCCGGTTTGCGATATGCAATCCTTGCGGAGAATATGGCCCAGGCTATGGAGATTCTGTCGGCAGCTGAGATAGAGGCAGAGCCGGCACAGGAAGAAATCGAGCAAAACAACACGCTTTCGTTTGAACTGTCTGAAGAGGAGGAGCTGACGGAGGATGTGCAGGATGCCGCGGAATCCCTGGGCTTTGATGTGGTGACGGCGCAATACGGCATTCCGACACTGGAAAAAGAGCCGCAGAGACCCGATCCGGGAGTGATTCTGGATAGCTTCAGCGGCCCGGCGAGGGATGTGGCTGCCATGCTTCTGCTGGAGACAGATCCTTCTGCGCTGATCGGTGATAATGATACGGAGATGCTGCAGTCTCTGGAATCTCTTTACGGGCTTCTTCGCGCTTTTGATACGGGTGCGGCCGATGTGGGTGAGCTGAACATCAAGGATGTGGATCTGGTGCTTTCTCGCAGCGACAGCGGTAATGTGGTATTCCGTATTGGCAATCAGCAGGTGCCCACCATTTATTCTCCGGCCTTTTTGATGCACCGGATGGAGGAGGATATCTGCGCCAATCTGCAGAAGTTCGGCAGAACGCGTGCAGAACGTATTTTGAATGAAAAACTGGAGCAGACGCAGAAGGGAGAGAATGACGGACTCAGCCGCAACATGATCTATGATATTCTGCGGCAGATCACGGGAATTCCGGCCTATGAGCTCAGCAATGTTTCTACACCGGAGCTTTCTGTCTATGCGCAGGTTGCTCTGCAGGATAAGAAATTTGAAAACAGGAATTATTTCCGGCAGGAATTGCTGCGGCGGCAGAATCGTGTTGCGCCGGAACTGAATGAACAGGATACCCTGGAGTCTCTGCGTCGCCTGGAGAACCTCGTGAAGGATGGGGCAGACCAACTGCGGGATCGGGTTGAATACGCACCGACAGAGCGGGAGAGACCGGAGATTACGGTGAAGTGGACAGAGGAGGAAGCTGCTGTTCAGCGCTTCGTGGCGGACATGATTTCCCCGCTGGAGACCTGGCAGAATGACCTGCGGCAAAGAAAAACGCCGGAGGATCGCATACGTTATACCCTGTATCGTCATGCGGATACGTTGGCGATGATGCTGCAGAAGCCGCATGTTCTGGAGGGCTTCAACAAAAAAATAGGTGAGCAATTCGAGATTCCGCTGACAGAGCAGCTACAGGGCTTCTTCGGCGACAACGCGGAAATCCGGAAGCTTCTGATGGACAGTGATACGGCGGAGTTCGGCATTGTTATTCGCGGTCTGGTGGGAAACCGGGGTGACATGCGGAAGGCGGCTGAAAAGCTGAACCAGATCGTGTCCAGAATGCCGCTCCAAACACAGATTGGAGCGGAGATAAAGATGCGGGAAGCTCTGGGGGAGGCGGAGGCTGCCAAGCTTAAAACACGTACAGATGTGATCGAAAAACATCTTCTGAATATGCGTGAGCAGATCAATTTGAATGAACTGAACAACAGCATTGAGGAAGCGGTGAATGACAAGTTTGCCTTCATACAGGCTAAGATGGATAAGGGCGTGGAGAAGATGTTCAGTAATTATGAACGCTTGTCCGACAAACTTGAGGATCTGTCTTTGGCGGATCTCCTCAAGGACAATATGGCCGGTAATGCGGGACAGGCTCGCTATATGAGGAATGTTCTCGGCGGCTATTTCAAGAACGCGGATCCGGCATCCAGACGGGAAATGCTGGCGTCTGCCTTCCGGGAACTGATTCCGGCACAGCCCGGAAAGGACGGCGAGGATATGCAGATGGGCAGCGCCATGTCCGGACTTTTCAAGGGGGCTGGCCCGCTGTTCCAGAAGACACTCCAGGGACTTCCTACCGAGGATCTGCCGGGAGATTTGCGGCAGGCACTGGATGACGTGAAGTCCAGACTGCGTTCCATTGATCCGGCTGTTGTGATGGCCAGAATGAACCAGCTGGTGGAGGATTCCAAGGGAACGATATCCAGAATTTCGGTGGAACGTTCACTGGGCGCCGCTTCTGTGGGTGAGGCTTTCCTCTGCCGGATCTATGGTCCGGAGCTGGAGAAGGATGGGCGCGAGGCAGTCATTAAGCTGCTGCGTCCGGATGTTAAGAACCGAATGGAGCGAGAGAAGCCCTTCTTCCTGCAGTGTGCCCAGGATACCGATGAGGGTATGGCGAAAACCATTGCCGGACAGCTGTCGGTATATGAGAAGGAGCTGGATCTTCGCCTGGAGGCAAAAAACATTCAGCGGGGTGTCGTCTACAACAAGGGAAAGGATACAGTGAAGAGCGAGCGCCTGATGACACTGGTGCGTCCGCAGGCCAATGTACTGATGCTGGAGAAGGCCGGCGGTACCACGGTGGGCAACTACTTCAAGCAGGTGCGGGAGCGTATGGCAGCGCTGAAAGAGGATGAAAGCCCGGCTGCGATAGAAGAGCTCGGAAAACTGTATGAGGATGTCAAAAAACGACAGGGCTTCCTTACTACACTGGCCCAGAAGTGGGTGACCCAGGGTGTCTTTGAATCCGGCTTTTATCAGGCGGATCTTCATAAGGACAATATCATGATCGATGATAAGCAGGCGACCATCATCGATTACGGCAATGCCACCCAGCTCAGTGCGAAGCAGCGGGAAAAAATCATGAAGATGGTTTTTTCTTCGGTATTGAATACACCGAAGTTCTTTGTGGACAATTACGGAGAGCTGGTGCCGAAGGCATCCCACAAGCTTTTTAAGGAAAAACGGGATGAATTTGAGAAACGGGTCGGCATTATTTTCAAGAAAAAGGGAGACCCGGGAACCAAGATCGCCGTAGCGCTGTGCGAGGCCCAGAAGCTCGGGCTCGAGCTGCCGAGCGCGGTCTATAATTTCTCTATGGGACAGATCCGACTGAAGAACACCATGGAAGAGGGCAATAATCTTCTCCGTGCTTTGGCAGATGAGATCAATCGGGAGCGAGCGGCGGAAAAGAATGATCCATTCGCTGTCATTCATGAGGAACTGAACGGGAACTACACAATGGCGGGCTATGCAGTTTATGAGAAGCATTTGTCTCCGACCGGGCCCAATACAGAATTGGCCAAGCAGGTAAATAAATATCTTATCAGCGGAAAAGATAAATACTTTAATGCTGTTCTGGATACATTGATAGAGGAGGAGAAAAAGCAGGGTTCAAATCTGCTCAGATTGAGCAAAGAGCAGGCGCTGAATGCAAAAGATGAGGCAGAGAGGGAAGAGCACCTCAATTCGTTCAGAACGGCATTGGCCAAAAATCTGTTGGATTATGACATTAAGCACAGTGGTGTGTCAAAAGTGAGAAAGCAGGCACAGAATGCTGCTTACGAGGATTTCTTTGATGTCATGAATGTGGTGATTCGGGAGAATCTGAAGCATTTGAGGAATGTCATGGGCTTCGGGTCTTCCCTGGGATATGGCTTCCTTGCAAGCAGTCAGAGTCTATGGAACAAGATCACGCGCCGGAAAGCACCCAATCCTCAGGTAGAGGCAGACAACATGAAGGAAGATCTGATGAGCATTTGCCGAATGGATGATATGTTCATGGCAGTGGTCAATAAACTGAAGAACAGCACAGAACCTGGTCTCAGCGAAGAAACCAGAATGAGCAATAAGGAGACCCTTCATGAAAAATTTTCTTCGCAAGAGGAACTTGGTAGAAAGGAGACCTTCCTGCATCGTATTTCCGAACTGCACATCAGTGACGGCCTGAAGCGTCGGCTGCTGGATGAGTTTGACGTTTTTGTCGATCAGGAACGTGTGAACAAGCTGTATGATACACATGAGGGAGTGGATCGTCTATTAAAGGGATATAAGCTTCTGCAGAGTATCAAAAAAAATATGGCGGAGTCGCCGCTGGGCCAGCAAGTCCTTGCGGACAATGCCAGCGACATCAACGCACTGATGGCGAATGAAGATTTCATCAAGGAGTATTCGTTGGACCCGCTGGTAAATATGCAGCCAAAGGCGATCAACCGCTTTGTGGACGGATTTGAGGTTCTGACGGCTGACGGACTTCAGCAGGAAGCAGTTTTGACACAGCAGGAAGCGGATGCGCTCAGGGCGCGGGAGCGGGCAAGGGATGATGCTCGGCGTCAGCTGGAAGATGAGGGCTTTGTGTTCCTGTCGAAGGACGAGCTGGAGGAAGAGCGTGAAAAGACGGGAGAAAAGAAGGAGGTGGCGCAGAAAGAAAAGAAGACAGTGGTTCCCGAAGGAAATCTGGAGGAGGACGATCTGAGCGGACTTTTCGGAAAGAAGAAGACGGAGGAGAAGACGGAGGAGAAAGTTGACCTTAAGCATGAGCCGGAGTTCTACTTCAATTATCAGGGCTTCGTCCGGGCAAATCCGGAAAGCTACGAGAAGATCAACTCCAACGATATCGAGGTGCTGGAGGACCTGCAGAGTGATGTCACGCCGAACCTGAACCGGCACCTTTCGTATCGTATCAATCAGCTGAAGCTGATTCAGGAGGCAGCGGAGAACGGCGAGGAGAGAGGTCCTGTCGGCGTGCCGGAGATTGATGCCAACAACCAGAAGAACATCGTTTTGCCGAAGGTGGAAATGGCGGAAAAGCAGAACAGTGGCTACGGCTGCTGGTCTGTCTCTCTCGCATCACAGCTTGCCTACCGGGGTGTGAAGCTGGACCAGCGTACCATTCGCGCTTACAGACCGGATGCCCACAGCTCCACGGAAAAGGATCTTTTGGATGCCAATGCAGATCTGCCCAACTCCATGCCGCTTTATACGGAGCTGGTACAGAAGCTCCTTCCCAATACAGCGGTGAACGTTGTGGAGGTGTCGGAGGCCTCCAGGGATGAGGCACGGCTTGCGCTGGAGAACTGTCTGCAGCGGGCCCTGGGGAAGGACAATTCGCCTGTTTCCTTCCTGTGCAACGGCCATTACCGGACCATCTACGGCATCCGGGACGGCAATGTGCTGATGTATGACTCACTGAATTCCAAGCCGGACAAGGTGACTATGTCACTGGACCAGCTGCTGGATGAGTGCAAATCCATGAGCCAGGGAAGTGAAAAGTATATCTGTAATCTGCAATGGATGCATGACCTGAAGCTGAATGCCCACGGCGAGCCGGAGCTGCCGGATTCCCTTAAGCAGACCGGTGTCAAGTACCAGGGCGGTATGCTGGGGGATAATGTGGAGGGAACAGGCCTTTCTTCTGGATCCTTCAGGAGCTTCTTGACGGAGGATGTCAACCATGAAGCGAAAATCGTGATGATCCTGCCAAAGCAGTTGAAGACGAAGGCCATTGACGGCTTCTATCTCGAGGCACTGCAGGAAATTCACGAGAAGGCGAAGGCAGCAGGCGTTTCCGCGGAAACCCTGCAGCTGCTGGACGCATATCCCCGGAAGCGTCCGGACACGCTGATCGGAACATCCAGTATACTGGGGTCCATGATGAACTGGGCAGAGCAGCTTCAGCAGGCGTATGCCGGCAGCGATGAGGCATCAAAAACGTATATCCGTGAGGCACTGGAGGAGATGAAGAATTCTCTCATCCTTCAGGAAAAAGTGAAGCTGCGGACAGAGATTCGGGAAAATCTCTGTGACCGAGCCGGCAAGATCTGTTACGAGCCGGAGAAGGCACCGCTTTTCCAGGATGCTTTGGCCAAGGCGCTCTGGATCTCGAAGTTCGAGCAAATGCAGGCGGAAAACGCGGATTGGCTGTCGCAGGCCAAACCTGGCGTCTCATTTATGGGATACGGCAAGGCCGGAACCCTTGCACCTGGCAAGGAAGATCTGCAGAAGCTGGCAGCTGCGGACCAGTACGGCCCGCTTTTCCGGGAACTTGCCGATCTTTCTGATGTGGCCCGTGCCCAGATTCAGCCGGCACCGGGCTTCGAGGACTGGACAGTGGGGTACAATGATCAGATCCGTTATGTTGCAACCCTGAAGAAGCTGGCCGGAGACCTGGATCAGGGCGTGAGACTTACGGATTCGCTCGATGGGCTGACCACGGAATTCGCACGGCAACAGCAGGCGAAGAAGTTGGCAGCGAAGGCGGAGGAGGAGGCTGAAAAGGAAGCCTTCCGGCAGGCAAGGGATAATGTTTACGGCCAGGAGATGGCGGCTGCACCCGAGAGAAGAAATTCCCTCAAGGGAACGCATCGGATCACCAAAGACGATCTGGAGAAGAAGCTGGCCGACGGCAAAGAGAAGGAAGCGGAGAAAAAAGTGAAGCTTCCCCGGACGAATTCCTTTACCGCAGGTTCTGTAACAAAGAGCAACGTGCAGAAAAAACAATACAAACTGTAAACACAAATAGGTAGCGGATCAAAATGATCCGCTACCTATTTAGTGTGTCTCTTTTGTGTCCCGGACAGTGCTACACTTTGGCCATCAAAGAAAAAGTCAGCGGTACAGTTTACCGGGGAAAGGAGTATACCATGGCAAAGAAGATAGAAAACAGCAGACCGGATTCTGCAGTGAAAATGGATTATAAGGAGCTGAATGCGAAGTTCAACCCCAATTCACCAGAGACCTCCATGGCGAGATCCTCTGCATCAAGCCTGCATAAGCAGTTCAGTCAGGAGAAGGATCGGGTGCTGGAAAATCCCAAGCACAAGCTGAAGCCTATGGGACCGATGACGATGTGAGAATGCTTGCGGTGACGCGGAAATTCAGCTAAAGTATCGGAGAATATGACAAAAAAGGAGAAAACAGTATTATGAAGAAGATCGTTTGTGCAGCCGCTTTTGGCATGACACTGGCATTGGCGGCCTGCGGCAGCAAGACAGAGAGTACCACAGAGACGGTGACTACCGCGGCAGCAACGGAGGCAGAGGGCAGCGGCGATGAGGACTATCTCAAGGTGACGGCGCAGGAGATCCGGGATGCCAATACGCTGAGTAAGATTCTGGGAAAGTACGATTCTGTGCTGGTGACAGTGGAGTCTCAGGACGGCAATTATAATATTCTGGAAACCAATCATTACATTTACTACACCAATGAAGCCGGTGATTTCCAGATGCGCTCTGAGATCGGTGACGCCAGCGCCCAGACAGCCATTGTCGGAACAGACAGTTCGGCAACGGCTGAATTCTACGGCGGCTCCGATACGGAAAACACCTACAGCATGTGTCTGATGCCCAGCAGCGCTATTGAAAAGGAAGTAAGCCTTTTCTACGATATTCTGGATACCTCCGACAATGCAGAGCCGAATTGCTTCGAGGATGAGGCGCTTCTGGTGGTTACAAGAGAAGAGAATACCGACGGCAATGACGGCTATACAGAGTATTACTACTATGTGAACCCGGATACCCTGGAGCTCTATGCGCTGCGGATGGATCTCTACAGCAAGCAGGATGAAAACGACGCAGAGCCCACCTGCTTCGGAAAGCTGCTTTACAGCTTTGAATACAATGCGGATGTGGCAAACGCTGACATTCCCAATGGTGCTGACAGCATTCTGACAGAGACAGATCCTTGCGCTTTAACAGCTGTTTTCAATCCCGGAAAGGACACAGAAGAGAGCCAGTATTTTGAGATCAAGAAGGGGACATCTGTTTTTGGTTACGGTGCCTATGCCATCTATGAGGATGAGGCCTGCACCAAGGCGCTGGATACTGTGGACACCACAGCCGATGCCGTGACCATTTATCTTGCCGAGCAGACAGAGGGCTGAGCCTGTACGTTCCGATTGCCCCGATGAAAATTCTATGCTAAACTAGCGGGAGATTATTGTACAGCTTGGAGGAAAATATGAGCAAAACACGTAGAGTCATGCTGAAGCTGTCCGGCGAGGCGCTGGCAGGCGAAAAGCATTTCGGCTTTGATGATGATACGATCCGTACAGTTGCCCGTGAGGTGAAGTCGGCGGTGGATGAGGGCGTACAGATTGCCATCGTGATCGGCGGCGGCAACTTCTGGAGAGGCCGTCAGTCCGAGAATGTGGACCGCTACAAGGCGGATCAGGTGGGCATTCTGGCAACCCTGATGAACTGCATTTACGTATCCGAGATCTTCCGGACCGAGGGCATGAAGACGAAGGTAATGTCTTCAATTCAGGTTGGCGATATGGCCGAACTTTTCTCGAAGGACCGGGCATTGAAGGCCATGAGCAAGGGTGCTGTGGTTTTCTGCGCAGGCGGTACGGGACATCCCTACTTCTCCACAGACACCGGCGTGGTGCTGCGGGCAGTGGAGCTGGAGTGTGAGGAGATTCTTCTCGCAAAGGCCATCGACGGTGTCTACGATTCCGACCCGAAGAAGAACCCGGACGCCAAGAAGTTCGAGAAGATTTCTATTGAAGAGGTAGTGGACAAGCGACTCGGTGTGATCGACCTGCCGGCTTCCGTGCTTTGCATGGAGAACCACATGCCGCTGGCGATTTTCTCACTGAATGAGAAGCACGGCATTTCCAATGCACTGAAGGGAAAGATCAGCGGTACCCGTGTGACGGCTTAAACAGTCACTTGAATAAAAAAGTTTATCCGACAGACTCAGGGCAGGCCAAGCTTGCGCTGGGTCTTTAGGAGGTTTTAGGAGGAAAAAAAGATGGATGACCAGTTTACGATTTACATTGAGAAGATGCACAAGACCCATGACAATCTGATGTCTGAGCTTGGCACAATCCGCGCAGGCCGTGCCAATCCGCATGTGCTGGACCGCATCATGGTGGACTATTACGGTGCACCGACACCCCTGCAGCAGGTCGGCAACATTTCCGTACCGGAGGCCAGAATCATCCAGATTCAGCCCTGGGAGCGCAGCATGATCAAGGAGATCGAGAAGGCCATCAATATGTCGGATCTCGGCATCAACCCCACCAACGATGGTCAGGTGGTACGTCTGGTATTCCCGGAGCTTACCGAGGAGAGACGTAAGGAGCTGACCAAGGACGTAAAGAAGAAGGGTGAGGCTGCCAAGGTGGCGATCCGGAACATCCGCCGCGACGCGATGGATCTGGCCAAGAAGCTGGAGAAGAACTCTGAAATCACAGAGGATGATCTCAGCAGACAGACCAAGGACATTCAAGAGCTGACCGATCATATGATCGAGAAGATCGAGAAGTCTGTTGAGGCAAAGAACAAGGAACTCATGACCGTATGATGGACGTCATAGACAGCGAGGGACGGCAGATTCCGAAGCATATTGCCATCATTCTGGACGGCAACGGCCGCTGGGCAGAGCATCGCGGCCTGCCGCGGGCCCTCGGCCACAAGCAGGGCTGTGAGACGCTGGAGCAGATTGTGGCGGATGCCGCCCGGTTGGGCGTACAGTACCTGACGGTTTACGGTTTTTCCACGGAGAACTGGAAGCGCTCAGAGGAAGAGGTCGGCGCTTTGATGAAGCTGTTCCGGTTTTATATGGTGAAGCTCATCAAGGTGGCCAATGAACACAATGTTCGGGCCCGTATGATCGGAGAACGCAGTCGATTTGCACCGGATATTCGGGATGGCATCGACCGGCTGGAGCGGGAGACCGCGGGAAATACCGGCATGACCTTTGTCTTTGCGGTGAATTATGGCTCCCGGGATGAAATCGTTCGGGCGGTGCGTAAGCTGACCCTGGAGGCGATCCGCCAGGGAAAGACAGAAGCGGAGATCGAAGCCCTGACCGAGACGGATTTTTCTGCTTATCTGGACACGGCGGGCATGCCGGATCCGGATCTGGTGATCCGCACCTCCGGAGAGTTCCGTCTTTCCAATTATCTTCTGTGGCAATGTGCCTATGCGGAGTATTACATTACGCCGGTGCTCTGGCCGGATTTCAACAAGGCAGAGCTTCTGAAGGCCATTGACAGCTTCAACCAAAGAGAGCGGCGCTTCGGCGGACGTATCAAAAAATAATGCACAGAAATGCCGGTTTTGGCCGATGAGGGTCAAAAACGGCTTTTCGTGTTACGTAAGGGTATTTTATGACAGCAAGCGAAAACGAAAGTCTGAAAAAGAATCAAAATGAAAAAAAACTCGGCTCCTTCCTGAAGCGTCTCCTCAGCGGCATTATCCTGGTGGTCGTTGCCATTGTGGTGGTGCCCATGGGCGGTCTGCCCCTGTTTCTGGTGACCCTGGGCATTTCCCTGGTGGCCATGTTTGAACTCTATCGGGTGTTTGGTATCGAACGGCGTTCCCTGGGCTATGTGGGTTACTGTGCGGCCATCGTCTATTATCTGATTGTGTGGTTTGAGGCAGAGGAATTCCTGACGCTGATGGTGATCCTTTCCCTGATGGCACTGATGGCCTTCTACGTGATCACTTACCCGTCCTACAAGATTTCCGTTATTGCGAAGGCATTTATGACGGTGGTTTACGGCGGGGTAATGATGAGCTATCTCTACCAGACGCGAAGCATGCCGGATGGAAAGTTTCTGGTCTGGCTGATTTTCCTTTCCAGCTGGGGTTCGGATACCTGTGCCTACTGTACCGGTATGCTCATCGGAAAGCACAAGATGACACCGATTCTGAGTCCGAAGAAAACCATAGAGGGCGCCGTCGGCGGTGTGGTAGGCGCTGCACTTCTGGGCTTTGTTTACGCTTTTCTGTTCCGGCGGCATTTCTACAATGTGATCAATCCGCCGGTGACGTCGGCCATTGCCTGCGGTATCGCGGCGCTGATTTCCATGATCGGCGATTTGACGGCATCCGGCATCAAGCGGGATTATGGGGTGAAGGACTACGGCACCTTGATTCCCGGCCATGGAGGCGTGATGGACCGTTTTGATTCTGTGATTTTCACGGCACCGGCCATCTGCTTTGCGCTGACCTTTCTGAACTGAATGTGGGAGAAATGAGAAAATGAGAAAAATCGTGATTCTGGGCAGTACCGGCTCCATCGGCACCCAGGCACTGGATGTGCAGCAGGGCGATCCGGATATCCGGGTGACAGGACTGGCCGCCTATGGTTCCATTGAAACACTGCGGGAACAGGTACTTGCCTGGAAGCCGGAGAAGGTCTGCGTGTATGACGCGGAGAAGGCAGAGAAATTCCGCAGCTTCGGTCTTCCGGTGGAGGTTCTTTCCGGTATGGAGGGCCTCATTGAACTGGTGGAGATGGAGAGCTGTGAAGAGGTGATCGTCTCCGTGGTGGGTATGATCGGTATTCAGCCCACCATTGCGGCATTGAAGGCGCATAAGCAGGTCATGTTGGCAAACAAGGAAACGCTTGTTTGCGCCGGTCATATCATCATGCCGCTGGCAGCGCAGTGCGGCATTGAGATCAAGCCCATTGATTCGGAGCATTCTGCCATCTGGCAGTCCCTCGTCGGAGAACCCCATGACAAGCTGGAGAAGATTCTGCTGACGGCTTCCGGCGGCCCCTTCCGGGGTAAGAAGCGGGAGGAGCTGCAGGGCAAGACCAAGGAGGATGCGTTGAAGCATCCCAACTGGTCCATGGGCCGGAAGATCACCATCGACTCGGCCACCATGGTGAATAAGGGTCTGGAGGTCCTGGAGGCCCGCTGGCTCTTCGATGTGCCGGTGGACAAGATTCAGGTACTGGTGCAGCCACAGAGTATTGTGCATTCCGCGGTACAGTACGTGGATGGTTCGGTGAAGGCCCAGCTGGGCGTGCCGGACATGCGGATTCCCATTGAATACGCACTCTACGCCCCGAATCGGCGGGCATTGCCGGCGGATGAACGGCTGGATCTTTGCAAGCTGGGCAGTCTGACCTTTGAAAATCCGGATCTTGAGACTTTCAAGGGGCTGGCCCTGGGTTATCGGGCCGGTCGGGACGGCGGCTCTATGCCCACGGTGTTTAATGCAGCCAATGAGGAGGCCGTGGCCCTCTTCCTCGAGGATCGCATCGATTTTCTGGGGATTGCGGATGTGATCGAGGAAGCCATGGATGCTCACGCCGAAGACATTATCCCGCATCCCTCACTGGAGGAGATTCTGGAAATGGAGGCTTGGGCGCGGCGCTTTGTGCGGGAACATTCTCGTTTTCTGAAGTGATTACACAGTTCCTTCACGCTTCTGTGTTATAAAACCGGAAGAGACATGAAGGAGAAGAGATATGAGTATCATTGTTGCAATTCTGGCCCTGGGTTTCCTGATCTTCTTTCATGAACTGGGGCATTTTCTGGCGGCCAAGCTCTGCGGTGTGGGCGTGCTGGAATTTTCCATCGGCATGGGGCCTCGGATTTTGAGTCGTGTATACAAAAATACCCGCTACAGCCTGAAGCTGCTGCCCTTCGGCGGCTCCTGTGCCATGCTGGGGGAGGACAGTGCCGGAAGCGGCGATTTTCTCACGGCAGAGGGCGAAAGAGAGGAAACGAATTTTACACCGCTGCCGGGAGAACACATTCTGACGGAAACGGATCCCTGGGTGGATTTCGACGGGGTGCGTTTCCGGGAGTCGGAAATTCCGAAGCGGAGTTTCCAGAACAAGCCCAACGGGCAGCGCTTCCTGATTTGTATTGCCGGTGTGGTTAACAACTTCATTCTGGCCTTTCTGCTGGCGCTTCTGGTGGTTTTTTTCTGCGGCTTTGACAAGCCCATCGTGCTGAGTACGGCGGAGAACAGTCCGGCGGCAGCGGCGGATTTTCAGCAGGGCGATATTTTGCAGAGTATTTCCTTTGACGGTCACGCCAAACGAAGGCTGTATTCCTACCGGGAACTCTATATCTGGCTCTATCTCCACAGCGGAGACTTTCAAGAGGACACGGCGCTTACGGTGAAGCTTACGCGGAACGGCGAGACCATCACGGAAAGCTTTCATCCGTATTATGATGCAGTGAATCAGAAATATCGGCTGGGCCTCAATATGTTCGGCGGCAGGATCACGGCAGAAAATCCCGCAGAGCTTATCGGGGATGCGGCGGCAGAGCTTCGCTACAATGTGCTGGTGGTGCTGGACAGCATTCATCTGATCACTAAGGGACAGGTCAGTCGGAATGAGGTGATGGGACCGGTGGGTACGGTTTCTGTTATGAGTTCTACGGTGCAGGAAAGCACACAGTATGGTTTGTTCAATGCTTTTCTGGTGTTGTTGGAGCTTTGTGTCATGCTGTCTGCCAATCTGGGTGTGATGAATCTGCTGCCCATTCCGGCACTAGACGGCGGCAGGCTGCTGGTGATCGTAGTGGAATCTCTGCTGCGGCGTCGCCTGGATCCGAAAATCGAGGAAAGAATCAATACCGTCGGCATGCTGTTTCTTCTTCTGCTGATGGCCCTGGTGCTGGGAAATGATCTTTTTAACCTCTTCAGCGGAGCCTACCGGAAGTGAATTTTGATGAAATACAATTTGGAGAGTTGAGGGAATAAAATGTTGGCAAGAGAAAAAACCAGAGTAGTCAGGATCGGTAATGTCGCCATCGGCGGAGAAAATCCCATTGCCATTCAGTCTATGTGCAACACGAAAACCACGGATGTGGCGGCTTCTGTTGCGCAGATTCACCGGCTGGAGAAGGCCGGCTGTCAGATCATCCGTCTGACGGTGCCCAACAGGGAGGCGGCCCTTGCCTTCGGCGAGATCAAGAAGGAAGTGAATATTCCCATGGTGGCGGACATACACTTCGATTATCATATGGCCATTGCCGCGATGGAAAACGGTGCCGACAAGATCCGCATCAATCCCGGCAACATCGGCTCCAATGAGAAAATTCGAGCTGTGGTGGACTGCGCCCGGGAGAGAAATATTCCGATTCGGGTGGGTGTGAATTCCGGCTCCCTGGAGAAGGAACTGATCGCCAAGTACGGTGGGCATGTGACCGCGGAAGGCATTGTGGAATCTGCCCTTCAGAAGGTGCAGCTCATCGAGGACATGGGCTATGACAATCTGGTGATTTCCATCAAGTCCTCCGATGTCATGATGTGTGCCAAGGCGCATACACTGATTGCAGAGAAGACGGACCATCCCCTCCATGTGGGCATCACTGAGGCCGGTACGGTCTGGTCCGGCAACATTAAATCCGCCATCGGTCTTGGTATGATTCTGTCGCAGGGCATCGGCAACACCATCCGGGTGAGTCTGTCGGCAGATCCTGTCGAGGAAATCAAGTCTGCCAAGCTGATTCTCCGCACACTGGGACTTCGTAAGGGCGGCGTCACAGTGGTGTCCTGTCCTACCTGCGGGCGCACCAACATTGACCTCATCAGCCTGGCGGACAAGGTACAGACCATGGTGGAGGAATTCGATGAGAAGGATCTGAAGGTAGCGGTTATGGGCTGCGTGGTGAACGGCCCCGGCGAAGCCAGAGAGGCGGATATCGGCATTGCCGGCGGCATCGGAGAGGGACTCCTGATCAAGAAGGGAGAAATCATCCGCAAGGTACCCGAGGCGGAACTGCTGGAGGTACTGCATGAGGAGCTCAAGAAGCTCTGAGTACAGGGAGAGCTGCGATACATGAAGAAATTCTTTGAAGTGTTTGAGGCATTGACGTTGCGTCCTGAAACAGAAACCCTGTTTCAGGACGTTTCTGTTGTCCGCGTCACCATCAGCCGGGAGCATACGGAGCTGAGAATCTATATCGTGAGTCAGCATCTCATTGAGAAGGCAGCGGTGAAGGAAGTAGAAAATGCCATCAAAAGTCAGCTGTTCAACGGGAAAAAACTGACGATCCGCATCATGGAGAAGTTTCGTCTGTCTGCCCAGTACAAGGCCCGGTCGCTTTATGATATGTACGGGGATTCCATCCGCATGGAGCTCCGGGACAGGAACATTCTGCTCTACAATATGCTGAGCATTGCCGGACTTCGCTGGCAGGACGAGGATACGCTGGAGTTGACCATCCCGAATTCCCATCTCTATAAGAGCCGGGAGCGGGACTTTTCTCATGCTCTGAAGCGGATTTTCGAGGAGCGCTGCGGTGTGGAGTTAAGCCTTACGCTTCTTTACGAGGATGTGAAACGGGAAGAAAAAACCATACAGTATGACAGAAACTATGTTCCGGCGGAACTGCGGGGACATACCAGAGAGACCATTGCCCAGAAGCCGAAGCATGAAAAGTTTATGACTGCAGCAGATCCCTTTAATATGGATACCGCTATGCTGGCAGCTTCGGATCTGGATTTTGCTGCCGCTGTGTCACAAAACGGAACTGTGGCAAAGACAGGCGACGGAAAATTTGCGCAAGGCGGTGCACAGAATTCTGTACAGGGCAGTGCGGCAGCACAGAAACCGCTGAAGAGCCCGCAGATGAAAAACGGCGGCGAGCGCTTCCGGCAGGGAGAGGGCGGCCGCCGGAAATTTGCCTTCAAACGCTCGGAGTCCGAGGAGGTGCTGTACGGCCGGGATTTCTACGAGGAACCCACGGCCATTTCTGAGGTGACGGAGGCCAGCGGCACTGTGGTGCTGGCAGGCAGGATCCTCATGGTGGACGAGCGCCGCACCCGTACCGGCAAGAACATCCTGAGCTTTTCCTTTACGGATTATACGGATTCCATCGCCTCCAAGATCTTCGTGGACGATGAGGATCTGGACCAGGCCCATGCGTTTCTGGCGGCCGGCAAGGACATCTGCGTGAAGGGCGTCATCGAATTCGATACCTATGACAAGGAACTGGAGCTTTCTCATATTTCCGGCATTAAAAAGTACAGTCTGAAGCGAGAGACCCGTCAGGACAATGCCAAGGAAAAGCGAGTGGAGCTTCATTTGCATACGAAAATGTCGGATATGGACGGCGTGTCGGACGTGAACGACTACATCGATACGGCACTGTCCTTCGGCATGAAGGCCATGGCCATCACGGATCACGGCGTGGTGCAAGCCTTCCCGGACGCCGCCATTCATCTGAAAAAGACGGGGCATGACAAGGACTTCAAGTTGATTTACGGCTGTGAGGGCTACCTGGTGGACGATCTCCAGACCATTGTGGTGCATGACCAGGGCCAGGGGCTGGACGAGTTGACGGTGGTTTTCGACATCGAGACCACCGGCTTCAGTGCCACCGACGATCACATCATCGAAATCGGCGCTGTGAAGCTGCAGGGAAACGAGATCATCGACAAAATGGATGTTTTTGTGAACCCGAAGGTACCCATTCCCTTCCGCATCACACAGCTCACCGGCATAGATGATTCTATGGTAATGTCGGCGGATCCCATTGAACTGGTGCTGCCGCGCTTTCTGGAATGGTGCGGCTCTGCGGTGATCGTCGCCCACAACGCAGAATTCGATACCGGCTTCATTCGCGCAAAGGCGCGGAAACTGGGCCTTTCTTTTGACCCCACCATTGTGGATACGGTGGGCCTGTCCCGGCTGTTGCTGCCGCATCTCAACCGCTTTAAGCTGGATACGGTGGCGAAGGACTTGAAGATCCCGTTGGAGAACCATCATCGGGCGGTGGACGATGCGGGATGTACCGCGGAGATTTATATCCGTGAAATCGAGATGCTGAAGGCCCGGGGCGTGGAAAAGCTGGCGGAAATCGACAAACTGGAGTTTGATCATGCGGCGAATGTGATGAAGCTGCCCAGCTATCACATCATTCTGCTGGCGAAAAACGATGTGGGCCGTATCAACCTGTATCGGCTGATCTCCGAGAGCCATCTGACGTATTTCCGGAAATCGCCCAGAATTCCCAAGTCCCTGCTCAAACAGCGGCGGGAGGGACTCATCATCGGCAGTGCCTGTGTCATGGGCGAGCTCTTCCAGAATATGCTCCGCGGTGCCGATGAAGCCCAGCTGCTGGACATCGCCTCCTTCTATGATTATCTGGAGGTGCAGCCCCTGTCCAACAATGATTTCATGCTGGCCTCCGACAAGTATTCTGCCACGACCAAGCAGGATCTCATCGACTATAACCTGCATATTCTGTCCCTGGCGGACCAGCTGGGCAAGCCCTGCTGCGCCACCTGCGATGCTCATTATGTGAACCCGGAGGATGATATTTACCGGAAGATCATCATGGCAGGCCGGGGCTTTGATGAGGAGGAGAGCGATGCCTGCCTCTACTTCCGTACCACGGAGGAAATGCTGGCGGAGTTCGACTACCTGGAGCCCAACCGGGCAAGAGAACTGGTCATCGACAATCCCAACCGCATTGCGGACATGTGTGACAACATCAAGCCGGTGCGGCCGGACAAGTGTCCGCCGGTCATTGAGCATTCCGATGAGCAGCTGCGGGAGATCTGCTATGATACGGCCCACCGGATGTACGGACCGGAGCTTCCGAAGATTGTGGAGGATCGTCTGGAAACGGAGCTCACCTCCATTATCTCGAATGGTTACTCCGTGATGTATATCATTGCCCAGAAGCTGGTGGACAAGTCCAATGAGGACGGCTATCTCGTGGGCTCCCGGGGATCCGTGGGTTCCTCCTTCGCGGCCACCATGGCCCATATCACGGAGGTGAATCCCCTGTCGCCGCACTATGTCTGTCCGGAATGCTACTGGTATGACTTCGATTCGCCGGAGGTGAAGAAATATTCCGGTATGGCGGGCTGCGACATGCCTCCGAAAAAGTGCCCGAAGTGCGGTGCCGAGCTGAATCGCTGGGGCTTTGATATCCCCTTTGAAACCTTCCTGGGCTTCAACGGCGATAAGGAGCCGGATATCGATCTGAACTTCTCGGGAGAATACCAGGCGAAGGCTCATGCCTATACGGGCGTGATCTTCGGCGACGGCTATACCTTTAAGGCCGGCACCATCGGTACCCTGGCGGACAAAACGGCCTTCGGCATGGTGAAGAAATATTACGAGGAGCGGGGCATTTCCAAGCGAAATGCCGAGATTGACCGGCTGGTGCAGGGCTGCGTGGGCGTTCGGCGCACCACCGGACAGCACCCCGGCGGCATCGTCGTTTTGCCCCACGGTGAGGAGATCAATACCTTTACGCCGGTGCAGCATCCGGCGAACGATGTGCATTCGCCGATCATCACCACGCACTTCGACTACCATAAAATTGACCATAACCTGCTAAAGCTGGATATTCTGGGACACGACGATCCCACCATGATTCGAAAGCTGCAGGACTTGACTGGACTGGACCCGGTGAAGGACATCCCCCTGGATTCCAAGGAGGTCATGAGTTTGTTCCAGTCCACAGAGGCTCTGAATATCCGACCGGAGGATATTCAGGGGGTAAAGCTGGGCTGCCTCGGCATTCCGGAGTTTGGTACCTCCTTTGCCATGCAGATGGTAGAGGACACCAAACCGAAGTACTTTTCGGATCTCATCCGTATTTCCGGCTTGTCACACGGAACAGATGTTTACTTAAACAACGCCCAGGATCTGATTCTCCAGGGCGTCACCACGCTGCAGGATGCCATCTGCTGCCGTGATGATATCATGGTTTATCTCATGCACATGGGCATGGATCCGGGCGAGTCCTTCTCCATCATGGAGGCCACCCGTAAGCATAAGCCGTTGAAGGACTCCTGGTGTGAGGACATGCTGGCCCACGATGTGCCCCAGTGGTATATCGATGCCTGCAAAAAGATCAAATACATGTTTCCGAAGGCCCATGCGGCGGCTTATGTCATGATGGCTTGGCGTGTGGCCTACTGCAAGGTGTTCTATCCGCGGGAGTACTATACCGCCTATTATTCCATCCGCGCGGATGGCTTTGATTACGACAAGATGTGCTTTGGTCTGGATAAGCTTCGTTACTACATCAAGGAGTATCAGAACATTCCGAAGCCAACCAATACAGAACAGGTCTGCCTCCGGGATATGAAGATTTGCGAGGAAATGTATGCCCGGGGCATCGAATTTGCACCCATCGATATTTACACAGCAA
This sequence comes from Parolsenella sp., assembly GCA_963659875.1. Classification (GTDB taxonomy): domain Bacteria; phylum Bacillota; class Clostridia; order Lachnospirales; family Lachnospiraceae; genus Oribacterium. The sequence continues at coordinate 438,030 of CAVKVA010000001.1, forward strand.
AGGCGAAGGATTTCCAGATCACCGAGGACGGAAAAATCATGCCTAGCTTCAGCTGTATGGCCGGACTCGGAGAGGCGGTGGCCCAGGGCATCGAGGAAGGAGCCAAGGGCGGTGCTTTCCTTTCCAAGGATGATTTTATCAACCGGACCCACTGCCCGAAGGGTTTTGTGGATAAGTTTGCGGAACTGGGACTGCTGGGTGACATTCCGGATTCCAACCAGATCAGTCTTTTTGATTTGATCTCATGATAATTCGTGCCGGAAGCTTGGGATTCTGGTATAGACGAATTGGATCTGGGACTTGACTTTCGTACTTTGACGCATTAAAGTACATAGCATGCATTGTAGGGCATAAGGAGGAGAATAACAATGAAAACAATTGCATTTATCGGCTTCGGCCTGATCGGCGGTTCCATTGCCAAGGGACTGAAAAAGAAGGATCCGGAGCTTCGCATCATGGCATATGCCAGAAATGTGTCCAATCTGGAGGTGGCACAGGAAGACGGTCTTGTCAACATCGTACTGGACAGTCCTTATTCGGAAAAGCTGGCAGAGGCAGATATGATCTTTCTCTGCGCACCGGTGGAGAGCAACATTGCCTATATGCCGGAGATCGCAAAGCACATGAAGGAAGGGGCTATCCTGACTGATGTTGGCTCCACAAAGACCGCTGTCTGTGAAAAAGCGAAGGAACTGGGACTGGAGGGCAGCTTTGTGGGCGGTCATCCCATGGCAGGTTCCGAGCAGACCGGTTACAAGGCAGCTACCGATTATCTCTTCTCCAATGCCTATTACATCATCACACCGATTTCCGAAGAGCATCCGGAATTGACGGCTGCGCTGACAGAGGTTGCCGAGACACTGCAGGCCATCCCCATTGTGGTGGATGCCAAGACCCACGATGATGCGGTAGCGGCGGTATCGCACCTTCCGCATATTGTGGCAAGCTCTCTCGTGAACCTGGTAAAGGCTTCCGATGATGAGAGCCAGCTCATGAAGACCATCGCAGCCGGTGGTTTCCGGGATATCACAAGAATCGCTTCTTCCAGTCCGGAGATGTGGGAGCAGATCTGTGACACCAATGCAGCGCCTCTGGCAGAAATTCTGGACCGTTACATTGCGGAGCTGCAGGACATTTCAAATTCACTGAAGAAGGCGGAAAGCGACCAGCGGATTCTGCACATGTTCGAGAGCTCCCGGGAATACCGGAATTCCATCAATGTGAAGAACAAGGGCGCTTTGACACCGGATTACAGCTTCTCCGTGGATGTGGCAGATGAGGTAGGTGCTATTTCCACCATTTCCGTGATTCTCGCGTCCAAGGGAATTTCTATCAAAAATATCGGTATCAACAATGCCCGGGACCATGGCGAGGGTGCCCTCCGGATCTCCTTCTACCAGGAAGAAGCCAAGGAGCAGGCCATCAATGTCCTGAAGCGGTACCAGTATGATGTTCGGATATAATAATTGTTGCCTAAGGGTATCGTGCAAGCCAAGCTTGCGCGATACCCTTCTTCTTTTTATTGCCGGAAGAAATTTCTGCTTTTTTGCAAATATCGGGCGTTTTACCTAACTTTTGCTTGTATAGACACATCCTTTTTGGTACAATAAAACCAATTCAGTGGTCGGCTTTTTCAAAAATATCAGATAAAAAGCACAAAAGACCCAATACAACAGGAGGACAGACATATGAAGGTTTACAGCACCGGAGACATACGCAATGTGGTACTTTTGGGACACGGCGGCGCAGGCAAGACAACTGTGGCAGAGGCACTGGCATATGCAACCGGCACGACAACGCGCATGGGCTCCGTAACCGAGGGTAACACCATTTCCGATTATGATAAGGAAGAGCAGAAGAGAAAGTTTTCCATTTCTACTTCCGTACTTCCGCTGGAGTATAAGGGTGAGAACGGTGAGCTGAAGATCAATATTCTGGATACACCTGGTTATTTTGATTTTGTGGGAGAAGCAGAGGAGGCGGTATCCGCAGCAGATTCTGCCATCATCGTGGTGAACTGCAAGGCGGGCATCGAGCCGGGCACAGTGAAGGCTTGGGAGCTTTGCGAGCAGCATCGCCTGCCGCGTATGTTCTTTGTGACCAATATGGATGATGACCATGCATCCTACAGACAGTTGGTGCTGGATCTGGAGAAGCGCTTTGGCCGTTCCGTGGCACCGTTCCAGCTGCCGATTCGTGAGAACGAGAAGTTTGTGGGTTTTGTCAATGTGGTGAAGATGGCCGGTCGCCGTTTCACAAAGATGAACGAGTATGAGCCCTGCGAGATTCCGGATTATGTACAGAAGAATCTGGGCATCGCCAGAAATGCATTGCTGGAAGCCGTAGCGGAGACCAGTGACGAGTATATGGAAAAATTCTTCTCCGGCGAGGATTTCACAGTAGAAGAGATTCAGGGCGCACTTCGTGCCAATGTGAAGACCTGCAGCATGGTGCCGGTACTCATGGGATCCGGCGTGAACGTACAGGGCTTCAATGTCCTTCTGCAGGTGATCGATAAGTATCTGCCGGCACCGAATGAATTCGAGACGGTGGGTGTGGATGCTTCCTCCGGAGAGCGGTTCACCGCAAAGTTCAATTCTGACGCTAACCTGACCGCAAAGGTATGGAAGACCATCGCAGATCCCTTCATGGGCAAGTATTCCCTGGTAAAGGTATGTACCGGTACCCTGAAGCCCAATACAGAGATCTATAACGTCAATAAGGAAACTGTAGAGAAGGTCGGCAAGATTTATGTGCTCCGGGGCGGCAGTTCCGTAGAGGTACCGGAGCTTCGTTCTGGTGATATCGGTGCCATGGCGAAGCTTTCTGTTACCGAAACCGGCGATACCATCGCACTGCGGAATGCACCGGTGCTGTATCACGGCCCGCAGCTTTCCACACCGTATACTTATATGGCATATCGTGCCGAGAACAAGGCAGATGAGGATAAGCTCTCCACCGCGCTGCAGAGAATGATGGAAGAGGACAAGACCTTGCGTCTGGTATCCGATCCGGAGAATCGCCAGTCTCTGATCTATGGCATCGGCGATCAACAGCTGGAGGTGGTACAGTCTATGATCAAGGAGCGCTACAATGTGGGCCTTGTGCTGGAAAAGCCTCGTTTCGCTTATCGTGAGACCATCAAGAAGACCGTAAAGGTACAGGGACGCCACAAGAAGCAGTCCGGCGGACATGGACAGTACGGCGACGTCATCATGGAGTTCTCTCCCAGCGGCGATCTGGAGACCCCTTATGTATTCGAGGAGAAGGTCTTCGGCGGTTCTGTTCCGAAGAACTACTTCCCGGCAGTGGAAAAGGGCATTCAGGAGTGCTGCAAGAAGGGACCGCTGGCCGGTTATCCGGTAGTGGGACTCAAGGCTGTGCTGCTGGACGGCTCCTATCATCCGGTGGATTCCTCCGAGCAGGCCTTTAAGACGGCGGCAAGCCTTGCCTTCAAGGATGGCTTCATGAAGGCGCAGCCGGTACTGTTGGAGCCGATTGCTTCCCTGAAGGTGACGGTGCCGGATCAGAATACCGGAGACATCATGGGCGATCTGACCAAGCGCCGCGGCAGAGTGCTGGGCATGACCGCACTGCACAACGGCAAGCAACTGATCGAGGCAGAGCTTCCCATGAGCAGTCTCTACGGCTATAATACGGATCTTCGCTCCATCACCGGCGGTGCCGGCGTCTATGAATACGCTTTTGTCCGCTATGAGCAGGCACCCGGCGATATTCAAAACAAGATTGTTGCAGAGAATGCAGCAGAAAAAGAAGCATAAGAATTGCCTAAGCGGCGCGGCGCAGTTTGGATCTGCGTCGCGCTTTTTGATACTTTACTTGACTTCAATCTGCCTTTTACACTATTATAAATGCTTAGTATGTATAAGGCGTGGTCTGCCAACGGGCAGAAGAACGGAGTTTACAGCATGATCAGAATTGCAGTAGATGCCATGGGCGGAGACTTGGCGCCGGATGCGATATTGTCCGGTGTGGTCAATTCTCTACCCCAGGTGAAAGATACAAAAATTTTCCTTTTCGGACCGGAGGCCCTTCTTCGGGACAAGCTGAAGCAGTATCAGTACGATGAGAGTCGTATCGAAATCGTGGATGCGCCGGATGTGATTTCTCTCCACGAGTCACCGGTGCTGGCTGTGCGGCGGAAAAAGGATTCCAGCATTGTGAAGGGCATGCACTTTGTGAAGGAGGGTAATGCAGATGCTTTCATCTCTGCCGGTTCCAGCGGAGCAATCCTGGCCGGCGGACAGCTGATTGTCGGACGCATCAGAGGTATCCAGCGGCCACCCCTTGGCGCTTTGATTCCCACACGAAAGGGTGTCTGCCTCCTGGTGGACTGCGGTGCCAACGTAGATGCGAAGCCGGAGTGGCTCCGGCAGTTTGCCGAGATGGGTTCCATTTACATCCGGGATATGCTGGGTGTGAAGAATCCGACGGTGGGTCTTGTGAACATCGGTGCCGAGGAGGAGAAGGGAAATGCCCTCGTGAAGGAAGCCATGCCGCTTCTGAAGGAGGATAATGCTTTGAACTTCATCGGTTCTGTGGAGGCCCGGGACATTGTGGACGGCAACTGTGATGTGGTTGTGGCGGATGCCTTTGTGGGCAATGTCGTGCTTAAGATGTATGAGGGCGTGGGTAAGATGCTCCTGACGGAGATCACGGACACGCTGAAGCACTCGGGACTCAAGACGCTGCTGGGAGCTGCGCTCATCAAGCCGGCTCTGAAGAAGACCATGAAGAAGTTTGATGCGAAGCAGTACGGCGGAGCGCCGATCCTCGGTCTTAAGGGACTGGTGGTGAAAGTCCACGGCAATACCGACGGAAGAGAATTGACCACCGCCATCCGGCAGTGCGCGGACTTTGCGGAAAAGGACATTGTGAAGAAGATACAGGCACAGGTAGAAGCGGCGGAGGCTGAGGCTGAGGCATAAAAACGGCATCTGCGGCCGAAGACATTAACCTGATCAGAATAAGGAGAAAAAGGAAATGGAATTTGAAAAGCTGAAAAAAATCATTGCAACGGAGATGAGCGGTGTTTCTGAGGATCGGATCACCATGGAGACACGTTTTGTGGATGATCTGCATGCGGATTCTCTGGATGTGGTGCAGATTGTGATGGCCATTGAGGAGACCTTCGGTATTGAGATTCCGGATGATGCGGCAGAGCAGTTCCAGACGGTGGGACAGGCTGTGGAGGCCATCCGGGCAGCAAAGTAAGATGGACACAAAAATGGATGTATCTTTATCTAAGCTGGAGGAGGATATCGGGTATCGTTTTCATGACAGGAAGCTGCTGCAGCATGCGCTGATTCATCCTTCCTTTTCCAATGAAAACGGAGACCCGAAGGAGGCTTCCAATCAGCGGCTGGAGTTTCTGGGGGACGCGGTGCTGGAGCTGATTTCCAGCGTGTTTCTGTATGAACGTCGGCCGGTGCTGCAGGAGGGAGACATGACCAAGGTGCGGGCGGCGCTGGTTTGCGAGCCTACTTTGGCGGAGGCGGCCCGGCGGCTTCATCTCGGCGACTACATCGTTCTTGGCAGGGGCGAGGCCCGGGAGGGCATCAATCGGCGGGATTCTGTGCTGTCGGATGCTTTTGAGTCCGTCATCGGGGCCATGTATCTCGACGGCGGTATGGAGCCCGCCCGGAAATTTGTGACTGAGCTGGTGCTGTCTGATATCGAAAACAAGAGTCTGTATCGCGATGCAAAAACGGTGCTGCAGGAGTATTGCTCCCAGAATCATCTGGAGATGGAATACCTTCTTCTGGAGGAATCCGGCCCCTGCCATGACCGCTTTTACCGCATTGCCGTGTCCGTGAATGGAGAGGAATACGGCATTGGCGAGGGCTCTTCCAAGAAAAAAGGCGAACAGGCAGCAGCATACCAGGCACTGCTCAGGATAAAGGCGGAAACCGGACATGTATTTAAAATCAATTGAAATCCAGGGCTTTAAGTCCTTTGCCAACAAGACGGTGCTGGATTTCAGCAAGGGCATCACGGGTATCGTGGGACCCAACGGCTCCGGAAAATCCAACATTGCGGATGCGGTACGTTGGGTTCTCGGCGAGCAGAAGGTGAAGCAGCTCCGGGGCGCTTCTATGCAGGATGTGATTTTCGCAGGTACTGCACAGCGGCGTGCCCAGAGCTGCGCTTATTGTGCCATTACGCTGGACAATTCCGATCGCTGTCTCGGACTGGACTATGATGAGATCACGGTGACCCGGCGGCTCTATCGTTCAGGTGAGTCGGAATATCTTCTGAACGGCACGGAATGTCGTCTAAAGGACATCAATGAGCTGTTCTACGATACCGGCATCGGCAAGGAGGGTTACTCCATCATCGGACAGGGACAGATCGACCGGATTCTTTCGGGAAAGCCGGAGGAGCGGAGAGCCCTTTTTGATGAAGCGGTCGGCATTGTGAAGTACAAGCGCCGGAAGGATGTGGCGGAAAAGAAGCTCGCGGAGGAACAGGGAAATCTCCAGCGTGTGACGGACATTCTGCAGGAGCTGGAAAAGCAGGTGGAGCCGCTGAAACGGCAGGCGGAGCAGGCGAAGCAGTACCTCAGTCTCCGGGACGAATTGCTGAAGAAGGATACAGCCCTTTTTGTCCGGGAAATGGACGAAGCCACCGAGAAGCTTTCCCAGGTGAATGTCAGTGATGCCGCTGTGCAGGAGGATCTCCGGAAAACCCGGGAGAAGTCCGGTGCGCTGTCCGAAAAGTACGAGCAACTGGAAAAGGACATCAGTGACCTGGAAAGTCAGGCCGCTGATGCCCGAGAGGGTGCCTCTAAGGCGGCTCTCAAACGGAGCGAGCTGGAGGGACAGATCAATGTCCTGAAGGAGCAGATCCGGGCGGAGGAAAACAGCGGGGCGCAGTTGGATGAGCAGCAGGAAAACTATAAGAAACAACAGTTCACTGCGATTTCCAATATTGAGGACCAGCTGTCGATACTCACGCTGATTGAGGAGCAGCTGCAGCTGATTCTGTCGAATGGCGAAGAAGACAAAACCGATACTGCGATAAGCCGGGATCTGATCCGGGCGGACCTGAAAAAGATTGCGGAAAGTCGAAAGGCGGCCCTTTCTGCGGTGCATAGCTGTATGGGAGAAGACTATGCGCTGGAGGAGCGGAGCGCCGGGGCCGCGGTCGGTACGCTGCAGGGGCCTTCTCAGGAGCTTCTCGGCAAGCTGGAAGAGAAACAGCGAGCGCTCGCCGAAATCGAGACGGCACTGCGAGAGAAGACGCAGGCCCGCAAAGAAAATGAAGAAAAGCAGCGTCATATCGGAGCAGATGTCAAAGAGCTGACGGAGGCATTGCAGCAGCAGCTTCAGATTCACGGCAGCAGCAAAAATCGCCTGGAGACCCTCCGGAATCTGGCGGAGCGCTATGAGGGCTTTGGCAATGCGGTGAAGCAGGTTATGGACCGCCGCAATCAGGTGCCGGGACTCGAAGGCGTGGTGGCAGAGCTTATTCAGGTACCGAAGAAATATGAGGTGGCCATTGAAACGGCCCTGGGCGGCAGTGTGCAGAACATTGTGACCCGGGACGAGCAGACCGCGAAGGAAATGGTGCAGTTCCTGAAAAAGAACCGCTACGGAAGAGCAACCTTCCTGCCCCTCAGCAATATCCGGGGCCGTCGAGACGAAACCTGTCTCCGGGCGGCATCAGAGGAGGGGGCCATCGGTCTGGCCTGTGACCTTATTGACTACCGCTCGGAGTTGCAGGTTCTCGCCGAGTATCTCCTGGGCCGGGTTCTGGTGGTGGACAACATTGACCATGCCTTGCGCATTGCGCGTAATTACCGGCAGAATCTTCGAATTGTAACGCTGGAGGGAGATCTTCTGAATCCGGGCGGTTCTATTTCCGGCGGTGCCTACCGGAACAGCTCCAATCTGATGAGCCGTCAGCGGGAGCTTGAGGAACTGGAGAATCAGCTGCTGAAGACTGCGGATCACATTGCGGCGCTTCGGAAAAAGAAGGAGACGGCAGAGACAGAGCTTACCGCATTGAAAAATGAGGGGCAGACTTTGCAGAAGGAAGAGCAGGATCTTCTGCTTTCCAGAAATACCGCAAGTCTCGGTATTCGTTCTATGCTGAATGCCAGCTACAGCGAGTTTTCGGCAAGAACCGGCTTTGCGGCAGAATCCCTGAATCGTTTGTCCGGAGAGCTGACAGCGGCCTTTGAAGCATTGGCCAATCTGGATGCTTCGGCAGAAAACAGTGCCCGCAGCATTGCCGAAAAAACGGAAAAGATCACCGCTCTGTCTGCGGAAATGCAGGCGGCGAAAGAAAAGGCGCAGGCCCTGCAGCAGAAGGATGCGGCATTGGCAGCGCAGAAAGCGGAGATGCTCAGTGCGCAGAAAGCGGCATTTGATGAAAAGGACAGCATTTCTGCCGAACTGGTTTCTCTGCAGAAGGAAGCCATGCGTGTTGCGTCCCAGAAGGAAAAGCTGAGCCAGCGCATTGGATCCCTCACCGATTACATGCTGGAGGAATATCACCTGACCTACCAGGCGGCGAAGGAAAGCGCTGTTTTGGATGATACCGCGCTGAGTCTTCTCCGGTCTCAGACCGCAGATCTGAAGAGTCAGATGCGCGCCCTGGGTTCGGTGAATCTCGATGCCATTGCACAATACAAAGAGGTGTCCGGACGATATGAGTTCCTGAATACCCAGTATCAGGATCTGGTGCAGTCGGAGGAAAGCCTGCAGGGTATCATCCGGGATCTGGACAACGGAATGCGGAAGCAGTTCCGTGAGAACTTTGCCATGATACAGAAGGAGTTTAACCGGGTCTTCAAGGTGCTCTTCGGCGGCGGACAGGGACGGATCGAACTGGATACCGAGGATGGCGATGTACTGACCTGCGGCATCAGCATCATTGCGGAGCCGCCGGGAAAGAAACTGCAGAACATGCTGCAGCTTTCCGGTGGTGAGAAGGCACTGACAGCCATCTCACTGCTTTTTGCCATTCAAAGCCTGAAGCCCTCGCCCTTCTGTCTTCTGGACGAGATTGAAGCGGCACTGGATGATTCCAATGTGGCTCGTTTCGCCGGGTATCTAACGAATCTTACGGAGCATACGCAGTTCATTGTGATCACGCATCGCCGCGGCACCATGGAGCGGGCAGACCGGCTCTTCGGCATCACCATGCAGGAAAAGGGCATTTCGGCATTGGTTTCGGTGGATCTGGTACAGGACCAGCTCGACAATTGACAGAGGAGGAAGCATGAATTTTTTTTCCAAGCTGATCAACAATATTTTTCAGTCCAATGAAGTGGCAGACGACAGTTTCTATGAGGAGCTGGAGGATGCCATGATCATGAGTGATGTGGGTGTGAACACCGCCATGAAGGTGATTGACGCGGTGCGTCATGAGGCAGATCGGCAGGGTGTGAACATGACCCGGGATGTGAAGCGCATTCTGCGGGATTATCTCTATGAGCTCATGCGGGTGGATGATTCCTACTATGATTTTGAACGCGAGAAGAGCATTATCTCGGTGATCGGCGTCAACGGTGTGGGAAAGACCACTTCCATCGGTAAGCTGGCGGCCAACTTCAGAGGCAGAGGCAAAAAGGTCATTCTGGCCGCAGCGGATACCTTCCGGGCCGGGGCCATTGAGCAGCTCTGTGAGTGGGGCAAGCGCAGCGGTGTGGATGTGATCCATCAGAAAGAGGGTTCGGATCCGGCCGCCGTGGTATTTGATGCCCTGCAGTCCTTCAAAGCGAAGCGCGCGGATCTTCTGATCATCGATACCGCAGGCCGCCTGCACAACAAGAAAAATCTAATGCAGGAGCTTGGCAAGATCAACCGCATCATCGACCGGGAGTTTGCCGAGGGCTATCGGGAGACGCTGGTGGTACTGGATGCCACCACGGGACAGAATGCCATGAGCCAGGCCCAGATCTTTAAGGACTGCTGTCAGGTCACCGGCATCATCCTCACCAAGATGGACGGCACAGCCAAGGGCGGCATTGCTCTTGCGGTGCAGTCGGAACTGGGCATTCCGGTGAAGTACATCGGCGTGGGAGAGAAGGTGTCCGATCTTCAGAAGTTCGACGCAAAGAAGTATGTAGACAGTATTTTTGAGTAATGATTACCCGAATGGGCATATGGGTGCCCATCCGGGTAAAAGGGGGAGTATGAAAATCTATAAGAAACTGATGAATGCCCTTGCGGCAGTGGAGAAAATCGTGCTGGATCTGTCGATTCTGCTGATTCTCGTGCTGACCGTGGGCAATGTTTTTTCACGAAAGGTAATTCACCAGTCCTGGTCCTTTACAGAGGAACTGGTGGTGGCTGTGTTCGTTTTGATCACACTGCTGGCGGCAGCGCTGGCCTGCCGGGAGGGAGAACTGGTGAACCTCACCATTCTCACAGATCGCCTGCCGAAGAAGATCCGGAAGGGATGCCTTCTGATCAGCACGGTACTGTCTGTGCTCTTTACAGCGGTATTGTTTAAGTACGGACTCGATAAGGTGCTGACGCAGCTGGAGAACGGCAAGCGCACCTTCGTTTTGAACTGGCCGGAATGGATCTTCTGGTCCTTTGTGCCCATCGGCGCAGCCTGCATGATCCTGCATTTTATTGAATTCTATCTTGACAGCAGCAGAAAGGAGGACAAGTGATGATCAGTGCGGTTCTTTTCCTGTCCTTCTTTATCTTCCTGCTTATGGGCATTCCCATCGGCATCTGTCTGGGCCTTTCGTCTGTCTGCGCCATTCTGTATTCCGGCACCAGTCTGACCATTGTGGCCACCAATATGTATTCCGGCATCAGCAAATTCCTCTTGCTGGCCATACCTTTTTTTGTGCTGTCCGGAAATATCATGGCGAAGGCCGGCATTTCCCGCCGTCTCATTCGTTTTGTAAATACCTGCGTGGGACACAGAAGGGGTGGCCTGGCCATTGTCTGTGTCATTGTGGCCTGCTTCTTCGGCGCCATTTCCGGCTCCGGACCGGCTACCGTGGCGGCTCTCGGTGCTGTACTGATTCCGGCCATGATTGAAGAGGGCGGCTTCAGTGCGCCTTTCGCATCGGCTTTGATGGCGACGGCCAGCTCCATCGCCATCGTCATCCCGCCCAGCATTGCCTTCGTGGTCTATGCCTCCATCACCGGCGTCTCGATTGCAGACATGTTTATGGCCGGTATTGTACCCGGTATTCTCATGGGCGTGGCCCTGATCGTGGTGGTCATGATCGAAGCCAGAAAGAAAAATATCCAGTCCACCCAGAAAAAAGCCAGTGCCGCAGAGCGATGGGCAGCTTTTAAGGACGCCTTCTGGGGTCTTCTGATGCCGGTCATCATTCTGGGCGGTATCTACGGCGGCATATTTACGCCGACAGAGGCAGCAGCAGTGTCCGTGGTATACGGACTCTTTGTGGGCATCTTCATTTACCGGGAGGTGAAGCTGCAGGAACTTCATGACATCCTGATTGACTCGGCGAAGACCACCGGCGGCATCATGATCATTGTGGCCAGCGCTTCCCTGTTCTCCTTTGTCTGCACCAAGTTCGGCATCGCTGATGCGGCATCACAGCTTCTTGGCAGCATTGCCCACAACCAGTTCACCTTCCTGCTGATCGTCAACATTATTTTCCTGATCGCAGGCTGCTTTATCGATGCCAATTCGGCCATGTATATCTTTATTCCCATCATGCTGCCGGTATGCAAGTCCCTGGGCTACGATGTGGTGGCCTTCGGTGTGGTGGCAACCGTGAATCTGGCCATCGGTCAGGTGACACCGCCGGTGGGCGTGAATCTCTTTGTGGCCATTGCGGTTAAGCTGAAGGAAGGCATGGAAAATGTGGATATTTCGAAGATTTCCCGGGCAGTGGCACCGATGATCTTTGCGAGTGTTGTGGTGCTCTTCCTCATTACCTATGTGCCTTCCGTGTCGACCTTCCTGCCAAAACTTCTGGCGGCGGACGGCGGCTATACCGGCACCGTGACTGCCGGTGAGGCTAATGTTGGCGGTTCCGACAGTGCCGACGAGGACCTGACGGAAATCGGTGATTACAGTGATCTTGGCTGGGAGGAGCAGACCTGGAACTTTACCTGCTCCACCACAGAGACATCTACCTGGGCAGAGGGCGGCCGCCGTTTCGGAAAGCTGGTGGAAAAAGCCACCGGCGGCAAGATCAAGGTGAACGTTTATGCAGCGGACCAGCTGACCAACGGAAACCAGAGTGAGGGTATTCAGGCGCTGATGAATGGCGATCCGGTACAGATTTCCATGCACAGCAACCTGATCTATTCTGCCTTTGATCCCCGCTTCAATGTGGTTTCTCTTCCTTATCTTTTTGATTCCGTGGAAGATGCGGACACCATGCTGGACGGCGAGGCCGGTGAACTTCTGAAGGACATTCTCAGCGAGTATGGGCTCCATTGTATGGGTATTGCCGAGAACGGCTTCCGTGAGCTCACCAACAGCGTGCGGGAAATCAAGTCCGTGGAGGACATGAAGAACCTGAAAATCCGTGTGGCAGGTTCCAACCTTCTGATGGAGTGCTACAAGCGCTGGGGCGCTGATGCCACCAATATGAACTGGTCTGAGACCTATACGGCATTGCAGCAGAAAACGGTAGAAGGACAGGAGAATCCGCTTCCGGCCATTGATGCTGCCAGCGTGCAGGAGGTACAGCCCTACTGTTCCATGTGGAATGCCAACTATGACTGTCTCTTCTTCTGTATCAACCAGGATATCTATGATGCGCTGACACCGGAGCAGCAGGAAGTGATCGACGAATGCGGAAGACTGGCCGTGCGCTACGAGCGTGAAATCAATCGTTCCGGAGATGCGGAAATCATGAGCCGCTGGTCAGAGAAGAATGGGGTGACGATCACAAGCTACGAAGATCTGGACATCGATTCCTTCCGCAATGCGGTAGACGGCATTGATGAGTGGTTTATCAATGAGCTGAAGAATCAGGGCTATGCGGATGGCGAAACCCTGGTGAAGGCGTTCCGGAAGAATTGATCGAAGAAAGTGGTGGCCCGGATGGGCACCCATATGCCCATCCGGACATGTGTCAAGAAAAATGCTTGACAGTCCTCCCTCTCTTTGCTATCATAGCTGAGGTTTGGAGAGGATTTGATGGAAGACTTTGTGATCAAAGGCAATCTGTTCGAGCTTTACGGCGGGTTGTTGAAGGAAAATCAGAGAAGAGTATACGAGTACCACATCGTGGATGACATGAGCTTCAGCGAGATCGGTGAAGAGCTGGGCATCACACGGCAGGCGGCACAGGAGCTCTTTCGAAGAGCAGATCAGAAGCTGGCAGAATCAGAGGCGACCCTGGGACTGGAAAAACGGATGCTTCGCATTCGTGAACTGGCAGAAAGAATTCAGACAGAATCCTCCGAAGCGGAGATTCGTCGACTTGCAGGAGAAATCATAGATGGCATTTGAGAATTTATCCGATCGTTTAACAAATATATTTGCGAATCTGTCCGGTAAAGGCAGATTATCAGAGGATGACGTCAATGCGGCGCTCCGGGAAGTGCGGATGGCGCTTCTTGAGGCCGATGTAAACTTCAAACTCGTCAAAGAATTTGTTGCGAAGGTGAAGGAAAAGGCCATCGGCGAGGAAGTGTTCAATTCACTGACACCGGCCCAGATGGTGGTGAAAATCGTGAACGAAGAGCTGACCGAAATGATGGGCTCTGAAACCACAGAGATCAAGCTGCGGCCCCAGAATGAAATTACCGTCATCATGATGGTGGGTCTTCAGGGTGCAGGTAAGACGACCACCGCCGCCAAGCTGGCAGGCAAATTCAAGCAGCAGCACAGAAAACCGATGCTGGCAGCCTGTGACGTGTATCGTCCGGCGGCAATCGATCAGCTGCGGGTCAATGCAGAAAAGCAGGAGGTTCCTTTCTTCTCCTTAGGAGATAAGGTGAATCCTGTGGACATCGCAAGACGCGCGGTGGAAGAGGCAAAGCAGAAGGGCTACAATGTTGTCATCCTGGATACTGCGGGACGTCTCCAGATCGATGAGAAGCTCATGGATGAGCTGGCCAACATCAAGAAGGCTGTGCAGGTGGACTGGAGCATCCTCACAGTCGATGCCATGACCGGACAGGAAGCAGTGAATGTCGCCGAGACCTTTGTGGAGCGGGTGGGCATTGACGGCGTGATCCTGACCAAGTGTGATGGCGATACCCGTGGTGGTGCGGCACTGTCCATCAAGGCCATGACCGGAAAGCCGATCCTGTATCTCGGTATGGGTGAGAAGCTTTCGGAACTGGAGCAGTTCTATCCCGATCGTATGGCGGGACGTATCCTCGGCATGGGCGATGTGCTTTCCCTGATTGAACGGGCACAGAGCGAGCTGGATGAAAAGAAGGCTCGGGATTCTGTGCGACGTATGTCCAAGGGGCAGTTCAGCTATGACGACTTCCTGGACCAGATGGGACAGCTGCAGAAGCTGGGCGGTCTGGGCGGCATTCTGAAGATGCTTCCCGGCATGGGTAAGGCGCTGGATTCTCTGGATCTCGATGAGGCAGAGAAGCAGATGAAGCGCGTCAAGTCCATTATCCAGTCTATGACGTTAAAGGAGAGAGCCAACCCGAAGCTGATGAATCCTTCCCGGAAGCGGCGTATCGCTGCCGGTGCGGGTGTGGACATTTCGGAGGTTAACCGGCTGGTCAAGCAGTTTGACGAGATGCAGAAGATGATGAAGCAGTTCGGCGGTTCCATGAAAGGAAAGCACGGCGGCTTCCCGGGCCTCGGCGGCATGAAGGGCTTCCCCGGTATGGGCAGAGGCGGCAGAATGCCTTTTTAAACAGGTTTTAGCAGTATAGCTGTTAAGATATACATTATTTCAAAAATTCAAAGGAGAATAAGACAATGGCAGTTAAGATCAGATTGAGAAGAATGGGACAGATTCACGCACCTTTTTACAGAGTAATCGTTGCAGATTCCAGAAGCCCGAGAAACGGTAAGTTCATCGAGGAGATCGGTACTTATGATCCGAAGCAGGAGCCGTCTGTGATCAAGATCGATACAGAGGCTGCTAAGAAGTGGCTTGCAAACGGTGCACAGCCCACAGAGACTGTTGCTAAGCTTCTGAAGATCGCTGGTATCTGAGACTGCTTTGCTTAAGTGCTGCAAGGGCAGCATGACAGTCGGCAGAGATTGGAGTCCGAATGAAGGAATTACTGGAAACCATTGCAAAATCCCTTGTACAGTTCCCCGATGACGTGAAGGTCACAGAGGAGAACAAGGATGGCGAGATTGTCCTGACCCTGTCTGTCAATGAACAGGATATGGGCAAGGTGATCGGCCGTTCGGGACGTATTGCAAAGGCCATTCGCTCTGTCATCAGTGCGGCGGCATCGAAGGCGGAGGTAAAGGTCTCTGTGGACATCAGATAATACGTCGCAGCAGGGCTTGCAGAATCGCACACGGCTTGGTCCGGGTGCGATTTTTTGTCGGAATACGGTGTAGACCCGGTTCCGCCGTGCTTTTAACAGGAGGTATCATATGCTGAAACAACTGCGCGTGGGAACCATTGTGACTACCCACGGACTGAAGGGCGAAGTGAAGGTGAAGCCCAGCACCGATGACCCGGATCGTTTTCTGGATCTGGAGCGGGTTTATCTGGAGCCGGCGTCCAGGGGATTTCGCAGAAAAGAGACAGAGCAGCGCATGCTGGAGGTGGAGTCCGTCCGTTTCCACCAGAATATGGCCCTTCTGAAGTTCAAGGGGCTGGATCGCATTGAAGACGTGCAGAACCTTCGGAATTATGATCTTCTGGTGGATCGGGCAGACGCCATAGAGCTTCCGGAAGGCGAGTATTTCATGGGCGATCTTATCGGTGTACAGGTCATTACGGATGAGGGAGAGGCCCTTGGCCGGGTGAAGGATATCCTGGAAACCGGCGCCAACAACGTGCTGGTGGTGGCGAGAGAAAACGGCAAGGAGCTTCTGATTCCGAAGTCTCCGAACTGTGTTCTGGAAATGAAGCCGGAGGAGGACTATATCAAGGTACACCTTCTGGAGGGACTGTTGGATCTATGAAGAACTACTATGTCATGACCCTCTTTCCGGATATGATCATGAATGCCGTGAATACCTCCATCACCGGCCGCGCCATCGAGGATGGCAAAATTCATGTGGAAGCGGTGGACATCCGCGGCTACACGAAGGAACGGCATGGGCATGTGGATGATGCGCCCTACGGCGGCGGGGCCGGGATGCTGATGCAGGTGCAGCCGATTTATGATTGCTATACGGCCATTACGGAGAAGCTGGAACGCAAGCCCCGGGTACTCTATATGTCACCCCAGGGACGGCGTTTTGACCAGAACTTTGCGGAGGAGCTTTCCCGGGAAGAGGATCTGATCTTTCTTTGCGGTCATTATGAAGGCGTTGACGAGCGAGCGCTGGAACTTCTGGGAACGGAAAATGTCTCTATCGGCGACTATGTGCTGACCGGCGGAGAATTGCCGGCCCTCTGTATGATCGATGCGGTTTCCCGTCTGGTGGAGGGTGTGCTGAACAAGGAAGCCAGTCACGAAATTGAGACCTTTTCGGACGGCCTCCTCGAATATCCGCAATATTCCCGGCCGGAGGAATTTATGGGCATGCATGTCCCGGCCATATTGCTTTCCGGAGACCACAAGAAAGTGGACGAGTGGCGACACCAGCAGAGTCTTCTGCGGACACAGCAGCAGAGACCGGATTTATACGAAAAATACTATGCAGAACACCCGGAGGAGTTTGCCCCGAAGAAGCCGAAACGAAGACGCCATAAAGCTGCGCCTGAGACAGAAGCGGCGCAGAACCCGGCAAGCGGTAACGAAGACAGTATCCTGTGAAGAAGTGCTTGCAATCCGGAAAGCGGCGTGGTATATTATCAAAGTTGTGACTTTAAGAGATGTTCCGCTGGCGGCGAAACGGAGATCGTGAATGAACATCGAATAGATATTAGGAGGTAACACAATGACAAACTATGAGATCATTAAGGGCATCGAGGATGCTCAGCTGAAGAGCGAGGTTTCCAGCTTCAAGACCGGCGACACTGTTAAGGTGTACAACAAGATCAAAGAGGGTAACCGTGAGAGAACACAGATCTTCGAGGGTACTGTTCTGAAGATCCAGGGCGGCTCCAACAGAGCAACCTTCACTGTTCGTAAGACCAGCAACGGCGTAGGCGTAGAGAAGACTTGGCCGATGCACAGCCCGCTGGTTGAGAAGGTTGAGGTGGTTCGTTCCGGTAAGGTTAGAAGAGCGAAGCTGACCTACCTTCGTGACCGTGTTGGTAAGGCTGCCAAGGTTAAGGCTGCGAAGTAATCTCTTCTATATAATAATAGCCTGCAGGGCGTCCTTTTCGGAGGGCGCCCTTTTCTTAATATCAATATTAAATGGAGGAAGGATGACAGAGAGGAATATTTTGCAGCGCTGCTGCCGGGGACTGATCAATGTCATCGTCCTGGTTTCGCTGGCCTGGTTTCTGGTCTTTGGGTTTTTCTCACAGCTGAGTGTATCGGGGCACAGCATGGAGCCCTGTCTGTACAGCGGTGATACGGTTGTGCTGGATACACTGTGCTATCATTTTCTGTCGCCCGGACGGATGGATGTGGTGGCCTTTCAGCGTGCTGACGGCAATGTCAACGTGAAGCGTGTTGTGGGATTGCCGGGAGAAACCGTCATTATCCAGAACGGACATATTTATATAGACGGAAAGCTGCTGGAAACAGACAAGATCAGTGAGATCAGCCTCAGCGGACTGGCGGAAAACCCCGTCACACTGCTGCCGGATGAATATTTTCTCATTGGTGACAATGCGGATTCCTCGGAGGACAGCCGTTTTCAGAATGTGGGCAATGTCCGCAGCAGCCAAATCCTCGGCAAGGTATGGCTGAGGGTGCTTCCCTTTCAGCGCATCGGTTTGATCAAGTAGATTAGGAGAATAGATGAACATTCAATGGTATCCCGGCCATATGGCCAAGGCAAAACGAAATATGCGAAATGATCTGCAGCTGGTGGATCTGATCATCGAAATTGTTGACTGCCGTTGCCCGGAATCCAGCCGGAATCCGGATATCGACAGCTTCGCCAAGGATAAGGCCAGAATCGTACTGCTGAACAAGGCAGATCTTGCGGACCGGAAGCAGACACTGGCGTTTGCGGAGTATTTCCGGAAAAAGGGCTTCTATACCCTGGAAATCGATGCCCGGAGCAAGGGCACGCTGAAGAAACTGAATGCGCTGATCGACACCGCCTGTGTGCCCATCGTGGAGCGAAACAAAAAGAAGGGCATTCAGACACCGGTGATCCGGGCCATGGTGGTCGGCATACCAAATGTCGGAAAATCAACATTCATCAATTCATACGTCGGGAAATCCATGGCAAAGACCGGCAACAAGCCGGGTGTCACTCGCGGAAACCAATGGATCAAGGTCAATCCGAAGCTGCAGCTTCTGGATACACCGGGCATTACCTGGCCGAAGTTTGAACGGGAAATCGTGGGCATGAATCTGGCCATCATCGGTTCCATCAACGATCAGATCCTGAACATCGACGAGCTGGTATTTTATCTCATCAAGTTCCTGGTGCGCTATTATCCGGATGCCCTGATCGAGCGTTATGGAGAGAGTTTGCGGGGACTGGAAGAGGCACTGCCGGTGTTTGACGAAATCGCACGCCGCCGGGGCTGCGTGCGCAAGGGCGGAGATCCCGACTATACGAAGGCTGCGAAGATTGTGCTGGACGATTTCCGCGCCGGACGTCTGGGAAAGATCACATTGGAAAGTCCCATGAAGGATAAGACAGAGGTCGAAGCGGAAGGGGAAGGAAATGCTGAGAACACTGAAGGGTGAGAAACTGCTGCAGGAGCAGCAACGCCTGCAGCTTATGCATGAATATGAAAATCAGTACCCGTCCCTGAGCTTCATCGGCGGCATCGATGAAGCTGGTCGCGGTCCTCTGGCAGGTCCGGTTGTGGCAGCCTGCTGTGTTCTTCCGCGGGACGCTGAAATTCTGTATCTCAACGACTCGAAAAAGCTCAGTGAAAAGCGCCGGGAGGCACTGCTGCCAGAAATTGAAGAGAAGGCTCTGGCCTTTGGCTACGGGATCGTGTCGGAGATGCGCATCGATGAGATCAATATCCTGAACGCGACCTACGAAGCCATGCGAATGGCCATTGCGCAGGTGGAAGAAAAGCTCGGGTGTGCACCAGAGCTTCTCTTAAATGATGCCGTGACCATACCCGGTGTCAGCATCTCACAGCTTCCGATCATCAAGGGTGACGCCAAGTCCGTGTCCATTGCGGCAGCCAGCATTATCGCAAAGGTGACGAGGGACCATCTGATGCTGGACTATGACGAGAAGTACCCGGCATACGGCTTTGCCAAGAACAAGGGCTACGGCACGAAACAGCATATCGAAGCGCTGAAGCAGTACGGCCCCTGTGAGATCCACAGAAGAAGCTTTATCAAAAACTTTGTGGAGTAGCGACTGCCATGTCGAATAAAGAGATGAATTTCCGAAAGGGCCGAATGCATGAAGACCTGGCGCTTTCCTATCTTCAGGAAAAGGGTTTTCAGCTCCTGGAAAGAAATTACCGCTTTCATCGTAATGAAATCGATCTCATCATGCTGGACCGAAGCCGCACGCCCTATACCTATGTCTTTGTGGAGGTGAAGTCTCGGAGTTCCCGGTTTTACGGAGATGCATACAGCGCGGTAAACTACCGGAAACAGCAGAGCATCCGGACAGTGGCTTTGCAGTATCTGAAGGCGCACCGGCTTTCCCTGTACCATACCCCTTGCCGCTTTGATGTGGTCTGTTTCGATGCCGGGAAAATCTCACATTATGAAAATGCTTTTTGATATTCCCACTGATTATATCAGTTCTAGGCAAGCTATATAGCCTGCAGACGGAATTCAATATTGACAGAGCAGAACAAAAGTGGGATAATTCACCTAACTTGATGAAAGGGGTACGCAAGGAAGCCATGAATAATATGTACATGAGTCTTGAACTATCTGTCATTATTATTCTGATTAACATTATTGTCATTGGCAGTAATGCTTGTTTGCGTGGCGCTTTTCAGGGTAGATAATGACAAATGAGTCTGATAACCTTGCAGCGTTGCGCTGCAGGGTTATTTTTTTACGCGGGAGCGTTGTTACTGTATTTGGAGGAGCAGATGAGATTGAATGGAGCCAGAATCCTGATTGAGGAACTCATCAATCAGGGCGTCGATACCGTTTTCGGCTATCCCGGCGGCGCTGTATTGAACATCTACGATGAGCTGTATAAGTGCAGTGATCGCATCAACCATGTGATCACCGCCCACGAGCAGGGCGCCTGCCATGCGGCAGACGGATATGCCAGAGCCAGCGGCAAGACGGGTGTGGTGATTGCCACCAGCGGCCCGGGTGCCACAAACCTGGTGACAGGCATTGCCAATGCCAACCTGGATTCGGTACCCCTTGTGGCCATTACCGGAAACGTGTCCATGGATGCGCTGGGACGGGACAGCTTCCAGGAGGTGGACATCGTCGGTATTACGCAGCCGGTGGTGAAGCACAATTTCATGGTTCGTGATGTAACCGAGCTGGAGCAGACCATTAAGGAAGCCTTTCTCATTGCCAACACCGGCAGAAAGGGTCCGGTACTCATTGACATTCCGAAGAACGTACAGATCGGCTCCTGTGAATATGGCATTGCTGTGGTGCCGCGGATGCCGGATAAGCCGAAGCTTTCTTATAAGAGAGATCTGGTACTGGAGGCCATTCGGAAGGCGGAGCGCCCCTTTATCTACTGCGGTGGCGGTGTGCAGGCGGCAGATGCCGGCAAGGAACTGCTGGAGCTTTCCCGGCGGCTGGATGCCCCTGTGGGTCTCAGCATGATGGGACGAACCGTTCTGCCGGATTCCTATGATTACAACCTGGGTATGTGCGGTATGCATGGTATTTATGCTTCTTCCAAAGCCCAGTCAGAGTGTGATCTGATGATTGCTGTCGGCGTTCGCTTCTCTGACAGAGCCACCGGCGACATCAACGAATACACCAGCAAGTGTACGGTGATTCATATTGATATCGATAAGGCAGAGCTTGGTAAGAATGTGCAGCCGGATCTTTCGGTGCAGGGAGATGTGAAGGAAATCCTGACAGATCTTCTGAAGGATCTGGAGGGGCAGCGGCATCCGGAATGGCGCAAGCTGATCGAGGAATACAAGAAGGAAGGTCCGCCGGAGCGTCCAGGGGAGTTCTGCCCGAAGAACATCATTGAAACGGTGCGGGAGCACATGGAGGACAGCACGGTCGTTGCCACAGATGTGGGACAGCATCAGATGTGGACGGTGCAGTACTATCATTTCGAGAAGCCCAGAACCTTACTGACCTCCGGCGGGCTCGGCACCATGGGCTATGGCCTGGGCGCTGCCATCGGCGGCTGCATCGGATCCGGCCGGAAGCGGACGGTTCTCTTCACCTCAGAGGGCTCCTTCGGTATGAATCTGAATGAGCTTTGCACGGTGGTGAGTCAGGAATTGCCCGTGACCGTTGTGATTCTCGATAACAATGTGCTGGGCATGGTACGACAGTGGCAGGGCATTTTCTACGGTGAGCGCTATTCGCAGACGACACTGAACCGGAAGACGAATTTTGCCGCACTGGCGGATGCCTTCGGTGCAAAGGGATTCTCGGTATCGAGTCTGGAAGAGCTGGAAGAGGTTCTGAAGGCGACAGATACCGGCGATACAGGTTCCTATGTCATTGACTGTCATATCGATATGGATGAAAAGGTTCTTCCGATGATTCCGCCCGGAAAGTCCATTAAGGATATCATTTTGAAGGGCTGAGATCAGTAAGGAGAAACATGAACAAGTTCACGATTAATCTTTGGGTAAACAACCGCTTCGGCGTGCTGAACCGTATCACCGGACTC
Organism: Parolsenella sp.; assembly: GCA_963659875.1. GTDB lineage: Bacteria > Bacillota > Clostridia > Lachnospirales > Lachnospiraceae > Oribacterium. Next base: position 459,957 of record CAVKVA010000001.1, read on the forward strand.
TATGCCAAGCGCTGCTATAATATTGAATCCATTCATGCCGGCCCCACCGAGGTACCCGGCGTAACCAAGATTGAGATCGTCTCCACCGGAGACGAATACCTGCGAACACAGGTGGTGTCCCAGCTGGAAAAGCTCTATGATGTAAGGAAGGTAGAGCTCAGCAACGTGACAGATTAAATCGGTTTAGAGCTGTCATGCAGCTTTAAATATAACAACACATATTCAGTAGCCAGGTTAACTGCTGAATGAGACCAAGGACAAAAAGGAGAAAAAACGATGGCTATTATGTATTATGAGAAGGATTGTGACCTGAATCTTCTGAATGGCAAGAAGGTTGCTGTGATCGGTTATGGTTCACAGGGACATGCGCATGCCATGAACCTTCGCGACAGCGGCGTAGATGTTGTGATCGGCCTCTATGAGGGTTCCAAGAGCGCAGTAAAGGCAAAGGAAGACGGCTTCACCGTTCTGACCACTGCTGAGGCTGTAAAGCAGAGCGATCTGATCATGATCCTTGTCAACGATGAGAAGCAGGCTGCTCTCTACAAGAAGGACATCGCACCGAATCTGAGAGCAGGTCAGACACTGGCTTTCGCACACGGCTTCAACATTCACTTCAACTGCATCGTTCCCCCTGCTGATGTAAACGTTATCATGATCGCACCGAAGGGCCCGGGACACACTGTTCGTTCTCAGTATGTAGACGGTAAGGGCGTTCCTTGTCTGGTAGCTGCAGAGCAGGATCCGGCCGGCAACTCTCTGGATGTTGCAAAGGCTTACGCTGCTGCTATCGGCGGTGCACGCGGCGGTCTTCTGGAGACAACCTTCAAGGAGGAGACCGAGACCGATCTCTTCGGTGAGCAGGCAGTTCTCTGCGGCGGCGTATGCGCTCTGATGGAGGCTGGTTTCAATACTCTGGTTGAGGCTGGTTACAAGCCGGAGAATGCTTACTTCGAGTGTATCCATGAGATGAAGCTCATCGTTGACCTTATCTTCAACGCCGGTTTCGAGGGCATGCGTTATTCCATCTCCGATACTGCTGAGTACGGCGATTACACTGCCGGCCCGAAGATCATCGGTGAGGAAGCAAAGAAGGCTATGAAGCAGGTTCTTTCCGATATCCAGGATGGTACCTTTGCAAAGGATTGGATTCTTGAGAACCAGGCCGGCAGAACTCGTTTCTATGCTATGAGAAACGCACATGCCAACACACTGGCTTCCGAGACAGGCCGTGATCTTCGTGCGAAGATGGGCTGGAAGCAGGTTCAGGATCTGGACAACGCTAGATAAGGGAAAGAGCAAAAGCAGGAGATAAATCATCATGGAATTGACACTAGATCGTGTGTACCAGGCTGCCCATGTGCTGAAGCCGGTGATCAACCGGACGGAGCTTGTGCATGCCACAAGAATCGATGCAGGCTGTGATCTGTATCTGAAGGCAGAGAATCTGCAGAATACAGGTTCCTTTAAGATCAGAGGCGCCTACTTCAAGATTTCGACGCTGACAGAGGAAGAGAAGGCAAAGGGTGTTGTGGCCTGCTCTGCAGGAAACCATGCCCAGGGTGTGGCACTGGCAGCGGCTAAGGCCGGAGCCAAGTCCACCATTTTCCTTCCGGCCATTGCACCGATTTCCAAGGTGGAGGCCACAAGAGGCTATGGTGCAGAGGTACGCATGATCGACGGTGTCTATGATGATGCCTATGCCGCTTCTGTCGCTTACCAGAAGGAAAGCGGCGCCGTATTCATTCATCCCTTCAACGACATCGATGTCATTGCCGGACAGGGAACCATTGGCATGGAGATCTGTGACCAGCTGGAGGATGCGGATGCGGTTGTGGTACCCATCGGCGGTGGCGGCCTGATTTCCGGCGTTTCCTTTGTGGTGAAAAAGCTGAATCCGAAGTGCAAGGTTTATGGTGTACAGGCGGCAGGCGCTCCTTCCATGGAGCAGGCTTTCCATAACCATAAGCTGGCAGCACTGGATACTGTACACACCTTTGCTGACGGTATCGCCGTTAAGGCACCCGGTGATGTCACCTATGATATGGTCTGCAAGTATGTGGACGATATCGTCACCGTGACAGAGGATGAGACGGCAGCCGCTATTCTTTCCCTCATGGAGAAGCAGAAGGTGGTTTCCGAGGGTGCTGGTGCGGTTTCTGTGGCCGCTGTGATGTTCCATAAGCTTCCGGTGGAAGGCAAGAAGGTGGTTTGCGTGGTTTCCGGCGGAAACATCGATGTGAACATCCTGTCCCGCGTCATCAACCGTGGTCTCATCAAGACCGGTCGAAAGGCTTCCCTGACACTGGCTCTGCTGGATAAACCGGGACAACTGACAGAGGTTTCTTCCATCATCTCGGAGCTTGGCGCGAACGTCACCAAGGTGGATCATAACACCACATCCGAGGATATGGATGTCAATGACTGCTACCTGACGGTACAGATGGAGACCAGAGATTTTGAGCATGTGCAGCGCATTCGTGAAGAATTTGTTGCCCGCGGCTTTAAGATCATTGAATAAGACGGCGGTTTGATACTGCGCAAGAGACCGGCAAGGCCCGCCCCATCAGGGTGGGTCTTTTTTTACGGTTGTCAAAGCTTCCCTTATGCGTGATCATAGGTTATGATAAGGGAATCACACGAGAAAGAAATGAGGATTTGTTTATGACAGGTGCGGATGCGTTGGTTAAATGTCTTGAAAAGAAGCAGACAGAGTATGTCTTTGGCTACCCCGGCGTAGCCATCTGCCCTTTTTTCGACAGTATCTTAAATACAGACATAAAGACCGTTCTGGTACGTGAGGAGCAGAATGCGGCCCATGCGGCGAATGGATATGCCCGTGTCAGCGGAAAGGTGGGTGTCTGTGCCGTCACCAGCGGACCGGGTGCCACCAACATTATCACAGGTATCGCTACCGCATTTGCCGACAGCATCCCCCTGGTGGTGATTACAGGCCAGGTCAACAGTCATCTGGTGGGCTCGGATGTCTTCCAGGAGGCGGATATCTGCGGCGCCTGCGAAAGCTTCGTGAAATTCAGCTACGGCGTCCGGGATGTGAAGGATATTCCCCGCATCATGAAGGAGGCCTTCTATATTGCAAATTCCGGCCGCAAGGGTCCCGTGTTGGTGGACATCCCCATCGATGTCCAGACAGCGGTGCTGACGGATTTCCGCTATCCGGAAGAGGCGAAGCTTCGTACCTATAAGCCCACGGTGCAGGGCAATGAAGTGCAGATCAAGAAAATGTTTAAGCGCCTGGAGGAAGCGAAGCGACCGATCATGTGTATCGGCGGCGGTGTGCATCTCGCCCATGCGGAGCAGAAGGTGAAGCTCTTTGCGGATCGCAACCAGATCCCTGTGGTCTGCACGATGATGGGTATTGGTGTTATGGAAACCAACAATCCCATGTTCTTCGGTATGGTGGGCAACAACGGCAAGCCCTACGGCAATCGGGCCATGAATGAGGCGGATATGATCATCATGGTGGGGGCGCGTGTGGCAGACCGTTCCATCAGTCAGCCGGATCTCATCACAGAGAACAAAACACTCGTGCATATCGATGTGGACCCGGCGGAAATCGGAAAGAACGCCGGACCGGAAATTCCGCTGGTGGGAGATATCGCCAGCGTCTTTGACCGGTTCAACCAGCTGGATCTGAAGGCGGAGTACTATGAATGGATCCGCACACTGAATTCCTACAAGAAAGAATCGGAAGACAAACGTCTGAAGGCACTGCTGGCGCGGATGCAGAAGGCGAAGAGCGTGACGCCGGAGGAATTTGTCTACCGACTTTCCATGAAGATGGCCCGGGACGGTGTCTATGTGGCCGACGTGGGGCAGAATCAGCTATGGTCCTGCGGAAATTACCAGATGCGGAACGGCATGTTCCTGACCTCCGGCGGCATGGGTACCATGGGCTATTCTGTACCGGCGGCCATGGGCGCGAAGCTGGCGGATCCGAAGCGACAGGTCATCGCAGTCTCCGGCGACGGTGCCTTCCAGATGAGCATGATGGAGCTGGGTACCATGCGGCAGTACGGTATTCCTGTCAAAATCGTGGTGGTGAAGAACAATGTCCTGGGCCTGGTGCGCCAGTATCAGCATTATACCTATCAGGATCGCTTCTCCGTGACGGACCTCACCGGCAGCCCGGAGCTGGACATGCTGGCGGCAGCCTATAAGATGCGGTATCTCCGGCTCAGCGACAATGCCTCCATAGAAGAGGTGCTGGACGATTTCCTGGCAAAGGATGAGTCTGTGCTGCTGGAGGTTGATGTGGATCCGAACGAGGTGGTGTAATGAAGAGAATCTATTCGGTACTGGTGGAAAACAGGGTCGGTGTACTCTGCAAGGTGGCCGGCCTGTTCTGGCGGCGCTGTTTCAATATCGATTCCCTGGCGGTGGGAGAGACGGAGGATCATGCCGTTTCCAATATGGTGATTGTGTCCAGTGGTGATGAACGCACACTGGAGCAGATCGAAAAGCAGCTGAATAAGAAGCTGGACATCATCAAGGTACGGACCTTCGGAGAGCATGAGGCCATCTGTCGGGAGCTGGTGATGGTGAAGATCCGTTATAACCGGGAAATTCGGAAGGACATCATGGAGAACTGTCAGATCATGGGTGCCCGCATCGTGGATCTTGGCAAAAATATGATGACCATCCAGATGTGTGATATGCCGGAACGCATTCAGATGTTTCTGGATACACTGAAAGGTGTCAGCATCGTGGAGATTTCCAGAACCGGTACGCTGGCGATTCAGAAGATTTCTGCCGCAGAGCAGGGCTGAGTCATGGGATGCTTGAGATCATCAGCCACAACTAACTATAGATTTGTTTAGTGACTTGAATTTATTTCATTGTCGTAGTACAATGCAGAAAGTTCAAGCAAAAAATATGAAATTCCAAGGAGGTTCATCATGAAAGTCGTTTCTACAAGCAATGCACCTGCAGCCATCGGTCCCTACTCACAGGCATTTGTGACCGGCAATCTTCTGATCTGCTCCGGTCAGATCCCCGTAGATCCTGCCACCGGCGCAGTGGGCGAAGGCATCGAGGCGCAGGCTACCCAGAGCTGCAAAAATGTGCAGGCCATCGTTGAGGCAGCCGGCTCTGACATGTCCAAGGTTGTGAAGACCACCTGCTTCCTGGCAGATATCGCTGATTTCGCTGCATTCAACGGTGTTTATGAGAAGTTCTTTATTTCTAAGCCGGCACGTTCCTGCGTGGCCGTTAAAGATCTTCCGAAGGGGGTTCTTTGCGAGATCGAGGCCATTGCCGAGGTTTAATGGATCGCATTGACGAATCAACTATAAGAGCTTACAATCCGAAAGAGGGGCGCGCATTTCGTGCCTCTCTTTTCGTATCACTGATCCCATCCCGTGGGCACTCGCCAGCCAAGCTGTCGCGAAGCCTACGGAATCTTCACGAGGAGACTATTCTATGTCAACGTCCACACAACCGAGAATCATGTTGGCGGCCATGCACAGCGGGGCGGGAAAAACCACCATCACCTGCGGTCTGCTGGCGGCCCTCCGGAAACGAGATCTCTGGCTTCGGTCCTTTAAATGCGGGCCAGACTACATTGACCCGATGTTTCACCGGGAGGTACTGGGGATTCCCGGCGGCAACCTGGACAGCTACTTCACGGAACCCAAACGGCTGCGAAGGATTCTATGTGAAAATCCGGCAGAGCTTACGGTGTTGGAGGGAGTTATGGGCTACTATGACGGCCTCGGCGGTATCAGCAGCGCGGCAAGTTCCTATGAGATTGCGAAAATTACCCGTACACCGGTGCTGCTCATTGCGGATGCCAAGGGGGTCAGTGTTTCTCTCTGCGCTTCGATTCGGGGCATGCAAAGCTATGGCGATGATTGCGGCAGCCAGATCGCCGGGGTCATTCTGAACCGGGTGTCGCCCATGTTCTATCCACGACTTAAGAAGCTCGTGGAGGCGCAGTGCGGGATTCCGGTGCTGGGGTACTTGCCCGTTGATACCTCGTTGCAGCTTCCCTCCCGGCATCTTGGACTCGTGAAGCCGGAGGAGCTGCCGGATTTCCGGCGTTGGACGGAGCGGCTTGCGGACGCAGTGGAAGCGCATTTCGATCTGGAAAAGATTCTGGCCATTGCCGGGGCAGTAGGCGATCCCGGCGAGACGGAGGAATTGCCGAAAGCGGAAAATGACACGACGGCAGCAGAGGAGAAGCAGATGAAAAAGATCAGACTTGCTGTGGCAGAGGACGCGGCCTTTCAGTTCGAATACAGCGAAAACCGAGCTCTTCTGGAACGGTTGGGGGCAGAGCTTGTGCCCTTTAGTCCGCTTGCGGATACGCAGCTTCCGGCGGACACGGATGGCTTGATCCTCAGCGGCGGTTATCCGGAAAATCATGCCGCTGCCCTTTCGGATAATGTTGTCATGCGGGAAACAATTTGCCGCGCCGTGAAAAAGGGTATGCCCACCATCGCAGAGTGTGGCGGCTTCCTCTACCTTTCCGATGCTCTGGACGGTCATACCATGTGCGGTCTCTTTCCGGGGCATGGTGAAAAGCAGGAGAGACTCACACGCTTCGGATATCTGGAGGCGCGGTTCCCCGTGGGCGGGCTTTTCGGTCCGGCGGGTACCTGCGTGCGGGGACATGAGTTTCATTACTACGATACCGAGGCGAACGGTGAGGATGCGGAGATCGCCAAACCGCAGTCCGACCGGCAGTATCGCACCGGCTTCTATTCCGAGACGATCTACGCCGGTTTCCCGCATTTTTATCTCGAGTCCAATCCGGCGGCAGCAGAGGCCTTTCTTGCGGCCTGTCGACGCTTTCAGGATGCCCGAGAGGCCAAGAAGCACTGGGATCGGATTGCGAAGCCCATCGACTCCCTGGGAAAGCTGGAGGAGCTGGTGGTGCAGCTCTGTGCCCTACAGGGTAATGTCTCTGGCCCGACATTGTCTAAGCGCGGACTTCTGATTTTCGCGGCAGATCACGGCGTGCTGGCGGAAGGGGTCAGTCAGACCGATGCCTCCGTGAGCCGTATTGTGGCGGAAGAATTGGCGAACGGCAGGGGCGTCACCAGCCGCCTTGCAAAGCGTGCCGGAGCGGGTGTGTTTGTGGCAGATGTTGGACTCTTGCCCGATGCATCTAAGTCTGCGGCAGATGAAAAAAATGATGTAGAAAATGGCGCAGACAGAAGGATACTGGTGGAAGCCTTGGCGCAGGAATCTGTGCGTCAGCTGCCGCACCTTCGCACCGGAGAACTGATTCCCCTTGCCATCAGACACGGAAGCCGGAATCTTGCTCTGGAAACCGCCATGACACGGGAGGAGACGAGACGTGCCATGGACGTGGGACATGAAATGGTGAGAAAGCTGAAGCAGGAAGGCTACGAAATCCTCGGCACCGGGGAAATGGGCATCGGCAATACCACAAGCGCCACAGCTGTTTTTCTCGGGCTTCTGCTGCAGCGGTGTATACCGGCCGATTGGAGCAGAAATGTACAGAATCCGACATATAAGGAAACTTTAGACGCAAATCTTCAGGATGAGACGGTGTATCTGCATTGTCTGGATGCCTTGCTTCGGCAGTTTGTGGGGCGCGGTGCCGGACTCAGCGACGAAGGTCTGGCGCGAAAACGTGCAGCCATACGCAAGGGCCTGCTTCGTGTTCATGAGAGAAATGTCAGCGATCCCCTGACAGTGCTTTCAGAATTAGGTGGTTATGAGATTGCCGCCATGACAGCTGCCTTTCTGGAGGCGGCAGAAGAGAATATGCCGATTCTTGTGGACGGGGCCATTTCGGCAACCGCTGCACTGGTGGCGGCCTGTATGGACCGGCGGGTAAAGAATGTACTGGTGGCTTCACACCTTCCCCGGGAGGATGTTGGAAGGACAGTTCTGCAGCTTCTGAATTTATCGCCGATTCTGGATGGGGATCTGGCGCTGGGGGAAGGCAGCGGCACGATGCTGCTTCTGCCGCTCTTGGACATGGCAGTGGAAATTTACCGGGAAATGGGCAGCTTTCAGGATATCAAGGTGCCGCAGTATGAGCGCTTTGTCTAGTCGGCCTCTCTATGCTTTTCCGCACAGCTGTGCTATAATGTACCCTGTATGCAACGATTCCCGGCTATGATGCTGCGGAATCCTTTTAGGAGGTATTATGGAAGCGAAGGACGCAAAAAAGAAGATCATTCTTACCGGTGACAGACCTACGGGCAAGCTGCACCTCGGCCACTATGTGGGCTCTCTGAAGCGCAGAGTGGAACTGCAGAATTCCGGAAAATTCGATGAAATCAATATACTTGTGGCAGATGACCAGGCGCTGACAGACAACTGGGACAATCCGAAAAAGATCCGGGACAACATCATTGAGGTGACACTGGATTATCTTTCCGTGGGTATCGACCCCAACAAGTCCAATATCTGCATTCAGAGTGCCATTCCGGCACTTCATGCGCTGACCTTTTATTACATGAACCTGGTGACTACCCAGCGTCTTTCCCGGAATCCCACGGTGAAGAGCGAGATGAAGCTCCGGGGATTTAACGGCAGCGATAGCGAAAACGACAATGAAGCCGGACTGCCCGCAGGCTTTTTCACCTACCCGGTTTCTCAGGCCGCCGACATTACCGCCTTCAAAGCCACGACGGTACCGGCAGGTGAGGACCAGATGCCCATGGTGGAGCAGACCCGGGAAATTGCCCACCGCTTCAATCAGACCTACAATTGTGATGTACTGGTTGAGCCGGATATTCTGATTCCGGAAAATGCTTCTCAGCGCCGTCTGCCCGGCACGGATGGAAAGGCGAAGATGTCCAAGTCTCTGGGCAACTGCATTTATCTTTCAGACGATGCCAAGACAGTGAAGACCAAGATCATGGGCATGTACACAGATCCCACGCATATCAACATTGCAGATCCGGGACACGTCGAGGGCAATATGGTCTTCACGTATCTGGATGCCTTTTCCAGAGAGGATCAGTTTGCGGAGTATCTGCCGGAGTATCGGAACCTCGATGAAATGAAGGAGCATTACATGCGGGGCGGTCTCGGAGATGTGAAGTGCAAGAAATTCCTGCTGAAGGTAATGGAGGAGCTTCTGACACCGATTCGCGAGGAGAGAGCACGTTGGGCCGCTGACATTTCCCAGGTATACGATATTCTGAAGACAGGCACGGAGCATGCGGTGAAGGAGACCAATGCGACCCTGTCTGAGGTTCGTGAGGCAATGCGGATCAACTACTTCGATGATCGCTCCATCATTACGGATTGGGATGCATGGGTACATGGAAATCACGGGGCCTGAGAGGCTCGGAGCTTGAGGGTCTCATCAACCAGACCATAGAGGCTTACCGGGAGAAGAAGCTGGCATTGATCCAGAAGATTCCGACCCCCATCACGCCCATTGACATGAACAAGGAGCATACCCAGATCACCCTGGCGTACTTCGAGAAGAAGTCCACCGTGGACTACATTGGTGTGGTGCAGGGCATTCCGGTTTGCTTCGATGCGAAGGAATCCCATCAGGATCTCTGGCCCTTGAAGAACCTGCATCCCCATCAGGTCAGCTTTATGCGGGACTTCGAAGCACAGGGGGGCATCAGCTTCATTGTTCTGTCCTTTACGACCCGGGGGGAGACCTACTATGTTCCCTTCCGGGACATTCTGTTTTTTTGGAAGAGAATGGAAGATGGGGGCAAAAAAAGCTTCAATTACACAGAACTGGATCACAGCTATCAGATCCGCAGTCACAGGGAAATGCTGATTCATTTCCTGGAGCCGCTGCAGCGGGATCTGGCCTGGCGTGATGCAGAAGGAGAGAAGACATGAATATTATTGTCGTAGGATGCGGTAAGGTAGGTTTGACCCTGGCGGATCAGCTGAACCATGAGGGACACAACATTACCATCATCGACAGCAATGAGAAGGTACTGCGGCATGCAGTGGAAGCGCTGGATGTCATGGGAATTCAGGGAAACGGTGCTATGCTGAAGACCCAGAGTGAGGCTGGTGTGAAGGAAGCGGATGTTTTGATCGCCACCACGGATTCTGATGAGATCAATATGCTGTGCTGTCTGATTGCCAAGAAGGAGGGCAATTGTGCAACCATTGCCCGTATCCGGGATCCGCAGTATACGGATGAAGTGGTGTACCTTCGGGACGAGCTGAACCTGGCGCTGGTGATCAATCCGGAGATGGCAGCAGCCAAGGAGGTGGAGCGCCTTCTACGTTTCCCTTCGGCTATGAAAATCGACAGCTTCTCCCGAGGACGTCTGGATCTGATTCGTACCAAAATCCCGGAAAAGAGCCGTCTCTGCGGACTGAAGCTCTTTGAACTGCCGAAGATCTGTCATGTGGAGGTCCTGATCTGTACCATACAGAGAGCAGGAGAGGTGATGATCCCTTCCGGTAATGACGAGATCCGGGCGGGAGATGAGATCAGCTTTATCGCAAAACCGAGTCAGGTCATGCAGTTCTTTTCCAATGTCGGCATTGACTATGTTCCCATTAAGAGCTGCATGATTGTCGGCGGCGGCAAGGTGAGCTACTATATTGCCAAGTATATTCAGGAGACAAAGCTGAACATCAAGCTGAAAATCATTGAAATGAACCGGGATCGCTGTGAGCATCTGGCATCGGAATTCCCGAAGGTCACGATCATCAACGGCGATGGTGCAGACCAGCAGCTTCTGAAGCGTGAGGGCATCGAAAATATTGATGCCTTCTGTTCCTTGACCGGCTTTGACGAGGAGAACATCATGCTTTCTCTGTATGCCGGAAAGCTTTCCAAAGCGCGGCTGATCACGAAGATCAACCGCATTGCCTTTGAGGACGTGACCAACGATATGAATCTAGGCTCTGTGATCTATCCGAAGCAGATCGTGGCGGATCTGATTGTGCAGTATGTTCGCGCACTGAAGAATTCCGAGGGTTCCAATGTTGAGACACTGTACAAGATCGCAGACGGTCGCGCAGAGGCGCTGGAATTCAAGGTGGGCAGTGATCCGGAGCTCATCAACAAGACCTTTGCGGAAATGAAGCTGAAGCCCCATGTGCTGGTGGGGGCCATCATTCGTGACCACCGGATCATCACGCCGCGAGGCAGTGACTTCCTGCTTCCCGGAGACCGGGTTATCATTGTGACCACGAATACCGGTTTTAATGATCTGACTGACATTCTGGCCTGAGGAGTAAGTGTATGAATTTCAGTATGATTGTATATGTCCTGGCCTGGGTACTGCAGATCGAAGGCATTTCCATGGTTTTTCCTCTAATCTGCGCCTTGATTTACCGGGAGCCCACTGCGTTGACGCTTTTCCTGGTGGGAGGCGTGTCCTGGATGGTGGGTAAGCTTCTGAGCCTTCGAAAGCCGAAGAAGATTGCCTTTTACGCCCGGGAAGGCTTTGTGGCGGTGGCAGGCTGCTGGCTGGTGCTTTCTGTGGTTGGTGCTTTACCCTTTTATCTTTCCGGACGGATCCCCAGCTTTGTGGATGCCCTTTTCGAAATCGTATCCGGCTTTACCACAACGGGTTCATCCATCTTGTCGGATGTGGAGGCGCTAGGAAAGGGGCTGATTTTCTGGCGCAGCTTTTCCCACTGGATGGGCGGTATGGGCGTGCTGGTTCTGGTGCTCACGGTGCTCCCGCTGGGCGGCGGCTACAACATGATGATCATGAAGGCTGAGTCGCCGGGACCGGACGTCAGCAAGATGGTTCCCCGGGTGGCGGATACCGCGAAGGCCCTGTACAAAATCTATTTTGTTATGACAGTTGTGGCCATCGTTGTTTACCTTCTGTCTGGTATGCCCTTGTTTGACGCACTTTGTATCGGTTTTGGTACGGCGGGTACCGGCGGCTTTGCCATTCGAAATACCGGTATGGCGGACTACAGTATGCTAAGCCAGTTTCTGATCACGATATTCATGATCCTTTTTGGCGTAAACTTCAACGTATTTTATCTTTTACAGCGAAGGAAGCTGCGGGAGGCATGGCAGTGTGAGGAGATGCGGGCCTATTTTCTGATCATTGCTGTAGCCACTATTTTCCTGGCGTTCAGCAATCTGTCCATCTGCAACGGTCAGTTCCTGTATTCCCTGCATCACTCCTTCTTTACCGTGGGCTCCCTCATTACAACCACCGGCTTCGGTACCCTGGACTTTACGCTCTGGTCACAGCCGGCCCAGATGGTGCTTTTGTTCCTGATGTTCAGCGGCGCCTGTGCAGGCTCCACCGGTGGCGGCATCAAGGTTTCCCGGCTCCTGATCATGTTCAAGGAAGTGGGAAAGGAACTCCATGTTCTGATCCATCCGGAGGCCGTGAAGCACATTCGGCTGGAAGGGAAGAGTCTTGAGCACAGTGTGGTACGGTCTGTGAATTGTTATCTCATTATGTACTGCCTGATCTTCCTGATTTCTGTATTTATCATTTCCTTCGATGGATTTGACTTTACAACCAATTTTTCAGCGGTCGCTGCAACATTCAACAATATCGGACCGGGTCTTGGACTGGTGGGACCCAACAGCAACTTTGCCGCTTATTCGGTATTCTCCAAACTGGTACTGATCTTTGATATGCTGGCAGGCAGACTGGAGATTCTGCCGATGCTGATTTTATTTTCGCCCAGGATGTGGCGGAAAACCGTGTAGACTTTATCGTCATATGACACGTTGACTTGTGTTCTGAATTTTTAGGAGATTTCATTTATGGAGAAAAATGACATACTGATTGTACATGGCACCAATTACAAGGAGATGGTGAAGCAGGTTCTGGAAAGAGCCGACATTGCCGCAGAGATTCCGAATAAGGATGCGGAAATCGCGCTGAAGCCGAATCTTGTGACCAATTGCACGCCTTCCGACGGCGGTACGACTCATCCGGAGCTTTTGTCCGGCAGCATCGAATATCTGCAGGAGCATGGCTTTCACAATGTTGTGATCATGGAGGGCTCCTGGGTGGGCTGCGGCACCCAGAGTGCTTTCAAAATGGCCGGTTATGACAAGGTCTGCCGGCAATATGATGTACCCTTTGTGGATTTACAGAAGGACAGCGCCACAGAATATGACTGCAAGGGTATGAAGATCCGCATCTGTGATCGAGCCATGAAGGCAGACTATATGATCAATATGCCGGTCCTGAAGGGGCATTGCCAGACCGTGGTGACCTGTGCCCTGAAGAACAACAAGGGCATCATTCCCAACAGCGAAAAGCGGCGTTTCCATACGCTGGGACTCCATAAGCCCATCGCGCACCTCAATGTGATGGCCCCCAACAGCTTCATACTGGTGGACAATATCTGCGGTGACCTGGATTTTGAAGAAGGCGGCAATCCGGTGCAGATGGACCGGATTCTGGGCTTCAAGGACCCGGTGCTCTGTGATGCCTATGTCTGTGACTGCATGGGTTATGACATCGATGAGGTACCTTATATCGGTATGGCAGAATCTCTGGGCATCGGATCGGCAGATACGTCGAAGGCCAATCTGATTTATCTGAACGAGGCTCAGGACGGCAAGAGCAAGAAATTCCCTTTGAGCTATAAGGTAAAGGGGCTGGCGAGACATACAGAGCCGCAGGATGCCTGCAGTGCATGTTACGGATCCTTGATCCATGCCTTGAACCGTTTGAATGAAAATGGTGAATTGCACAAAGGACTTCCGAAAATCGGCATCGGTCAGGGCTACAAGGGAAAGTCTGGTGAAATTGGTGTCGGACACTGCACGAATTGCTTTGCGAAATCCTTGAATGGCTGTCCGCCGAAAGCTGCGGATATTTTACAGTTCCTGCGGGATAACTGGATTTAACGCGCTTTATGCGGTTAAATTGATATTTAACCGCATATTAAATCGAAATTTCTATCTGCTCTTCTGCTGGTATCAGGTGCATGTATATCTCTATAGAAGGCAGCTTTATAAAGACCAAAAAATGGGTATCCCTCTGCGGAATACCCATTTTTTATGCACAAATATTTTTATTTCATGCCCATCCGGATCAGTCCAATGACCTTGCCGAGAACGGCACAGTCAGGAACAATAATAGGATCCATCTGATCGTTTTCCGGCTGCAGACGGATATGTCCGTCTTCTTTGTAGAAACGCTTAACGGTTGCACTGTCGTCTACAAGCGCCACGATAATTTCACCGTTTTCACAGGTGTTGTCCTGCTCTACGATCACGCGATCTCCATTCAGGATGCCGCAGTTGATCATGGAATCTCCCTTCACGGTCAGCATGAATACCTTCTTGTTGGGCAGCATATCCACCGGAATCGGGAAGTAATCGGTTACGTTCTCTTCTGCCAGCAGAGGAACGCCTGCTGCTACGGTGCCAACCAGCGGCACCTGTGCAACCTCACGCTCAGTATGTGCCTGAAATTCCTTGGTCAGAATCTGCAGGGCACGGGGATGGGAAGGATCCTTCTTGATCAGTCCCATGGTCTCCAGGTCATTGATATAACCGAATACGCTGGAGGTGGACTTCAGCCCCACTGCCTGACAGATATCACGAACAGAGGGCGGATAATTGCGCTCCAGAACACACTGACGGATATACTCAAAAACGGCCTTCTGCTTCGGTGTCATATTGTTCGGATCCGGATTTTTTTTACGTCTTCCCATAGCTATTATCTCCTGTCTTTCCAGTACTGCTGTGTTTGATATTTCCGAAACGATTGTTTTATCGATAGCAAGAATATATCATAGCACAGTCATAAAAGCAAGCATTTTCGAACGTTTGTGCGAACGGAGATGCTGCTCATTCTTTGCTTCTTGTCTTAGAACCTCGCCATAAGCTCTTGCAAATGATTGATCACAGCTCCTGCGGATCCAGAACCTTCTTGCCGTCGGACCAGATCTTCTCCAGATCGTAGAAGAAACGCTGCTCCTTATCGAAGATGTGGATGATGATGTCATTGAAGTCCAGCAGTACCCAGCCGGAATTGGCCTGTCCCTCAGCGCGGCGCAGATCATAATGTAGCTCTGCCATGCGGTCCTGCACAGCGTCAGACAGTGCATCCACCTGACGGGCATTGTCCGCTGTTACAATGACGAAGTAGTCAGCGATGACGGAAACGCCGGAAATATCCAGAATACAGATATCCTCACCTTTCTTTTCATCGAGTACAGCGTATGCTGCTTTTACCATTTCACGGGATTGTGTATTTGTCATAGAATCTCGCTCCTTATAGAATATATATTTACGAATATTTTAGCACATAAATGTCGGTATGACAAAGATCTTATGAACATTTTTTCGCAAGATCACGATAATAGGTATAGGTCCTGAGAGATGAGCTGCAGATTTTGTCGCCACTTTCTTCCAAGAAGCTCACAGTGTCTTTCAGAATCTCATAAATCGTCCGGTCGAGATCGATAAAGGCCAGCTGCCGTATCTCCGGAAGCCTGTCCGCTTTGAAACGCCGTGCCTCAATATAATCCGCCGTAAAGACAATCTTCTCCAACAGGGTCATATCCGGCCGTCCAAGTGTATGGTAATAGACCGCAGAAAGAATTTCTGAATCACTGATATTAAACAGCTTCCGGGCATAGACCGCGCCGTAGACAGAATGAATCACCTGCGGACTCGCCAGCATTTCCTCCGTCAACGTCACTTTGTCTTTTTTGCAGGCCTGGATCAGCTCATCCTTACTGAAGTGCTTAGCGCAGTCATGCACCAGTCCGGCCAACTCTGCCTTGCGAATATCCGCACCGTAGCGCATGGCCAGACAGACGGAAGTGAAGCTGACACTGAGGGAATGCTCATAACGGTCCGGCTTCAATATTTTTTTGAGCTTATCCCGGATTGCATAAATTTCATTCATATCCGGCTTGTTCTGTTTTTTATCCTTCTTGCTGTTCTTATCTCCTGCCATAGTTCACTCCTGCGTTATTTTTTCGATAGAGGCCCTTTTTCAGAATATAGTCCTGCACACTTTCCGGTACGAGTCCGCGCAGCCCTTCCCCTGCCGCGGCCTTTCGGCGGATTTCCGTGCTGGAAATGTCCATCTCCGGGAAGGGAAGGACTTCAATGCGTGCTCCGTAATGGTCCTTCAGATACTGAATGCGATTTCGAAATCGCTGCGTGTCCTCCGTGCCGCCCTGTTCTCTTTCTGCCGCTGTCAGTACCGCAAGCTGAAAAATCACTTCGATTTCATGCCAGCTTTCCAGAGAATACAGCTGATCCGCGCCGAGAATAAAGTGAAATTCGGTGTCCGGACAGCGCGCCTTGAGGATTCGCAAGGTGTCTGCAGTATAGGTTTTGCCTGTTCTCTCGGCTTCAATACCGGAAACCCGAAAGTTCTTCCGTCCGACAATGGCCAGTTCCGTCATACGCATACGATCCGCAAAAGAAGTAAAGGTTTCCTTATCCAGATAGGGAACCGCTGCCGGTAAGAACCAGACTTCATCCAGCTGCAGATTTTCAAGGGCGCAATCCGCCAGAGACAGATGCGCGTTGTGAATCGGATCAAAGGTGCCGCCCATGAGGCCAACGCGGCGCAGACATTTCTCCATCATAATTTACTCCGAAAACTCCAAAAGCCCCGAAGCAGCATCCTGCCCCGGGGCGAAAAATCATTCCTCCTGAGCCTTTTTGCCCAGCTTTATATCATACTGTCTGTCCTTCGGATCCTTTGCCGGCTTGTAAAGAACAATTTTTCTGCCGATCACCTGTACGAGCTCAGAAGCAGAACGCTCTGCCAGTGTATAAGCGATCTCCTTCACGTCATCATCGCAGTTCTTGAGAACGTTGATCTTCACCAGCTCATTCTTCTGCAGATTCTCTGCCGTTGCTTCAATAAACTCCGGTGTCAGGGAGTTCTTGCCGATGGAAAGCACCGGATCCATATTCATAGCGGCACCCTTCAGCAGGGAGCGGTGCTTGCTGTTTTTGATATAGCTTTTCATTCCTCATCCTCCGTATTCTGGTCAAAGCGGTCGTCCACAAATTCACTGAGGTCGCCGCTGTCAAAGCTTTCCGTATCGAGATACTCAAACTCATGGCCGTAAAGCTTGATGGTGTCTCCCTCTTCCAGGCCCATCTTCTTCAGCTGCTTAATCACACCCTGTTCAATCATAAAGCGCTGGAAGAATTCGAAGCCCTGCTCAGCCTCCAGATTGGTATAGCCCAGCATTTTTTCGATCTTCGGTCCTTCTACTGTGAAAATGCCTTCGGCCGGATGTCCGTATTCGATGGGCAGTGCTTCGATATTGCCCACTGTGCGAAGATCAAATTCGCTCTGATAAGTGATGGGCGCATTACCTACCTTCTCCACATACTTCCAGGTCTCTTCCAGGAGGTCCCGGATGCCCGTATTGGTGGCTGCCGAAATGGGAATGACATGAATGCCCATCGGCTCATATTTTTCCTTCAGCAGCGTCACAGCGCTGTCTGTTCCCTGTTCATCAATGCAGAGATCCGTCTTGTTGGCGGCGATAATCATGGGTCGCTTCAGGATTTCCGGATCATACTGTGCCAGCTCTTCGTTGATCACTTCGATATCCTGCAGCGGGTCTCTGCCCTCGGTACCGGCGGCATCAACCACGTGGATCAGCACCTTGCAGCGCTCAATGTGGCGCAGGAACTGGTAGCCCAGACCGACACCCTGAGAGGCACCTTCGATCAGGCCGGGAATATCGGCCATAACGAAGCTGCGGTCACCCTTCAGATTGACCACACCCAGATGCGGGTTGATGGTGGTGAAATGATAGTTCGCAATCTGGGGACGCGCATTGGAACACATGGTCAGAATGGTGGATTTGCCCACATTCGGGAAGCCAATGAGACCGACATCCGCAATGACACGCAGCTCCAGCCGCACGATCAGTTCCCTGGATTCCTGGCCCGGCTGTGCGAATTTCGGCGCCTGCATGGAAGGTGTTGCAAAGTGCATATTGCCGAGGCCGCCCTTGCCGCCGTGCAGCACGGTGATCTCTGTGTTGTCGCCGGAAAGGTCTGCAATGATCTTGCCGGACTCGTCGTCACGAATGATGGTGCCTTCAGGCACACGAATCACCAGATCCTTACCGTTCTTTCCGTGCATGCGCTTTCCGCCGCCTTCTTCACCGGGAGAAGCCACATAACGGGTCTTGTGCCGGAAATCCTCCAGTGTATTGAGTCCCTTGTCGATTTTGAAGATAATGTCTCCGCCTCTGCCGC
Source organism: Parolsenella sp. (assembly GCA_963659875.1). Lineage (GTDB taxonomy): Bacteria > Bacillota > Clostridia > Lachnospirales > Lachnospiraceae > Oribacterium. The sequence continues at coordinate 478,093 of CAVKVA010000001.1, forward strand.
CGTCACCGCCGTCCGGTCCACCGGCAGGCACATAGAGTTCTCTGCGGAAGGAAACGTGTCCGTTGCCGCCCTTGCCGCTCTTGATGAAAATTTTTGCTACATCTGCAAACATATAGTTTCCTCTCGGTTTATACTTATAATATCAGTGGATAAGCGTGGTTGCCGAATGGGCCCTTTACGCTGAATCGATTTAACAGCAAAAGCCCCACACCGGAAATCCGGCATGGGGCTCATTGAGTTCAAATTACTCTGCAACTCTGGGAAGAACTGAAACCTGCTTCTTGTCTCTTCCAAGACGACCGAACTTCACAACGCCGTCAACCTTGGCAAAAAGAGTGAAATCATTGCCCAGACCTACATTAAGACCCGGATGAATACGTGTTCCGTTCTGCTTGTAAAGAATGTTGCCTGCCTTAACGAACTGACCGTCAGCTCTCTTGGCACCAAGTCTCTTGGACTCCGAATCTCTACCGTTCTTGGTAGAGCCCATACCCTTATGATGAGCCATTTTAAATTGCCTCCTATCTGCTTAGTAAAAAACTATCAGCCGATTGAATCAATCTTCACTTCAGTAAAGAGCTGTCTGTGACCGTTCTTCTTGTGATAGCCTGATTTTCTCTTGTAACGATAAACGATGACCTTCTTGGCCTTGCCGTTCTTTGTTACGGTAGCGGAAACCTTTGCACCTTCAACAACCGGTGTTCCGATCTTCATTGTGCCGTCATTAAGAACAAGAACCTGATCAAAAGTAACCTGATCGCCTTCGTTCACATCAAGCTTCTCAACTCTGATGACATCACCTTCGCTAACCTTGTACTGCTTACCGCCAGTAAGAATAACTGCGTACATTACGAGGGTACCTCCTTGAATTTAAAACTCGCTAGCTTCGGCAGCCTTCGCAATGAAGACATTTCAAACCTCGCTAAGCGGCATACTCCAGTAGATTACAGGATTTTTCTTTAGCTGTCAAGCATTTTCCTTGCATTTGTGAAAATAATATTCAGAAGAATGCGACCTCACAGGCGATTCTCCACATAGACCGCGTTCTTCCGGGATTTCGCCCGGTACATGCGGAAATCAGCTTCGGCGATGGCCTCCGCCGGTGTGAGTTCTCCGAAGATACCGCCGATGCTGACGGTCAGATCCTGTTCCTTCCCGTTGGGCAGAGAAAGGGCCTCCACTTCCTGGCGAATCCGTTCCAGACGCTGCCGGAAGTGCTCCGGATCGGGATCTCCAGTAATGATCAGGAATTCATCTCCGCCGTAACGAATCAGAGAATCCTGCTTTGCCAGGCAGGTGCTGACGGTATCTGCAATCCTCTTCAGCGCCTCGTCTCCTGCCGTGTGGCCGAGCCGGTCATTCAATTGCTTGAAATTATCGATGTCCATCATGGCGATACCGGATTTTGCACGCAGTCCCGAAAGCTGCTCCTTCAGGTATCGACGGTTAAAGGCGTGGGTCAGACTGTCCCGATAGAGACCTCGTGTGTAATCGGAAACATGCTCATAAAGGATATCCCGACTCCAGGTTCCCATCAGAACCTCATCCTTCAGCTCAATGACAAGCTCCAGCACAACACCGCGGCCTTCCAGTTCGATGTACTTGGAAATCACCTGAAACACCCTGTGATCTGCCGTGAATTCCAGCTTTGTGTGCTGGGTCTTTTCCATGAAGGCTCTTGCAGAAATGCAGTTTTCGCAGCGATGTTCCTTACTCCAGACCTGATAGCAGGCATGCCTTGTGTTGCTGATTTTTCCGTCTGCGTCCAGTTCCAGGATTTCTGTGCTTTCCACGTCTACAATACGGACCACATCAAAGATGCTGCGAAGATCCTGCATGACATGCAGAAGACCCTTACCGGTGGAGATATTGGCGCTTTCTCCCGGATCCGTCAGCATATTGTTCTGAACGGAGCGCATATGCAGGATGACACCGATACAATTTGCGGAATCCTGAAGCGACCACAGCGTTTTCAGTTGTGCATGATGCCAGAGCAGACCATTCTCTGTGTGAAGCGGCAGAAGCAGCTCCGCTGTGGGGTGTGCTTCATCGGTTTCACGAATGATACTGTCCAAGCGTTCCTGATCTGCCGCTTCCAGTGACAGAAGGGAGCGCTCTTCCGGCATCTGCAGGCTGTTTTTCGGCGCCAGCAGTGCAGCATCTTTGCCGGAAATCCGGAGAACCCGGGACTGGGTATCATACTCCAACAGAATGCCCTCATTCTCCTTCTCCATAAAAGAAAGAATTTCACTCTTTATATGTAGAAGATCCTGCAGACGATTCTGTCCGGTCAGATACTTCTCCTTGATGACATCCTGAGAAACCTTCTGTACTTCGGAAAGATAATGTTGACTCGGCAGACTTTGCTGTAATTCCTGGCGTAGACTCTCATGAACGTCAATGAGGCATTCCAGCAATAAGGGGTTAAACTGTCCGCATTCGCCGTCCAGGATCATCCGCATGGCATCCTCGTGGGAATAGGCCGCCTTGTAGCAACGAACAGAAGTCAAAGCATCATACACATCCGCCAGTGCCACAACCTGAGCAGAAATAGGAATCTGATCTCCCTTTAATCCGTCCGGATAGCCTCTCCCGTCAAAGCGTTCGTGATGCCAGCGGCAAATTTCATACGCATACTGGAGCAGCGGCTCGTCCTTTTGCTGCCGGGGCAGTTCATCCAGAATTTTTGCACCGATCATGCAATGCTGCTTCATGACATCATATTCTTCCGCTGTCAGCTTTCCTGGTTTATTCAGTATACCTTCGGGAATGTTGATTTTACCGATATCATGAAGAGCGGAAGCCGTGCTGATCATGGAAATGTCGGCGGCGCTCAGTCCATACTGTTCTGTGCGGTGCAAAAGGGCTTCCAGAAGCAGTGCCGTGGCCTTCTGAATGTGCAGAACATGCAGACCGCTTTCTCCATTTCGGAACTCCACGATATGACTCAGAATATTCACCATCAGGTTCGCATTTTTTTCGTTTTCGTAGACCTGATCGGAAATAATGCGGGAGAGCCGTTTCTGCTTGGCATACAGCATTAACGTATTGACCACCCGGCGGCGTACCAGCAGGGCATCAAAGGGACGCTGGATAAAATCCACTGCCCCGAGATCGTAGGCACGCCCCGCGTAGACGGAAGGCTGCTCGGCGGATATCATAATCACCGGAATTTCTTCAATCCAGTGGTTCTTATTCATGGCCTCCAATACCTGGAGACCGTCCATTTCCGGCATCACAATGTCCAGCAGCAGAAGGTCAATAAAAGGATCCTCCTGCATCAGCTGCAGCGCTTCCCTTCCGTTAGCTACCTCCAGGATAGCATATTCTTCGCCCAGCATTTCCCGCAGCAAACTTCGGTTGATGTCAGAATCATCTGCAATGAGTATTTTCTGTCGGTCATTCATAGTCGTGTCACGCAGCTCCTGATTATTTGATGAGTCGTCTGTAATACGGGTAATTTGCTGTCACCTCGTTGACGGAAACATTATTGGCCGAGGCATTTTCATGGATGGCAATCATATTGCCGTTATCCGCCCAGCAAAGGAACATCACCACATGACTGTCGGTTCCCGGCCGCACCACAATGTCTCCCGGCTTCAGATCCGCCCGGCGAATTTTTTCTCCGCAGCCGATGAGATTGGCTGTGCTGGCAGCACCGTTCAGATTGTCTCCGAGAGCAGACCAGTACACCCACTGAATCCAACCGGAGCAGTCCAGACCGCGCAGAATGCGGCCCTTATAGTCCGCTTCTCCGGTAACCAGGCCGAAACCATTGCCCTCAAAGCCCTTGCAGGAGGCCTTGCCGCCGTAGTAATAAGGAATTTTTCCTACCGAGGAAAGGGCGTAGCGCACGAGTGTCTTTCGCTCTTCACTGATGTCTTCGGGTAGCTTGTCCAGATAGGATGAAATTTCTTCCTCTGTCAGCGGGGCCTTCGGATCCAGAGTGGAAATACTGAGGCCATAGGTTTTGAACCAGTCCTGGGCAATCAGTGTGTTGACGCTGTCAATGTTCTCTTCTGTCCAGCCCTGCCAGCGCGGTGCTTCTTCCTGCGTATCTTCCGCTTCCAGTGCATCGTCAGCGGTGATGGAAAGAGCTCGCAGACCGTTGCTGTCTTCAAAGCCGTAAATGGTGACGGAAATATTGAGATCCACATGTCCCGGGCAATAATTCTTGCTGCTGGGGTCATCAGATCCGGAAGAACTCATTTCGCTGCTCTTTGTATCAGATTTACTCTGTCCACCTGACGCATCAGAGGTATCCGCATCCACAGCAGCTGTGCTTTCACTTTTTGCATCGTCTTCGTCATAAACCACGAAATTGTTGCTGGCCACGGTTCTCACGCCACCTCCGGTGCCACCGGCCAAGGTCGTCACAGCGCCGCTTCTTCCGCTGCCGCGGTAAGCCATCTGTGAAAACACAAGCATGTCATCACTACTGTCGCTTCCCCGGGTCTGTGCAGCGGGTGCTGTGGTTTCTGCAGCGCTCGTTGTCTCCGGTGCAGTGCTTTCACTTGCACTGCTCTCCGCAACTGTGCTTTCATTCGATGCAGCGCTGCTCAGAGGGATTTCTTCTCCTTCATCCTTGGCTGCCGTACTGCTTTCCGTAGCTGAAGAAGACAGCGCACCGCCGGCATATTCCTCGATGGGGGTAAAATGCACGGAACGCCGTCCATTGGCATCCTCTTCTGTGTAACTGATCACATACTGTTTCCCGTCAATGGTGGTGACATGCAGTTCATTTCCGCTGCTGTCTTTAATGGTATATTCGCCTTTCTGGTTTTCGATGATCTCCGCTTCGGACAGATTGATGCCGGTATTGCTACTTGTGAGACTAAGCTCCTGGCCTTCATCCTGGGCCTGCTGCTCCTCGTAAGCCGCCTCATCCTCTTCCTCTTCTTTGGCGGATTTATGGATGCAGCCGTTGTCGTAATAGACATTACCGATACTCACCCGATAGGAGCGGGATTTCTGATAGAGCTCCAGACAGATTTTTTCGTAGGTTTCGTAGTCCAGATAGTTATGGTAATAGCAGTAAACACTGGCCATGGCCATAATATCCTTGACATTGGAATATTCACTGACCCGCTGACCATCGGCATTGTAAAAGCTGAAATTTACGTTTTTGAAATTCGGCACATACCAGGTGGAAGAATCCGAAGCGTCCTGTGCGGAAGCATTGGGATTGTACTTTCCCAACACACGGCTGGTGCTGATGCCGAGTTCGCGGCACATTTCTCTGGGACTCACACCGGCCAGGTCGTAGATGCCGGCAATGTACTGAGAATCCTGACTCATCAGCTTCTGATAAATTTTACCGGCGTAGGAGTTCAGCACGTCGGATTTGTCCTCGTCCGCGCCGTAAAAATAGATGAGGTTCAGCTTGTCGGCTGCCGGCTGAAAGGCATCCTCTGTCTCGTCATCGTCGATTTCAGCGAGGGAGGAATGAATGCCGGAAAAAGCAGGTCCTGTGGCCTCGGGTACGGTAGAAGGGCTGCTGATGTCCGATGCCGTAGCAACGGGTACGGGAGCAGAGGCCTGGTAAAAGGCATTGGCCAGTATGCTGACGCCAAGGCCCGTTACGACCATGAGACAAAGTCCCAGCTTCTGCTTCTTCGAAAAATTATAATTCTGTCTTAAGTTTACCATCTATGCGGTTTCTGCTCCTGTTTGAATTTAGCGTTTTATCGTCTGGTACTGCGCAGATGCTTTAACAGTTTCTCAAAGTATTCCGGATAAGGAGAATCAAATTCTACATATTTTCCGGTGCCCGGGTGCACAAAGCCCAGAACCTTAGCATGTAAGGTCTGCCCATCCAACTTGAATGGACAGCTGCGGGGACCATAGACATCGTCTCCCAGAACGGGATGGCCGATGCTCGCCATATGAACGCGGATCTGATGGGTACGGCCGGTTTCCAGCCGGCACTCCACCAGGGTATAGTCTCCGAAACGCTCCAGAACATGATAATGCGTAACGGCTTCGCGACCATTCCAATGATCAATGGCCTGCTTCTTCCTATCTTTCTTGCTGCGGCCGATGGGGGCATCCACCGTGCCGTTTTCTTCTTTGATATTGCCGCAGACAATGGCAACATACTTCCGGGTAATGGAATGCACCTTCAGCTGCTCAGCCAGTGCCTTGTGGGTCCTGTCGTTCTTGCAGATCACCAGAAGACCCGTGGTGTTCATATCAATGCGGTGGACAATACCGGGCCTTTGCACACCATTGATGGAAGACAGGTCCGCACCGCAGTGGTGCATGACAGCATTCACCAAAGTACCGCTTTGATGCCCGTTCGCCGGATGCACCACCATCCCCTTCGGCTTATTTACGATCAGAAGGTCTTCGTCCTCGTATACAATATCCAAAGGAATGTCTTCTGCCGTCACATCCAGTACCTCCGGTGCCGGAAGATCAATGGACAGCCGGTCTCCGGGACGCAACTTCACACTTGCCTTTTCCTTTTCTTGGTTCAGGAGCACCGCGCCCTCTTCGATCAGTTTCGCAGCATAGCTTCTGCTCAGAGAAAATGCCGGTAACAGTGTCAAGGCCTGGTCCAGCCGTTTTCCGGCAAGCGCATCATCAATTAAGATTTCTTCTGCCAAGGGCAATTCTCCTTCATAAATGCAAAGTCCTCATCCTTATAGAAAAAAAGGAACAGAACAACCATAAACAGACAGCCGCAGGTTACAAAGATATCGGCCACGTTAAACACCGGAAAATCAATGGGCATAAAGTAGATAAAGTCCACCACATAGGCCTGTCGCACCCGGTCAATGAAATTGCCAATGGCACCGCCAAAGATCAGGAGACAGACCAGTCCGGCCGGAAGGTATTTCTTTTCTTTCGGCAGCATACCGACAAAAATCAAAATCCCCAACATGACCACCACAGTGATAATGTAGAAAAACCACTGCTTTCCGTTCAGGATACCAAAGGCGGCACCCCGGTTTTCAACATAAAGAAGCTCCAGAACATTGGGAATGATCGGAATGGCGGGCTGCCCCTGCAGTTTGTCCACCGCCAACATTTTCGTGAGCTGATCGGGAATGATCAACAGAAGCCCCGCAATCAGAAAGCCCAGCATCCTGCCCCAATTCAGTTTACTCATGAATTTCCTTTCTCGTGATAAAGTCGAGGCCTTCCCGCATCTGCGCATCCGTCACATTGCGATCAATGAAGGCATCTCCCAGAGTATGCAACAGAATAAAACGCACCTGTCCATGGTCCATTTTTTTGTCCTTACGGGTAGCCTGCAAAACCTCTTCCGGATCCAGTGGCAGAGAAAGTGCAGTGTCCAGACCGACACTTTCCATCAGAGCACAACACTCCTGATATTCCACATCGGAAACGGTGCCGGAAATGTGCATGGCAGCCAGACAGCCAAGGGCCACACACTGTCCGTGGCTCAGGGCAAACCGGGAACATTTTTCAACGGCATGACCAAGGGTGTGGCCGAAGTTCAGGAGCTGTCGAACGCCCTTTTCCTTCGGATCCTCCTCTACCACAGCTCGTTTGATAAGGTTGGAGCGATATACGGTCTCCTCCAGCACATCCGGATCCCTTTGCTGCAGTGCCGTCTTCTGCGCGAGCAGATAGTCATAGTAAGCTTTGTCACGGATCATGCCATGCTTGATCACTTCACCCATGCCGGAGGCATATTGTATCCGATCCAGACTGTTCAGAACGGAAATGTTGGAGTACACCAGTGCCGGCATATGGAAGGCGCCAACCATATTCTTGTACTGGCGGAAATCCACACCGGTCTTTCCGCCGATGGACGAATCCACCTGAGACAGCAATGTGGTGGGAATCTGGATGAAACGTATGCCGCGCATATAGGTAGCAGCCGCAAAGCCTGTCATATCACCGATGACGCCACCGCCCAGTGCCACCAGAAAGTCGTTGCGGTCAAAATTGTCTTGAATGGCACGCTCGTAAATTTCCGCGATGCTGTCCGTGTTCTTATATTCCTCTCCGGCTTTCAGCACCAGTGCATCCAGTGTTTCGAAGCAGTGAGACAGCTCGCTCTTTACAGCATCCAGGTACAAGGGGGCCACATTGTCGTCTGTGACGATCAAGGCTCTGCGTCCTTCAGTGCCCAGAGCCGCTACAGTCTCTGCCAGGTGAGAGAAATCTCTTTCAATATAAATATGATAAGAAAAAGCGCCATTGAATCTTACATCCATTTTATGGGACATGAAAATATACCTCTTTATAAAATCAATAGGGGACATACCCATAACGGATATGCCCCCTTCTGCGCCGCAATTTACATTCTGAAGCTCAGACCGCTGACATTGAGATCTGCACCGCCAGAAAGCATATTCTGAAAATCGCCGGACAGCTCAACATTACTAGGCGAAGCAATGAAAATATAACTGGAGATCTTCTGGAGATCACCCTCGATAGCATAGATAGAACCGGAGGTGAAATCGATAATGCGCTGTGCGATTTCCATATGCAGGCCTTCCATGTTGAGAACAACGGCTTTGCCCTCAAGGAGATACTCACTGATGGTTCTGGCATCATCCATGGAGTTGGGCTTGATCATGGTAACCTCTACGCTGGCCTTCTTCACGGGAGTCACATTTGACTTTGTCTTGCCACCGAACAGACGCGGTCTCGGCTGCTCCTCTTCCTCGTAATCATCAAGCTCTGCATCGGCATTTGATTTCTTTGCGAAGAGACTGGGGCGCTGAGGCTCCTCGTCATGGTACTCATCATCGAACTCATAATCGTCATCGAGATCGTAATCATCCTCCTGATTCAATCTCAGGTTCTTCATAATATTTGTAATAAAACTCATTTCCATTCTCCAGTTCGTTGTCTTCTTTATTCCTTAAACTATTGTAAACAATTTTGAGTTCTTGTCAACCTTGAATCGTTCTGGTTTTTAAGCAGGCTTTTTAAGAAAAACATTATTGATAAATAATCTGTCCTTCTGTTACCAATGAGGCGTCCAATACAATATGATCGTATACGGAAATACCGTAATCCGTATTTTCTTCCACTATCAGATATTCGTTGGTGGATTCCACCGGAACAATCTGGCGGAACACTGCGTAGCCCTTGTTGATATTATAAACACCCTGGATGGTTTTGGTTGCGCCGACACTGTACGTTTGATCGCCGCCCTCTTTCGCCAGAAGGTCATTGGTATTGATCTGTCCGGAGGAAGCATCCTTCGGAATGCTCAGATAGCAATACTGCTCATCTACCCGATAGATTTCAGACTCCACAAAGTCCTGACTGCCATCTGCCTGCCGTCGCAGGAAACCGGTGCGCCCATCCGCCTGCTGCACCAGAAAGCCCTTCGGCACCACGAAGAATTCCTTTTCTGTCACCGCCGTGAGCGGAATCTTCAGCCCCTTTTCCTCATCCGTCTGCATCTCGAACGCGATATAGCGTTCACTGATGAACTCTTCCATGAGCTCGTTCATATTGAGCTCGCCGTAGCTTGCGCCGTCGGAGCCGATGAACATGGACAGGGAGGCTGTGGTGTCGAGATCCAGGTTAGGAAAATGGATCTTCACGGATTTGATGTCCTGGTATCGTGTCTTTTCTTCATCCGTCAGCGGGAAAACGACGGACCATGCAGAGCTTGTCACCAGTTTACAGACCGGTTGACCGGCTTCCGCTAATTCTCCGGATCTGGCCATATGCTTCTGCTCGCCGGATTCATCAAAGAGGTCTGCCGTGACATCTTCTGCTTTCAAGCCCTCATGGCCGTCCACCGTATAGGAAACCACACCCACGGTATCTGCAGATACCCGGGTATAGGAGATGCCCATTTCAGAAAGCACTTGGTCCAGATCTTCTGCAGAGGTGACACCGGAGTACTCCAGCGCCGCGGCGTCGAGCGTCGACTTCGTGTCGTAGAGACTGGAAAAGTTTTCATTTTGAAAGTTTTCCGAAAACGCCGACAAACGATATCGAATGTCCGACAGCTGATCATCACTGAGTTCTGTGGTCAGCTCCGGATGCTCTTCCAGGTATTTTTCCATACTGCCGGTTTCGTCGATGGTATAAATGCTGGAACCGACAGCTACTCGTTTTCCCTCCTGCACATAGTAATGAATGTAGCCGGAGCTCCGGGCTGTCTGCACTGTTTCTTCACGGATCGCGATACCGGTAAAGCTGCTTTCCTTTACGATGCCGCCCTTCGGCACTTCATAGAAACGAATCTGTGAACGCGTCAAATAAGCGTATACACTAAAAACAATGTAGAGAAAGATAATCAGAAAGATTATCATCCCTACATTGAAATTAAATGGCTTTCTGTATTTGATTACATTTTGTTTTTCAATACTCTGATTTGTTGCTGCCATTCGAAAATCGTATTACAGAGCGATTGCTACGTCCTTCTTAACGCTCTCCGGAAGCTCTTCAGCATCCATAGAAACACTCAATACAAAGGTAACGTTGTACTTCTCGCCCAGACCTTCCAGCTTTGCGATGCAGTTGGAAATGTCTGCACCCTCAAGTCCGGAAAGCTTCAGGAAGCTGTCCATAAACATATACTCAAGATCGTGATCCTGAGAAACGATGCCGCTGATGAAGCCGACGAAAGCATCCTCGTTCTCAACGGGGAACTCGTTCACGTTGATGAGACGGATCTTGTTGTTCAGCTCATACATGTGAGATGCGGACTTGTCAAGAAATACAACGCTGCCGTTGGCTTCCTTGATTGCTGTGTTTGCCTTGTCGAGAAGCTGCTTTGTCTTGCCCTTACCTCTCTTGCCTACGATCATCTGTACCATAGTCAGTACCTCCTAACTTGTAGTAAATAAAGTATATTACATATGGGGGTGGTTTTCAAGTTGAAACTTCCCCTAATGCAGCTTAAGCAACAGATTTGTCATGTTTTCGTAGAGATCGTCCTTGGTCTCTCCCTGCATGACAATGGCGATATATTCCTTGCCGCTGTCGTCCTTCCGCACCGCCATAGCCAGACAGTAGCCGGCCTTTTTCGTGGTGCCGGTTTTGCCGCCGAGAACTGTGATTCCGTCAGGTGTCTCCTTTTCTCCGAGAAGATACAGGTTGGTGTCTTTCCAAGTCTGGGATTTGGGCTGACCGTTCCTGTCTTTGTACTTCACCGCATAGCTGTCGCTGCCGACAATTTCCCGGAAAGTATCATATTTTAATGCCTCACGGAGGATCAGGTAAATGTCGTAGGGCGTTGTATAATGGTTATCGTCCGGCAGTCCGTTGGGATTCACAAAATGGGTTCCGGTACAGCCAAGCCGCAGAGCCTCTGCGTTCATCATCTCCACAAAGGCGTCCACAGAACCGGCGGTAGCCTCTGCCACCGCAACGGCGGCGTCATTGCCGGAGGGAAGCAGCATGCCGTAAAGCAGCTCTTCAACGGTCAAGGTCTCTCCCGCCTGCAAATAGGCTGTGGAGGAACCGCTGACCTTAATGACAGAATTTTGTGTCACCGTAAATTCCTGCTGAAGATTGTCCACATTTTCCAGACAGACCAGCGCGGTCATCAACTTTGTGATGCTGGCAGGATAGCTCCGCGTATAGGGATTGGAATAGGAAACCGACTCCGGGTGGCCATCCTCACTCAGCTCTACCAAAAGAGAGGTGGGACTGCTTATGTCATTGTTATTGAAATCCGTTGTACCCGGCACCGCCAGCTCATAGGCAAAGCCCCGGGCCGCCAGACCGGCATCCTCACTGCTGTTCACGGAATTCATCTTGATCAGAGCTGTGTCTGCGTTGAAGGGTTTTTCCAGAGTGCTGCCGCAGCCGGAAAGCAAAAACAAAGAAAAAGCAACCGGCAGTAAGCCTTTCACAAGTTTACGGCCGGTCAGCTTTTTCTGCATCAAGTTTCTTTCGTATGTCATGCTCAGATGTTTCTCCACTCCAGATCTCCCCGCTCCAGTGCGTGGATCAAAAGCTCTGCAGTTGCCAGATTGGTTCCGATCGGAACATTATAGGTATCACAAAGCCGTACAATAGAATTTACCTCCGGCTCATGGTCCTTAGCATGCAGCGGATCCCGAAGAAAAATCACCATATCAATGTTGCCCTGTTCGATCTGTCCTGCCATCTGGCGGGATCCCCCGGTCTCACCAGGCAGAAATTTGTGAATCCGCAGGTTGGTGACTTCTTCGATGAGAATGCCTGTGGTACCGGTAGCGTAAAGCTCATGCTTACTGAGAATCCCCCGGTATGCAATGCAGAAATTCTGCATCAGCTTTTTCTTGGAATCATGTGCGATCAATCCGACGTTCATGTTCTCTACCCCCTATTCCTGTATTCCTCTATGATTTTCTCTGCAGTGCCACATTCAGGACAATTCCCATACCGGCATAAATGGAAATCAGCGAACTGACTCCTCTCGAAAAAAACGGAAGCGTGATTCCGGTATTCGGGAACAACCCCGTGGCCACAGCAATATTCGTATACGTCTGAAAACCCAGCCACGCCATCATACCGACGCAGAGCAGCCTCCCGCTCAAGGTCCGGGCCCTCGATGCTATTATAAGGCATTCAAGAATAATTAACAAGAACACAATGATGATAATGACGGATCCGCGGAAGCCAAGTTCTTCTCCGATCACTGAAAAAATAAAGTCATTATCACTCTCTGAAAGAAAATTTCCATTTTTAACAGAGAATATGGAGCTGTTGTTCAGTCCCTTTCCGGTCAGCATGCCGGAGCCGATGGCCAGCAGGGAATTCATCTGCTGATAATAGCTTTGGGGATCCGAGGAGGGATCCAGGAAGGTCAGAATACGCGTCGCCTGGTAGCCCTGGAGAAAGGGAATTTTGTCATACAGCCCCGATTGGAAGAGGTAAATAAACACCACGGCAAAGGGAACAATGGCAAGAATAACACCCAGAATCCATCGTGTGCTGATGGGCGAGGCAAAAATCATCATAGCCACGATGACCGTCATGATGATGGCGGTGGACAGATTCGGCTGCAGCAGCACAAGTCCCACCGGGAGGGCAAAGTACAGAAGGGCAAGCAATACCGTATGGGGAGAATTGATGCTGTCCTTTGCCTTATGCAGGTAATTCGCGTAAAAGATGATGAGCCCGGCTTTCACAAACTCCGCCGGCTGTACCTGGCCCAGGACAGGCACAGAGATCCACCGCACCGCACCGTGGCCGCTGGCCGTACCGTAGATCTTTACACCGGCCAGCATGAGCACGCAGAGCAGATAGATCAAATTGGCCTGCTGCGTGATCTTCCGGTAGTCGATCAGCGAAATACCGATGCACAGCGCAAGACCGGCACAGGAGCCCATGATCTGCCGGGCCACCTGGGGATCGTGAAAGTCCGGCGCCGACATGGCAGAACGCACAATCAATATGCCCATGACGTTCAGAAACACCATGTAGAGCACCAGACGAATATCATATTTTCGAAAATTATAGTCAAATTTCATCTTGTCTTGATTCTCCCGGGGCTTAGTCGGATACATTCACGGCAGACACATAGGAAGCATCCTGTGACAGGATCTGATCCAGGGTGGTCTTTCCGAAGCAATAGTTGTACACCTGGTTGGCAAGGCTGGCCGCATTACCGGAGGAATAACCGTAGGAAATGTTCACCGTAACGCTGATTTCCGGATTCTCTGCAGGCGCATAGGACACGAATACCGCATGGTTTCCGCGATCCTCCCGTTCCTGGGCCGTTCCTGTTTTTCCGGCTACTGTGATGTCCTGTCCGGCGAAAACGCGCTTGGCCACACCATCTGTGATCACCTTCCGAAGGCCCGTATGCACAGCATTCCAGGTCACCTGACTGAAGCTCAGCTCTCTCTCCGCCTCAGGTTCGATGCTCTCTATCACATTGCCTTCCGCATCCGTCACCTTGTCCAGAATGGACAGCTTATAGAGGGTTCCTCCATTGGCCACGGCAGTGATGTAACGGGAAAGCTGTACATTGTTGTAGGCATGGGTACCCTGACCCATGGCAGAACGCTCCGGATCGGAATCAGAAATGCGGGGTTCTGCTTCGTCAATTTCCACACCGCTCTTCTCATCCAGGCCAAAGAGGCTGGCATACTTTTTGATACGTGTAAGACCCGTCTCCTGATCATAGTTGCCGTCGGCATCCATGGACAGGCGATGGCCCAGATCCGCGAAGAAGAAGTTACAGGAGTTCATAATGCCATCCACAATATTCTCTTCGCCATGGGCAGAGGGCCAGATCCAGCAGCGGATGGCCGGAGAAACTTCCTCATACTTACCGGTACAGTCGATGACCGTGTCGGTGGTGATGACGCCTTCCTCCAACGCAGCCACAGAGGTGATGGGCTTAAATGTTGAGCCCGGTGCCAGCTGTGTCTGGGTGGCACTGTTCAGAAGCGGCAGTGACAAATCCGCGTTGCACTTCTTCAGATAATCCGGATCGGAAATGCGGTTGTTGTCAAAGCCCGGATAAGTCACCAGTGCCTTCACCTTGCCGGTATTGACATCCGTGACCGTAACAGAACCGTTGCAGGGATCCAATGCCAGCTGGGCCGGTGTCAGTTCGATGCGGCGAATTTTATCAATCAGGAAAGTATATGCATAGTGCGCATCCCCCGTCGAAAGCTGCTGATAGGCAGCGGAATCCGGCTGCAGTACACCCTGCTCAAAAAGCGCCATTAACAGGAGGTATCCCGGAATGGTTTTATCAGCAATGGCATACTTATAGAGACTCTTTTCAAAATCCTGATCTGCCGCAAGCTGCGTCATCAGTTTGTCAATGAATAAGCCGTAGATGCTTTCCACATCGGAGTACTCTGTTTCCAGCTCCAGCCTTGAGGTATCCAGCCAGGATTCGCTGATACCGGCGAGGATAAAGTCGTGGAGGGAAATGCTGTCGTTTTTCCATGCGGTGTAGGCCTCAGATTCACGATAGCTCTGGTTTTCTGTATCGATGATACCGGAGGATTTGCCGGTGAGATAATCATAGATATACACCACAAATGCCTGCATATCCTGCGGCAGCTCCTTCAGGGTACCACCGCCGTTTTCCAGCATGCTGCGGATTTCCGCAAGCTTGCTTTCTTTATCGGACACAAAAAGAGCTGCAATCCGCTTTTCTGCCGTACCGGCATCCGCGGCGCTGAAATGCGTTCTGTCCAGCACATTGTTGTTGATGAGCTGGAAATAGGCATCCTTCAGCGGGATCATAATCTGGGACTGCTTGACATTTTCCGTGTCCACATCATCGTTTTCTGTGATCTTGGACACCAGAATACCTGCCAATTCCTGCTCCAGCAGATGGTAAATGGCAATCTGATCATCGGCAGAAATGGTGGTATAGATGTCATTTCCTGACTTGGCCTCGGTTTCCGAAACCACCTCAATGATGGAACCCACAGAATTCAGGTACATGGTCCGGTGGCCTTTCTGTCCCTTCAGAACACTCTCTTCACTCTTCTCCAGTCCCCATACACCGACGGTATCATTGGCCGCATAGCTTTCATCTGTTTTCTGGAGCTCTTTCAGCTGATCCTCTCGTACCTGTCCGGTATAGCCCACGATATGAGACAGATAGGGCGCATAGTTGTACTTCCGCACAGAAACACTGGCCACCTCAACACCCGGAAGCTCCCCGCGGGATTCCTCAATTTCCGCCATGCATTCGCTGGAAATATTTTCCACAATGGTGGTGGAAAGATACTTCTGGTACGCCGTAAGACGCATCGTATAAAGGATATTGATCATATCCAGAAGCGTTGAATTGCTGGGGATCATAGGATTCCCGTTGTCGTCCTTCATTTTATCAAAGTTGTATCGCTTCTTGGAGTAATTGAAAATGGCCTCCGCATCCTGGCTGAAGGTACTTTCCGGCAGATCCTCCTCATTGCGTCCGTAGGCCTGGGCAATGAAACGCCTCCGTTCCGCTTCGGAGCTGGTGGTAAAGGAGAAGTTTCCGTCACTGTCCATGCTGATCTTGTACTGTCCCTTCAGCGGATACTGGTACTTTTCTACAATTTCCGCCAGCCTCTTCAGCATGCGGTTTCTCTTATTGATACCGCTGTCCGTGGTATCAAAAGAGTCTGTATCCGTGATGGTAATGTTGTACTGCAGGGCATTGTAGGCCAGAAGCTTGCCGTCCCGGTCATAGATATTTCCGCGGGTACCGGCTGTGGTGGATTCCGCCAGAATCCGTTCCTGGTACTGCTGCAGATAGTCATTGCCGTGCAGGATCTGCAGTTGAAAAAGCTGCACGATCAGCACGGAAAACAGTGCGGTGAAGGCAATGGCCAGAGCAAACAGCCGAGAAGAAAAGATTCTTCCCAGAAGTTCTCTGATCAGATCCCAGATCTCTCTTAGCATTCTTTAACGCATCCTCCTCAGCCCATGCTGTCCATCTTCCGTGCCGCACTGAAGAAGAAACGGTACAGCACCAGTGTGACCAGCATGGAGAACACAATTGACGGGAAAACAATATGCAGAAAATAATAGGGAATATCCAGTTTTGCGCGAATCAGAAATCGAAAAACATAGATATACAGATGATAGCTCAGTTCACTGAAGACGCAGATCACCATGGGAAGCGTCAGATATTCCTCATAATAGAAACGGCTGAAGAAGCCGTTCACATAGCCGATGAAAATGAAGATCAGACTGTAGAAACCGAAGGGGCCTGAGTAAAACATATCCATCAGAAGTCCGGCACCAAGACCATAGAGCATGCCGGGAAGACTGCCGTGCATAAAGCCGAAGGAAAAGGTCAGAATCAGCAGCAGATTCGGAGATGCCGACAGGAAAGGAATCAGCGGGACAACACTGGTCTGAATCAGAAAGGCCAGCAGAATCGAAAAAACATAAAACAGAATGCGCAGCCACTTCTTCATCCGCCGATTCAAAAAGGTTTTCCGTTTTCCGGCCTTCACTGGCTTGCCTCCGTTTCCGCTGTTGTTTCCGCAGATTCCGTCTCAGGAGCAGCAGATGTCTCTGCTGCTGCCGTTTCATCAGTTACCGCAACTGTCTCCTCACCGGAATTTTCATCCATAAAGGAATCTGATTTCAATGTCGTAATGACAAGAACCTCGCTCATGTCATCGAAATTCGCTGCCGGAATCAAATAGCCGTTTTTCATCAGTCGCTTCTCGTCCTCGCTGACATCTACCGCATAACCCACCAGAATGCCGGGAAGAAATTTAGCGGAGATGTTGCTGGTCACGATCCGGTCCCCGTCCTGTATGGGCGCATCCTTATTCATATCCGTGATGCGGAGCCGTCCCTGCTGATACAGCGTCAGATCTCCTGCCACAATACAGGTATCGCTGGACTGTACGCCCATGCAGGAAACACGGGATTCATCGTCAATGATAGAACGTACGGTTGCGTAATTCAGTCCAACGTCCGTCACGATACCCACGAGACCGCCGTTCGCCATCACATTCTGATCCACCTTGATGCCGTCCTTGGAGCCCTTGTCGATGCGGAAGACCTGGAACCAGTTTTCGCTGTCCTTGGCAATGATGCGGGCAGCCACCTTCGGATACTGCAGATATTCCTGATCCAGCTGGTAAAGCTCCCGCAGACGGGTAAGCTCCGCCGCATTCTGCTTCAGAATGTTATTTTCTTCCGTCAACGTGTCCACCTGCTCCTGCAGTGTCTGTTTCGCAGCTTCTGCCTCCTGCAGCGTCTCATGATTTTTGAGATGCCGGTAAATACCGAAGCCTACACGATTGACGCCGGTCTGCACCGGCACCAGAATATAGCCGATGGTATTGCGGATGGGATCTGCCAGACCACCCTTCACAGAGGAAAGGGCAATCATCATGATGCAGAGCACCGTCAGGATGATGTATATATATTTGCTCTTCTTGTTATCCACTAAATCAAACCCTGCTTTCGGAAGCTGTAGTATCGGTTGTCCCCGATGATGATGTGGTCAATGAGATGAATTCCCACCATACGGCCTGCCAGCTCCAAGTCTCTTGTAAAATGAATGTCCTCATCGGAGGGTGCCGGGTCTCCGCTGGGATGATTGTGCACCATGATCATGCAGACCGCACAGATCCGGATTCCCTCGGCAAAGATCTCCCGGGGTGACAGCGCTGTCTGGCTGCAGGTGCCCTTGGAAACAACAAAGTCCCGGATCAGACGTTTATGGTTATCGAGATACAGGATATGCACGGTCTCATATTCCAGATGCCGCATATCCTCCTTGAGATACCCCGCAACGCTGTCCGGATCCCGGAAGTCAATCTCGGAGACTCTCCGCCGCCGTTTCCAGATCCGGGCGGAAATTTCACCGATGGCACAGAGCTCCATGGCACGAATGTCACCAATCCCCGGAATCTGCCGGTACTCGGCCTCCGAGACATGGGCAAGTCCCACCAGTCCGTCATACAACGGATTGATGTGGAGAACCGCTTCGGAAAGCTCCAGGACGGTTTTGTCCTTTGATCCTGTGCGCAGCAGAATGGCCAGCAACTCCTGGTCAGTCAGAGCCTTGACGCCATGCATTCTGCACTTCTCACGCGGCTTCTCTTCCGGATTCAATGTTTCAAAGTTGCTCATATTCACTCCTGTTCTGTCAGAAAAGCAGGAGCCCACATAATTGACTTATTTTAGCACAGAGTATGCGGCAGAACAATTCCTCAATGCTGAAATAAGTATGAACAATCATTACGAAATGGATACGAGTCCCTTTTCCCAGAGCTTCTGGACAGACATCAGGATGCCCAGCTTCGCATGGTACCAGGTGAGTCCGCCCTGAAAGTAAACATTATAGGGCGGTTTGATGGGGCCATCGGCGGAAAGCTCAATACTGGAGCCCTGTACGAAGGCACCGGCGGCCATAATCACCTGGGAATCGTAACCCGGCATGGCATCCGGCATCGGTGTCACAAAGGAATCCACCGGTGCGGCAGCCTGAATGCCCTGGCAGAAGGCGATGACCTTTTCCGGGGATCCCAGAGTGATCGCCTGGATAATGTCGTTCCGCTTCGTGTCCGCATGGGGGTGACAGGAGAAACCGAGCCGCTCATACACATTTGCCGCAAAGATGGCGGCTTTTTCTGCACCGGCCACGATGGTGGGTGCCAGGAAGAGTCCCTGATAGAAAGGACGATTCAAATCCAGAGAGGGACCGACCTCCTTGCCGAGACCCGGTGTGGTAAGTCGGATGGCACAGCGTTCGATGCATTCCTTCGTACCGGCGATATAGCCGCCGATGGGAGCCAGTCCGCCGCCGGGATTTTTGATGAGGGACCCCACCACCATGTCGGCGCCGTAAGCACTGGGCTCTTCCCGACAGACAAATTCGCCGTAGCAATTGTCCACCATACAGATCACGTCCGGCTTGATGCTCTTAATGAAGCGAATCAGCTCGCCGATCTGCTCCGGACTGAAGGTATCTCGACTGGAATAACCCTTGGAACGCTGAATCTCCACCAGTCGTGTCCGCTCGTTGATGGCTTCACGGATTTCGTCGTAGCGGAAGGAGCTGTCCGGATTCAGGTCCACCTGCCGGTAAGTAATGCCGAATTCCGCCAGGGAACCGGCAGAAGGCCGGATGCCGATGACCTCTTCCAGAGTATCATAAGGTTTTCCCACCGGGGATAGAATCTCATCCCCGGGACGCAGATTTGCCTGGAGAGCGATGGCCAATGCATGTGTACCGCAGATGATCTGTCCCCGCACAAGCGCATCCTCTGTGCCGAAGACATTGGCATAGACCCGCTCCAGCGCATCCCTTCCGATATCGTCATAGCCATAACCGCTGGTGCCGATGAGATGGGCTTCACTGACACCGGCATCCTGCATGGCCTTCACCACCTTCAGCTGATTGTATTCTGCGATCTCATCAATGGCCTGAAAGCGCGCAGAAAGAGACTCCAGCACCGGTGTGCAGAAATCCTGCACCTCACGGCTTATGCCCAGCGCGCTGTACATTTCCTGATTATCCATTTTACTATTTCATCCTTTTCATAATTAAATTTCGAAATATCGATCCATTCAGCTGCTGCCTCCCGGCGAAACCAGGTCAGCTGCCGCTTCGCATAGTTCCGGGAATGCTTTTTGATGGCTTCCACTGCCTCCGGCAAACTGCATTCTCCATTGAGATACTGCAGCATTTCCTTATAGCCGATGCCCTGCAGTGCGGTATGATCCGGCGAAAGTCCCAGATCCCGCAGCCACCCAGCTTCTTCCGAAAGACCGGCGGACAGCATCAAATCCACCCGGCTGTCAATGCGGGCATACAGCTTTTCCCGGTCGTCCGTCAGTACGAAAAAGGCAGCGTCATATACCGGCGGCCGTTTCCGCTCCTCTGCATTATGCTGAGAAATCGGTTTTCCGTGCAAAGTATAGTACTCCAGTGCCCGGATCACCCGCCGCACATTGTGGGCGTGAATTTTTTCAGTGGAAGCCGGATCCACAGCCTGCAGCCGGGCGTAGAGTTTGTCCGGTCCACCCTCTTCTGCCGCTTCCGCTTCCAGCTTCCGACGGATTTCCTGCTGCCTCTCGTCCGGTTCCTCGGAAAAATCAATGCCGTAAAGCAGAGCCTGAATATAAAAGCCGGTACCGCCCACCAGAATCGGAAGCTTATCTTTCGCATAAACCTTTTCTATGGCTTCTGCTGCCATTTTCTGAAAGACGGAAACATCATAATTCACAGAAGGGTCAATCACATCGATGAGATGATGGGGAATGCCCTGCCTTTCCGCTTCCGTGACCTTGGCGGAGCCGATGTCAAGCCCGCGGTAAACCTGAACAGAATCCGCAGAGATGCATTCGCCGTTCATTGCCTTCGCCAGTTCTATGGAAACGGATGTTTTGCCCACTGCCGTGGGACCTGCCAGAATCAAAAGGGGACGCTTGTTTTCCATGGCCTTCTCCTTATACGATACGCTTAAACTTCTTTTCCAGCTCCTGCTTGGACATGGAAATGATGGTGGGCCTTCCATGAGGGCAGGCGTAGGGATTGTCCAGCTGCAGAAGCTCCGCAATGAGCGCATCCGCTTCCTGAACGCTAAGTTTGTTGTTTCCCTTAACCGCGGCCTTGCAGGACATGGAGGCCAGCTTGTCATAAATGCTGTCCGCCGTGGTCATGCCGGTTTCCTCCGACAGATCATCCAGTATTTCCAGAAGCAGCTCCTTTTTGCCGATTTCCGGCAGATCCGCCGGAATGGCAGAGACGCTGTAATCTCTTCCGCCGAGGGAACTGATTTCATAGCCCAGATGCTCGAAATAGCGCTGGTACTTTTCCAGCATCAGCGCTTCATCCGCCGACAGGGTCAGCAGAATCGGCGGGTTCAGGTACTGGGAAACCGGCTTTTTCTGCTTCAGCCGCTTCATCATCCGCTCAAAGTTCACCTTTTCATGGGCCGCATGCTGATCAATGATATAGAGCTTCTCATCATACTCAATGAGCCAATAAGTATTGAAAAGCTGACCGATGATCCGATGCGTTTTCCGGGCTTTTTCGCTGAGGAACTTCTCCGTAAAAAGACTTTCCTGCTGCGGCTGCTGCTTTGCAATCGTGGCGCTTGCAACAGATTTTTCTGTCGCAGTCGCCGATACTGAAGCCGTCGAGATCAAATCAGCCTTCACACCATAAGCGACCGTGCCTTCAGATAGCCCCGCGGAATGTCGAATTTCTCCGGCATCGGCAGATTTCTTCTTCGCCACCGGCATTTCCTGCCTCAGTGGCTTTTCCATTGCCATGCCCGGTACCTCCGGTTTTTCCGACTCGATTTTCTCGACTTTTTCCGCTTTCTCGATTGTCTCGATCCTCTTCGGCTGTGTATTTATCACCGGCTTCCCCAACACGATATCTTCCTTCGGCCTTGCAGCCGGCGGAAGTGAGGCCGAGAGCTTCTTTTCCATCTGTCCGGCGTGAATCATTTCCCGCTTATGCTCGAAAGGCTCCACATGAGGAACCGGCCCGGTATGCGGTGCGACAGCATTATCCTCGGACAAAAGGTCGAGATTCACCACCAGCTCCGTTTCGTGAAGTGCGCGGCTGATGGCATCCACCATACAGTTATAAATGGTCATGCCGTCGGAAAACCGTACCTCCAGCTTCTGGGGATGGACATTCACATCCACCAGCTCCGGATTGATGTCCAGCAGCAGCACCGTAAAGGGAAACTTGTGCTGCATGAGAAAGGCCCGGTAGCCGTCCTCAATGGCCTTCTGCAGCAGCGGATTCTTCACAAAGCGGCGGTTCACAAAATAGATTTCAAAGTTCCGGTTGGAGCGGTTGGTGGTGGGCTTCCCCAGAAAACCGTGAATGGTAATCGCGGGAATGCCCGTCAGCTTGGACGGAAGATAGGACTTCTTCACGGTGATCAGCTGCCCGGCGATTTCTCGCCCGAAAATGGCATAGATCACATCCATGAGAGAGCCGTTTCCGAGGGTCAGCAGCTTCTGCCGTCCATCCTGCAAAAAGCGAAACGCCACATCCGGATGCGCCAGCGCCTCCTTTTCCAGAATATCCTGAATCCGGGCCGCCTCCGTGGTGGGCGATTTCAGAAACTTCTTTCGTGCCGGGACATTGTAGAAAAGCTCCCGTACCACGATAGTGGTGCCGTCCGGCGCACCGATTTCCGAAAATTCCTTTTCCTCGCCGCCTTCCATGAGATAGCGGGTACCCAGAAGCTTGTCCCGGCGTTTGGTGATGAGCTCCACCTTCGCCACCGCTGCGATACTGGCCAGGGCCTCACCCCGGAAACCAAGTGTCGCAATGTGGCTGAGATCTTCCGCCGTGCGCAGCTTGCTGGTGGCGTGGCGGAGAAAGGCCAGCTGTACCTCGTCCTTTTCAATGCCGCAGCCGTCATCCGTGATGCGGATCATGGAGAGGCCACCGTTTCGGATTTCCACAGAAACCGCGTGGGCACCGGCATCAATGGCATTCTCCAGCAGTTCCTTCACAATGCTGAGGGGGCGTTCGATGACCTCTCCTGCCGCGATCTGATTGATGGTTTCATCATTGAGGAGCTGAATGGGCATAGCCTTCTCCTTTCCTTCGTTAAACAGTGCAATACTTACGGCTGCGCTGCCAGTTCCTTCATCTCAAAGAGGCAGTTCATGGCCTCGAGGGGTGTCATGCGGTTCAAATCCAGCGCCTCAATATAGTCCAGAAGCGCCGTCCCCGCGGCACGGTTTTCCTGCGTGTTCTTCTGCGCATTATGCCCGCTGGCATCCCCTTCTGTTCCATCCGGCAGCGTGAGCTCCCGGGTTTTGGCAAGAATGTCCGCCTCAGAAAGCTCCGCAGCAATTTCCTTGGCCCGGTCAATCACCGGCTGCGGCACACCGGCAAGACGTGCCACATCGATGCCGTAGCTCTGGTCGGCACCGCCCCGGAGAATTTTCCGTAGGAAAACAATGTCCTGCCCGTGGTTGCTTACGGCAATGCAGTAGTTTTTGACGCCGGCAAGCTTTCCCTCCAACTCAGTCAGCTCGTGATAGTGGGTGGCGAAAAGCGCCTTGGCTTTCACCGTATTGCTGAGGTATTCCACCACCGCCCAGGCAATGGACAGACCGTCAAATGTACTGGTGCCCCTACCGATCTCGTCCAGGATCAGCAGGGATCTGGTGGTGGCATTGCGGAGAATGTTGGCCACCTCGTTCATTTCCACCATGAAGGTGGACTGTCCGCTGGCCAAATCATCGGAAGCGCCTACCCTCGTGAAGATTCGGTCGCAGATCGCGATATCCGCTTCTTTGGCCGGAACAAAGGAACCAATGGATGCCATCAGCGTAATCAATGCCACCTGCCGCATATAGGTGGACTTTCCGGCCATGTTGGGTCCGGTAATGATGGCGATGCGGTTTTCCTCGTCATCCAACAGGGTATCGTTGCTGACGAAGCGATCTTCCTTCAGAAGCTGTTCAATCACCGGATGGCGGCCATCCCGTATGACAATGCGGCCTTCATTGTTGATTTTTGGACGCACATACTGGTTATTGGTGGCTACCCGAGAGAGGGAAACCATGCAGTCCAGAATGGCAATGCAGTGACTGGTTTTCTGTACACGGGCAATGTTTTCGCCGATGCGATCCCGTACCTCGGCAAACAAGGTATATTCCAGGGTATTCAGCTTCTCCTCGGCCCCGAGAATGATGTTCTGCAATTCCTCCAGACGGTCCGTGGTATAGCGTTCACCGTTGGCCAGGGTTTGCTTCCGCACATAGCTGTCCGGCACCTGGTTCTTAAAAGTATTGCTGACCTCAATGCAGTAGCCGAAAATCCGGTTGTACTTGATCTTCAGCGTTTTGATGCCGGTCTTCTCTCTTTCCTCAGCCTCGAGATCCGCAAGCCACTGTTTGCCGGAAAGTTTAGAATCCCGATAGCGATCTGCTTCGGCGTGATAGCCTGTCTTGATGACACCGCCATCCTTAGCGGACACCGGCGGATCGTCCACAATGGCCTCGTCAATGAGTTGGTAGAGGTCCTGCAGTTCATCAAGGTCCCCATAGAGAGATGTCGCCAGAGTGCATTGGAAGCCGGAAAGCTGCTGCCGAATGGCGGGCAACAGCCGTAGAGATTCCTTAAAGGCCACAAGATCCCGGGGATTTGCGGACTGGTAGGTGATCTTTCCGAGAATCCGCTCCAGATCATAAATGGAATTCAGATACTCCGCGAGCTCTTCTCTGTCGATATACCGATTGCAAAGCTCCTCCACAAAATCCTGTCGCCGCAGAATCTCCGCTTCATCAATGAGCGGCTGTTCCAGATAGCGGCGCAGCAGCCGGGCGCCCATGGCCGTTTTCGTTTTGTCCAGTACCCAGAGCAGCGAGCCCTTTTTCTTCTTTTCCCGCATGGTTTCGCAAAGCTCCAGATTCCGCTGCGTCGCGGTATCGATGATCATATACTGGGAACTCTGGTAATAGCGGATGTTCGCGATGTGCGCAACAGAGCCCTTCTGGGTATCGTAAACATAACGAAGCGCTGCTGCCGCAGAAAGCCGGGCATGCTTCCGATCCGCAAGTCCCAGCCCGGAAAGCCCCGCATGGAAATGCTTTTCCAACAGCTCCTGGGCCTTTTCCTCACCGTAGTCTTCTGCCGGAAGCTCGGTAATGATAAGGTCGAAGCGACTCTTCAGTTCTTCTGGTTCTATGCCGGACTGGAGAAATTCATGATTCACCAGGAGCTCAGAGGGCGAGAAACGACTCAGCTCATCATAGATAGCGCCGGACTCTCTGCAGCTTGTGGTGAGAAATTCACCGGTGGAAATGTCGACGGCAGAAATACCGAAGCCCTGGGCATCACAGTAGATACTCATGAGGAAGTTGTTCTTCCCCTCCTCCAGCGCAGTCTCTGAAGTCAGTGTGCCAGGTGTGACCACGCGGATGACTTCTCGCTTCACAAGTCCCTTTGCCAGCTTCGGGTCCTCCACCTGCTCACCGATGGCCACCTTGTAGCCCTTGGCCACCAGACGGGCGATGTAGCCCTCTGCGGCATGATAAGGAACACCGCACATGGGAGCTCGTTCCTCCGCACCGCAGTCCTTCCCCGTCAGCACCAGATCCAGCTCCTGCGACGCGGTCTCTGCATCCGCATAAAACATTTCATAGAAATCGCCGATACGATAGAAAAGCAGCGCATCCGGATACTCCTTCTTCGTATCCAGATACTGCTGCATCATAGGCGAAAGTTTTTTTTCAGCCATTCATTCCCTCATTCATTGACCAGAGTTCCGTAATAATAGAAGCCCATGGATTTGTCCAGACGCACCGAAACCAGTTCGCCGATGAGTGCATCACTGCCTTCGAAATGCACCAGAATGTTGTTGGAAAGGCGCCCCGTCAGGAAGCCGGGCTTTTCATTGTCCTTTTCCTCCACCAGCACCTCCATGATCCGGCCTTCGTCCTTGCCTTCGTTTTCTGCAGAGCTCTGCTTCACCACATCCAGAAGCTTTGCAAATCGTACCTTCACCACTTCAGGGTCCACGGGATCCCACTTCGCCGCCGGGGTACCGCTGCGCTTTGAGTAAATGAAGGTGAACGCGGAATCGTACTTCGCTTCCTGCACCACATCGATAGTATCCTGAAAATCGCTGTCCGTTTCACCGGGGAAGCCCACGATGATGTCCGTGGTGAGGCTCATGTCCGGCAGCTCCTGCCGAATCTTCCGCACAAGCTCCAGATAGCTTTCCTTTGTGTAATGCCGGTTCATGCGCTTCAGAAGAGAAGAGGAGCCGGACTGCAGCGGAAGATGGAGATGCCGACAGATCTTCGGCTCCTCCTTCATTACCCGAATCAGTTCATCGGACAGATCCTTCGGATTGGAGGTCATGAAACGGATACGGCGAAGTCCGGGGATAGCGGCCACCATACGAAGAAGCTCCGGGAAGCTTACCGCGCCCTCTGCCAGGTCATTTCCGTAGGAGTTGACATTCTGTCCGAGGAGGGTGATTTCCTTAACGCCGTCCTGCACCAGACGCTCGCACTCCTGCAGAATGTCCCGGGCATTCCGGGACTTTTCCCGGCCCCGTACATAAGGCACGATGCAGTAGGTACAGAAATTGTTGCAGCCGTAGCTGATGTTGACGGAAGCCTTGAAACGGAACTTGCGCTCGGAAGGCAGATTCTCAACGATGAGCTTGGTGTCCTCAATGACCTCTACGGTCCGGGCATCCTTCCAGAGGGTTTCAAAGAGCAGCTCCGCCAGCTTGTATACATTATGCGTTCCGAAGATCAGCTTCACATAGGGATACTTCTTTCGGATGGTCTCTACTTCTTCCGCCTCCTGCATCATGCAGCCCGTGATACCCAGGATCATGCCCGGACGATTCTCCACCTGATGCTTCAGACGGCCGATGCGACCATAGAGCTTCTGGTTGGCATTTTCCCGGACCGTGCAGGTGGTGAAAAGGATTACATCGCAGTCCCGGTCATCCTCGGTTGCGGTATAACCGCAGGCTTCCAGAATGCCGCCGAGCTTTTCGCCGTCCTTTGCCGACATCTGACAGCCGATGACATTGACCATGAATTTTGCTGCATAGCCTTCCGTCTTCTTCTCTTCCACCAGATCTCGTACCCGATCCATAAAATAATACTGCCGCTCCGGCTCCTCCGCCGGGGCCTTCCGCATGATCTCCAGAAAGGCATCCTCTCTGTTCTTTGCGCTGAATTTCATTACCTCACCTGTCCGTTTCCGTATATTGTATACTTAGTTGTGGTCAGCTCCCGGAGTCCCATGGGGCCTCTGGCATGGAGCTTCGCCGTCGAAATGCCGATTTCCGCTCCGAAGCCGAACTCTCCGCCGTCTGTGAAGCGGGTGGAGGCGTTCCAGTAGACGCAGGCAGAGTCGATGCCGTTCAGGAAGGCCTCTGCATGGGCATGGTCCTCTGTGATGATGGACTCGGAGTGCTTTGTGGAATAGTGATTGATGTGCCGGATGGCTTCTTCCACGGAACCCACCGTCTTCACAGAAATCTTGAGATCCAGATATTCTGTGCCGAAGTCCGCCTCTTCTGCTGCCTTCAGGTAGTTTTTGTCCAATGTCGGCGCTTCCGACAGAACGGAAAAGCTCTCGGGATCCGCGTAAATCGTCACTTTCTTTTCGATCAGTGCCTCCGCCACCGGCAAAAGCACGGAATCGAGAACCTGACGATCCACCACCAGAGACTCGCAGGCATTGCAGACGCCGGTGCGCTGGGTCTTCGCGTTCACCGCGATGGGCACTGCTTTTGCTACGTCTGCCGTCTGATCCAGGAAAATGTGGCAGTTTCCGGCACCGGTTTCGATGACCGGCACTGTGGCATTCTTCAGTACCGCCTGAATGAGACGGTGGCTGCCCCGGGGAATCAGAACATCCACATAAGCATTTAACTGCATGAATTCCCGGGTGGTCTCATGGCTGGTGTCTTCAATAAGCTGTAGAATGTCAGGATTCATCCCGGCAGCAGAAAGGCCTGCCCGCAGTGCCTTCGTGATGGCCAGATTCGAGTGAATGGCATCGGAACCGCCCTTCAGAATCACCGCGTTGCCGGACTTTAAGCAGAGCGAAAACGCATCACTCGTGACATTGGGCCTTGCCTCATAGATGATGCCGATGACGCCGATGGGAACCCGTTTCTTCTCAATACGCAGTCCGTTAGGGCGTTCGATCCTTTCCACAAGCTCACCCACCGGATCCGGCAGCGTAACGATCTTCTCCATGGCCTGGGCCATGGCCTCAATGCGGGCTTCATCCAAAAGCAGGCGGTCCTGGAGACTCAGCGGCATATCCTTTTCCTTTGCGTGCTGAAGATCCCGGGCATTCTCCTGAACAATCTCCGCGGCATGCTGCCGTAACGCTGCAGCGGCTGCCTGCAGTCCCTTATTCTTCTCTTCTGTGCTTACGTTCATCAGAGAAAGGGCAGCCTCCCGGGCCTTTTCTCCCATGCTTATGAGTTCCGTCATTTGTGCACCCCCGCATCCACGAATTCAATACGATCCAGATGTCCCCGAAGATTTGCCTTCACGGCGTCAATGTAGGCTCTCCGCAGCAGCTGCTGCTCCGCCTTTTCTTCTGCCGTCAGCCCTTCTTCTGTCTTTGACTTTCTGTACAGTTCGTTGATTCTCTGAATTTCTGCCTCTGTGACCATGCTGCTCCTTAGTATTCTGCAATATATTCCAAAAGATTAAAGTTCTGGTTTTGATGGGCGGCAAAGAGTGTGCCCACCGGCTCGCCGTTTATGATATCGGAAATGACATCGGCATTGGTGAAATGTGCGATCACCATATCCGAGCCGGAATCTGTGGCGATCCGGGCCGCTGCGAGCTTTGACGACATACCGCCGGTGCCGACATTGGAGGACGAGCCCTTGCCCATCTCCAGAATCTCCTCCGTGATGACGGGAATGAAGTCGATGAGCTTTGCTTCCGGGTTCTTCTTCGGATCATCCGTGAAGAGACCGTCGATATCCGACAAGAGGATCAGAAGATCCGCATGGGTGATGGCTGCCACAATGGCGGCCAGCTGGTCGTTGTCTCCGAAGGTCTCCACGTGGGGAATCTCCGCCGTACTCACCGTATCATTCTCATTCACAATGGGAATGGCCCCCAGCTTCAGAAGCTCTGAAAAGGTATTGGAAACGTTCTGCCGGGAATCCTCCTCCAGCATGATGTTCTTCGTGAGCAGAAGCTGAGCCGCTGTCTGGCTGTATTCCGAAAACATCCGCTGATAGGTCATCATGAGTCTAGCCTGTCCCACAGCGGCAAAGGCCTGCTTCTCCGCCATATCATGGGGCCGCCGCTTCACGGACAGGGCGTGCCGTCCGCAGGCGATGGCACCGGAGGAAACCAGGATCACTTCCTTTCCCTCTTCCTTCAGGTCCGAGATCACGCGCACCAGCTTCTCGATTTTCGAAAGATAGAGCCCGCCGCTTTCCTCGTGGGTAATGCTGGCGCTGCCCACCTTAATGACGATGCGCTTTCTGTCCTTCAGTGTTTTCCGCATTTCAAGCTTATCCATTGCCGTCCTCCTGCTCCCTGTAAGTTCTGAGAATCTCCTCTGCCACCCGCATGCCATCCATGGCGGCGCTCATGATGCCGCCGGCATAACCGGCTCCCTCACCGCAAGGGTAAACACCCGGCAGATTGGAAAGAAAGTGTTCGTTTCGGGGAATCCGCACCGGGCTGGAGGTTCTGGCCTCCACTGCCGAAAGCAGCGTGTTCTCCCGGTCAAAGCCCCGGATCTTGTGCCCGAAGCTTTCCATGCCCTCCAGGAAGCTTTCGTTGTAATCGTTGAGGCTTTCGTATTTCGAGCCCGGCGCAAATCGGAAAAGCCCATCCAGTCGAGCTTCCTGGTATTGCCCACGAAAAACCGGGGTAATGTCTTCTGCGCTGCTGCCCGGCGTCTGCGAAGCGAAAACATTATCCTCAACATCCTTTCTGAAATCTCCAAGGCGTTCCACGGGGATTTTTCCGTCACAGAGCGCATAGGCCCGCTCCTCCAGCTCCCGCTGCAGTGCGATACCGCCGAGCGGCTCCTCGAGACCGTTGTAATCAGATTTACGGATGGTCACGATGATGGCGGCATTGGCGTTCTTACTGTCTCGAGCATGGTAGCTCATGCCGTTCACGCAGAGTCGTCCCTCTTCAGAAGAGGAATTCACCACATAGCCGCCGGGGCACATGCAGAAGCTGTAGACACCACGGCCGGATTTCGCGGTATGGGTCAGCTTATAGGCGCCGGGGCCCAAAAGACGCAGGGTCTCCGCATCCACGTCTCCGTATAACGCTCGGTTGATCATGGACTGGGGATGCTGTACCCGGAAGCCCATGGCAAAATCCTTGGCTTCCATATGAAGCCCTTGCCGATACAGCTCCTCATAGCTGTCCCGGGCACTGTGGCCGATGGCAAGCACAATGGGATGCTTCTCCCCCTCGCCGGGTGTGTACTCGTATTTGCTGTGGAAACGGATCTCACCGCCAAGGGACAGGATTTCCTCCCGGAAGGAGTGAACGATGGACAGCAATGCGTCGGTGCCCACATGGGGCTTTGCATCAATCTGAATGTCCGGATCGGCACCGCGCTGCACAAACTCCTGCAGCACAAAGCGGCCGCGACCGTCGGGATCCTTCACCAGGGTGTTTAGCTTGC
The DNA here is from genome assembly GCA_963659875.1 of Parolsenella sp. GTDB lineage: Bacteria > Bacillota > Clostridia > Lachnospirales > Lachnospiraceae > Oribacterium. The sequence goes on from CAVKVA010000001.1 coordinate 508,616, forward strand.
CGTCCGAGAAGGTACCGGCACCGCCCTCTCCGAATTGCGGATTGGACGCGGTGTTTAATTTTCCCTCTTCCCAAAGGGCTTCCACATCCTTTACCCGCTCCTCAACAGCAGCGCCCCGCTCGAAGATAATGGGACGGGCGCCGGCCCGCGCCAGCAGAAGTCCCGCCAGCATCCCCGCCGGACCGAATCCCACGATCACCGGCCGGTTTTCTTCCTTCGTAAAATAGTCAGCAGCAGGTATGCCCTTGATCTGCTGCGGAAGCTGCGGTGCGGTATATGTCGTTTCCGTATACAAACTAATGTCGCGGTTCTTCAACTTCTTCACCAGCTTTTCTTCACTAACGCCGGACAGCTGAAGAACAACTGTATACGAGAAATAGAGCTCCGGCTTCTTCCGTCCGTCAATGGAACGACGAAGAAGCCTAAGCTCTGTGATCTGTTCTTTTCGAATATGCAGGAGCGCCGCACATTTTCCGTACAGACGATCCGTGGCTTCCTTGACGGGAAGCTTCACCTGGTTGATTCTGATCATATTCTCTCCCAATCAGCCCGTTTTTATTTTGCACTGATAAGATAGGATACTCTATTCTAAAGAGAGAATCAAGCATTCTCACGCAAGGATCAGGATTTTGTCCCCGACTTCCACGGAATTGTAAAGGATATCGAGATCTGTATCCCGCATGCCGATGCAGCCCCGGGTCATGTCGGTATCCTGCCGATTGCCATGAATTTCAATGGCGCCGCCCAATGCCGTGTACCAGTTCGGTCTACCGCCGCTTTCCAATGCCGCGATGATTCCGTCATAGACTTCCTGGGTAATGATGCCTTTCTTCAGTCCTCGCTCGGCATCCTCCTTCTCCGGATAACTGATACCGAGGGCCAAGTGATACCGGCTGTTCGGATTCTTGAGACAGACATAGAATTCACCCTCCGGTGTCTTCATGTCTCCGGAAATCTCCTTGTCTCCCGTTTTTGCGCTGGAGGTAATGACATAGCTCTGTTTTTTCTTGCCGTTTTGCCAGAGTTCCAGGAAATGCGTACTCTTTTTCACCACGATCACACGGCAGTTTTGACTCCGTTTCGCCATATCTGCGGCATCAATGCCGCTGCTGGTGACCGGATTCCCATTGCTGTCCACATAGACATTGTCCGGCGTCACCCGATTTTTCTGAAGCTTGCCGTTTTCATAATAACGACGTTTGCCGTCCACTGTTTTCCAGCCGGTGTAGCCGGTGGCCGTGGGTCCGCTCTGGTATTTTTCGATCTCCTGCTGCGTCAATGCCCGGGCCTGGGCCGGAACACTCAGTGTCATACCGAAGAGCAGTGCGATCAGCAAAGTTCGTGTCGAAAATCTTTTTGTCATTCTCTGCCTCCTGGTTTCATTTTTTGTATCATAACATGAAGGTAAAAAACGGACAATTTACGGTAGTCTTACGAAAAAAATCATTTTTCAGCTTTCCGGTGATTCAATTCCTTTTCGCTGTACATCCTCTCGTCTGCCAGGATACGGAGCTGCGAAACGTCCGTTGCTTCCTGTGGATAGCGGCCATAGCCGCAGCTGACACCCAGATGCAGTGTGATTCCGTCAATCTCGTAAGGCATAAGAAGACTCTGTGCAATCCGCTCTTTAATTTCTTCACAGCGAGAAGCTTCCATTTCAGAACTGATGATCAGGGAAAATTCATCTCCGCCGATACGGAAGGCGGCGTCCTGTTCTCGAATGCATTCCCGCAGGCGTTTGGCCACTTCCTTCAGGAGCTTATCTCCCATATCATGACCATAGTTGTCGTTCACCGGCTTGAAACGATCGAGATCTAGGTAATACAGAACAAAGGGAAGCTGCTGCGCTTCTTTTTGATGCAGGATACTGCTGAAGCAGCGTTCGTTGAAGAGTCCCGTCAGACCATCGGTATTGGCCAGATTTTCCAGGGCTGCATGCAGCGTCTTCTGTTTCTCCAGCTCGAATTTGCTCTGCATGGTTACAATATGTCCGATCAATACGCAGAGACAAAGGGCCAACACGGTAAAGGTCAGCATGGTGAGATTCAGAATTTTCTGACTGCTGGCATCTACGGCATCCGCCCGCACGATGCCGATGAGCATCCAGTCATTGATGCCTGTGGGCTGATAGGTCAGGTAATAGGAACTTGTCTGTGTTTTGAATTTCGCTGTTCCCCGCTCTCCCTGTGCAATGCCGTTCTCCACAGTAGCATCTGTGTTTTCGGTGAACATCACCTTTGACTGCAGAAACGAAAACAGATTGTCCAGTGTTTCACTTTCCTCCCGGGGCTTCAGAGAAACCATCGTCTCTCCACGCGCATTGACCAGATAGCAGCTGCTTTTTTCACTATAGACTTCTTTGGAGAGCATAGACTCCACAATGTCGGCATCGTAGCTGATGGCAATACCGGTATAGGTGACATTTTCCAGGGAAAAGGGTTCGCTCAGCGGCATGGCAAAGACAATTTTACGAATGCCGTCACTGGCCGTATAGGTGGAAATGACGGGCTTTCCCATCTCGAACATTCTCTGAAACGTGTTCCGGATACTGTCTGCCGTTCCCTTCCGACTGTTGGCCGTCAGAAAATCACAGTCTTCGTTAAAGACATAAAAATCACTGTACTGCCAGTTGTTTTTCCGATGGGCAAAGGCATCCCAGTTTTTTTCCTTGTTCTCGGATTGTGAAATCCCCTGAAGATAGTCATCCCAATCCGCCAGGGCACTCCAGTTTCGCTGTGTAAACAGGGTGAAAGTCTGATTGGTCTGGGCGTAGGTGGTCAGTAATTGCCGGGCGTTCCCTACGTAGATTTCATGATGAATATAAGTATGAAAAGCCACTGCTGCCAATGTCATGAAGACAATGGCCAGCAGTGACAGGATAATCGTTCTGTTTGAATTTTTGTGATGCTTCATAGGCTTCGGCAGTCCGTATTTACGACCACAGCGCGCCTGCCCGCTGGGGCCTTGCGGAGATATAGTCATCCATACATTTGAGCAAACTTAGTGTACTGTCAAAGCTGTGGCTTTCATTCTCCTGATCCAGCCAGAAAACGCCCTTCCAGTCCGCATGAAGCCGCTGCTGACATTCCAAAACGATGTTGGCAAGCTTTCCCTCTTCTTCCGGCAGCTGTCCGCCGTGGGAAAGCTCGTAGAGCCGCTTGCCCTTGCCGGATTTCAGATCCTGTTTCGGATGTGCAGGCTTTGGCCCCCGCCGGGACTTAAAGTCACGATACACCACGGCATTCTCCGGGAAAGCCCATTCGTCATACCGTTCCTCCAGCTTCAGTATCATCTCAAGACTGGAAGCAAATTCAATCGGCTCCTTGTCGTATTTCGTATAAATCCGTCCGCTGAAATCCTTCTCGCGATAAGCATCTATCGCGAGAAGAACAATATTCGGTGCATAGCTGTCTGTGTAATTCATGTCACGTCAATTCCTTAAAAGCAAACTAATTGGCATTATTTTATCACAGAATGCACGTTGGCGATATATGAATATTTACGCAAAGAAAAATCCTACATTTGTGTCAAATCAGGATAGGATGCGATGGCGCCTTCCTTCTGCACGCTCAAGGCGCAGAAGCGATTCGAGAACGCCAGGCACTCGGTCAATGTGGATTCATCCACCTCGTTCAGATTCTCAAGACTCACCTTCTTTTCCCGAAGACGCCAGAGGAAGGAGCCAATGAAGCCATCTCCTGCACCTGTGGTGTCCACCGCCTTCACCTTAAAGGACGGCGAAAATGCTTTTGCATTTCCGGTATAGGCGTAAGCCCCCCGGCTGCCGCAGGTGAAGAGAACCAGCTTCACGCCCTTATCGAGAAGCGCCGGTACAGCGTTTTCAATATCTGTCTCGCCGGTGATAAATTCGAGTTCCTCATCAGAGATTTTCAGAACGTCGCACATGGAAATGAAGGTATTCACCCTTTTCTTGAGCAGCACGAGATCCTCCCAAAGCGGGAAACGCAGATTCGGATCGAAGCTGATGATGGCGTGATTCCGTTTGGCATATTCTATGGCCTTGGCATGCGCATCCTTCATCGGGAAATCGCCCAGTGAGACACTGCAGAAATGCAAGGCATAGGCATCCTGAAACCACTCTTCCTGCAGCTGTTCCGGCCGCAGAAGCATATCCGCAGAGGGCTTTCTATAGAAAGAAAAGGTTCTGTTCCCGTCCTTTTCCAGACTCACAAAGGCCAGGGCCGTGTTTGCCTGATCCGTGAAGCTGACGGTCGAGGTATCGATACCATACTGCTGAAACTCACGGAGGATCTTCTTTCCGAAGGGATCATTGCCGAGCTGCGTGATAATGGCAGAAGTCCCGCCAAGCCGCGAAAAGGCGCCGCAGACATTGGCCGGTGCGCCACCCACCTTGGGAGAAAATGCCGTCACCGCATCAAAGTCACAGCCCGTTTTGTTCGGGATGAAATCGATCAGCGCCTCACCAATTGCAATAAGCTTTTTATTCGCCAAGATACTTTACCTCCATACCATGTAAGGGATACACAAGTGGCGTGATCCCCTTTGCCCGGATCTCCACGGTTTCGTTTTCGGGATACATTCTCGTACTGAACACGATTCTACCATCATTCAGATAGATTTCCAATGCGCTCTTGTCTGCAATGATGCGAATGTTCGTGCAAGCATCCATTTCTGCTCTCCGCAGGCTTCTTCCGCAGGCAGCATTATCATCTAAAAAGTGCAGACTGAACAGATTCCCATCCCACTGCAGTTCTATGGCATGATCTATCTGAATCGTGAAGGGATTCTCCATTGCGGAAACCATGTCGAAGGGCAGGTTCAATGAAAGCGGTGTATCTTTCTCCATTTGCACCGCAGAATCCCGCAGTGCATCGAGCTCACGTATGGGATTCTGCTGCAGGGTGCCGTCCTGCGCTCTCGTAATCTCCCGGGGCAGCGTCAGACAATGCTGGTAGCCAAGTGACGTGGTCGGATTGGAATAAGGGATATCGCCTATGCCCATCCATCCGATGAGAATTCTCCGCCCGTCCGGTGCCGAAAAAGTCTGCGGGGCATAAAAATCAAAGCCCTTATCCCATTCTTCGAAAAACTCCAAGCCATGATCATACCGGAAACAGCCGGAGGAATAGACATTCTGATGCGCCGTCTCGGTATGCACCATTCCCTGGGGAGAGAGACACAAATATCTGTGTCCGTCAATCTCAAAGCAATCCGGGCACTCCCACATATAGCCGAAATTGTCTATGGAATCCGACTTGACATAATCCCAGTTTTCCAGATCAGAGGATTCATAGAAGAGCACACAGCCTTTGTCATCGCGGGTTCTGGCGCCAAGCACCATATGCCATCTGTCGTTCTCGAACCAGAGCTTCGGATCTCTGACGTGGCAGGAACAGAACGAGGGATAATCTTCGTTTCGCAACACAATCTGCTTTTCACTCATGTGTATACCATCTCTGGTATACACATGAATCACATTGGCTTCTCTTCCGCTGTTTATGTAGTCATAATCTCCTGCAAGCTTCACGTTCCCGGTGTAAAAGAGATGCAGCATGTCACCATCGACAACGGCGCAGCCGGAATAAACACCATCCCTGTCTTCAGCAATATCCGGAAAGAGAACGGTTCCGGTAAACTCCCATTTTAGGAAATCCTTGCTTTGGTAGTGGCCCCAGCATTTCTTGCCGTTGCCATCCGCCTGATCCGGTGCATATTGAAAATAGACGTGGTAGAATCCGCCGAAGAAGCACAGTCCGTTCGGATCGTTGAGCCATCCCTGCGGCGGCTCAAGATGCAGCGCCTGACGCCATTTTCCTTCTATAAACATGCGTGTTACTCCTTTGTAAGCGAAAGCAGCTCACTGCCGATGCCGACATTCCCCTTTGCCTTCAGTTCGATCTTTGCATAGTCGTCGGAATTTGTGACAATGACCGGCGTTACCAGGGGATATCCCTTCGACTGGATAAAATCCATATCAAAGGTGATCAGTGTCTGGCCCTTCTTTACCTTATCGCCCTCTTTCACAAAGGCCTGGTAGCCTTCGCCGCCGAGCTCCACGGTATTGATGCCGATATGAATCAGAATTTCCGCACCATTGTCCAGGGAAAGTCCGATGGCGTGCTTTGTGTCGAAAATGGTTTCAACGGTACCGTCTGCCGGAGCAATAACCCTTCCTTCGCTCGGCTCGATGGCTGCGCCCAGGCCCAGCACACCCTTTGCAAAGGTTTCATCCGGAACCTCCGCGAGGGGAATGGCGTTTCCGTTTAAAGGTGCGGCAATGACATTATCCTGAACAGAAGCAGAGATCTCCTCTTCTGCTGCCGCATGCACTTCACTTTCTTCCACGGTCTCGGCAACATCCTCTTTGATGCCCATCACCCAGGATGCCGCAAAAGCAACCATAAAGGCCACCATAAAGGTAAGCAGATAACCAACGAAGGAATCCACAGTGATCAGGAAGCCGAAGAGACCGGTGACACCATTTGCGGTTGCATAAACATTCATGATAGAGGCAACGGCACCACCACAGGCACCGCCGATCATACCGGCAATGAAGGGACGTCCGAAACGGATGTTTACACCGAAAATGGCAGGCTCGGTAATGCCCATAAAAGCAGAAAGAGAAGCCGGCAGGGCCATGGCCTTTGTCTTCTTATTCTTTGTCTTCAGCGCTACGGCCATAGCGGCTGCACCCTGTGCCACATTGGCAGCAGTGGCGATGGGCATCCAGGTGTTCATACCATTGTTTGCCAGCATCATCATTTCAATCGCATTGTACATATGATGCACACCGGCTACTACAGTGGGTGCATAAACGCCGCCCATGATAAAGGCACCGACACCGAACGGAATGGCAATGAGCGCCTGAGCGCCGATGAGTACCCATGACTCGATCTGGGCGAAAACAGGTCCGATAACGGTCATGCTGAAGAATCCGGCCACAAGCACAGAAACCAGAGGGGTAACAAAGAGGTCCAGCATCTCCGGCACCTTCTTGTGCAGCGGTTTTTCGATGGCACACATCAGCCAGACGGACAGGATCACCGGGATCACATGGCCCTGGTAGCCGACGTTCTGGATGTTCCAGACACCGAACCATGACCAAAGGGTTGTGGTTTCCGCACCGCCGGCAACGGTCCAGGCATTGACCAGGTTCGGGTGAATCATCATCATACCGATAACCGCACCCAGGTACTGGTTTCCGCCAAAGATCTTGGCAGCAGAAATGGCGATCAGGATCGGCAGGAAGGTCAGCGCCGTATTGGAAAACATATTCAAAAGCGCATAGAAATGAGAAGAAGCCATGCCGGGGAATACCTGCACAAGACCGCCCAGAAGGCCGTTCAGAAGGCCTGTGGCAACGATGGCCGGAATGATGGGAACGAAAATGTCGCCGAGGCTCTTGATGGCTCTCTTGTACCAGGGTGCTTTAGAAGCGGCAGCAGCTTTGACATCCGCCTTTGTGGCCGCCTGAACGCCAGCTTCCTTGATGAATTCATCATATACCTTATTGACGGCACCCGTTCCGATGATGATCTGAAGCTGTCCGGCAGCCTCGAACACGCCCTTAACGCCGTCCACTGACTCCAGTGTCGTCTTCTTCACCTTGGCATTGTCCGCGATCACCAGTCTCAGTCTGGTGGCACAATGCGCCGCACTGGCAAGATTGCTCTTTCCGCCTATCGCAGAAAGAATTTCATGCGCCGTTTTTTTGTAATCCATAAAATGTCCCTCCCATATCGCACGATTTCACATGATTTGTGAAATCGATTTCATTTGATACAAACATTGTACCTGAAAAAATGCGTCTTGGATATTGACAATTATAGATAAGCTTTTTCGCGGAAATAGTGGGTTTCACACAGTTTCACAGTTCTGCTGTACAGCAGTCACCTGTTTGTGGACGCTCTTTCCACAATTTCATAATCGAGCTTCAGTATTTTGGGCACAGACGAACTTCTGCCGAGCGCGTTCAACAGCATCTGTGCAGCTTCTATGCCCGCCGTTTTGTAATGAAGTCTCGCCGAAGTCAGCGGAACAGCGGTAACATCCCCCAGTTTGGAGTCCCCGACACCGCAGAGCATCAGATCCTCAGGGATTCTGATATCGTTTTCTCTGCAATACAACATAGCGCCTGCTGCAATGCTGTCTGTTGCGCAAAAAACAAAATCCGGCAGCTGATGTCCGTGCAGGATTTTTTTTGCACAGTGATATCCCGCATCGATATTGAATTCAGAGATTGCCGCATGATCGTTCTGCAGTGTCATTTCATGCTTTGCCAGGGCATCCAAAAAGCCCTTATGCCTGGCCAGACCCGAGGCCTTATCGCTGTCGGTCACACCTATATAGCCCGGAATTTTTCCGCCTTTTCGGATCATCAGTTCCGTCAGCGCATAGGCTGCGCCGTAATCATCGTGGCAGACACTATTGAATCCCTTGTATTCCTGTCCGACAATGACCACCGGAATGTGCATCTTGTTCAGAATCGAACGATGCGTACTGCTGAAAATCGTGGCAAGCAAAATAACGCCATCCACCCTGTTCTGACGGAATAACTCCAGATATTCGATTTCCTTATTGTAGTCGTTCGCGGTATTGACAAGAATAATCTGGTACCCCTGCTCGGAAAGCACCTGACTGATTCCCTCGGTGATCCTCGAACAGCTTTCGCTGGAAAGCTTCGGTAAAATAACGCCCACCAGCTTGGTCACGCGGGTCTTGATCGCTCTGGCGGAAAAACTGGGAGAATAGCCCGTTTCTTCTATCGCCTTCTGTATCAGTTCCCGTTTGTCGTCACTGAGATAGCCCTTATTGAAATAGCGACTCACCGCCGATTTTGACACCCCGGCATAGTCCGCGAATTCCGAAATATTCATATACTGTTGTTCCTTTGCTGGACACGAACCTTTTCATAGGCCTCGTCCGGTATGCCAATGTCTTCGACCCGTATTTCTCCGGCATATGCTCTGCCGTCACCGTTTACCAGTCCTGTCTTGTTTCGGCCAAAGGTAATGGTCAGATCCGCGGCAATGCCGCAGCCCATCAAAGCACCGGTATCGGTGTTGATGCCGGAAGGTGCATCAACGGCCAATGTAAATGCATGCCGATGCCGATTGGCCTCCTGCATCAAGACGCGGTAAATGCCTGCAATCTCCCGATGCAAACCGATGCCGAAAATCCCATCAATCAGGATATCCTCTTCCGGCAGCACGGTGTCTTCGCTGTAAATCGCGACACTGCCGTCGGCCAGTTGAAAATGAAACAGTTGGTACAGAAGCTCCCAACTGGCCTTTTCCATGTTTCCGGCGACGTAGACATTAGGCTGATATCCATCCGCCAGCAGCATACGGGCCGCACAGACGCCATCTGCACCATTGTTTCCTGTGCCGCAGAGCACAGTAATCCGTGTCTTCTTTTTCGGATAATGTTGTATGACATAGTCTGCCACCTTCCGGCTGGCCGTTTCCATCAGCGCCAGAGATGCCATTCCGAGAACCTCCATGGCATAACGATCAGCCGCCTTCGCTTCTGTGCCGGTGATGATGTCTTCGTAGTTATTCATGTCCTATGTCCTCCGATAATCGCTGTACATTGTGCAGTGAATTCAGCGATCCCAACAGGTCTTTTTGTCGGCTTCCGTAATTGCACGGATAACCTTGCAGGGATTGCCGACAGCCACAGAGTTCGCGGGGATATCCTTCACGACCACGCTGCCGCCGCCGATGACGACATTGTCCCCAATCGTCACACCGGGCATAACCTGAACGCCTGCACCGATCCAGACATTGCTGCCCACTGTGATAGGATAGGCATATTCGAATCCCTGATTGCGGCGTTCGAAATCGATGGGATGGCCTGCTGTATGGAAGCCGCAGTCTGGCGCAATAAACACATTGTCACCAAAAGTCACTTTTCCGCCGTCCAGAATCACCGTGTTGTGATTTGCAAAGAAGTTTTCGCCGATTTCGATATTATAACCATAGTCACACCAGAACGGCGCCACAATGCAAAACGCACCCTTCGTCTTGCCAAGCAGCTGCTTCATAATTTTCTGCTGCCCTTCTTCATCGGAGGGGCGAAGCTGATTGTACTGATAGCAAAGATCCTTTGCCGCTGCCCTTTCCCGCAGCAGGTCCTTATCATAATTTGCGTCATACATCATCTGCTGCAACATTTTTTCTTTTTCTGTCATAATGGTTTGTTCCTTTTTGAGAATTCATTTTATTTCTCAACTCCAGCTTTTCCATACCTCCGGTTGATAACCGAGAGTTGACTGTCTGCCGTTGCGAACCACCGGCGTCTTGATGACCTGCGGATTATCCAGGATCTTCTGCAGCTTATCTTCCTCAGCGGTGTACTTGATCAGAGCCAGAAGATCTTTATCCTTGCCTTCCCAATCGATCATGTTCTCGATACCGCCGTTTACCTGCGACACAGAATTGAATTCACCCTTAGACATGCCTTTTCCCTTCATGTCAACGAACTGGTATTTAATGCCGCGCTCCTTGAAAAATCGTTCGGCTTTCTTCGTATTATTGCACTTCTTTGTGCCGAAAATCTGTATATTCATGTTTACTTCTTTCGCAATCTTCTCATCTTAAAAACAGTTTTTTCCATTGCCTTGAGGCATCAATATCTTGGATATCCCAAGATAGCGATCATAAATATTCGGCAGAAATAATCCACATTTAAAAATATTATATCATTTCACTTCAGCTTTGCACACTCAATCTTACCGACAGGGAATCCCGGCCATGCGCCTTGATCTCAGCCGCATCATCAGCAGCAAGTATCATTGTCCCTCCGGCGCAGCACAGCATTCCAGTCATGCCAGGGATATTCCGGCTCTGTACCATATTGCTGCTGCACCCAGTCAAATAATTCTTGTCGTGTCATAATCTTTACTATTCAGAAGTCATATCGTACCACCTGGCAATTCTTTACGCCAAACGACGCAAATTCTTCATTGGTCATATCCTGAAAATAGGACTGCACCATCCGGGCAATGCCATTATGTGCCACCAGAATATACGTCTTCTGATCGGAGGCCTCTTTGATTTCATCCAGCAGATTATAAATCCGCTGTGCAAGCTGCAGCATGGATTCACCACCTTCGTACCGGCAAGCAAATGATTCCTTTGCCTTCTTAAAATCTCCTCCGTCTCTTGGCGTGGACTCCCATTTCCCAAAGTTCTGTTCCTTCAGCCTCGGTTCTTCCCGACAAGGAATCCCCGTCATTTCTGAAATGATTTTTGCCGTGTCTGCTGCACGACTAAGCGGCGAATAAAGGATCTCATCCGCTTGGATACCGCTTTCCAGAATATTCCTTCCGGTTTCAGCAGCCTGCTCCCGGCCATGCTCTGTCAACGGACTGTCAGTTGCTCCGCAAATCTTATTTTCAACATTCCAAACAGTCTGACCGTGTCTCACAAAATAAAAATGTCCCATCGCTTGTCCCTTCTTATGTTCTTTTCAGTTCCTTCTCAATCCAGGTCATAATCACATCCACCAGATACTCCTGCTGTATCTCGCTCAGCTCCCGTCCCGGCGATATCTTATGCCATTTCTGGATGCATCCCCGGCAACAAGTTGCTGTTGCGTGCTGCGCGATAAAAACCGGATGACCCCGCATTGGCGTCTGCTTGCCATCGTTTGGAATCACTGCCGGTGCTTCCCGCTTCGAAATAAAGTCTCTGGCATGCTCCCGTATCTTATCCAGCCCCTTCTCGTTGATGTACTCAATGTCCTTCTGCTTCAGATGAAAGCTGCTCCGAAACTTAGAATTGCCCAGTCTCTCAAAAAGCTGCGCATACCATTCATCCTTTGTCATATTACAACGCCCCGGCAGTGATCCACCTCATGCTGAATGATCATGGCAAACTGGAACGGCCCAGCTGCCACTACGATAATGTTTTTCCGCACACCAATCATCTCGTGCTGACGCACTCGATCGCGGGCGCGCTCGCATGCGCTCATGCAAGCATGACGCATTCTCACTTTGCCTTCGCGGATGTTTGCCGCCATACCAACGCAGTGATCCAGGTTGGCTCTCAATGTATCCAGCAGATCTATCACCACCTGACGGTCTGCCTCTGTGGCATCCTCGGATTTCTGTGCAAGAAAGAAGGGATCTCGCATAATCTTCTTAACCATGATAACTGCACCTCCCTCGTCCCGGCATATCGTCAGCTTTCACATATCTGGCATTGAATTCCATATTGATGTCTCGAAGCTCCTTCTTGCCGTCAATATAATCCTGGTACATCTCGGCAAGTCCTGACATACAGCCATCACAATTTACTTCTATATTTCCCAAGGATTCTGTCACGATCTTCTCGCGCTCTTCTTTTGTTGTTTCAGATATCAAATAACCCATAGCAAACCTCACTTCGTTGTCTCTCGTATTCCTAACCGATCAAAATGGTATCGCGGTTTCCCGACGCTTTTCTTACCATACTCGACCGCCTCCGCAGGGCAATAACAGATACAAGCCATGCAATGCGTGCAATCGTTTCTCCACACCGGTTTTTCGCCTTTGATTTCAATATTGTTCATTGGACATCGTCTGACGCACTCACCGCAGCCGATGCATGCTGTACTTATCTGAAATGCTCTTGCTTTGACAAAGGCCGGATAAAAGACAGGATTCACCACAGCACTCATCACGCGGTCATAAAAATTGTTTCTCGGCGCAGGGAAGCATTGTCCTTCCTTTACACGCTTGGTTGCTTCCGTAATATCCGGCTCCGCACGCTGGACGATCTCCCGCGCTTCTGCATCCTCCGGTGCATCAAACATGGCAATATAGTTCTCCGGCATGATGATCTGCATTGTACCCATGTACTGCAGATGCTTTCTCTCGGCAAGCTGCCGATTGTATTTAGCAGCATTCCCTATTTCACTGCCGCAGGTCATTACAAACCAGATTCGCTCTGCGCCGTCCAATTCTGCATTATACAGCCATTCTGAAACAATACGCGGGATGCGCCATGCATAGGTCGGCACGACAAGAACCACATCCCGTCCGGTCTGAACCATCTTCACATCCTGTGCCTTTATTCTGTCGTTCAGGTTCACCAGTGCATCCTGTAATGCATTCGCAAGCCGTTCGGCAATGTACCGGCTGTTGCCGGTGCCGGAAAAGCAGAAAATCATGTATGTTCGCCTCCTCGCAGCAATGCTATTGTTATCCCACCTCAAAAATCAGAATCTTCTCCCTCTCATTGTCCCCTGGGAACAGATCTCTGCAATCCACTTCATCATAAAACATCAGCTGGTCCTGCTGCATCAGCGTTCCGATGTATTCCTCCGACGGGTAATAGAAAAGCAGCAGCATTTCCCTCGGATTCTCATAGTAAGACGCATAGATCCGTGCCAGAACCTTCTCCAGAATCTCCGCAGAAAAGGGATTGAAGAAATAAAATCGATCCGCTTCTGCCGGCACCGGATAGCTCTCTGCGCTTGTCTGCTCAAATGCTGTCCGCCGCCCGGATACTGCCTGCTGCCGGTTGTCCTCTACTGATCGAAATATCCTCTCGTCATATTCAATTCCGATAGATCTGCATTTTGTCTGGTAGGATAAGAAAAAACACACACGTCCTTTGCCCGTCCCATAATCCACAAGGGTATTCCTTTTGTCGATCAGGCCGACATTGGCCAGACGTTCCAGCACGGAATATGACGTTGGCTCATAAGGATAATGATGTTGATCCGAATGCGTGTCATCCCGCCCGGTTGTCCGTATCTTTAGCAGCTTGTCCCACTGCGTTTCCTCTGTCATAAAATGCACCTTTTCAAGGCGGACTCATTTTTCATCCGCAAGTTTGCCCCATTTGTTTTCATGATACTGCATTGTATTCCAGCACCTGCCTGCTGTCATATCCCTGCTTCTTGAACTCCGAAAACAAGATATCCATTTTCGTTGGCGTAATGCAAATCAAATGCATCGCCCGTCCCTGATCTGCCAGCTTCTGAAGTGCTGTCACCGGAACCTTTTTGTATTCCGCATGGGCGATGTATGCCTCAGACATCGGCTTGATGAGCTTCGCCACGCCCATAACCTGCACGCTTTTCAGCTCACCGAAGTTTGGATTCTTCTCAAAAACAGCCAGACTGACATTCTTGTTCTTCTCAAGACCAATGAATTTCTCGCCGCCCTCGGTAAAGATCCAGAACTTGCCGTCGTGGTAACTATATTCCAGAGGGGTACACCGCACATAGTCACCGGTGCCGGTGGCCAGTGCACAGACGCCAGTCTTGTGAAGGAATTCCTCCACAACCGACGCCAACTCTTCCAGCGGCATCTCCTTCCGTTCCTTTGTTTGCCAAAAAATTGCTGCTGCCTTATATTCTTCCGTAGTCATGTACTCATCGCTCCAATCTTAATCGTCTAATCTTCGTACCACTCTTTATCTTGTAGAGCGTGATAATGGTTGTCTCCAGCTCATCGGTTCTTCGGGCATAGTCAGGAATTAATTTCTGATCAAACTGGCCGTTCCTGTCTCGAGGCACCTTGATGTGAAGTTTGCCGTAAGAAGTATCGAGATCCCGCTCATAGAAGCCGTTACGGCTGTTTCCGGTGTTGTAGCCGAGAGTGCTGCTTTTCTCATAGCCCAAGAATTCTGTGAACTCGATTTTCAATTGCATCCTCGAGATGAAAACGAAAAACTTCGTCGATGAATTCATTTTTTAATAGCGCAGACATCAGCTCTGTGTTAAGATCAGACATACGTGAACCCCTTTCTCTGTGTGTTTTGTGTGGTGCTTAACACTTTACAGGAAATCGGTTCCTTTTTCTATACCGGAGGAACTATCGTTTACACAACATATTTTACACTATCCTTGAAATTCGGTCTCATCATTCCGGACGGTCTACTTAGATTATATTTTAATTCCAGCCTATCTCTCTTTATCTTTTCTGGATAAATCAAATGATCCCATTGTATCTCGATCTCCTTCTATCCATAATTCCAAATTTCATATCCTTGTCTTCTGGCTGAATCATACACCGGCATCATATTTTTTTCCAAAATATTATAAAACGCTTCTCTGGAATTACCTTTTCGGTATAATTCCTGACCAGCCCAGATAGAATGCAAGTTATCCCGATAGCATGCCTCAAATCGTTTATGAAGTTCCGGTCTGTCATTTATCATTTCGTACATCAGATATTGATTTCCAGCGAACACTTCAAAAAAAGGATCCCACTTCGGTAATCGGTTGCATTTTGACGAATTCAGAGATGAATCCATTGGCATCAAATTCCATAATTCATCATTCATCACAAATGACCACGGAATAAAATGATCCACATCATACTGCTTTTCTTTTACTGGCTGTCCTGTAAATACATCCCTTATCTCCTGTATTTCCATGATTCCCTGCCACAGCTTTCGCACATTTGACAGTTTTCGCATTTTTTCATCCATTGGAGCAAGCTTATAAATCAGTCCTGGCACTTCTGGATTATTGTTTTGAAGCCATTTCACTTTTTCATATTGGATCCAGCCAAGGATATTGACAGTATTGTCCTGAATCATTGCTACCCAGTCCGGATGAAAATGCACTTCTTTTTTCAATTTACTACTTTCGCCCAATACATAGGGCAAAGGTGTTATCAGTTCATTAATTTTCTGAATGTATGCTGTAATGCGTTTGACACTTCCCCAATCCGGTACTTCCTGGCTCTGTGTAAAAAAGCCTGCCAGCGCTCTATATGGCACCATATTGGTCAGCTGTTCTTTTGCTTTCTTTAATTCTGCCTGATGTTCCTTAATAGCATTCTTGATTTCCACTTTAGATGCATTCGCCGAGAGCTCACTAAGTTCTGTCAACTGTAAAATTGCCCTTTCCAAACCATCCCGAATCAGTCCATCTGCCTGTATCCCACTGAGGTGAATATGGAATTCACGGACAGAATACCAGGCATTAGCAATCATTTCATCAATAATCTCATCAAATGTTGTTTCCGTCTTCCCTTCTGAAATAATATATACAACAGCTTCCAGCCAGTAAAATTTGTAGCAATAAGAGGGATCTTTCATCATCTGAGAAAAGCCTTCGATATCCAGTTTATTATAATATTTTGCTTCAATGTTTAGCAAATGTCCACCTTGCGAAGCAATATATTCAACCACCTCTCGTCACCTCTTCCTTCTCTCACATCTCTGGTGAGCCACATTTTTTCTATCTGCAATCCAGAAATCTGTCTTGCAAACTCTGCAAACATCTCTTCTGTAAAATTCGTAAAATATCGACCATTTCGTACACCTTCAAAAGTGCCATACTTGAATGATGTATAGATTATGCCGTTCATCTTTAATGCCTGATACATTTTATGAAATATATCTGGTAATTCTTCTCTGGACAGATGAAGAATGGAAGCGCACGCCCAGATTCCATCATATTGATTCTGGGCATCAAGTTCTTCAAATAGCATCTGTTTTACTGAAATACCTGTGTACTCAGTTGCAATTTTACAAATCTCTTCTGAGCCATCCGTTGCTGTTACATGATAACCACGCTTCAGAAAATACTTTGTGTCACGCCCAGATCCACAGCCAAAATCCAGAATAGAAGCATCTGGTGAGAGATGATCCAGAAATACCTCTTGAACTTCTGAAAAATCCACATTTTTTGTTGTGTCAGAAAAATCAATAGCATTGCTGTTATAGTAATTTAGCGTTGTCACATCTCCCATGTTCTTTCGTCCCTTCTGACTTTTTCATCGCCTTTACATTCGTTCTTAAAATATATCATTTTTAAGAGTAAATGTAAATTTTTTCATCCTTCTTACGCTGATACAGCACATTGTCATACCTCTCCGCCAACACAGCTGCCTTTTCGCTGATCTGCAGATCCGTAAAGGATCGCTGCATCAGGTTAGTCTCAATCACATACACATAGGCCTCTGCCTCTGACAGTCCTTCCTTTACAATGGCCGGGATCTCCTTGAATCCTGCAATCTTCTACAGCCTGGCCCAGTCAGCTAAGATCAACAACATAAGCATCTTCAAATATCTGCAGGCGGTACTCCTTTACATGCCGGACTACATTCATAAGCCCGAGGGCATTGAAGAACTGATGCCGTGGTCAGATCGAATGAAGACGTACATATCGTGTAGTCAATCTTTACAGCTTTATTTGCGCTTGCGACCGCCACGCTTTTTGTAGTCCTCATCAATCCGTTTCTTCCAGTCCGCTCCCAGAGGTGCGCTGCACCGGACAGCACTGATAGCTTCGCTGACCACCTCATAATTCAATGCGGTTCCTGCGCTGTCACACTGGTAGTTGACCGCCCGATCGGCATCGATTCCGAACTGACTGGCCGTCTCCACCGCGTCAATGTTTGCGCCGAGGAACAGGAACTCCCAGCCGTATTTTGTCTTCTGTCGCTCAATCATCTGCTTCACTTTGTCACTGCTGTAATAGTGACTTGCATTCTCCATGCCATCTGTCGTGATCACGAACATGGTATGCTCCGGCACGTCCTTCGGTCTGGCATATTTATGGACATTTCCAATGTGGTGAATTGCTCTGCCGATGGCGTCCAGTAGTGCCGTGCAGCCGCGCACAGTATAGTCTTCATCGGTCATTTTCCGGATATTCTGAACCTCAACCCGATCATGTAGAACCTCGCTGACATTATCAAACAATACTGTGGAGATCAATGCCTCTCCCTCTGCTTTTTTCTGCTTCTCGATCATAGAATTGAAGCCGCCGATGGTGTCTGCTTCCAGGCCGCTCATGGAACCGCTGCGATCCAGGATAAAAACGATTTCTGTTAAATTCTTTCTCATATGCTTATCCTCCCTGAAGAAAATGATCTGTTTGGTTTCTTACCTTACAGCCACAGTATAGCGATTTTCTTTCAGAGAGTGGTCGCATACGAAGCGACATTATTATACCCCGATCAGGCTCTGATCAAAGGCAAACAGCGCCTCATTGATCTCATAGACATTATAATTTCCACGTTCAACAAAGTATTCCACGATAATGTCGAATTTGCTCGAATGAGACAAGGCGAAGCCGGCCTTCATGAGCATGTCCTCCATTTCAGGCAACGGCAATTCCAATGCCAGAGCGAACGCCAGAACCGTCGGCTTGGAGGGTTTATAAAACTTATCGGAACGAATCTTAGAAAAAAGCTTCCGGTCAATATTGGCTTTCTTATAGCACTGTGCATCCGTCATGCCGCGTTCATCGATTTTCCGCAGCAGCATTTCGGAGAAGCTTTCATCCATCTGCTGCAACGCGTCCTCCAATGAGACAGCATTGGCCTGCATGGGCACAGCCATCTCACACGTATCCATGCTGATGTCTGCCATCGAGCTCCGGCGGCGGAGCCGTTCTCCTGCGCTCTCTGAGTGTTCCTCCACATAGAGGTCATCGATATATTCAGCGATGTCTGCAAACAGCTTTCCGCTGATCTGGTATGCCTTACGGTCAAAGATCACGATATAGACCGTCATCTCATTTTCCAGAAGGAAGGTGCCAATAGTATCCACGGCAACCTTCAGTGCCTGATCCTTCGGGTAACCGTAGATGCCGGAGGAAATCAGCGGAAAGGCTATGGACTCACACTTGTATTTCTTCGCCAGCTCCAGGGAAATCTGATAGCAAGATTGTAGCAGTTCCGCTTCCCGATGCTTTCCATCCCGCCATATTGGCCCGACGGCGTGAATCACATATTTGCTGGGAAGCCGATAGCCCTTTGTGATTTTTGCGTCTCCAGTCTCGCAGCCGTGCAGGGTTTCACACTCTGCCAACAGTTCCGGCCCGGCGGCACGATGGATGCAGCCGTCCACACCACCGCCTCCCAGAAGAGACGCGTTTGCGGCATTCACGATAGCATCCACCTTCATTTTTGTAATGTCGTTTCTTACAATCTGTAAAGGCATTTTCCGCTTCCAATAATCAGAACTTTACTGTCTCCGGTGCATGGGTAAAGGAGCTGAATGTTGCCGTAGCATTCTTGAAATAGAATACCTCCGTGTTTCCGTCATCCGCCTGATACATTTTCTGAAGAGACGGATAAGCATCCAGCATGGACTGTCTGGCTTCTACGCGATCATCCTCGACCAGCTCACCTG
>CAVKVA010000002.1:0-214201 GCA_963659875.1 Parolsenella sp.
ATCAAGTGAACATATGTTATGTATTTTACAGATGTAAATGCACTTTCCTATAAAGAAAAAAAGGCCGCTCCCGCGGCCCTGGATCTCATCAATATGGGTGCCGGTCTGCTCATCGCCATGGCATTCTTCACCCTGGGCAGTCTGATCAGCCATGTTTTCCCCGGCGTTCATGCCTATGCCTTCATGATCATCCTGGTGGTGCTCTGCAAGGTCTTCGGCCTGGTACCCGCGCACTATTCTGAGTGCGCCGTGCAGTGGAGTCAGTTCGTCACCAAGAATCTGACCAACGCGCTGCTGGCAGGTATCGGCATCGCCATGCTGAATCTGAAGACACTGGCAGCTGCCCTGTCTCCGGTCTACCTTTTGATCTGTCTCTCCATCGTCCTGACGGTGGCACTCTGCGCCGGTCTCCTCGGCAAACTGGTGGGCTTCTTCCCGGTGGAATCGGCCATCACCGCAGGTCTCTGCACCAACTCCATGGGCGGCACCGGCAACATCGCCGTGCTCAGTGCGGCAGACCGCATGACACTGATTCCCTTCGCCCAGATGGCCACCCGCCTCGGCGGTGCCATGGTGCTGATCGTGTCGGGCTTCCTGGTGCGGCTGCTTTAATCCGCTGCACCATCCTTTCCTTTGCACAAAGCGTTTTTCAAAAGTCTTCCTATCCATAAGATCGGATTGTAGAGATTTCGATAGTTTCTATATTCCGGCAACATAATAGCCCTCCTAACCTATGCTTAGCATCATGTTAGGAGGGCTATTTGTGATTTACATCAAGGTCCTGTAAAAGCTTCTGCACCTTGCTGTAAAATCTGCGTCAATTACTGCTGACCGTGACGGTTGAAGTTGATGAGGCAGCCGCGCTTTACGATCTTACGCTCATTCTCGGTCATCGGCTGGATGTAGAGGTGAATCTCCTCTGCCTTACCGTTCTTGATAACATAAGCCGGGATATCGCTGAGGTCGCCATCCAGTGCCTTCCGTACGTTCGGTACGTAGATGTAATCATCCACCTCGAACATGGTGGGCTCACCCTTCAGATGGAAGGGCAGCATGCCCCAGTTCATGCAGTTGGAGCGATACCGCTTGGTGGCATACTCCTGGGTAATGTTGGCGAGGGCACCCAGTACTCTCTGGCAGGAAGCCGCCTGCTCACGGGCAGAACCGTCACCCGGCTTGTTGGCGTAAATGGTGGAACCGATCTCCACTTCCTCTGCCTTCACATTCTCCTGTCCCGGAATGGTGTTGACCACCTTGATGACCTCGGCCACTTCGTCAGCCACCTTACCGGCCAGTCTCTCCTTCTCCAGTGCCTGTACAGCCTTGGCGCGACCCACATACTCCGGATCTCTTCTGGAAAGGGTGAACTCAGCGAGGCCGAGCGGGTTGGAACGGTAGGAAGAAGTCTCACCAGAAGGAATCAGCTCATCGGTGGTGGTCACCTCATCGAGGATCTTGGAAGCCACCTTCAGAAGAACATTGTCGGAAAGCTCCTCCATCTCCGGCCAATCCTTGATGTTCGGGCCGAAGCGCAGTGCCTCTTCCTCCTGGGCCTTGGTCCAGCCGTTGTATACTCTTGCCTTGTAGGCCTTGTCGTCGTAGTTGTACTCCGGAACATCTCCCCAGCAATCCAGGGTCTCTGCGGAGGTCAGCTTACCGCCGTTGGCTGCGGTTGCCGCGATGGAACGGGCATCCATCAGTGCCACAGCGGACATCTGGCCATTGCCCGGCTTGGAACCTTCACGGTTCGGGAAGTTTCTTGTGGTATGACGGATGGACAGGGCGTTGTTGGCCGGTGTATCACCAGCGCCGAAGCAAGGGCCGCAGAAGGCAGAACGGATCACGGCACCGGCATCCATGAGGTCAGCCAGGAGACCCTTACGGTCAAGGTCGGTATATACCGGCTGTGAGGACGGGTAAACAGAGAGATAGAACTCGCCGTCGCCGCAGTTCTTGCCCTTCAGTGCATGGGCAGCCTCTACCACGTTGGTGTAGTTACCGCCGGCGCAGCCTGCGATGATACCCTGCTGTACCTGCAGCTTGCCATCCTTGGTCACCTTATCGAGCAGTGTGAAGTGGGCTCTGCCCTCAGCCACCTGGTCAGCGGCCTTCTCTGTCTCGCGGAGAATGTCTGTCAGGTTCTCATAGAGATAGTCGATCTCGTAAGCATTAGACGGATGGAACGGAAGGGCGATCATGGGTCTGATGGTGGACAAATCGATCTCCACGCAGCCGTCATAGTATGCTACCTTTGCCGGATTCAGCTCCTTGAACTCTTCGCCTCTGTGGTGCTTCTCCAGGAAAGCCTTGGTATCCGCGTCAGTTCTCCAGATGGAGGACAGGCAGGTGGTCTCGGTGGTCATAACATCGATACCGTTCCGGTAGTCAGTGGTCATGGAGGATACACCCGGTCCGACGAACTCCATTACCTTGTTCTTCACGTAGCCGTTCTTGTAGACAGCGCCGCAGATAGCCAGGGCAATGTCGTGGGGTCCAACGAAGGGCTGGGGCTTTCCGGTCAGATAAACCGCGATAACGCCCGGATATGCCACATCGTAGGTCTGCTGCAGGAGCTGCTTGCTGAGCTCACCGCCGCCCTCGCCGATGGCCATAGTGCCAAGGGCACCGTAACGGGTGTGGGAATCGGATCCCAGGATCATCTTGCCGCCGCCGGCAAACTGCTCACGCATGAACTGGTGGCAGACTGCGATATGCTGGGGAACGAAAAGTCCGCCGTACTTCTTGGCAGCGGAGAGACCGAAATAGTGGTCATCATCGTTGATGGTACCGCCGACTGCGCAGAGAGAGTTGTGACAGCAGGTGAGTACATAGGGCAGCGGGAACTTCTCCATTCCTGATGCTCTGGCTGTCTGAATGATGCCGACGAAGGTGATGTCATGAGAAACCATGGCATCGAACTTGATGCGAAGCTGAGACATATCCTCGCTCTGATTGTGGGCCTTCATGATGCCATAGGCAATGGTGCCCTTCTTTGCCTCTGCGGGATCTACCTTCACACCGCAGAGCTGCTCTACCTTTTCCGCCTCCTGCTCCGGAACCAGCTCCGTGCCGTTCACGAGATACACACCGCCATTATGCAGCTTGACCATAATTTACCTCCTTATGCTTTGACTGCACGCCCTTCCGGATGTGCAGATTTACCACTTGCATCTCCTGTTTACCGGATCCCCAGCAGTCTGCAGGGAATCGTCTTTGTCATGTGATTGACATGCTCTTCAGGGATACCATGATCCAGCAGGAACTGCATATACTCCTGTAATGCCAGTTCCCAATGGGGATTCTCCGTCTGTCCGCCGTCTGTGTCCACCATGACATGCTCATAGCCCACGGTCTTGATGAGTTCCAGATTGTCCGCCAGATTGCTGCGGTACCTTCCGCCGCCTATGTTCTGGGCATAACAGCGTTCCAGAATCACATCATAGTCTTTGACGAGACGGATCTGATCGTCCATGGACATGTCCACGAGCCACCACTCCGGGTGGGTAACGACAATCTTCCGGACACCGGCGTCTCTGGCGGCTTCCACCACCTGAAAGACCTCCGTCGGCGAAATATGCGCGGTGCCCAGCACTGCATCGTAATCCCGAATCAAATGGAACACATCCATCAGTTCCGGAATCACCTTGCCGTCCCGCAGAACCTCCACGCCGTCGGCCGGGTTCTGTCCCATCTGCGCCAAATGCCGTTTGGCAGACTGGGTCGGCAGCCAGATCTCCTTTGCGCCCAGCTTCAGGCCCTTCTCCACCGCTTCCGGGTTAATGCCGCCGATCACCTTGTTCATGACAACGCCGCCATACATGGTGAAGCCGGTATTCTCGCCGTAGATCCGCTTCACATACTCGTTGCAGAGATACGCCCGGTTTACCGTGAATCCCAAATGCGACTTGATGAGGATGGCTTTCGCCCCGACACGTATCGCGGCATCTGCCAGCTCGAAGTCATTGTAGGCCCGCCGCCGCAGATCCGGACTGGTATGCACATGCATGTCACAAACGCCCTGCATTGATACATTTCCCATATCCCACTCCTCTCTCAAGACACTCTCGTTATACCCTAAGTTTACCATCGCCGCAAGACAAGCTTGCCTATGCCTGCCATCGGTAAAGCCGATTGCATTTTCCCGAAATACGGCGGATAATATAATTGCAATTATACAACGAAGCAGCGAGGGAATGTTTATGAATTTGAAGGAATGCAGCTACTTTATTGCCATTGCCGAAGAACAGAGTCTGTCCCGGGCGGCAGAGCGCCTGTACATGGCCCAGTCCAGTCTCAGTCAGTTTCTGTCCACGCTGGAGGCAGAATTGGGGGCCCGTCTGTTCATCCGCACCAGTAAGGGCGTCCGGATCACCGATGCAGGAAGACTTTTGCTGGACTTCTCTTACAAGACGCTGTCCAGTCTTCATACGATGGAAGAGGAAATGCAGGATCTCGGCACGCTGCAGCGGGGCCGGGTCATCGTCGGCATCAGCAGTTTCCGGGGCTCCTATCTCCTGCCGCCGGTGCTGAAGGCCTTTCACCTGGATTACCCGCAGATCAACATTGAATTTGTGGAAGAAAATTCCATGGAGCTCGAACAACGGCTGGTGAAGGGAGACATTGACCTCGCCCTGCTGGTGCTGCCCGCCACCGACAGCCGCATCAGCGCCAAGTTCGTGATGAAGGACGAAATCTGTCTCATCAGCAATGCGGACCATCCGGTCATGCAGCATGTACATCCCAATCCGGCGGGGTCGGCTTCTCAGATTCCGCAGTGTATTGATCTTCGGGATGCCATGGACTATGAATTTGTGCTGAGCGACTACGACACCATTCTGGGCCGGGAAGCCCGGCATCTCTTCAGCTGCATCAACCGAACGCCCATCACCTACAATGAGAAGCTCTCCGCCCTCTTTGCCGCCGCCCTGGGTGCCCACGGGCAGGGACTGGCCTTCACCTACTACAGCTCCCGGCACTATTTCCGTCATGCGGAATTCATTTCCCTGGGCGAAGAAGCGCCCTCCGTGAATCTGGGCATTGCACTGTCGCCGGGGCACTATCATTCCAAGGCGACCCTAGCCTTCGCCGAGGTGCTGGAGACGGTGCTGAAGAAGGAAGTCACATTTTGATGCGTCACTGTCCTGTATCCACAAAATGATGACAGATTTGTCATTTTCCAGTCACATTCAATTAAGCTGCCTACATTAGAATATTTTCCAGAAATAAGCTGATGGAGGAAAGAACTTATGGCAGCAATAATTGGTTTTCTGATGATCATCGCGATCGTGGTTCTGCTCTTAAAGGGCAAGATGTCTCCGATCGTGGTGCTGGCTGTGATTCCGTCTGTCGCCGCCCTGATCCTCGGGTTTTCCCCGGTGGAGGTCATGGGCTTTATCGCGGACGGCATCCAGACCACAACAAGCAACGGTATCCTGTTTATCTTCTCTGTGATCTATTTCGGTGTTCTGGCAGACTCCGGACTTTTTGATGTCATCGTCGGATGGCTGGTGAAAAGGGCCGGCAACAATGTCATTGCCGTCACCGTGGTCACCGCCGTCATTGCAACCATCGCCCATCTGGACGGTACCACTGCAGTGACTGTGCTCATCACCATTCCGTCCATGCTCCCGGTATACAAGCGGATGAAGATTGACACCCGTATTCTTCTGTGTCTAACGGGTGCCTGCATGGGTGTTATGAATCTCTTGCCCTGGGGCGGTCCCACCGCGAGAGCCGCAACGGTGCTGGCAATGGATGCCACAGAGTTGTGGCATATGCTGATCCCGCTGCAGGTCGTGGGTCTGTGTATGAATATTCTGCTTGCTGTGCTCCTGGGCATGATGGCCATCAAGCAGGGTGCCGGTCTCGGAAAGGGCGAAGAAGTCGCTGCTGACGAGAAGGAGAAGCAGGACTCTGCCGAGCTGAAGAAGTCCACCCCTTATCTGGTCTTCAACTTCCTGCTGACCGCAGGTGTCATCGCTCTGCTTTCCAGCGGTATCGGAAAATCCTATGTCATTTTCATGTTGGGTCTCTGCATTCTGTTGGCTGTCAACTATCCGGACCAGAAGCTGCAGGACAAGCTGATCAAAAAGCACGCACCGGCAGCACTGATCATCTCCGCTACCCTGTTCGCCGCCGGCGCCATGGTTGGTGTCTTTGACGGCACCGGCATGCTGGATGCCATGGCAAGTGCCATTATGGCCATCATCCCTGCAGCGCTGGGCAAGTACGTGCATCTCATCTTCGGTATTCTGGCGCTGCCGCTGGGTCTCTGCGTGGGCACCGATGCGTACTTCTACGGCATTATGCCGCTGGTGATGCAGGTGGGCGAAACCTACGGCGTCGCTTCCCTGAATACGGCGCTGACCATGCTCATCGGTAAGAACCTGGCGCTGATGGTCAGCCCCCTTGTACCGGCCACCTACCTCGCCATCGGCCTGACCGGAACCGAGCTGAAGGATCACATGAAGTTCAGCATCCTGCCCTACTATCTGGTCAGCCTGCTGATGCTTCTCTTCGGTGTCATCCTGGGCATCATAACCGTATAACCCCAAAACAAAAAAATCCCGTTCCGCATATCCCCCCTGTTCCGCGGAATGGGATTTTTTGATATGCTACAGGAAGTGCAAGTTTGGCAATACGAGGGGATCTTATGAACACAGAAAAAATACTGGTGGTAGATGATGAGCGGGCCATCCGGCTGGCCATCCGCACTGCCTTGATGCGGGAAGGCATGCAGGTAACGGAGGCCGCCGACGGAAGCGAGGCGCTGGCACTTTTGAAAACGCAGCAGTTCCATCTGGTCATTCTGGACGTCATGATGGCGCAGGTCAGCGGCTATGAGGTACTGAAAACCATGCGGGCTGCGGGAGACCACACGCCCGTCATGATGCTGTCCGGGAAGTCCGACGAAATGGACCAGGTGTTGGGGCTCGGCTTTGGAGCGGACAGCTATCTCACCAAGCCCTTTCATATCTCCGTCCTGATCCAGACCGCCAAGGCTCTGATCCGACGCAGCCGGATCTACAGCAGCCCCGGCGACAGCGATATCCGCCGGGGTCCCTTTACTGTGGACACCCTGAAGATGGAATGTCTGAAAAACGGGAAGCCGCTGAATTTCACCGCCCGGGAAATGGCCCTTTTCCGTTATTTCATGGAGCATCCCGGCCAGGTGTTCACAAAGGAGCAGCTCTATCATCAGGTCTGGAATGAATCCATGGTGGATGACAACACCATCACCGTCTATGTCAAACGAATCCGTGACAAGATCGAGGACGATCCAAAGCAGCCCCGGTATTTAAAAACCATTCGGGGCATCGGCTATGTACTGCATGCAGAGAAGTAGAAGAAAGAACACAGAAGGACGACAAAGCATGACAGCGTTTCAGAAAATGCAATCTTCCCATAAGAGAGAATGGCAGGCCGCGGCTCTGCTGCTTCTCCTGTCTCTCACCATGGTTTTTACCGGCTTTCGCTTTTACCGCCGTTATCGTGATCAGGTCATTGCCACAGAGGAAAGTCAGCTGCTCACCATGGCGGGGATCATCGGCAACAATCTGAATACCTACCTGGAAGAGCAGCTGGACGAAATTGATCTCTTTTATGCCCCGGAAACAGAGGCTGACACGGCGGAAATCGATAAAACACTGGCGCGCAAAACACCCTATTTTCTGGCGGAGAATCAAGAATTGTACAACTGGATCCGCATCACAGGCCCGGATGGAAACTGTATGCAATATGCACCGGATGGCACAGCCCTACAGGCAGAGACCGTAGAACCGACAACAAAGACGAAGACAGAGACCGCGGCGACACAGCCTGTCCGGTATTCCTCTGCCCGGATCATCGGGAAGGAAATCTCCGACAAGACAGGCTGGTATGAACTGTACATTCAAAAGGATCTTACGTTCGAAAGCGATGTGTACACACTGACCTTCGCCATGAACCTGGAAACCCTGTATCAAAAGATCGTTGCCCCGGTGAAGATCGGAACCGGCGGGTATTCCAGCGTGAAGGACCAGAATATGTACATCATCATGCACCACGCAAAAGACCAGATCGGTCTGGAGGCGCTGGATGACCGCAGCAAAAAATACCCGGAACTGGACCTGGAAGGCATGAAAGAATGGCTCAAAAAGCAGACAGAGGATGCCTCCGGCAGCGGGGTGATCGATACCTACGTCTGGGATGATCCGGCACTCCCGAAGGTGCAAAGGGTCGTTGCCTTTCAGTCCATTTATATCCAGGGAGAGCGCTGGATCGTCAATTCCACCATGCCCATTCAGGATCTTTCCGGTCCGCTGGACAGCATGATGCGCATGCTGAGCGCCGCCATGTTCCTCTATGTCCTGCTGCTTATCATTATCACTGTCACTCTGCTCCGGAATCGTTTTCTGGCCGAAACGCAGCAGAAGGAAATTGCCCATTTGAAGGCTCTCAACCAGGGGATGGAAATGCTGGCACAGAAAAACAATGAAATCCGGCACTACCAGCGCATCCAGTCCCTCGGCATGATGGCCAGCCATATTGCCCATGAATTCAACAATTATCTGACGCCGGTGCTGATCTATGCGGATCTTCTGGAAAATGACCCGGACATATCCGCCGAAAATCAGGAAATGATCCATGAAATCAGCGCATCCGTGGATAAGGCCGCAAATCTCTCCCGGGAGCTGCTGGCATTTTCCCGGCAAGACACCGGCGTGCGGCTGGAAATTTTGAATTTTACAGAAGAAGTAGAGAATGCGGTATCCATTGTGCAGCAGCTGGCGCCGTCCGCCATCACGGTGGAAGCGACGCTCCCGCAGGAGGCCTGCTACATTCTGGGCCGGAAGCGCATGGCCGAGCACATCCTGCTGAATCTCAGTAAAAATGCCTTTCAGGCGATGGAAAAAACGACGCAGAAGAACTTGCGCATCCGCATGGAGATATTGAACACAGAGACCCTCCGCCTGGCGGTATCCGATACGGGCTGCGGCATTTCTGAAGATGCCCGGCAAAAGATTTTCGAGCCCTTCTATACCACGAAGGGCTCTCGTCAGGGCACGGGTCTCGGTCTTTCCGTCGTGCAAAATATGGTGAGCTCGGTGGGCGGCAGTATCCGGGTGGAAAGTAAGCCAAATCAAGGCAGTACCTTCATTCTGGACATTCCCCAAAGCCCTTCGGCAGATGCAGAGGACAGCCGAAAGCGCCTGCATCCTGTGGAAAAAATCGCCATTGTCTCCGAAAAGAAACGGAAAGAAAGTTTTCCGAAAAACAAACGGCAGCTGGACGCTTATGTGCATCCGGCTGCCCTGATCAATCAGTTCCGCAAGAACCCCCGTGCCTATGATCTGGTGATCGCCGACTATACGCTGCCCACCATGAACGGCATAGACCTGTGTGAAATTATCCGCCGCATCAATCCGGAAATCCGGCTGATCCTGATCGCTGAACAGAATAGTGCAGACTTCGAATGGTATCTGAACAACGGCATGATCGACCGCTTCATGCTGGCTGCGGATTTTGAAAAAGAATTCCCGGACATGTTCCGCTAGCCTTTACGCCCTGTCCTTCTGCTTCTGCAGGAACAGGGCCGCCATGGGCAGGTCCTCCGGGGTGGTCACCTTGATGTTCTCATAGCTTCCCGGAATGATCTTAATGCGGGCCTTGCCGAAATATTCCACCACCATAGCGTCATCCGTGATGGGCGGCAAATTTTCTCCCGCCTGCTCCGCCGCAGCGAGCCTTTCGTAGGCGCGATACACCAACGGGAAAGAAAAGCTCTGCGGTGTCTGCATGAGCCAGAGCTTCGTGCGGTCCGGTGTCTCCGTGACAAAGTTTTCCGCATCCAAAAGCTTAATGGTGTCCTTCACCGGCATGCCGAGCACGGCCGCATCATATTCCGCAGCCGCCGTCACAGCGTCTGTCAGCATTTTCGCCGTCAGCAGGGGCCGTGCCCCGTCGTGGATCAGCACCAGCGGCGAGGCCGGTTCTTTCGTGCCGAAGACATTATCCCCGGCTGCTGTGGGATCAGAAACAGCTAAGCGCTGCAAGCCCTTCCAGACGGAATCGTAGCGCTCCTTGCCGCCGGACACGATGTCCAGCAGCTTCTCCCGACAGTCCGCAGCATGGGTCGCCAGAAGCTCCGCCATATAGGGAATGTCGTCATGTCCCGTCACCAGCACCACCTGGTCCACCAATGGATGCTGACAGAAGGCCCGGAAGCTGTGGAGAAAGAGCGGCTCTCCTGCCAGCTCCATAAACTGTTTTTTCACGCTCGCCTGCATGCGGCTGCCACTGCCAGCGGCCAGCACGATACCGTAAACCCTTCTTCCCTGAAACACCTTCGACCTCTTTCCTTTAGCGATTGCCCAGGGGCAGGTTCGGGCAGGCGTTCAGATCCAGTCCGCTGATGTTCCCCTTGAGATACTCATAATACGCCGCGCAGCCGATCATGGCCGCATTGTCTGTGCACAGCACCGGGCTGGGACGGAAAAAGCGGATGCTGCGCTTCTCGCATTCCTCCGACAGCCGGGTCCGAAGCTGGGTATTGGATGCCACGCCGCCGGCAATGGCCAGCTTATCGATGCCCCGTTCCTGACAGAGCCGCAGGGCCCGGGACGCGAGGGAATCCACCACCGCTTCCTGGAAAGAGGCACAGAGATCCGCCACATGAATTTCCTCGCCCTTCATCTGGGCCTTGTTGATGTGGTTCAGCACCGCGGACTTGATGCCGGAGAATGTGAAATCATAGGGATTTCCGGCCACCTCTCCCCGGGGGAAGGCGATGGCATGGGGATCACCGCCACGGCTGGCCTTGTCCACCTTGGGTCCGCCCGGATAGCCGAGTCCCACGGCCCGGGCCACCTTATCGAAAGCTTCGCCCGCTGCGTCGTCCCGGGTGCGGCCGATGATCTCGAATTCGCCGTAGTCCTTTACCAGCACAAGATGCGTATGGCCGCCGGACACCACGAGACAGGCAAAGGGCGGCTTCAGGTCCGGATTCTCCACATAGTTCGCAGAAATGTGTCCTTCTATGTGATGTACCCCCACCAGAGGCTTATTTAAAGCATAGCTTAGGGCTTTGGCCTCCGCCACGCCCACCAGCAGTGCGCCCACCAGTCCTGGACCGTAGGTCACGGCAATCACATCAATGCCGTCAAAGTCCGTCCCGGCCTCGGAAAGGGCCAGAGAAATCACCTCATCGATCTTCTCTAGGTGCTTCCGGGAAGCAATCTCCGGCACGACACCGCCGTATTCGGTATGGATTGCGATCTGGGAGGAAATGACATTGGACAGCACCTCCCGTCCGTTCTGTACCACCGCTGCCGCTGTCTCGTCGCAGCTGGTTTCTATTGCCAGTATTCTGCAGTCTTTCATGCCTTCTCCTCTGCTTTTTCGCCGTTCTCTTCTTCCTCCACGAAGCAAAGATCCCGACTCCAGCCATCCCGGGCAAACTTCACCGGAAAAATCTTACGAATCTCGTCCCGGTACTGATCCGGCCGCATCTCGGAGGGAGAATAATGGGTGAACCACATCTCTCTGGGCTGGGCCTTCTTGCCGATTTCCGCCGCTTCCCACATCATCATATGCTTATAGCGCCGGGCATTGTCCTGCTTCTCCGCCTCGCCGTACATGCCCTCACAGATGAAGAGATCCGCATCCTTCGCCATCTCCTCGATCACCGGCATGGGACGGGTATCGGTGCAATAGCAGACAGAAAGTCCCTTCCGGGCCTCTCCCATGACCATGTCCGGTGTATACAGTATGCCGTCCATCTCCACGCATTCGCCGTGCTGCAGACGGTTCCAGCAGCGAAGGGGAACCCCCTGGGCCTTGGCCCGTTCCGCGTCGAAGCGGCCAAGGCGCTGAATCGACACCCGGTAGCCGTAGCAAGTCACACGGTGGTTCACCCGAAAGGCATCGATCTGAAAGGGTCCGAAGGACAGGGTCTGCTGCGTTTCGGTCACCTCATGATACACGATCTCAAAGGGAAGCTCCGGCGCAATGACCCGAAGGCCCTCCACCACCCGGCGCAGTCCCTTCGGTCCCACCATATGCAGCGGTGCTGTCCGCTCCGAATTGCCCATGTTGAGCAGCATCCCCGGCAGTCCGGAAATATGGTCCGCATGATAATGGGTAAAGCACATCACGTCAATGGGGTTCGGCGACCATCCCTTTTCCTTCATGGCAATCTGGGTTCCCTCTCCGCAGTCGATCAGCACGTTGCTGCCGTTGCAGCGCAGCATGAGGCTCGTCAGCCATCGATTGGGCAGGGGCATCATACCGCCGGTACCCAACAAACAAACATCCAGCATAATTTCTTCCTTTTATTCTCTAACAATCTATGTAAATGTCAGCGCCATGATGAGGGCATCATCCCTTGGCGCCTCGTAATAATCCTTCCGGACATATTCCTGCGTGAAGCCCTTTTTCTCATAGAGTCGCCGGGCAGGCAGATTCCGGCTCCGCACCTCCAGATAGACCTTTCCGGCCCCGGTGCTTCCGGCCCGCTGCAGCATGGCATCCATCAGGGCATCGCCCAGCCCCTGCCCGCGGTAGTCCTCCGCCACGCAGATATTTTCAATTTCCGCCTCAGGTCCGAGAATCCGCAGCACGGCATAAGCCACTGTCCGTTCCACGTCGTTTTGCAAGGTGCGCAGCACCAGCGGATGGTCATAGGGATTGACGATGGCCCGCTCAAAGTCCGCAAAGGACCAGGCCATTGTCCCGAAGGCGCTTCTTTCCATTTGGATAATGTCGGCGAGATCCGACAGCTCCATCTCCTGCGGGGTCATGACGTTTCCTCCGCTTCGTTCTCGTAGCCGCTGCCGCTGCCGATGATATAGTTCCGGGCCGCAAGCTTGTCCTTCGTCTTTTCCGCGCCCTCCTGGTGTACCAGCTCAAAATCCCGCAGTCCCTGCTGCTCCCGTTCCCGCTCTGCCTGGGGCTTCCGCACATAGCGAAGCTCCAGGGCGTCGGAAGCGCAGACTTCTCCACGGGCCTGCATGGCTTCGCCCAGACAGGCAATGCTGGCCGCCCGCTGCAGAAGATTCATAGGCATGGCATAGGCATGCTCCGCAGTCAGATGGGCCTCCAGATAGTCCTTGTACACCGGCACCGCATCGCCAAGAAAGACATGACGTCCCGGCTGGGCATTGATACGCGCACAGAGGTCTTCTACCGAAATGGCCTCTTCCTCACCGAGGAGGACACCGTTCCGGTAAGCCGCCGTGTAGACCTGCTGCCGCCTGGCATCCATAATGGGATGAATGTAGTCCTCGCAGGAGGAGAGGTTATAGGCCAGTCCCTCAAGAGTGCTCACCGCCGCCATGGGAATGCTGTGGGCAAGCGCCAGTCCCTTGGCCGTGGCGGCACCGATACGAAGACCGGTGAAGGAACCGGGTCCGGCACTGACGGCGATCAGCGAAAGCTCTGCCGTGCTTCTTCCCGTCTGTTCAAAAAGCGCCGCCACCATAGGCAGCAGCGTCTGGGAATGGGTAAGTCCGATGTTAACACTGTACTCTCCCAGCACCACCCCATTCTCTACCAGTGCCGCGGAGGCTGTTTTTCCGGATGAATCGATTCCCAATGTCAGCATGCATTCCCTCCTTTTCCTTCCTGCAATGTGATCTTCCGATAGTCAAATCCCTGCGTCAGATCCTTCTCGATCCGTACCCAGCGTGCCTCCGGCGGGATCAGCTCCGGGATCAGTGAGGGCCATTCCACAATACACACACCCTGACCGAAGAAGTACTCCTCATAGCCGATCTCCTCCATCTCGCCGGGATCCCCGATGCGGTAAACATCGAAATGGTACAGCTTGAGACGCCCGTCGTATTCCTTCACGATGGTAAAAGTAGGGGAATTGACATAATCCTCCACCCCCAGGCCCTTAGCAAAGCCCTGGGTGAAAACGGTTTTTCCGACGCCCAGATCTCCCTCCAGGCAATAGATTTCTCCGGGCTTTGCCGCCTTTCCCAACTGCTCACCGAAGGCGAAGGTATCCTCCGCCGCATGACTCTCAAATATCATAAGTTCTCCTATCAGAAAAGCCGACCCGATCCATGGAGAATCGAACCGGCTTTGTTTTTATCCCAGCTTAGCTCTGATGGTGTGGAAGATCCGTCTGCGGGTCTCCGCCTCAAAGTGCTGCATGTTCTCGCGGAAATCCGCCTCTGCCATCACATCACTGATGAAAGCAAATTCATCTGTGCGGTCATTCAGCTGAATCGGCCGGAATGCACTGTCCTCGTTCAGGAAGGCACTGCGGATCGCATCCTCCAACCCCTCCGGTGTTCCTTCCACCCGCACCAGGTAACGGAAGGCATTGCTGCCCATGGGCTCAATCTGGATCATCTCCTCAGACCAGCCGATGCCCTGGTACTCATCTCTGTGGCGAACCGCCGCAATCATATCCGACACCACTGCAGAAGCCGTCGGGAGCTTGCCGGCGCCCATGCCGTAGAGCATGGTGGTTCCCAGGCAGTTGCCGACGATGCGGATGCCGTTGAATACATCATCCACCGGATACAGCGGATCCTTTTTATCGATCATGATGGGTGCCACATAGGCAAAGTACTTGTCCTCCAGCACCTGCACAGAGCCCAGAAGCCGGATGTTCAGCCCCAGCGCAGAGGCATAGGAAATGTCGATGGCAGAGATGTTCCGAATGCCCTCTGTGTAAATGTCTTCGTGCTTGCAGCGCTTGCCGGAAGCCATGGACAAAAGAATGGCGGTCTTCCGGGAGGTATCGAAGCCGTCGATGTCTGCAGACGGATCCCGCTCTGCGTAGCCCAGGCGCTGTGCCTCCTTCAGGGTCTCCGCGAAGTCTGCACCGCTTTCCCGCATCTCGGTGAGAATGAAGTTGGTGGTACCGTTCAGGATACCTGTGATCTCGGTCAGGTTCTCACCGGCGTAGTTGTGATGGATGGTCCGGATCACCGGAATACCACCGCCGACAGAAGCCTCGAAGTAGAAGTTTACGTTGTGCTCCTTCGCAATGCTGATGAGCTTGGAACCGCAGGCGTCCACCACTGCCTTGTTGGAGGTCACCACATGCTTGTTGTGCTCCAGGCTTGCCTTGATGAACTCATAGGCCGGATGGATACCGCCCATGGTTTCCACCACCAGCTCCACCTCCGGATCATTCTCAATGACAGCGAAATCATGAATCAGCTTGTCATTGTTCTCCGGAAGCGCCTCGCGAAGATCCAGCACATACTTCAGCTCGATCTTCTCGCCCACCTTCCGCTCAATCTGATCCTGATTGATGTGCAGTACCTCAGCGACACCGGAACCGATGGTTCCGTAACCCATAATTGCTACCTTCATTCTCGCCCTCCCTCTGGCTTTCGCATTTCTCAGCCCGGCGTGCTTTCCTGCGCCAGGATCTTCACATACTGTACCTTATCCATCATTTCGATTTCATGGATCATATCCGTAATATTCCGCGTATCACTGCGCACCTCTACGGAAATCGTCAGTGTGGCAATGCCGTTCACCGGAATCGACTGGTGAATCGTCAGAATATTGGCTCTGTATTCAGAAATTCTGGAGCAGATTTTTGAAATGAACCCCAACTCATCGATCATCTGCACCACAAGGGTCACCGTTTTCCCCTTAGAACTGTCGTAAAACGGAAAAATATCATCCTTGTACTTATAATAGGAGGAGCGGGAAATTCCCGCTATCTCCGTTGCCTCCTGGATGCTCATGTTCGCTTTTTCCTCCAGCAGGCGCTTCACCTCCACCACCTTCCGAAGTACCTCCGGAAGAGCATTGGTTCTCACAACGTAATAATCCGATTCCCCTGTCATCCTGTTTTCCTCAAAGCGCTTCTCCGGGGCGGCTTATTCACCACCCTGAACCTTGCGATCGGGACATCCCAGCTGCATCCACTTCAGATATCCGGTGATGAAGCGATCGATGTCGCCGTCCAGTACCGCATCCGTGTTGCCGGTTTCCTCACCGGAGCGAAGATCCTTCACCATACGGTAGGGCTGCAAGACATAGGAGCGGATCTGGGAGCCCCAACCGTTCTCCTTCACTTCGCCGCGGATACCGGCCAGCATGGCCTCCTGCTCCGCCTTCTCTTTCAGGTAGAGCTTGGCCTTCAGCATCTGCATGGCCTTCGCACGGTTCTGCACCTGAGAACGCTCCTCCTGACAGGCCACCACGATACCGGTGGGAATGTGGATCAGTCGTACTGCCGAGGACGTCTTGTTGATGTGCTGTCCGCCGGCGCCGGAGGAACGGAACACCTCCATCTTGATCTCGTCATCCCTTACCTCAATGTCGATGTCGGTTTCGATATCCGGCATCACATCACAGGACACAAAGGAAGTCTGCCGCTTTCCCTGGGCATTGAAGGGCGAAATCCGGACAAGACGATGGATACCGGACTCGGAACGGAGGTACCCGTAGGCATACTCGCCGTCCACCTCGATGGTCACGGATTTGATACCGGCTTCGTCACCCTCCAGGTAATCCAGCACCTTCACGGTGAAGCCGTGGCGCTCCGCCCAGCGTGTATACATGCGGTACAGCATACCGGCCCAGTCATTGGACTCGGTACCGCCGGCACCGGCATTGAGACGGAGGATGGCATTCATCTGGTCATACTCTCCGGAGAGAAGGAGACGGGTACTCATCGTCTCCAGCTTCTCGGAAAATTCGTCCAGCATCTCCCGGATCTCCGGGATCACATCGGCGTCATCCTCCTCATTGCCCATTTCGATCAACGCCTCAATGTCCTCGTAGGTCTGCTGCAAAGTCTCGTAGCCCTTCACATCATCCTTGAGGTGCTTGTCCTCAGTGGACAGACGGTTGGCCTTTTCCGGATCTGTCCAGAAATCCGGCTCCTCCATCATACGATCCAGCTCTACGATCCGCTTCTTCTTATTCTCCAGATCCAGCGACGCGCCTAAGTGCGCCAGCGGCTCCTTCTTGGTACCCAGCTCATATTTAAACTGATCAAACTCAATCATGCCTTACTCCCCTTATCAAACCGAGGCAGTGTCGTCATTGCCTTCTGCTGCCCGGTTGGCCGAAGCCTGCTGCAGCATCTGCTCATAGACCTCACGGCCGTGGCAGTTCTTGAACTTCTTGCCGGAACCGCAAGGGCACGGATCGTTCGGATAGATCTTCCGCACTTCACGGCGCTTCGGTGTACGGCTGCTGCTCTCTTCCCGGTTGGTGCCGGTGGGCTTTGCCACCTGCTCTCTCTCCACCTTCTGCTCAATCTTCAGGCTGTAGAGAATGCGCACTGCCTCCTCCCGGATGGCTCTGGTCATCTCCTCGAACATCTCATAGCCGGTGATCTTGTACTCCACCAGCGGGTCCTTCTGACCATAGGCCTGCAGTCCGATACCATCCCGCAGGATATCCATATCATCAATGTGGCTCATCCACTTCTGATCGATGACCTTCAGAAGAATCACACGCTCTGCCTCACGCATCTGCTCCGGATTCTGGAACTCGGCTTCCTTCTGCTCATAGAGACGGATTGCCTGCTCCTTCAGCATCTGCTTGAATTCATTCTTGCGCATGCTCTCATACTGCTCTTCGGTGAGCTGCAGCTTCGGCAGCGGAATGATATTCATCAGTGTATCGTTCAGGCCGCTGAGATCCCAATCCTTTGCGGTCTGGTCTTCTGCCACATTGGCGTCCACAGCGTTGTCCACGATGTCCGTGATGAACTGGATGATCATGGGACGCATATTGTCGCCCTCCAGTACCTTCTCACGCTCTGCGTAGATCACGTCACGCTGCTCGTTGTTCACCTCATCATACTTCAGCAGGTTCTCACGGATGCCGTAGTTGTTGAGCTCGATCTTCTCCTGGGCCTTCTCGATGGCTCTGGAAAGCATCTTATGGTGAATCTGCTCGCCCTCCGGTACGCCCAGGGCCTCAAACATGCCCATCAGCTTCTCGGAACCGAAGAGACGCATCAGATCATCCTCCAGAGAAATGAAGAACTGGGACTGACCCAGATCGCCCTGTCGGCCGGAACGACCGCGGAGCTGATTGTCGATTCGTCTGGACTCATGACGTTCTGTACCGATGATGTGCAGACCGCCGGCAGCTCTTGCCTCCTCGTCCAGCTTGATATCGGTACCACGACCTGCCATATTGGTGGCGATGGTCACTGCACCATGTACGCCGGCCTCGGCAACGATTGCCGCCTCCTTCTCATGGAACTTGGCGTTGAGGACGCTGTGCTTGATGCCCCGCTTCTTCAGCATGGCCGAAAGCATTTCCGACGTCTCGATGGCGATGGTGCCCACCAATACGGGAGCGCCGGTGTTGTGGATCTTCTCGATTTCATCCACAACCGCCTTGAACTTCTCCTTCTTGGTCTTGTATACCGCATCATCCAGGTCAATTCTCTGTACCGGACGGTTGGTGGGAATGCAGATAACATCCATGAAATAGATGTTTCGGAACTCCTTCTCCTCGGTCTGGGCGGTACCGGTCATACCGGACTTCTTGTCGAACTTGTTGAAGAAGTTCTGGAATGTAATGGTGGCCAGGGTTCTGGACTCACGCTGCACGTTCACATGCTCCTTCGCCTCGATGGCCTGGTGGAGACCGTCGGAATAACGGCGTCCCGGCATGATACGACCGGTGAACTCGTCCACGATCAGGACCTCATCGTCCTTCACCACATAGTCCTTGTCTCTGTGCATCAGGTTGTTGGCACGGAGGGCCAGAATGATGTTGTGCTGGATCTCCAGGTTCTCCGGATCCGCCAGGTTTTCAATATGGAAGAATTCCTCCACCTTC
The DNA here is from genome assembly GCA_963659875.1 of Parolsenella sp. Classification (GTDB taxonomy): domain Bacteria; phylum Bacillota; class Clostridia; order Lachnospirales; family Lachnospiraceae; genus Oribacterium. Next base: position 18,769 of record CAVKVA010000002.1, read on the forward strand.
TTGACGCCATCCTGGGTCAGGTTAACGGTCTTCTCCTTCTCATTCACAATGAAGTCACCGGTCTCCTCGATCTCCTCGCCGAGAATGGCATTGATCTTCGAGAACTCAGCAGACTCCTCGCCCTTCACCAGCTGTCTTGCGAGCACATCGCAGACCTCATAGAGCTTGGTGGACTTGCCGGACTGACCGGAAATGATCAACGGCGTTCTGGCCTCATCGATAAGAACGGAATCCACCTCATCAATGATACAGAAGTGAAGGCCACGCAATACCTGCTGCTTCTTGTAGATGGCCATGTTGTCACGAAGGTAGTCAAAGCCCAGCTCGTTGTTGGTCACATAGGTGATATCACAGCCGTAAGCCGCCTGTCTCTCCTCGGAGGTCATCTCGTTCAGCACAACGCCGACCTTAAGGCCCAGGAACTCATGTACCTGACCCATCCACTCTGCATCTCGCTTTGCCAGATAGTCGTTGACGGTAACGATATGAACGCCCTTTCCCTCCAGTGCATTCAGGTACGCCGGACAAGTGGAAACCAGGGTTTTTCCTTCACCGGTACGCATCTCGGCGATACGTCCCTGGTGCAGCACGATGCCGCCGATGAGCTGTACAGGATAATGCTCCATGCCCAATACACGCTTGGCAGCCTCCCGCACCGTGGCAAATGCCTCCGGCAGCAGGTCATCCAATGTCTCGCCATTGGCCAGCCGCTCCTTAAATTTCGGTGTCTGTGCCTTCAGCTCTTCATCTGACATGGCTGCCATCTGGTCATGCAGCGCCAGGATCTTGTCCACCTTCGGCCGAATCATCTTCAGCTCTCTGTCAGAATGGGTTCCGAAAACCTTCTCAAAAATATTCATCAGTCAAGCAACTCCTTTATCTTGAATCCCAGAATTTCCTATACTTTTGGCTATAACTCGTAAATTCTATCACTAAAGCAAAGCTTATTCAAGCGTGACCCCGGCAGTTCATAAAGTGTTTACAAATAGATTCATGGAAATATCGGCGTTTTTCGTGAATTGTGAAGTCTTTGTGAAATTTATTTTCATTCTTTTTTGATTTTCGTATGGAATATTTTTTCAAGACATGCTATACTAAGCGCATAGAGAAATGTCTCCCGAAGACATTTCCCAAATCTGACAGCTCCGAGGAGCCGTCAAACAGAAGGGAGCGATGTTAATGAAGTTTAATATCACTGGTAGAAACATCAACGTAACCGATGGCCTGAGACACATGATTGACAAGAAGCTCGGTAAGCTTGATAAATTCTTCAAGCCGGAGACAGTTTGCAACGTCACGCTCTCCACACAAAAGGACCTCCAGAAGATCGAGGTAACCATCCCGGTAAAGGGAACCGTCATCCGTGCCGAGGAAGCCAGCGCCGACATGTATCAGTCCATTGATCTGGTAGAGGATATCATCGAAAGACAGATCCGCAAGTACCGGACCAAGCTGATCGACCGGAAGCAGAATGTACAGCTTTTCACGGATGCCTTCGTTGAGGAAGAGGAGGAACTGGCTGAGCCGGAGATTCAGATTCTTCGCACCAAGCAGTTCGATCTGAAGCCCATGACCCCTGAAGAGGCTTGTCTGCAGATGGAACTTATCGGCCACACCTTCTTCGTTTTCCAGAATGGTGACAGCGGTCAGGTGAACGTGGTGTATAAGAGAAAAGGAAATACCTACGGACTGATTGAGCCGGAAGTATAAATTGAATACGACATAGCAAAAAATCCGGTAGCTTTCGCTACCGGATTTTTTTGCGCGAAGCCCAGCGGCTAGATCCAAGCCCCATCGAACTGTATGATTTGCCCCGTCAAGTAGGCCGGGGACTTGATGAGGAGACAGAGCATCTCTGCTGCCTCTTCGGCTGTGGCCATGCGGCCGTAGGGGATCTCCTCCTCTACCGCGGCCCGGTCTTCGGAACTCATCCAGCCGTTCATATCCGTGTCCACACAGCCCAGCGCCAGGGCATTCACCGGAATGTGATTCGGCGCCAGCTCCTTGGCGAGGGCCTTGGTCAGCGCATTGACACCGCCCTTGGTCAGGGAATAAATGCTTTCCATAGAAGCGCCTGTGACACCCCAGACAGAGGAAATGTTCCAGATCCGCCCCTGTCCGGCCTTCAAGAGATAGGGGATCATGGCCCGGCTCAGCCGGAACATGCTGCCCAGATTGCTGTCCAGCAGCTCCCCGAACTCCGCATCAGAAACATCCTGCAGAAGGTTAAATTGGGAAATGCCGCCGTTGTTCACCAGCAGTATCTCATCCGCTCCTGCGGAGCGTCCGCTGTTCAGATCGATGCCCAGAAAACTGCCCAATGCCGCGCTGTCAATCTCCCCATGGACTGCGCGGCATTCGGTTTTCTCCGAAAGTGCCGCACAGTTTTCATCTAAAAGGTCAAAGCGGGAGCGACAGTTCAGCAGAAGGCGCCAACCGTCCTCTGCCAGTGCCTCAGCAATGGCCTTCCCCACGCCGCGGGAAGCCCCGGTAATGACTGCCGACTTCATTTACGCGGCTGCCTTGCTGCTTTCAGCGCTGCTGCCGTCCACATAAGCGGCTGCCTGCTGACCGGCAATTCTGCCGAATACGGTGAAATCAGCCACAGCATTTCCGCCGAGACGATTGGAACCATGTACGCCGCCGGTAACCTCACCTGCTGCATAGAGTCCCGGAATGGCGCTGCCGTCCTCGGTCAGAACCTCGGTCTCTGTGTTGATCTTCAGACCGCCCATGGTGTGATGCACACCCGGCTGTACGGTCAGCGCATAGAGGGTATCCTCCAGCGGCTCTGCAAAGGAGGTGCGTCCGAACTCCTCATCGCTCTTGTTGGCAACACATTCGTTCCACTTCGTAATGGTCTCGGAAAGTGTAGCGGCATCTACGCCCATCTGCTCTGCCAGCTCCTCGGCACTGCTGCCGCTGACCATCCAGCCCTTGCTGTCATAGCCCTGGATGACCTTAGAAGCATCGTACATCTTCTGGTCTACGATAAGCCATACGACACCGTCGGTCTGCTCGTTCTCTGCAGCAGATACCTTATCTCTGGTGGAAACCTCATCGTAGAAACGCTTTCCTTCCTTATTCACAAGGATAGCGCCGTCACCACGAAGTCCCTCGGTGATCAGGTTGGCACTGCCGTCCTCTGCCACATGTACGGTCGGATGCAGCTGGATCTGCTCCATATCCACAGTAGCGGCACCGACCTCTTCACCCATGGTGATACCCTGACCCTGGATGCCCGGTGCGTTGGTGGAAATGTAGCCCTTCAGGCTCTCGTTGTACTTGGAAACCATGTCGTTGTTGGCGCCGAAGCCGCCGGCTGCGATCACCACTGCCTTGGCATGTACGGTCACTTTGCTGCCGTCCTTCGCTGTCGCCTCAATACCGGCAGCGGCACCATCCTCCATGAGAATCTTCTCTGCGGTGGTGCTGTACAGTACCTGTACGCCGCGGTCTTCCAGATCCTTCTCCAGAATCGGAATCATGTAGGAACCTACAGAAAGGGTCTTGCCCTCGTCATCCACGGGACGGTGGATACGCTTTACGGAAGCGCCGCCGAACTGGGCAACATTGTGAAGGGTTACGCCGTTCTGGTCCAGCCAGTCAATGGCATCCTCGGAATCCTCGCAAAGAGTCTTCACCAGCTCCGGATCATTGAGTCCGCTGCCGCCCACCAGAGTATCCAGCTCGTAAAGCTCCACAGAATCGAAGTAGCCTTCCGGATTTGCCTTATACGCCTCATACTGCTCGCGAACCGTTGCGGCCAGCGCTGCAATGGTCTCGTTGTCGCTGTAGTTCTCCTCAGCAGACTTCAGTGTCTTCTCCACACCGGCATCCTCACCGAACTCGTTGCTGTCCTGATACTCGGTCTTTGCGGCATTCATGCCCCCGGTCGCACGCACAGAGTTTCCGCCGGCCATGGCCTGGCTCTCCACCACGATCACGGACTTGCCGGCATCGGCTGCCTCAATGGCAGAGATCATACCGGCACCACCGGCACCGATCACCACCACATCAGCGGTCAGTTCCTGGTCCTCGCCCTGCACTGCTTCCTTCTCCACTGCCACGTCAAAGGCTGCGGGATCGAAACCGGCTGCGGTAATGGCATTCTTTACGGCCTCAATGATGGCGTTGCTGGTTACCGTTGCACCGCTGACCGCATCCACCTGGGTGGAATTGGCTGCCACGATCTCACCCGGCACTGCAGCAATCGCCTTGTCGCCGATGCCCTCGGTCTCCTGCTGCTCCGTTACCGTAACGGAATAAATCGTGTCTTTGGTAAGTGTCACCTCTACGGTTACGTCACCGTTGATTCCCTGTGCCGTACCGGTCACGGTCACGGCATCGCTCGGTGCCTCCACAGCTGACTCTGCAGGTGTCTCCACCTTGCTGATGCTTCTCGCGGAAAGCCCCAGCGCCACTGCTGCTACACCGCCGACAGCAATTAAGCCATACTGCCAGATGTCGCTTGATTTTGCCATAATTCCTCCTGAATGTGTGTGTATTCCCGGCGGCCCTTTCCGCCGAATGTTAAAATTATAACATACTCTGTTTCTTTTTCAATAGGGCCCGGCAGCAATATTCTGTTTTTCGCTATATAAAGAAAAAAGACGATGCCGTTATAGACATCGTCTTTTTGATTCAAATCTGCACGCAGATTTTTAGAACTTTCCGTTCTTTGCTGCTTCCTCAACAGCCACAGCCACGGATACGGTAGCACCAACCATGGGGTTGTTGCCCATACCGATGAGACCCATCATCTCAACGTGAGCCGGAACAGAAGAAGAACCTGCAAACTGTGCATCAGAGTGCATACGGCCCATGGTATCGGTCATACCATAGGAAGCCGGACCTGCTGCCATGTTGTCCGGGTGCAGAGTTCTGCCGGTACCGCCGCCGGAAGCCACAGAGAAGTACTTCTTGCCTGCCTCCAGACGCTCCTTCTTATAGGTACCTGCTACCGGGTGCTGGAAACGTGTGGGGTTGGTGGAGTTACCGGTGATGGAAACGTCTACGTTCTCCTTCCACATGATGGCTACACCCTCCGGAACGGAGTTTGCACCATAGCAGTTTACCTTGGAACGAGGGCCATCGGAGTAAGCGATTCTCTCCACCTCGGTAACGGTGTTGGTGTAGGGATCATACTCAGTCTCCACGAAGGTGAAGCCGTTGATTCTGGAGATGATCTTTGCTGCGTCCTTGCCGAGACCGTTCAGGATAACGCGCAGGGGATTCTTACGAACCTTGTTGGCGTTGTTGGCGATACCGATCGCACCCTCAGCGGCTGCGAAGGACTCGTGTCCTGCCAGGAAGCAGAAACACTCTGTGTCCTCAGAAAGGAGCATCTTGCCCAGGTTACCGTGTCCCAGACCCACCTTACGGTTGTCTGCCACAGAGCCCGGAATACAGAAGGCCTGCAGGCCCTCACCGATGGCTGCTGCTGCATCTGCTGCGGTTCTGCAGTTCTTCTTGATGGCAATGGCAGCGCCGATGACATATGCCCATGCAGCATTCTCGAAGCAGATCGGCTGCACGCTCTTTACCATATTGTAAACGTCGAGACCAGCGTCCTTTGTCAGCTTCTCAGCCTCCTCGATATCCTTGATACCAACTGCATTCAAAGCCTCATTGATCTGCTTAATACGTCTCTCGTATCCTTCAAATAATGCCATATCCTTGTCCTCCTTCTGACCTATCACTCTTTACGAGGGTCGATAATCTTGACAGCATCTGCAACGCGGCCGTACTGACCCTTTGCCTTTTCCCATGCTGTGTTGGGATCATCACCCTTCTTGATGAAATCTGTCATCTTTCCAAGGTTGACAAACTGATAACCGATGATCTGATCATCCTTGTCCAGTGCGATACCGGTTACATAACCCTCGGCCATCTCCAGGTATCTGGGGCCCTTCTTCAGTGTACCGTACATGGTACCAACCTGTGAACGGAGACCCTTGCCCAGGTCCTCAAGTCCTGCACCAACGGACAGACCGTCGTCAGAAAAAGCAGACTGAGATCTTCCGTATGCAATCTGCAGGAAGAGCTCTCTCATAGCAGTATTGATGGCATCGCAAACCAGATCTGTATTCAGAGCCTCGAGAACGGTAAGTCCCGGAAGAATCTCGGCTGCCATAGCAGCGGAATGGGTCATGCCGGAGCAGCCCACAGTCTCTACCAGTGCTTCCTGGATGATACCTTCCTTAATGTTCAGGGACAGCTTGCAGGCACCCTGCTGCGGTGCACACCAGCCTACACCATGGGTAAAACCGGAAATGTCCTTTACCTCCTTGGCCTGAATCCACTTTCCCTCCTCGGGAATAGGAGCTGCACCATGATGAACTCCCTGTGCCACCGGGCACATGTTCTCAACCTCATTCGTATAGGTCATATGAATCTCCTTTCAAATTTCCCACGCAAAAAAGAGCATGGAAGACTCAATCTCTCAGCCAGCTTTCGTTGCAATCCAGTCTCCTATAAGCTTGACCACTTCACCGGATTGTACAAAAATCTGAGCACGTCTATTCTTGCACAGATTGTGCTTTCTTGCAAGCAATAAATAATCTAAATTTTAACAATCCCCGCATCGATATCGATGCGGGGACCGTCAAAATGCCTTAAGCCTTGTTATTCAGATATTCGTCGATGCCCTTCGCTGCGGCCTTTCCTGCGCCCATGGCCAGGATAACGGTAGCTGCACCGGTCACCGCATCGCCGCCGGCATAGACACCCTTCTTGGTGGTCTCGCCGTTCTCTTCCTTCGCGATGATGCAGCCGTACTTGTTGGCCTCCAGGCCCTCGGTGGTGGAGGTGATCAACGGGTTCGGGGAGGTTCCCAGAGACATGATCACGGAATCACACTCCAACACGTACTCGGAACCCTCAACCGGTACCGGTCTCCGGCGTCCGGAAGCATCCGGCTCGCCCAGCTCCATCTTCTGGATCTTCACGCCCTTCACCCAGTCATTCTCATCCGCGATGATCTCCACCGGATTCTGCAGCAGATCGAAGATAATGCCTTCCTGCTTAGCATGGTGTACCTCTTCGGCTCTGGCCGGCAGCTCCGCCTCGGATCTCCGGTATACGATATGGGTCTCCGCACCGAGACGCAGTGCAGTTCTCGCGGCATCCATGGCCACGTTTCCGCCGCCGACAACCACAACCTTCTTGCCGCACTTGATCGGGGTATCGGAATCTTCACGGTATGCCTTCATCAGGTTGTTTCTGGTCAGGAACTCATTGGCAGAGAAGACGCCATTGGCGGTCTCACCCGGAATGTGCATGAACTTCGGAAGACCGGCACCGGTGCCCAGGAATACGGCGTCGAAGCCCTCCTGCTCCATCAGCTCATCAACCGTAATGGATCGGCCCACGATCACATTGGTCTCGATCTTCACGCCCAGCTTCTTCACGTTCTCGATCTCTGGGATCACCACGCCGTCCTTCGGCAGACGGAACTCCGGGATACCGTAGATCAGCACGCCGCCCGGCTCATGGAAGGCCTCGAAGATGGTCACATCGTAGCCGAGGCGCGCCAGATCACCGGCACAGGTCAGACCAGACGGGCCGGAACCGATCACTGCCACCTTCTTGCCGTTGGGTGTTCCCGGCTTTGCAGCCACATAGCCGTGCTCTCTCGCCCAGTCTGCCACATAGCGCTCCAGCTTACCAATGGAAACCGGCTCGCCCTTGAAGCCCCGGATACACTTACCCTCGCACTGGGTCTCCTGGGGACAAACACGTCCGCAGACTGCCGGCAGGGCAGAGGAAAGGGCAATCACATCGGCCGCCTTGGCAATGTCGCCTTCCTTGATGCACTCGATAAAGTCATTGATATGTACGGAAACCGGACATCCCTTCATACACTGGGGGTTCTTACAGCCCAGACAGCGGTCCGCCTCCGCCTTGGCTTCCTCATCATTGTATCCGAGACAAACCTCCTTGAAGTTTGTTGCTCTCTCCTTCGGGTCCTGTTCACGCACAGGCACTCTCTCCAAAACATTTGCAGCCATAATCTATCCTCCTATCGATCTCTCGCTTTAACCGCAGTTTCCGCAGCCGCCGTGGGCCTTCTCAGCCTCCAGAAGCTCCAGCATTGCCTTGCCTTCCTCGGTCTTATAGGTCTGCTGCCGCTTCATGGCCAGGTTGAAGTCCACCAGATGTCCGTCAAACTCGGGTCCATCCACGCAGGCAAACTTCACCTCGTCACCCACCACCAGACGGCAGGCACCGCACATGCCGGTTCCGTCGATCATAATCGGATTCATGGATACAATGGTCGGGATTCCCATCTCCTTTGTGGTCAGACAAGCGAACTTCATCATGATCACAGGGCCAATGGCAATACACTTGGTATAATGCTTTCCGTCCTCATTCACGAGCTTCTTCAGCACCTCGGTCACCACGCCCTTTGCGCCGTAGGAGCCGTCATCTGTGGTGACGTAGACATTAGCCGCTACCTCACGAAGCTCCTTCTCCATGATGAGCAGATCTTTGTTTCTGGCGCCCAGGATCACATCGGCATCGATGCCGTGCTCATGGAGCCACTTCACCTGGGGATATACCGGTGCGGCACCCACGCCGCCGGCGATGAAGACGATGGATTCCTTCTTCAGTTCCTCATCGGACATCTCCACCAGCTCGGATGGACGTCCCAGAGGACCCACGATGTCTGTGAAGCTCTCGCCGGCCTTCAGGTGGCTCATCTTCTCCGTAGATGCGCCCACCACCTGGAATACGATGGTAATGGTGCCTGCCGTACGATCGTAATCCGCAATGGTGAAGGGCACTCTCTCACCCATTTCGCCCAGCTTTGCGATCATAAACTGTCCCGGCTCTGCCTTGCGGGCCACATAGGGTGCTTCCACCACCATGAGCCAGTCCTTGTCTGCCAAATGCTCAACTTTTGTGATTTTATACATGCTCTCCTCCATGTTCTGCATACCATAATCGGCTACTATTATAGCATGAATATCAACAACTTCAACAAAATTTTAACAATCTCCCGGCAGCAAATCCTGCACCTTTGCTAAAATTGGTGATTTTACGCTTCTGTCTCCTCCGCCAGAATCAGTTCCCGGGCATAGGGCAGGGATTCGATCCAGCGACAGAAGCTGTGCCACTCCTCCAGCTTATGATTCCGGCGGGCAAAATAAATATTCACCAGGGTCTCATAATTCATGGTCAGGGTCCGCAGCTGGTTGTAGGAGCTGGGCAGCAGCTGGATGAGATCATACCAGTCTTCCTTCTTCTTGCCCTCGTTCACAAACTTCAGCCGAATCTCCTCCAATGCTGCAATGATATTCTGCATCACTTCCTCGCCATGGGCCGTGAGATGGTCATGGGAAAAGTCATCCAGCTCAAAGGGCTTCGCATGAATTTTATGCATGGTAGAGGTAGAGTTTGCCACCGTGGCCACCTTATAGGTGTCGTATTCCTTCCACCAGTACATGGGGGCCGTCACATCCGCGGAAACGATGATCTGCCGGATAAATTTCCGGTGGTCTGAACCGGCCTTCCGGAGCCGCTTTCCGAGGTCCAGATCATTGGAACCCAATACATAGTTCCCATCTTCATCATAATAGGAATCGGAACGTGCCCAGGAGTTCATGGGGTTTCGCGCGCCCCGCATGGCATTTTCCAGATTTAGCACCGCTGTTTTTTCTATTTTGATCATTGTTGCCTCCGTGTTTTTCAGAATATAAAGAAAGATATAAAGAAAGACTTTGCGATTAGCAAAGCCTTTGATACGAATCAGTTAAATCCGTAGAATTTTTGCGTGAGTTTATACGCCATAATGGTGAGTTCATTGCCCACTTTTCCCGGCAGGTTCACGCCCTGGCCGAGGAAGCCCCAGCGCAGCCGGAACCAGAGTCCCCGATTTAGTTTCCGCAGATACTCCCAGAGTTCCTTCTTTTTCTGCATATTCTCATCCGTGCCGGACTTGATGCAAAGGACAGAGGAAATGGTGGTGATGACTTCCAGATAACTGAACATGTATTTTCTCAGCTTCCGAGGCTGCACCTTCTGGAGATCCCAGCACTCCGCCATGATCCGATTCACGCGCATCTGCTGGTCGATTCTGCCGATCATCACCGTCTCATTCACCGACTGATCATCCCGACCAATAAAGTAGTGATAGAGATTCTCATCCATATAGTAAAGTTTCTCCACCATGGGCAAGGGCTGGTAAACAAAGATATTGTCCACGTAGAAAGTATGCTTCGGCAGCTCCAGTCCGCAGTCCCGGAGCATCTGTGTCCGGTAGATCACAGAATGCATCAGGATATACTGGCCCAGCATGAAGTGTTTCACCTCATTCCAGCCGAAGATCCGATTCTCCGGGAAGGCCGTGCGGTAACGCATGACCTTCTTATGCTCCTGGCCAACCTTGTCATAAATAAAGTTGCAGACAAACATATCCACCGGCGTGCCCTGCAGCACCTGCTCCCGCAGCTTGTTCAGCACCCGGGGCAGCGCCGCTTCGTCGATCCAGTCATCCGAATCCACGACCTTGAAGAAAAGCCCGCTGGCATTCCGGAGACCTGTGTTCACAGCCTCTCCGTGCCCGCCGTTCTCCTGGTGCACCGCCTTGCAGATTCCGGGGTACTTCTTCTCGTACTCCTTCGCAATCTCCAGTGTATTGTCCTTCTGGGAGCCATCATCCACGATGATGATCTCCACCTCATCCCCTGCCGGCAGAATGCTCTCTATGCAGTGCCGCATATAGGCTGCCGAATTGTAGCAGGGAATGGCAAAACTGATTAATTTCATGAAATATAGTTCCTATTAAACAAGCTTCACAGGCAGGCGCTGCGCTCGGCTTCTTAACGGATGGTGGTGCCTGCCAAACCGGCCACGGCCTTCTCCGCCAGCTCCTGTGTGGTAATGATGGCTCTTCTGCCATTACCGGACTCCACAAAATCAATGGAAGTCTCCACCTTCGGCTGCATGGAGCGGTACTCGAAATGTCCATCCCGAATATACTCCCGGGCCTCGTCGGTGCTGATCACATCCAGCTTCTTCTCATTGGGCTTTCCGAAGTTCAGGGAAACCTGCTCCACTGCCGTGGCAATGAGCAGCACGTCCGCATCCACTTCCTTCGCCAGAAGACCGGCGGTCAGATCTTTCTCGATAACCGCAGCAGCGCCGCGCAGATTGGTGCCCTGACGCATCACAGGAATACCGCCGCCACCGCAGGCAATCACCACCTGGTCCGCATCCAGCAGGGCCTTGATGGCATCGATCTCCACGATGGACTTCGGTGTCGGTGAGGGAACGATACGCTGGAACTTGCCGTCCGCTACGGAAACGACTTCATTGCCCGCTTCCTCCTCGGTCTTCGCCTCTTCACTGTCCATGACCTTGCCCACACACTTCACGGGATTGTAGAAGCTCGGATCATAGGGATCCACCATGACCTGGGTCAGAATGGTGGAAACCGTCTTGTAGTAGCCCCGCTTCACCAGCTCTGCGCGAATGGCATTCTGCAGATCATAGCCGATCATGCCCTGACTCATGGCCGAGCAAACGGACAGCGGTGTTTTTGTATACTGTTCGCCATAATTGTTGTGCAGATCCTTCATGGCCGTATGAATCATACCCACCTGCAGGGCATTGGAGAACACAATGGCGATCTGATAGCCGGCCTCCACAAAGTCTCCGATCATCACAGCGGTCCGGCGTACAGCCTCCAGCTGCTCCGCCAGGCTGAAGCCCAGGCTCTTGTGGCCGAGGGCAATGACCATTCTTTTTTTACTCATAGGACACTCCTTTTTTCAACTGTTCTATCAGCTTATCCTTAAATCTTTGCAATGTCAATGAGACTGAGTTCCTGGGCATTGTTCTCCAGGGCTGTTGCCAGCGCCTCTGCCGTATCAATGGCCGTCAGAACATTGACACCGGTCTCGATGGCATTCCGACGGATCACGAAACCGTCCTTTGACGCCTCGGCACCCTCCTTCGGGGTATCGATGATGATGTCCAATTCATGGCCCAGCACCAAATCCAGGATGTTGGGAGACTCCTGCTCCACCTTACGCACCTGATAGCACGGCACGCCGCCCTCCTTCAGCGCAAGGTAAGTGCCTCTGGTGGCGAAGATCCGGTAGCCTACGGCAGCGAAACGCTTCGCAATGGGCACAATGTCCTTCTTGTCCTCGTCCTTCACTGTTACCACCATGTTCCGGTACTGCGGCAGGTGAATGCCGGCACCCTGGAAGGCCTTGTAAAGGGCTTCGTTGAAGCTCTTCGCGATACCGAGGCACTCTCCGGTGGACTTCATCTCCGGTCCCAGGGAAATGTCGGCACCCTTGATCTTCTCAAAGGAGAACACGGGCATCTTGATGGCATAGTATTCGGCTTCCTTCTGCAGGCCCGGTGTATAGCCCAGCTCCCGGATGGTGTGACCGCAGATGATCTGCGTCGCCAGCGGTACGATGGGAATGCCCGTCACCTTGGAAATGTAGGGCACCGTTCTGGAGGACCGGGGATTCACCTCGATAATATATACATCGTCGCCGTCGGCAATGAACTGAATGTTCACCATACCGATGACATGCAGGGCCTTGGCCAGTCGCTCGGTGTAGTCGATGATGGACGCCTTCGCCTTCGCTGTAATGGACTTGGACGGATAAACGGAGATGGAGTCGCCGGAGTGAATTCCCGTTCTCTCGATATGCTCCATGATGCCCGGGATCAGGATGTCCTGACCGTCACAAATGGCATCGACCTCCAGCTCCTTACCGCGGATGTACTTGTCCACCAGGATCGGATGCTCCTGCGCAATCTGGTTGATGACGCCGATGAACTCGTCGATATCCTGGTCGGAAATGGCGATACGCATGCCCTGGCCGCCCAACACGTAGGAAGGACGCACCAGCACCGGATAGCCCAGCTCATGGGCAGCAGCCTTGGCCTCCTCTGCCGTAAATACGGTATGACCTGCAGGTCTGCTGATGCCGGTCTGCTGCAGAATCGCATCGAAACGCTCACGGTCCTCTGCGGCATCCACGTCATCTGCCTGGGTGCCGAGGATGGGCACGCCCATCTTCATCAGCGCCTCCGTCAGCTTAATGGCTGTCTGGCCGCCGAACTGCACCACGGCACCATCCGGCTTCTCGATGTCGACAACATTACGCACATCCTCATCCGTTAGCGGCTCAAAGTACAGCTTGTCCGCAATATCGAAGTCCGTGGAAACGGTCTCCGGGTTGTTGTTGATGATGATGGTCTCGTAGCCCTCACGCCGGAAGGCCCAGGTGGAGTGTACCGAACAGAAATCGAACTCGATACCCTGTCCGATACGGATGGGGCCGGAGCCCAGCACCAGCACCTTCTTTTTCTTTGCCGGATCCCGGAAGGCACCTGTCGCCTCGTTGCCGGAAAGCTTCACTCTGCCCTTCTCCGGCGCACTGGGATTCAGGCGGCAGAAGCCGTCGCCGCTGCCGTCAAATACGGAATAGTAGTAGGGTGTCTCTGCCTCGAACTCTGCGGCGCAGGTATCCACCATCTTGAAGGAGGCCAGAATGCCATACTCTTCCCGGAGGGCCCGAATCTCCTCGGTGCTTCTGCCCGTCAGGCGGCCGATGACATTATCCGGGAATTCGATACGCTTCGCCTCCCGCAGCAGGTTTTCGCTGAGGGGTTCGTCGTGGAGACGCTTCTCCATATCCACCAGGATCTTCAGCTTGTCAATGAACCAAACATCGATCTTCGTGATCTCATGGATCTCGGCATAGCCGAAGCCGCGGCGCAGGGCCTCTGCCACCACCCAGATCCGGCGGTCATCCACGCGATGCAGCATCTTCCGGAGGTCATGATCGTCCAGCTCTGTGAAGTCATAGGAAAGGAGGCAGTCCACGTGCTGCTCCAGAGAACGGATGGCCTTCATGAGGCCGCCCTCAAAACTCTGGGCAATGGCCATTACCTCACCGGTGGCCTTCATCTGGGTGCCCAGGAGATGCTCTGCGGTGATGAACTTATCGAAGGGAAGACGCGGCATCTTCACCACGCAGTAATCCAGCATCGGCTCGAAGGAAGCGTAGGTTTTGCCGGTCACGGCATTCTTGATCTCGTCCAGGGTATAACCGAGAGCAATCTTCGCTGCCACCTTGGCAATAGGATAGCCGGTGGCCTTGGAAGCGAGGGCCGAAGAACGGGATACACGAGGATTTACCTCGATAACGCAGTACTCAAAGCTGTCCGGATTCAGGGCATACTGCACATTACAGCCGCCGGTGATGCCGAGCTCTGTGATGATGTTCAGCGCACTGGTACGGAGCATCTGGTATTCCTTATCAGACAAGGTCTGGGAAGGTGCCACCACGATGGAGTCACCGGTATGTACGCCCACGGGATCCAGGTTTTCCATGTTGCAGACGGTGATCACGTTGCCGGCGCCGTCCCGCATTACCTCATACTCGATTTCCTTCCAGCCCGCGATGGAACGCTCCACCAGCACCTCATGCACGCGGGACAAACGAAGGCCGTTCTCCAGGATCTCCCGGCACTCCTCCGGATTGGCTGCGATACCGCCGCCGGAACCGCCCAGAGTATAGGCCGGACGCAGTACCACTGGATAACCGATGGACTCTGCCACCCGCAGACCTGCCTCGACGTCGTGAACGACTTCAGAAGCCGCCACCGGCTCGCCGATCTTCTCCATGGTCTCCTTGAACATGAGACGGTCCTCGGCCTTCTTAATGGTCAGGGCGGTGGTACCGATGAGCCGCACATTGTGGCTCTTCAGGAAGCCGGACTCATCCAATGCCATAGCGAGGTTCAGACCGGCCTGTCCGCCCAGTGTCGGCAGTACGGAATCCGGCTTTTCCTTCTCGATGAGCTTCTCCACCACCTCTACGGTCAGGGGCTCGATATATACATGGTCGGCAATGTCCTTATCTGTCATGATGGTGGCCGGATTGGAATTCAGCAGAACCACCTCTACGCCCTCCTCCTTCAGGGAGCGACAGGCCTGTGTACCTGCATAGTCAAACTCTGCTGCCTGGCCGATGACGATCGGTCCGGAACCGATCATCAGCACCTTCTTTATACTCTGATCTCTCATCCTGTCTCCTTTTCTCAGCTTTCCATCATCTTTACAAAACGATCAAACAAATAGGAAGAATCCCGAGGTCCGGGGCAGGCCTCCGGATGATACTGCACGGTATAGATCTTCTTTCCCACATAGCGAAGTCCCTCATTGGTGCGGTCATTCACATTATAAAAGGCTTCCTCTGCCACCGCCGGATCCAGAGAATCCGGATTCACCGCATAGCCGTGATTCTGCGAGCTGATGTAGACCCTGCCGGTCTCCAGATCCTTCACCGGATGGTTGCCGCCGCGGTGACCGTACTTCAGCTTATAGGTATCTGCGCCTGTTGCCAGCGCCATCAGCTGATGTCCGAGACAGATAGCGAAAATGGGCACATCGGAATCATAGAGCTTCTTCACCTCGGCGATGATCTCCGTATTCTCCTTGGGATCACCGGGGCCGTTGGAAATCATGATGCCGTCGGGGTTCGAGCCCAGGATCACCTCCGCCTTGGTGTCTGCCGGATATACGGTGACATCACAGCCGTGCCGCTGCAGAGAGCGGATAATGTTGCGCTTCGCTCCGACATCGAGGAAGGCCACCCGCTTCGGCTCCTTCTCACCGGTGTAACGGCTGCCGTCCGGATTCTCCGCCTGAGCCGTATATACCGCCTTTGTGGTGGTCTTGGCAACCACGCCGGTCACGCTGTAGGCCTTGATCTTCTCCAGCAGCGCCGGAATCTCTTCATCCTTGTAGCGCTTCGTGGTGATCATGCCGTTCATGGTTCCCTCATCCCGCAAAAGCTTCGTCAGGGCCCGGGTGTCAATGCCGGCGATGCCCGGAATGTCGTACTTCTTCAGGAAGTTCCGCAGTGTGTTCTCCGAACGCCAGTTGCTGGGCATGGGTGCCAATTCTCTAACAATAAAAGCGTCCAGCCAGGGTCGCTCGGACTCCATGTCCTCATAGCAGATGCCGTAGTTGCCGATGAGCGGATAAGTCATGGTCACCGCCTGTCCCGCATAGGAAGGGTCCGTCAGTACCTCGAGATAGCCGGTCATGGAGGTGTTGAAAACCACCTCGGAAATGACCTCCCGCTCTGCGCCGATGGAGCTGCCCTTGAAAATCGTGCCGTCCTCCAGTATCAGAAATGCATCCATTCTATTCTCCTCTACCTTGTTCAATGTCTGCTTTGCCCTACGATTGTGCATATTTATTCATTTACTATGCACAGCCTTCATTACCCTCTCAGAGGGGAAAATCCCCGGAAAAGACCTCTACCGCGGGACCGCTCATAAAGAGATGTCCGCTCTCCCGGTCATAGCGGATGTGGAGATCGCCGCCCCGAAGATGCAGCAGCACCTCGTCATCCAGCTTTCCGGCGAGGATGCCCGCATAGGCCGCCGCCGTGGCGCCGGTGCCGCAGGCCAGCGTCTCTCCGGAGCCCCGCTCGTAGACCCGGAAATTTACCTCGCCCCGGTTCAGGATCTCGATGAACTCTGTGTTCACCTTCTCCGGAAAACGGGGGTGCGTTTCAAAATCTCTTCCATATAAAAGAAAATCCAAATCAGAGACCTTAGAAGCCTTGAGCTCGGGATTATCTTCCAGAAAATACACCGCATGGGGGTTTCCGACATCAATGCCGATGAAATGAAGCTGCATTCCATGAACGGTGATGTCCTCCGGCAATGCACTGGTCAGCTTCGCTTCACCCATGTCCACGGTGGCCCGCTGCATCTTGCCGTTTTCTGTATAGAGCACAATGTTCTTCAGTCCTGATTTGGTATCAATCACTGCTGTATGTCGATCACCGGGAATAATGCCGTGATCATAAATGTACTTTGCGACGCAACGAATGCCGTTGCCGCACATATTTCCCTCTGAGCCATCCAGATTAAACATATGCATATACGCATCTGCCCGGTCCGACGGTTCGATCAGGATCAGTCCGTCACCGCCTACACCGAAGTGACGATCCGCGATCTTCTGCGCCAGGGCTGCCGGATCTGAAACCTGCTCAGAGAAGCAATTCACATACACATAGTCGTTTCCACAACCCTGCATCTTTGTAAATTTCATCTGCTCTCTCCTATAGCCTGTTTTTGCTTAAACTTTCAGTACTATAGCATATCCCCCATGCCCCTTGCAAGGCATTTCCTGTACATAAGGACATTCAAAATTTTATTTAGCCAATCTCAAAAAAATGCAGATTTTTGTATGAATATACAAAACATCCTAGGGATACCCCACAAGGGCAGGGTTCCCTAGGATGTCTCATTTATTTCTTCTTTCCGAGATAAGCCGCCTTGATCTCGTCATTCTCAAGAATCTCACGGCCGGTGCCGCTCATGGTGATGCGGCCGGTTTCCATAACGTAGGCGCGATCCGCCACCTTCAGGGCCATGTTCGCATTCTGCTCAATGAGCAGGATGGTCATGCCTTCCTCCTTGTTGATCTTCTGAATGATGTCGAAGATCTCCTGCACCACGATGGGCGCCAGTCCCAAGGACGGCTCATCCAGCATCATGATCTTCGGCTGGCTCATCAGACCCCGGGCCACCGCCAGCATCTGCTGCTCACCGCCGGAAAGCGTACCGGCCAGCTGCCAGTGCCGCTCTTCGAGACGCGGGAAAAGCTTGTAAACCTTCTGAATGTCCGCTGTCAGGTCATCCTTCCGGAGATAGGCACCGATCTTGATGTTCTCCAGCACCGTCATATCCGGGAATACGTGCCGTCCCTCAGGGCAGAGGGTGATGCCCTTCTGTACACGCTTCTGGGGCACCATGGTGGTAATGTCTTCGCCGTCAAATTCCAGCGTACCCTCACTGGCCTTCACCAGTCCCGCAATGGTGCGGAGGGTAGAGGACTTTCCGGCACCGTTGGCGCCGATCAGTGTCACGATGGAATGATCCGGCACCTCCATGGAAATGCCCTTCACAGCCTCGATACCGCCGTAATTCACCTTCAGGTTATTGATTTTAAGCATCTTCCGTCACCCCCAGATAAGCATCAATTACTACTTCGTTGTTCTGGATCTCACTGGGCGTTCCCTCGGCAATGAGCTTACCAAAGTTCAGCACGTAGATCCGCTCTGAAATCTGCATGACCAGATCCATATGATGCTCGATCATGAAGATGGTGAGGTGATACTGATCCCGGATCTTCACAATGAAATCCGTCAGCTCCTGGGTCTCCTGGGGATTCATGCCGGCAGCCGGTTCATCCAGAAGCAGCAGCTTCGGCTCTGTAGCCAGGGCTCTCGCAATCTCCAGACGACGCTGCAGTCCATAGGGAAGGCTTCCCGCAATTTCATCCTTCAGGGAATAGAGATCCTGCTCCCGGAGGAGCTTCTCGGTCTCTGCACGCATGGCCGCCTCGGTCTTATGGTTCAGCCGGAGTGTCGCGCTGAAGACATTATCCTTCGCCCGCAGATGCTTCGCAATGAGCACATTGTCGAAAACCGTCAGATTGGTGAAGAGACGGATGTTCTGGAAGGTACGGGCAATGCCCAGGCGGGTAATGGCATCGGGGCTCATCCCCTTCAGCCGCTGATCACAGAAGCGCACCGCACCGCTGGTGGGCTGATAAATGCCGGTAATGCAGTTGAAGGCCGTGGTCTTGCCGGCACCGTTGGGGCCAATCAGCGCCACGATCTCGCCTTCATTTACGTTCAGGGACAGGTTGTCCACCGCAGTGACACCGCCGAACTGCATCACCACATTTTGCATACTTAATACATTCTGCTTTTCGCTCATGCCTTCGCCTCCTTCTTTTTCGGTTTACCCAGCCTCTTGAAGAAGCCGATGATACCGTCCCAGCTGAACTCATTGGTGCCCATGAGGCCCTTGGAATAGAACAGCACCACCACCATCAGCAGGATGGAGAAGATGACCATACGGAAGCCGGAGCGGAACAGCGGAATGGAAACACCACCGATGGTCAGCGGATCATCAAAGAAACGGAGGAGCTCACGGCCTGCGGTTACCAGGAAGGCACCCAGCACGGAGCCGGTTACGGAACCGATACCGCCGATAACCACGATCAGGAGAATGTCGTAGGTCAGAGACACCTGGAAGGTCTTGGAATCAATGGAGCGCATGAACATCGCCAGCATGCCGCCGGATACCCCCGCAAAGAAGGAGGAAATCACAAAGGAAAGCTCCTTGGTCTTGAAGAGATTGATGCCCATGGCCTCGGCTGCGATTTCATCCTCACGCACGGCCTTGAACATACGGCCATAGGAAGAGTTGATGAGCAATACCATGAGACCAATGCAGACCACAGTCAGCGCCAGTACGGCATAGAGGGAGCCGAAGCCCGGGATGGACTTCAGTCCGTAGGAACCGTTGGTGATCTGGTCCAGCTGCGGTGCCGCGATAAGGGCACGGATGATCTCCGCAAAGCCCAGGGTTGCGATGGCGAGGTAATCGGACTTCAGGCGAAGCACCGGAATACCGATCAGCGCCGCACAGCCGGCTGCCACAAGGCCGCCCAGGATCAGGGCCACCAGGATCGGCAGCTGCAGGTTGGCAATGGCGGGATGAATGCCGCTGATGTAGTACACAGAGGGGCGATCCGCCACCGGGATGGTGAGAATCGCGGTCACATAGGCACCCAGTGCCATGAAGCCGGCCTGTCCCAGGGAGAAAAGACCGGTAAAGCCGTTCACCAAATTCATGGAAACCGCAACGATCGCATAAATCAGAGAACGCTCAATGATGGAAATCGCATAGCTGTAGGTGTACTTGTTGGCCTCCAGGTAGCCGCAGATGCCCAGGATCAGCAGGATCAGCAGCAGGTTCAGCAGCAGATTTCTCTTTTTTTCTTTTGTTAATGTAAGCTTAGCCATTTCTGCCCTCCTTATACCTTGTTGATGGTCTTCTCACCGAAGAGACCGGTAGGACGCACCAGCAGAATGACAATCAGCACCACAAAGGTGAAGGCATCCGAGAAGGTGGAGTATCCGGCTGCTACCAGCGCTGTTTCACCCATGCCCAGTACGAAGCCGCCGACCACGGCGCCCGGAATGGAGCCAATACCGCCGAAAACCGCAGCCACAAAGCACTTCAGTCCCGGCAGGGATCCGGAGAAGGGGAACACCGTCATACGATCTGTGAAATAGAGGATGGAACCCACCGCTGCCAGCAGGGAACCGATGGCAAAGGTCATGGAGATGGTCCGGTTGATGTCGATACCCATGAGAGAAGCTGTTTCATAGTCCTTGGAAACCGCACGCATGGCCATACCCATCTTGGAATGCTGGATCAGGCTGATCAGCACATACACCAGCACCAGGGTCAGCACCGGTGTGAAGAAGGTCACGAAGGAAGCGGAGAGGCCGCCGATGTGGAAGATCTTCTTCAGACCCGGAATCTCCGGATAAGCCATAGGAAGTGCCGTGAAAAGATAGGTTGCCAGGTTCTGCAGCAGGTAGCTGACACCGATGGCGGAAATCATGACGGACATTCTCGGTGCGGAACGCAGAGGCTTATAGGCCACTCTCTCGATACCCACACCCAGCACAGTGGTCAGAATCAACACCAGCGGAAGGGCCACAAACCAGGGCAGGGATGCCATGGCAAAAATCATGAAATAGCCTGCCATCATGAAGATATCTCCATGGGCAAAGTTGATGAGACGCAGAATACCATACACCATGGTATAGCCGATCGCAATCAGTGCATAGGCACCGCCCAGGGAGATTCCCGTCAGACACTGCTGCAGAAAGGTCGTCAAAGACATAAGTAGTGCTCCTTTCAAATACGCTCGCCGTTAAGGCATCGCAGGGATTCCCATCCCTCCGATAAAAAGGGGACCAGTTCTATGCGAGCTGGCCCCTTAGAATCCATTCTTCTAGTCGATTATACCTTGGTTGTGGTCAGGAACTCGAACTTGCCGTCCTTGATGGTCTTGATGAAGGCCAGATCCTTGTTGGCATCGCCCTCTTCATCGAAGGAAATGCTGCCGGTTACACCGTCAAAGCTTACGGACTTCAGTGCATCCTTGATCTTCTCACCATCGGTGGACTGTGCATCCTCGATCGCATGGTAGATTGCCAGGTAAGCATCATAACCAAGTGCAGATACAGCCGGGATGATGTCGGACTGGTTGTTCTTCTTCAGATACTCCTTGAAACCTGTGATGAATGCGGATGCCTCATCGTTTGCAGGCTCTGCCTCGTCGAAGAAGGTGGAAAGTACGCAGCCCTCTGCGTCAGCGCCTGCATTGTCGATGATGGTGGAGTTCTCCCAAGTATCACCAGCAGCGATGAGAGAAGTGATGCCCAGCTCTCTGGCCTGCTTGATGATCAACGGTGCAGTGGTGATGGAAGACGGTGCGAAGATGATGTCCGGGTTAGCTGCCTTGATGTTGGTCAGAACAGCCTTGAAATCGGTCTGGTTGGTCTGGAACTGCTCCTCGTCCACGATCTCGCCGCCAAGATCAGCGAAAGCTGTCTTGAAGTAGGAACCGAGGCCGGAGGAATAGTCATCACCAAGCTGTGTGATGACAGCGGCTGTCTTGTAGCCGTTCTGCATAGCGTAGTTGGCCATTACAGTTCCCTGGAACGGATCCAGGAAGCAAACTCTGAAGTAGTAGTCATTTCCCTGTGTTACCTGCGGGTTTGTGCAGGAAGCACCGATGGCCGGCACCTTGGCATCCGCAAAGATCTGGCCTGCTGCGATGGATACACCGGAACCGTAGGAACCGATGACTGCGGTCACCTTGTCGCTCATGAGCTTGTTCGCTGCATTTACGGCCTCGGTCTTATCGGACTTGTTGTCCACCTCATCCAGCTCGATGGTATACTCTGTGTCGCCGATCTTCACAGTCGGATAAGTCTCATTGGCATAACGGATACCCAGAACCTCCTGGAAACCGCCGCCGCCGTTCTCACCTGTCTGCGGCTCGAAAACACCGATCTTGATGACATTGCTGCTGCCGGAAGCACTGCTGCCGGATGTAGAACCGCTGCTGCCGCAGGCTGCCATAGACATCACCATTGCTGCGCTCATACCAAGAGCCACCAGTTTCTTACACTTCATAATCCTCTCCTCCTTCCGGAACTGTCCGTCCCAGATGCACATTTGCCGCAGTGCCGCAGACTGTTCATTGTATAAATACACTCGTCCGCGTCCCGCAAACATTTTTCGTACATTTTAGCACTTTATCCCGATTTTGCAAGTGGAAATTATAAAATCCTTTCTTTCCATTCTTCCACGGAATAAAAGAAGGCGCAGCCGCAGAATACCTGCGACAGCGCCCTTGCTGTACATGTGAATCAATATAGTGTTTCCCTTCGGCTTTGTCAAGCCCGTAAGCAGGAATCACTGTTGTTTTCGACTCCGTTCCGCCTTTTTCTTTTCCACAAGCTCCCGGAACTCCTCCTCGCTCATTTCCAGCTCCTGAAGACGCGCCCGCCGCTTTTCCTTCATTTTCCGCCGCAGCTTCCGGTCGTCATGGATGTTTTTCGCGCCGATGGCTGCCCCGCCGCCGAAAACCACAAAGGCCGCAATGGCTGCCACTGTGAAGCCGCTGACGGTCACAGCCACCGCCACCTTGGTCTGGGTCGGCACCTCATCCAGCACCACCTGAATGCTGGGTTCCTTTTCCACATAGCTCTTTCCCACGGTCCGACCATCCATGGTGTAGCTGATTTCCGCCACCGCCTGCTTCGGGGCATCCTGGGGCAGATTGTACTCCAGTTCATAGGCCAGACCTTCCTGGCTACTGCCCGTGGGCAGCGACACGATCTGCTCCGCCGTCGGCAGTAAAAGTTCGGTGCTCTTAGTATTTTCCGGTACGATGGTGTCCGCGATCAGCCGCTCACAGAGCGTCGTAAGATCCACAACGCCCTCTCCCACCGTCTGGTTCTCGGTTTCATTGAAGCCAAGATCCAGCAGAAGCTTCGTGTCCGTGTAGTGAGCCGGATTCTTGTCCTGCATCACCACGGCCACCAGCCGTCGACCGTCCTGCTCCGCCATGGTGATCAAGGTGTTGCCCGCGTCCAGGGTGTAGCCGGTCTTTCCGGCGATCACCCGGGCATCATAGTAGCGAGAATTCGGCAGCAGCATCTTGTGCTCCATATAGACCACATTACCCTCCGGCACCCGCTGCCCCGGCGCCAGCCGGTGGGAGGTGGAGGACTCGATCCGCAGGAATTCATCATTGTTCATGGCGGCAATGCCGATTTTTGTCATGTCCCGGGCCGTGGTGTAATGGTTCGTATCAAAGAGACCGGACGGATTGGTGAAGTGAGTATTGGTGCACCCCAGCTCCACCGCCTTCTGGTTCATCAGCTCCGCAAAGGCCTCCCGGGACCCGGCCACATGCTCCGCCAAAGCATTGGCAGACTCGTTCGCAGACTTCAGGAGAAGGGCATACAGGCAGTCCTCCACCGTCAGCACATCTCCCGCCTCAATCTGGGCATTGGAAGAGCCCTTGTCTACATTGTATACGGCATCATGGGAGAAAGTGACCTCCTCATCCAATTTACAATTTTCCAGTACCACCAGCGCGGTCATAACCTTCGTGATGGAGGCCGGATAGGCCGCCTGGTCCTGGTTCTTGGAAAAGAGCACCGCACCGGTATCCGCGTCCACCACCGCCGCTGTCCCCGCGTTGAGCTCCGTCTGGGGCCAGTTGGCCGCCAGGGCCGTCAACGAAAACGGCAGTAGCAGAAGCAGGCAAAACAGCACTGCAAAAAATCGTCGCAGCCCCGTCCTAAAATAAAATTGTTTCATCGACAGCCTCCTCCGCCATGCCATTTCGAAAAAGCTGCGCAAGTGTCAGCTCCCCTGCCCTGCGGCAGTACTCTTTGTATACAGTATCCTGATGCTCCGTGAAATGAAGTCGAGGCCCATCCGTCTGCGCATCCCCGGAAGCCTTCGTTGCATTCTCCGCAACGCCAGCAGACTTTGCCAAAATTGCCGCGTCCCGGCTAGGCGCAGATGTTTGCGCGTCCACGATCACGGCGACGCAGACATTGCCCTCCCCGGACAGCACGGACAGCAAATGCCGCCGCTCCTCCAGCAAGCGGGACGTGAGTCTGTCTCCCATGAAAAGTGAGAGGTCATAGTCATGCATCCGGTCGTTCCGGGGATCCGGGCTCTCATAGTAGCCGATCCGCTTCTCCGGCACCGCCATGAGGATGCCCCGGGCCGCCCGCGGGAAGGTGAATCCAATGCCTTCGGCCCGAAGTTCCCGGACAAAGCGCTGGTAGAGTCTTTCCCGCCCCGGTGTGCCCAGCAGAAGCACATAAGGCTTCCGGGGATCCGCATGCTGTCCTTCTCTGTCTATACGGCCAATCATCTGCCGCCACTCTCGAAGCTGCGCATCAATCTCCGCCTCCGAAAGATTTTGGGTGGCCGCAAATCGCGTCCGCACTGCCGGGGACACATATTCACCGCTACGGTACAGCGCATCTTCGGAGGAAAAATCCCCCTGCAGCAAAAAGCGCTGTAAATAACTGTCCCGGGGATCAAAGAATTCCCGGAGCACTTCCTCCTGCATCTCTTCGGAGTAGTCATAAAAGTAGGAATAGAGAATATCGCGGACGCTCTTTTCCAGGGAAGTCATTTGCTCCGCGTCCTCAAAAAGACAGTAAACCTGAATGAAGAGCTCCAGCGCCGCCGTGATCCGGGTCTCCCGCTTCTCGTACACCGATGGAATCAGGGCGGTGAGTTCACGGTGTAGGGCGGATAAGATGGTATCCAACTTGCTTGAAGTCATCGTTTCGGGTACCTCGATAGCCAAGCTATCGCCAAGCCCGGCATGACAATACCCGTCAGCCAAGCTGCCGCGCAGCACAGCGATATCCTTTGTCGTCAGAATATCTTCTTCTGCAAAGCGCCGGTACCAGTGGTCCAGCCGCAACAAAAATTCCACCGTTTCCGAAAAGAAGCGGCGAAAGGGCTCAGCTATGGTGTTTTCTGCCGGAATCTGACGAATCCGTTCCAGCGCATCTTCATATCGTTCTCTCATACGCCCTCTCCGTTATCCGACAGGCACCAGCAGCAGGCGAATGCCGAGAAAGATCAGGGCGATCCAGAGCAGCACCAGCACAAGTGCTATCGAACCGGCAATCTTCGCCGGCAACATATTGCTGCCCTTGTCCCGGAGCGCCCCGGCTGTACTGCTTATCGAAAGCAGCGCCGCAAAAAAGGAGCTTAACCCAAGCGCACCGATCACCATGGGTCCCTCTCCCTGCTGCCACACGGCAAGTCCCAGACAGAAAACAAGCAGCACAAAAGCGACCGCCACGGTGGCAATGCTTTGCCAGGTGCCGATCGAAAATTTTTTCCGGATATAACTGTAACGTTTCTTTTTCTTCAAATCCATTTATCTCCCGGGAGTGTTCAGAATACATGTCCGTCTACGCCCTGCTCCGCGTCAGGCAGGTGTCACCGGCGTCTGGTGCCGCTGCGAAGTCTGCTGCGCAGGCGCTGCGTCAGATGGAAACAGACATAGCCCAGCAGGCCGCCCAGTGTATTCAGCAGGATGTCATCCACATCACAGCTCCCGGCCCGCAAAAAAAGCTGTGCCATCTCGATGAGCCAGGACAAAAGATAAGCCGCAAAACCCGTGTTGTACCAGTATTTCCTGCAACGGCGGGAAAAGACCGGTAGCACAAAGCCCAGTGGCATAAAGCCTAAGACATTACCCCACAGGTTCAGAAGCACGCCCTTCCGTCCGATCTGCTGCGCATTCAGAAGGTAGCGCCGAATCTCCACGAAGGGCTGCAGATTGTAGGTATAGTCCGCCTTCGCCATGACGCCCCGCTCCGCAAGATCCGCGAAAAACATGAGATAGAGCAGCAAAACAATATAGAGAATGAAAAGCCCGAGACCGATCCAGCGGTTCCGGGTCATGCGCTTCTTTTTCATCAGAACGTAATTTCGTTTTTCCTTTTCAGCAGCAGCGCACCGTTCACAATGGACAAAATGCCGGTGACCACGCCGATGGTCAGGATGATGACCCCCACTGCAATGGCACCTGCACCGGTATTCCGCATCGTCTTATATACCTTTTCCATGAATTCTTCTCCCCAATAAGCCGACAATCAAAACTTTTTTCATCATAGCATAGGCGCATCAGATTTTCCAGTAGGAAAGCATCTCCCGCGTCTCGTAACCGAGGGACCGGTAGAGGGACAGCGCCGGCAGATTCCGGGAGCTGACCTGCAAAAGAATATGCCGATAGGGTCCGTCCGGCTGAGCCTCCAGCTTCTCCAGCATTGCCCTGCCATGGCCCTGCCGCTGGTAGCGCTCATAGACCAACAGCCCGTACAAATAGAGCGTATCCGCATTGAAGCGGGAGAAAAACACCTCGCCGAAACTGCTGCAGAGGCTTTCCCCCGGATCTGCAATGCCCCGGGGCAGCGTCTTCATGAGGAAAAGCTCGTCATAGAGCAGCACCGCGCCGATGGCCTTGAGCGTCTCCCGCGTACCTTCCGGCAGTCCCCACGCTTCTCTTGGAATAATGTCTTCGGCCCCGAAATGCCGGGGCTTTGTGAGAAAACGGAAGCTGTAGCCACGGAAATCGTCCTGCAAAGCATGGAGACAGAGACTGAAAAATCCCAGCTGCCGTGCCTCCGGCAAGGTATAGGCGCAGATTTCCAGCACCTCCTGTCCGTTCTCGGTTTCTCCCAGACGATAGCCGAAAAGCACCGCCAGAAGCGCCCCCTCTATGCCGCTCTCCTCCGGCTCTGTGTTTCGCACCAGATAAAAGAAATCGCCGTCCGGCTCGGTGGAATAGTTGCTTTCGTCTGCTTCGTTGCAGCAGCGGATCAACGTCTCCACACTGTCCCAGTCCGCATCCGGGAGCGTCAGCAGCAGTTCTGCCTCCATGATTTGCTCTCCTCCTTCATTTTTCTGCATTGAAAAGGGCGGGCAGGAAATCCTGCCCGCCCCTGTGTATCTTGAATTACTTCAGCTTGATGGGATCCAGCTGCCAGATCTCGTCCACATACTCCTGGATGGTTCGATCAGAGGTGAACTTTCCGGCATTGGCGGTGTTGAGGATGGCGGCTCTAGCCCACCAGCTCTCATCGCCAAACTTGGCAATGGCTCTGTTCTGTGCATCATCGTAAGCCGCGAAGTCCTTCAGAATGAAGTAGCGGTCTGCACGATCCGACTCATTGGTGTTCAGCAGTGAGTCATAGAGCGGGCGGAACAGCTCCGGGTTCTCCGGGCTGTAGAAGCCGTTCACCAGCTGCATCAGCACACGGCGGATATCCTGGTTGTTGTTGAAGATATCCATGGGATGGTAGTCATTGGAGTGCTCCAGCGCAATGACCTCGTCAGAGGACATTCCGAAGATGAAGGCATTCTCCTCGCCGGCTTCCTTCACAATCTCGATGTTGGCACCATCCATGGTACCGATGGTCAGCGCACCATTCAGCATCAGCTTCATGTTGGAGGTACCGGATGCCTCCTTGGATGCTGTGGAAATCTGCTCGGAAAGATCCGCTGCCGGGATGATAATCTCTGCATTGGATACACGGTAATCCTCAATGAAGACCACCTTGATCTTTCCGTTGATGGAAGCATCGTTGTTGATGACATTGGCCACGTTATTGATGAGCTTGATGGTCAGCTTTGCGGTCTTGTAACCTGCGGCAGCCTTCGCACCGAAGATGTATACATGCGGATGGAAATCCATATCCGGATGATCCTTCAGCTGATTGTATACATACATCACATGCAGGATGTTCATAAGCTGACGCTTGTACTCATGGAGACGCTTCACCATCACATCAAAGATGGCATCTGTGGACACTTCGATACCGTTGTGCTCACGGATGTACTTGGCAAGGCGCTCCTTGTTGTGGCGCTTGATGGCCATGAACTCGGCCTGTACCTTCGGATCATCGGCATAAACCTCCAGCTTCTTCAGCTTATCGAGATCTGTGATCCACTGGTCGCCGATCTTGTCGGTGATCCAGGCCGCCAACTCCGGATTCGCATGCAGCAGCCATCTTCTCTGGGTGATACCGTTGGTCTTGTTGGAGAACTTCTCCGGATACATCTCATAGAAGTCATGGAGTGTTTCCTTCTTCAGGATCTCGGTATGGAGCTTTGCCACACCGTTTACCGCATGACCGCCCACGATGGCCAGGTGTGCCATCTTCACAACACCGTCATAGATGATGGCCATCTTGGAGATCTTGTACTCGGCATTCTCCGGGTACTTCTTGCGGATATCCTCGCAGAATCTCCGGTTGATCTCCTCCACGATCTGGTAGATACGCGGCAGAAGCTTGGAGAACAGCTCGATGGGCCACTTCTCCAGGGCCTCAGCCATGATGGTATGGTTGGTGTAAGCGCAGGTCTTGATGGTGATGTCCCAGGCCTCATCCCACTCCAGGTTGTAGTCGTCCATGAGGACACGCATGAGTTCTGCCACAGCCACAGTCGGGTGTGTGTCGTTCATCTGGAAGGCCACCTTCTCATAGAGATGGTGAATGTCTCCATTGTGACGCTCCACATACTCCTTCACTGCAGTCTGTACCGATGCACTGATGAAGAAGTACTGCTGACGAAGACGCAGCTCCTTGCCGGCATAGTGGTTGTCGTTCGGATACAGCACCTCTACAATATTGCGGGCCATATTCTCGGACTCCACGGCCTTCTGGTAGTTACCCTTATCGAACTCCTCCAGATGGAAGGTGTCCTTCGCCTGAGCATCCCAGACACGGAGGGTATCCACCACATGGTTGCCGTAGCCCACCACCGGGGTATCATAGGGAATGGCAATCACGGACTGATAGCCCTTCTGCACGAAATGCAGCTTGCCGTTCTCGTTGATGGTCTCTACCCAGCCGCCGAAGCGCACTTCCTTGGAAAGCTCTGCCCGACGCAGCTCGAAGGGATTGCCGTCCCGCAGCCAGTCATCCGGCACCTCTCTCTGGTAACCGTCGGAAATCTGCTGCTTGAACATACCGTACTTATAACGGATACCGCAGCCGCAGGCCCAGTAGCCCAGGGTTGCCAGGGAATCCAGGAAGCAGGCAGCCAGACGTCCCAGACCGCCATTGCCCAGTGCCCAATCCGGCTCCTCGTCCTCGAGGGAGGTGAGATCCAGTCCCAGCTCCTCGATGGCCTCGCGGATTTCCTTATGTGCACAGAGGTTGATGATGTTGTTGCCCAGTGCCCGTCCCATCAGGAACTCCATAGAGAGATAATACACTCTCTTGTTGTCATGCTTTTCGGTAGACTTCTGTGTTGCCATCCAGTCATCGATGATGGCATCCTGCACAGCAGCAGCTACCGCATGGAATGCTTCCTTATTGTTCAGCTCTTTCAGATCCCGTCTGAAGAGCTTTCTGGCATTGCTTTGAATCTCTTTTTTGAATAAAGCCTTGTCGAACTTCGCCATGATGTACCCCCATAGTTATCATTATTCTCAGGTGTCTTATATCATATTTGCCGGGATGTCGCAAGCAAGCATCCCGGCAAATCCATCTATATTACAGCTTTTTTACGGAAAGCTTCAGGTTCTCTCCGTTGATATCCCATTCCTTCTGGTAGTCAGAAGCCTCTGCTGCCGTGCAGTCAATGCTGTCGGCCATAACCGCTGTGCGGATCATGTCGGCATTCTTCTCCACCAGTGTCGTCAGCTTCTCATTGTCCCAGGCGTGAACAGAAATGTGGTCCATCACCTCGAAGCCGGCCTCCTTACGCATGGTCTGGAGCTTACTGATGATCTCACGAACGAAGCCCTCTTCCAGCAGCTCCGGTGTCAGATTGGTGTCCAATACCACGGTCAGTGCATTGTCCTCTTCTGTGATGAAACCGCCCTTTTCGGAAACATCGATCAGAAGATCATCCTTGGTCAGCACCACCTCGGTATCGCCGTCTACCGTGAAACGGATCTCGCCCTGGGCATTCAGGTCGTCCATGGCCTGAGAGCCGTCGATGTTCTGGAGATAGGTCCGGATGGCATTGAGGTGCTTGCCGTACTTCGGTCCCACGGTCTTCAGCTGAGGTTTGAAGGTATAGCTGGTGAAATCCCGAAGGTCATCCCGGAACAGCACCTGCTTCACGTTCAGCTCATCCTCCACGATGCTGGTGAAGAAGGCATCCAATGTCTCCTCCGCCTTTACATACATGGCGCCGATGGGCTGACGATTCTTCACCGCTGCCGTATTTCTTGCGGCACGACCCAGAAGCACGATATGAAGTACCTCGTCCATGGACTTCTCCAGTGCCGGATCGATCCAATCCTCGCAAACCTCCGGATAGCTGCAGAGATGTACGGAAGGCGCTGCCTGCTCATCCACGGAGCATACCAGATTCCGGTACATGGACTCGGTGATGAAGGGCACCATGGGTGCAGCCAACTTGGCAATGGTCACGAGAGCTGTGTACAGGGTCTCGTAAGCATTGATCTTGTCCTGCTCCATGCCCTTCGCCCAGAAACGCTCTCTGGAACGACGAACATACCAGTTGGACATGTCATCCACAAACTCCTGCAGCGCTGCCGCAGCCTCCGGGATCTTGAAATCTGCGAGATCCTGATCCACGGTCTTCACTGCCGTGTTCAGCTTGCTGAGGAGCCACTTGTCCATGACGGTCAGCTTATCGTACTCCAGGGCATACTTCGTGGGATCGAAGTTGTCGATATTGGCATAGAGCACGAAGAAGGCATAGGTATTCCACAGTGTGGACAGGAACTTTCTCTGTCCCTCTACCACCGCCTTGTCATGGAAGCGGTTCGGCAGCCAGGGCGCGGAATTCGTATAGAAGAACCAGCGGATGGCATCAGCACCGTGCTTGTTCAGGGCATCCATCGGGTCGACAGCATTGCCCTTCGACTTCGACATCTTCTGGCCGTTCTCATCCTGCACATGGCCCAGCACCAGAACGTTCTGATAGGGTGCCTTGTTGAAGAGCAGTGTAGACTCCGCCAGCAGGGAATAGAACCAACCGCGGGTCTGGTCCACAGCCTCACAAATGAACTGGGCCGGGAACTGGGACTCGAAGAGCTCCTTGTTCTCAAAGGGATAATGATGCTGGGCATAAGGCATGGCACCGGAGTCGAACCAGCAGTCAATCACCTCTGGTACACGCTTCATGCTGCCGCCGCATTCCGGGCAGGTGCAGATCAGCTGATCCACATAGGGCTTGTGGAGCTCGATGTGCTCATAGCCCACATAGTCGGAAGAATAGCCTTCCTTGCCCTGGGCCTTCAGAGAAGCCAGTACCTCATCATAGTTGCCGCACTTCTCCTTCAGCTCTGCGATGGAGCCGATGGCATCCTGATGACCGCAGGATGCGCACTTCCAGATGTTGAGCGGTGTGCCCCAGTAACGGTTTCTGGAGAGACCCCAGTCCTGTACGTTCTCGATCCAGTCGCCGAAACGTCCCTTGCCGATGGACTCCGGATACCAGTTCACGGTGTTGTTGTTCCGCACCAGATCATCGCGAACCGCTGTCATCTTAATGAACCAGGATTCTCTTGCATAATAGATGAGCGGTGTGCCGCAGCGCCAGCAATGCGGGTAGCTGTGGGTGAACTTCGGTGCATCGAAGAGCAGCTTCCGGGCTGAAAGCTCCTTCAGCACCTCGGGATCCGCACTGATCGCACCGTTCTTCATCTCTTCCTCTGTCGGCTTGCAGCGCATGCCGCCGAAGGGCGTTGCCGGGCTCATCACGCCCTTCTCATCCACGAACTTCAACAGCGGAAGGTTGTTCTCACGGCCGACTCTCGCATCGTCCTCACCGAAGGCCGGCGCAATGTGTACGATGCCGGTACCGTCAGAATCCGATACGTAGTTGTCAGCGATGACAAAATGTGCCTTCTTGTGCTGCTTCTCCGCTTCCTTAGCCGCGCACTCATAGAGCGCCTCATATTCTATGCCCACGAGCTCTGCGCCCTTATAGGTCTCCAGCACCTCATAGGCCTGCTCTCCCTCCTTTGCCAGAGGACCGAGCACCTTGTCGAGAAGGCTGGTGCAGAGCACATAGGTCTGACCGTCAACGGCCTTTACCTTGGCGTACTCCAGCTCCGGATGCACACAGAGTGCAGTGTTGCTGGGCAGGGTCCAGGGTGTGGTGGTCCAGGCCAGGAAGGAAAAATCGCCGGTCTTCGCCCGGAAGCGCACGATGGCGGAGCGCTCATTCAGCTCCTTATATCCCTGTGCCACCTCGTGAGAGGACAGCGGGGTACCGCAGCGGGGACAGTAGGGCACTACCTTGAAGCCCTCATACAGAAGTCCCTTCTTCCAGATCTCCTTCAGCGCCCACCACTCGGACTCGATGAAGTCATCGTGATAAGTCACGTAGGGGTTCTCCATGTCGGCCCAGAAGCCAACCTTGTAGGAGAAGTCCTCCCACATACCCTTGTACTTCCAGACATTTTCCTTACAAAGATCAATGAAGGGGGCAACACCGTACTTCTCGATCTGCTCCTTGCCATTGATGCCGATCTGCTTCTCCACTTCCAGCTCCACCGGAAGTCCGTGGGTATCCCAACCGGCCTTTCTGGGCACCATAGCTCCCTTCATGGCATGGTATCTGGGAATCATATCCTTAAAAGCACGGGTTTCTACATGGCCGATATGGGGCTTTCCATTGGCCGTGGGCGGTCCGTCATAGAAAACATAGGAAGGGTCACCCTCGTGCACCTTAATGGACTGCTCGAAGATATGTCCCTCTCTCCAGAAGTCTTCGACCTCCTTCTCGCGCTCGACAAAGTTCATATTGGTATCAACTTTTTTAAACATTAGCGCCTTTTCTCCTTCATTGAATTTTTGCTTACAGGCTTTTCAATTATATAGGTATGGTGAAGAGAAATCAAGGCATACCCGCGAGCTTCGCGCCAGCGGGTGCCTGCGGGTTATTATATATCCTCTCTTGGAAATCTCTTCCGTATAATCAGAAACGTAATAATATGTGCCGTAAAGGTGATGGTCCAGCTCACCGGGTAACTCATGTACAGATTCTGCAGGCTGTGGAATTCCGGCAGCCGGAACAGCGTCATGATGAAAACGATGCGGAGGCCGCAGGCACCGATGAAGCTGACGATCATGGGCACAAAACTGAAGTCCATACCCCGGAGGGAACCCACCATGGTATCCATGATGCCGCAGAGGAAGTAGGGACCCGCCACGATCAAAAGCCGTTCCTGTCCATAGCGAAGCACCTCCGGATCCGTGGTATAGAAGGACAGCAGGGTGCCGCTGAAAATATTGGCCAGGCCGCCCAGCAGAAGGCCGACGGCAATGACGCAGCCGAGACAGTTCAGCAAGATCTTGTTGATGCGGGAATAGCGTCCGGCACCGATGTTCTGGCTCGTAAAAGACAGATTGGTCTGGTAGACCGCATTCATGGCCATGTAGACGAAGCCCTCCAGGTTCTGGCTGGCGGTGGAACCCGCCATGGCCGTAGAGCCGAAAGAATTGATGGAACTCTGAATCACCACGTTGGAAAGACTGAAGACCGTGCTCTGCAGTCCCGCCGGGAGTCCCACCCGAAAGATCGCCATGAGCTTCTGCCGGTCGATACGCAGCGTCCGCAGGTCAAGATGCAGCTTTCCCTTGTCCCGTACCAGCACCAGCAGCACGAGAATCGCAGAAACCGTCTGGGAAATGCTGGTGGCGATGCCGACACCGGCCACGCCAATCCGCAGGCCCAGCACAAAAATGAGATTCAGGATCACATTGATGATGCCGGCGGCCATCTGAAAGTACAGCGGCCGCTTCGTGTCTCCCACAGCCCGCAGAATGGCCGAAGAAAAATCGTAAATCATCAGGGCCGGCATACCCAGAAAATAGATCCGCAAATAGGTCACGGAATCATAGATCACGTCCTCGGGGGAGCCCATCAGCTCAAGCATGGGTTTTGCCAATGTAACGCCAATGACCAGCAGCAGAATGCCAGACAAAAGCGCGGTCAGAATGGCCGTCCGTATGGTGTCTGTCAGATCTTTCTGCCGATCTCCCGCAAAAAAGCGGGCCGCGCAGACATTGACGCCCACAGACAGACCCACAAAAAAATTAATGATCAGATTGATCAGGGCCGTGGTGGAGCCCACCGCTGCCATAGCCTGGGGACCCACGAAACGTCCCACCACGATGACATCCGCTGCATTGAAAAGAAGCTGCAGGATACTGGCCGCCATCAGCGGCAGACTGAAGAGGATGATCTTCGGCAGAATCGCGCCGCGGGTCATGTCCATTTCATAGCTTTTGCTCATGCTTCACGCTTTCTCAGGCTTCTTCCAGTCTGCTGTCCAGTGCCGCCTTCACTTCTGCTGCACTGCTGCCGATGATGATATGCACTGCCGTCTTGGAGGGACGCAGAACCCCGCCCACACCGGCTGACTTCAGCTTCTTCTCGTCCACCGCGTCATACTGCCGGATTTCCAGCTTGAGACGGGTGCCGTCCACAACAGAAGAAACCAGATTCTCCTTTCCGCCGAGTCCCTCCAGAAGGATCGCCGCCACCCGGCCGAAGTCACTGGACTCCAGGGTCACATGAAGCTTGTCCTCTTCTTTAATCACATACTTTCCGCTGTTTCTTCCCTTCAGGAAGCGATACAACAGTACAATGGCCAGTACAGCCACAATCGCAAGCGCGATTCCCAAAAGCATCTGTCCGTTCATTTCCGCTCTCCTCTCACATCATTCGCTGCGCCTCGTAAGTCCGAAGCTCCTCCACATAGCGTTGCCCCAGCTCCGACAGGGGCATTCTCTTCTTTTTGATATAGCCGATGGTCATGGTTTCCTCTGTGTCCAGAGGGATGGCCGTGTATTCCGGTCCGTTCAGCTCCTGACAGATGATGCCGGAGCAGAGGGTGTAGCCGTTCAATCCCACCATGATGTTCAGTATGGTGGCCCGGTCGTTCACCTTGATGTACTTCTTATAGTCATAGGTGCTGAGCACCTCCTCCGCAAAGTAGAAGGAATTCCGCTCTCCCTGATCAAAGGAACAGCAGGGATAATCCTGCAGATCCTCCATGGTCACCTTCTCCCGGCTGGCCAGGGGATTAGACTTCGCCATAAAGGCATAGATATTGCAGGTGAAAAGGGGCACAAACTCCAGCGAATCCTCCCGAAGAATCTTCCCCAGCACATTCCGGTTGAAATCATTGAGATACAGAATACCGATCTCGCTGATCTGGTTCTTCACATGCTCGATGATCTCAATGGTCTTCGTCTCATGCACCGCAAATTCATAGGTATTGTCGCGTTCATACTTTCGGGCCACCCGAATGAAGGCCTCCACTGCAAAGGTATAGTGCTGCATAGAAACCGAGAAACGCTTTTTCCGTTTGCCGTCCCGGAGGTACTTCTCCTCCATCAGCTGATACTGCTCGGAGACCTGCCGGGCATAGCCCAGAAATTCCTCCCCCTGGGGTGTGGCCACGATGCCCCGGTTAGATCGCATAAAAATCTCAATGCCAATTTCCTTTTCCAGGGCCTTGATGGCGGCACTGAGGCTGGGCTGGGTGATGAAAAGCTGCTTCGCCGCCTCATTCATGGAGCCGGCATCCGCTACGGTGATCACCTGCCGAAGCTGCTGTAGCGTCATCGTTCCTCCTCAGCCTCTGCGGCTCTGGGCCACCGCCGTGATGAGTCCCGCGGGATCCATGTACACCCGGTCTCCCATGAGATAATTCTGGGTCATAAAGCCCATGGGCTGCATACTGCTGATCCCATTCTCCGTCACAGCGGTTTCCACCACAGCGTTCTGCCGGAAGCAGCCGTCTCCCGAATAGAGCAGCGCGCCGGTGCTCCGGTCATAGAGCTTCATGGTTTTGAATGTAATGAAGCTGTAGCCGTTCAGACTGTCCTTCACCAGCTGTCCGGGACTCGTGAACTCCACCGTCGCATCCGGATGCGCCTCCAGAATCTTCGCATAGCGGGCGGTCTTGTCATTGAGGCCTTCCACCGCCTTGCCGTTCCGCATGCGGGAGCCGTAGGCGGAAAGCGCCGTGCCGTCCGGTGCCGTGGTGTCCATCAGGGCTGCCCCGTCCTCACCCACATAGAAATTGCCGACCCACTGGTTTTTCAGCATCGCGCCATCGTCGCCAAAGGCATACCACTTGCCACCGTCAGTGATCCAGCCCGTCATCATGCGGGAATCCACAAAATAGTACCAAGTGTCCGCATCCGCCTGCATCCATCCGTTATAGGATGCCAATGTCTTCGCCTCTGCTTCCCCGGTTTCTCCGCCATCTGTATCCGGCGCCTGATAAAAATAAACTTCTCCGTTCGACTGCTGCCAAACGTCCTTCGCCAGGGCCGGTGCCGTGCCCCAAAAAAGGCAGGAAAGCAGTGCCGTTATGATCTTCCATTTCATCTATATTCCTCCTGTTTCCGCAATTCCGAAGTCTCTGCCGCATCGCTTCGGGTGCTTTAAGGTGCCGTCAAGTATAGCATAAAAGCCCTTTCAGGAAAAGACCTCCGCCAGAGCACTGCGAATCTCCGCTTCGCCGCCCTTAAGGCTTCCCTGCACCATGGCGGCCTGACCGCCGCCCCGGCCGGAAAGTCGGGTATTCAGTGCCTTTCCCAGGGGCCGCACGTCCTCACTTTGGCTTCCCAGCACATAGCTGTAGGCATCTGTGTCCGTACTACCGAAAACGGCCACCAGCCGCGCCGCCGTATGCTTCATAAGGTAATCACAGCACTTCCGAAGTTCCACCGACGACATATCCGCCTCAAAGTCACAGATGATTCCCTTTTCTGTCAGGACATCCACAGACGCGGGTTCCGCCAGAACCTGCGCAGTCTCTGCCGCGCCAAAGAGACGGGCATATCCCGCCGCCTTCTGCTGAAAGGACCGCGCATTGAGCTCTGCAATGCGCTGCCGCTGCCGCTGGTTCTCCGCGAGAAGCTGCTCTACGGCAGCCGCTGTCTCCTCCGGCTTCACGGAAAGCCGCCGCGAAATGTTCAGTACCGTTTCATGCTTCCGCTCATAATCCCGGAAGGCGTCCAGACCGCAGAGCATTTCAATGCGGACACCGCCCCGGTGGCTCACCGCGGACAGCAGCTTGATACAGCCGATTTCTCCCGTCCGCTCCACATGGGTGCCACAGCAGGCACAGAGGTCTGTCTCCGGGATTCGCACCAGACGCACCGGCCCGGACAGGGCCTTCTTGCTGCGGTAATCCAGCGTTTCCAGTTCCTCCGCCGAAGGATAGAACACCTCGATCGGCAGATCCCGTCGCACAATCGCATTGGCTTCCTGCTCGATGCGCTGCAAACTGTCCCAGTCGATGGGGCCGTTGAAGTCAATGGTGATGAGGGGCTGCTCCCCCTCCATATGCATATGAAAGCCAACATTGTCGTAGCCATAATCCCGGTGCACCAGGCCGGAAATGATGTGCTCACCCGAATGGTTCTGACTGTTCCGCATCCGCCAGGTCCAATCCGGTATACAATGTACATTTTCCCCCACCGGCAGGGGCCCATCGGTATAAAGAATCGCGCCGTCCTGCCCCTCCCGCGTGTCCAGGACATGGACGCCGGAGACATTATCCTGCGCAGACTGGGGATCGTCTGTTTCTCTCAGGATCTGCCCCCGGTCACCGGGCTGTCCGCCGCCCTCGGGATAAAAGCCCTCTTCTGAAAGGGTCAGCTGCCAAAGGGCCGACTGCGCCGGAAACTGAGAAAGCAGCGCCGGATCCGTCACCGCCGTGCAGCTTCGCACCGTCGCCGAAAATTCCTTCACATAGGGATATTGATAATATAATGCGTTCTGATTCATGCTCTTGCTCCTGTCCCGGGAATTCCGTTTCCCGTCTGTCGGGAGTATAGCACATCAACGCTGGCTGTGCTATGATGAGTACGGCAGTTTGCATAAGGCGGGCTGCCGACAAACGAATCAAAGAGGTAAATATAATGAAAAAGGAACTGACCCTTCTGCGGCAGAAAATGCTGGCAGAACAGATCGACGTGCTCCTAGTCCCCATGGACGACTTCCATCAGAGCGAGCATGTGTCGGAATACTTCAAGACCATTGAATACATCACCGGCTTCACCGGCGACAGCTGCAACCTGGTGGTGACACAGAAAGAATCCAAACTCTTCACCGACGGGCGCTACTTCATCCAGGCGGAGCAGGAGCTCCGGGACAGCGGCACCTCCCTCATGAAGATGGGCGAAAAGGGCGTGCCTACACTGACCGAATATATCAAAAGTGTTCTTCCAACGGATGGCAACCTGGGCTTTGACGGACGCTGTGTGGACTTCCGCCTGGGTTCCGCGCTCAGCGATATCGCCATGGAAAGGAATGCGGCACTGGTCTGGGATGCAGATCTCGTGGGAGCGATCTGGGAGAATCGTCCGGCGCTTCCGGAAAGCCGGGTATGGATTCTGGAGGAGCGCTGGGCCGGAAAGAGCGCGCAGGAAAAGCTTGCTGACCTCCGGGCCGACATGGAGAAGGCCGGGGCCGATGTCCACGTCATCGCGAGTCTCGATGACATCGCCTGGCTTTTGAACCTGCGGGGCAATGATGTGCTCTGCACACCGGTTTTCCTTTCCTACTTCCTGATCACGAAGCAGCAGGCCTTTCTTTTCGCCAACGAGGCGAACTTTGATGAAGAGGTCCGGGACTATCTCACCGCGTTGGACGTGCGACTTCTGCCCTACAACAACATCTATGAGGCGGTGAAGCAGCTCCGGAACCAGACGATACTACTGGAAACCGGCAAGACCAACTATGCGCTCCTCAATGCTCTGGACAGCTCCATGAAGCCGGTGGATCAGCTTCTGCCCAGCTCCTACCGGAAAGCCATCAAGAATCCGGTGGAGATCGAAAACGAGAAGGAAGCGCATATCCGGGACGGCATCGCCATCACGAAGTTCTGCTACTTCCTGAAGCATGCCTATGATGAAAAGGGCGTACTCACCGACTGGGCGAAGGAGAGGCTGCAGAGCGAGGTTCTGACCGAGATCACCGCCTCCGACTATCTGGAGCGGCTTCGCCGGGAGCAGGACGGCTTCGTGGAACTTAGCTTCCCCACCATTTCCGCCTACGGCAAGAATGCGGCTCTGCCTCACTATTCCCCTTCCCGGGAGCATGATGTGGTGATCGAACCCCATGGCCTTTACCTGGTGGATTCCGGCGGCCACTATCTCATGGGTACCACCGACATTACCCGTACCCTGGCGATGGGCGAAATCACAGAAACCGAGCGGCATCACTTTACAAGAGTCTGCCAGGCCATGCTGCGTCTCGGCGATGTCCAGATCCTGCATGGCGCCATCGGCGTCAGCTTCGACTATGCGGCCCGGGAGCTGTTCTGGAAGGAAGGCCTCAACTTCAACCACGGTACCGGACACGGTGTGGGCTACCTTCTGAATGTTCACGAACGGCCCAACGGCATCCGCTACCGCATCGTGCCGGAGCGTCTGGATTCCGGTACCTTCGAGCCGGGACACATCACCTCCGATGAGCCGGGCATCTATATCGAGGGCTCCCACGGCATCCGCACTGAGAACATGACGGTCTGCAAAAAGGCCTTCGAGAACGAATACGGTGAATTCCTGAACTTCGAGTTCCTCACCATGTGCCCCATCGATCTGGATGCGTTGGATCCGACCATCATGGAAAAACATGACATCGAACTGCTGAACCGCTACCACGCCACGGTGTACGAGAAGCTGTCGCCTTATTTTGAGGGAGAAGCGCTCAAGTGGCTGAAAGAAGTGACGAGAGAGATATAAAACAAAGAAGGCTTTGCTTCCGCAAAGCCTTCTATACGCTCGCCGCTAAGGCATCCTATATCACGTGGGCTTCGCGACAGCTTGGCTGTCGGGTGCCCACGTGATGTGAGCCCAGTGGATTACAAATCCTCATTCTTAACGATAGTATCACAATAGATACAGCGGTACTGGCGCTTTTTGGGGTCTGCCAGCTTGAACACCTGGGGCAGCTCCTGCTCCGTGGAACTGATGCAGCGGGGATTCCGGCAGCACAGCACATTCTTCAGGGTCTCCGGCAGGGCAAGAGCAGCCTTCTTGATGCTCTTGCCGTCCTGAATGTAATTCACGGTGATGTCCGGGTCGATATAGCCCAGCACATCCAGATCCAGATCGATGTCCTCGGAAATCTTCACGATATCCTTCTTGCCCATCTTGTGGGAAGTACAGTTCTGAATCAGCGCCACCTGGCTGTTCAGCTTGTCCAGACCCAGGTACTTGTATACGATCATGCTCTTGCCGGCCTTGATATGATCCAGCACAATTCCGTTTTCAATGCCATCAATTTTCATTTTTCTGTCCTCTCCTACGGATTTCCTTACTTATCCAGTCCCAGTAAATACAGAATCAGCGCCATACGCATCTGCTTGCCGCAGAGTGTCTGATAGAAGTACTTGGCTCTCGGGTCCTTGTCCACCGCCACAGAAATCTCGTTGACACGGGGCAGCGGATGGAGAATTGCCATATCCGGCTTTGCCGCCTTGAGACGCTCCGGTGTCAGGATGTAGATGTCCTTCAAACGGAGATAATCCTCTTCGTTGAAGAAACGCTCCTTCTGCACACGAGTCATATACAGGATGTCCAGCTCGGGAATGGCCGCTTCCAGAGAAGTGGTCTCCCGGAAGTCCACGCCGGCAGCCTTCAGCTTCTCAATCTCATAATCCGGAAGACGCAGCTCCTCCGGAGAGATCAGGATGTAACGGTTGCCCGGATAGCGCAGCATCGCATCGATAAGGGAATGCACGGTACGGCCGAACTTCAGGTCGCCGCAGAGACCCAGGGTCATGTTCTCCAGGCTGCCGCGGTTCCGCTGAATGGTCAGGATGTCCGCCAGCGTCTGGGTCGGATGGAAATGGCCGCCGTCGCCCGCATTCACGAAGGGCACTGTTGTGTGCATGGAAGCCACCACCGGTGCGCCCTCCTTGGGATGCCGCATAGCGATGATGTCCGCGTAGTTAGAAACAGTAGCAATGGTATCTGCCACAGACTCACCCTTGGATGCGGAAGAATTGGCGGCACCGGCAAAGCCCAGGCACTGTCCGCCCAGCTCCAGCATCGCCGCCTCAAAGGAAAGACGGGTCCGGGTAGAGGGCTCAAAGAACAGTGTGGCCAGCTTCTTGTGGGCACATCTGTCCCAATACTTCTCCGGATGGGCTTCGATATCGTTGGCCACATCCACCAGATGATTGATCTCCTCCACCGAGAGATCCAGAATGTTGATGATCGATCTTGCCTTGTTTTCCATGATTCTGCTCCTCCCTCTCTTCTTATCCGATCCAGCTCTCGTCAGAGGGATTGTCCCGGAAACGCAGGATCCGCGCCTCGTCCTCCGGCTTAATGTAGTTTTCTTCGACAGCAACCTTCACCAGGGCATCGAGGTCACAGAGGCTGTGGTTCTCCACATTGGCTGCGGCCAGACGATCCAGACCCTTCTGCATGCCGTAGGTGAAAATGCTGACAATGCCCAGCACCTCAGCACCGGCCTCGCGAAGCGGGTTCACACAGTCCAGTACAGAACCGCCGGTGGAGATCAGGTCCTCAATGACAACCACCTTCTCGCCCTTTTCCAGGCGGCCCTCAATCTGATTCTTCCGGCCGTGGTCCTTGGCAGAGCCGCGCACATAGCCCATGGGCTTTCCGAGAATGTCCGCAGCGATGGCAGCATGGGCAATGCCGGCAGTGGATGTGCCGAACAGTGCCTCAGCCTCCGGATACAGCTCCTGTACCTTCTCAGCGATGGCATGCTCGATCATGCTGCGCACCTCCGGATAGCTCAGGGTCAGACGGTTGTCACAGTAGATCGGGGATTTGATGCCCGAAGCCCAGGTAAACGGGTCGTCCGGCTTCAGAAATACAGCCTTGATTGACAGCAGTCCCTTTGCGATATCTTCCTTAGTAGTCATGGTTTCCTCCATTTGATATATGCTAATGTCTTTATCCTACAAAATCTGTCATGGCCTGCTCATAGGCTGCCACCGGATCCTCTGCCGCGGTAATGGAGCGACCCACCACGATGTAGTCAGAGCCGATCTGTCTCGCCTTCTCCGGTGTGGTGACTCTGGCCTGGTCACCCTTGGCATCTCCCGCAAAACGAATGCCCGGTGTCACAGTGAGGAAGTCGGATCCCACCTCGCTGTGAATCTGTCCTGCCTCCAGCGGCGAGCAGACCACGCCGTCCAGTCCGGCTGCCTGTGCATTCTTTGCATACTGCACCACAACCTCGTTGATGGGACGGTCGATGAGGATCTCACCGGTCATTCTCTCCTGGGAGGTAGAGGTCAGCTGGGTCACGGCAATCAGCAGGGGACGGGTGCCATCCTCTCTGGTGAGGCCCTCAATGGCGGCCTTCATCATGTCGATGGTGCCCGCTGCATGCACATTGGTCATGTCCACATCCAGATCCCGGAGGGAACGCATGCCGCCCTTTACAGTGTTGGGGATGTCATGCAGCTTCAGATCCAGGAAGATCTTGTGTCCTCTCTTCTTGATCTCCCGCACAATCTGCGGTCCCTCTGCATAGAACAGCTCCATACCGATCTTCACGAAGGGCTTTCTGCCGTGATGCTCAAACTTGTCCAGAAACGCATAGGTCTTCTCTGCGCTGGGGAAATCCAATGCGATGATAACGTCCTTACCCATAGTTACTCCTCCCTTTATTCAACACAACCGATAATGTCACTAAGCTTCTCAATGCCCAGCTCCTGACACTTGATCGGAAGATCCTCTATAATATCCCGGCAGGCATAGGGGTTCACCAGGTTAGCCGCACCTACCTCTACCGCGCTGGCACCCGCCATCATGAACTCAATCACATCCTCTGCCGTGGAAATGCCGCCCATGCCGATGACCGGAATCTGCACCGCATGAGAGACCTGATACACCATCCGCACCGCCACCGGCAAAATGGCCGGGCCGGAAAAACCGCCCATCTTGTTGGCGATCACCGGTTTTCTGCGGCGGATGTCGATCCGCATGCCCAGCAGGGTATTGATGAGGGACAGGCCGTCTGCGCCTGCTTCCTCTGCTGCCTTCGCAATGGACACAATGTCGGTGACATTCGGACTCAGCTTGATGTAAAC
This sequence comes from Parolsenella sp., assembly GCA_963659875.1. Classification (GTDB taxonomy): domain Bacteria; phylum Bacillota; class Clostridia; order Lachnospirales; family Lachnospiraceae; genus Oribacterium. Next base: position 61,808 of record CAVKVA010000002.1, read on the forward strand.
CGGCTTCTTTGTGACCTTCCGTACCTCCCGGGTCACCTCGGCAACATTTTCCGCAGAGGTGCCGAAGGCCATGCCGCCGCCATGCACGTTCGGGCAGGAGACATTAACCTCCAGAATACCGACAGAATCCACACTGTCCATGGCCTCTGCCAGCTTCACATACTCCGGCACGGAAAAGCCGGAAATGTTGGCCACCAGGGGATCCGTGAAATGCTTTTCCAACTCCGGCAGCTCCTCCTCAATCACCACCTTCATGCCCGGGTTCTGCAGGCCGACGGAATTGATCAGGCCCTCCGGACACTCTGCGATGCGGGGCAGCTCGTTGCCGTAGCGGGCCTCCACCGTGGTGCCCTTGATGGAAATGGAACCCAGCAGGTTCAGATCATAAAGATTCCAGTATTCCTTGCCGTAGCCGAAGGTACCGGAAGCCGGGATCACCGGATTTTTGAGCCGGATGCCGGAAAGCTCTGTACTGATATCAATCATTTCTGCACCTCCTTAGTCCCAGAGAATTTCATCGTAGCGGAAGATCGGTCCGTCCTTGCAGACCCGCTTGAAGCCGTTCTTGGTCCGCTTGCTGCAGCCCATGCAGGCGCCGAAGCCGCAGCCCATCCGGGCCTCAAAACTGAACTGTCCGTCCTGTACCGCATTGTATACAGCATGCAGCATAGGCTCCGGGCCGCAGCAGCAGGCATAGTCGTGATTGCCCAGAATGGAGGTCACGAAGCCCTTGGCGCCGAAGGAACCGTCCACCGTGGTGACATTCACCGGTACGCCCAGCGCCCGGAACTTCTCCGCATAAAACACATCGTCTTTCGTGTTGAAGCCCAGGGCCACATAGGGATGCTTATTCTCCGCCACCAGCTTCTTGCAGAGAGCATAGAGAGGCGGCACGCCGACACCGCCGCCGGCCAGCACAGCCCCGTCCGGAATGTCTGCCGTCCGGTAGCCGTTGCCGAGGGCCACCAGTGCCTTCAGGAATTCACCTTCCTCCATGTAGCTCATGTCCTCGGTGCCGTGGCCCACCACCTTGTACACCAGGGTCAGCCGACCCTTCTCGTAATCGCAGATGGAAATGGGGCGGCGCAGGTATCTTCCCGGCAGGGAAAGTTCTACAAACTGTCCCGGCGCCTGAATCTCTCCCGTGTCTCCGTCCAGCACCATTTCGAAAACATCTTTTGCGATTTCCCGATTGCTGAGGATCTTGTATTCAATCTCTTTCATCTCCGTCTCCTGTTTATGCTCTGTGTATACCCGTCTCCCGGTCGTAGACGCAACGGCCGCCCACATAGGTCGCCGCCACTTCGCCCTGCACCTCCTGCCCGGCAAAGAGGGTACTCCGTCCCATGGAATAGAATTTCTCCGGATCCACCTGCCAGCGCTTGGCAAGATCCATCACCGTGATGTCCGCCGTCACACCGTCCTCGATGTACTGCGGTCCCGGCAGATTGAAGATCCGGCGCGGATTCACTGCCATCAGCTCCACCAGCTTCTCCAGCGTAATGGCACCTGTGCCTTCCTCCGCCTGATCCACCCGTTTCTCTCCGCAGTCCAGGGGATTCCGCAGCACCAGATTGTGATAGAGGGAAGCAAAGCAGGTCTCCAGTCCCACAATGCCGAAGGCCGACTTATCCAATCCCCGGCTCTTCTCCTCCTCAGAATGGGGCGCATGGTCCGTGATGATGCAGTCGATGGTGCCGTCCTGAATGCCCCGGATCAGGGCCTCCCGGTCCTCGGCGGAGCGAATGGGCGGATTCATCTTCCATCTGCCGTCCTCCTCCAGATCCATGTCGGTAAACATGAGGTAATGCGGGCCGGTCTCACAGGTGACGCGAACGCCCTCTGCCTTGTACCGCCGTACATGTTCTACGGTTTCCTTCGTGGAAACATGACAAATGTGATACTGCACGCCGGTTTCCTGCGCCAGTTCCATGTCCCGGGCCGCCTGCTTCCATTCGGAAGCATTGTTGATGCCCACATGGCTGTGCAAACGCGCATATTCACCGTCATGGATGCAGCCGCCCGGCTGCAGCTCCGCCTCATCCTCACAATGGGCCACGATCATCTTGCCGAGACCGGCCGCCTTTTCCATGGCCGCCTTCATTTCTTCCCGCGCCTGCATGCCCTTGCCGTCATCGGAAAAGGCACAGACATAGGGCGCCAGGCCTTCCATATCCGACAGCTTTCCGTGACCGGTCTGCTCCTCGGTGATGCTGCCGTAGGGATAAACATGCACCAGAGCATCTCTTTCGATGCAGTCCAGTTCCTGCTGCAGACGCGGCAGGCTGGAGGGTGCCGGCTTCAGGTTCGGCATGGCACAGACTGCGGTATAACCGCCGTGGGCCGCTGCCTCGGTTCCGCTCCTGATGGTTTCCTTATACGAAAAACCGGGCTCCCGCAAATGCACATGTACATCTGCGAGGCCCGGAATAATAAACAAGCCGTCCAGGTCCTGAACGGCTGCGTCCGCTGTATCCGTATTGGAAAAATTCAAAAAAACCTTGTCATCCTTGAGGAGAACGTCCTGCTTTCGGAAGCCGTTCCGTGTAAAAATTTTCGCATTTTTGAGAAGTGTTCTGCTCACCCTTTCCTCCTTCGAAAACTTTTCCTGTTCAAGTTCCGATGGATTATAGCATAAGGGGGCAGGCAGTGTCAAATGGGTTCGAGGATTGCCTGATGCAAACTTTCCGGGATTGTGTTCGGGCTTGTAGCCCTCACACAACCTGCCTACGGCAGGCATGTCCCCTTCGGGCACATGTCAGCTCGCTCCGAAGTTTGCTTGATGCAAACTTCTCCGCTCATTCATCCCACCCATCTCTAGGCATAAGCAATGCGATCATGGTGGAGGTCTGGTTGGGCTCTAATGTGACGTCATCGAGATGGGTCTGGGCGGGGAGTTCCATCTTGTCCTCAAGCTCCGTGAGGATCCAGTTCACGCCGTTGTAGCGAGCATCCTCCAAAGCATCCTCCAGGTCCTTCGCCTCGCCATAGCACTGGTCCAGATCCAGAAAATCCACGCGATAGCCCTCTTCCTTGTCCTTCTTTGTGATCACAGCCGGATAGTAATATGTCATTCCTTTTTCTCCTTTTCCTGATAAGCCTCCGGATTCTTCCGGTACTCCCGCGGTGTGGTTCCCATAAAGGAGCGGAATACCTTGATGAAGTTTCCGATATTGTGAAAGCCGCAGTCCTCCGCGATGTCGCAGATGCGGCGGTCCGTCTGGGCCAGTTCCTCCGCGGCCCGCAGCACACGGTAACGATTGATGTAGTCCAGCGGCGGCAGTCCCATGACGCTCTTAAAAAAGCGGATGAAGTACTGGTCATTTAAGCCGCCCAGTCCCGAAAGATCATGGATGTAAATCTTTTCCTGAAAATGCTCCCGAATGTAGTTCAGGGCATTCTTGATGAGCTGCACCTGCCGGTCCTCATCCTCCGGTCGCCGTTCCCGGATCCAGCCGAAGGACTCGCAAAGTCCCATGATCTGCAGAAGCCCCGCCTGCACGAGCAGCTGGTCCATCACCGCATGCACGGTATAATGTCTTCGCTCCTCATCGCCGGGCCGCGCCGCACTGCCCCGGAAGGCCCGCAGCAGACGGTTCGTGGCATGCAAAAGCTCCAGATACCCAAGCTCCGACATTTGAATCAGCTCCCGGCAATGAAGCTTTCCCTCGCTCAGGGGCTTCAGCAGCTCCTCATCTATTGCGCCGCCATAGAGCGGCCGCAAAGCATCATAGGCAAAATGCAGCATATATACCCGTCCCTCTGTGTCCTCGTGAGACATCAGCTGCCAGACGGTACCGGGATTCACAAAGCAGATGCACTCCTCCAGAATCTCATGCTTCTCCAGATTCAGCATCAGGGTATAGGCACCACTTTTGAAATACAGCAGCACCGGCTCCGACAGCCAGTCCAGAGGAATCGTCACGCCCGCGCCGGGAACGGATACCAGCTCCGTCAGACTGCAGACGGCACCTATGCTTTTGTCGCGTTTCTCCTGATCCATTCCTTTTGCTCCTACTCGTCATGCTGTTTAACACAAAAACGCCTCGCCGCGCAAACGCAGCTTCGCATTTTGCGTTTTTCCGATGCTGCTAAGTTTAACACATTATCGCCGCAATCTCCAGATTTCATAGAGTCCCTCCAGCACCAGATGCTCCCGCAGCTCGATCTTATGGCGGCAGAAGGGACAAATGGCATGGCAGAGCTCACCGGTGGCCACGATGCTCTGCACATCCGGCAGCTGCTCCATGAAGCGGTCAATGAGACCGTCCAGAGATCCCGCCGTCCCGTAAATGATGCCGGAACGCATGGAATCCACGGTGGCGCTGGCGATGACCCGCTTCGGTGCTGCCACCTCAATGGAGGGCAGCAAAGAGGTCCCGGCCGTCAGGGCATTCAGCGAAAGCTGCACCCCCGGCATAATGGCCCCGCCGATATAGGCACCGGCAGCATTTACGGCCGTCACTGTGGTGGCCGTTCCCATGTCGATGATGATGGCGGGCAGCGGCAGCCGGTTCTTGGCCGCCACGGCGGCTGCCACGAGATCCGCTGCCACGGTTCCCGGATCGTCAATCTGCAGCTTCAGTCCCGTCCGGACACCGGCCCCCACCACCAGGGTCTGCCGTCCCGTCACCATGCGAAAGGCCTGCTGCAGGGTATCCGTGAGCTGAGGCACCACGGAGGCAAGAATCACCCCGTGGATTTCCGTCCGCTCAATCGAAAGAAGGTCCAGGATCTGGCTGAGGGAAGCCGCATACTCGAAGCTGGTTTTCTTCCTGTTGGTCTCCAGTCGAAAAACCTCCCGCATCTCGCCGTTTTCCTCCAGAAGTCCCAATACCGTATGAATATTTCCGCAATCTACTGCCAGAAGCATTGTCCTCTCCTTTCCGCGACCAGGCTACATCAGCGGCGCAAACAGGCGGAGCACGCACTGCCCCATCCTTAGGGCCGCGGAACGCTCACTGCCGTACTTCGCCGTCACCTCCCGGGATACCGTGATGCACTGCATCAGGTCATCCCGAATTTCCGCCACACAGGGGCTGTTGCAGAGCAGCACCGCATTTTCGAAATGATGATAGAGGCTCCGGTAATCCAGATTGATGGTGCCCACCACCGCCAGTTCATCATCGCTCACCATCATTTTCGCATGACAGAAGCCCGGCGTATACTCGTAAATCCGCACACCCTCCCGGGCCAGCGCCCCGTAATAGGAACGGGTCATCTGATAGATCAGCTTTTTGTCCGGGACGCCCGGGGTAATGATGCGGACGTCCACGCCCCGCTGGGCACAGAGGGTCAGCTCCCGGGTCATGTCGTCGGTGATGATGAGATAGGGCGTCATAATAAAGACATAACGCCGGGCATTCTTCAGAAGGTTGAGATATACGTCCTCGCCGGTGCGCTTGTCGTCGAGGGGCGAGTCCCCGTAGGGCTGCACAAATCCCTGCCCCGGCAGTGCCGGAAAGTCAGACGACGGCAAAAGATAGGGCCGGATGTCCTCCAGGCCATGCCGGTTCATGGCATTCCACATCTCAAGAAAGAGCACGGTCAGGGTTCGCACAGCGCCGCCCTCGAGCATGAGCCCCGTGTCCTTCCAGTAGCCCAGCGGGTGGGTAATGTTGAAATACTCATCTGCCAGGTTGTAGCCGCCGGTGAAGCCCACCCGACCGTCAACCACTGTTAATTTCCGATGGTCCCGGTTGTTCATGAAGATATTGAAAACGGGCACCACAGGATTGAAGACCCGGCACTGTATGCCCCGGGCCTGCATTTTCCGGAGAAACTGCTGACTGACAAAGCCGAGGGAACCCACATCATCATAAAAGAGCCGCACCTCGACGCCATGGGCCGCCCGCTCTTCCAGGATCTCCGCCAATTCTCCGAAGGCCTCCCGGTCCTCGATGGCATGGTATTCCATGAAAATGAACTTTTCCGCCTTCCGGAGAGCCGCCTTTTGGGCTTCCAGTCCCGCGGAAGCTTCGGAAAAGTAGCGCACCGCCGTGTCCTCATAGACCGGGAAGCCCGCCGTGTTCCAGAGGAAGTACGCCTGATTCGCGCCGCCGACATTATCCTCACGTAAATGTTGGAGGGCCGCCGGATCCTGGCGCAGGAAAGGAAAGAGCCGACGGTCAATGTTCTGGAAGCGCTTTCCCATGGTGCGGACGAAGTTGGAGCCGGTGCTGAGAAGGTAAAAGGCGAGGCCGAAGAGGGGCGCCGCCATGATGAAGACGATCCAGCTCAGCTTGATGGTGGTGTTGCTGTGTTTTCCGAAGAGGCGCAGCACCACGACCACCGTCAGGATATGCACCAGGGCCGACAGGAAGGCGTAATGCCGGTAGAGCTGCAGCAGCGTCACCAGAAGCCAGAGCACCTGCAGAATACAGGCAATGCCGGCAAAAAGCACCCGGCCCACGCTGTTTTTCACATCCTCCTGATAACGCTTTTCCAATTTCTCACCTCTTTCGCAGCAGTACGTAACGGGGCACGCCGTCCGTAAAGTCAGAGCTGAGCTCACCCTGCACCAACGGGCGCAGGTAATTCAGGCATTCCTCCGTCACGCCGTTGCCCTCGGAATTGATCCATTCCCGGGGCACGCACTTCTCCCGGTTGGCAATTTCCCGGATGTCCGCCGGAAGATATTCCACGGCATAGCCCCGGGCAGTCTCCACCCGGCGCAGAGACGACATGCTTCCGTTCTCTCCGGCCAGCGCGAGGCTCACGGCCCGGCGACCGAGCTCACGGGACTCCCGGATATCGGTCTCCGACAGAAGGTGACCGGCGCAGCGCTGGAGAAGGTTCAGTTCGATGGCCCGAACCTTGCAGCCGATGTTGCTCTGCACTGCCTGCTCCAGCACCCGGGCAGCGCCGGAAGCGATCTTGTGCCCGAAGGCATCAAGACCGCCATTGCCACCATAGCCGCTCTTTCCGGCGGTTTCATTCAGGCTGCTGTACTCGCAGAGCATACGGCCGGAACGGTCCCGAATGCCCTCGGACACCGCCACCATGACGCAGCGGTCCGTTTTCAGCTCGGCCCGGACATCCTCGATGAAGCTGGTGAGATCAAAGGGCACCTCCGTGAGATAAATGAGATAGGGGACCCGGGAATTCTGGTCCTTGGCCAGCGCCGCTGCTGCCGTGAGCCAGCCCGCATTTCTGCCCATGAGCTCCACAATGATGACATAGGGGGTGTCATACACCACCAGCTCCCGCTCCAGCTCCGCCATGGAGGCCGCGATGTACTTCGCCGCCGATCCGAAGCCGGGGCAGTGGTCAATGCCGAATAAATCGTTGTCGATGGTCTTCGGCGCGCCAATCACCTGGATGTCGGTGATGCCCCGGGCACGGATGAACTCCGAGAGCTTGCATACCGTATCCATGGAGTCATTGCCGCCGATGTATACAAAATACCCGATGTTGTGGGCACGGAAAATTTCGATGAGATGCTCAAATTCGGAGCTGTCCTTCGCCGGATCCTTCAGCTTGTAGCGGCAGGAGCCCAGGGCCGCTGCCGGTGTGGTGCTGAGCCGGTCCAGAATGCGCAGCATCCCGGCCTCCAGCGTTTCCGGATCCTCGGTCTCGCCGAATTCCTCCCGTACCAGTGACGGCACGATCTCCGTCAGATCCAGAAAACGTTCCTGCAGCACACCCTGTATGCCGAAATCCGCGCCATAGACCCGCTCGATTTCCGGACTCTCAAAGGCACGCTCCAGAATACCTGCCAGTGTGGCATTGATGGCCGCTGTGGGGCCGCCAGACTGGGCAACCAAAAGATTTTTCATAGCTATGCTTACTCCTCTCGTACAATGCCTGTGTTCTCCCAGGCTCAGTCAAACTTATAATAGGTAAAGGTTCCCTCTGCAAAAACCTGATCGCTGTCTCCCCGGACCTCCACATGCATGACGATCACCTTGCTGCCGTTGCGGATGAGCCGGGCATAGCCGTAGACATAGCGGGTGCTTTCATTGCACAGGAAGTGGAAATCGCTGTCCAGCGTAGCCAGCTTGCTGGCATAGCGGCGCACATTGACACCGCCGACCGTATCCGCGATGGTGTAGAGATAGCCGCCGTGGATCCGGGCGCTGCCGTTAAAGTACTTGGGCATCACCTCTGCCTTCACATAGAAGTCCTCACGGTTTCCCATCTTCTCGATCGTCATGCCGCACTCCTGCATGAAACGGTTTGCTGCGAAATGCTTTCTGATTTCTTCCTCTGTCATCACTTTCCTCCTGCAGACAAGTCTGTTCCGATTTTGACCCTAATACCGGCTATTGTACTATGTCTACGTCAAAAAAGGGAGCATCAATTTTCATTGACGCTCCCCATCGCTCTTCTGTTTGTCTTACAGTGCCTCAACAGAATCCGCTGTCATCACTCTGGCGCGGATGGAATCCGAGAAGCTGATGCGGGCTTCCTTGCCCACCAGATCCTCAGCCTGCTTCTGCAGGTCCTCGTCTCCGTCTACCACAAACTTGTAAACCGTATCATCGTTCATCTTGAGATATGCCACGCCCTGCTCTACCTTCTCAAGGGTGCCGTCCAGATAGAACTTTGTTGCCTCTTCTGCATCAGCCTTGTCGTCTGTCACCACACGATAGCATACCGGATTGCTGTCCAGCTCACCGAGGTAATCGAAAGAACCTGTGGTGCCCACGGAAAGGCCGGCATCTGTGATGTCTATCTCATAGGAAGCCCGGCTGAAGGTGTAGGTCTCACCGTAGTAATCCTCGACCGTCATCTCCTCATCTGCATCCCCGGAAGCCTCCTCCCGATCGTCCAGAATCTCCTTTACGGTAATGCTCTTGTCATCTACCGCTGTGATCTCGCCGTACATCTCGGGATCATAGCTGAAGCTCTCGTCCTGGTACTCATAGGGCACGGACATCTTCACTTCCAGCGCCTTGCTGCCGTCTGCCGGAAGTCCGGTATCCTCATCCGTCTCGCCGTCAAAATACACATCTACCTCGTCGCCCTCGTGAAGCGTCCAGGCCGGGTTGGTGGCTGCGCCGGAAATGTCGAAGCTGATGCTCTGATCATCCGCCACACTCAGGGTCAGGGTGCTGCCGTCAACGGACGCAATGATACCGCTGGTAAAGTTCGCCGTCTCCTCATCCACAGAAGCCTCTGTTGCTGCCGCCTGGGTCTGGGCCTCCTCTGTCTTCTTGCCGCAGGCACCTGCGCTCAGCGCAAGCAGTGCCATGCCGGACGCCAACAGGAACTTTTTGTAATTTTTCATAATCTTTATGTCTCTCCTCTTTTCTGATGCTTTTCTCAAACAGCTCCCCTATACTATATCGGAACTGTGAACAATCCGTGACGGTTCAGAAAAAAGTATCAGTCAGTAGCAGAAGAAGTGGCCTGCGGATCCGCATTCTGCTTGCTCCAGTCCTCGAAGCTGCTGTTGTCCACACCGGCCTTGGGAGATCCGCTGTTTCCGGTGGTCACCTTATCTGTGGTCTTCACATTCTTGGCTGCCTTCACGCCCTTTACCACACCGTTCTTCTTGGTGGTTGTGGTCGTTGTGCTGTTTGTGCCGGTTTTTGCCACAGTCTGGGTCTGCACCTGTCCGTTCAGCACCCATGCACCGCTGGCATTTACGGTATAGCCATCCGGAGTCTTTGTGTTCATCAGCGCCCAACCGTCAGCACCGAAATAGTAGCACTCGGCCACACCATCGTTGTTGCCGTCCAGCCATACCCAGCCGTCCTTCGCATAGGAAGAACCGTCAGCATTGTAGGAATACCACCACTTGGATGCGTTCGCACCGGTACCCTGGTTCCATCCGGCCATAGCCGGAACCGCTGCCGCTGCCATCATGAACACTGCTGCGCCGATTGTACAAAGAGATTTCTTCATCTTACTACCTCATTATTATATAAATGTTACTATCCTGCGTTTCTTTTCTTACCTTTACACTATACCCAGTCCGCAGGCAAAACGCAAGTCACGGGCCTTATATTTTCCCATGCAAAGTGCTTACAGATTACTTAACAATTGACATTTTCATCTTATTTGTCAGCTTTCGGTTCATAGCTTTCCGGGGTGTAGTAAACTACCCGGGTACCGCCGTCTTCAAAGGCGAAGGGAATCTGCAGAAGCCCCTCCATGGCCTGAATCACTGCGGGCTGCTGCTCCGGCCGCACGTAAAAAACCAGGAAACCGCCACCACCGGCGCCGAGCAGCTTTCCGCCCAGTGCCCCGGCCCTGATGCCCTTCTCATAGAGAGCATCAATGTTCGAGGTGGACACCGCCTTGCCCGTGCCCCGCTTCAGCTGCCAGGTATGGTCCAAGAGACGTCCGAACTCGTCCAGGTCGCTGTGACTGTTTTCCAGCACCTGCTCTGCGGTATCCACAAGCTGCAGCATCTCCTTTAGCCGGGAAAGCTTCGCTTCGCTGCTTTCCGCATTGGCCTTCTGGACGTCCGAGGAAAAACGGGTGAAGCCGGTGAAGAACATAAGAAGATTCTGGTTCAGCTGCTTCTTCCGCTCCGGACTGATGATGAGCGGCAATACCTCATAGCCGTTTTCATTGAAGTTAATGCGGTTGAAGCCGCCGAAGGCCGCCGCGATCTGGTCCTGCCAGCCGCCGGCCTCTGCGCACAATACCCGCTCCAGATAAATGGCTTCATCCGCCAGCTTCCGCTTGTCCGCATACTTCCCCTTCAGGGCATAGAAGGCATTGAGCATGCCCACCGCGAAGGAGGAGCTGGTGCCGAGACCGGAGCGGGCCGGAAGATCCGCCTCATAGGTGAGCCGCAGCTCATGCATGTCCAGAAGCTGCATGGCATTCCGGATCAGGGGATGCTGGATCTCCGCCAGACTGTTCACCCGCTCTGTCTTCGCATAGGACAGCTCCGTGGCATAGTCAAAAAAGCGCGGCAGATGACGAACATGCACATAGCAATACTTGTCAAAGGTGGTGGAGATCACTGCTCCGCCGTGCTCCCGGAAGAAGCTCTCCATGTCTGTTCCGCCCCCGAAAAAGGACATCCGAAAGGGCGTCTTGGTAATGATCATAATGCAAAAATCCCTTCTGCCTTCGCCCGTTCCATGCTGCTGGCGATGACTTTATCCATATCATAATACTTGTACTCGCCCAGACGGCCGCCGAAGATCACCCTCTTCTGCCCGACGGCATTGGCATCCTCTGCCAGCAGCGCATACTTCTGATACAGACTCTGGTTCTTTTCGTCGTTCACCGGATAATAGGGCTCCATGCCCTCCTGCCAGTCGCTGGGGTACTCCCGGGTGATGACGGTCTTCTTCTGGGTGCCGAACTCGAAGTGTTTGTGCTCAATGATGCGGGTGTAGGGCGTCTCACGATCCGTATAATTCACCACCGCAACGCCCTGATGATTTTCCTCGTCCAGGAGCTCCGACTCGAAGCGAAGGCTCCGGTACTCGAGCTTGCCCAGCTGATAGCCGAAGAAGGCATCGATAGGGCCTGTATACACGATACAATCCGCCATGGCATCGTACTTCTCCCGATGCTGCAGATAGTCCACGCCGGTCTCGATCTCGCAGTCGCCGAAGAGTCGGTCAATCAGCACATTGTAACCGCCGATGGGAATGCCCTGATAGAGATCATTGAAATAATTGTTGTCGTAGGTATAGCGCACCGGCAGGCGCTTGATGATGAAGGCCGGCAGCTCACGACAGTCCCGGCCCCACTGCTTCTCGGTGTAGCCCTTCACGAGCTTCCGGTAAATGTCGGTACCCACCAGACTGATGGCCTGCTCCTCCAGGTTCTGCGGCTCGCCCTGGATCACGGTCCGCTGCTGATCAATGATGGCTCTGGCCTCCGCCGGTGTGGAAATGCCCCACATTTTGGAGAATGTGTTCATATTGAAGGGCATGTTGTACATTTCACCCTTGTAATTGGCCACCGGGGAATTGGTGTAGCGGTTGAATTCGCAGAGGCTGTTGACGAAGTCCCAGACCTCGCGGTTCGACGTATGGAAGATATGCGCGCCGTACGCATGGACGTTGATGCCCTCGATCTCCCGGCAGAAGACATTACCCCCAACCTGCGGTCGCTTCTCCACCACATAGCAGGTCTTCCCCGCTTTCCGGGCAAAATAAGTGAACACAGCCGCATAGAGGCCGCTGCCCACCAAGAGATAATCATAATGCTTCATGAAATTTTACTCCTCTTTTTCTGATGAGGATACTATAGCATAAATTCCGACGGAACACCTCATAATTCATGCCGTAAAGGGCATACTTCATGGTGAGGGCGCATCGGCATCGGGCAAAACATTTAAAGAAAAAAATACATCCACAGATCCCGCAGCGGCCGATGCAGAATATAAATCGCCAGGCTGTGATGTCCGCAGAAGGCAAGCAGCTTCTGCAGGCGGCGCGGCTGTACCTTTTTGCAGCGACGCGCAAAATCACTCACCAGGACGCAAAGTCCCACTGTAATCAACATCGCCGCACCATACCAGAGAAGCCGCAGCAAGAAAGCACGGGGAAGGAAACACGGCGCCGACAGATCCCGGCGGAGCACCTCATAATTCATGCCATAAAAAACATGCATGATGCCATCCGGAACATACAGCGCACAGATCATAAAAGCGAAAATCAGAAGCAGAGAAGCACCGCTCAGCAACTGTCGTCCCTTCCCCTGTATCCGCAGGATAATGCCTTCGGACCCAAACATCTGCTCCGCGCCCAGACACCATCCCAGCATAAAGAAAGGAAGAAAAGCCACGGTCCTCTGCCAACAAAGGAAATATTCCGAAAACGAAAGATGGCCCGCCGCAAGTCCCACGAGCACAGAAGCTCCCGCGAGAATGCGCTTTCCGGTTTTTGCAGGAAAATGTCGACAGGTCGCCGCAAAGATCGGAATCAGACAATACCAGAATGCCAGGGACAAGAGGTACCAGGGCGCACCGCTCTCTGTCAAAAGCCGAAAAGGAGACGGACCGTAAACCAGATACTCCACCGGGTAAAGGATCACTTTATAGAGGACATAATAACAAAGAAACTTTTTCACCTTGTCCCATCGCACACCCTTTGTTTTTTGTATGCTATTCCCGGCAAGAAGGCCGGACAGGAACACGAAAGCCGGCATGTGAAAGCTGTAAATCCCGAAGAATAGCGCCCGCGCAAGCGCACTGCTGCGGCGAAAAGGATACAGGAAGTGGCCGAGCACCACCAGAAGGATCAATATACCCTTGAGGACATCCGCCTCCGGAAAATGATGTTTTTCTGTCTTCAAGCCGAAAGCTCCTTTTGACAAGCGTGATGAAAAATGCTGCTAGGCAAACCTTCCGAATGCAGCTCCGGTAACAAACACTGACAGGATAAACCCAGCCAGCCGCCTACCGTTTTTGGTAGTACCTTTGTTTATATTAACATATCAATGCTTATTCCGCCACATAGTGTTTCTTACTATTACTTCATGGTGACAGGCACTGGCCTAGGATTTATACACGTTTGACATGTACACGCAAAACAGGTATAATACAATTACATGATAAAGAGCTTCAATGATAAGGAAACGCAGAAGATCTATCAACAGGTTTTCTCAAAAAAGCTCCCACATGATATACAGCGGGTGGCGCTGCGAAAACTGATCATGATAGATAATGCGGGATGTTTGGAGGATCTGAGAGTTCCTCCCGCTAATCGACTGGAAGCACTCCATGGCGACAGGGAAGGACAATACAGCATTCGAATCAACGATCAGTACCGCATTTGCTTTTCGGTTGAAGGACGGAATGAGTTCTATAATGTCGAAATCGTTGATTATCATTAAAAGAGTGTGTGAATACTATGATTAGTAGAAAGGAGGAACATCATGACTGATTATATTAAAGCCCCAACAATGGGCGAAATTCTCAAAGAGGAGTTCATGGAACCGATGAATTTATCAGCGTACAAGCTTGCACAGGGCATACATGTTCCTGTGTCCAGAATACAGGCTATACTGAATAGCGGACGGAGAATTACTCCTGATACCTCTTTGAGATTGGCTAAGTTCTTCGGTGTGTCGGATCGCTATTTTTTGGATTTACAGGTGGATCTTGATATCCGTGAATTAAAAACGACTATGGAAAATGATATCGCAGAAATAACACCCTATGCAGTAGTTGCAATGTAAATAAACAAACAAGAGCAAGAAAGCTCCTACATATCAATGTCTATTTCGCCACATAGTGTTTACTGTTATCAAAAAGAAGGATGCCGCAGCACTTGCCAGCATCCTTCTTAATAGTTTCGTAATGTTTTTGTCGCTATTTCTTCATGGTGACAGGCACTGAACTAAGGAAAAAAGAGGCTGAGGAAACCCTCAGCCTCTCATATAATTCAGACTACAAGTCGCTCTAATCCAAAGAATTAGTCAGCAACGTAGTAAGAAGTCTTACCAACTGTCAGAACTACAGTGTCGTTAACAGCGCTAGACTTTGAAGATGTCAGCTTATCACCAGCATAGATTACAACACCATTGCTGCTTGTGAAGTAATAAACATCATTGTTGTCCTTGACGTTCTTAACATTCTTCTGAACGGTACCAGAAGCATTAACAAGAACATAGACGCCATCCTTGTACTTGCTGTAATCGTAATCTACATCGTTAGCTTCGATCGTCTTAACGCCTTCAGCGCTATCTGCGCTAACCTTAACAAGAGCATAGTTGCTGTCATCATTGTTAGCCTTAAGAACAACACCATTCACAGTGTACTTCTTGATCTTGCTTACATAACCAGTCACAGCCTTACCGTTTGTACCGAAATACATCTGGTAGGTATCATCATCAAAGTCAACATTCTGGTAGCCAGTCTTTCTGGAGCCATCTGTAGCTTCATCACCGAAGAAATAGAAGTTAGAAGTCTTCTCGTCTACAGTTGTAGCCTTGAAAGCCTCACCTGTCAGATCAGTCCAATCGTCACCAGTCATATCCTTGTTCTGATCCTGATAATAGTGAGTACCCTCATTAAGAACAACGCCAGAGAGCATACGTCCCTTTGCATCGAATGCATAGTACTTACCCTTGATCTTCTTCAGGCCATCCTTGAAAAGCTTTCCACTTGACTGAGTCCACCACCATGAGTAATCATCATCATCATAATCACCCTTGTCATAATCCTCTGTCGGAACAGCCCAAACCCACTGATTCTTTCTGGTAGAACCATCGCCGTTTACGTAAACAATATCAGACCAAGTTGAAGCAACAGTACCTGTATACTCAGATGAAGTGCTCTCTCTACCAGCCCAATCATCAATCATACGGCCATACTGATCAAAATAGTATGTAGCACCATTGATGGTCTTCTTCTTATCGGTCTGCTTCTTACCGTTGCCATCGAAGTAGAACCAGAATGTATCAGTATCATCATCATCAGAGATGGAAGATGTATCAACTGTCAGCTGTACCCAACCTGTGGTAGCAGCACCATCGTTCCAACCGCCGAAATAATACTTTGAAGTCTGCCAAGCAGTCTCGTCATCTGTCTGAACATCAGCAGAATCAGCGCTTACCCAGCCATAGAGCATCTTGCCGTCAGCATCGAAAGCGTACTTCTTGCCGTTGATGGTCTTCAGCTCAGAAGTAGATACGCTTGTATCGGACTTCTTGTTTCTGTAAGCCTTACCATCGGAACCGAAGTAGAACCATCTGTACTCAGCCTCGCCATCATCAGATGTGCTGTCGTAAGAATCGGAATCCAGAGCAACCCACTGGTTTGTAACCATAGCGCCCTCAGCGTTTACATAGTAGAAATCGCTGTCCTTCTCAACCAGGCGATCTGTAGCCATGTTTCCATCGGAATCAAGATAGAACCAGTAGTCGCCGGACTTTCTCCAAACGTCTGTTACAGCAGAACCGTTGTTGTCAAGGTACTGCCAAGTTCCTGTTGAGTTGTCCCAGCCTGCTGCGAAGGTTACTGCAGAAGCGCCGAGAGCAAGTAAAGCTGTTGCAGAAAGAGCTGCAACGATTTTTGTCTGCTTTCTCATAATAAATGCACTCTCCTTTTTTGATTCATGGATTTCTCAAAAAACCCAAGTTACGTTGCGATTATACTCTCTTAGGGCTAAGGATTCAAGTATTTTATGAACTCTTGCCGATAAATGTACGATTGTGGAGTATACCGCTCGTCACATTGTGTATAATAACCCGTTGTTCCCTCGTTGTATATAACAAAGGCTTTTCGAATTATTACGAAATTCTTAAGGATCAAATTAAGAAATCCATAAGAATTGTCATCAAGATAGCACGGTGGCCAGGACTTGTCAAGCAAAAGGCATTACCCCAACGGATTGTACCGCGATATGTACAAAGTCAGCTTTTCTCCACCAAACACCTTTTCTTAAAGAAGGCGATGCCGTAGCAGAGGATCTGATCATAGTCCTCGCGATAGCCTTCGGCATAGTCCCGATCCCGAATCTGCCGCAGTGCCGCAGCGCAGGATTTCTCCAGTTGCTTCAGATCCCGGGTGTACTTCGCCTCGAAGATGGCCACACGACCATTCACCGGATCATGTACGACCACATCGCTGCGGCCCTCTCCGTTCTCCTTGTTGGAGTCCACGGTATACCCGGCGCCGGTGAAAATACCCGCCAGAAAAGCATGATAAAAGTCCTCACGGTAGTCGTGGTAGCTGATGGTCCGCCGGAGAAGCGCATTCATCTCCCGGGTAAGGGCCTCACAGTCTCCGGCCCAGACGGCATGAAACAGGTCACTGCGGTTCCACGTCCTTGCGCTGTCATCAAACCAGCGCATCACGGTTGTTTCGAAAATCTCCCGGATTTCAGCGTTGGGAATGGTGAGTGTCAGGGTGCCATCAGACAGTTCTCCCGCAGAATCCGACGAACGCAGACGGGTCAGATAGCCGGTGAGGTACAGGACGCTCCAGAGATTGTCCTCGGAAGCATGGAGGTAGTCATAGGTCAGGTTTTCGTCTATACGCTGCTGAATGGCACCGCCCGCCATAAGAGTCTCCAGCTTCTTCGTGATGCTGCTGCCGGCGATGTCGATGAAGGAACGGATGATGGCATTGTCGCTGGTATTCCGCCAGTAGCTGACCGGCTTTGCCATGGGATTTCGCTGCAGCTCCAGGAGATAGTTCATCACATCCCAGGGACAGTAGACATCGACGTCGCCAAAGTGGTAGCCATCGTACCAGTTCCGCACATTTTCCGCCTGATCGGTGCGTCCGGCCGCCGTGAGAAGCTGATCCACCTCTGTCTGCACGAAACCAAAATACTCATTGAGTCTGGTGCTGTTGATGGTGTCGGAAACAAAGTTGTTGGTACCGGTAAAGATGCTTTCCTTCGCGATCTTCAGACAGCCGGTAATGACGGCGAGCCGCAGTGCCGGGTTATCCTTCAGCGCCTGGAGCAGTCCGCGCATGACGTCCAGCATCTCCTTGTAATAACCGTTGCTGTTGGCCTTAGCCACAGGCACATCGTATTCGTCGATGAGGAGAATGACCGGCTTCCCGTAATGGTTCTGCAGCATTTCTGTCAGCAGCAGGAGGCTGTTCTTCACTTCCTTTTCCGAAGCGGAAGCATTGGCCAGGCGGCGGAAGGCCGTTTTCTGGAACTCGCTGACATTATCCTCCTCAAGGAGATAGCGATGCCGGTTGAAAAGACCCGCGATGACCATGGTAAGCATGTCATAGGCACCAGTGAAGTTCAGGCCATCTACCTGCCGGAAGGAAATGAAAACGGTGGGATACTGGTTCATCCACATCTCGCAGAGCTGCCGATCCTTCGCGATTTCCAGATCCTCGAAAAGGTCCCGACTGTTCTTCCGGATGTCGAAGAAGTTCTCCAGCATGCTCATGGCCAGGGTCTTTCCGAAGCGGCGGGGGCGGGTGATCAGTGTCACCTCCGCGCCGGTGCGGGCCAGAAGCTCCCGGACCAGCGCGGACTTATCGACATAGTAGTAGCCGCGCCTGCGGATTTCTGCGAAGTCAGAGATGCCGACGGGGAGGTTCAGGGCTTGCATGCTTCCTCCTTCTCCCCCGCCATGAAGACAAACATCGCCACGGCCAGGATGGGATACACGATGGGGACGCAGATGTTGATGAAGGCCTGGGCGCCGTAGGCGAGGAGCATGAGCATCGGGGCATAGTACAGAGGCTCGGTCTGCGCGCGCTTCCACCAGGTTTTCAGGAAGCGGAGGCAGAGCCAGAGATAGGTCAGGAGACCTGCGAGGCCGATGGTCATCAGGTAGTTCAGGTACTCGTTGTGGGCGCTGTCGTACATGCCGTAGCCCGCATTCACCATGTCCTGGAAGTAGTTGTCCATGGTGATCATGTAGTAGCTGTCGGGACCGTAGCCGAAAAGCTTCTGCAGGAAGGGCATGTTCTGGGCGAAGTAGGTGAGGGCCATGCGCCAGGCGAAACCGCGGCCGGTGCCCCACTGGTCATTGAAATAGAGGAAGCTGCTGAAGGGCTGCCAGAGCTCTGCGTGGTTTCCCATATTGGCATCGATGAGAACGCCGATCACCACCGCCAGCGCGAGAACCAGAAGGCCGATCCAGAGGCGCTTCGGAAGCTTTGTCAGGGGTTTTTCCATACTTTTCCGGTTGAAGAGGGCATAGATGGCCAGCAGGGCTGTCAGGGCCAGAATCGGAAGCCAGAAAGCCTGATACGTGCCTATCGTGATGAGGACGCCGTTGTTGTAGTCCTGATTGATGGTCTGGAGGCCCGGAGTGGTGATCCAGATGCCGCCGATGCGCATGGCCAGCATGGTGATCAGGAGGCAAATGCCGTAGCGCAGCACATGACGGCGCTGCTGCCAGAGGAGGAGAGGCGCCGCGGCGTAAAGCATGCCGTAGGTGAAGACAGCATTGTCACTCATGCCGCAGATCATGGCCTGATTGGCAACGGCAAAGATGATCAGGGCAAAGAGGCTGAGCGGCCACTTCTCGCTCCGCACGAAAAGGGCCATGGAAACGGCGATGAGGATGGCCAGGTAGCTGGTGTAGGAGTTGATGTTGCCGATGCTCGCCGCAAAGATGATCCAGTACGTCCGGTCCGGGACCTCATCGAAGAAGCCGAAGACATTTAACTCAAAGAAATCGGTGATGCCCCAGAGGCAGATACCGAGGCCCGCCAGGAGGAAGGCATAGATGTGCCAGCGGCGAAAGCGGTAGAAGCGGGTGACGCAGATGTAGGCCAGGTAGAGCATGAGCCACATGAGGACGCCCATGCAGCGGCCGCGGTTTCCCCACCAGGTTTCGTAGGGGTATCCGGACAGGGCCATGGAGATGAGGTAAATGAGGATCAGCAGCGCGAAGGGGATGTCCGTGGGGAGCAGCCAGGGCTTCAGCCGCTCATGGTAATGCTTTGGGTTCCAGAGGCTGAAAAAGGCCTTTCCGTTCCGGCCCTCCACATAAATGCGGTCGCAAATGAGGAAGGAAATGCAGAGCAGGAGCATGATGATGCCCATGCCCAGGGTCAGGGTCCAGAAGCCCTGAAAGCGGGTTTCGAGGATATCGAAGTAGGCGTCATGGGTCAGGTAGGGGAAGCCGCAGAGCATCAGCAGGACGTAGAGGGTCATGAGGCGCTGCGTGATCTGCCGGAAGCCCTGTTGCATGTAGGCCGATACCTCGGCGATGGTGGATGGTTTTTTCTTTGACATGAGGGTACTCCTTAATTGTGTTATAATAACTTGACCTATCATAACACAAGAGCTATTTTTTTGTTGCACATTATTTCGGATTGTGCTAGTATGGCCTCAGACACAAGGGATAAGATGTATTCCATTCATCTACAAAGAAAACCCGTCGGTACTGGCATACCGGCGGGTTTTTCTTGTCTTTCGGTCGCAGCGACAAGTACTGCAGGCTATTACCGCTTAAACTAACTGTCTAACCATTTGCAGATATAGTAGCTCACTATGCCTGCCACAACAGATAATACAAAGGATAATAAATATTCCATCTCTACACCCCCTTTCCTGACCAGGTATAGGGGCGGTAACAAAGCAAGTGTAACACAAAAAATCAGTAAAGAACAGTCTTTCTGTCCTTTACTGACTTTATTTTAATCCACGATCTGCCCGGGACCGGCGCCGCTGTCTGCGGCGGCATCGGCACCGCCGGGGCCTTCATAGGTAGTTCCGCCGGGGGATACGGGGGAAACCGCCGGGGTGGTGGTCTCCTTCGTGGTCTCGGTCTTGCCGGGCTCCTCTACGATTTCACTCTTCTTGGTCTCGCTGCTCTTCGTGCTTTCCTTGCTGGTGCTGCTTTCCTTGGTGCTGCTCTTGCTCTCCGTGGGATCGTCAGCAATCACTTCGTTGGCCTTGGTGCTCTCCTTCGTGCTCTCCTTGCCTTCCTTGGTGGATTCCTTCTCGTCCGTGGACGTCTTCGTCTCCTTACCGTCCTTGGATTCCTCGTCCTCGCCTTCCTTGGTGGCCTTGGTGGATTCACTGCTCTTCTTGGTAGAAATCACCTTGCCGTCCTCATCGGTCTCCTTCTTATCATCCGCATCGTCGGCTGCGGTGGTCTTCTTCGCCGTCGTCTCTTCTGCCGCCTTGCTGGTCTTATAGGTACCGGAATCGTCCGCAATCTTGTTGCTGTAGGTGTAGACCGCACTGGAGGGCTTGTAGCCTTCGTCTCCAAAGAGGAACTGATGCAGCTTCGACACATTGGACGCCAGATCCTTCGGGATGACGCAGTCGCCCTTCTTGCCCATCATCTGGGTGGTGAGATCCGTCGGGAAGCCCTGGGTGTCCACAATGTTGTACTTTGCCACACCCTTCGCAAGCTGGATGATATCACCGGTATCGATGTTGAAGGCCACCTGGGGCAGCACGGTATCGATGATCTTCGTGAGGGTCGCAAGATCCGTCTGCTTTGCCTTCGCGAGGCACTGGGTGATGACCTCACGCTGCCGCTTGGTCCGCTCGAAATCGTTATCCATGTAGCGGAGACGGGCATAGGCCACGGCCTGCACACCATCCAGATGCTGATAGCCCTTCTCCTTCAGGTACTCTGCTGCCGGATTTTCTTTGCTGATGCCGGTCTTCAGGCAAACCTCATGGATGTAGGCGTTCATGTAGTAGAACTCCTTGTCGGAGATGTCAATGTCTACGCCGCCCAGCATAGTGATGGCATCCGCCACCGCCTTCCAGTTGAAGGTCACATAGTTTTCAATGTTCAGATCCAGGTTCTTGTTGAGGGCGAGAACAGCCTGCTCCGGACCGCCGTCCGCATAGGCCTCGTTGATCTTCGCGTAGCGGTTGTTCTTACCGAGGTTCAGGTAGGTGTCACGGTAAACGGAAACCATCTTCACGTCGCCGCTGCCCCGGTCGATGTTCACGATGATCTGCACATCGGCATTGGTGCCCTTGCCCACGGAACCGTCACGGGAGTCCACGCCGAAGACCACCAGAGTCCAGTAGCCGGTGGCCATCTCCTGCTGCTTACTGATGTCGATGTTGCTGTTCTGCACCTTCTCCTTATCGAAGGCAATGTCGTCCTGCACGAGACTCATGTAGCGGGCGCCGAAGCCCACCACGCTGATGGCAATGAGGGTCAGGGCCTCCACCACGATCATGGCAATGAGGCGCTTGATGCGGCCCTTTTTCTTCGTTTTCTTCCGGGCCAGAGACTCCTCGATTTCCGAGTCTGCGCCTGCAGCGGAGTTCATGCGGAGCACGCCCAGCGGCTGCTCCTCCTGCCGGTCAGAGGCGGTGCGCCGGGGTCTCCTGGGCAGCCCTTCCTCCGCATCGCCGACATTATCCTTCCGGGCATAGGCCTCGGAGAGAGGCTGGTGCATGGCGGAATTCCGAGGCCGCTTCACGCCGCCCTTCGCCTGCTGCACGAGCTTCTCTTCCATACTGCTGTCGCTGACGATACGGTCCTCGGTGGCCTGCCGGTCTGCCTCGTACTCCTCCCGGGAATGGGGTCGTCGGGTCGATGTATTGTTGTCAAGTGCCATAGCTTCTTCCTCTAATACGCGTTTTTGTTCACAAATCCCTTGAATACTGTCATAAACAGAATCCGGATGTCAAGTCCCAGTGTCCAGTTCTCGATATACCAGAGATCGTATTTCACTCTCTCGTAGATGGAGGTGTCGCCCCGGAGGCCGTTGACCTGAGCCCAGCCGGTCATGCCCGGCCGCACCTGGTGCTTCACCATGTAGCGGGGAATCTCCTCCCGGAACATTTCCACGAACTGGGTACGCTCGGGGCGGGGTCCCACCAGGGACATATCGCCCTTCAGGACATTGAAAAACTGGGGAAATTCATCGATGGAGGTGCGCCGGATGAAGCGGCCGATCCGGGTGACCCGGGGGTCGTTCTTCGTGGTCCAGCCCTTCTTCTCATCCTCCGGCCGCTGTTCCACCATGGAGCGGAACTTGTACATCATAAAAGGCCGGTTATGGAGGCCCACCCGTTCCTGTCGGAAAATGACGGGGCCGGGAGAGGTGAAGTGAATGATCAGCGCCACCGTCAACATCACGGGACTGAAAAGCACGATGCCCACCAGAGAACCAAAGATGTCCATGGCCCGCTTCATTGCCGCCTTCACGGGATCCGTCAACGGCACCGCCCGGATGTTGATGACGGGGAGGCCGTCCATGTCCTCAGAGACGGGCTTACTGTGGATGACATTCAGATAGTCCGGGATAAACTTGGTGTGGACGCCGGATTTCTCACAGACGGAAACAATGCCGCCCAGCTTGGCATAGGCCGCCAGGGGCAGGGTAATGATGATCTCGTCAATGCTGTTGCTCTCGAGAAGAGAGGCGAGATCACTGATTTTTCCGATGACCTTGATGCCGCGGTAGGCCGCGCCGGTGGCGGTCAGATCGTCCACAATGCCGTAAATATGATAGCCCCAGTCCGGGTTCCGCCGACAGGTATCGATGAAACGGTCGGAGACATCCGAAAATCCCACCAGAATGATATGCTTCTGGTTGAAGCCCTTCTTCCGGAGCCGCGAGAGGGTGAAGCGAATGCCGAAGCGCTCCACCGTCAGCAAAGTGACATTCAAAAGGAAGAAGGTCAGCAGCATACGGGTACTGAAGTGCCCGAAATAGCCGGATTTACGTCCCACGAAAAGGACAGAGGTCAGGGCCAGAAGGCCCACGGCATTGGCTTGGAAGATGTGGCCGAATTCCGCCCGCTTCGACATCGCCCGCTTGGGTTCATAGAGCTTGAAGGCCCAGTAGAGCAGGAGGTAGCCCGGCACCATGGGTGCCAGTGCCGCAAAATAGACAGACGGCGGCAAAACGCCGTGATCCGCCGGGAAGGATGGTGCCAGAATGACCAGGCACCAGGCCAGTATGTAGGCGAGAATCAGCACCAGGGCGTCCAGCAGCACATGGAACCGGTTCAATTGTTTTTGGTTATTTTTAATCATATATTGTAAAGTGTGTACTCTCTCTCGGTGTAAAACGTCTGCGATTATACACTACTTTCTGCAGAAATGAAACTGCCTTGCTTTGAATTCTTTCTTACGGATCTGCGGCAAATCAGACGATCCCCTCCAGAATGGGCATGGGGAAGGGCTCGCCGGGCTGCTCCTTATTCAGGTCCCGCAGCACGAAATTCGACTTCCGAAGCGTCAGCGCCGGGTTGTAGAAAGGGTCTCCGTGGCGCAGAATCGCGGGCCATCGCTTCGCCAGCTTCACGATTTCGCCGTTGAAGCGTTCCACCTTCTCCGGCGTATCCTCAAGGCCCCGGGACTTCGACTCGTAGTGATGGCAGAGGGCGTAGGGGTTGTAGACCACCTGCAGGCCCAGCGCCCGGACCTTCATGCAGTAATCCACATCGTTGAAAGCCACCGCGAGGCTCTCCTCGAAGCCGCCCACTGCCTCGAAGACACTGCGCTTCGTGAGGAGGCAGGCTGCAGTCACTGCGGAATAGTCCTGCACACACTTTGCCCGGTGCATATAGGTGTTCTCCTTGTCATGGATGCCAATGAAGGCGGCCCCGGCGATGCCACCAAAGCCCATCACGACACCGGCATGCTGAATCACTTCATCGGGATAGAGGAGCCGCGCACCGCAGATGCCCACCTCGGGACGCTGCACGTAAGACAGCATTTCCTTCAGGGTATCCTTTTCCAGAAGCTCAATGTCGTTGTTCAGGAAGAGCAGATACTGGCCGTGGGCAAACTGCACGCCGTAGTTGTTGATGGCGGAGTAGTTGAATTCCCGCTTCCAGTGCACCACCCGCACCGAGGGACGGGCCTGGCTGCTCTTTTCTATGCCAATGTTGGCAACGCTGACACCATCTGCCGGTTCCATAGGCAACGCTTCCGCCGGGAATTCCTGCTGGATTTTCTC
The DNA here is from genome assembly GCA_963659875.1 of Parolsenella sp. GTDB lineage: Bacteria > Bacillota > Clostridia > Lachnospirales > Lachnospiraceae > Oribacterium. The sequence continues at coordinate 86,058 of CAVKVA010000002.1, forward strand.
GTAATAGTCCCAGGTTTCCGGCTGGTCCGAGTTGTTCTCCACCACGATGAATTCCAGATTCTGCTCATTGCCCGACAAGAAGGAGCGGATGGCGAGATCCAGGTCCTTCGTATGGTCCTTGTTCGGGATGATGACGGAGATCAGGGGTGCTTCCGGCTGCAAATTGTAGTGTACATGGTAGAAGCCGTAGGTGATGCCCTTCTCCACCTTTTCCACCGGAAGTCCCTGGCGCTGACAATGGTCGTAAATCGCCCGGGCACCGGCCTCGAAGGCATAGAGCTTCGCCTCCGGGTTGGCTGCCGTGGACAGCTGGTGAGAGCGCCAGTGATAGAGGGCCTTCGGAATATGGCAGATGGTAGAACTGGTGAACCGTCCCTCTGTCAGGAGCTTGTAATCCCGGTCGAAAATCGAGAGGGACGCCCGGAAATCCGGGTCTGCCAGCTTCTGCAGGGCCAGCGCCAGCGGATTCGCGGCGGCTGTCGTCTCCGGCGTGGCAAGGGCTGTTGCGCCGAAGGCATTAGCCTCCTGTTCTTGCGCCTGCCGAGCTGCTGCGTTCAGGTACTGCCGCAGCTTATCGAGCTTCTCGGCCGCCTCACAGGCCCGGAGAATGAGGTCGTAGTCCTGGGCACCATCGTAGTGCTTCCGCTCATAAACGGCATTGCCGTTTTCGTCCCGCTCCGCGATGCTCTCGAGAAGAGAACGGCGCATCACGAAGAGATGGCAGATGTAGTTCACGGAGCGAAGCAGCTCCGGGTTGTAATCGGTTTTAAAGTGGGGCTCGAAGCGATAGGCGGACTCGAAGTCGATCTTGTCCTCATCGGTGTAGAGAACCTGAAGCTCCGGCTGCTCGTTCACTGCCCGGGCACACTCAAAAAGTGCATCCTCCGCCAACTCGTCGTCATGATCGCAGAGCACGATGAAGTCACTATCCTCGGATGCCATGCGGATCGCGGCATTGGTGTTGTCGGAGATGCCCAGATTTCGAGACAGCAACTGATAACGGAACCGACTGTCCTTCTTGGCGAACTCTGCCAGCACATCCTTCGGGAGCTTCCCGTCCTGCTTGCCCCAGACAAGGCCCTCATACTCTGTGGCGTCGGCAACATTGACCTCAAAATGCGGGTAGGTCTGGTCCGCGATGGACTGCAGCATGCGGCGCAGGAACTTCTCCGGGGTTTTGTAAGCCGGGATCACAATAGAAAACTTCGGCTGCAGGGGGAGTTCTGTGCTGCGCTGCGCGTTCAGGGCATCCGGGGTAATGCAGGTCTGCTTGTACCACTCGTTGTAGTCGTAGTCCTCCTCGATACCCTTGATTTTGTGGGTGGCCTTCTTCCAGAGGGCCCGGAGACCGTGCTCACGAAGGTACTCGAGGCCCACCTCGACGGTTTCCCAGGTGCAGAGGGCCAGCAGCTTCTCCCGCTTCTTATGGGCATGGGAGTTGAACTGCTCCAGCATACGGTCATTGAAGCGGACGCGGCGGCATTTGCCGTCCACACGAATCAGAAGGATGCGCTCCTCGCCGATACCGAACTGATAGGGCACGTTAATGTCGTAGCCCAGCTCCCGGCGCAGGGGATGACCCACATTTTTCTCGTAATCCGGGAAATAGGCCTCCACCACGGAATCACGGCGCACGGTTTCCACGCTGGTGTCCGCTACGGGCTGTCCCTTGCCGTCGGTGACTTCATACTGCACCGGTGTCTCCGGGTCTTTACCGAAAGCCCAGCCCTGTATGTTCAGCTTGCCTTCTCTGGCAAGGGCAATGTCTACCTTTGTTCTCATCTTTTCTTAAAACCTTATCCTTTTGCGCTGTGTCTGTGGTCGATGGTCTGAACGCCGCTGTATTTTGGCGCATCCGCGAAGTTAATGCGCTCCTCCTCCACCACCAGAGGACGCTTCATGACGCGCTGGTTGATGGAGAGAATGTACTCGCCCAGCAGACCGATGAAGAAGATCTGGATGGAGCCCAGGAAGAGCATACCGATGAGCATGGGGGCCATGCCGGCAGGGAAACGGTCCCACCAGATCAGCTTCATCACAAGATAAACGAAACCAACGAGCATGCTGAGGACGCTGCAGAAGCCGCCGAAAAACACAGCCATGCGGAGGCCCACCTTGGTGTAGCTGGTGAAGCTGAGCATCGCTGCGTCATAAAGGGTATAGAAGTTGTTGTGGGTAATGCCGGCCCGGCGCTGGGGCTGGGTGTAGGGAATTTCCTTCCGGCGGTAGCCAAGCTCTGCCACGATGCCCCGCAGGAAGGGCGTGGGGTCGTCCAGATTCCGCATGACATTGATGAAGTCCCGGTCATAGAGGCCAAAGCCGGTGAACTGGCTGATCTGGTCCACGGAGGACATGCGCTTGATGGTTTTGTAGTAGATTCCCCGGAGCCAGTACATCAGGGGCGATTCCTTGGAATGGGTTTTTACGCCGATGGCGATCTTGTAGCCCTCCTCCCAGGCGGCCACGAACTGGGGAATCATGCTGACGGGGTCCTGAAAGTCCGCCGCCATGAGAATGGTGGCGTCGCCGGTGGACTGAAGCATACCGTAGTAGGGGCTGTTGAACTGACCGAAGTTCTTCGCATTGAAAATGGCCTTGATACAGGGATCTGCGGCGCAGAGCGCCCGAATGTGGGCCCGGGTCTGGTCCTGGGAATCGTTATCAATAAAAATAAGCTCGTAGCCGTAGCCGGGTAGGGAGGCGGAAAACTCCGCCCGGATGGCATCGGCCAGCGCGTCTACATTTTCTTCCTCGTTGTAACAGGGCACAACGATGCTGATGATTTTCTGCAAATTTTTTCTCCTGTCGCCCGTGCATTACCTTAGCGGCGAGCGTATAAAATGATATTTTAACCCAGACATCATACTCTTCTGCGGGCTTTTATGCAAGACGGCAGTCAACCGCAATTTTGATCGCCTTCCGCTCCTTCATGTCATAAAGGGCATCCTCGACCTTCTCCAGGCCCCGGTACTGCTTCGTCACGAAGCGTCCGGGGTGGAGTCCGCTCTCCTGCACCTCTCGAAGCACCCGTTCCAGGTTCTCCCGACCGCCTCTGGATAAGGAAAACTTCAGGGTCTTCCCGGCCATGCCGCGACCCATGGAGAACTTCGGCAGCAGCAGGCCGTCGATGATGGGGCGGGCCGTGCCGGACGCTGCAGCCTCCGTCTCCGGGATCACACGTCCCGAAAGATGCTGTTCCTGGGCCTCCTGCAGTGCCGGATCCGCGCCGTAGTACATGACATTGGAAACAATGCCGGTGCCGTAGTGCACCATATCCACGGCCTGGGGCAGACTCAGATCACTGCCGCCGCAGATCAGCACCCGGTCGGCACCCTTCAGCGCCGTTCGCTTGAGCACCTCGTTCACCACCGGTGCGCCCGTCGAATTGGCCAGGGGATGGAGACCTTCCGGAAGCGCAGTGTCGCAGGTCCGGTAATTCAGCACTTCCACGATGCTGCCGTCACCGGACAGTTCCTCCGCCAGCTCCGTGTTGGGATGGCTGGAACCGATGGCGAAGATCCGGGATGCACCGCGCAATCGGCAGCCCAGAATGGCAGCGAGTCCGATGGCACCGATGCCCATGACCACCACTGTCTGTCCCAGGCGGACATCTGCTTCCTCCACCGCCGTGAATCCGGTCTGCACCACGTCCACGCACATGAGAGCATCCTCCAGGGGCATGCCCGCCGGGATGCGGGCCAGATTTTTGTCCGCATGGGGAAGATAAAAGAGGGGTTGGAAGGCCCCGTCAATGGACTTTCCCAGCATATGGGCCGAAAAATTTCCGCCTGCGTGGGCATAATTTTCATCGACATCCGGCTGGTCCCAGTCCGGTGTGATGGCGGATACCGCCACCAGCTCCCCCACATGAAAATCCTTTACCGCCTCGCCGACTGCTGCCACCTCCGCGAGGCACTCATGCCCCAGTGTGAGGTTCGGTTTCTTGGGTGAGCCCTGCCAGACGGTATGAACGTCACTGGTACAGGGGCTCACCAGCACCGGCTTCAGCAGCACGCCATGTGCCTCTGTCAGGCGGGGCTCCGGCTTCTCGACCCAGCCGACATTACCCCGGGATTTCAGAACAAATGCCTTCATCTTACTTCCTCTCCGTATGCAGTGATGCGCTTCGACTTCAGCACCAGAATCCGCACCTGCGCGCCGAAGTCACGGCGGATAATGCCGGCGATTTCATCGGTGTAGCCCGGCGCCACGATCAGAAGCTCCTCCACAGGTTCTTCGTGAAAATGGGCGGGCGCCACAATGGGGATGTGGGAGGCCGGTGCAAATTTTCCCTGCTTAAAGGGCGCGGAATCAATGATATAGCGCACCTTTCCGGAAAGTCCCGTGGTGGCCGCCAGCGTGAAGCCCTGGTGACTGGCGCCCCAGATGGCGAGGCTGCCGCCCCTTGCCGTGAGGGCTTCGAGATAGGCATTGATGTCCTGTTTCATGACTTCGTAATTTTCCGTCAGGGCCGAAACATCCTGCAGCGCCGCGGATGCCGGGAGTGCCGCGAGATTTTCCTTCTCTGTCTTCTCCACCACGGCCTCGATGGTGTCCCGGTTCACCCGGCGCAGGGAAAGCACGGCGAAGCCGCAGGAAAGCAGAAGACGCGTCAGGGTTTCTTCTGTATAGTTTGCGATATGGTCCCGCAGGAGCTCGTAATAGCCGTCATGGGCCAGGATGTATTCAAAGCTCGGCACCGTGAGAAGGCCCAGTCCCCCCGGCTTCAGATTCCTCCAGATGGTCTCCAGCATGTCTTTCGGGTGGGGCTGATGCTCCAGGAAATTGAACTGCACGAAGGCATCGAAGGGCCCCTCCGGAAAATCGCAGCCTGCCTCGACAAAGCCTTCGTAGACATTCAAGCCCCTGGCCTTCGCCGTCTCCACCAGCTGCGGCTGGTGCTCCAGTCCCACAAGACGGCTCTCCCGGCAAAGCTTCGCGATGGCTGCTGCCTCTTCGGGACTGTACCAGGTGTCCAGCCACGGAAGAAGACTTCCGGCGAGCGGTTTTTGTGCTGCTTCTCCGACTTTTGCTCCTGTTTTTTCCGGTGCCGCATCCGCCGGTAATAATTCCTCTGCCTGAAGGTCCCACATGTCGAGGAATTCGCCACGGCCGCAGCCCACCTCGATGATTTTCGGCTTCCGAACGCCCCGGGAAAGAAGCTGCGAAAGAAGACGGGTATATTCCGCATGACGAAGGTGACGCATGGTGCTGCTGCCGCCTCCGGCCCGGATCACGTCACGATAGTAGTGCACCGGCTCCACCGCAAACTGCACAAGACCGCAGTCCCGGCACTGGCAGAGGGTGAGGTCCATGGCCTTCTCCGTGTCCAGTTCCTCCTTTGTCGGAATGTCCTGGGCACTGGCCGGCATGTCATGAAAGACACCGAGGAAGGCAAGGCTTCCCCCGCAGGCGATGCAGGTCTTTCCTTCCGGCACCATTCCTTTTTTCACTTGCTCATTCTGCATTTCTCTTTCCCCTCTGCATTATTTTTTGATGATTTCCAGTATGCCTTCTTCCAAACGCACCTGTTCCCGGAAGCCGAAGGACTCCAGGAGCCGGATATCCGGGCGGAGATCCGCCGCGCCCTCGGAGTTATTCCCCCGCGTACCGAAGCGAAGCAGCATCGAAATCGGCAAAACTTCTCTCTGACGATCCCGTTCCGCAGACATCTTCTCAGCGGAAGCTGCCGGATTTGCCGCACCGCATTCATGCGCCGCAAGCCATGCCGTCGTGATCTGCGCGATTTCTTCCGCATACATCCGCAATGGCTTCGTGTCCTGTCCCGCAATATCATATACCGCGGTGCCTGCCGCCGGGTTCTCCGTCAGCAGCACCAGCGCCCGGGCGAGATCCGCCGCCGCGAGATAATTCCAGTCCTGGGTACAGGGCCCCAGGGACAGGGGCTGCTGCGTCAGCACTGCCTGCACCAGTGCATTCACCAGGCTGCCCGGATGGTCGCCCACGCCGTAAACCGAAAAAATCCGGAGATGCAGGAAGGCCATGGCTTCATTTTCCATCAGCTCCTGATAAATGCTCTGTTCCCGGGCCCAACGCCCGAAGCGAAGCTTCGCCTTGCCGTATTCGCTGACGGGACGGGGCTGTGCATGATCTCCGCTGCCGTACTCCGCCTGGGAGCCGGCAAAGAGAAATTTCCGGCAGCCCAGAAGCTTCGCCATGACATAGGCCTTTTCCGCGTTTTCTATGTTCCGCTGCTGCACCGCCGGATCCGACCGGCCCGCAGAGCCGATACCGTCCCAGCTGAAGTGGATCCAGGCGTCAAAGACAGGCATGTCCGCAGGCACACACGCCCGGTACTCGCTCTCCGACGCCGTCGGCAGGGCATCAAAGTCGAAATGCGCAACACAAAGTCCGGAAAGCCCCGGCCGTTCCCGGAGCTTTCCTTCGTTCCGGCTACCGGGACGCACCACGCCGATGACCTGATGTCCCCTTTGCAGCAGCGCCTCCGCCGTATAGATGCCCAGAAAGCTGGTCACCCCTGTGATGAGAATCCGCATAGTTTACTTCTCCCGGGGTACAAGCATGAGCTTGTCCATCTCCTCCTCCGGCAGGAAGGGAGCCATGTCCTCCAGGGGCGGACTCACCAGAGAGCCGTCCGGCATCTTCTTCGCCGCCGACTTCGGCAAGAACTGCTGTTCCATGGTCACCATCACCTCGCAGATCATGGGGCCCTTCACCGCCAGCGTCTTCTCGATGGCGATGTCGAGGTCCTCATTCTTGGACACCCGCTTGAAGGGATAGCCGTAGGCATTGGCCAGCTTTTCGAGGTCCGGGAAGCTCAGGTCGCAGACGCCGTCCACGCCGGAATCCACACCGATGCCCACCAGCGGCTTGCCGAAGAAGCTGTTCTGGGTCTGGCGGATGGAGTGGTAACCACCGTTGTTGATGACGAAGATCTTGATATCCATCTGGTGGTGAATGATGGTCTGCAGCTCCTGGAGGTTCATCTGGATGGAGCCATCACCCGTCAGGAGGATAATGTCATGGGCGCTGTGATCGGGGTACTGTTCTTCTTTACCGGCCCAGTAGGGATTCTGTCTTCCCTTTTCCGCATAGTTTTCTTGGTCCGGGCCCTTCACCGCTGCCCAGGCGCCGATGGCGGCCGGGAGATCATAGCCCATGGCGGCCACACCGTCCTGGCTGATGAAGCGAGCGCCCTTCTTCACGATATAGGCCTGGCCGCCGGCCACACAGGGGCTACCGTTGCCCACCACCGTCACCTGGTCCTCCTTGGACGCGCGGGAAACCTTATCGATGAGGGCGTAGACATTGGCCAGCTCCTCCTCGGTGTGGCTGTCCTCCAGGTATTCCGGCAGGACGGTGGGATAATTCTCCCGATAGAAGGCCGCGGTGGAAAGCCAGCTGATGCGAGCCGCCGGATCGCCGGGATCCCGGTCCAGCACAACCTTCGCAGCTTCCGTATGGCAGATGGAGGCCGCCTCGCCCCGCTTCATGCCCGTGCCGCCCGCAAAGAGGCAGTCCACGTTCTGCGCCTGCAGCTCTGCGAGCATGGCCTTCAGCAGTGCCCGGGCATCGGCGCAGATGCGGAAATCCGCATGGACCGAGGGCTTCTTCAGCTCCTCCGGATCGATGTCGTTCACGATCACATAGGCGTCTCTTGCCCAGCTACGGAAGCTGTAGCCCACCTGACGGATGTTCAAACGGGAACCGATGGAAAGGATCAGATCCGCGTTCTGCACGGTCAGATTGCCGGGACGGTCACCACGACCGCCCGGACGTCCCGCATAAAGGGGATCCTCGGTGGGGATCACATCCGGGGCATTCCAGCCCACCACCACGGGGATGTTCAGACGATGCGCTACTTCCAGGAAAAGGGACTCGGCACCGGCAATGCGGATGCCGTTTCCGGTGTAGAACACCGGCCGCTGGCTCTGCCGGATCTTGTCCAGAATGCGGCGGGCCGCTGCACGCAGTGTCGCGGTATCCGTCAGTCTGGTCTCCGAGAACGGCACCTCCGGCGTGCCGACATTGGCATAACGTGCCGCGGGTGTTCCCTTCTTCGCGGCCTGCTCCCGTTCATAGGCCTCGGGATCGAAGCCCTGCAGCGCGTCGGTCTCGATATAGGTGCCCTGAATGTCCACGGGGATGTCCAGCCAGCAGGGACCGGGACGACCGGTCTGGGAGAGGTAAATGCACTTCTCCACGGCATAGCGCACCCGCATGGGATCAATGAGCATCTCCGCGTACTTGCACATGCAGCTCACGGCCTGGACGATGTCATATTCCTGGTCGCCCATGGCGCGGATGTCCACGCCGGACCAGCGGGCGGTATTGTCGAAGCGCACCTGTCCGCTGATAACGATCATGGGAAGAGAATCCAGCCAGGCCCCCAGTACGCCGGTGATGGCATTGGTGCCGCCGGGACCGCTGGTAACGCAGCAGAGGGCCGGACGGTTATAGATCCGGGCATAGGATTCTGCGGCCATGGCGCAGGCCTGCTCATGATGCTGGTAGAGGGAATGCATGCCCTTCTGGTGGCCGAAGGCGTCATTCAAATGCATGGCACCGCCGCCGGTTACGGTGAAGTTCTGGGTGATGCCGTTCTTCACCAGCGTCTCCGCGATATAGTTCGCAAGCTTCTGTTTCATAGGAATGTCCTTTCATTTATCCCGTGGGCTGCCCGCGGGATGCATTGGCGATCATATCAAAGATTGTTTTATCATAGCACAAATGCAAAAAAAAAGGGAGGACCGCCCATAGGCAATCCTCCTCTGCATTTGTTACAATTATCTTACAAGGCAAGGTCTCTTTGCGTCGAACTTCCAGCCCGGGATGAGATACTGCATCACCTTGGTGTCGTCTCTGGTGCCCAGATCGTTCTCCAGGAAGATCTTGTGCGCCTTCTCCACCTGCTCCATATCGATTTCGATACCGAGACCCGGCTTCTTCGGCACTTCGATGGCACCGTCTACGATCTGCAGCGGCTCCTTGGTCAGTCTCTCGATGCCCTCCTGCCAGATCCAGTGTGTATCCAGTGCGTTGTAGAAGCCCGGAACAGCAGCGCCGACATGTGTCATCATTGCCAGAGAGATGTCGAAGTGGTTGTTGGAGTGAGAACCCCAGGTATAACCGAAGTCATGGCACATCTGTGCAACACGCACGGAACCCTCCATGGTCCAGAAGTGCGGGTCTGCCAGGATAATGTCTACGGCCTGAGACTCCAGTGAGTGGCCGATCTCTCTCCAGTCGGTCGCGATCATGTTGGTGGCTGTGGGGAAGCCGGTTCTTCTGCGGAACTCGGATACGATCTCACGGCCGGAGTAAACACCCTCAGCACCGCAGGGATCCTCACAATAAGTCAGAATGCCGTGCATATCCTTTACGTACTCGCAAGCCTGCTCCAGTGTCCAGCCGCCGTTCGGGTCCAGATCGATGCGGGCATCCGGGAATGCCTTCTTCAGGGCCTTGATGACCTCCATCTCCTCGTTGCCGGCCAGAACGCCGCCCTTCAGCTTGAAATCCTTGAAGCCGTACTTGTCATAAGCAGCCTTTGCCATAGCCACAACGTGCTCGGCATCCAGGGCCTCCTCATGACGCAGTCTGTACCACTCGCAGTCGGAATCCGGCTCCGCATCGTAGGGAAGGTCTGTCTTGTTTCTGTCGCCCACGAAGAAGAGGTAGCCCAGTACGTTGACCTTGTCTCTCTGCTGACCGTCGCCCAGAAGCTGGCAAACCGGCACCTCCAGGAACTGTCCCAGAAGGTCGAGGCAAGGGGTCTCAATGGCGGTGAGCACATGTACACCGGTACGAAGATCGAAGGTCTGGTTTCCTCTCACGTCCTTCTCACCCTTGGCATCCATGTACTGCTTGATCTTCAGCAGGGTCTGCTTGTACTCCGGCACCTTGGTTCCCTCAACGAGCGGAATGATCTCCTGCAGGGTCTTGGTGATCTTGGTGCTGCCCGGAACCTCACCCACACCGGTTCTGCCGGCATCATCATGAAGGATCACGATGTTTCTGGTGAAATAGCAGGAATGTGCGCCTGAAAGATTCAGCTCCATGCAGTCCTTTCCGGCAACCGGGAAAACCTCCATTTTTGTAATTACTGGTGTCATAGCTCTTCTCCTTTTTTGATTCGACTTATGTTCTATGTCAATGTCTTCGGCCGCAAATCAGCTTATGGACACATTATAAAAAAATCGCCCATCTAAGTAAAACGCATAAAAAAACTAGATCTATAAGTAAAAGTGGTGGTAAACTGTCTCTGCACAGAAAGGACAGCGTATGGATTTCAGACAGCTTGAATACATCATCGAGATCGCCAAGGAAAACAACATTTCCAGGGCAGCGAAAAATCTCTTCATATCCCAGTCGGCACTGAACCAGCAGCTTCTCAAGCTGGAGAAAGAGCTGGGCACTCAGCTTTTCCACCGTTCCCGCACAGACTGGCATCCCACCGAGGCGGGCCGAATTTATATCGAAGGCGCCCAGCAGGCCCTGCAGATTCGCCGGGACACCTACAACCGCATCAACGACATTGCCCACTCCCGCCGGTCCGAGCTGAAGATCGGTCTCACGCCGGGACGCGGCATCGCCATGTTCACCGCCATCTATCCCGAACTCTACCAACACTTCACGGACCTCGTCGTGACGCCGATCGAGATGGGCGCCATGAACCAGATGACCGCCATCGCCAACGGCGAAATCGACATTGGCTTCGTCACCTGCACGCCGGAGCAGCGCACCAAGGACTGCTTTGTCAAAATCGGCTCCGAGGAAATGATCGTGGTGGTGCCCCGGGTCCATCCGGTATGTTCCAAGGCGGCGCCTCCCGGAGAGCCCTTCGAAAAGATCTCCCTGAAGGAGCTGGAATACGAGCCCTTCACCCTGATGTATCCCTATTCCACCAACCGGAAGGCCGTGGACGGAATCTTCAAGCGCGCCGGTTTCGAGCCGAATATTCTGATGGAGACCTCCAGCACCTCCAGTATCCTGTCTCTTGTCGGTTCCTACCTCTGCTGCGGTATTGTGCCCTCCTACTATCTGGACGAAAAGGACAACAAGGTGGGCTGCTTCGTGCTGCCGGACCACCCGACCTGGGATCTTTGCATCATCTACCGGCGGAATTCCTATCTTACGGATGCGGAGCGGGAATTTATCCGGCTTTCGGAGGCATACTGGAATAAATATCTAAGGCCCGTGCAAACGAATTGAAATAAGGTATAAAAAGAAGGATGTACAAGAATACTGTACATCCTTCTTTTTGGATTCATCTCGAGCTTGCCGCTAAGGCACCTATTACCCCATTAGGTAATGGGAGCAGGATTGAACACACAAAGCTCATTTGCAAAGCCATACTGCTCGGTGTAGGGCTTCTTCAGGCCGGAGGCCACGTCAAGGATGAAGTCGAAGAGCTCTTCGCCCTGCTCGGCGATGGTCTTGTCGCCGACGGCTGCCGGGCCCGCATTGAAGTCAATGATGTCGAACCACTGCTCCTTCATCTCGTTCCGGGAGCAAAGCTTGATCACCGGTGCAGCAGCCAGACCGTAGGGTGTGCCGCGGCCGGTCATGAAGACCTCGAGTCCCATGCCGGAAGCGAGCTGCGAAGGTCCGCAGAAGAGATCGGACGCGGGTGTGGCCGCATAGATCTCACCGTGCTTGGTGGGACGCTCACCGGGAGACAGCACCTCCACGATGGGAGAGGTACCGGACTTCGCGATGGAGCCCATGGACTTCTCGATGATGTTGGAGAGGCCGCCCTTCTTGTTGCCCGGTGTGGTGTTCGCGCCGCGGTCCACGCCGCCCATACGGAGATAGTTATCATACCACTTCATCTCCTCCACGAGGCGCTTGCCCACTTCCTCATTGATACAGCGATGTGCAATGAACTGCACGCCGTCCCGAACCTCCGTCACCTCGGAGAACATGGCGGTACCGCCGCCGGATACCAGCAGGTCTGCCGCATAACCGGCTGTGGGGTTTGCGGTGATGCCGGAGAAGGCATCGGAGCCGCCGCACTGCATGCCCACCAGAAGGTCAGAAAGGGGCAGCTCCTCCCGCTTTCTCTCGTTCAGGATCTGCAGCTTCTTCTCTGCCATCTCCAGAATGGCATTCATCATATTCTCGTATCCCTTATGCTCCTGCAGGATAATGACATTTTCCGGGGTGTTCAGCTCCGGCCACCACTCACAGAAGCGCTCCGGTGTGAACTTCTCGCAGCCGAGACCCACCAGCATGAAGACGCCGCCGAAGTTCGGATGCATGGCGATGTTCCGGATGATGCGCTGGGGCACCTTGGCCTCCGGCGCATCAATGGCCACGCCGCAGCCGTACTGATGGTTCACGGCGATAACATCGTCCACATTGGGATACTTGGGCAGAATCTCATCCTTGATGCGCTTGATGGCCACGTTCAGCACACCGGCCACGCACTGCACGGTGGTGTTGATGCCGAGAATGTTCCGGGTTCCGCCATAGCCGCCGTTGGGATTACGGTAGCCCAGCCACGTGGTGCGCTTGGGCTTCGGCAGATCCGTCACGATGTTCGTGCCGAACTCCATGGCATCCAGATCCGGTGCCGGTGCCATCACGAGGTTCTTCTCGTTGATCCAGCCGCCCTGCGGCACATCCTCATTGGTGGTGCCCAGCACCACGCCGTAACGAACCACTTCGGTGCCCTGCGGGCAGTCCACCAGGGCGATCTTATGCGCCTGGGGAATGTCGCAAACGGTCACAACGCCGGGGAGCACCTCCGTGCCCTTCGCAATATCATGGATGGCAATGGCAACATTGTCCTTCTCATTGATCTTAATACATAAATGAGCCATTTAATTTCCTCCTGAAACAGACTCCAATATCTCTTGATAGGACGATTATATTGCGATAGAATCGTAAAGTAAAATTAATTATTATTCGCCGAAGATTAGTTGTTCTTATTGCGTAACACGAAACGGAGAGGTCAGGTATGGATACCAAGCAGATTGAATACATTATCAAGATCGCCGATGAGCAGAACATCACAAAGGCAGCGGAGAAGCTCTTCATTACCCAGTCTGCCCTTTCCCAGCAGCTCCTCAAGCTGGAGCGGGAATTGAATACGCCCCTCTTTATCCGCAACAAGTCGGAGTGGCAGCCCACCCCGGAGGGCGAAATCTATCTCAAAAATGCCCGGGAGATGCTGCGGATCAAACAGCGGACCTATACCACCATCAGCGACATGGTGAACAGCAAAACCGGCTATCTCTCCGTAGGTCTCACTCCGGGACGCGGTCCCGACATGTTCACCCATGTTTATCCCCTCTTCCATGACAAATTCCCCGAGGTGACGGTGACGCCGATGGAGCTTTCGGTGCTCCGCCAGCAGTCCATGATCCACCGGGGCGAGCTGGACATCGGCTTCATGACCCTGAGCAATTCCCAGAAAACCGGAGATGCCTACCTGGATCTGTTCCGGGAGGAGCTCTATCTGGCTGTGCCCGACATCTGCGCCAAGGCCCTGAATCTGCCGACCATGTCGGAAACAGACGAGGACTGTCCTATCCTCTCCATCGAAGCTCTGCGCTATGAGCCCTTCGTGCTGATGTACCGGCAGTCCACGGTACGGGAAATGATTGATCTCATCTTCCGGGAGGCGGGCTTCTCCCCCTCGGTGCTCTTCGAGACCTCCAGCAACGCCACGGTACTGTCCATGATCGAGTCCCGGCTCTGCTGCGGCATCATTCCGGCCCACTATGTCAGCAAAAAAAGAGAAGGCATACGCTTTTTCCGTATGCCTTCTCATCCGACCTGGCAGATTTCTGTCAGCTACCAGAAGAACGCCTATTTACCCAAGGCGGCCAAGCAGTTCATCCGCCTGGCCATGGATTTCTGGAAGCAGGAGCCGCAACTTACGGCCCTCTGCCAGTTAAAGTAATCGTTTTACACTATTCTGTGACACTTGACCTTTTTGTTTTACGTTTTAATCTCCTCCCGCGGTACAGCAAATGGGGGGAGGCACCGCGGAAGAAGCATGTATGATTCTGTCCGAATAGGGGGTCGGACTTCCTCATCCTCTGCTTGTGCCCTGCGGCGCGGTATTTAAATGATCAGACGTTCACAGCGTATGTTTTCAAGAAGCATCTGCTCGTTGCCTGCCGCAACGCTCTGCAGCCCGTGCACCCTGTCCTGCAAAGGCCAGTGGCTTGTTAAAACCATCGTCGGCGGGAGCACATTGTATAAGGTCCTATCTCCGCTCCGCCGGTTGGCATTCTCCTGGACCTCCGCGGTCCGGTGGGCGGTGAGACACTGCTGCACCTCCCGGGCGCTCAGCCGTTTGCCGCTGAAGTGCGGCCTGGAGGAAGTCGCTTTTGTATAATTCGTGCCGGCGACCAGCTCGGCCCGGTGCTGCTGCAACCGACTGCCGGTCTGCAGGCCGATGCCCAGCACCAGCACCAGTACGCAGCAGAAGATCAAGGACAGGGACAGCCGTTTGCGAAGCTTACACAGCTCCCGCGACGTCCATATTCTGCAGATGTTCATAGCGCTTCCTCCTTTCACAATTCTTTTATATCCACTTTATAGCATTGCAAAAGAAATTCGTCAAACGTTTTTTCTGTATTATTATTTTGTTTATACAAGCATCCGCCGGAAGATCGTCATATGAATCGCGCGCCTGCATTAAGCCTCTTCACTCTGCAGTTCTTCCAGTTCCTCGGAATATTTCTCCCAGTCTTCATAAAGATCACCCAGTTTTTCCGCAATCTGGTCCTTCTCCCGCTGGATCTCCATCAATTGTCCCACATCGGCACTGATGGCAGGGTTCTGCATTTCATCACTGAGCACCTGATCCCGGGCCTCCAGCTTCTGAATCTCCTCTTCGGTGCGCTTCAGGCCGTTCTGGGCCTTTCTGAGCCGGGCCTGATACTCCTTCTGCTTCTCCCAATCGGTTTTCTGACTTTCCCGAAGCTCCGGATTCGGTACGGCAGAAACCCGCTTCTGGGCGCCGCCGACATTATCCTGAGGAGACTGGGAACCGCCATAGCGCCGGACGTCCTCCTTTTTCTCCAAGTAATAGTCATAATTTCCGATATAGTTGTCGAAACGGGTCTCAAAGAGTTCAAGGATGCGGCCCGCGGTCCGGTTGATGAAGTAACGGTCATGGGAAACGTAAAGCACCGTACCTTCGTAGCTGTTGAGCGCGTCTTCCAGCACCTCCTTGCCCTGGATGTCCAGGTGGTTCGTCGGCTCGTCCAGGATCAGAAAATTGCAGTTGGAAAGCATCAGCTTCGCCAGGCTGACGCGTCCCCGCTCACCGCCGGAAAGGTCGCCGATGCGCTTGTAAACGTCATCCCCGGTGAAGAGGAAAGCCGCCAGCACGTTCCGCACCCGGGTGTTGTTCATGTCCGGGTAGGCATCCTGGATCTCGTCAAAAATGGTTTTTTCCATGTGCAGCACGGCGTGCTCCTGATCGTAGTAGCCGATCTGCACATTGCTGCCCAGGCGGAACTCTCCCGCGCTGGCTTCCTCCATGCAATTCAGAATCTTCAGGAGGGTGGTCTTGCCGGTGCCGTTTGCGCCAATGACGGCCACATGCTCTCCCCGCTTCAGTTCAAAGCTCACGTTTGAGAAGAGGGTCTTCTCGCCGAAGGCCTTGGCGAGGCCCTTCACGGACAGCACGTCGTTACCGGACAGGATGCTGGGCGTCAGAGCGAGACGCATCTCGTTCCGCAGGGCCTCGGGCTTCTCCAGACGTTCCACCTTCGCCAGCATTTTCTCCCGGGACTCAGCACGCTTGATGGACTTCTCCCGGTTGAACTGCTTCAGCTTGTCAATGACGGCCTGCTGGTGGCGGAGTTCCTCCTGCTGATTCAGATAGGCTTTGAGCTCGGCCTCCCGGAGTTGACGTTTCTTCTCCGCGTACTCGCTGTAGTTGCCCCGGTACATCCGGGCTTTACCGTTGTCGAGGTCAATGATCTTCGTCACCACACGATCGAGGAAATACCGGTCGTGGGAAACCAGCAGCACCGCCCCGTCATAGCGCTTCAGCACCTTCTCCAGCCACTGAATGGACTCGATATCCAGATGGTTCGTCGGCTCATCCAGGATCAGGAGGTCCGGTTTGTCCTGGAGAATTTCCTCCAGACGCTTCCGGGTCTTCTGTCCGCCGGAGAGGGTGTCATAGTCCTCATCCTCATGCGCCATGTCCGCATGCTGCTGGGCCAGATAGCCCAGCTTTTTGTCCTTGGAAAAGGCAATGAGGCCGGAATCCGGCTCCTCCTCGCCCAGGATGCACTTGATCAGTGTGGTTTTTCCGGAGCCGTTGATACCGACGATGGCTGCCTTCTCCTTATCTTCAATATGAAAGGAAATATCCCGCAGCACCGGTTTCTCCAGGTAGGCCTTGTTCAGATTGGAAATATTCAGAATCATAGTCGTCTCTTTCAGTGTGTTTCTTTGGCTACAAAAAAGCGCCCGTCCCGCACGGGACAGGCGCTTCTCAAAACTCGTGGACGGTACAGGACTCGAACCTGCGACCCCCTGCGTGTGATGCAGGTGCTCTACCAGCTGAGCTAACCCTCCGAACGAGTATATTTTAGCACGCTTCCGAAAAAAAGCAAGGGTAAGTTTTACTTTCTTGATTTTACATCACGCGGGCCCCCGCCAGCCAAGCTGTCGCGAAGCCCCCGGGATTCTTTTCGCATGCTGAGAGAAATTTTCTTCTTCTGGGCGTCCACGGACAGTACCCGGACATCCACAATATCGCCCACCTTCACCACATCCAGGGGATGCTTCACAAACTTGTCCGCCAGTTCCGAGATGTGTACCAGGCCGTCCTGGTGGACACCGATGTCCACAAAGGCGCCGAAGTCAATGACATTCCGCACGGTACCCTTCAGCACCATGCCGGGCTTGAGGTCCGCGAAATCCAGCACATCGGCGCGCAGTACCGGGGCCGGCACGTCCTCACGAGGATCTCTTCCCGGCTTCTGCAGCTCGCTGATGATGTCGCTGAGGGTGTATTCACCGATGCCCAGCTCCGCCGCAAGGCTCTTTAACGAGAGCTTTTTCTCCCGGAGGCGCTTCTCGATGTCCCGGGTTCTGCCCTCCCGGATGTCTGCTTCGGTGTAGTCCAGCTTCTTCAGCAGGGCCTGGGCCGCATCATAGCTCTCGGGATGCACCGCTGTGTTGTCCAACGCTTCGGCACCGTCCCGGATCCGGAGGAAACCGGCACACTGCTCATAGGCCTTGGGTCCCAGCTTAGAAACCTTCAGAAGATCCTTCCGGCTATGGAAGCTACCCTTTTCCTCCCGCTGGGCCACGATGTTTTTGGCCACGGTTTTGGAAATGCCGGAAACATACTGGAGAAGCGGTGCTGATGCCGTGTTCACGTCCACGCCCACATGGTTCACGCAGTCCTCCACCACAGCTCCCAACTGCTCGCCCAGCTTGGTCTGATTCATGTCATGCTGGTACTGGCCCACACCGATGGCCTTCGGATCGATCTTCACCAGCTCTGCCAGCGGATCCTGGAGACGCCGGGCCATGGAGGCTGCACTTCTCTGTCCCACATCAAAATTGGGGAATTCTTCGGTGGCCAGCTTGCTGGCGGAATAGACGGAAGCACCGGCTTCATTCACAATGACATACTGCACCGGCAGCTTCGTCTTCCGAAGGAAGTCCGCAATGATCTGCTCCGACTCCCGGGAAGCCGTACCGTTGCCCAGGCTGATGACTTCCACATGCCAGCGGCGGATCAGCTTCTCGATGGTCTCCATGGCCTCCTTGACGCGGTTCTGGGGCGCGGTGGGGTAAATGACGGTGGTGTCCAGCACCTTGCCCGTGGCATCCACCACCGCGATCTTGCAGCCGGTGCGGAAGGCCGGATCCCAGCCCAGCACCACCTTCCCCGCCAGGGGCGGCTGCATGAGGAGCTGCTTCAGATTGCTGCCGAAGACCTTGATGGCACCGTCCTCCGCCTTCTCGGTCAGTTCATTCCGGATATCTGTCTCAATAGACGGAGCCAGCAGACGCTTGTAGGCATCCCGTACCGCATCCTTGAGGTACTCTGCGGTTTTCAGATTGCTGCCCACCCGCAGGTGGTTCTCCAGATAACGGAGAATTTCCTCCTCCGGTGCCTCCAGCTTTACGCTCAGCACCTTCTCCTTTTCGCCGCGGTTGATGGCCAGAATGCGGTGACCGGGAATCTTCCGAAGCGGCTCGGTATAATCGTAGAAATTCTCATATACCGTGGACTGCTCGGTCTGCTTCTTGTCCTTGACCTGAGAAACCAGCAGTCCCTCGTTCCAGGTTTTCCGGCGGATCCAGCTGCGATAATCCGCATCATCGGAAATCTGCTCCGCCAAAATGTCTTCAGCCCCGGCAATGGCAGCGTCCGCATCCGGAACTTCTTTTTCCGGGTTCACGTACTTTATCGCTTCCTCCGGCACAGACCGGGATGTGTTTCGCTTCAGAAGATATTCTGCCAGGGGTGCCAGCCCCTTTTCCCGGGCGATCATGGCCCGGGTGCGACGTTTGGGCTTATAGGGCCGGTACAGATCCTCCAGCTTCACCATGGTTTCTGCGGCCTCGATCTCTGCCCGGAGCGCCTCTGTCATTTTCCCCTGCTCTTCTATGGAAGCAATGACGGTTTCCTTCCGTTCTTCCAGGTTCCGAAGGTAACGGAGCCGCTCATCAAAGTTTCGCAGCTGCTCATCGTTCATGGCGCCGGTTTTCTCCTTCCGGTACCGGGCAATGAAGGGAATGGTGTTTCCCTCGTCAATCAGCTCTATCACCGCCCGGCTCTGCTCCGGACGGATGCCCAGCTCACGGCTGAGAATTTCAATCATATTCATAATAATCAGTTCGCCTTCCTGTTGTGCAATGATTTCGGTGCAAAAACAATTGTACTAAATTACAGCGGGCTTCTCAAGCAAAGAAACACCCGGCGGGAAAACCCGCCGGGCTATTGTTTTCTTCTTTTATCTCACGAGGCACGGCTTCTTGCAGTCGTACTTCCAGTTGGGAATGAGGTACTGCATGGCCATGGCATCATCGCGGTCATGGCTCGGCATCTTGCGGTACAAGGCATTGGCCTCCATCACTCTATCCATATCCAATGTCACACCGAGACCCGGTTTCTTGGAAACCTCCAGATAACCGTCCTTGATCTCCGGTGTATCCTTCAATAGATTCTGACCGTCCTGCCAGATCCAGTGCGTATCCAGCGGCGAAATCTTTCCCTGCGCTGCGGCACCAACCTGGGCAAAGGTTGCCAGCGTGATGTCGAAGTGGTTGTTGGAATGTACGCCCCAGGTGAGTCCCCAGTCATTGAGCAGAGACGCCATACGAAGGCTGCCCTCCATGCCCCAGAAATGCGGGTCAGCCAGTACGATGTCCACGGCCTTCAGAGCTGCGGCATGATAGAACTGCCGCCAGTTGGTGGCGATCATATTGGTGGCCACCGGAAGATGTACGGCATTCTTGAATTCGGCCATGATCTCACGGCTGGAGAATCCGGCCTCCGGTCCTGTCGGATCCTCGATATAGCTGAGAATGCCTTCCATGGGCTTACAGATCTCGATGGCCTCCTGCAGACTCCAGGCACCGTTCGGGTCAATGTTGATGTGTCCCTCCGGGAAAGCCTTCTTCAAGGCTCGGCAGGTATCCATCTCGTAAGCGCCTTCAAATACGCCGCCCTTCAACTTGAAATTCCGGAAGCCGTACTTCTCATGCAGGATTTGCGCTTCCTCCACCACAGCCTCGTGTGTCACGATCTCATTCCGGCGGTACCGGAACCAGGGATCGCTGCTGTCGCTTTCGTCCAGATATGGAAGATCGGTCTTCTTCCGATCGGAAACATAGAAGAGGTATCCCAGCATTTCCACCTTGTCCCGCTGCTTGCCCTCGGACAGAAGCTCACACATGGGCACGCCGAGATGCTGTCCCAACAGATCCAGCAGAGCACATTCAATGGCCCACTCTGCCCGTACCACAAACTTGAGTTTCGAAATATCCAGTGTCTGGATGCCTTCACCGTCGTCTCCCTCCGCCGGCTTGCCGCCTCTGTGGATTCTGCCCAGAATGGAGCGGTACTTGCCCACCTCCTGGCCAACCACTAGGGGAATGTAGCTTTCGAGACATTCACAGGTATACTCACCGCCGTGAATTTCGCCGATACCCGTGTGTCCCGCATTGTCGTGAATGATCACAAGATTTCTTGTGAACAGGGGGGCATGAGCGCCGCTCAGGGTCATCTCCATGCTGTCAAAACCCGCAACCGGGATCACCTGCATTTCCGTAATAATGGGTGTCGCTGACATAGTTTTTCCTCCTTGCCTATGGGCCCGAACCGCCGGCGCCCTGTCTTTTCCATGTACACATCTTAGTGCAATTGCAATCATCTGACCAATATGCAATAATAATTGGAAGATTCGTTTTTCTAATGGAGCAGAATTATGGATGTCAGATACTTAAACTACATTTTAACCATCGCTGAACGACAGAACATGACCAACGCTGCCGAGGAGCTCTACGTCTCCCAATCCTCCCTCAGCCAGTACCTCAGCAAGCTGGAGCAGGAAATCGGCGTTCCTCTCTTCGAGCGGACCCGGGGCCGCCTGGTTCTGACCCCCGCCGGGGAGCTCTATGTAAAGGCCGCCCGACAGGTCATCGACATTCAGAAGACCCTGTACCATAACATCCGCTCCATGCAGGACAAGAGTCATATCACCATCGGCACCACCTCCCAGCTGGGACTTCGGATGCTGACCGCCGTAGTGCCCAATTTCAAGGAACGCTTCCCGGCCTCTACGCTGGAAATTACCGAGGCCAATGTGCCGACGCTGACCCGCCTCCTGCAGGAGGAAAGCTTGGACTGCGCTGTCATGGCATTGAACAATACCGCCGCCTTCTCGAAGGATCAGGTCGAAATCCTGGGCACGGAGGAAATCCTCCTGGCGCTGTATCGGGATCATCCCTACTGCCAAAAAAATTCCGGCGACAGCATTTCCCGAGAGGAACTGACGTCGGAATTCAAAAATGAGCCCTTCCTGCTTTGCAAGAAAGGATCCACCATCCGGGAGGCCAGCAATCAGATCTTCGAAGCCGCCGGCTTTGTGCCAAACACCATTTGTGAAACCAACAGTGTGCTCACCTCCCGGGCCATGGCAGCAAAGGGCATCGGCATTACCTTCATCGGAAAATCCTGTATAAGCGAAACGGAGCCCCTGCATTGCTACCATCTGGATCCGATCCTCACCCGACAGTTCGCCCTTGTCCACCGCCGCAACTGGTCCATGCACAGCCCGGAAAAGGCCCTGTGCACAGAAATCCGGGACTATTTTGCACTGCCGGAGATCCGGCAGCTTCTGCTGTAAACCATTACACTCGTTTTTAAGCGCAGAGCAAGCTCTGCGGGAAAGAAATACTGTATGCAACTTATCGATCTGCACGTCCATCTGGACGGCTCCATCCCTCTCACCACCGCTCACGAGCTGGCCGAACGCCAGGGCCTTCCCCTTTATTCCGAGGCCGAGCTGCGCCGCCGCATGGTGGCACCGCCCGATTGCCGGGACCTGAACGAATATCTCGCCGTCTTCGACTACCCCCTCTCTCTCATCCAGACCGAAGAAGCCATCGAATATGCCGTTTATGAATTCCTGAAGACATTATCCGAACAGGGTCTCACAGCGGCAGAGCCCCGCTTCGCACCCACCCAGCTCACCCGCGGCGGCTTGACCCAGCAGCAGACACTGGAGGCTGCCCTCCGGGGTCGTGACCGTTTCCTGTCTTCCCAGGATAATGTCGGCGGACTCCGGGCTTCCTTCATCCTCTGCGCAATGCGCGGGCCCAAGGAAACGAACGAAAAATCCAACCTCGAAACCATTGAACTCACCAAGGCCTACCTCGGCAAGGGTGTCTGCGCCGCCGATCTGGCCGGTGCCGAGACCCTCTTCCCCACCCGGGATTACGAAGCGCTTTTCGCCCGGGCGGCAGCGCTGGACATACCCTTTACCATTCATGCCGGTGAGGCAGCCGGCCCGGAGAGCATCCGGGCCGCCCTTTCCTTCGGCGCCCGGCGTATCGGCCACGGCGTCCGCAGCCTGGAGGATCCCGCACTGGTACAGGAGCTGGCCGACGCGCATATTCCGCTGGAACTCTGTCCCACCAGCAATCTTCATACCCGGATCTTCGAAAAGATGGCGGACTCCCCCATCCGTTCCCTGCTGGAAGCCGGTGTCTGCATCACCATCAACACCGACAACATGACGGTCTCCGACACCACCCTGGCCCGGGAATTCTCCCGCATCACGGAAGCCCTGCAGCTCACAGAAGCGGAGCTTTCCGTGCTGGAGCAAAATGCACAAAATGCAAGATTTGACAGTTAAAAAAGACGCCGAGGCACGATTGCTTCGGCGTCTTTTTCCAATATCATGCGCTTCGCGACATCTTGGCTGTTGTCACATGATGTCTGCACAGCCAATGTATCAAAGCTCTGTTTTCGTCAATAGGTTTCCTTCGTCATCAAACTCCAGCTCTGCCGGGACATCCACTGCGGTGACACCAGGATACTTTCCGGCCAGAACATCCTCATAATAGGCCTCAGAAAGCATGATCTCACCGATATGAAGCGAATTGGGGATTCGTACCACCCGGGCTTTCTCCATGTCAATCTCGTTGCAGGTGCGGATGCAGATCTGAATGGCCTCCTTGTCATTGGCCACCACGCAGGGGATCCGCGCCGATGCCAGCACCGTACTGGTGATGCAGTTCGGATACATTTTCTCAATGTCCATCTCATCGAAAATTTTTGCCGTGATAACACTGGCCAGTCCCGTACCCAGGGCATTGCCGTGGGAGGCCTCGGAGAGGTTCAGAAAAGCGGTTCGCTGCACTGCAATGCCGCCGCTGGCATAGGGTGTGGAGAAGGTACCGGTGATATTGGGATCGACGCCGGTGCCGGAATAATTCTTGCCGATCTCATCCACCACCAGCACGTCACAGGATTTCACCAAAAGAGAAGGCATATTCCGGAATGCCAGCTGCAGCAGCTCCGACTCCCGGGTCAGAATGTTCTCCGGCAGAATCGCCTCCAGCTTCATGGTCTCGTCGTAAGCATTTTCCAGACAGGGAATGGCGAAAAGAATCTTCCCGGAAGCAATCACCACCTCCGCCATGGTGGGAATGTTCTCGGCAATATGGTTCATGCCATCGGAATGCACCAGGGATGCGCCCTTCTGCTTGCCGAGGCCCACGGTCATCATCTTGCAGGGGCCTGACTCCACCTTGCCGCGGAAGGCATTGTGAGGCTTCAGGCGGCAGGAAACGATGACACCATCCGATTCAAAGGCATTTTTATCCATATACACGGTCTTGCCCCGGGAGGAAACGCCCAGCTCCACCACCTCCATGGAAGACTTGATAGGACAGCCCATGGTCTCCGGGGTAATGTTGTAGCTCTCGAGTATCTCCAGCTGTCCCTCTGCCGTAGCGCCGCCGTGACTTCCCATGGCCGGCACAATGAAGGGCTCCGCCCCCTGCTTCTTCACAAAGTCCACAATGGCCTTCGTGATGACATCCACATTCCGGATGCCCCGGCTTCCCGCCGTAATGGCAATCCGCATACCGGGCCGGATCTTCGAGGCAAACGCCTCCTGAGAAAGCTCCCGCTCCACCACCCCGGGAATTTCCTCCGCCGTGATGCGATCCGCCGGAAACACCTGCTTCGCATGAAACATTCCGGGAATCGGAATATCCCGCAGAAGCTCCGAAACCTTGCCGCCCTTTGTCACCTTCATCTGTTTACCTCCTACAATGCAGAGGTCACTTTGCCATATCCGCAGACTGCGCGCCGGACCCGAACGATAAATTGTTATGACTCCTATTCTAGCGGGAAAGACCGGCACCTGCAAGCCAGGAAAGAAATCGGAAAATTGATGGCAGTATTAGGAAATTTAAGCCCGAATAAACCCGAACAAAGCAAAAAAACGTTGCGCGGGATGAGAATGATAATTATTATCAAAAAAAGGCGGGAGCCCTGTATTTTCAAGGCTTCCGCAATGGATGAGGCACGTGGGAATCGAACCCGCGACAACTTGATTAAAAGTCAAGTGCTCTACCGACTGAGCTAGTGCCTCATGATATGATTGTCTCAGCAGGGCCAGTTGGATTCGAACCAACGAATGCAGGCGTCAAAGGCCTGTGCCTTACCGCTTGGCGATGGCCCTAAAGCATTCTGCCCGCCGGCATAAAGAAAAGGGTGGGTACTGGGGCTCGAACCCAGGATCTCCAGAACCACAATCTGGCGCGATAACCAGCTACGCTATACCCACCACAGCTTTGTATTTATACGTCCGTGATCTCACAGACAAAATACAAAATGAGCCAGAAGGGATTCGAACCCCCGACCCACGGCTTAGAAGGCCGTTGCTCTATCCAGCTGAGCTACTGACTCATTTGTCGCTTTCGTTAAGCGACTCATACATATTAGCGAATATCCTCCGTATTGTCAAGCGTTTTTTTCGCAAAAACTTCTTTCATTGTTTCAATCAGGGTTCGCTCCGACTGATCGAGATATACATCCGCCTTGTACACCACATTCACCGGCCAGCTGTCCTCCTCGGAACTGTAGTTGAAGCACTCGAAATCGTGACTTCCACGCAGGGCAATGATGGCGCGCTCCGGCACAATGGTGATGCCCAGTCCGGCACTGGCCAGCTCCACTGCCGAAATACAGCTGGATACCTCCATGACCTCCTTGGGAATGAAGCTGTAGGTACGGAAAACACCGTCCGTCTTTTTACGGATATATTGCCCCCGCTTCATAAGAATAAAGGGAAGCTCCGCACACTTCTGCAGATTCACCGTCCCGTTCTGCCGCTTCATGCGTTCCGTGATCATTCCTTTGCCCGCCACCAGGTACAGCTTCTCTGTATAGATATATTCCGTCTTCAGGCCCGCCGGCAGATCCTCTTCACTGCCCGGCAGTACACAGAAGGCAATGTTGTCGTTTATCAGATTGTTGATAATGTCCTTGGAGCGGGATTCCTGCAGGTGGATTTCCACATTGGGATACTTCTCCCGGAAGGGGCCGATGACCTTCGGCAGCATATAGCCGGCGCGCTCCGTGGGAATGCCAATGTTGATGCGTCCCCGCATGCCGTGCCCGATATCCGAAAGCTCCCGGCGCAGGTTCTCCCGCATCACCAGAATCTGCCGCGCGGTCTTCACATAGCGTTCTCCTGCATAGGTCAGCGTAATGGGATTGGTCTTTCGGTTGAAGAGCTTAACCCCCAGATCCTCCTCCACCTTGGAAATGATATACGAGAGGGATGGCTGGGAAATAAAGAGCTTCCGCGCCGCCTCTGTCACACTGTGGTTGTCCGCCACTGCGGTAATATAGGTAAGTTCTCTAAAATCCATCCTAAACGCCTCCCTGCATTTATTTCCTCATTATAAATACTTCTCGTGAAATTCAAAATCTCCCTTCGGCGATACCGAAACCACCAGGTAGGAGCAGCGCCGGTCCGCCTGCCGGGGATAACTGATGCTGCCCGGATTCACGCAGACCACACCGTCTACCACCTTCAGGAAAGGCCGGTGGGTATGTCCGAACATGGCCACACTGCAGTTCCGGTTTCTGGCCTCGTCCGCCAGCCGTTGCACATCCATACCCACACCATAGTTATGCCCGTGGGTCAGGAAGCAACGGGTACCGCAGAAGCTCACCTCCATCTCCGCCGGCAGCTGCGAAAAGAAATCATTGTTGCCGGCCACAAAACAGCACTGCACACCGGCGCCGGCCGCATACATGAGCCGGGTCTCCGAGCCCTCCACATCACCAAGATGAATCAGCGCATCAAAGGGCTTCTCCGCTTCGATCACAGACAGCAGCTTTTCGTCATAACGATGAGAATCGCTGACCACCAGCAGCTTTTTGCCGCGCCGCGCCGGTTCTGTGCTGCGCGCCTTCATTCGCTCATCATTCTCCTGTACGGATTTCAGCAGCCGACGCATTTCCCGAAGTGCCTTGCCCCGGTGAGAGATCTGATTTTTTTCCTCCGGGCTGAGCTCCGCAGAGGTTTTCCCGTATTCCGGCAGATAGAGGATCGGATCATAGCCGAAGCCGTTTGTGCCGCCGGGTTCCTTCGCGATCCATCCCGGAAACTGCCCCTCCGTATGGAACACACGGCCATCAGCAAAGGCGGCGCAGATATTGCAGGTGAAATGCGCAGCCCTTTCCTCTCCCTCGGCATGCTTCAGTTTTTCGATGATATGGGCATTCTTGATCTCGTAGCTGGTATCCTCTCCCAGATAACGTGCCGAGTAAATGCCGGGGGCGCCGCGCAGCCAATCCACACAGAGCCCGGAATCATCCGCCATCACCACATCGCCGGGCTGCAGCAGACCATGCTCCTTCATATAGTTCCGGATACCGACCGCCTTCAGCTCCGCATTTTCCGCAAAGCTCTTGCCGGTCTCTGCCGGTTCGAAGTCGATGCCCAGCTCGGATTTCGCCAGAATTTCCGAGGAAATGTCCGACAGAATCTGCCGGATCTCCCGGAGTTTTCCCTGATTGTGTGTTGCAAAAATGATTCTCATAGCCTCTCCTGTTTCTCCCAAAAAGCACATCACATAGATTTATTCTATCATGCCTAAAAAACCGATTCAATGCAGAAATCCCCCTGTGCGAAGGTGCAGCTATTGATTTTCCCGCTCCCTTATGGCTATAATGTGTGGATAGTTAGTATACACTAAGGGGTATACCTCAGACAGTTCACAGAAAGGCACTTACACCCATGTCGGACACACAAATTCTTTCTATTCTGGATGCACTTCTTCCCGAGGAAAAAGCGAATATGCCGGAAAACTGGCGCAATATTCTCCGGGCCTGGCATCAGTCTACCCATGACGATCTGACCGGCATCTGGAACCGAAAGTACTTTGAAGAACGCTGTGCGGAAAAGCTCAGGAATGAACCCGGCAATTATCTCATGCTCTGCTCCGATATCGCCGAATTCAAGCTGGTCAACGAGCTTTTCGGCCGGGAAAAGGCCTCTGCTCTCCTGTGTGCCGAAGCAGATCTTTTCAAAAACTGGCCGGATCAGGATCACATTCTCTACGGCAAGCTGCCCGATGATCGCTTCGCCCTTCTGGTGCAGAAGGAGTATTTTCCACTGGAACTGCTGACCCTGTGCACAGAGACGCTGCAGCGCACCCTTGGCAGCCCCACCTACCGCATCAAGATTTCCTACGGCATTTACGCCGTGAACGCTCCCGATGAATCCGTGGCCTCCATGTGTGACAAGGCGCTGATCGCCATGAAATCCATCCATGAGAGTCTGGAACAATGCGTGGCCTTCTACAAACCGGAAATGCTGCGCCAGGCCATTCATGACAAGGAACTCACCGGTACCTTTGAGCGGGCCCTGCAGAACGGAGAGTTCCAGATCTATCTCCAGCCCCAGATCGCCGTGGACGGAAGACTGCTCGGCGCAGAGGCCCTGGCCCGCTGGGTACATCCGGACCAAACCCTGACCCCGCCGGGTGAATTCATTCCCCTCTTCGAAAGAACAGGCCTCATCCATCGACTGGACGAGGCCATTTGGGAACAGGCGGCGCAGAAGCTCCGGGACTGGCGCAGCCGGGGATTGAACTATCATATATCCGTCAACATCTCCGCAAAGGATTTCTTCTATATTGATATCTGCCGACACTTCACGGAGCTGACTCAGCGCTACGACATTCCGCCTGCCATGCTGAATCTGGAGATCACCGAAAGCACCCTGACGCAGGACGTTCCGGACCTGCAGCGGCAGCTGCAAAGGCTGCAGCAGGCCGGTTTTCTGATCGAGATTGACGACTTCGGCAGCGGCTATTCTTCTCTGAATATGCTGAAGGACATCTGCGCCGACATCCTGAAAATCGACATGGGCTTCCTCCGGGAAACAGAAAATCTGCAGCGCAGCCGCATCATCCTGCACGCCATTCTGGATCTGGCCCATGCCCTGAATATGCCGGTGATCACGGAAGGCGTGGAAACCGCGGAACAGGCCCAGGCCCTCACAGAAATGGGCTGTGATGCCTTCCAGGGCTACTACTTCTCCGCGCCGCTTCCGGTATCTGCCTTTGAAAAGAACTACTTCTTGCCCTGATTCTTGTCCGGCTTATTCGGCCGATCTGTCTTCTCCGGCTTCTTTGCGCCATCCGGGCGGGAAGCACTCACCGGCCGGGCATTGTAGGAATAGAAATAGGTCTTCATCATACCGTTGTAGATCTTCCGGTTCTTATCCGCCCGCCGCAGATACTTCTCTGCCATATCCCAGGCAGTGATAAGATGCATACTCCAGCCTCTGGTTTTCAAGCTGTCATAGGCCTCTCGCAGCTCCGTATAGAGCAGCGGGAGGTTTCTTTTGTCCTCAATACGCTCACCGTAGGGCGGGTTGGACAGAATATAACCCCGGTGACCGGAATGGGACAGATCCGCCACATCTCGGGCCTGGAAATGAATGATCTTCTCCACACCGGCCCGGTCCGCATTTTCACGGCAAACCGCCACCATTTCCGGGTCAATGTCGTAGCCCTGAATGTCCACCTTCTTGCCGAAGCGATTGATACCCGTCTGCAGCAGCTCCTCATCTACGGCCTCATTGGCCTCCGAGATGGTGTCATACCAATGCTGCTTGTCGATGAGATTGGTCCAGGCCTCGGAAACAAAGGCGCGATCCATTCCCGGTGCGATATTGGCAGCAATCATGGCCGCCTCGATGGGGAATGTACCGGAACCGCACATAGGATCCACGAAGGGTCGGTCATCCCGCCAGCCGGACAACAGAATCAATGCTGCCGCCAGCGTCTCCGTGATAGGCGCCTTGCCCATCTTCAGACGATAACCCCGCTTATGCAGGGACTCTCCTGT
This sequence comes from Parolsenella sp., assembly GCA_963659875.1. Classification (GTDB taxonomy): domain Bacteria; phylum Bacillota; class Clostridia; order Lachnospirales; family Lachnospiraceae; genus Oribacterium. The sequence continues at coordinate 114,934 of CAVKVA010000002.1, forward strand.
CGTGTCCAGACATACCGTCACCTCATCCTTCAGCAGGAAAACCCGGACCGGATACTTGGCGCCGTGCTCCGAGAACCACTCCTTGTGGTAAGCCTCGCCCATGCGCGCCACCATAGCCTTCTTCATGATGGACTGGATGTCCCGTGTGGAAAAGAGCTGGGACTTAATGCTGCTGGCCTTGGTGACCCAGAAGCTGGCGTCCTCCGGGAGATATTCCTCCCAGGGCAGAGCCTTGGTGCCCTGGAACAGCTCTTCCCAGGTTACCGCCCGGAAGGATCCCACCTTCAAAAGCACTCTCTCTGTGGTCCTCAGAAACACATTGGCTCTCGTGATGGCCTCCGCATCTCCTGTGAAGCACACGCGGCCGTCGGTCACCTCAGTGATCTCATAGCCCAGGTCAATGACCTCTTTCTTGGTCACGGCCTCCAGGCCAAAATGACAGGGCACTATCAGTTCGCAGGTTTTCATCCTATTTTCCTATTTCCTTCCTTATTTCTTATTCATGGCACTGTAAAAAAACCACAGCAATACGGCGATCACCATCACCGGTGTCAGCACCGGAGACAAGAGGATAAAGATGCCGCCAATGATCTTGGCAGCCAGACTGAGCAGCGCAATCAGGAAAATCCCCAACAGAATGCAGCCGCTGCTGCCCATGGTGTATACATGAGGCCGCCGGGGTTCCCGGTCAAAGCTGCGGGAATCGTTCTCCACCGTCTGTCCGTCGAAGCTTCTCTCCTGGGCTGCACCACCGTCATTCTGCGTGCGCTCCCCGAAGCTCCGGTAGGTCTCCCGGGAACTGCCGGAATCCTCCTGAGCGCCCTGATACTGCCGATCCTCATCGTCAGAATTGTAGTTGATCTCGTCTTCGGTATAGCGGAAGGGCGTCTCCCGCGCCACCGCATCCCCGCCGGCCTCCGCCGCGTCAATGATGGTGCGCGCCAGCAAGCGGGGATCCCCCAGCGCATCGATCACCTCTGCTTCACTGCGGCCTCCGGCCACTTCATCGTTGATATATTCCTGATAATAACGCAGCTGATTTTCAATTACGCCGTCAGACACGCTGAGCACCAGCTCTGCCTGCAGCTTTCGAAGAAATTCGTCCCTTGTCACGATCCATCCCCTTCTATTCATACAATGAAACGTCTTCATCATAGCAAAAAAACACCGCCGAGGCTATAGTCGATTATCCTGCCTGGGGTCAGCGATAGCTTGGCTACCGGGGGCCCCGGGCTGGATACTTAATATAGACTCTGATAAATCCGGTACACCTGCTCCCGGTCCAGCGGCACATAGTTGTTGGCCATAAGACGTCCCTGGGTCTCCATGACGCTGTCGGTAAAGACCGCCAGTTCCTCCGGCTTCACCCCGTATTCATGAAGCGCCTTCTTCGGCAGAATCTGGTTCAGCAATGCTTCCAGCGCATCGTATACCTCAGCGGTCTCACAGTGCAGCAGTCCCGCCAGATAAGCATTGAGCTCTGCAATGTCCCCCTCCGGCTTCAGAAGAAGGTACTGCTTCAGCACACCGGTGAACATGGCATAATTGCTTTCTCCATGGGGCACATGATAGGTGCCGCCCAGGGGATAACTCATGGCATGTACGGCCGCACAGCCTGCCGTGCCAAAGGCAAGACCGGCAAAATTGGAGGCCCGCAGAAACTGCTCCATCCGCTGCGGCAGTGTTTCCTTTCCCTCCGCAAGAAGCCCCTGATAGCCGGTCAGGATCATTTCCATCGCCCGGCGACTGAACAGTCGCGTATAGTCCGTGGCCTTGGGGGACAGATAGGATTCCACCGCATGCACCAGAGCATCGATGGAGCTGGTGGCAAAGACACCGAAGGGCAGTTTCTTGAGAAGCTCTGGAATCAGCACGGCAGCATCCGCATACATGCTCTCGGAGGTCAGTCCCATCTTCACACCCAGGGTGGTCCGATTGACAATGGAAATGTTGGTGACCTCGGAGCCGGTGCCGCAGGTGGTGGGAATCAGGATCAGCTGCTGACTTCTCTTCAGCGTCTCCTTATGGTCATAGAGCCAGTTCACATCATGGCCGTCTGCCACCGCCAAAATCTTCGCGATGTCCAGCACCGTACCGCCGCCGATGGCGATCACCCGGTCAAATTCTGCCTCCTGGGCCTTCTTCAGAATGGCATCCACCATGATGTCCGTGGGTTCACCGCCGCCAAATTCCTCCTGGAAAATGCAGCGCACCGGATACTTTTCTGTGTCAAAATACGGCTCAAAAATGTAGCGGTTTGTCAGCACCAGATCCTTCTTTCCCAAAGAGAAGGCCTCTGCAAAGTCATTGGCTCCGTCATACTGATAAATCCGCGGCCGAAAAATAATCTGTTCCATTTATTTATCTTCTCCTTTCCTCTCCGCTGATAGCACCATAGCAATGAGGACGACGATCCCGGAACAGGCCCCAGGACAGGCGGTTTTCCTGAATGGCAGCAAGATCAAAGCGATGCAGCAGCACCGCCTCTTCCTCCCGTCCTGCCGTTTCCAGCAGCTCTCCCGTCTCGTCAGCGATAAAGGAGGAACCATAGAAGCGCAGCGCCGAGCTTTGTCCGCCGTTGGCCTCCGAAGGTGTCACGGTTTCCAGTCCGAAGCGATTGGCTGCCGCCACGGGAATGAGGTTTGCCGCCGCATGTCCCTGCATGCAGCGCCGCCAATGGGGCATGCTGTCCACCTCGAGAATCGGTTCACTGCCGATGGCCGTGGGATAGAGCAGAAGCTCTGCGCCCGCGAGGGCCATGCAGCGTGCGGTCTCCGGGAACCACTGGTCCCAGCAGATGCCCACACCGATTCGTCCGTAGCGGGTATCGAATACCCGGAAGCCGCTGTCTCCCGGTGTGAAATAAAACTTTTCCTGATAGTAATGGTCATCCGGAATATGGGTCTTTCGGTATACGCCGAGCAGACTGCCGTCTGCGTCCAGCATTGCCACACTATTATACAACACATTTCCGTCACGTTCATAGAAACTGACAGGGATCACCAGCTGCAGTTCCGCTGCCCGCTTCCGGAAATGCTGTACTGCCGCATTTTCCTCTACCGGTACGGCAAAGCGGTAATAATCGTAGCAACGCTCCTGACAAAAATAGGGGCGTTCGAAAAGCTCCGGCAACAGCACCACCTGCGCGCCCTGCGCGGCTGCCTGCTGCAGCAGACGATCCGCCGTCTCGATATTTGCCTGTACTTCCTGCTGCATGCACATCTGCACACAGGCCACCGTAACCTCTCTCATTATACTTCCTCCCGCTTCTGTCCGCTGCCGTTCCCTAACGGAACCTGCTGGGTAATGCAGTGAATGTTGCCGCCGCCGGTGAGAATCGCCCGTGCCGGTACCGGCACGATGCGCCGGGTCGGAAAGCATTCCGTAAGAATCCGGACCGCTTCCGCATCCATGGAATCCCCAAACTGGGGCAGCAACACGGACTCGTTTGCGATATAAAAATTCACATAGCTTGCCGCAAGCCGCTCCCCGGCTTCCCGGGTATCCTCTCCGTCTTCAAACTGAAAACCCGCAAGCTCCTCTTCCCGGATCCGCTGGGGCTCCGTCGGCACCGGCAGCTTATGCACCCGCAGCTTCCTGCCCCGGGCATCTCTTTCTCTCTCCAGCACTTCCAGACAGGACTGAGAATAGGCATACTGCGGATCGTCCTCCCGGTCCGTCCAGGCCAGCAGAACTTCACCCGGTTTTGTGAAGGCGCAGACATTATCCACATGTTCGTTGGTCTCATCCTGATAAATGCCGTGAGGCAGCCAGATGACCTTCTCAATGCCCAGAAAGCACCGAAGCTCTGCCTCGATTTCCTCCCGGCTAAGCCCCGGATTCCTTCCCGGACTCAAAAGACAAGCCTCTGTGGTGATCAGTGTGCCTTCCCCGTCACAGTGAATGGAACCGCCCTCCAGCACGAAGGGATGCGCATCCAACCGCGGCAGTCTCAGGGTCCGACAAATAGCCTCTGCCGCCCGGTCGTCCCGCGCCCAGTTCTGATACAGCCCGTCGAAGCTGCCGCCCCAGGCATTGAAGCACCAGTCCACGCCGTGCACCTCTCCCGCTTCATCCAGCACGAAGGTGGGCGTCATGTCCCGCGCCCAGGCATCGTCCGTTTCGATGTCCAGCAGGGTAATGTTTTCTTCTCCGGCGAATTCAGCCTGCGCCTCCTGAAGTCCCGCGCCGTAGCAGAGGAGCCAGAGCCGCTCTCCCTTCGCGATTTCCCGGATGATCCGGGCAAATACAGGTTTTGCGTCCCGGCCTTCCCAGGCCCAGGAGCCGGGACGCACCGGCCAGATCATAATGGTGCCGGCATGTTTTTCGTATTCTCCGGGCATTCGATAACGCATCATTTCCCCTTTCCTCAGGACAGTCGTTCCTTGAAATCCTGATAGCCGAAGCGCTTGATGAGGCGGCAGTCTCCCCCCTCGTCCATGACGTAGATCCAGGGCAGCGGCATGCCGTTAAAGGTGTTGTTCTTCACCATGGTGTAGATGGCCATATCCTCAAAAATCAGCCGTTCTCCATCGTGAATCTCCCGGTCGAAGGAATATTCGCCGATGAGGTCTCCGGCCAGACAGGTACAGGAAGAAAGCCGATAGGTATAGGGCTTCTCCCCCGGAAGCCCGCTGCCCCGCAGAGGCGGCCGATAGGGCATCTCCAGCACGTCCGGCATGTGACAGGCGGCAGAAGCATCCAGCAGCAGGATGGTGCCTTCGTTCTCCACCCGGTCCAGCACCTCCGTCACGAGATAGCCCGCGTTCAGCGCCACCGCCTCACCGGGTTCCAGATACACCGTCAAATGGTATTTTTCCCGGACGTGCTGAACACAACGGATCAGCCGTTCCCGGTCGTAGTCCTCCCGGGTGATGTGATGACCGCCGCCCATGTTGAGCCAGCGAAGGCGGGACAGCAGAAAGCCGAAGCGTTCCTCCACCGCCGCGAGCGTCTCCTCCAGCGCATCGCTGTTCTGCTCGCAAAGCGTATGGAAGTGCAGGCCTTCCACATTTTTAAGCGCATTCGGATCGTTTTTAAGCTCTTTTTGCAGAGCTTCCAGGGTGACACCCAGCCGGGAATGAGGCGCGCAGGGATCATAGATCTCGTGTCCCTCCTGGGTGGAGCACTCCGGGTTCACCCGCAGTCCGATGGAGCATCTGTCCTTCACTCGGTCCTGAAAGCGGCGAAGCTGCGACACGGAATTGAACACGATATGGTCGCAGCAGTCTGTCAGTTCGTCGATTTCTTCCTCCCGGTAAGCCGGAGAAAAGACATGATTTTCCTTGCCCATTTCCTCCTTACCGAGGCGCGCCTCATAGAGCCCGCTGGCGGTTGTTCCGGCGAGATATTCTCCCATCATGGGATAGAGGCTGAACATCGAAAAGGCCTTCTGGGCCAGCAGGATGTGGGCGCCGCTTTCTCGGCTCACCTCCTGCAGAATTTCCAGATTCCGGCGAAGCCGGGGAAGGTCCGCCACATAGGCGGGGGTATGAATTTCGCTGAGCTGCATGATATCTACCTTCTTTCCCGGCTTTTCCGCCGAAGACATTATCCTGCTTATCAATTACTTAGTCCACCAGCACCGGCTGCTCTTCCACCTGCCAGGGGAGTCCCCAGCGGTTCAGCGCCTCCATGTACGGATCCGGATCGAATTCATCGGTAGTGAAGACACCGGGCTTCTTCCAGAGTCCCTGCAGCACCAGCATGGCGCCGATCATGGCTGGTACACCGGTGGTGTAGGAAATGGCCTGGGATCCCACCTCACGATAGCACTCCTGGTGATCGCAGACATTGTAGATGTAGAGTGTCCGGGGCTTTCCGTCCTTGATTCCCGTGAAGATACAGCCAATGTTGGTCTTTCCCACGGTACGGGGTCCCAGAGATGCCGGATCCGGCAACAGGGTCTTCAGGAACTGGATGGGCACAATCTTCTGGCCCTGGAAATCCACCGGCTCTGTGGACAGCATGCCCACATTTTCCAGACACTTCATGTGGGTGAGGTAGCTCTGTCCGAAGGTCATGAAGAAACGGATCCGCTTCACCTCCGGCATGTTCTCCGCCAGGGCCTCGATCTCCTCGTGATGCAGGAGGTACATATCCTTTTTGCCCACACCGGCAAAGTCATATTCCCGATGAATGCTCATGGCCGGTACCTCTACCCAGTGGCCGTCCTCCCAGTAGGAACCCGGTGCGGATACCTCCCGAAGATTGATTTCCGGGTTGAAGTTCGTGGCGAAGGGATAGCCGTGGTCACCGCCATTGCAGTCCAGAATATCGATGGTGTGGATCTCGTCGAAATAGTGCTTCTTCGCGTAGGCTGCAAAAACCGAGGTCACACCCGGATCAAAGCCGGTGCCGAGCAATGCCGTGAGACCGGCCTCCGCAAACTTCTCCCGGTACGCCCACTGCCAGGAATAATCGAAGTAGGCAGAAAATCCCTTTTCCGCACAGCGCTTTTCATAGATGGCACGCCATGCCGGATCCTCGGTATTTTCCGCCTCATAATTTGCGGTATCAATATAGTCCACACCGGCAGCCAGGCAGGCGTCCATGATGGAAAGATCCTGATAGGGTAAGGCCAGATTCAGCACCGCATCCGGCTGATAGCTTCGGATCAGCTCGGTCAAAGCCGCAGTATCATCCGCATCCACCTGGGCCGTTGTGATCTTTGTGGCGGTCTTCGGTGCCAGCTCCTCCCGCAGGGCTTCACACTTGGACAGGGTCCGACTGGCAATCATCAGTTCCGTGAACACCTCCGGATTCTGACAACACTTGTGAATCGCCACAGAAGCCACACCGCCGCAGCCAATGATCATTAATCTGCTCATTCTCTTTTTTCCTCCTCTTCCAGAAGTTCCTCCACATAGCGGGGCAGCATGAAGGCGCCCCGATGGAGATGTGTCGTGTAATACCAGGTTTTCAGACCCCGCTTTTCCCAGCGTTCCGGATCGAAATCCTGCAGGGGATGATATTTCTTCGACGCAAAGCCGAACATCCAGTAACCCGCCGGGCAGGTGGGAATACAGGCCTGATAAACCCGGCTGATGGGAAAGCTCTTATAAGCTTTCCGATGCATGGCCCGAAAGGCCGCCTCGTCCTCATCATAGAAGGGGCTGCCGTGCTGGTAAACCATGATGCCGTCTTCATGCAATGCCCGGTAGCAGCTGCCGTAGAACTCCCGGGTAAACAGTCCCTCTGTGTGACCGAAGGGATCCGTGGAGTCGTTTATGATGAGATCATAGGCATCGGTGCAACGCCGCAGGAAACGAAGCCCATCCCGGTTGATGATGTTCACCCGGGCATCGTCAAAACCGCTGGCGGTCTCCGGGAAAAACTCCCGGCTCACCTTGATGAAGAGCTCATCCGGCTCCACCACATCGATCTGCTCGATTTCCGGGTAGGCGGTGCAGACCTTGGCCACACCCCCGTCACCGCCGCCGATGATGAGCACCCGCCGCACCGAGGGATGCACCGCCATAGGCACATGCACCACCATTTCGTTGTAAATGAATTCGTCCGCCTCGGAGAAGATCACCTCTCCGTCCAGCACGATCATACGGCCGAATTCCTGGGTCTGGAAGACGTCGATCCGCTGGTAGTCGCTCTGTGCGCTGAAGAGCTGCTTGTCTACCCGGATGCTGGTCTTCACATTGTCCGTGTCCATCTGAGAGAACCAGATATCCATTCCTTCCCTCCTTTATGCCATCACGCGGATCTGCTCCGCCCGGCTGTCCATCATACCCTGCAGAGAACATCCCTTCTCCTTCGCGTAGGCGATGTACGCAATGATTTCTCCGGTGATCCGCTCGCCCGGGGTCAGAATCGGGATTCCCGGCGGATAACACATCACCAGCTCCCCGCAGATCTGTCCCTCGGTTTCCCGCAGGGGAAGGCTGCGCTTCTGTCCGTAAAAGGCCTCCTTCGGACTCAGCACCAGCTCCGGCTGTATGAAATCACCGCAGTAGAGACTGGCGGAATCTTTGCCATGCAGCCGGGCAATATCCTCCAGCGCACCCACCAGACGTTCGATGTCCTGGATGCGGTCGCCGATGGAGATATAGGCCAGGATGTTGCCGATGTCGCCGAACTCGATCTGGATGTCATAATCATCTCTGAGAAGGTCATAGACTTCAATGCCGGTGAGTCCGATGCCCTGGGTATGCACACAGAGCTTGGTGACGTCAAAATCGTAGACGCTGTCCCCATCGATCATTTCCCGGCCATAGGCGTAGTAACCGCCGACAGAGTTGATCTCCTGCCGGGCGTATTCCGCCATCTCCGATACCTTCCGGAAGGCTTCCCTGCCCCGCAGTGCAAGATTCCGGCGGGAAATGTCCAGACTGGACAGAAGCAGGTAGGAAGCACTGGTGGTCTGCGTCAGGTTGATGATCTGCCGCACGTAGTCCGGGTCAATGCCTTCGCCCGCAAGCAGGATGGAGCTCTGGGTCAGACTGCCGCCGGATTTATGCATGGACACCGCGGCCAGATCCGCACCGGCCTTCATTGCACAGAGGGGCAGATTTTCGCCGAAATAAAGATGGGTACCGTGGGCCTCATCCACCAGCACCTTCAGTCCCCGGGCATGGGCCATCTCCGTGATGGCCCGAAGATCCGAGCAAATGCCGTAGTAGGTGGGGTTGTTGATGAAAATGGCCTTCGCATCCGGATGGGCATCCATGACCCGGGCGATTTCCTGTCGCTCTACACCTAGGGCAATGCCGATACGGCTGTCCACCTTCACGTCCGCATAGACGGGCACACCGCCGCAGAGCACCAGGGCATTGATGACGCTCTTATGCACATTACGGGGCAAGATGATCTTCTCGCCCTCCTTGATCACGGAAAGGATCATTGCTTGAACGGCGCTGGTGGTGCCGTTGACCATCAGAAAGGCATGCTTCGCAGAGAAGGCGTCCGCCGTCAGCCGCTCTGCATCCCGGATCACGGACACTGGATGTCCCAGATTGTCCAGGGGCTTCATGGAATTCACATCCAGACCCACACAACGCTCACCCAGCAATGTGACCAGCTCCGGATTGCCCCGTCCCCGCTTGTGGCCCGGCACATCAAAGGGCACTACCCTCTGCCGCCGGAATCTCTCCAGCGCCTCGTAAATCGGCGCGGATCTCTGCTCATCTTCCTTCATTTTTCTCTCCTGTCGGCGGCCGCCTGCAGATCCTCTTGTTTAGCACCGATCGCTACATCGCCACTTTCGTGGGACCAAACAAAAACGCAAAACAAGAGGGAGCAGGCGGATGTCTCCACTTGCTCCCTCAGAATCGTCCTAACAGACCTTCTTCATTTCAGAGTATCCTGCAACCATTGCTACTCTTATTGACCGTTTCACAAGATGACACGCTTCCGCATGATTATAAAGTAATCAACTTATAAAATTTGAGCTTCTAACTCAATCAATAATTCGCTTTGCAAAACATACTCTGTTTCACTCACTTGCCCGTATTATAAGTTGCGATACGGCCATCTGTCAATGAGTTTTCAGAAAGTTTACAGAACTTTTATTCTATTTAATTATTCTTCTGCAGTCGCTTCCTCGTCAGCCACCACAGCAATGCCCAGATCCTTGAGCTGCTGCTCATCGAATACCGGTGCCGGGGCATCCATCATAGGATCCGAGCCGTCCTTGATCTTCGGGAAGGCAATGACGTCACGGATGGTGTCAGAGCCCACCATCCACATGGCGAGACGATCCAGACCATAGGCAAGGCCAGCATGAGGCGGTACACCATACTTGAAGGCCTGCATCAGGAAACCGAACTGCTCGTTGGCCCGCTCCGGTGTGAAGTCCAGCTTTTCCAGCATTTTCTCCTGCACGTCAGCCTGATGGATTCGCACGGAACCGCCGCCCAGCTCGGTACCGTTCAGTACGATATCGTAGGCCTTGGCGCGGACAGCGCCCTGGTCGGTATCCACCAGCGGCAGATCCTCGTCCATGGGCATGGTGAAGGGATGGTGCATGGCCTGGAAACGGCCCAGCTCCTCGGACCACTCGAACATGGGGAACTCGGTCACCCAGAGGAACTTCCATGCCTTCCGGTCGATGAGATCCAGATCCTTGCCCAGAGCGAGACGCAGGGCACCCAGGGCACTCCATACGGTGGTCTTCTTGGTGTCGGAAACCAGCATCAGCAGGTCTCCCGGCTCCGCATGCATCGCAGCAACGAGTGCCGACAGCTCCTCCTCGGTCATGAACTTGGCGAAGCTGGACTTGTAGGTACCGTCTTCATTGACACAGAGGTACGCCAGTCCCTTGGCGCCGTAGCCCTTCACCAGCTCCGTATAAGCATCAATATGCTTTCTCGGCATGTGGGCCTGGCCCTTTACGCAGAGTCCCTTGATGACACCGCCGTCCTTCGCACAGTTTGCGAAGACGCCGAAGCCGCAATCCTTCACCACCTCGGTCACATCCTGCAGCAGCATCTCGAAACGCATATCCGGCTTGTCTGATCCGTAGCGATTCATGGCGTCGATCCATGTCATACGCTGAATCGGCAGCTGTACGTCCACATCACAGATCTCCTTAAAGAGGAACTTGAGCAGGCGTTCATTCACCTCCAGCACATCCTCCACGTCCACGAAGGAAAGCTCCATGTCCACCTGGGTGAACTCGGGCTGACGATCTGCCCGGAGGTCCTCGTCACGATAGCAGCGGGCCAGCTGGAAGTAGCGATCGAATCCGGATACCATCAGAAGCTGCTTCAGAAGCTGCGGGCTCTGGGGCAGGGCATAGAAACTACCATGGTGCAGACGGCTGGGCACCAGGAAGTCCCGGGCGCCCTCCGGTGTGGACTTGATGAGGGTCGGGGTCTCGATCTCCAGGAAGCCGTTTTCGGTCATGAACTGACGGATCAGGAATGCAATTCTGGCTCTCGTCATGATACGATTCCGAAGCTCCGGACGCCGAAGATCCAGATAACGATACTTGAGACGGATGTCCTCCTTGGTCTTGATGCCGTCCTCGATGGGGAACGGCGGCACCTCGGACTCGGCCAGAATGCGGAGTGCCCGGGCACTGATCTCGATGCTGCCGGTGGCCATCTCTGCATTGGCATCCTTTCCTCTGGAGCGGACAATGCCGGTGACGGCGATCACAAACTCGGAACGCAGCTTTGCCGCCTTCTCGAAGACCTCTGTGCCGCAGTCGCTTTCCTCAAATACGATCTGCAGAATGCCGGAACGATCCCGGAGATCCGTAAAGATCAATCCGCCCTTGTTTCTGGATTTCTGCACCCAGCCCATCATCGTCACCTCGCGGCCGATGCTCTCCTCTGTAAGCTCTGTACATCTGCACGTTCTGTGCAGTCCCTTCATTGACTCTGCCATAACTCTATGGTCCTTCTTTCCTTTTACTTCAGTTCATCCTGATAGAACTCCCGGAAGCTGGTATAGCCCTCTTCACTGAGCTGCTCCTTCTGGAACTTCTTGTTTTTGTTCATGCGGGAAACCAGTACGGTCTTTCCCTGCTGCCGCAGCGTCATGGCCTCGGCAATGGCCTCGCCGGTCTTCTCGGCGCTGAGATTCTTGTCCAACAGGAAAGCCAGTTTCTCGCCAGCTTCCGGTGCCTTCTCCTCCGCATCCATCATGATGGTGATGATGCGCTCAAAGCCGATGGAAAAGCCTACCGCCGGGGTATCCTGTCCGGTGAAACGGCCCACCATACGGTCATAGCGTCCGCCGCCGCCGACAGATCCGGAGAAGCCCTCCGCGCGGATCTCGAAAATCGGTCCGGTGTAGTAGCCCATGCCCCGCACCAGCGTCGGATCAAAGGCGATTTCCGTCTTCACGGCAGAAACCTTCTCTACCGCTTCCACGATCTCCGCCAGATTCTCGGCAACGCCCGCCGGCAGCATTTCCCCGAGGGTACTGCCCAGCCGACGAATGTCTTCGGCATGGGTGCCGGTCTCCGCCAGCAGTGCCTGGTAGCGGTCGATCACGGCCTCCTCATAGCCCAGCGACAGAAGCTCTGCCTTCACACCGTCGCTGCCGATCTTATCAGCCTTATCCAATGTAATGCAGACCTTTTCGAAATCCGCATCCGGGAAACCGGCATAGCGCTGCAGGCCCCGCAGGATCTCTCGATCGTTGATCACGATATGGAAATGGTACTTCTCGCCGAAGCCGATGCGGTTCAGCAATGTGCTGATGGCCAGGATCAACTCGATCTCCGAAAGGTTGCTGCCGTCGCCGAAGATGTCGATGTCCGTCTGATAGAACTCCCGGAAACGGCCCTTCTGGGGACGGTCTGCCCGGAAAACCGGTCCGATCTGCAGCGCCTTGAAGGGGCTGGGCAGGCTCGCCTGATTCTGGGCATAGAAGCGGGACAGGGGCAGCGTCAGATCATAGCGAAGGCCGCTGTCTGCCAGGCCGTCTGCATTGCCCTGGGCCACGGCGCTTTCCAGCTTCTCGCCGCGCTTCATCACCTTGAAGATCAGCTTCTCGTTGTCACCGCCCTGCTTGGACTGCAGGTTCTCGATATGCTCCACCACCGGTGTCTCGATTTCGGTGAAGCCGAACTCCCGGTAGGTACGCCGGATTTCGGACAGCACATACTGCCGGAGCGCCATCTCCCGGGGCAGCACATCCTTCATACCGGTGACCGGTTTTTTCTTTAATGCCATAGTTCCTTCTCCCTAATATAATGCACCACTTCGCTAGTGAAGAAGTTTGCATTGAGCAAACTTCGTAACGATATGACATGCATCGTAGATGCATGCTTGTCGTAGACAAGTTCATCGAGAGCTACAAGCTCGAGATGAATCAAGACGATACGCAAACCATTACAGATACTTTTTCATCGTGTCGTCGATGTCCAGTGTTGCGAAGTAATCCCGATCGGTCTGGGCACGGCGGATCAGCTTCACGGAGCCGTCTTCCCGCAGCAGAAGCTCTGCACTCCAGAGCTTACCGTTGTAGTTGTAGCCCATTGCAAAGCCGTGGGCACCCGCATCATGGATAAAGAGATAGTCACCCTTCTCCAGTTCAGGCAGCTGACGGTCAATGGCAAACTTGTCGTTGTTCTCGCAGAGGGAACCGGTCACATCATAGGTTTCCACGCAAGGTGCCTCTTCCTTACCCAGTACGGTGATGTGGTGGTATGCGCCGTACATCGCAGGACGCATCAGATTTACGGCGCAGGCATCCACACCGGCATAGTGCTTGTAGGTCTCCTTGAAGTGGATGACCTTCGTCACGAGTGCACCGTAGGGTGCCAGCATGAAGCGACCCAGCTCGGTGAAGATCCGGATCTTGTCCAGTCCGTGGGGCTTCAGAATCTCGTCATAGACCTTGTGCACGCCCTCGCCGATGACCAGAATGTCATTGGGTGTCTGCTCCGGCTTGTAGGCCACGCCGATACCGCCGGACAGGTTAATGAAGTCGAGCTCCACACCGCACTCTTCCTTGATTCTGACGGCCAGCTCGAAAAGCTGCTTGGCCAGTGTCGGATAATAGTCATTGGTGACGGTATTGGAGGCCAGGAAGGCGTGGATACCAAAATGCTTCACGCCCTCTGCCTTCAGAATCCGGTAGCCCTCCAGAATCTGCTCTGTGGTCATACCGTACTTGGCATCCTGAGGATTGTCCATGATGGTGTTGGCGATCTTGAAGTATCCGCCCGGGTTGTAGCGGAGGCACATGGTCTCCGGGAAGTGGCCCAGGGTCTCCTTCAGCTCGGCGATATTGGAAAAGTCATCCAGGTTGATGATGGCGCCCAGCTCTTCTGCCAGCTTATACTCGGAAAGCGGCGTGTCATTGGAGGAGAACATGATCTCCTGTCCACGGAAGCCACAGGCCTCGGACATTTCCAGCTCTGTGCGGGAAGAGCAGTCGGTACCGCAGCCCTCCTCCTTCAGAATCTTCAGAATACTGGGATTCGGTGTTGCCTTAACGGCGAAATACTCACGGAAGCCCTCGTTCCAGGAAAAGGCCTGGTAAAGGCGGCGCGCATTTTCCCGGATGCCCTTCTCATCATAGAGATAAAAGGGTGTGGGGTAAGTTTCTGCAATGCGCTGCACCTGCTCCAGTGTGACATAAGGTTTTTTCATAGCTTCTCCTCTTAATTTGTAATTGCGGCTAAATTCATCTCAAGCCGGTCCTCAGGACTCCTCCCGGCTCCGCCGGGCCCCTCCTCAGGACTAGGCTTGGATTTATCTCGAGCTGGTAGCTCTCGATAAACTCGCTTACGCGAGCACCTCCCCTTCGGGAAGGTGTCAGATCGCTTCGGATTTTGCCTGATGCAAAATCCTACGCTTGCATAACTCTCATGATATTCGTGCTGGTGGCCATCTGGTTCTTGGTGAGTCTGGACAGGACGCCGGCGGTCATGACGCAGAAGTCACCGCTTTCAACGAGGCCTCTGTCCCGCAGCTCCTGCATGGAGGAATCGAACAGCTCGTCGGTGGTGTCCGCTCTTCTTGCCCAGATCGGCAGAACACCCCAGTACAGCATCATCTGCCGCACGGTTGTCTGGCTGGGTGACAGAGCCACAATCTGGGAATCCGGACGATACTTGGAAATCATGCCGGCTGTGATGCCTGTCAGGGTAGGTGCCACCAGTGCCCGCGCATGCAGCTCATTGGCGGTGGTCACGGAAGCCGCGCAGACAGCATTACCCACTGTCTCATAAACGGTCTGCTCTACTTCACGGTTCTGGTACTTCCGATAGTCCACGAACTGCTCTGTGTACTCCACGATGGAAGCCATCATCTCCAGTGCCTCCACCGGATACTTACCGTTGGCGGTCTCGCCGGACAGCATCACGGCATCGGTACCGTTGTATACTGCATTAGCAACGTCGGTTACCTCAGCACGGGTCGGACGCGGGTTACGGATCATGGAATCCAGCATCTGGGTGGCAGTGATCACCAGCTTACCCTGGTAGTTACACTTCCGGATGATCTCCTTCTGGAGCTGCGGCAGCATCTTCGCCTCAACCTCAACGCCCAGGTCACCTCTGGCCACCATGATACCATCGGACTCCTTGATGATCTCGTCCAGATTGTCAAGACCCTCCTGGGACTCGATCTTTGCGATGATCTTCATGTGAGAGCCTGCATCCTCGATGATCTGACGGATCTCACGGATGGCATCTGCGTTCCGGATGAAGGAAGCGGCCACGAAATCATAGCCCACCTCAATACCGAACTTGATGTCCTCAATGTCCTTGTCGGTCAGGGACGGAAGACGGATGGGTACGTTCGGCACATTCACGCCCTTGCGCTCGCCCAGCTCGCCGCCGTTGACAACAGTACAGTGAATCTCTGTGCCGTTGACCTCATCCACGGTCAGACCGATGAGACCGTCGTCGATGAGAATGGTGTTGCCCGGCTGCACATCCTCGTTCAGTCCGGCATAGTTGATGTACACGCGCTCTGCATTGCCCACGCACTCCTCGGTGGTGAGTGTGATGTGCATGCCCTCTGCCAGAGCCACCTTCTTGTGATCCTCCAGCACGCCGGTACGGATCTCGGGTCCCTTGGTATCCAGCAGTGCAGCGATGGGACGTCCGCTTTCCTGACGGGCCTTCTTCAGAAGGGCCAGTCTCTGCAGGTGCTCATTGTGGTCACCGTGAGAAAAGTTAAAACGTGCCACATCCATATTCTTTGCCAGTTTCAGAAGAACCTCGTAATCGTTCTCGTTGGGTCCCAGGGTACAAACAATCTTTGTTTTTCTCATAGAATCTCCTCTTCTCTTGTCAAATTACGCCGCGCTGTCACAGGATTCCCCCAAATCACTGCCGCAGGCGGCTCTATCGTCAGGCCTCAGCCTAGTGCATGAAGTAGATATTGTCATTCCGTCTTCTCTGACCTCTCCTCGTCAGATAGAAGAACAGTGCTACGTTGAGCAGGGACAGCAGGATCGAAATTCTCGATCCGAGATCCGTCCACGGATTCAGCAGATTCAGCACATAAAGCACGATCTCCAGTATGGCCAGATACTTGGCTTTGATCGGCAGTATGAAGTAGATCAGGAACGTCGCCTCCGGAAAGGTCAGCGCGTAGGCCAGGAAAATGCTGAAGGTCATGTAGGTGGGATACAGCTGCAGAGGGTATCCGGTAATGAGATAGACCGCAATGCTGCAAAAGATCAGCATCAGGACACCCATTACAAAAAAGAAATTGTACTTAAACGTTCCCCAAACGTTTTCCAGCGTCTGTCCCAGGCTGTAATAGAGGTAAACGCCGATGGCCACCCAGATCAGACTCCGGGATGGATAATAAAAAAGGAAGGTCACCAGACGCCAGATGTGCCCGTGCAGAATGGCCTCCGGATCCAGGTCCAGATAGTAAAAATAAAAGCTCGGATCAAAGCATTGGATCAGGAATCCCACCACATACATCACGCAGATATACTTCATGAGATTCGGCACCGCGTACCGTCCCAGCTTTCGTTCCAACTTCTGATAAAGGCTCATCGAATGGCTTTCCTCCTTCATGTCCTCTGTGCTGCCGCTGCTGCGGCTCCTACTCACAGCTGTCAAGAGTATACTTTCCATACGCGCTTTTTTCAAGAAAATTTTCAAAGGCTGTACATTTTAATAGGAAAAGAAATTTCACAATTTTTTAACAATCTCATAGCTTGAAGGCTTTACTCTTCTATGCTAAAGTAGCACATTGACCCAGACTTTATGTATGTATAGGGGTATGCATCAGGTCTTGATATATAATTATACAATAATGGAGTAGTTGATAATATGACACATCAATACAGACTTGGAATTGACATCGGTTCTACGACCGTGAAAATCGCCATTCTGGATGTTGACAAACAGATTCTCTTTTCCGATTACAAAAGACATTTTGCAAACATCCAGGAGACCCTGGCCGATCTTCTCGCCGAAGCGCGGGAGAAGCTGGGGGAGCTTCGCCTGGCAGCCGTCATCACCGGCTCCGGGGGCCTGACCCTGTCCAAACATATGGGGGCTTTTTTCTGTCAGGAGGTTGTGGCGGTGGCCACAGCATTGAAGGACTATCGTCCGGACACCGACGTGGCCATCGAGCTGGGCGGTGAAGACGCCAAAATCATTTATTTCCGGGGCGGCATCGACCAGCGGATGAACGGCATCTGCGCCGGCGGTACCGGCTCCTTCATCGACCAGATGGCATCGCTTCTGGATACGGATGCCGCCGGTCTCAACGAACTGGCAAAGAACTACCAGATGATCTATCCCATCGCCGCCCGCTGCGGCGTATTTGCCAAAACCGATATCCAGCCCCTCATCAATGAGGGCGCTGCCCGGGAAGATCTGGCCGCCTCCATTTTCCAGGCGGTGGTAAACCAGACCATCTCCGGCCTGGCCCAGGGAAAACCCATTCGGGGGCATGTGGCTTTTCTGGGCGGTCCGCTGCACTTCATGCCGGAACTCAGGAATGCTTTTATCCGCACCCTGAATCTGCACGGCGACGAGATCATCGATCCGGAGAATTCCCATCTCTTTGCGGCCATCGGCTCTGCCCTCTGCTGCCGCGAGGATACAGCAGAATACGGCATCTCCGCGCTCATTGACCGGCTCCGGGCCGGTATCCGCATGGACACGGAGATCAAACGCATGCAGCCGCTCTTCGAAAAGGAAGCGGATTACCAGGCCTTTTCCGAACGGCACAGTCAGGATCGCGTGGTGACCGGAAAGCTCAGCGACTGCCATG
Organism: Parolsenella sp.; assembly: GCA_963659875.1. Classification (GTDB taxonomy): domain Bacteria; phylum Bacillota; class Clostridia; order Lachnospirales; family Lachnospiraceae; genus Oribacterium. The sequence goes on from CAVKVA010000002.1 coordinate 132,597, forward strand.
GGGACGTCTTCCTGGGCATCGACGCAGGCTCCACCACCACAAAGCTGGCGCTGGTTTCCGATAGCGGAGAACTGCTGTACAAGTTCTATTCAAATAATGACGGCTCTCCCATTGCCACGGCCATCCGCTCCATTCAGGAAATCCGGGAGCAGCTGCCGGCGGACGCCCGCATTGCCTGGTCCTGCTCCACCGGTTACGGAGAGGCCCTGCTGAAGTCGGCCTTCCAACTGGATGAGGGCGAGGTGGAGACCATCGCTCACTACTATGCGGCGGCCTTTTTCGAACCCGATGTGGACTGTATTCTGGACATCGGCGGTCAGGACATGAAGTGTATCCGCATCAAGGACGGCACTGTGGATTCCGTGCAGCTGAACGAGGCCTGCTCCTCCGGCTGCGGCTCCTTCCTGGAGACCTTTGCGAAGTCCCTGGGCTACTCTGTCATTGACTTCGCCCATGAGGCACTCTTCGCCGAGAGTCCCACAGATCTGGGTTCCCGCTGCACCGTTTTCATGAACTCCAATGTGAAGCAGGCGCAGAAAGAGGGCGCCAGCGTCGCCGACATTTCCGCAGGCCTTGCCTACTCCGTTATCAAGAATGCCCTGTTCAAGGTCATCAAGGTCACGGATGCGAAGGAACTGGGCGAGCATATCGTGGTGCAGGGCGGTACCTTCTATAATGATGCGGTACTGCGGGCCTTCGAGCTTCTGATGGATCGGAATGTGGTACGGCCGGATATCGCCGGCATCATGGGTGCCTTCGGTGCCGCCCTCATTGCCCGGGAACGCTATCATATGGCAGAGTCGCATCTTGACGGAGAAAAGCCGAAGACGACTATGCTGCCGCTGGACAAGATCATTTCCCTGAAGTACAGCACCCGCATGACCCGCTGCCAGGGCTGCAGCAACCACTGCGTCCTGACCATCAACCAGTTCGGTGCGGGAAGAAGCTTCATCTCCGGCAACCGCTGCGAACGGGGTCTCGGCAAGGCCAAGGCCAAGCAGGACATCCCGAACCTCTTCGCCTACAAGCTGAAGCGGATGTTTGACTATGAGCCGCTGGCACCCGAGCTGGCAACCCGCGGTGAGGTAGGTATCCCCCGCGTCCTGAACATGTACGAAAACTACCCCTTCTGGGCGGTTTTCTTCCGGGAGCTCCGCTTCCGTACGGTTCTGTCACCGGCAAGTACCCGAAAGCTCTACGAACTGGGTATCGAATCCATTCCGTCGGAGTCCGAGTGCTATCCGGCGAAAATTGCCCACGGTCATATCGAATGGCTCATCAAGAAGGGCCAGAAGTTCATCTTCTATCCCTGCATTCCCTATGAGCGAAACGAGACCCCGGACGCCGGCAACCACTATAACTGTCCTATGGTGACCTCCTACGCGGAGAACATCAAGAACAATGTCGAATCTCTGGAGACCGAAAGCATTTTCTTCATGAAGCCCTTCCTGGCCTTCACCAATGAGAAAATCGCCACGGACCAGCTGGTGAAGATCTTTGTCCATCCGGACAAGATCAGTGACTCAGTTCGTCCCGAGGGAGAGCTCACGCTGGAGAAGATCGGGGAACAGTTCAAAAAATGGAACTTTACCGAGGCGGAGATCCGCGCGGCGGCTCACGCTGCCTGGGAAGAACTGGAAAATGCCCATCACGACATGGAAAAGAAGGGCGAGGAGACCTTGAAGTGGATGCAGGAAACCGGTCACCGGGGCATCGTTCTGGCGGGCAGACCCTACCACTGCGACCCGGAGATCAACCACGGCATTCCGGAACTCATCACCTCCTACAACTTCGCCGTACTGACCGAGGACTCGGTTTCTCATCTCGGAAAGATCGAGCGGCCCCTCATCGTCACCGACCAGTGGATGTACCACACGCGTCTCTACCGGGCGGCGGAATTTGTGAAACAGCAGGAGAACCTGGACTTCGTACAGCTGAATTCCTTCGGCTGCGGTCTGGACGCTGTTACCGTGGACCAGGCCAGAGACATTCTGGCAGGCTCCGACAAGATCTATACGGTGCTCAAGATTGATGAAGTGAACAACCTGGGCGCTGCCCGGATCCGCATCCGTTCCCTCCTGGCCGCCATCCGTGTGCGGGAGGAAAAGCATTATACCCGTACGCTGCGTCCCGCAAGCTACCAGCGGAAGCTCTTTACGAAGGAAATGAAGGCGGAGAAATACACCATTCTCTGTCCCCAGATGTCGCCCATCCACTTTGAGCTGATCGAGCCCGCCATCCGGGCCAACGGCTACAACATCGTGGTGCTGGAAAATGCCAACCGCACGGCCATCGATACCGGACTGAAATACGTCAACAACGATGCCTGCTATCCTTCCATCATCGTGGTGGGCCAGATCATGGACGCCCTGCAGTCCGGTCACTTCGACCTGGACCATACGGCGGTCATCATGTCCCAGACCGGCGGCGGCTGCCGTGCCTCCAACTACATCGGCTTCATCCGCCGTGCCCTGGAGAAGGCGGGCATGCCCCAGATCCCGGTGATTTCGCTCAACGCCAACGGCATGGAGAAGACCCCGGGCTTCAGCATCAGTCTGCCGCTTCTGACGAAGGCTCTGCAGGCTGTGGTGTACGGCGATGTCTTCATGCGGGTGCTCTATGCGACCCGGCCCTATGAGCTGGTGCCCGGCTCTGCAAATGCCCTTCACGAAAAATGGAAGAAGGTCTGCATTGCCGCCGTACAGAAGAAGCAGGCCAGGATGCAGGAATTTGCGGAAATCGTCCGGAGTATCATCCGGGACTTCGATGCACTCCCGCTGAAGGAGGGTGTGCAGAAACCGAAGGTGGGCATCGTGGGCGAAATTCTTGTGAAATTCTCCCCGCTCGCCAACAACCAGATCGTAGATCTGCTGGAACAGGAAGGCGCCGAAGCCGTCATGCCGGATCTCATGGACTTCCTGCTCTACTGCTTCTACAACCAGAACTTTAAATATGAGAATCTGGGCGCCGGCTGGAAGGGAAAGACCCTGTGCAATGCCGCCATCAAGCTGCTGGAGCACTTCCGGAAAACCGCCCGGCAGGAGTTCCTTAAGTCCAAGCGCTTTACAGCCCCCGGAAAGATCCAGGAGCTGGCAGAGATGGCGAAGGAATATGTCTCTCTGGGCAACCAGACCGGTGAGGGCTGGTTCCTGACCGGTGAAATGCTGGAGCTCCTCACAGAAGGCGTGGAGAACATCGTCTGCACCCAGCCCTTCGGCTGTCTCCCGAACCACATCGTAGGCAAGGGCGTCATCAAGGAACTGAAGCGCCGTCATCCGGATGCGAATATCATCGCCGTGGATTACGACGCCGGTGCTTCCGAGGTGAATCAGCTGAACCGCATCAAGCTGATGCTCTCCGTGGCACAGGAGAATCTGGCGAAAAAGCAAGAAAATGTGTAACAGAGAAAGCCCCCAATGGATTTCCATTGGGGGCACTTGATATTTGGGGGATACCTCTTTCTCTTGAACTCTTAGGGGAATTACTTTCCTGCTGCTAAGGGGTACATCAGAAAAGCAGATACGCAACACTGCCGAGTCGAAACAGCGTCGATAAGGTTCCTGCGCCAGCTACCGCTGCGCCCACAGGATAGTTGCAACTGATTGGGGGTTCAGTTGTTCTTAATGCCGGAGGCCTCATATGCTCCGATGATCACTGCCATTGCTACAATGCCCATAACGCTTGCCATAATTTTTCCTCCTCTTTGCCATTCTGGCCATTTCTTGTTCGCTCCTTTTAGGAGATGTGCTGTAGATGTCCCGGGGGATGTGCTTTCCTTAAGGACAGTTATAGGATAGCATTGTCTATTCATTCTGTAAAATCCAGAATTCGCATACTTATATATTCCATTATGGAACGGTTTGTGGTACACTCTAAATCATGACAGAAAAAGACTTTGAAATCCTGCAGGATCTTGCAGTTACGAACAATCTCACCAAAACGGCCGACCGACTCTATACCACCCAGTCCGCACTGACAAAACGGCTGCAAAACATGGAGGCAGAATTGGGCTGTACCCTCTTCCTCCGCTCCAAAAAGGGTGTATTGCCGACACCGGTAGCGGAAAAAATTCTTCCCTACGTCCACACCATCTCCGAGGCACTGGACAACATCCGGCTCTGCACCGCTGCCGCTGAGGACGAAATCTCCGGTACCCTCCGGGTGGGCATCGCCATCAACTACGCCCGCTATCGCCTGCCTCAGGTACTGCAGCAGTTCATGGAAAAATATCCCAAGGTGGACATTCATGTCAGCGCCAACCGAAGCCCGGACCTCTACCACAGTCTCCTGAACGGCGACCTAAATGTGGTGTTGCTGCGGGGTGACCGCCTCTGGACCGAAGGCGACATCATCCTGTCGGAGGAACCCATCTGCCTCGCCGTTCACCGGGATGTGCAGCTCGACGACATTGGCATCCTGAACCAGATTCCCTTCATCGGTCGGGAAACAGACGCCGGTTACGAGGCGGAGCTGAGCCGCTGGATGAAGGAAAACGGACTCTCGCCTTCCTCTTCCCTGGTCATCAACGACGTGCAGACCATCGTTTCCATGGTGGAGCTGGGCATCGGCTGGTCCGTGCTGCCGCCCATCGCACTGGAAAGCTTCCAGGGGCGGTACATCCCTCTGTCCCTGCAGAACGGGCATAAAATGCTGCGCCGGACCCACATCCTGTACCGGCCGGACTACTTCGCCCTGCCCCAGGTCCAGGCCTTCATCTCCACCGTGCAGGAAGCCGAGAACTACTGTATGGTGCCGAAACCATGGTCAGAAAAGAGCTGATGCACTTTCCTATGAATCCAAAAAAGTCCTGCCCAGTCTTGGGCAGGACTTTTTGGATATATTCTATTTATCCCTCGTAGATCGGATGGGCATCGGTGAGCTTCTTCACCTCAGCGATGATCTCGTCCTTGGAATTGTCGAAATTCACAGCAGCCTTCATGATGCACTTGGCAATGGGCTTCATATCCTCTTCCTTGAAGCCTCTGGTGGTCACGGCAGCGGTACCGATACGAACACCGGAGGTCACGAACGGAGACCGGGGATCGTTGGGAATCGCATTCTTGTTGAGGGTAATGTTGACCTCATCACAGCGGTTCTGGAGATCCTTGCCGGATACATCCGGAAGATTTGTGAGATCCACCAGCATCAGATGGTTCTCTGTGCCGCCGGATACCAGCTTGAAGCCCTCGGCAACCATGGCATCGGCCAGTGCCTTCGCGTTCTTCACGATCTGCTCCTGATAGGTCTTGAATTCCGGCTTCAGTGCCTCACCGAAGCAGATGGCCTTTGCGGCGATTACGTGCTCCAGCGGTCCTCCCTGACAGCCTGGGAAGATGTTCTTGTTGAAGTTGTACTTCTTCGCCGCTTCCTCACTGGCCAGGATCAGGCCGCCTCTCGGTCCGCGAAGGGTCTTATGGGTTGTGGTGGTGACCACATCGGCATAGGGAATGGGTGACGGATGCACACCGGCAGCCACAAGTCCGGCAATGTGCGCCATATCTACCCAGAGAGCAGCGCCAACCTTATCGGCGATTTCGCGGAAACGCTTGAAGTCAATGATACGGGGATATGCAGAAGCACCGGCAATGATCATCTTCGGCTTGCACTCCAGGGCGATCTTCTCCACCTCATCATAGTCGATATAACCCTCTGCGTTGATACCGTAGGGAACGACCTTGTAGAACCGGCCGGAGAAGTTGACGGGTGAACCGTGGGTCAGATGTCCGCCGGCATCCAGAGACATGCCCATGATGGTATCACCGGGCTCACAGATGGCCATGGTCACTGCCATATTGGCCTGGGCGCCGGAATGAGGCTGTACATTGGCATAGCCGCAGCCGAAGAGCTGCTTTGCGCGCTCAATAGCCAGTGTCTCGATCTCGTCTACATTGACACAGCCGCCGTAGTAGCGCTTTCCGGAATATCCCTCTGCATATTTATTCGTAAGCACAGTGCCCATAGCCACCATGCTGGCTGCAGATACGATGTTCTCGGAGGCGATCAGCTCGATATTTCGCTGCTGTCTCTCGTACTCCTTCCAGATTCCTGCTCCGACCTCAGGGTCTGCCGCCTGAATAAAATTCATGATTTCCTTAATCATAATTTTGTCTCCTCTCCTTCTTCAGCTCCTGAACTGGTAGTCCCGAATGGTGAACTGCAAGCTCGTTCTTCCATTATACTCATTTAAATTGGGGTAGTAAACCAAATCTATTTGCGTATTATTTCCTTTTTCATGTGCAAATCGCTCAGCATCCCCGAAATAAATGGCCGTAAAGCTCTGACCCTCCGCAAATAAGGTGAGCCTTACCACGTTCCGGTTTTTGCCCAGCACCCGCATGTCCCCGATGCGAAGACCCTTCCAGGCAAAGAGAGGCTTCTCATTTCCCATGCCGAAAGGCGCCAACTTTTCGAGGTCCTTCACCAGATTTTCTGTCACATAAGAAAGGGGCATGGGCACATCGATCCAGAGCTTCTCTGTCAAAAGCTCCGGCGTGAGACCGGACCGGGCGTTGAGTGCTTTCCGGAACGCGCCGACATTATCCTTAGGAAGCGAGAAGCCCGCTGCCATGGGATGGCCGCCGAACTTTGTCAGGAGATCACTGACCTCCGCCAGCTTCGCCGACATGGGATAGCCCTCGATGGAACGGCCGGAACCCTTCACCATGGGCACGCCGTCCACGGGCTCCGCGTCCGTCAGCACAAAGCTGGGCTTGTAAAAGGCCTCCCGCAACCGTCCTGCCACGATGCCCGCCAGACTTTCATGAAGCGTGGGAAGATAGATCACCAGCACAGAATCCGCCACATAGCCGCCTTCTGCCTCGGCAATGGCCGCGTCCGTAGCTTCCTTCGTCATATCCTTCCGGGCATCGTTCAGTTCCTTCAACTTTACCGCCCGTTCGTACGCCTCGCCTTCATGATCCGAAAGGAAGAGTTCCATGGCAAGAAGTGCCGTCCGCAGCCGTCCGCCCGCGTTGATGCAGGGTCCAATGACGAAGCCCGCGTGATAGGAGGTGATGCTCTCCTGCTCGTTGAGGCCCGTGACCTGAAGGAGCGCCCGCAAACCGAGATTCTCCGTTTCCTTCAGCTTCTCGAGGCCCTTCCGGACAATGATGCGGTTCTCATCCTGCAACCGCACCACATCGCAGACCGTGGCAATGGCGGCGAATTCCAGGAAAGTATCGGCGGCACCCGCCGGTAAATTCCGCTTCTGGTACAAAAGCTGTATCAGCTTCCAGGCCACCACCGCACCGCAGATCTCCGAAAAGGGATAGCGGCTGCTTTCCCGCTTCGCATCGACGACAGCAGCCGCCGGTGGAAGAATGTCCCGGGACTCACAGCCGTAGTCCTCATCCGTATTCTGCCGCACATCGTGATGATCCGTCACCAGCACCGTAAGTCCCAGCTCCCGGGCATGCTTCAGCTCCTCGATGGCGGAAATGCCGTTGTCGCAGGTGAGGATCAGCTCCACGCCCTCGGCATGGGCCGCGTCGATCATCTGCACGTTGATGCCGTAGCCGTCCCGGATCCGGTCCGGAATGGCATAGTCCACATTGGCGCCGATGCGCCGCAGGCCTTCATAGAAAATATAGGTGGCGCAGACGCCGTCCACGTCATAATCACCCACCACCCGGATATGACGACCGTCGGTGATGGCCCGGTCCAGCTGGTTCATGCAGCGGATGGCGTCCGGCAGAAGCAGGGGCGAATGGAGGTCGCTGAGTTCGCCGTTCAAAAACTGCTCGATCTGGGCATCGGAATTCACCTCCCGGTTGCGCAGCACCCGGGCCGTCACCTGGTCAATGGAGAAGCGTTGGGCAATGCCCTGAAAATCCGCTTTCTTCCCGTATATCATCCATTTTTTCACAAAACTATGCTCCTCTGTTGGAATTCACGGAATAAACACCTATTTTCGGCGCAATTCGTGTATACTAGTGCATTGTAGCACAATTTCCAACGAATCCGAAAGAGAGAATACCAATGCTTAGCACTGACGAACGGCGCGCCAAGCTCTGCTTCAACAAGCTGGCCATCGCCCTTATCCTTTACGAACTGATCTTTCAGAAGGGCAGCAGTATCTTCTACAGCTTCGGCACCGACATCTTCGCCGATCCCTATCTCGATATGATCCTGGCGGCCATCCTGGCCCAGCTCTCTGCCCTTCTGATTCTGGGCACCGAAGCCCCGGCGCTTTCCCACCGGCGCTTCCGCTTTCGAAACTTTGTCTGGCTTCTGCTCCTCTTCTATGGCCTGCAGCTGGTGGCCAGCTTCCTGACGGATCCCCTGGAGGCCCTGCTCCACAGCCAGGGCTTCGACCTGGAATATGCCGCCAGCGCCGCCTCCGGCACCGAGCCCCTGACCTTCCTCATGCTGCTCTACAGTGTGCTGCTGGCTCCTCTCTTTGAAGAAATCCTCTTCCGGGGTCTTCTCTTCAACCAGCTCCGCCGCTACGGCCGCTGCTTCGCCATTCTGATCACGGCCCTGCTCTTCGGCCTCATGCACACCAATGTGCTGCAGCTCATCGCCGCCATCCTGCTGGGAATCCTGCTGGCCTGGATCCGGGAAAACTACGGTCTGCCCTACGCGATCCTTCTGCACATCACGAACAATGCACTGGCGATCCTCTTCAACAACTTCTACACCAGCACCCTCGTCAACATTGCGAGCCTGCTCATCATGCTGTTGGGCGTCATCACACTACTCCATACCCTGCGGAAGCACGGCAGGACAATGCTTTCGGCCCTGAAAGCCGAAGCCACGCTCGGCCATCTCCTCGGCCTCTTCTTTACCAGCATCGCCGTGGTCGTCATGATTTTCATCTTCCTGCTGCTGGCGATGATGAACTTGTCATAAATATGCACAAAAAAACCGCCCGAAAGATCTACGCCAGCTCGCTGAGCGGAGATTTTCCGAGCGGTTTTTTTGCGGATCAGGCGCGAAGCGCCTCAGATCCGCTACATCGCGCATCGCAGTGCGATGCAGCGATGGGTGCAGCACCTTCGTTATTTATAATTCTTCACATTTAACAGCTCTTCCGCATGCTTCACCGCCGCATCCGTCGGCGTATCCACATCCTTCAGCGTATAAGGAATGTGCAGATTCTCATACTTGAAAAGCCCCAGGGTGTGGTACGGCAGTACCTCCACCTTCTTCACATTGCCGAGGCTCTCAATGAACTCCCGGGTGGCGATGAGCTCCTCATCACTGTCGGTGATGCCAGGTACGAGAACGTGACGCACCCAGATGGGCACCTTCAACTCCGCCAGATAGCGTGCGCAGTCCAGAATGTTCTTGTTGCTCCAGCCCGTCAACCACTTGTGCCGCTCATCGTCGATTTCCTTGATGTCGAAGAGCACCAGATCTGTGGCCTTCATGAGGCGCTGGAACTTGGAAAAGAACGGCTCCTCCCGGGTGAAGGGCTGGGCCGAGGTATCCAGACAGGTATTGAGTCCCCGGGCCTTGGCCTTCTCAAACAGCTCCGTCACAAAATCGATCTGTACCAGGGGATCTCCGCCGCTGACGGTGATGCCGCCCTCCGGTCCCCAGTAATCCTTGTAGCGCTCTGCATGATCCAGGATCTCGTCCGCTGTCCGCATATCATCGGATTCCAGCGTCCAGGTATCCGGATTGTGGCAGTAGCGGCAGCGCATGTGGCAGCCCTTCAGAAAGAGCACATAGCGCGTGCCCGGTCCGTCCACGGATCCGAAGGTCTCAACGGAGTGCACTGCTCCTTTAATTGCTTCTCCCATACTGTAGTAAACCTCCTGTTATAAAATCACGGAATGCGCAAAAGGAGCCGCTGCATACGCAGCGGCTCCTTTTCTCGCTTCATTTCGTCTCTGAAACTTACAGGGACTTATGCTCAGTTCTTGCGATAACATCAAGCTGCTGCTCTTTTGTCAGATCGATGAACTTTACAGCATATCCGGATACACGGATGGTGAAGTTTGCATACTCCGGCTTCTCCGGGTGCTCCATAGCATCCTTCAGCTTCTCTACGCCGAAGACATTAACGTTCAGGTGATGTGCGCCCTTGGAGAAGTAGCCGTCCATAACACGTACCAGTGTCTCGGTCTCCTCTTCCTCGTTGTGTCCAAGTGCAGACGGGTTGATGGTCTGGGTGTTGGAAATACCATCCAGAGCATACTCGTAAGGCAGCTTAGCAACAGAGTTCAGGGAAGCCAGAAGGCCATTCTTCTCTGCACCGTAGGAAGGGTTAGCTCCCGGAGACAGAGGCTCGCCAGCCTTACGTCCATCCGGCATAGCACCGGTAGCCTTACCATAAACCACGTTGGATGTGATGGTCAGGATGGAAGTTGTCGGCTCGGAATCTCTGTAGGTGTGGTACTTGCTGATCTTGTCCAGGAAGGTCTTCAGCAGCTTCACAGCGATATCATCGGCACGGTCGTCATCGTTTCCGTAACGAGGGAAGTCACCCTCAACCTCGTAATCCACTACGATACCGGTCTCATCACGAACGGTCTTAACCTTTGCGTACTTGATTGCGGACAGGGAGTCTACTACGTGTGAGAAGCCAGCGATACCGGTTGCGAAGGTACGACGAACGTTGGTATCGATGAGGGCCATCTCAGCAGCCTCATAGTAGTACTTGTCGTGCATGTACTGGATCAGGTTCAGAACGTTTACGTAAATGCCTGCCAGCCAATCCATCATCTTGTCGTACTTCTCGATTACCTCATCGTAATCCAGGTACTCGGAAGTGATGGGCTTGTACTCGGGTCCGATCTGCTCTCTGGTCTTCACGTCTACGCCGCCGTTGATTGCGTACAGAAGGCACTTAGCCAGGTTTGCACGGGCACCGAAGAACTGCATCTCCTTACCGGTCTGTGTTGCAGATACGCAGCAGCAGATGGAGTAGTCATCGCCCCAGATAGGTCTCATCACATCATCGTTCTCGTACTGGATGGAGGATGTGGTCACGGAGATGTTGGCAGCGTACTTCTTGAAGTTCTCAGGAAGTCTCTTGGTGTAGAGCACTGTCAGATTCGGCTCCGGAGCCGGTCCCATGTTCTCCAGGGTGTGCAGGAAACGGTAATCGCTCTTGGTTACCATGGAGCGGCCATCCTGACCCATACCGCCGACCTCAAGTGTAGCCCAAACCGGGTCACCGGAGAACAGCTGGTTGTAGGACGGGATACGTGCGAACTTCACCATACGGAGCTTCATAACGAAGTGGTCAACAAGCTCCTGCGCTTCCTTCTCTGTCAGAGTGCCTTCCTTCAGATCTCTCTCGATGTAGATATCCAGGAAAGTGGAAACACGGCCAACGGACATAGCCGCACCGTTCTGTGTCTTGATGGCAGCCAGGTAGCCGAAGTACAGCCACTGTACAGCCTCGTGTGCGTTCTTAGCCGGAACAGAGATGTCATATCCGTAATCAGCAGCCATCACCTTCATCTGACGAAGGGCTCTGATCTGCTCAGCGATCTCTTCTCTCTGACGGATCACATCATCAACCATGATGCCGCAGCCGCAGTTGGCAAGGTCAGCCTGCTTCTGCTCGATCAGGAAATCGATACCGTACAGAGCCACTCTTCTGTAGTCGCCCACGATACGGCCTCTGCCGTAGGTATCGGGAAGACCAGTCAGGATCTTAGCGTGACGACACTTCTTCATCTCCGGTGTATATGCATCGAATACAGCCTGGTTGTGCGTCTTGTGATAATCGGTGAAGATCTTGTGCAGCTCCTCATCCGGTGTATAGCCGTAGGTTGTGCAAGCCTGCTCAGCCATCTTGATTCCGCCGTAAGGCATGAATGCTCTCTTCAGCGGCTTGTCAGTCTGCAGACCAACAACCTTCTCAATGTCCTTGGAAGTCTCAGTGATATAAGCAGCGCCGTAAGCGTTGATGCCGGAAACCACCTTGGTCTCCATATCCAGAACGCCGCCCTTTGCTCTCTCTTCCTTCTGCAGTCTCTGAACCTCGTTCCAAAGCTGCTCAGTGGCCTCAGTCGGCGCCTCCAGGAATGCTGCATCACCCTCATACGGTGTGTAGTTGTCCTGAATAAAAGCTCTTACATTGACATCGGATACCCAATGTCCGCGGTTGAAGCCTCTCCATTCCTCTCTCATGTTCATCTTGCACATCCTCCATGCAAAAAACTTTGTTAAATATCTATCAGCGTTTTGGAGTATACTCTGTCAGGTTAGTTGTGTCAACCTGTTAGAAGGGCGATTTTTCGTATGTATTCCATATAAAACAATAGTGGTTCTCAACTTTGTTTATGCAAAAATACAAACCGGAATTTCCCTTGAATAATGTCTAGTATCATGCTAGGATATACCTTAAATACCTTTTTATCCTGAGATGAATTTTAGGGAAATGTCGTCGATTCGACTTCCCGGGAAAGAGCCCAAAATGATGATTTCCACCAAAGGCCGTTATGCCCTGACCATACTGATTGATATTGCCCAGAACAGTGACGGCGTCACACCGGTCTCCATCAAGGAGATTTCGGAGCGTCAGGGGCTTTCTGTGAAATATCTGGAGCAGATCATCGCTCTCATGGTGAAGGCCGGCTTTCTGAAAAGCATCCGGGGCGCCCGGGGCGGCTATCTCTTCACGAAACCCGTCACGGAGATCAACGTAGGCGACATTCTCGATGCGGCGGAGGGCACGCTGGCACCGGTGGACTGCGTGAAGGCCGGAGCCCAAACCTGCAGCAAGGCGGCACACTGTCCGACCTTCCCTTTGTACAAAGAAATCGACAATGCCATCTATGAGGTGGTGAATCGCTATAAGCTGTCGGATTTGGTGAAGGAAGATAGTGGGGAGATGGAGAATATGGGAAGCTGTCGCTAAAGATCATAGGGATGCCCCCGCAGGGGGCAGGGTTCCCTGTGATGCCTTAGCGGCGAGCGTAAAGAAGGCTTTGCGAAAGCAAAGCCTTCTTTGTTTTTGTGACGCTCTGAGGGGTCCCCGATATCGGACGGGCTCAGCGATAGCTTGGCTATCGGGGCGCCCGTCCGATGCAAGCCAAGCTTGCGCTGATCCCCTCAGAGCTGAAAAAAACCGGAGTACTGTTTTCACAGTACTCCGGCTAATGCATGCGACATGATTCGAACACGCGACCTTCTGGTCCGTAGCCAGACGCTCTATCCAGCTGAGCTACGCATGCACACCGTCTTTTTCAAGACACAATAAGTATTATAGTCATTTAGAGAAAAAAGTCAAGGACTTTTTTAAAAGAATTCTTTTTTTCGTTTCCGGCGGCGCACTTCATCGCGCAAATAAGAAAAAGCCGCTTCTTCTCCTTCATCTTTCAGCTTTAGAAGCAAAATCGTCAGCTCCTTCTCCGTTTCCGGATGAAGGTAGCGGGAGCCCCGAGTGGGCTGGAAATACTCCCAGGGACAGGCATCATTGTAATCCTTTCCCTTATAGACCTTGGACGCCGCTACCCGGTCGCAGAACATCTCTGCCACATAGCGGTAGGGCATGCGGCAGCCGCAAAGCTCACCGGGATGCTGAATATCATAGTCGATCCAGTACTCATAGTGATGCTTGTTCCGCCCCTTATGATGGAGCCAGGCCGGCGAAACGCCGGTCTTCACCCGCTCCACGGAATTCGGGCTCAGATGGCCGTTAAAATACTGTACGCCGGTGCGGAATTCCGCCCAGCTGTACTTGGAAAGGTCATGCAGGAGGCCCTGTCGATACAGTCCCACCCGGAAACAGTTTTTCATGACCTCCCATTTGTGGCGGTTGATGGTACAGAAGTGACCGAAGGCATTACCCCAATATCCCATAGTTCACCTTTATACGCGCAGGGTCTCGGCATCCTTGGCAAAGGCCGGATAACCGTAGACAAAGCCATAGACAACACTTGCCAGAATGATGGCGCCGCCCACATCCAGCACAGAATGCTGCTTCAGGAAGAGGGTGGCCAGACAGATCAGCACCGCCAGCACAAAGGAAGCCGCCTTCAGCTGCCGTCCGTAGCGAAGCTCGCCGATTTCACGGCTGCGGCTGATGGCGATGTGCATGCCGATGGAATTGTAGCAATGGATGCTCGGAAAAACATTGGTGCAGGTATCGGTCTGGTAGAGCCAGGCCACGAGGCGCGTGAAAATGTTCTTCCCGGCGTCAACCGCAGGCCGGAAATCTGTGCCGTTCGGGAATATCGAGCAGATCAGCAGCGCAATGGTCATGCCGCTGAACAGGAAGGCGCAGACCCGGTAAAAGTCATCCTTGTTTTTCAGCAGGAAGAAAAGCCCGCCGAAAAGGATATAGGCAAACCAGAGGAAATAGGGTACCACGAAGTACTCACAGAAGGGAATCATATCATCGAGACGCGTGTGCATGATATGAAAGCCCGTCTTGACGGTGATCGTCTGCTCCAGCGACTGGAACCAGGCCATATAGACCAGCATGTAGGACAGAATCCAGGCATGCCTGTATTTTTTAATCAAATTGATAATCCGCTTCATTTTATGCCCCTTACATAAAGTTTCAACGAAATGTCAAACGGGTGCCGCGATACGCTATCGCTGCACCCGTTCGATAACTGCGGAATATCATAGCACCGCAATTTAGGAAATTTCAACCAAGACACAAAATTTTAAGAAAGTTTAGAAAAATCCGCTAAATATTGAAGCGGAAACGGCGGATTTGCCAGCGGCTTCACCGCGAGAGACATGAGGAGCATGGGGTTGTCATCCGCCAGCACCCGGTTGGAGCTGAGCTTGCCGCACTTCCGGCAGCGATGGATGAGGGCCCATTCCCCGTCATCCCGTACCCAGACGGCGATGGGTTCCATGTCGCCATGGCAGTCACTGCCCCGGTCTCCCGGCACATTGTCCACATGAAGACTGTGGAGGCAGTGGGGGCAATGATTCCGATGCCCCGAACCCGCGCCTTCCGGCGAAAGCATTTTCCCGCAATGGGCGCAGGGAAAGCTCTCCCGGCAGTCCTCATAGCGATAGTCGGGATGCTTCTCACCGGGCTCCCGCCGGGACGCCACGGCTGCCACTTCCGCTTCTGCTTCCTGCGGCAGCTCCGTTTCTCCGGACAGATCTGCCTCCTCGGCCTCCGTCGACATTTGCTTCAGGGCGTACTTCGACACGCGCTTTCCGTCGAGTTCTACCCGATTGTCTTTTCGTTTCTTCCGCTTCGGTGGCTGCATGCCGTTTCCCTGATACATGTTATTTTCCTCTTTCAAAAATAATGGCTATCGCTTAGTCCATCGGAACGACACCGCCCTCATAGGTAGAGGTGATGTAATCCTTGATCTCCTGAGACTTCAGAACCTCTACGAGGGTCTTTGCCCAGGCAGCGTCCTTGTTCTCCTCAGATACAGCTACGACGTTGCCGTAGGTCTGGGCAGCCTCGGAATCGGAAGCCTCCTGTGCCAGTGCGTCTGACGGCTTGAAGCCGGCCTCGATGGCATAGTTTCCGTTCATGCAGGCGAAATCTACAGAATCCACAGATCTCGGGATCTGTGCAGCCTCAACCTCAAGGATCTCCACGTTGTGCGGGTTCTCCACGATGTCCTGCTTGGTGGCAGTGAGGCCTGCGCCGTCCTTCAGCGTGATGATGCCGTTGGCCTGGAGCAGCTGCAGGGCTCTGGCCTCATTGGTGGTATCGTTCGGCACTGCAATCTGTGCGCCGTCCTGGATAGCGGAAAGGTCATTGCTCTTGCCGGCATAGATACCGAACGGCTCATAGTGGATAGTGCCGACAGACACAATGTGGGTGTCGTTCTCGGCATTGAAATCATCGAGGTACGGCTGATGCTGGAAGTAGTTGGCCTCGATCTCACCGTTCTCTACAGCGAGGTTCGGCTGTACATAGTCATTGTAGGTCACAACCTCAATGTCTACGCCCTTTGCTGCCAGCGCCTCCTTTGCTGCCTCGAGAATCTCGGCATGGGGGCTGGGAGAAGCACCGATCTTGATGGATACGGACTCTGCGGTCTCATCCTCTGCGGCTGCTGTGGTCTCTTCGCCTGCAGCAGTGGTCTCCTCCGCTGCAGCGGCTGTTGTTGCAGCTGCCGTTGTGCTTGCTGTGCTGCTGCCGCAGCCAGCCAGTGCGCCTGCAGCCAGAGCGGCTGTCAGTACCAGTGAAAGTTTTTTCATAATTGTTTCCTCCTCTTTTCGTCTCTATGAGAGACAATTCTTATATATCATATGGGCAAAGCCCACGTGATTATCTCGCTCTCTTATCCGTCGCCCGCGACAGCCGCATCCAGAATTCCTGGATGATCTGCACGATGATCACCAGCACAGCCACGGCAATCAGCATGATGTCCGTCTTATACCGGTAATAACCGTAGTTCAGAGCGATGGCTCCCAGTCCGCCGCCGCCGACAAAGCCGGCCATGGCGCTGTAGGAAAGAATGGTGGTGATGCAGATGGCTGCCCCCACCAGCAAACTGGGCTTGGCCTCCGGCAGCAGCACCTTCCAGATGATCTGCCAGTTCGATGCGCCCATGGACTTCGCCGCTTCAATGACACCGGCGCTGACCTCCTTCAGAGAAGACTCCACCATACGTCCGATATAGGGCGCACTGGCAAAAATCAGCGGCGGAATGATGGCCTTCGGTCCCAGTGTGGTATGCACCAGGAACTTGGTGATCGGCAGCACCATCACCAGCAGGATCAGGAAGGGAATGGAACGGAAGATGTTGATGAGGATGCCCAGAACCATATGCAGCGGCCGACAGGGCGCGATGCCGTCCCGATCCGTCACCACCAGGATCACACCCAGGGGAATGCCGATGAGATACGAGATGGCGCTGGAAATCAGGGTCATATAAATCGTGGCCCAGCTTTCCTCCAGATACATGCTGATCATCTCTTTCATTTACTTCACCTCCTCGAAGCGAATGCCTCTGGCCCGCAGATAATGGGTGATGCGCTCCGCTTCTTCCTGGCTTTCCGGCAGCTCCAGCAGCATCTGTCCCACAGCCTGGTCCTCCACCTGCTTGGTGTTGGCAAAAAGAATGTTCACCGGGGCCTTGCAGGTCAGAATCATATCCGACACGATGGGTTCATGGGCCTTCTGTCCGTCAAAGACGATGCGAATCTTCCGGTTGTTGCCGAAATGCACCTCCCCAGCCCCGTCTCCCAGGATCAGCTTGCGACCGATTTCTGTCTTCGGGTTGCTGAATACCTCCGTCACCGGTCCGGCCTCTGCGATATGGGAATGGTCAATGATGGCCACCTCGTCACAGATGGCCTCAATCACCGACATCTGGTGGGTAATGACGATGACCGTCACACCCATCTCCTGGTTGATTTTCTTCAGGAGCGCCAGAATCTGCTTCGTGGTCTTCGGATCCAGCGCCGATGTGGCCTCGTCACAGAGCAGCAGCTTCGGATTCGTCGCCAACGCTCTGGCGATGGCCACCCTCTGCTTCTGTCCGCCGGAGAGCTGGGCCGGATAGTTCTTCGCCCGCTCTGCGAGGCCCACCAGCTCCAGGAGCTCCATGGCCCGCTTTTCGGCTTCCTTCCGATCTACGCCGGCGATCTCCAAAGGGAAGGTCACATTCCGGAGCAGATTCCGCTGGTCCAGCAGGTTGAACTGCTGGAAGATCATACCCATTTTCCGGCGCACCTCCCGGAGCTCTGCCCCCTTCAAGGCGCCCAGGCTCTTCCCTTCGAAGAGCACCTGACCGCTGGTGGGTACCTCCAGGTAATTGATGCAGCGCACCAGGGTGGACTTTCCCGCACCGGACAGGCCGATGATGCCCTGAATGCTGCCCTCCCGGATATCCAGGTTAATGTCGTCGAGGGCCAGTACCTCACCGGAGCCGGTCTTAAAGACCTTCCCCATATTTTTCAGCTGGATAATGTAATTCTCACTCACTGTTTGTTCCTCTTCCCTTACTCGCATCTGCTTGTCAGAAAGTTTAAGGCTGGTGGCTTTTTTCGTCAAGCACCCCGGCCCTACTGAAATTTTATGGTTTGTTATAGGTTCAATCTATCGCTAAGCCCACCACATGGGGCGCCCTACATCGCATGGGCACCCGATAGCCAAGCTATCGCTAAGCCCATGCGATATCAGCTGCAAAGTGCTAGGATGGCCTCGGCATAAACCTTTGCCGCCAGCATGATGTTGTCGATGTCAAAGAACTCGTCGGCACCATGCATCCGGGTGTCAATGCCCGGCAATACCGCGCCGAAGGCCACGCCGTTTTCGATATGGTGCACATAGGTACCGCCGCCGATGGCGAGGCACTCACCTTGCAGACCGGTCACATCCTCATAGGCCTTGAGCAGGGTCTTCACGAAGTCCGAATCACCGGCCACTCTGTGGGGCGGGATCATACCCGGGGTGCTGAACACAAAGCCGGCAGCCTCTGCCGAAGCCTTCGCCACATCCTCACAGTTTTCCTTTGTGGCCATCACCGGGGTCCGGGCATCGAAGCTGAATTCCATATAGGTCGGCTCAATGTGATACATATCCAGTGTGCAGGTCAGATCATGGGACTCCGCATCCTCCATCTTGATGCCGAGGCCGGAACCATCGGTCACGCCATAGGGGAAGAGCGCCGGCAGCTTCCGCAGCTGCTGCAGCATTTCCGATTCAGCATCCTGCAGCGGCAGCTTCAACGTCAGCAGCACAGCTGCAAGTCCCGCATTCTTTCCGGCCTCCGGTGTGGATGCATGGGCCGAAGTTCCCCAGACGATGATCTGATCCTCTCCGTTGATCTCACACTTCACCTCGCAAAGCGCCTCGATTTCGGCAATGGCCTTCTGCACGGCCTCACTCTCAAGCGCCAGTCCCTCAAAACGGAGCACCGCCTTCTGGGGTACCGCATTCAATGCCACACCGGCCTCCAGAGAAAGAAGCCGGGGCACTGCCGTATTCTCCGTGAAATGCTTGGCAAGGGTACCCTTGAACTGACCCTTCTCAATGTTGATGAGCGGGAATTCACCGTCCGGCGAAAAGGTCATCTCTGCCTCCGGCTCCTGCTGATAGTAGTGGGCAATGTCTTCGGATCCGCATTCCTCATCGGCGCCCATGATGAGACGCACGCCCTTCTTCAACGGAATGCCGCATTCCTTGATGGCGCGCATGGCATACAGGGAGCAGAGCAGCGGTCCCTTGTCGTCAGAGGTGCCTCTGCCGTAGAGACGACCGTCCTTCTCTATCACCTTGAAGGGTTCAGTCACTGTCCAGCCTTCGCCGGCCGGCACCACATCCGTGTGGGCCAGCACATCCAGAGAACGGGGCAGGGACGGATCGAGATCCGCCGCCACCACATAATTGTCATAATTCTTCGCCGGGAAACCGTAACGCCCACAAAGGGCCTCCGCAAACTGCAGTGCCTCATAAGGGCCCTTGCCGAAGGGCATCCCCGGCTCTGCCTCTCCCTTCACAGAAGGGATGGCACAGAAATCCGCAATGTCCTTCAAAAGCTCCGCCTGATGGGCCTCCAGCCACGCATTAATCTTTTCGTTCATGACTCTTACTCCTTATATCCCGTGGGATTGCTTTAGTTCTTCGAAAACTCCGTCAGCTCCAATCCCTTGTTCCGATCCAGTACCATGCCCACAGACCACTCATGCGCAAAGAGCAGCAGCGGCTGATCCTTCAGGTCCTTCACCAGCTTCATGTCCGAGGTGCCTTCGATGTGCTCCACATCCACCTCTGTCCAGTTCTTGATCCAGCGAATATACTCGTAGGGCAGCACTTCCATGCGCACATCTACATTATACTCATTTTTCAGACGATAGGTCAGCACCTCAAACTGCAGAACACCGACCACACCCACGATGATCTCTTCCATGCCGGTGTGGTACTCCTGGAAGATCTGGATTGCACCCTCCTGGGCAATCTGAGAAACGCCCTTCAGGAACTGTTTCCGCTTCATGGTGTCGATCTGCCGTACCCGGGCAAAGTGCTCCGGTGCAAAGGTCGGGATACCCTCAAAGCGGAACTTCTTATTGGAAAGCTCCAGGGTATCACCGATGGAGAAAATACCCGGATCGAAGATGCCGATGATATCGCCGGCATAGGCCTTTTCCACGATCTTTCGCTCATCCGCCATCATCTGGGTAGGCTGGGACAGCTTCACCTTCCGACCGCCCTGGATATGATTCACCTCCATACCCGCATCGAACTCGCCGGAGCAAATCCGCATGAAAGCCACACGATCACGATGCCGGGGATCCATGTTTGCCTGAATCTTGAAGACGAAGGCAGAGAAGCTCTCCTCCACCGGGTCCACGATGCCCTGGTCGGACTTTCTGGGCAGCGGCGGCAGTGTCATCCGCAGGAAGTGCTCCAGAAAGGTCTGTACACCGAAGTTGGTCAATGCAGAACCGAAGAACACCGGGGTCAGATCACCGTTGTTGATGCGCTCCTGATCGAAGTCATCGGAAGCACCATCCAGAAGCTCCAGATCCTCCATGAGCTTGTCATGGTATTCCTGCGTCAGCAGATCCGGAAGTGTCGGGTCATCCAATGTGTAGGTACTGGTTTCCACTTCCTTGGTGCCGCCGGCATTGGCCTTGAAGAGATCTACCCGGCGGGACTGCCGGTCAAAGACGCCCTTGAAGTTATGGCCACAGCCGATGGGCCAGTTCACCGGACAGGTGCGGATGCCCAGCACGTCCTCGATCTCGTCCAGCAGCTCATAGGGATCCCGGGCCTCACGGTCAAACTTGTTGATGAAGGTGAAGATGGGGATATGCCGCATCACGCAGACCTTGAAGAGCTTGATGGTCTGAGGCTCCACGCCCTTCGCGCCGTCGATCACCATGACCGCACTGTCCGCCGCCATCAGGGTTCTGTAGGTATCCTCCGAGAAGTCCTGGTGTCCCGGTGTATCCAGAATGTTGATGCACTTTCCTTCGTAGTTAAACTGCAGCACCGAGGAGGTCACGGAAATACCTCTCTCCTTCTCGATTTCCATCCAGTCGGAAACCGCATGTTTGCTGGCCTTCCGTCCCTTGACGGTTCCGGCCAGGTTGATGGCACCGCCGTACAGAAGGAATTTCTCCGTCAGTGTGGTTTTACCGGCATCCGGGTGGGATATGATTGCAAAGGTACGTCTCTTCTCGATTTCTTCTTTTAAATTTGCCATCGGCCTCTCCATTATCAATTTCTGTAAACATGCAAAAAGCTATGCCCGAAAGACATAGCCTATTGTTTCTGTGTTTGGCTTACCGCACAGCTTATCTTCTGTTTTTCAGGAAGTCGGGAATGTCAATGGACATCTCCTTTGCTGCCTGGGGTCTCTGACTCTGCTGCAGGAAGGACGGCATCGCTGTCTCGGTCTGCACAGCCGGAGCCTCTGCTGCCGGTGCCGGATTTACGGTTGTCGCCGGACGGCTCTGGAATGCGGAAGCGCCTGCATTTCCTGTCAGGAAGGAAGGAAGCGGGGTCTTGGCCTGGGGTGCAGCGGTCTCTGCTGCCGGCTTCTTGGGTGCTGCCTCCTGGGAGGATACGTCACGGATGCCGGTGGCAATCACAGTGATGCTTGCCTCATCCTGGGCATTCTCATCATACATCGCACCGAAGATAATGTTGGCATTCTCACCAGCCAGCTCCTCCACGAAGGAAGCGGCCTCATTGGCTTCTACCAGGCTGATGTCGCCGGAGATGTTGATGATCACATCGCTTGCGCCCTCGATGGTGGTCTCCAGCAGCGGGGAGGAAATGGCTTCCTTCACTGCCTCGATGGCCTTCTCATCGCCCTTTGCCTTACCGATACCTACGTGCGCAATGCCTCTGTCCTTCATGACGGAAGAAACATCGGCAAAGTCCAGATTGATCAGACCGGGCACATTGATCAGATCGGTGATGCCCTGTACGGCCTGCTGCAGTACCTCGTCTGCCTTCTTCAGGGCATCCGGCATGGTGGTTCTGCGATCCACGATCTCCAGAAGGCGATCGTTGGGGATCACGATCAGGGTATCCACGGAATCCTTCAGGGTCTCAATTCCCTTCAGGGCATTGGCCATACGCTGTCTTGCCTCGAACTTAAAGGGCTTCGTCACAACGCCGACTGTCAGGATGCCCATCTCCTTGGCGATTCTGGCAATCACGGGTGCCGCACCGGTTCCGGTACCGCCGCCCATACCGCAGGTCACGAATACCATGTCTGCGCCCTGCAGCGCTGCTGTAATGTCCTCAGCACTCTCCTCTGCTGCCTTGGTGCCGATTTCCGGTCTGCCGCCGCAGCCGAGTCCCTTGGTCAGCTTCTCGCCGATCTGCATGGCAGTGGGTGCCTTGCTGAACTGGAGAGCCTGCTTATCTGTGTTGACACCGATAAACTCAACACCGATGATTCCCTCGTCCACCATTCTGTTTACTGCGTTGTTGCCTGCACCGCCTACACCAACCACAATAATCTTTGCAGCTGCCTCGGACTCAGGAAGTTTAATTTCGAGCATAATCTCCTCCTTAGATCTGATATGTATAACCTTGAAAAGTATTCAACTTGCTTAAAGAACTATTTAATTATAGATAGATTTTTCTATTTGTAAATAGCTGCACGCGAAATAAATATACTCGGAACGCGTCAAAATAGCAACAGGCAAAACGACAGAGAATGCATTTTGCCTGCTCAGCTTCCCTCGTGGAAAATATATTCCTCCCGATCCGGGTGCTCCGTATAGGTGGAGAGATCCAGCGTGCCCTTCCGCCCCGCCAACTTCGGCAGGATATCATTGAGCGTCGAAATCTTCATTTCCATGTTGTCGTTCTGCCCCAGCGACACCTTCAGCTCGCCGATGCGCAGTGTGGCATTGAGAAAATCATCATATTGAATACTGTCGCACTGAATCTGATAGGAGGATAGGGCCCCCGTCAGGTTCAGAATGTCATTGAACACTGCCTTATTCTTCACCGGCAGCGGCTGATAGAGCACGATGGAGCCGAAGCTGAGTCCCGTGATCTCCGGAATGCCCTCCAGGCGCTTTCCTGTGGATTCCACGATGATGCCGTCCTTATCAAAATACATATGGCTGGACATGTAATCCACATAGCCCACTACATTTTTCTCATAGACGATGACTTCGATAGAAAGGGGCGCTGTCCAGTGCAGCTCATACTTCTCCACGAAGGGCAGGGTCTTGTGACTTTTGGTGCGCTCCCGGAGAAACTGATAAAAGGAATTGGTGTCCCAGGGATCCGAGAACACCATCTGCAGCACCTGATCCTCCGTATACCGGGTATTGCCGATGACCTTGTAACGCTGGAAGCGGGCGCTCGCCAGAATTACGGCAATGAGCAGTACGATCACCAGGATGCCCATGCGAAGCAGCTTCCTGATCTTTTCTCTTTCTTCGTCGAAATACACGCTGCCTCCTTTTCCGTATATGCTGCCTTACTCCACTTCGATTTGCCCGGACACCGAAAGGCACATGCCGCACTCCAGAAGCAGCAGCACCAGAGACGTACCGCCGTAGCTTACGAAGGGCAGGGTAATGCCGGTATTCGGAATGGAATTGGTGGCCACCGCAATGTTCAGTATGGCCTGCAGTGAAATGTGTACCATCACGCCGATGACCAGCATGGAGCCGAAGAGATCCTTGGCGTTCTTGGCAATGTCATAGAGCCGGTAGATTATAAAAACGTAAATCAGAATCAGGGAAACTGCCCCGAAAAGCCCCAGTTCTTCACAAATGATGGTGAAGATCATGTCGTTCTGGGCCTCCGGGATCAGGAACTTCTGAATGGATTCTCCCAGTCCCTTGCCGAAGATACCGCCGGAGCCGATGGCATAAAGTCCCTGAATGGTCTGGTAGGTATCGTCAATGTAGTTGGAGGGATCCCGCCAGGCGAAAATTCGCGTCAGCTGGTATTCCTGCAGAATATGCGCACCGGCCAGCAGCTTCGCCAGCGGATACGCGCCTATGTACGAGGCAACCGCCACCACAGCACAGCCGATAAAAAATTTATAATGCCCACTGGCCACAAAGAGCATAATGCCGGTGATGCCCATAATGATGAGGGCCGTAGACAGATTGGTCAGCGCGGTGAAAATAAAGGGCGCCAATCCGTAAAGCAAGGTAAGTACCCAGACATACCAGTTGTCCAGTCTGCGTCCCAGCTGATTGATCCTTGCTGCCAGGACAATGATGATCACGGATTTCATGAGCTCTGAAGGCTGAAAACGGACACCGAAAATGTTGATCCAGCGCGCCGAACCATGGGAACTCAGTCCGATCACCAGAGTCAGGAAAATGGCAATCCATGCACCAATGTACAAGCACCGGTAGATCCACTTGATCTGCAGCAAATGATAATCCACCTTAGACACCAACAGCATCAGTACGATGCCGCCGCCGCCGAAAACCATCTGCCGGTGCAGGTAGTACTGGGCATCGTTCAGCTGGCTCTGGGCAGAATAGCTGGATGCCGAATACATCATCAGCATACCGAAGCCCGTGATAAACAGCACCGCAAACAGGAGGCTGTAGTCATAAAACCGCCTTCGTCTTTTTCTTTTCTCCAAGCCCTTTCCTCCTTCGTCCACGGCCCTGGCACCGTTATGCGAGTGCCTTCACGCAGTCCTTAAAAATTCTGCCCCGCTCCTCATAGTTCGGGAACATACCCCAGCTGGCACAGGCCGGACTCAGCAGTACATAATCGCCTGCCTCCGCTGCCGCTGCACACTGCTGAACCGCATCCGCCATGTCTTCCGCAAAACTGATGTTGGTGAAGCCATGCTCCCGGGCGGTCTCCGCGATCTGCTCCCGGGTCTGTCCCAGCAGCACCAGCTTCTTCACCCTGCCGTCAAATTCCTTCACCCAGTCCGCAAAGGACACATGCTTATCATAGCCGCCGCCGATGAGCAGAACCGGTCCCGGCATGGCCCGCAGTGCCTGCACCGCCGCATCCACATTGGTTCCCTTGGAATCGTTATAGTACCGTACACCCTGCCGCTCCCGCACGAACTCGATACGGTGTTCCACAGGCTGGAAGGCTTTGCAAACCTGCACGATGGTCTCCATCGGCACACCCATGTGCAACGTCACGCCGATGGCACACATCACATTTTCATAATTGTGCTTGCCGAGCAGCACCAGCTCATGCACATTAAAAAGGGTCTGATCATCGCCGTTATGACGGTAATGGATCTCCTCATTCTTTACATACAGTCCCTCAGGGAGTTCCCGCACACTCGAGAACCACAGCACCTTCGGCACGACAGCATTACCCTCTCCGAACTTCCGAAGCTCCGGATCCTCGTAGTTGAGCACCACGTACTCGTCAGCGGTCTGGTTCTTCGTGATGGATTCCTTCACCGCGATGTAATTCTCCATGGTCTTGTGGCGGTCCAGATGATCCGGGGTAATGTTGGTGATGGCGGTTACCTGGGGATGGAAGGTTTCCGCGGTCTCCAGCTGGAAGGAGCTGACCTCCAGCACCGTCACGGAATCCGCCTGCATGTCGAGGGCCTCGGCGGTATAGGGATCGCCGATGTTGCCGAGGACATGCACATCCTGAAAATGGGCCCGGAGAATGGCGCCGATGAGGGAGACAGTGGTGGTCTTGCCGTTGGTGCCGGTCAGCGCACAGAGAGCACCCCGAGCGTTCCGGTAGGCCAGCTCCAGCTCGCCCCAGATGGGAATACCAGCAGCCCGTACCGCCTCCACAAAGGGCTTGTCCAGAGGGATGCCCGGGCTCACCACGCAGCAGTCCACCTCTGCAAGACGCTCCGCCGGAAGCGCTCCCTTCAGCAAGCTAATGTCGGCTCCCTCCGCAAAATTTCCAAGGACCTTCGCTTCATCCAACGCTGCATTGGAATCATAGAGCAGCACCTGCTCCCCCTTTTTCAAAAGCAGCTTTGCGGCAGCAATGCCGCTCTTTCCCGTTCCCAACACCAGTACCTTTTTCTCAGCCATTTTGATTCCTTCTTTCATGATCACAAATATGCCCCCGTGAGGGATCTTGTATGCCTCAACAGCAAGAGCATAAAGCTTTCCCGGCGTGTCTTCAGCGAATGCCCATAAAGGCCAGCATGCACAGAAGCAGTGTCACCGCCGTAAATACCGTCACAATCCGGGTCTCCGACCAGCCGCCCAACTCAAAGTGGTGATGGATGGGGGCCATGCGGAAAATTCGCTTGCCGTGGGTTTTCTTGAAATACGTCACCTGAATGATCACCGACAGAACCTCGACCAGGTAAATGATCGCGAAAAACGGGATAAACAGGGGAATGTTCATTTCCAGTGCCGCTGCCGACACGAAGCCGCCCAGAGCCAGACTGCCGGTATCTCCCATGAAGAGTTTCGCCGGATAGCTGTTGAAACAAAGGAAGCCCAGGAGACTGCCCAGCACCGCGCCACAGACCGGCGACAGGGCGCCGCCCTCAAAATACAGGGACACGAGTCCCAGGAAAAGCGCAATCACCGCCGTCACCGAGGAACAGAGGCCGTCCAGGCCGTCTGTGAAGTTACAGCCGTTGTCGGTGGCCGTCACGATGAACAGCACTGCCGGGATGTACAGGATGCCGAGATTCAGTCGGATCTCCGTGAAAGGAATCTGCATCTCACAGCTGTAATCCGGGGACAGATAGAGGTAGAAGGCAAAGAGCAGGGTCAGCACCAGCTGGCAGGCAAACTTCTGCTTCGGCTTGAAGCCCTCGGACTGATGCTTCACCACTTTCAGATAGTCATCCACAAAGCCCACCACGCCGAAGCCGATGGTCAGGAAGAGCACCGGCAGGATACGGGGAGACTTCAGGGAATACAGCAGTCCCACCACGAGGATTGTGATAATGAAGACGATGCCGCCCATGGTCGGCGTGCCCTGCTTCTTGAGATGCGCCTGGGGGCCGTCCTCCCGCACCTCCTGACCGAACTTCAGCCGGTGCAGAAGGGGGATGGCCTTCGGCAGCAGCAGCACCGCCAGGACGAAGCTCAGCAGTGATGCACCGATAAAATCAAAATAAGATACGTTCATGTTTTACTCACCTGTACTCTCTTCTGTTGTCTGACTCGTGCTTTCCTCCGCCGAGGATTCCGCATTGGGGGCCAGCTCCGGAATATCATCGCCGCCGGAAGCCACGCTTTCCACACTGATGGGCTCCGTCTCCCGGGTCTCTGTCTCAGCGGCTGCGCTTTCTTCATTCGCACTTGCGCTTTCTGTATCGGCAGCCTGGCTTCCCAGCGCCTCGGTGCCGATGCCCTCTGCACTGGCGGAAAGTCCCTTGTTGATGGAATTCTCCGGATCGGTTTCACCCTGGGCCGGAATATTCAGGAACTGCAGTGCGTCATTCATGATCTTCTGTTCAATCTTGATGGCAAAGGATGCCGTCGCCTGGGCCTCGCCCGGCAGATTGGGCTGGTCCACGATCACATAAACCAGAACCTGCGGATCCTCAATGGGCGCAAAACCGCAGAAGGACACGAGATAGTTCTTGGCCGAACGGGGCAGCTTCTCTGCGGTTCCCGTTTTGCCGCCGACGTGATAGCCCTGAATCTTGGCCAGCTTTCCAGTTCCTCCCTCTACAGTCTGGAACAGGGCCTCCTTCAGGAAGTCCGCCGTGCTCTGGGACACCGTGGTTCGCAATAGCTCCGGCTTTACCTCCTTGATGACGGTGCCCTTGCTGTTCAGGATCTCCTTCACCACATGCGGCCGATAATAGGAGCCGCCGTTCAGTATGCTGCAGTAGGCGCTGGCCATCTGGATCATGCTGACATTGAAGTTCTGACCGAAGGAATTGGTGGCCAGTGTGGTCTTTCCCAGGGTATCCGCTGTATAGATGAGGCCGGCGGTGTCCGCCTCGCCGGGAAGATCGATACCCGTCTTCTGGCCGAAGCCGAAGAGCTGCTGGTACTTCACGAAGTTCTCCTTGCCCAGGGCAAAGGCCGTGTTCATAAGATACACGTTGCAGGAACGCATCAGAGCCTCTGTGGCGTTCAGGGGACCGTCACCGTCCCAGTTGTGACACTTGATCCGCCAGGTATGAATACCGTCATTCAATTCCACATAGCCTTCACAAACAAAGATCGTGTCCTTTGTGATGGCGCCGGTTTCCAGTGCGGCCGCCACCGTGAAGGGTTTGAAGGTTGAGCCCGGCTCATAGGTGTCGGAGATGACGACATTACGCCAAACCTGATTCCAGGCCACCTGCTGTCCGTAGGACTTGATCTCGTCATCGGTGTAATACTTGGAAACGTCCGCCTCGGTGATTTCCTCGGCATCCGGATTCTCTCGCTTGTAAACGCCCACGGCCTCTTTCCGGCCCAGCTCCATGAGATAGGCGTCCGTGTATACACTGCTGTCCAGTTCCCGGGGATTGTTGAGGTCAAACTGATTCGTGCTGCCCATGGCCAGGACCTCACCGGTCTTCGGGTCCATGACGATGGCCGCCGCCACCTTCGAACCCACATCCTGGGTCTGCCACTCATTCAGGTACTTTTCCACCGACATCTGAATGTTGGTGTTGATGGTGGTCTTCAGGCTATTGCCGTCCGTCGCCTCCTTCAGCACCGACTGCAGCTTCGTATCTTCATCAAGGTAGCCGTACTCCCGGCCGTCCGTGCCGGTCAGCGTGTCATTGTAATACTGCTCCACACCGCCGGTACCGCTGCTGCCGTCACCGCTGGCAAAGCCGATGACATTGCAGGCCAGGGAACTGTAGGGATAGGTCCGCTTGTACTCCTCCTCGAACCAGACGCCCTTGATGCGGCTGTTGTCCCCGCTTTTCGCGTAGGCCTTGTTCTGCTCCTCCTGGTACTTGGTGAAGCCCGCCTTGTCGTCATAGCTCAGCTGCTTCTGGTACTTGATATAGGACTTGTCCTTCTTCTCCTCCAGCAGCTGCCGAAGCTCCGCGGCATCATAGCCGAAGTAGTCCGCCAGTCCCTGGATGGTGGCCTCCACATAGCGGCCGTCGTCCCGGGAGTAAATCACCTTCGGGTCCAGAATCAGGTTGTATACCTTGGTACTGGTGGCCAGAATCGTGCCGTTTCGATCCATAATGTCTCCCCGCTTCGCCGGCAGGGTTCTGGAATCGTAGGCTGCCTGCCGCTGGGAAAGGACGATTTTGTTGTAGTCATCGTTGTTGCTCTGCACCAGCTGATAAATCACAGCTATAAGCGCAATGAAAGCCAGCATTATCACACTGAGTGTGACAGCCAGCTTCTTCTGCATATAAAGCGGCAGGATTTTCGCCCGCCGCTTTTCTCGATGTTTATCAGTTTTTTGGAATGTCCTCATACTGTCTTACGTACCCGCTTTCCGTCTTGCTGTAGGTAATCACCTGGTCCTGATCTGCATATACCATACCCAGCTCCTGTGTTGCCACGCGATAGACTTCATTCAGGTCGATAGAGGTGTCGATAGAGCTCTGGAGCGCATCATTCTCCGACTTCAGCTTCTCCAGCGCTGTGCTCTTCTTCTCGATGGAGGAAATATGGGTATTGATTTCTGTCTGCAGCTGAATGTAACTGAAGCAGAACCACAGCGTCACACCGGAGGCCACCAGGAGGGCTGCCAGGGACCAGCCATTGATGCCCATGCTCTTCCGGCGAAGGCGCTTCTGCTGTTCTTCATAAAGCTTTTCCCGCTCCTGCTGCTGCCGATGGTAGGCCGCAAGCCGCGCCTCTCTGCTGCGGGACCCATGTCTCGGCAGAGTTCTTGCGGGTACCGTTTTCCGAACAGTATTCCCGTCTACATATGTGCGGCTTTTTGCTGCGTGCCTGGCCATAATACTCATTTCCCCTATTCCATATGCTTCTCGAAGACACGGAGCTTTGCGCTCTGAGATCTTCTGTTTTCAGAAAGCTCCTCTGCGGACGGCAGAATCGGCTTCCTTGTAATGACACGCCCCTTGGATTTCCGTCCGCAGGTGCAGACCGGAAATTCCGGCGGACAAATGCAGGGCTTCTCCGCCGTTCTGAATTTATTCTTGACGATGCGGTCCTCCAGAGAATGGAAGGTGATGACGCAGAGGCGTCCGCCTTCCCGAAGGTCGTCGATCATCTGATCCAATGTGTTCTCCAGCACATCCAGCTCCCGATTCAGCTCGATGCGAATGGCCTGGAAGGTACGCTTTGCGGGATGCCCCGAGGTGGCCCGGATACGCGCCGGAATCGCTCCCGAGATAATGTCGGCGAGTTCCAGTGTGCTCTCGATACGCTTCTTCTGCCGGTAGGCCACGATGTGCTTTGCGATGTTCTGCGCAAAACGATCCTCGCCGTAGTTCCGGATCATATGAAAAAGCTCCGCCTCACTGTAGTCGTTGACGATGTCTGCTGCCGTCACGGGATTTCTCTGGTCCATCCGCATGTCAAGCGGCGCATCCACACGATAGGAAAAGCCCCGGTCTCCCTCGTCCAGCTGGTAGCTGGAAACGCCGAGATCCAGGTAGATGCCGTCCACCGCTTCGATGTCAAGCTCCCGAAGCACCTGGTGGAAGTTTTCGTAATTGTTGCGCACGATGCTGACGCGGTCGCTGTAATCCTGAAGCCGTGCCGTGGCCGCCTGAATGGCATCCGCATCCTGATCGATGCCGATAAGACGTCCCCCTGCAGTCAGCTGCTTCGCCACCTCCAGCGCATGTCCGCCGCCGCCCAGGGTGCCGTCCACATAAATGCCGTCGGGCCGGATCTTCAGTCCGTCAATGGTTTCCTGCAGCAGTACACTGTAATGTTGAAAGGTCAAATTCCCAGTCCCTCCATATCCTCGGCAAGCTCCAGAGAATCTGTGAAGTCATTTTCCTCTTCCCACTTCTCACTTGCCCAAATCTCGATATGATCACCGACGCCCACCAGCGTGACATCCTTCTTCAGCTGAATTTTGTCCCGCAGTACCTGGGGAATCAGTATTCTCCCCTGCTTGTCCAGCTCACAGCTCACGGCACTTCCTAAAAGAAATCGCTTCAGCTTTCGCGCCTTCTGATTGGTCATGGGCAGGGCATTCAGCTTGTTTTCCAGAATCTGCCATTCTGCAGGGGCGTACATGGAGAGACAGCCGTCCAGCGAGCTGGTAATCACAAACTCACCGTTCAGTGCATCGCGAAACTTCACCGGGATAATCATTCGCCCCTTTGCATCCAAGTTGTGATGATATTCACCCGTAAACATCTCTTCGCTACCACTTTCTACCACTTTTTCCCACTCGTGCTATCATTATGCCTTTCATGGAGAAAATCGTCAAGGCGAAATGGGAGATTAAATAAAAAAAGCCTGTCTCTTTGCAAAAACGCTGCAAAGATACAAGCTCCGTGTTTTTTGTTGATTATTTACGCCTGAGACTCAGACATTAAAGCGGAACAGCACCACATCGCCGTCCTGCATCACATACTCCTTGCCCTCCATGCGGACCAGTCCCTTCTCTCTGGCCGCCGCCAGGCTGCCGCATTCCAGAAGATCCCGGTAATTCACCACTTCGGCCTTAATGAAGCCCCGCTCGAAATCCGAGTGGATCTTACCGGCAGCCTGGGGCGCCTTGGTGCCCTTCCGGATGGTCCAGGCTCTGGTTTCCTGCTCACCGGCGGTGAGGAAGGACATGAGACCCAGAAGATCATAGGAAGCCCGCACGATCTTGTCGAGACCGGACTCAGTCATGCCCATGGACTCCAGATACTCTGCCTTCTCCTCGTCCTCCAGCTCAGAAAGCTCCTGCTCAATCTGGGCGCTGATGACAAACACACCGGAGCCGGAGGCCTCGGCATATTCCCGCACCTTGGCCACATAGGGATTGGAGGCGCCGTCATCCGCCACACTCTCCTCGGCCACGTTGCAGGCATAGATTACCGGCTTCCGGGTCAGAAGATCCAGGCTGTCCAGGAAGGCATTCTTATCCTCATCTCCGGCATCATAGGTGATGGCCAGCTGATTGCTTTCCAGATGCTCATGAAGCGCCTCGAGCTGTGCCATCTCTGCCTTTGCGTCCTTGTCGTTGTTGGCCAGCTTCTTGGTCTTGGCCATGCGGCGCTCCAGCATCTCGAGATCCGAGAAGATCAACTCCAGATTGATGGTCTCGATGTCCCGGAGCGGATCCACGGAACCGTCCACGTGAATGACATTGGGATCGTCGAAGCAGCGCACCACATGCACGATGGCATCGGTCTCCCGGATATTGGCCAGGAACTGGTTGCCCAGACCCTCGCCCTTGGAAGCACCCTTCACCAGACCGGCGATGTCCACAAACTCAATCACTGCCGGGGTCAGCTTTGCCGAATGATACAGCTCTGCCAGAAGGGTAAGTCGCTCGTCCGGCACCGCCACCACGCCCACATTGGGATCAATGGTGCAGAAGGGATAGTTGGCTGACTCCGCTCCGGCCTTGGTGATGGCATTGAACAATGTTGACTTTCCCACGTTGGGAAGTCCGACGATACCTAATTTCATATCCTAAATTCTCCTTAATGCATTTTTGATAACTTACATCCCGTGATTATAGCAGATTCTTTCTGAATGTGCTATAGGCCCTTAGAAACGTTGATTTTCCAAGGGTTTTCAGACCGGCCATGTGGTTTTGACGACCTTTTGACGACCTTTGAGAAAATAAAAAAATGCGGCTGTATTAAAGCCGCATCCAGATGCTAAAAAGCAATTACGTTTTGCATCTCCTTTGCTTTTGTTTCGTCCATCGTATGAACGTATAAATTCATTGTCATTGCTATATTGGCATGCCCCAGAATCGTCTGCAGCGTTTTGGGATTCATGCCGGATTCAATCGCCCTCGTTGCGAATGTGTCGCGGAATGCATGCGCCGCGAACCGCTGCACACCTATCCTTTCGCATATCTGTGCAATGACTCGGTCAACTGTCCTCGTTTGGATCACTCCCCCAGTCGTATCTAAAAAAATCGGCCTGTTAAAATCCTCGATCTTATCGCCGAAAATCAGGGCACGCCGTCTCTTTTCGCGTTCTATGGCGGATCTTATCTGTGGCGTCATGGGGATGGTTCGTATTCCGGCTTTGGTTTTCGCGTCCTGTCCAACAATTGCATTATAATTTTTGTCAAGCGTGGCGGTTCGGCGTATCTCTAAGCAATCTTTCTTTATATCTTGCAATTGTAAGCCGCCGACCTCACCGCACCGCAAACCGGATGCAAGCATTAAACAAAACGCGTTGTAGTACCAGGATTTTTTTGCAGCTTCCAAAAATGCATCCGTTTCCTCACGTGTCAATGCTCTATGGATAGTATCCCTTGCGGCTTCTTCAGTCCTTCTAAGGCATTTGATCCCCTTGCAAGGATTCCATGCTATGATTCGCTCATTAACTGCCGTCTGTAGTATATGGCTTAATAAGCGCATCAAGGCATTGATGCCACTTGTCATATAGCCGCGATCCGTCCGAAATGTATTCGTTCTAATGTCATAATAATGCGCGCAAAGGAATTCCCTCGCGTTCTTTATGGTCTGCCCCTGGATTTCCTGCAGCTGAAGGTCTCCAAATGTTCTTTGTTTGTTGACGGGAACGCGGGCCAATCTTTTAAACTGTCCGGCTATCGTGTTTGCTGTCGATTCCTTGACTGTTTTTTGCCAATCGGCAAACCAAACCTCGTAATACTCCCGTAGTGTTATCTTGCTACTGTATGTGCCGCTTTCGTATTCTTTGCGCTTTTCTTCGGCTTTGGCTTCAAGCTCGGCTTTTGTGGCTCCGTATACGTGAAATACTTTCCCTCCAACAGTGACTTTCTTTTCAAGTCGTCCGTCTAACCTTCTTTTTTTCCTTGCCATGACTAGCCGCCTTCCTGATCCATGCCGAAATAGTCCGGCTCTACCAGGAACACATTTAAAGCCCTGGACAAATCTTCTAGAATGATAGCCGCGTCTGTACGCTCCCAAGTGCTGTGCTTTTCGTTCCGGCTGTACTCTTCCAGCGCTGCCGCGATGATCCGCAAGCGCTGCATGCTCCTTTTCTTCATTTGTTCCACCTTTCATAAAAGGCGGCATTATGATATGCTATATTCGGTTTTTGCAATTGTGGCAATCATAATGTCGCAAGCCATACCGCGTGTAGCTCCCAACTGCACGCGGTTTTTAGTTTCCTTCTTCTTTGGCTTTCTTCTCCATGTAAAGCATCCCCAGTGCGAAACCGCAAATGATGCCATGTGTGAGATCATCCATGCTGTGGATATGATCGGCTGATGTTACATGATAATCCACAATATCCTGAAATTCTCTTGACATTTCGCCGCCACCATGAATAGCGCTGATGTCGACCTCGCCTATTTTTTCCATTGTGCCCAAGTATGACTTATTCATATTTCTCCTTTCCCCCCGTATTGCCTCGATAAGACAGGCATGGGTTATTTTGTTCAGCTCAAAATTACCATGATATCCCACAAAAAGGCTCTAAGAAAAACTTAGAGATCTCCGAAATCGTCAGGTTATTGTTTTTTTCTATAACTATAAATTTCATCATCATTTTTGGTTTCGCTATAGTCTCAGCACGCGTAGAAGCGTTTTAAGGCCTCTTTTCAGGTTAAAGCATCATTTATAGCCTCGTGTCGTGAGACATGCCTAAAACCGCCTCACAGAACCATATACGGCCGCCCACAATCTGACGGCCGCAATACAAAAGAGAAAAACAAAAAAGAGAATTTGCTACTGCTGGTTCTTTCTGGTAATGATCCAGGCCACCACCTTTAGAGTCCGGGCCGGATCCGGTGTCCTCTCGATCATTTCCGCCAAGCTGTAAAGCTGTGGAAAGTTCTTCCGTATCTCTTCAGCCGTTTTGCAGTCTGTGAGTCTCATCATGCCATCGGCCCACACGGCAACCGTCTAGAGGGCTGCTTCTCTTCTTTCTTCGAGAAAATCCGCCTGATCTCGTCCTTGACTGGATCCGTTTCCTCTGATCCTTTCGTTAGTCCGGTATTGGGATTCACCTCCGCTGTAAAGATCCGGTGTATTTCGTCCTTCTGCTTCTGTTCCTCTGTTTCCTCTGTGTTCTTGTAAAGAGTAGGCGCAACTTTATAATACATACTAATTCAAATGTCCTTTCTGTCCTTTGACTTTCAAAAAATATCGTTTTGCTTTCGTGCTCATGCTATCCATCATCGGAAACGCCCCGCGCTTCGTGCGGTTCTGTCGGTGCTGCTTTGTCTTTTTCATCGAATCACCGCCCCGCAATTAAATCGCCATGCTGATGCATAAGCTCACTGTAAGCATCTTCTGCGGCTTTGGCTCTAGATATATCATAGTTATCTGTAAGGGTTCCATTCGGTGTATGCCACATGTAGCTCATTCCGTTATGATCCCAAACTTTGACCCGTTCATTCCGTAATTTATCTAATTCTTGGAATTTCTTTATTATGGACTCTCTCCACTTAGTCCGTTCGGCCATGGCCACCGGATCCGCGGCAACTGCTGTGCTATATGCCCCATAGCCGCCATCAAACTGCAGCCACTCCACTAATTCGCCGGAATCGCTTATTATTTTTCGCTTTACCGCACCTTTATACCAAGGTTTCATATTTCCTCCTTCAGACCTCAACGGCCTTATACTCACCAACTGCCCGCGCTTTCAGCTCTTCAAGGCAAATGGCCCCCAACAGCTCAGCAAATGGTGTATTGATTCTGTTTTCGATTGCATCAAGCTCGTAAAGGACATTGCTCCAAACTGGATCTGTGAAGGGATTGCCGGATTGCTCCGATTCTCCATGATAGTTCTGATATTTCTTGAACCATACCCATACAGAATTGAATGCGTCCTTCATTTCTTCGTTTGTGCAAGGGCTTCTTTCGGCCTGAAAGTAACTTTTTACCATGTAAGACATAAGATATTTTTCCTCACAATCTTTCAAAACCCACGGTTTTACGCCGTTTCCTACACTTTGTGCATTTCTATATGTAATTTCCTATATATATATTTTATATGGAATTTACTATATAAAATGCACAAAATGCATGGGGTAGGATAGTGGACTCCTAAAGGATCACAAAATCTATGGAAATAGTCGTGTACCCTTTCCGGATTCGTCCGGCTGAAACTTTGGTGCATATCCCATAAGAACATTCCGAACCGTCTTACCTTTGATTGTTGCGGATTCCCTGAAGGCCTTGCGTTGTCTTAGTTTCCCAAAAAAATTCTGCTTTCCATCCACACCGCGCCCATTTTGTCCGCACCAATCTTCAAATATTCTATAGGCTTCTCCAGCCGGAAAAACGGCGCATTTCTCTTCTTCGAAACAATCCGCAAGAAAAAGCCCTATCTTGTCGGACTGCTGCCTATACTGATCCAATGCGGCTTTGACCTGTTCCGGCTCCTTCAATCCCTCTTGCTTATACAGCCTCAGCCCCTCAACCATCCATGAAAACACTCCGGCCAAATTCTCCGGCCGTAACAATGTCTTTTTCAGATGCTTGTTTTGCTCATATGGTTCAAAGTGTCGGTTAAACGGGATAATATGAATTCTGTCTGACGAAAATACGGTAATGTCTGAAACAAAGGGAAGATAGTTGGTATTCATAATCAGTGTGAATTTGGGAATGAATTCTATTTCCAATTCATGCGGGTTTCTCGCCGTGACTGTATCGCCGCCCGTAAGCTGCTTTATGAGTGCCGCGTCCAATTGCATGCTGTCTTTTGTTTCGCTGGTACTTACAAGCCGAACCTCATTGAGCCTTACAATGTCACTCCTGATTCCTGAATCATTATTGAGCTTGTTTAAAGCAAATGTTCCGGGTTGAGCCGTCACCGCATAAGTACCAAGTACATGCATGATGGTTTCCACAACCGTGCTTTTTCCGTTCCTTGTGGTTTCCCCGTACAAAATGAACATGGCTTCTTCCAGTCGTTCACCTGTCAAGCCAAGCCCGGCAACCTTTTGCAAATATCGCATCGTTTCCCAATCGCCTTGCATAATTTCAGATATGGTTTTCTCCCATATCTCCGACCGTGCACCCGCGATATAGGGCGCTGCTGTGACCTTCGAAAACATGCGCTGTGTGCCGTTGTATCCGTCTGGTTCTATCGGCTGCAGTTCAAAAGTATTCAAGTCCAGTATGCCGTTCTGACAATTGATAATACTGTCATTTTTGTCTAGCTCATCATGAGAAATGTAACTGAATTTTCGCGCGTCCTCGATAAGTGATTTTCGGCAATAGGACTCTTGCAATCTGGCTGATATTTTAAACAGTTCGCCTTTTGTATCGGCATATCCGGCAAATACTCCATAAGCCGCGGCAAAATCGCAAGCCGCTTTTCCGACTTCCATGCCTTCGCTGTCAAGTTCCCAACACAACCCGTTGAAATGCAGCCATTCTTTGCGTTTTGGGAAATATCTTGCACGCCCTCGCACAAGTTCCGCGAATAGTTCCGCAAGGCCCCGGCCGGATTGCTTTTCCGGATCCCAGGCCTCAAAACGTTCAAGCTCTCTGGCATAGTTCTGCACAGTTTCACTTTGCCTTGCTTCGATGATCCCCGGCCGCACAGACGGGCTGCTCTGTTGTTGATGCTGCTTTTCCTCCGATTCCTTCGCCTTTATGAGTCTTTCCAACTCGGCCTTACAGCCAAGGTTTGCGGCCTGAATACTCAATGTATTTAGTCTCGCGGCCTTCTGCATGGGATCCAATAAAAAAGCTTCGTTAATTACTGGTGGCGCTGTGGTTTTCAGGAAAGCAAGTTTGTTTCCACTTCTTTCTGCTTTACCCAATTTTTCACACTTCCCTAGCTGCCTGTGCATCAATTGCAGCATCAATTACAGTTTTGTCATAAAGCACTCGCCGCCCAAATGTCCGGCGTGCCCCAATACTTGCGGCCCAGTTCCTGAAGCTGATACGGCCAAGCCCGGTGTATGCAGTTCCGTCAAGTTCACTCAGAAGGCGCGTTTCAATGCTTCTGTGTTCGATTCGTTTATTCATGACGCATTGCCTTTCGTGTAAGTAGTCAATAGTTCGTCAAGCGCTTGTATGATTATGATAGCATGTGATACACTTATTTTGCATAACATGACATCTGTTATAAAGATTGAACCAATCAAATGCATGGTTCAATACCGTTGAACAATCCGTTCACAGCATTGATTAAACTGTCTATTGACACCGATTTTTAAAAGAAAAGAGTTCAACATGAATAACAAAAAAGTTGCTAGGCGCGACAAATTGCAATGGAATAAAGAGTTAGGGCAACAATTAAAGAGGGAAATGCTTGCACGCGGAATGAACAATAAAAAATTTGCTGAATTTTTAAACATTGATCCTGTGCAAGTATCCCAAATGATAAACGGTTACGATAGCCGGGGACTTACAGAAGTACAAGCCGAAATTCTAGAACGTCAATGGGGAATATCGAAATGGTGGTTTTTTGGCATTGGCGGGCGAACGCCTGAAGAGTCCCAGAAACTCGAGTTAGAAGAGTTTGAAACCAGCCGTGCATATCTCCGTAATTTGGGGATTACCATAGAACCCGCTGCTTATTTTTGGGTCTGCAATGCTTTCGATCTGAAGAATGGCCTAGATGTCATGGAAAAATATCTGACCGACACAGCGAAAACTTTATCAAAAGCAGTGTTGAAAACTGATTCTAGATCTATACAGCTACAGCTAAAGACCGTCCCTGACTTTTCTACGGAAATCGGGGTGGTTACCAATCTCAAACTGCCTCAATCAACCGTTCCTACCAAAAATGCCTCAAATATAACCAGAAAAATTGAGCGCACTTTTACGAATGAGCACGGTGTCATTGACTATATGCCCATTGGATATATAAAAAGAATGCATGCTATATATATCAACGGTGTGTACCAAGCCGCATACACACTTGAAGACCTAAGCGACATTTTTTTTAATGTGGATCAAGTCGCAAGGGCAGCAGCCACAGCCTATATTGAAACCATAAACAAAAGGCGGCCTAAATCGTTACGATATGATTTAATTTCAGAACATGAAGCGGAAACATAATTGGAACGGAAATTGACAATTTTTCATTGCTGAATGGATATGAACCGGGACTCGCGGCCCCCCAAGGCTCTACAATCGCTCTACAGTACCTATTATGTGAACCGCCGCAAACATCCATCTACATGACGACTTTTTTGACGACTTTTTGACGACTTTTCAAAAAAATAATGACGCCCTCCGATTATTGCGCCGCATGAATCAAGACAAACAGTAATAACCCAGTACAGCCCAAAAACAACGATTTTAAGCCATTTCTAGCACATTCAGTGCTGCATTGTATGGCATGCCATGAATGAACATGAATAAACTATGCAAGTTCTTTCTGTTTTAGCACCTTTTCAAAGGAGAGATTTTGTAATAGGATATAGAAAGCCTTCGGAGGACTGCTGTCCTCCCTGTAACCGCGAGTCTATGAGTATGAGGTGACCCATGAATTTTCTTGAAGAACGTATCGTTGAGGACGGCCAGATTCGTCCCGGAAACATCCTGAAGGTAGACAGTTTTCTGAATCATCAGCTGGACGTCGGTCTGCTGGATGAGATCGGCAGAAGCTTCTATGAGCGCTACAAAGATGCCGGCATCACCCGGATCCTCACCATCGAGGCCTCCGGCATCGCCATTGCCTGCATGACAGCCCGCTACTTTCAGGTACCGGTGGTTTTCGCCAAGAAATCCATGAGCAAGAATCTGGACGGAGATCTCTACACCTCCATGGTGCACTCCTATACCCACAACACAGATGCCACCGTGATCCTTTCCAAGAAGTACTTAAACAGCAATGACCGGGTACTTCTGGTGGATGACTTCCTGGCAAACGGCAAGGCCATGCAGGGTCTCATCGACATCTGCGAGCAGGCCGGCGCCAGCGTAGCCGGTATCGGCATCGCCATCGAGAAGGGCTTCCAGGACGGCGGTGACTATCTCCGCAGCCGGGGCTACGATGTGGACAGTCTGGCCATTGTGGAGTCCATGACCGACGACGGACAGATCAAGTTCAAATAAAAAACGACAAAAAGGAGGAGGGGCACAGCTTCGGTTGTGCCCCTCCTCCTTTTTATTTACTCTGCTGTTGTTTCACTTGTCTGGCTGCCCAGCGTCAAGGCATTGACAGCTTCCACCAGATCCACCATTTCACTTCTCGGCACAAGGGCAACGGTCTTTCCGTCCACCGCTGCCACACAGTTCGTACCATCAAGACGGTAGAGGGTCAGCATGAAGGTCGGAAAATCCGCATTATCCAGATGTACCGTCAGAGAAATTTCCTCCTGACCGGTGGGTGTTTCATCTGTGAAATCGGACGCTGACAGTGCACAGAGCGCCGTTTTGAGCACACCGGCATCCGATTCTTCGTCCTTATAGGTCCATGTTCCCGCTGCATCCTCGTCGTCCTTACTCTTCGGCGGGGTATAGGTGAAGCTATGGTTCTCACCATCCAGGGAAACGTCAACACTGGTCACCGTGCCAAAATCCGCCGTGAAGAGCTTCTGGTGGCGCAGCGTATCATAGGATACCGCGGTCAGCTTATCATAGTCGTCTTTGGAAATCTTGTAAACGATCTGCGAATCGCCGACACGCGCATAACAGCTGACATCCGGCAGATCCGTCTTGTCCTTTTCGACAGCCTCATCATAGGCTGCTGCTTCCTCCGGGTTCCGGGAAAGATGCAGCAGCAGGGTGCCGCTGTCTTCCGCATCCTTGTCATCCTTTGTGCGGTATGCCAGCTCTATCGTCAGTTCCGGATTGTCCAGACCGAATGTCTTCAGCTCTTCATCCGTCACATTGTAGCTGGCATAGTCGGATAGGCTCAGTGACTTCACTGCCTTCAGGAAGGTGTCCACATTATCCGTATCCAGCGGCTGACCGTCTGTGAAGTAAATGTCATCTGCACAGATGCTCTTTCCCTCCTCGTCCCGGTCAATCGTGTAGTTTTCATTGCCGGTAAAGGTGATTTGCTTTGCGGTATCGAAATCCGGAATGCTGTCATCGAGAATCATATCCCGCAATACCGCATCAAATTCATCCAGCGGATCATGGCTCACCAGATAGGCCTTGCCGTCACCGATGGAAACATAGCGCTGCGCATCCATCTTGCTGAAGTCGCCAAGCGCAATGGTATGATTTTCCTCACCTGCGGTGATCTGAATCGTGCAAACCGGCTTGTCCAGTCCATACTGGGTATAGTCCTCTACATCGTCGATGACAAAGGTCGCCGCAAGAGACGCAAACTGCGAAAGCAGATTCTCGATTTTTTCCTCGTCCACGGGAAAGGCATTGTCTTCGTCATAGACCCACTTTTCGTCCTTAGAGAAGGAAAAAGTCCCGTCTTCATTCGTCCAAGAAAGGGCCGTAACGCTGTCCGTCGGAATTTCCAGTATGACTTCACCGCTGTTTTTGATCTGCTCTTTTTTCTCTTCATGTCGGCTGACGGCAAATGTGGCAATGCATATCACCAGGAGAACGCCGAGCAGCGCATAGAGTTTCGTTGCCTTACGCATGATGCTTTTTCCTCCTGTCAATCACAGTAAATACGCCGTACAGCACAAAGGCTGCCGGGATCACACCGATCATCCATGTTTTCAGCACAGCTGCTGCCGATTCGGAGATCGTCAGGTAATTGTAGCTCAGACTCTTGCTGCGGATGGACACGGCATCCCGCTCCCCGATCAAGGATGAAAGGGCATTCATGGCAAGATCAAGGTTTGCGCCGGAGGAATAAGCATTGTACGCTTCCTCCAGGAAGTGATTGGAGGAGAACCAGATCAGCTGACCGTCGCTGCCGGTATCTACAGAAACCGCCACTGCAAACGGGCCATCGATGTCATTATCCTCCTTCTCATAAGTGCTCAGCTGGAAACCGGCGATCTTACTGAAAGCGTCGTCTGACGTGGTCAGCAGTGCCGTTGCGGAACTTCCGCTAATGTTGAGTCCCTGCGCAGTGGGCATGATTGCATAGTAGTTTTCGTCCAGCAGCGGG
This sequence comes from Parolsenella sp., assembly GCA_963659875.1. Taxonomy (GTDB): domain Bacteria; phylum Bacillota; class Clostridia; order Lachnospirales; family Lachnospiraceae; genus Oribacterium. The sequence continues at coordinate 174,351 of CAVKVA010000002.1, forward strand.
TCAGTGATCTCATTGGATTCAATATTCGGCAGAAGGATATATGGCTGCTGGAACGCATAATGCGCACGGTCACTTTCCACAACAATACCGTCAACGGGTTTGACACCGTAGCTTTCCAGCACGCTGTAAAGATTCGTGAGCGTACCGTCCTTGGTCGGTCCGGCAATGACCAGAAGCTTCCCGCCGTCTTTCAGATAGTCCTCCAGCAATGTGGCCTCTTCCGCGGAAATGTCCGTCTGCGGCGCATAGATCAGCAACGCATCCGCATCCTCCGGGATTTTATCCGTATTCAGAAGAGAGAATGACGCAAGCTCTATGTTTTCCCGTTCCAGCTGTGTCTGAAATTCATCGGGCAGCGCTTCCTCGCCGTGGCCTTCCAGCCGATAGAGCTTCGGCAGCTCGTCGGAGATCACATAGTCGATGGCCGAAGTGATGGCACCCTCTCCGTCGAAAGAGTACACATAGGAATATGTCGTATAGTCCACATCACTCAGGTAAATGTCGTTGTAGCTGATGTAGCGATTCTTATCGCCGCACTCTACGATCAGGCTGTTGTTCGGCACATCCTCACTGGTGTACTGGCTTGTAAAGTTCGGGAAAACATCCGGATTTTTCTTCACCACCGTGATATGAGAGGACAGACCCTCGTACTTACCCAGCAGATTTTCGATAACCTCATCCTCTTTGCCCGACTGCACAACCCAGTAGATCGTCACGTCCTTTTTCAGGGCATTGACCACAACCTTTGTGCTGCTGGTGACAGAATACAGATTGGTGGCGGTCATATCATACTTCGTCATGGAAGTCGGAAGGACAGACGCAAACGCATTGACGGCAATGAGGATTGCCAGAACGATGGCGGTCACCGCCAGAGAATAGGCGCCGCCCTTTGCCGCAATGCGGCTGCGGATCGGACTGTGTTTTAATTTGGGGAATTTCATCAGTTGTACCTCCGTTTCTCCAGCGACTGCACCGTCAGAAACAGGCCGAGGACGATAACCGAGGCATAGAACACCATCGCCGTCAGATCAAAGACGCCATTGACAAAGGTGGTGAAGCGGTTAAACAGAGAAAGCTTTTCCATGATGTTCGGCAGCAATCCCTCGAATTTGTCCGGTACAATGAAGTAGGCCGCCAGTGTCAGCACGACCAATGCGCCGCCGACCCCCAGCGCAATCCCGTTGTTTTTCGTCAGCATTTTCACAACAAAACCAAGCAATACCGCAATGACGCACAGCGCAAAGGCACTGCCGTAGCCGGTGGAGGACACCTGCTCGGCCAGGGAAACACTATAATAATTGAAGAGAAACAGTACGATGGCAATGCCTGCCGCGAAGCCCTGATTTTCCGTCAGTGATGAAATGAACATGCCGACGGCAATCAGTGCCGCACCCATCACAAAGAACGCAAACAATGCCCCATAGGCCCCCGGCAAATACACTTCACCGTATCTGGAAAAGACATAGGGATAGATACAGATGATGACCACCGGCAGCAGGAACATGGCCACTAGAGAAAGATACTTGCCGCCCACAATCTGCCAGGTTTTCAACGGCAATGCATACAGTAGCTGATCGGTTTTCTGCTTGCGTTCCTCGGCAAAGGAGCGCATGGTCAGCACAGGGATGATGACCACAAGCCCGATGGACACAAAGTTCAGGACATATTCGAAGTTTGCGACGGATGCCTGAATGTTGTAAATCATTGCACCCACACCGACAAAACAAAGCAGCGCCGCGCAGAACAAGTATATCGTCAGCGAATTGAACGCACTGCGCAATTCATGCTTAAGGACAGCAATCATGCTTCTTTCACCTCACTTTCTGTTTCGGCTCCAACCGCTTCCGACAGCGTATTTTCCGCTGCCCCGGACTCCGTCAACTCAAGGAACACATCTTCCAGATTGGCCTTCTTCGCACGGATTTCAAAGACCGGCAGTCCCTTGGCCGCAAAGGCCATCGTGAGCCTGCCGCAGACCGTCCTGGCATCCTGTCCTTCGGAAAGCTCCGCCGTCACACTGCAAACACCGTCCGCTGCCCGGATCTCCCAACCGGAAATGCCTTCTTCCCGGGCGAGAATGCTTTCGGCCTCCGCCTTCTCCGCCTCCGCCTGGAGCGTCACACCGCCGGAGGAAAGCAGCACCTTTTCTAGGTTCTCCGGCGCGTCAAAGGCAACGAGCTTTCCCTTGGAGATGATCAGCACCTGCTCGCACACTGCCTGCACCTCGGAAAGAATATGAGAACTTAAGATAACCGTGTGGCTTTTGCCCAGCTCCTTGATCAGATCCCGGATCTCAATAATCTGTATCGGATCCAGTCCGACCGTGGGCTCATCCAGTATGATGACCTGGGGCTTGCCCAGAAGCGCCTGGGCGATGCCGACACGCTGCCGGTAGCCCTTGGAAAGCGTGCCGATCAACCGGTTGCGCACATGCGCAATGCCCGCACTTTCCACGGCACGCTCAATTTCCTCCCGCAGCGCCCTTCCGCGCAGTCCCTTTGCCTCGCCCACAAAGCGCAGGTACTCCTGCGGCGTCTCATTGGGATACAGCGGCGGCAACTCCGGCAGATAGCCGATACGCTTTTTCGCTTCCTCCGGCTGCTCCAGTATATCGAAGCCGTCGATCTTCACTGTACCGTCTGTCGGCGAAAGGCATCCCGTCATAATGTTCATTGTGGTCGACTTTCCCGCACCGTTCGGCCCCAAAAAACCGTACACATGCCCATCCTGAATCTCAAAGGACAGGTCATTCACCGCCAGAAAATCGCCGTAATACTTCGTTAGATGCGAAACCTGAATCATCTTTTACCTCCTTGCCCTGTTCTTGCCGGGCATCTCGAAAAAGGTAACGGATGGACTTGAAATGAACTTGAAAAAAACGCAAAAAAAATACAAGGCATCTTCTCAAACGGAAAATACCCTGTATCTTCTATATTGCATTAGAATGTCGCCCGAAATGTGATCGTATTGCCGCTTTGACTGGCGGAAATTCTACCGCCATGGGCCTGTACCGTGGCTTTTGCGATGGAGAGGCCGATGCCGGTCCCGCTCACCACATTGGAATGGGATTCATCCGCCCGGTAGAAACGATCAAACAGGCGACTGATGTCGACATTCTGTACAGTATCATCTACGGTATTGGAAACGGCGATTTCCACCTTTTTTACGCCGCGCCGGAGCGTCAGGGAAATGCAGCCGCCCTCCGGAGAATACTTGAGCGCATTGTCGAGCAGAATAGACACCATCTGCTGGATCGCAGTGCGGTCACCGGTCAGATTAATGCCATCCGCGATGTCCTGTGTATACATTTTTCCCTTTGCGTCCGCAAGGGAGACAAAGGGTTCACTGATCTCCCAGAGTGCGTCGCTGAGGGAGAATTCCGTGCGAAGCGGAAACGGATTTTCCTCATCCAGCCGAGAGAGGGTCACCAGATTGGTGATGAGCTTCGACAGCCGCCCTGACTGCACCTGGATGTTGTGCACCCATTCGTCCCCTTCATGCTCCATGGCCAGTACATCCGCGCTGGTGGAGATGGCGGTCAGCGGCGTTTTCAGTTCGTGGCTGGCATTGGTGATGAACTGCTTCTGAGCCTCCATGTTTTTCAGATACGGTGCAATGGCCCGCCGGGAAAAGAGCACCACAAGACCGAACAACACCACAAGGCAGCAGACCGCAATGGCCAGCGTGATCCAGAGCAGCGACTTCATGGTCTGCAGCTCCCGTTCCGAATTCAGGAACAGAATCACCGTTTCCGTACCTTCCTGACAGACCAAATACCGGTAGCCACCTTCATAGCCATGGGCCTTCCCACGGGAAAGTACCGTATCCGTATAACTCTCCGCGTCAGCCTCAGAAATGGAGGCGATATAGTTTTGATTGACACGCCCCACCGTTCCGTCCTGCGCCAAATGCACCGCGAAAAAGCGGATCATGTACGGCACCTCTGGTGAAAACATATCCAGGCTTTCAAAGGGAGGTGTATTTTCATCGGCAGGAATATCCTCTTCCCCCTGCTGTTCCACCTCCAGAAGCCGTTCCAGTGTCGTATCCTGCTGCCGGGTCATGCTGTAATAGTTCCAGACATTGACAAAACACAACAGCGTCAGCACAACGGCGGTAAACGCCGCCATTGCCGCACCGATGAAGCGCCGACGCATCTTTTTCAGCATTGTCTTTCCTCCAGCGCGTAACCGGCACCGCGGATCGTCCTGATTTCAATGTCTGCATCAATCTGCTTGATCTTTCTTCTCAGAAAGCCAATGTAGGTCCACACGACATCCATATCCGCCTCGCTGTCAAGTCCCCAGACCGTCTCCATCAGGTGTTCCGATGAAAATACCTGATGGGGATGCCGCAGAAACAGCTCCGCCAACTGGTACTCCTTATTGTTCAGCCGCACTTCCTTCGATGCGGTGCGGAGCGTATACTGTCCCCGGTCCAGCGTGACGTTTCCAAAACAGAGGTCGGACGGCGCATAGGCACTGCTGCGCCTTGTCAGCGCCCGCACCCTGGCCAGGAATTCACTGATCGCAAACGGCTTGGTCAGGTAATCGTCTGCCCCGGCATCCAGTCCGACCACCCGGTCGGCCACCTCCGCCTTCGCCGTCAGAAACAGGGCCGGCGTGGTGTTTCCCTCCGCGCGGACCGTCTTCAGAACCGTAATGCCGTCTTTCCCCGGCATCATAATATCCAGCACCAGCGCATCATAACTCGTCGCCCGGATGTAGTCCAACGCATCGTTCCCGTTGTGCACCATATCCACAGCGTATTTGTTCTTTTCCAGCATGACCTTCAGCGCCCGGGCGATAGTCACTTCATCCTCAGCGATCAATATACGCACATTCGTTTCCTCTATTTCACAATCACCGTCAGCATATAGATATCCTCCGGGATCTCTTCCGCGCGGTGAAAAATCTGCTCCGTGGGCAGGCCGCAGTCGGCCACAGCATAAATCGGCCGGTCCGTCTTTTTGAGCACCTGCAGGAGCTCTCCCAGGGCCTTTCCGCTCTTCATGAAAACCCGGGTGCCGGGCAAGGCCAGCGCCTCCTCCACACGGGAGGGTCCGGGGAAGATATGGATTTCCTCCTGCGCCTCTGCCAGTGCCATGGGAAAACGCCCGGCGCAGGCGGTGAAGGAAGGAATGCCGTTCACCACAGAAACCGCGAAATGCTCCGCCTGGGCTCTATCCTGCATATAGCAATAGGTGGAATACACCAGGGGATCCCCGATGGTGAGGAAGGCCAGCTTCTGCTTCTCTTCCAGCATCTGCCGCACCTCCGAAAAGATCGCATCCAGCTGCCGGTGCATTTCCTCCCGATCCTTGGTCATCGGGAAATGGAAACCCGTCCAGGGCTTTTCCTGCAGGGCCGGCAGCGCCTGCACCGCGATCTGATACGCCCGGCACTTCTCCCGGGTCGCCGCCGGAAGAATCAGCCGGTCACATTCCTGCAAGACACGCACGGCCTTCAGGGTCAAAAGCTCCGGATCCCCGGGACCCACACCCACGCCACAGAGGCTGCCAGCATTCTTGTTCATTCTGCCGCACCCTCCTTTTCCGTCGCCTTTTTCCGGCAGCGAAGGCCGAAGACATTACCCAAAACTGCCACCAGAACGAGACAGAAGGACAGAGCCTGGGAAACGGCAATGTTGGTGCCCCAGAGCAGCAGAGAATCGGTCCGGAGTCCCTCGATAAAGAAGCGGCCCAGACCGTAGGCCCCGAGGTAGCACAGCGCCACCTGGCCGTCAAAGCGCTTCCGCCGGGACATAAAGCAGAGGAAGGCAAAAACGCAGAGGTTCCAGCAGCTCTCATAGAGGAAGGTGGGATGAACCTGAATATAGTCCACGCCGCCCACATTGACCGCATGGTTCAGCACGTCCGCATTCAACATGTTGGGATTCACAATGGATTCCCTGATCCGCATGCAAAACAAGGAATTCGTGAAGCCGCCGAAGGCCTCCGCATTGAAAAAGTTTCCCCAACGGCCGATGGCCTGACCGAGGATCAGCCCCAGCACACCGCTGTCCGCCATGTCCCGGAAGCTGATTTTTCGGAGCCGCGTGAAGACGAGACAGCTCAGAAAGGCGGTGATGACGCCGCCGTAGATCGCGAGGCCGCCCTGCCGGATATTGATGATCTCCCCGAGGTGCTGCGAGTAGTAGCTCCATTCGAAGGCCACATAGTAAATCCGCGCGCCGATGATGGACAGGATAATGCCGTAAATCGCAAAATCCTGGATGTCGTCCGCCTTCCGGCCCCGCCGCTGATAGTCACGGCTGGCCACCAGCGTACCAAGAAGCATGCCGATGCCGATGATGATGCCGTAATAGGCGATGCGGAAGCCAAAAAGGCTGACGGAATTTTTCAGGTGCGCAATACCGATGCCGAGATGCGGAAAGTAGATGTCGTAATTCTCCATAGGCCTCCCTTAGTATTCGTCTTTCGAGAAGTCCGCGAAGAAGCAGGCATCCCCGAAGCTGAAGAAGCGGTATCTTTCCTTCACTGCCTCTTCATAGGCATGTAGGATATGCTCCCTGCCGGCGAAGGCGGAAACCAGCATCACCAGCGTGGACTCTGGCAGATGGAAGTTCGTGATCAGGGCATCCATGGCCTTGAAGCGGTAGCCCGGGAAGATGAAAATGTCGGTCCAGCCGGACTGTGCAGGGATGGTGCCGTCTTCCTGTGCCGCCGACTCGATGGTGCGGCAGGAGGTGGTGCCGGTGCAGATGATCCGGCCGCCGGTCCGCTTGCAGCGGTTGATCTTCTCGGCTTCCGCCTCATCGATCATGTAAAACTCGGAGTGCATGTGATGCTCCTCCAGCTTCTCTGCCTTCACGGGACGGAAAGTGCCGAGACCCACATGCAGTGTCACATGGGCAATCTCCACGCCCTTTTCCTCTGCCTTCCGCAGCAGCTCCTTCGTCCAGTGGAGGCCGGCGGTCGGTGCCGCCGCAGAACCGTCATGCTCCGCATAAACGGTGTTGTAGCGACTTCTGTCCTGCAGCTGATGTGTGATATAGGGCGGCAAAGGCATTTCCCCCAGGCGGTCCAGCACCTCCTCGAAGATACCATCATAGCTGAAGCGGATGATGCGGTTGCCGTCATCCACGGTCTCGATGATCTCGCCTTTCAGAATGCCCTCGCCGAAATCCACACGGGCGCCGGTCCGCATTTTCTTGCCGGGCTTCACAAGGCATTCCCACTCGTCCTTCGTTTTCCGCTTGAGCAGCAGCACCTCCACATGGGCGCCGGTCTCCTCCTTCACACCATGAAGTCGGGCCGGGATCACCTTGGTGTCGTTGATCACCAGGCAGTCCCCCGGATGCAGATAGTCCACAATGTCATAAAAATGCCGATGCCGGATTTCTCCGGTGTTTTTGTCCATCATCAGAAGCCGTGAGCTGGCCCGGTCCTCCAGGGGATCCTGGGCAATGAGCTCTTCCGGCAGATCAAACCAAAAGTCCTTTGTCTCCATCTATTTTTCTTCCTCTCCATTGTCCGAAAGCATGGCCAGAAATTCCGCTTCCGTCAGTACCCGCACGCCCAAACTCTGGGCCTTCACGAGCTTCGAACCTGCCGCTTCTCCGGCCACCACAAAGCTGGTTTTCTTGCTGACGCTGCCCGTTGCCGTGCCGCCGTTGTCCGTGATCAGGGTCTCGATTTCCTTCCGGCCCAGGGTCGGCAGGGTGCCGGTGACCACGATTCGCAGACCCGCCAGCTTCGTGCCGCCCTGCTTTTCCGTATCTACCGTCATGTTCACACCGGCAGCTGCCATGCGCGTGAGCAATGCCTTGTTCTCAGGGTTACCGAAGAAGCCCAGAATGCAGTCCGCCGTAGTTTCTCCGATGTCCGGAATGGCGCTCAAGGCCTCCCGATCCGCTGCCGCCAGTGCCTCGATCGAGGGATAATGCTGCAGCAATGTCCGGGCTGTGGACCTGCCCACATTCCGAATGGCCAGTCCTGTCAACAGTCTCTCCGGTGGATTCCCCTTGGATTTTTCAATCTCACCCAGAAGCTTGTCGGTGTTTTTTTCTTTGCCGATGACGCCCTTTTCGATAAGCTCATCCCGGTATTCCTTCAGGCTATAGATGTCTGCGTAGCTATGCAGATATCCGTTTTGCACCAGCGCGTCCACCAGGGTCTCGCCCAATCCCATGATATTCATGGCATCCCGGGACGCGAAATACGCAATCGTGCGGGATACCTGGGCCGGGCAGCGGGGATTCACACAGCGGATATCTGCCGTATCCTCCTCCCGGATCAACGGCTCGCCGCAGACAGGACAACACTCCGGCGCCCGGTACACCGCCGCCGGCGCCTGCACACAGCCGTTCAGCTTCGGAATGATCTCGCCGCTTTTAAACAGGCGATACTGCCCGCCGATACCGATCTGCATCTCGGTGATATAGTCCTGATTGTGCAGGGTCGCCCGGGACACACTGGTGCCGCAGAGTCTCGCCGGTTTTCCGGTCTCGCTGTCGTGGAAAATGCCCGTGAAGGTCAACTTTCCGGTTCTGCCCACATCCACGGAAATCTCATCCATGGTCACCACCCGCTCCTCCGGGGGGTACTTATAGGCAATGTGTCCGCTCTGGTACTTGCTGCTGCCGCTGAATTCCTCCCGCCATGCCGTGTGATCGATTTTCACCACAGCACCATCAATGTCGTAGGGAAGACTGCCGCGCCGCTCCCCGATGGCATCGATGGCCGCCAGCACTTCTTCCTTCGTGACACATTTCCGGTGATACACCACCGGTGCGCCCAGAGCCGCCAGTCGGTCCAGGGCTGCGGTATGGCTTTCCAGCAGATCTTCGGGGCCATCCTGTACATTGAATACCAGGAAATCCAGGCCTCGCGCCTTTGTCACGGTCGGATCCAGCTGCCGCAGGGTACCGGCCGCGAGATTCCGGGGATTTGCCGCCGGACGCTTTCCCAGCGCCTCCATCTTTTCATTGAAGGCCTCGAAGGCCTCGTGCTGCATATAAACCTCGCCGCGCAGCTCAAGGTAAGGACAGTTCAGCGCCAGCGTCTTCGGCACCGCTGCAATCACCTCGGCGTTCTTCGTCACATCCTCGCCGATATGACCATCTCCTCGGGTCTCCGCGAGCGAGAGCGCAAGTCCTTCTCCCTCGTCCAACGGGCCGAGCGCAAGCTTGGCTTTCGGGCGCCCGTTGGATGCCTTAGCGGCAAGCGTATCAGAGGCTTTGCCTCGGGCAAAGCCCTCTTTCGGCTGGTAGCGCAATGACATGCTGAGGCCGTCAATCTTCTCCTCCACAGAAAAGGCAGCCGAGGGATGCAGAGCATGCACTCTGTCCATCCATTCCGCCACCTCTTCCTTCGTAAACACATCTTCAATAGAAAGCATCGGCACGTTGTGGGTAACCTTTACGCCGGCCTCCCGCTTCGCCGTTCCGCCGATTTTCTGTGTCGGCGAATCATCGGTCACCAACGCCGGATGCTCCCGCTCCATGGCCTTCAGCCGGAGCATCAGCTGATCATAGTCATAGTCGCTGATCTCCGGGCTGTCTTCATTGTAATAGCGGTTCATGTGGTACTCGATGGTCTGCTTCAGCTTCTCGTATTCTTCTCTGAAATCCTCCACACTGCTTCCTTTCCTGTGCTTCCCTATGCCAATGTCTCCGGTTCTGCTACAGGGGCTCCGCTTTCTTCTGCGGGCAGTCCCAGTTCCTCTACGCTGATCTCCCGATATTCTCCCGGACGAAGTCCCTCCAGGCGCACGTTCATGATGCGAATGCGCTTCAGCTTCTTCACGGTATAACCAAGCTCCGCACACATCCGACGGATCTGCCGGTTCATACCCTGGGTCAGCACAATATGGAACTGATGCGCTCTCTGCTTCGGAGGCAGGGCCCGGTTCTGCCAGACCTCACAAGGCCGGGTCTTCACTTCCAGCTCCTTCAGATAAACGCCGTCTGCCAACCGGTCCAGTACCATTTTGTTCAACGGCTTGTCCACCGTCACCACATATTCCTTCTCATGCGCATACCGGGCCCGGTTGATCCGGTTCACCAGCTCGCCCTGGTTGGTCATCAGAATCAGTCCCTCCGACTCCTTGTCCAGACGGCCGATGGGATAGATTCGAACAGGATAATGGATGGCATCCACAATGTTCGGTGCCCTGTCCTTGTCCGAGCTGGTGCAGACGATGCCTCTGGGCTTGTAGTAGGCCAGCAGCACCGGCGCCGGTTTGTCCTTTGCGGCGCTTACGCTCTCCCCGTCGATTTCAATGGAGTCTGCCTCCGTCACCTGCTGTCCCATCTGAATGGGGGCGTGATTCACCGTGACCCGCCCCTCTGCAATCAGCTTATCGGCCTCTCTGCGGGAACAAACGCCCAGCTCCGACAGCCGCTTATTGATTCTCATAGTTCTTTCTGTTCTCCTGTATCTGATAAGTGGCAGCACCACATCGCCACATCGCTTCGTCGAGCAAGCTCAACTCAGCCTTATCAATTTTTCTGGTGGTGCTGTTTATTGCAGGTCCTGTCCTTCGATCACATCGCCGCCCTGGGCCGGTGCATTGTCTACCGTCTCGGCTGTGCTGCTGTTGCTGCCCGGAGAAGCCGCATTTGTGCTCTGCTGTCCGGGATCGCCGCCGGCCTCAATGACGGAGCCACTCTGCTGCGCCGCTGTTTCCTTGCTGCTTTCCTTCGTCTCCTTCGTGGTCTCCTTTGTCTCCTTGGTCGTTTCCTTATTCGAATTGGACTTGCGACTCTCGGTTTCCTTCTCTGCTGTAGTGCTCTTCGTCTTCTCTGTGCTGCTGTCCTTTGTTTCTGCCGTCGTGGTGGTCTCCGCCTCTGTGGCCACAGAAATCAGCGATACCTCAGAGTCGATGGACGACTGGTCTTCCTTATAAATACGGCCGGTTTGGAAGGCATCATAGATCACCGCCAGCCGAGCATCGGAGGAAAGGGCCGCCAGAAGCTTCGAATCCTGGGAATTGATCAACTCCTTCACTTCGTCGTGATTCTGGGTATACTCGTTGACGAATCTTGTCTGCTCCGGTGACATGTTCTCCACCAGCTCAAACTCATTCTGCTCATTCACCCGGATATAACAATACATGATGGCCGGTGCCAGGGTATCTGAACGCCTGAACTTCACATTGTAGGTCACAAATACCAGCTTGGAATTGTCTTCCAGGCCATTCACAGCATAGAGCTTCAGATCCTGGTACTTTTCAATGTAGCCGGCCTGGGTCTTCAACTGACTCCGCAGCTGGGACGCCTGCTCTTCGGTCTGGTTGCTGACACCGCTCATCTGATAGATGGTATCCACGTCTGCACTCAGCTTCGCAGCGAAGTAGCGATTGAAGAAGTCCTCCAGCACATTGTCATTGTACTCCTTCACCATCGTGTCTTCTACGCTTGTGGTCTCGGTTTCCGCGGTGTTCTCCGCCGTCTCCGTCGCTGCCGTGCTCTCCTGAACCGCTGCATTGGCATCCTCTGCACTCACGCTGCCTGTGGTGTGGTCCAGAATGACGATCACCAGCATTAAAATCAGAATCAATGCCGGTATGGCCAGAATCCCCATGTCTCGCCGCAGGTTCCGGCGACGCTGCCGTTCCATCTGCTGCCGTCTCCGCCGCTTTCTGTTTCTCTCTATGATGTCCTCTGTGGTATGCTCCCGGAGGTGCTTCTCCACATCGTCCAGATCTCTGATTCGCTTATCCATCCTGTCTCACGCCTTTCGCGTTATAAAAATGTCCGTTCACCCAAGCGTCATGCACCATGGAGCCGTTCGCATTCATGCAGTAATACTTGCCGTCGATGATATGCTCACCCTGTGTATACATAATACCGTTTGCCGGATCCATGTAGTACCAGACCTCGGAAATATTGTTCCAGCCCACAGCCATTTTTCCGTCGGCCGTGGTGAAATACCAGTTGTTTCCTTCCTTAATCCAGCGGTTCCAATCCATGTAGCCATATTCATTGAAATGATAGAAGCTGCCGTCAATCTTCCGCCAGGAGCTCACCGGGTAACTGCCGTCCTCATAGAGATACCAGCGTCCCTTGACGTCATTCTGCCAGCCCAGCGAGGTATAGGTATTCACCATGACCTTTTTGGAGGTCAATGTCTGCGAAGAACTGCCGTAGCCCTGGCTGCCGGAACCGGCTGCACCGGGTCCGCCGGACACATAGCTTCCGCCGCTGGTGGGGGTGGTGCTGTCCACGCCGGGGCCTTTCTTGCTGCCCACGACACTGCTCGCGCTGCTGCCGGAAACATCCTCACTGGTCACGGTCGCCGTGTCCAGTGAAACAGCAGACCAGGCGGTGTAGTTGTTGTTCACATCCTTGGCCCGCACCCTGGCCTTGTAATAGCCCTTGGCAGAAACCGTGAAGTCCCAGCTGCTTTCGTCGGCGTCTGTGGTCTTCTTGCTGCCGTAATTGCTGTAGCCACTGCCGTTCGTGTTCTGCTTCACCAGCTGCACCTCGATCTTATCCACGCCGTCAAAGGAGGGATTGGTCCAGGATACGGTGATATCCCGTCCGCTGCCGGAAACAGAGGGCGGCAGCATGGTCTCGCTGCGGGTGCCTGCCAGTGCCGGAACAGCCGTCATGGTCAGCACGGCCAGCAGCGTCAGAATTATTCGATTCAGATGCTTTTTCATCATATATTTTCTCCTTTGTGTGCACTACACATAGTCGATGGCATTATACCATGCCATACATGAGAAATCAAACAGGCGCTCGACTTTTCGGCCATAGGAAAAGCCGCCTGTTTGCCGGCACTTTACCGGCAGAAAAAGGCCCCGGCCAAATGCCGGAGCCCTTTCCTTATCACTGACCCACTTGTTTTTACTGCTGCTTTTCCTTCAATGCCTCTTCAATGGCGATGGCCAGCTGATCCGCACAGGATGTGCCTCTGCCGCGGCAGTCATTGCCCCGCAGAATCTCTGCGGCCCGGGCAGCGTCCTGGCCCTCCAGAAGCTTGCCGATGGCCTGCAGGTTGCCGTTGCAGCCACCTGTAAAGTGCACATTGTACAGCTTTCCGTCCTCCAAATCAAAATCAATCCCGCTGGCACAGACCATACGAGACGGCTTGTATGAAAATTCCTCCATGTAAATCTCCTTTCTTCATGACATCGGCGGTTCTCCCTGCCGCCGCATCACACTGCTCAGCCCAGTTGCGCGTTCAGCTCCCGCAACGCGCCGATGCAGCTGCTTGCGGAACCATCCTCATGATAGAGCTCACCCTCTGTCACAAAATTGTATACATAAACATTGTCAATGGTGACTCTGCCGTTCACACTTTCAAAACGGATGCTGCTGGGGTTGCCGCTGACCGTGAAACTCTCATTGTGCTTCTCCTGCACACTGAAAACCCGGCTGGTGCCGTCTGCGGTCACCTTCACCTTGCCCTGACCGCCCAAGGTAAAGCGGATCGTGGTGTTGCGGCCATTCTGGGTACCGGCGCTGTCCGCGCAGCCCTGGGAAATGGCATCTCCCTGGGTCAGGACAGCCACGTTGGTGCCGTCGATCTTCTTCACACTGGCCTTACCTTCAAACTTCCAGCCTGATTTCTCCAGTGCAAACTGTGCATTAAACAGCTTATTGTTGCCGTAGTCCCGATAGGTCCAGATGCCGTAGCCGTTGGTATAGGCCCGCAGGATACCGGCTGCATTCTGCAGAAATACCGGCTTCTCCGATGCGGCAAGCTGGGCATTTTTTTCATAGCCCGGCGTATTGTCCGTAAACAGCAGTTGTTCCACATAGATCTTCTTTCCCGCCGTCTGCTGCATATTGGCGAGAATGCTCTGCATGCTGGCGAGAGCCGTTCCGGCAGAAATTTTTTGTCCCTCCGTGTTATGCCCCATGGGGATGGCATACATGGCCGCGGTGTAGCTGGCACCGGCAGCACCGTAGGTGCTCTCGTGGGTCACCAGTTCCGTTCCCCCATTCATGTTGTTGACGCGGTCGTAATCCAGTCTCGCCTCGTAAGACAGGTTCGGGAAATACTTCTGGCTGTCGCTGAGCAGCTGCATCAGAAAACTGTCGTACCACTGAAACACCACCTTCCGGGCCTGGGATGCCCGATTCGGGAAGTAAACGGTTCCCTTGCTGAGGTTCTCGTCATGATACAGCGTCTGCAGCTCCTCCAGACTGTAGTTCTTCAGCGCAAAATCCGTGTAGCCGGAGGCCTTTGCGTAGCGGTACCCCTCCGCATTGTTGCCGTACTTGGTGGCACCGGAGCTCATAAAGGTCCAGAAATCCTCCCAGGTCATGAAACCGCCGGCAAAGTTCTCATGGGCAGAAGCTGCGGTATAGACCTTCTTCAGATAGGCAAACCAATCGTTTCGTACCTGCTCATCAAAGGGAAGGCGATCCACCCGGGTGGTGGCAGCAGTACCTTCTGCATAGTCCCAGGTATAGCCCACGCGAAGAGAAACCGAGAGTTCCTGGGCCGCTGCCGCATTCATCACGCGATCCAGCTTTTCAAAGGCATAGCTGTTGTAGCTGCCGTCGCCGGGCTGAAATTCCCGCCAGGGGAGCACCAGGATAATGCTGTTGAAGCCGTCAGCACGGATCTGCGCCAGCTCTGCCTCCATATTGTCTGACTCGCTGTTCCAGAAATTGCACACCCAGTCATCGGAATAATAGGTAGCCGATTTCAGATAGCCGCTGTCGGCCTTCACAAAGCCGCAGCAAAGCAGGAATATGAGGGAAAGCAACAAAGCAGCAAGATATGTCGTTTTTCTCTTCATAAGCACGATTTCTCCTTAATTTTATGACATTATTTGCACATGTCACTAATCATACGGATTTCACCGTGCTACGTCAACCAAAATTCTTAAGAAAAATGTAAAACAATGCTTATATTCTGTCATAATTCAAAAATCCCGGCTGCCTAAGAACAGCCGGGATTTCAGTATTTACATACTGTTTAAAGAGAATTCTCTATTACTCGATGATAGATACAACTCTTCCGGAACCTACAGTTCTGCCGCCCTCACGGATAGCGAACTTAAGGCCTTCCTCCATAGCGATCGGATGGATCAGATCTACTTCCATCTCTGTGTTATCGCCAGGCATGCACATCTCTGTGCCTTCCGGAAGCATGCAGATACCGGTAACGTCAGTTGTTCTGAAATAGAACTGCGGACGATAGTTTGTGAAGAACGGAGTATGACGACCACCCTCGTCCTTTGTCAGGATGTAGACCTGAGCTGTAAACTTCTTGTGGCACTTTACAGAACCCGGCTTACAGATAACCTGACCTCTCTCGATCTGGTCACGGTTGATACCACGAAGGAGAAGACCAACGTTGTCACCAGCCATAGCCTCGTCAAGCTGCTTACGGAACATCTCGATACCAGTGATAACGGACTTCTCAGTCTCCTCAGAGATACCAACGATTTCAACTTCATCGGATACGTGCAGAACACCACGCTCTACTCTACCAGTAGCAACGGTTCCACGACCTGTGATGGTGAAGATATCCTCTACAGGCATCAGGAACGGCTTATCTGTCTCACGAGCCGGCTCAGGGATGTACTCATCAACTGCGTTCATGAGCTCCATGATCTTGTCGCCCCACTCGCTGCTCGGATCGTTCAGAGCCTGAAGAGCAGAACCCTGGATAACGGGGATGTCATCGCCGGGGAACTCATACTCTGTCAGAAGGTCTCTAACCTCCATCTCAACCAGCTCAAGAAGCTCGGGATCGTCAACCATATCGCACTTGTTCAGGAATACAACGATTGCCGGAACGCCTACCTGACGAGCAAGCAGGATGTGCTCTCTTGTCTGAGCCATAACACCGTCAGTTGCAGCAACTACCAGGATAGCACCATCCATCTGTGCAGCACCAGTGATCATGTTCTTTACATAGTCAGCGTGGCCCGGGCAGTCAACGTGAGCATAGTGACGCTTCTCAGTCTCGTACTCAACGTGAGCGGTATTGATGGTGATACCTCTCTCTCTCTCCTCCGGTGCCTTATCGATGTTAGCGAAGTCTGTAGCTGTGTTACCAGCAACGCGCTCTGCCAGAACCTTTGTGATAGCAGCGGTCAGAGTTGTTTTACCGTGGTCTACGTGTCCGATAGTACCGATGTTACAATGCGGCTTCGTTCTTTCAAAATGTGCCTTTGCCATTTTAAAATTCCTCCTGATGAAAAATGTAATACAACGAAAATCATGTCAAGCACCAACGCATGCCTCGGCATGCTTCGTGCAGTACACCACTGGGCTTCAGAAAATGAACCCAGTACTCATGATTTTAGCATTAGTTTATCTGTTTGACAAGCCTTTTATGCTCATCAAATGCCCCGGTTATGCACCGGGTTTTATGCATTGTCCTGCGGGCTCAGCGGCAGCTTATCTACCGGGATGCCCGCAGGATCGCCTTAACGGCCAGCTTGTTTTTTACTTCTTCAGATCTGAGAGAACCTTGTCCTGAACGTTCTTCGGTGTCTTCTCATAGTGATCAAAGAACATGGAGTAGTTTGCACGACCCTGTGTCTTTGAACGAAGATCTGTTGCATAGCCGAACATCTCAGCCAGCGGCACAAATCCGTTGATCTGCTTGCCGGAAGGGATATCCTCCATGCTCTCGATACGACCACGGCGGGAGTTCACGTCACCGATAACGTTACCCATGTACTCCTCCGGGGTTACGATCTCAACCTTCATGATCGGCTCAAGCAGGATGGGATCAGCCTTCTGCATAGCTGCCTTGAAGGCCATAGAACCAGCGAACTCGAATGCACGCTCGTTGGAATCGACCTCGTGGTAAGATCCGTCGTATACGTTGGCATGAACACCAAGTACCGGGAAGCCTGCCAGAACACCACTGTTGGATGCCTCGCGGATACCCTTCTCAATAGCCGGGATGTACTCCTTCGGGATAGATCCGCCGACAACGGTGGACTCGAACTTGAAGGTCTCTTCGGCGTTGGGATCCATCGGCTCGAACTTAACCTTACAATGTCCGTACATACCAGAACCACCGGACTGGTGAACGTACTTTCCTTCCACATCCACAGACTTGGTATAGGTCTCCTTGTAAGCAACCTCAGGAGCGCCTACATTAGCCTCTACCTTGAACTCACGAAGCAGACGGTCTACGATGATCTCCAGGTGAAGCTCACCCATTCCGGAGATGATGGTCTGACCTGTTTCCTCGTTGGTTCTTACACGGAAGGTAGGATCCTCCTCAGCCAGCTTAGCCAGAGCGTCTGTCATCTTACCCTGGGATGCCTTTGTCTTCGGCTCGATAGCTACGGAGATAACCGGCTCAGGGAATTCCATGGACTCAAGAATGATCGGGTGCTGCTCATCACAGATGGTGTCACCTGTTGTTGTGGTCTTGAAACCTACAGCAGCGGCGATATCACCGGCGAATACCTCATCCAGCTCCATTCTCTTGTTGGCATGCATCTGAAGAAGTCTTCCGACTCTTTCCTTCTTATCCTTTGTGGAGTTCAGAACGTAGGAACCGGTCTTGCAGGTACCAGAGTAAACTCTGAAGTAAGCCAGCTTTCCTACGAACGGGTCTGTCATGATCTTGAATGCCAGAGCTGCGAAGGGCTCGGTATCAGATGACGGTCTGCTGTCTGCATTGCCGTCCATGTCGGTACCTTCCACATCCGGAACGTCTGTGGGAGCCGGCAGGAAATCGATGACAGCATCCAGAAGCTTCTGAACACCCTTGTTTCTGTAAGCAGTACCGCAGAGACACGGAATTGCATCACCGGCGATGGTTCCCTTACGGAGAGCAGCCTTCATTTCCTCAACGGTCAGCTCCTCACCCTCCAGGTACTTCTCCATCAGCTCATCATCCAGCTCGGCGATCTGCTCTACCATCTTCTCATGGTAAGCTTCTACGTCGTCCTTCAGATCTTCCGGAACATCTGTGATCTCGATCTGCTCGCCCTTGTCATCCTTGTAATAGTACGCTCTCATCTCGAAGAGATCGATCAGACCGATGAAGCTGTCCTCTCTTCCCATGGGGTACTGTGTGATGACGCAGTTCTTGCCAAGACGGTCAACGATGGTCTGTACTGAATGGAAGAAATCAGCACCGACTACGTCCATCTTGTTGATGAATGCGATTCTGGGTACGTGATAGGTGTCTGCCTGACGCCATACGTTCTCTGACTGAGGCTCTACACCGCTCTTAGCGTCGAACACGCCAACGGCACCATCAAGTACTCTCAGGGAACGCTCAACCTCTACGGTGAAGTCTACGTGGCCCGGGGTATCGATGATGTTGATACGATACTCAGGAGCGCCGGCGATCTTCACATGCTCATGCTCTGGTGTCCAGTGACATGTTGTAGCGGCTGATGTAATGGTGATACCTCTCTCCTGCTCCTGGGCCATCCAGTCCATGGTTGCAGTACCTTCGTGGGTCTCACCGATCTTGTGGTTTACACCGGTGTAGAAAAGGATACGCTCTGTCAGAGTGGTCTTTCCTGCATCGATATGCGCCATAATACCAATATTTCTTGTATGATCAAGAGAATACTGTCTTTCGGCCATTGTCCTTCCTCCTATCAGAATCTGTAATGAGCAAATGCCTTATTGGCCTCAGCCATTCTGTGCATCTCCTCTTTACGCTTTACTGCTGCGCCGGTGTTGTTGGCAGCATCCATAATCTCATTTGCCAGTCTCTCGGCCTGTGTCTTCTCAGATCTCTTTCTGGAGAACTCTGTGAGCCATCTGAGCGCCAGTGTCTGACGTCTCTCCGGCTTAACCTCCATCGGTACCTGATAAGTAGCACCGCCGACACGCTTAGCCTTAACCTCGAGTACAGGCATGAGGTTGTTCATAGCCTCCTCGAAAACTTCCAGTGCTTCCTTGCCAGACTTAGCCTTAACCTGGTCGAAAGCGCCATAAACGATCTTCTGAGCAACACCCTTCTTGCCATCCAGCATGATGGAATTCACAAGCTTTGTAACGATCTTGGAATTGTACATCGGGTCTGCCAGAACGTCTCTGTGCAGAGTATGTCCTTTACGTGGCACGTTACTTCCCTCCTTAAACATTACATTTAGATCTTAGGTACTCTTCGCAGCTACATGAATCTTCATGCGCTTTGCGAGTTCATGCGGACTATGGACGCACTCTTTGTATAAATCGTGGACCAAATATCCGTCATAACCATGTCTAAAATTTTTACT
Organism: Parolsenella sp.; assembly: GCA_963659875.1. GTDB lineage: Bacteria > Bacillota > Clostridia > Lachnospirales > Lachnospiraceae > Oribacterium. The sequence goes on from CAVKVA010000002.1 coordinate 193,493, forward strand.
TTAGCAACTGATTTCTGAAACCGGCTCGAATTACTTCTTTGCCTTAGGTCTCTTTGCGCCGTACTTTGAACGAGCCTGCATTCTGTTTGCAACGCCGGCTGTATCAAGTGTACCTCTGATGATATGATATCTTGTACCGGGCAGATCCTTTACACGGCCGCCGCGGATCATAACAACAGAGTGCTCCTGAAGGTTGTGTCCCTCTCCCGGGATGTATGAGGTAACCTCGATTCCGTTGGAAAGACGTACTCTGGCGATCTTACGAAGAGCAGAGTTCGGCTTCTTCGGTGTTGCAGTCTTCACTGCGGTACATACACCACGCTTCTGAGGAGCGCTGTTTTCAGTTGCTTTCTTCTTCAGGGAATTGAAACCTCTCTGAAGAGCAGGTGCAGTAGACTTCTTCTTGGATGTCTGTCTGCCCTTTCTGACTAACTGGTTAAATGTGGGCATTTTGGTCTCCTTTCATTAAAATTTAGTGCTTTTCCTTCATCAGACCGCCCTGCTTAGAGGCTTGAAACGAAGAAAAAGGCATGCAAAAATCGCACGCCTACACAATATATCTCAAACGCCTTCCTCTGTCAATCGGATTTCACTGTTTTTACAGAAATACAACAGTAGCGATGGGCCGTGCCCATCGCTACTGATTTCACTATCTTACAGCTCGTTGCTCAGTTCTCTCTCCAGCTTTGCTGCTTCCGCGGCCTGCTCTACGCCTTCCGCATCCACATCGAAAGCCTCGTCCCTTGTGAAGAGCTCGTCTTCATTATCCTCAAGCTCCTTCGGATCTGTAGAAAGCTTGATGTTCCGATAACGCTTCATGCCGGTACCTGCCGGAATCAGCTTACCGATGATAACGTTCTCCTTCAGTCCCACAAGGTGATCTACCTTACCGTTGATGGCCGCCTCGGTCAGAACCTTGGTGGTCTCCTGGAAGGATGCCGCTGACATGAAGGAATCGGTTGCCAGGGAAGCCTTGGTGATACCCAGCATGGTGCGCTTGCCCTCTGCCGGCTTCTTGCCTTCCTTCACGAGACGCTCGTTCTCGTCCTCGAAGTCAAGGCGATCCACTGTGGTGCCCGGGATAAAGTCGGAATCGTTGGACTCGTTGACTCTTTCCTTCTTCATCATCTGGTGTACGATCATCTCGATATGCTTATCGTTGATTTCTACACCCTGCAGACGGTATACACGCTGTACTTCAGAAATCATGTAATCCTGAACGGCCTGTACGCCCTTGATTTTCAGAAGGTCATGCGGGTTGATGGAACCTTCGGTCAGCACATCGCCGGCCTCCAGCTTCTGTCCGTCCAGCACCTTCAGTCTGGAACCGTAAGGAATCAGGTAGGTCTTGGACTGGCCGCTCTCATTGTCGGTCACCACAACCTCTCTCTTCTTCTTGGTGTCCTTGATCTCCACAACGCCCGGAATCTCGGTGAGAATCGCAAGTCCCTTCGGCTTACGTGCCTCAAAAAGCTCCTCGACTCTCGGAAGACCCTGTGTGATATCGCCGCCGGCCACACCACCGGTATGGAAGGTTCTCATGGTCAGCTGTGTACCCGGCTCACCGATGGACTGTGCCGCGATGATGCCGACAGACTCGCCGACCTGTACCGGCTGACCGGTTGCCAGGTTGGCACCGTAGCACTTCGCACAGATGCCGTTCTTGGAGCGGCAGGTCAGGACGCTTCTGATACGGATGGACTTCCGTCCCTGCTTGTTCAGAGCCGCCATGATCTTCGGTGCTCTCTTCGGGGTTACCATGCGGTCTGCCTTGATAACCACAGCGCCGGTCTCCGGATCCACCACATCCTCTGCCAGGAAACGGCCGGTGATTCTCTCCTCCAGAGACTCGATCTTCTCCTGTCCGTCGGACAGCTCGGTGATCTCCATGGAAGGAATCTTGTCCCGTCCCTCTGCGCAGTCGATGTCACGGATGATGAGATCCTGTGCCACGTCTACCAGACGTCTGGTCAGGTAACCGGAATCGGCGGTACGCAGTGCGGTATCGGAAAGTCCCTTACGTGCACCATGCGCGGAAATGAAGTACTCCAATACGTCCAGTCCTTCACGGAAGTTGGACTTGATCGGCAACTCGATGGTTCTACCGGTTGTATCCGCCATAAGGCCTCGCATGCCGGCCAGCTGCTTGATCTGCTTATCGGAGCCTCGTGCTCCGGAATCCGCCATCATGAAGATGTTGTTGTACTTGTCAAGACCGGTCAGAAGGTCCTTGGTCAGCTGATCATCGGTAGTCTTCCAGGTCTCGATAACTTCCTTGTAACGCTCCTCCTCGGTGATAAGACCGCGGCGGAAGTTGCGGGCAATCTTGTCCACTGTCTTCTGGGCTTCGTCCAGGAGGGCGGGCTTGGTTGCCGGCACTGTCATATCGTGGATGGATACGGTCATGGCTGCTCTTGTGGAGAACTTATAACCGATGGCCTTGATGTCATCCAGGGTCAGAGCGGTCTGGGTTGCGCCATGCACATCCATAACCTTCTCCAGAATCTGCTTCAGGTTCTTCTTCTTCACCAGGAAGTTGATCTCCGGTACCAGCTCATTGCCCGGGATAGAACGATCCACAAAGCCCAGATCCTGCGGGATGATCTCATTAAAGAGAAGACGTCCCACGGTGGTCTCGATCACGCCCTCGCAGTGCTTCTCGCTGCCGTCCTCCAGCTTCAGTGTACGGGCAACACGGCACTTGATCTTCGCGTGCAGTGTCACATACTTGTTCTCGTATGCCAGAATTGCCTCGTTGATGGACTTGAAGGCCATGCCTTCACCCTTGTCGTTGTCTCTCTCCTGGGTCAGATAATACACACCCAGTACCATATCCTGGGAAGGAACGGCAACCACACCACCGTCTGACGGCTTCAGCAGGTTGTTCGGGGAGAGCAGCATGAAGCGGCACTCTGCCTGCGCTTCCTGCGTCAGCGGAAGGTGGATAGCCATCTGGTCACCATCGAAGTCCGCGTTGAAGGCCGCACATACCAGCGGGTGCAGCTTGATGGCCTTACCCTCTACCAGGATCGGCTCGAAGGCCTGAATACCCAGTCTGTGCAGGGTCGGGGCACGGTTCAGCATAACCGGGTGCTCCTTAATCACGTCTTCCAGGATATCCCATACCTGGGGATCCAGACGCTCTACCATCTTCTTCGCATTCTTGATGTTGTGCGCCTTGCCGGACTCCACCAGTTCCTTCATTACGAAGGGCTTGAAGAGCTCGATGGCCATTTCCTTCGGCACACCGCACTGATAGATCTTCAGCTCCGGTCCCACGACGATAACGGAACGTCCGGAATAGTCAACTCGCTTTCCCAGCAGGTTCTGACGGAAACGTCCCTGCTTACCCTTGAGCATATCGGAAAGGGACTTCAGGGCACGGTTGCCCGGTCCGGTTACCGGACGGCCGCGGCGGCCGTTGTCGATCAGCGCATCCACAGCCTCCTGCAGCATTCTCTTCTCGTTCCGGACAATGATCTCCGGCGCACCCAGCTCCAGGAGACGTGCCAGACGGTTGTTTCTGTTGATGATTCGTCTGTACAGATCATTCAGATCGGAGGTTGCGAAACGTCCGCCGTCCAGCTGCACCATGGGACGCAGATCAGGCGGGATCACCGGAAGATTGGTGAGGATCATCCATTCCGGCTTGTTTCCGGAGGAACGGAATGCCTCTACCACTTCCAGACGCTTTACGATTCTCGTTCTCTTCTGTCCCGATGAATCGTCCAGCTCGGAGCGGAGCTCCTTGTATTCCTTTTCCAGGTCGATGGTCTGCAAAAGCTCAAGCACTGCCTCTGCACCCATGCCGGCGCGGAAGGAGCCGTAGCCGTACTGCTCCACCGCATCACGATAATCCTTCTCGGAAAGAACCTGCTTGTAGCTCAGGCCTGTCTCTCCGGCATCCAGTACCACATAGGATGCGAAGTACAGCACTCTCTCCAGTGTTCTCGGGCTGATGTCCAGAATCAGACCCATACGGGAAGGGATGCCCTTGAAGTACCAGATGTGAGAAACCGGTGCTGCCAGTGCGATGTGACCCATTCTCTCACGACGTACTGAAGACTTGGTTACCTCAACGCCGCAGCGGTCACAGGTAACGCCCTTGTAACGGATCTTCTTGTACTTTCCGCAGTGACACTCCCAGTCCTTGACCGGTCCGAAAATGCGCTCGCAGAACAGACCGTCCTTCTCCGGCTTCAGAGTTCTGTAGTTAATGGTCTCCGGCTTCTTCACCTCGCCGTAGGACCACTCAAGAATCTTGTCCGGTGAGGCAAGGCCGATTTTGATGGAATCAAACTGAATCGGCTCATTTACATTCTCAAGCTGTGCCATGTAATCCTCCTATATGTTTAACCGTTGTCACTGTCGTCTCCGAAATCATCACCGCCGAAGAGGGAATCGGTATCTGCCGCGCTGAAATCATCGCTGCCGAACTCCTCCGCAAACTCTTCTGCCAGCTCGGTCTCTTCGCTCTCTGCACCGGTATCCTTGGCCTCACTGTCCACCAGCTCGCCGTCCTTGAACTCCTGCTGGGTGTAGCCGTAAGCGCCGTAGTTCTCCTGTCGGTCGTAACGGCTGTCGCCGCCGGACAGGAGACGGTGCATATCCTGGTTTGCGTCATAGAGATCCTCAGTGATCTCCACCTCATTCTGGTTCTCATCCAGCACGCGCATATCGAGACACAGTGCCTGCATCTCCTTCAGGAGCACCTTGAAGGACTCCGGAACACCCGGTGCCGGGATATTCTGTCCCTTGATGATGGCCTCGTAGGTCTTCACACGGCCTGCAACGTCATCGGACTTCATGGTCAGAATCTCCTGCAGTGTGTATGCCGCGCCGTAAGCCTCCAGGGCCCAAACCTCCATCTCTCCGAATCTCTGACCGCCGAACTGTGCTTTACCACCCAGAGGCTGCTGTGTTACCAGAGAGTACGGACCGGTGGAACGGGCATGGATCTTATCGTCTACCAGGTGATGCAACTTCAGGTAGTGCATGAAACCGATGGAAGTCGGGCTGTCGAACTTCTCGCCGGTACGTCCGTCGCGAAGCTGTACCTTTCCGTCGATGCCGATGGGCACGCCCTTCCACTCTGCTCTGTGATCCAGATGTTCGTGCAGGTACTCATATACCTCCGGCGCCAGCTCTTCCTTATGCTTCTCAGAGAACTCCTCCCAGGAGAGGTTCACGTAATCGTTTGCCAGCAGCAAGGTCTGCTGGATATCATTCTCGTCTGCACCATCGAAGATCGGGGTGGATACGTCAACGCCCAGTGCCTTGGCTGCCAGAGACAGATGCAGCTCCAGCACCTGTCCGATGTTCATTCGGGACGGCACACCCAGGGGGTTCAGCACGATATCCAGCGGACGTCCGTTGGGAAGATAAGGCATATCCTCTACCGGAAGCACACGGGAAACCACACCCTTGTTACCATGACGTCCGGCCATCTTATCGCCGACGCCAATCTTTCTCTTCTGTGCAATATAAATACGAACGGACTCAGACACGCCGGGTGCCAGCTCGTCGGAATTCTCTCTGGTGAATACCATGGCGTTGATTACGGTACCGTAAGCGCCGTGGGGCACCTTCAGAGAGGTATCTCTCACCTCGCGGGCCTTCTCACCGAAGATGGCACGCAGCAGTCTCTCCTCAGCGGTCAGCTCTGTCTCACCCTTCGGGGTTACCTTACCCACCAGGATATCACCGGCACGAACCTCGGCACCGATACGGATAATACCGCGGTCGTCCAGATTCTTCAGGGCATCATCACCCACGCCCGGCACGTCAGAGGTGATCTCCTCCGGTCCCAGCTTGGTATCCCGGGCCTCGCACTCATACTCTTCGATATGAATAGAGGTATAAACATCGTTCTGCACCAGACGCTCTGACAGCAGAACGGCGTCCTCGTAGTTGTAACCTTCCCAGGTCATGAAGCCGATGAGCGGGTTCTTACCCAGGGCAATCTCACCATCATGGGTAGAAGGTCCGTCTGCGATCACATCGCCGGCCTCTACATGATCGTGGGCAAACACGATGGGTTTCTGGTTGTAGCCGTTGGACTGGTTGGAGCGCATGAACTTCATGAGCTTGTACTCGTCCAGAACGCCGTCCTTATCGCGCTTGATCACAATGCGGTTGGAAGCGGAAATCAGTACCTCACCGGCATTCTTTGCCACGATGCAGGCGCCGGAGTCAACGGCAGCCTTTGCGGAGATACCGGTATCTACCACCGCGCTCTCTGTGGTCAGAAGCGGCACGGCCTGACGCTGCATGTTGGATCCCATCAGCGCACGGTTCGCATCGTCGTTCTGCAGGAACGGAATCATGGATGTCGCCACGGAGAATACCATCTTCGGGGATACGTCCATCATATCAATGCTGGCCTTCGGGAATGCAGAGGTCTGCTCACGGTAACGGCCGGAAACGCTGTCATGTACGAAGTGTCCTTCCTCGTCCAGGGCCTCGTTTGCCTGTGCCACCACGTAGTTATCCTCTTCGTCCGCTGCCAGGTAAACCACCTCATCGGTAACGATGGGGTTCTTCGGATCGCTCTTGTCCACCATACGGTACGGCGCCTCAATGAAGCCATACTCGTTGATCCGGGCATAGGATGCCAGAGAGTTGATCAGACCGATGTTCGGTCCCTCAGGGGTCTCGATGGGGCACATACGTCCGTAGTGGGTATAGTGTACATCTCGCACCTCGAATCCGGCACGATCTCTGGAAAGACCGCCAGGTCCAAGGGCAGAAAGTCTTCTCTTATGTGTCAGCTCGGACAGCGGGTTGTTCTGGTCCATGAACTGTGAGAGCTGTGAAGAGCCGAAGAACTCCTTCACGGAAGCCGTTACGGGCTTGATGTTGATCAGAGACTGCGGGGTAATGTCGTCGATGTCCTGGGTGGACATTCTCTCGCGCACCACTCTCTCCATACGAGAAAGACCGATACGGTACTGGTTCTGCAGCAGCTCACCCACTGCACGGATACGACGGTTGCCCAGGTGGTCGATGTCATCCTTAACACCGATCTCCTCCTCCAGATGCATACAATAGTTGATGGACGCGAAGATATCTTCCTTGGTGATATGCTTCGGAATCAGCTCGTGGATGCTCTTACGGATCACGGAAGCCAGCTCCTCAGCAGAAGCGCCTTCATTATCATCCAGAAGCTTACGAAGTGCCGGATAGTACACCAGCTCATTGATGCCCAGCTCTTCCAGGTTCAGCTCCTCCGGCAGCCACTTCGCAGCGTCTACCTCCAGAGAAGACAGCACCTTCTCCTTACGGGTCGGTCCCTCGATCCAGACGAAGGGCACAGCCGCATCCTGAATCTCGATGGCCTTCTGAAGATCCACAACATCGCCGGCCTCGGCAATCACCTCGCCGGTGATCTCATCCACCACGTCCTCGGCCAAGGTCTGGCCCTTGATGCGGTTCTTGAGGTGCAGCTTCTTGTTGAACTTATAACGTCCTACCTTGGCAAGGTCATAACGTCTCGGATCAAAGAACATAGCGGAGAGCAGAGACTGTGCGGAATCCACAGACAGAGGCTCACCCGGACGGATCTTCTTGTAGAGCTCCAGCAGACCTTCCTCATAATTGGTAGAGGAATCCTTCTCGAAGGAAGCCAGCAGCTTCGGCTCCTCACCGAACAGATCAATGATCTCAGCGTTTGAGCCAATGCCCAGGGCACGGATGAACACCGTTACCGGCACCTTACGTGTACGGTCCACACGTACAAAGAAGACATCATTGGAATCTGTCTCATACTCGATCCATGCGCCACGGTTGGGGATCACTGTACAGGAATACAGCTCCTTACCGATCTTGTCATGGTCGATACCATAATAGATACCGGGGGAACGAACCAGCTGGGATACGATAACACGCTCCGCACCATTGATCACGAAGGAGCCGGTGTCAGTCATCAGCGGCAGATCTCCCATAAAGATCTCGTGCTCGTTGATCTCGTCCTTCTCCTTGTTGTTCAGGCGAACCTTAACCTTAAGAGGGGCCGCATAGGTGGCATCACGCTCCTTGCACTCCTCGATTGTATATTTCTTCTCATCCTCGCAGAGCTTGAAGCCCACGAATTCCAGGCTCATGTGGCCTGCGAAGTCCTGGATTGGAGAAATGTCATCGAAAGCCTCCTTCAGGCCCTCATTCAGAAACCACTTGTAGGAGTCTTTCTGAATCTCAATCAGATTTGGCATCTCCAAAACTTCTTTACTCTGAGAGAAAGTCATTCTGATGTTTTTACCGGTTCTCACCGGGCGCATTTTGCTTTTTTTCATTGACCGTTCACCCCTGCTAATCGGACAGTCACCCGTCCTTCTGGTTAGGATCCACAGCCCTGCTCGACGCCGCTGTACGCCTGGGATAATGTCTTCGGCGCAGCTGCCGGGCAAGCCCTGAATCAGTTCTTTCTGCTACTGCTTCTTCCGGGACAGCCGGAAATTCAGGCGAATTCCGAAAAAAGGGCGGATTTAGCCCATTGACCCAAAATAGCAAACTTCATACTATCATCCGTTGCAGCAACTGTCAATCACCAAAATATTTTCTTTTTTTATCCAAATTTTACCCAAAACACACAAAAGGGTTGTTCGCAAAAAATCCGCAGCGGCTGCCCGCTGCGGATTCACTCAAGCGCTTTCGCTCGTTTACTTTTTCTTTTTGTCTTTAGCCTGCTGCTTGGCTCTGTCCTCGGAGTCCTTCTTCACAACCTCAGCCGCCTTGGCTGCCGTCTTCTGGAAGAAGCCCTTTTTCTTCGGTGCCACCTGCTCCAGACCACCCCGGGCTGACTTCACGGAACGAATGTACAGGCCGGAAACCGTCACCTTCACTTCACGCTTCACCGGAATCAGATCGAAAACGCTGGGGTCTGCGATCATGGTCACGAGACGATTGCCTACCTTCGCCTTCACGATGGGCAGCTTCTGCAGCTTCAGATATACCGGTGTCTGCTCCTGTACCTGCTTCGGCAGTCCCGCAGCCACCGCATCCTTGATGCTCATCTTCTTCTTGTCAATGACCAGAATGGTGGCATCCATTGTGTTGGCCTCGATGATCGGCGCCTGCTCCTCCTGCTTCTTCTGCATCTTTCTTCCCATGAAATACAGGATCACCAGCAGGATCAGCAGAATGATGATCAGTGTGAGAAGCACCTTTCCGACCACTGCCCACTGAATTGCATTTAAAACCATGTGTCTATCCTCAACTTTCTAATTTTTCATTCCCTTATCTTACTATCTCGCCTGTGAAATTGCAATGCTGAGTTCACAGTCTGCCAGCTTTCTTCCGTACTGCAGCATGTCGTAGCGCAGTCCCAGCCGCCAGCTGCCCGGTTCTTTACCCTGTAACACTGAAATTTCCCGGGTCTCAAAGCCCAGATCCATGGCCCCCACAGGGGTCTCATACAGCATTTCATGGCAATAATGCTCCCGGTACAGAAGCGGATTTTTCGCATCCCGGTTTTTCACGATCCGCACCTCCCGTTCTGCCGGAAAGATCTGCATGTCATGATGCACGCCATCCAGAAGATAACTGAGGAAAAGGCTGCCGTCCGCTTCCTCCCTGAGGATTCCGCCCGCCCGGTGGACAAATTCCTGGGTTTCTCCGTCAACGGTCTGCTTCGTGCCCATTTCGATTTGAACTTTCATTTGGTACCCCACAACAAAAATCCCCGCTCCGTAAGGAGCGGGGGTTCGATAAAGATCAAAAAAGGATGAAAGGAAAATAAATCTCGTACATTTATTTATGTCATAATCCTAACACATTGCTCCCGAAAGTGTGTGAATCAAGTTTGAATAAATTATTATGAATTTCTTAATCCTCATCTTTCGCATAGCCGGGACGTCCGTAAGCGGTCTCGATGAGATCCGCCACCAGCTTCTTTTTGTCCACGCCCTTGGCCGCCCAAAGCATGGGATACATGGAAATGGCCGTGAAGCCGGGAAGTGTATTGATCTCGTTGAATACCGGGCCATCCTCCGTCAAGAAGAAGTCCACCCGGGAAAGGCCATAGCCATCCACCGCAGCAAAAACCGCCTTGGCGCCCCGCCGGATCAACTGCAGATCCGCCTCGAAAAGAGAAGGATGCACATCCGTCTCTGACTGCGGGTTGTTGTACTTCGCATCATAATCGTAGAAGTCTGCCGCTGCACGAATTTCGCCCACATCGGACATGTGGATCACGCCGTCCGCCCCGCGGAACACAGCGCATTCCAGCTCCCGTCCCACGATGGTCTCCTCGATCAGCACCTTGCGATCCACCTCGAAGGCCTTCCGAATCGCCATCACCAGCTCTTCCCGGTTCTGCGCCTTGCTGACACCGCAGGAGGAACCTGCATTGGAGGGCTTCACAAATACCGGGTAAGGGAAGGCTGCCTCGACTCTGGCAACATTATCCTCCATCTCATGAATCTCTCTGCCGATGACGGAGACATAACGGGCCTGCCGGATGCCGATCTGCTGCAGCGGTGCATCAACGATGATCTTCGTGTACAACTTGTCCATGGAAACTGCCGAAGCCAGCACACCGCAGCCCACATAGGGGATCCGGGCCAGTTCAAAAAGGCCCTGGATAGTGCCGTCCTCACCGTTTTTGCCGTGGAGGGCCGGGAAGATCACATCGATCTTCTGCAAGCGGCTCTCGCCACTCTCCGTGTCCTGCACCAGCAGAGACTGCAGCTTCGCGTCCGGCAGGAGAATCGCCCGCTTCCGGGACCGATACCAGCTGCCGTCCTCAATCGCTTCCAGGGAATCCGCCAGCAGCCATTCGCCCTCCTTCGTGATGCCCACCAGAACCACATCGTAGTCCTGCGGATTCACGTTTTTCACAATATTCACAACCGACTTGCAGGAAACCTCATGCTCCGAGGATCTGCCGCCGAATACTGCCAGTAAGCACCGCTTCATCTGCCGCTCCTCTGTTCCTTATTCCTGTGTTGCCTTCTCGATCTGCGCGATGGCTGCCTTCTGCATGGGAATTCTGCAGTTCTTGTTGCTGCCGAACTCAACGATCACGGTGTCATCGGTGATGTCGATGATCACGCCGTAGAAGCCGGAAGTGGTCAGTACGGTATCACCCACAGCAACGCTGGCCAGCATCTCCTGTGCCTTCTTTTTCTCCTTCTGTGCCGGTCTGATGCTCCAGAAATAAAGAATGGCAATAATTGCAACAATGTAAATCACCCAGCCGATTGAACTCATGGCTTCGCCCTCCTAAAGGTCATAAAAATAGTGTATTTGCCGTTATTTCTAACAGCATGCGTAAAAAACATTCTAGCATTCGCTGTTCAGATTGTCCAGCGCTTCCTGTTTCCAGCTGTCCCAGAAGCCGCCCCGGATCGCGGTGCGGATCTCCTCCGTCAGGTGGTTGTAGAAGTAGAGGTTATGCAGCACGCAGAGCCGCATGCCGAGGATCTCCTTCGCCTTGAGAAGGTGCCGGATATAGGCTCTGGAATAGCCGCCGGTGAAGCTGCCGTCCGCTCGCCGGGTTCCCGCGCAAACCGGACACTGACAGCCCTCCTCGATTGGCCGGGGATCCAGCTCATGCTTCTGGTTGAAAAGGTTGATCTTGCCCCGGTGGGTATAGACATGACCGTGGCGTCCGTTCCGGGACGGATAAACGCAGTCGAAGAAGTCGATACCGCGGTCCACGGCTTCAATGATGTTGGCGGGAGTACCGACGCCCATCAGATAGGTCGGCTTCTTTCGGGGAAGATGCGGCACCACTTCATCCAGTATGTGATACATCTCCTCATGGGATTCGCCCACGGCGAGACCGCCCACCGCATAGCCGTCCAGGTTCATCTCGCTGATGACCTTCGCATGCTCAATGCGGACATCCGGCAGAATACCGCCCTGGTTGATGCCGAAGAGAAGCTGCTGTGGGTTCACCGTCTCCGGCAGACTGTTGAGGCGCTGCATTTCCTTCCGGCAGCGCTCCAGCCAGCGGGTGGTCCGCTCCACAGAGGGCAGAATATAGTCCCGGTCTGCCAATGCCGGCGGACACTCGTCAAAGGCCATGGCGATGGTGGATCCCAGGTTGGACTGGATCTGCATGGACTCCTCCGGTCCCATAAAGATCCGTCTGCCGTCGATATGGGAACGGAAGTATACGCCCTCTTCCTTGATCTTCCGGCCGGTACCCGCCAGACTGAAGACCTGGAAGCCGCCGGAATCCGTGAGGATGGGACGATCCCAGTTCATGAACTTATGGAGACCGCCGAAGCGATGAATCAGCTCGTCTCCGGTCCGCACATGAAGATGGTAGGTATTGGACAATTCGATCTGGGTGCCAATGTTTCTTAGATCATCGGTGGAAACGCCGCCCTTGATGGCTGCCACGGTGCCCACATTCATGAACACCGGAGTTTCTACTGTACCGTGAACGGTTTCCACATGAGCGGATTTTGCTCTGCCGCTCTCAGCAACAATTTCATATTTCATGGCTTAACCCTTCTTGCCGGATTTGGCCTTCTTCTTCGGCACCGCCTTCATTGCACTGGCCTTCTTCGCCCGGTTCTTCTCTGCGAGGCAGACAAAATCGTACCAAAGCGGTCCTGCGATCATCACAGATGACCAGGCGCCGGAGAGGATGCCCACCATAAGCGGCAGGGTGAAGTCCCGGATGGAGCTCACGCCGAAGATGAAGAGCATCAGCACCGTCACGAAGGTGGTGATGGTGGTGTTGATGGATCTTGTGAAGGTCTCCGAAATGGCCTTGTTCACCGCCAGCTTCAGGTCCTTCCGTCCACCCGGTGCGTTCAGATTTTCCCGGATACGGTCGAAGATGACGATGGTGGCATTGATGGAATAACCCACAATGGTCAGCACGCAGGCGATAAATGTGGAGCCCACTGCCCAGCGGCATGCCGCATAGAAGGTGATGGTCACAAGCACATCATGGGCCAGCGCCGCAACGGCTGCACTGGCGAACTTGAGATCCTTAAAGCGGATCCAGATGTAGATCAGCATAAAGAAGATCGCGATCACCAGTGCCCATACCGCATCCTTCTTCATCTCCAGAGACACGGCGCCGGAAATGTTTTCGGTGGTGATCTCCGACTCGTCCACACTGAATGTGTCCGCCAGCTTCTCGTAAAGAGTGCTGCGCTCCTCCGTGGTGAGGGTCCGGGTCTTGATAATGACCTCGTTGGTGCCCGCCACCTTGGAGGCCTGGGCGGAGGAATTGCCGCCGGTGACTTCGGTAAATACCGGAATCACCTGCTTGTCGATGTCGTCCATGGACAGCTCTTCGTTGAAGGTAATGTTCGTGGAGGAACCGCCCTGGAAATCCAGATCATAATTGAAGAGATTGCCGAGGCTTTTCTTGTTGACGCCCATGGCGATGAAGCCGGCAACAATCACCGCCAGAGAAATGCCGTAGGCGATCTTTCTTACCTTAATGAAGTCACGGATCTTCACTTCCTTCCGGATGCCGTAGAGCTTCGGACTCTCTGCGCCCAACATATAGAAGCAAAGCATGATGAGACGGGTCACCAGAAGTGCCGTGATGAGGGAGATAATGATACCGATGGCCAGTGTGGTGGCGAAGCCCTTCACGGTACCGGAACCCCGGAGGTAGAGCACCGCCGCCGCGATCAAGGTGGTGATGTTGCCGTCCAGAATCGCAGACAAGGCCTTGGCATAGCCCGCCTTGATAGAAGCGCCTACGGAATTGCCCTTGCCGATCTCCTCCTTGATTCTTGTGAAGATGATGACATTGGCATCCACCGCCATACCGATGGAGAGGATAATGCCGGCGATGCCCGGCAGAGTGAGGGTCACCTCAAAGGCCTGCAGAAGCACCAGCTCCAGTCCTACATACATAAGAAGGGCCAGGGATGCCGCAAAGCCCGGCAGAAGATAAACCGCGATCATGAAAACCATGACCAACGCCACACCAATACCGGCGGCCTTGATGGAGGAGGAAATGGCCTCCTGTCCGAGCGTCGCGCCGATGACATTGGAACGAAGCTCCGTCAGCTGTACCGGCAGTGCGCCGATACGGATGGTCTGGGCGATCTTGTTGGCTTCCTCATAGCTGTCGATGCCGGTGATGGAGGCCTGACCGCCGTTGATGGCTTCCTTCACGTTGGGGGCAGAAATTACCTCGTTGTTGTATACGATATACAGAGGGCTGCCGACATTATCCGCCGTCGCCTGGGCGAATTTCTCCGCCCCTTCGTCGTTGAATGTGAGCTCGATCACGTACTCTGTGGCACTGCCGTTCTTCGTCATACCGGCCGTGGCGTTCTTCACATCGTCGCCGGTCATCAGCACGTTGCCGGACTTGTCCATAAACTGCAGGGTACCGGGCTCACCCAGCTCCTCCAGAATGGCATTGGCATCCGTTGCACCCGGAATGTCAATGTTGATGCGGTTGCTGCCCTCCTGATAAACCTGGGCTTCCGTGGAGTAGCTCTGGGCCTTCAGCTGCAACTTGTATACAGTATCCGACATCTGTTCCGCGGTGGGATTCTCCTCCACGGTCTGATAGGTGATGGATACACCGCCGTTCAAATCCAGTCCCAGCTTGATGTCCTTGGCACCCCGGTAGCCCAGCAGGCAGAAGCCCGCCGTCACCAGCAGCACCAGGAGCAGACCGAGACCGCCCTTTACTTTCTTGTTCATTGCTGTATTTCCTTCTTTCTAGAGTCTGTGACAATGCCGGGCAACCCGCGCCGGATCACTGTCTTCTATGAAAAGAACATAGATGCTCCACATTTTAGCACAAGGGCATAGGGCTTGCAAGGCCGTTCGCAGGGTGGGGTGATGTCTTTGAGCAGCACATGCCGTCAACGGCTAGGCTTTGACGAAGGCCTCAATGTGACACTTCGTTATGGTACTGAATCACGGAAGCATATTCGTTGTGAATCTTTTCGATCTGCGCCGCCACCGCTGCGCCATCCATCTGTAATGTGGCCTGCAGCAGCTTGTTCGAAGTCTGCCAGAACGCGGTCAGCTCACGCCACGGCTTGCTCTCCACTGCCGCCGCCAGCTCCTGCCGGATTTCCTCATTGGGAACAAATGTCGTCTTCCGCTTCTGATCATAGCCAAGATACCCCAAATGAATCATGTAGCTCAGCACATCGTCCCGGCTCTGAATATTCACCGTGTCGTTTTTGAATGTAGACGTGTTCACCTTCACCGCAGCGCCCGAAAGCATTTCAATGATGGCGGTCTTCAGGCCGTCATAATCCATGTTGATCAGCGGTACGACAGCCTCGTAGGAAGCCGTCTCCGACCAGTAGCTTTTGAACTCGCCCTTCGTCATGACGCCGATCACCGCCCGAGGATTGTAAACCTGGTAATCCTTCAAAAGGTAACCGTCATACCAGCGCTTCACTTCATTGAAATCCTGATGATAGATCTCGGCAAGCACCTTCACCTCATCCTCCGTGAAGCCGATGTAGCGGGCCATGCTGCTGGGACTTACCATGGTAAACTCATCAAAATTGTTGAGCGCCGACTGGGTCTTTTCCCGCTTAATGGGAAGTATGCCGGTCAGGTACGCCAGCGCAATATAGCGGCTGGGTTCCGTTCCCTTGAACATGGCCCGCAGAAATGCGATATACGCCTCCGTCACCGCCTGATTCGCGGCCTCATCACGGATCAGCACATCCCACTCATCCACGATCACGATAAACTTGCTGCCGGTTTCCGTATAGATCCGCGCCAGCGTCTCCGGCAGCGAAGCACTGTTCCCCACCGCATCCGGATAATATTTCCTGAGCTCCCGAATGGTCTGCGCCGAAAGATAGGACACCACCTTTTCCGGCGCGCCTGCCGCTGCGAGGCACCACTGAATATCCCAATGGATCACATCATACTGATTCAAATGCTTCCGAAAATCCGGGCTTTTGCCGATCTCCAGTTCGGAAAACATCGCCTCAGACTGACAGCCTTTGCTGTAGTAAGCGGTCAGCATATTGGCGGTAATGGACTTTCCAAACCGCCGCGGCCGACTGTTGCAGATGAAGGCATCCGTCGACGCCAGCACACTGTTCATATAGTTGATCAGTCCCGTCTTATCCACATATATTCGCGCATTCAGCGCCGCCTGAAACGCAGAATGATCCGGGTTTACAAACATTCCCATGAGGCTCCTTTCCGCGTGGATCACGCTTTCATCTTCGGATATTCCGACGGTGCATAACCTAGTTTTTCCATAATATACAGCTCATCGATCGCATCATACAATGCATTGTGTGTTTCGCAATAGCACTGGTCTCCCGACATCAATCGATAAATATCTTGCGCCCCATAGCCACGTTTCAAACGACCAGATGCATAAAATTCAAATTTATCATCTGTAAGAAGATTATTTTCATCTCTATACGCTGCCTTGTTTATAATATCACACCACGAGTAATCTGCCAGTTCTGGTAGATGTCGTTTATCAAAGCCTGCGCTATAAGCAAATACTTTTTCAACTCTATGTTCTTTCAAAATATGTTTTATGCCGTTAATAGCCTCTTCTCTAGAACACTTACATGTCATATCCTCAGGAACCATATTTATGTTCATCTGAAATTTTCCATTTTCACTACATTCCGGTTCAAGAACATAGTATAAAGCTCTCACGATTTGAAATGTTTTTGCATCCGCAATAATAACGCCTATTGAAAAAGCAGCATCCTTATATTTCTCACCGAATTCTAATGATTGAACGTCTGACCACGTAGTCTCCACATCTACTACCGCAAACATTTCATCCACAGTCCTCAACTGCGTAGTGCCTAGCTGTTTCATCTCCTGCAGCATATTTATGCGTCGTTGCATATGATTTTCCTCTGATTTTTTATGGGCTTCCCGCTCCATTTCTTGTCGTTTAAGCCGATCCTGTAATAGCTCCCGCCTACGTTCAATAATTTTCTGCTCACCTTCTTTGCCTGCCAATGGTCGTCCTTTGTATGTCAGTTGTTGCTCTGACATAAGCATCCTTGTCAAAATAGTCAGTAGATGCTTTCTATCCGAAATTCTAATTTCAATCACCTCGTTATTTCTTACATTCCACAAAATTCCCTTATCAAGATTCAACGCAATCATATACAGCGCACACTGAAGAAAATGAACATGCGATAGCTCACTAACAAATTTCAGTTCATATACAACGCCATCCTTAACAGCATCTGCAAGTCCTACCACAGAGTACATTAGCTGTTTGTCTTTACCGAATACATCTATGTTGCACAATACCTGGACTTTTTCATCTTTTGACAGGCGTTCTGAAAGCCGTTCTTTTATTTGCTCCCATAACTGTTGATCTACGATGCTTCTGTTAACCTGTGTACAATAACGTTTCTGTCCGGTTTCCAGACTCGTTAAATAAAGAATCTTTTCAAAGAGCGATGCACTTCCCTCTATTTCTGGCACAATCCCAGTTATCTTACAAACCTGTGCAATCTGTTTATCTATGTCATATCCCCTAAAGTACATCGCCTCTTGATATATACCAATACATGGTGATAAATCGATCAAGGCATCCGTCCGCGGCACATCTATTACCGTCTCTCGCCCCTCTGCTGCAAGTTTTTCACATTGCAGGCAAGCGTAAGCCTGATTAACATATTCTGTTCTTTGATGCTCAAAAACATTTGAAATACTATACAGATATTTGTTTTTCTTGGGCAAAAATGCAGTTCTTATTTTACTCCACGGCAATTGGTCATCTGCTTTTACAATGATGATTTTATTTTTTCCACGACTTGCAGCCACACAAAATATATTTCTCAATATATGATAAGATCGTCCGGGCGCATTAGCCCTCGCTTCCCAATACTCTGTCGTCCAATCAAACAAAACGCATATTTTCTTTTCAAGTCCTTTAGCCGAATCATATGTCGTAAAAATGGCGCAGTCCTGTCCCGGATATATATTTTCGTCACGATCTTTAATGCTGGCATAAACTGTGTTTTTATTGAATTTTTCAGGTGCCAAGGTTTCAAGATCATTCAGAACCTTGCTATAGCCATTTCTGCTACTATTAGCATAAGGGCCCAAGCAAAGAATATCCTTGGGTT
Organism: Parolsenella sp.; assembly: GCA_963659875.1. GTDB lineage: Bacteria > Bacillota > Clostridia > Lachnospirales > Lachnospiraceae > Oribacterium. The sequence goes on from CAVKVA010000002.1 coordinate 211,522, forward strand.
CTTCTTTCATCAGGAAAGGAACCACATCGCATTCTTTCATCCAAAGTATTTCGCAGTCCTTATTTACTCCAACTATCTTTTTATGCCATGTCTTTCCTAATTCATTGGCCCAATCCGCAGACAATCGGAAACATGTTGTAAACCATGTTTCTGAATACTTTTCCAAAAAATCCTGCACAAAGCTTTTTACATCCAATGATGTATTGTCATAGATTTTTTGTTCCATATCCCCAACCATAATAATTTGCAAATCAGGAAATAAACCTTTTATGTGTTCGAGAAGTTCCGCACATTCCGTGTCAATGTCTTGATACTCGTCAACTATCAAAATATCCGTTTGTGGAAGAGGAAGTTTTCTGCGATTAAATTCCGTCAACAAATCATCCTTCGCAGCCTGAATACCTTCCTTACGAAGCGCTTCTGCCGCATAACCATGATAATTCTGCACATGAACATTAGCTTTTACGATCTTTTTCTGTGCATCAATCTTGAGCAACCGATTATATGTTAAATAAAGCACGCGTTCCTCTTCAGGAATAAGATTGCACAAGTACTGAATTGCTGTCGTTTTACCGCTTCCAATACAAGCGTCAACCAGCACATTATCCCCGTCCAAAGCAAGTGAAATAAAATATTTCTGCTCATCCGTCAGCTTTATCGAAGGAAACATTTCTAATTCCGGGATGTCAGCAGCAGACGCAATATTGAATGCTCTAACACTTTTTGCAATCTCCGCCATTCCTCTTTTGGGCAATTTTTTAGCCAAAACCTCATTCTGATGATCCGTATGGATAACCTTTGTAAGCAACGAAGAAAACCAATTGTTTTTCATATCCAGCCTCCTTTCAATCCCCAATCAGTTAGCAATGTAATTGCTTATAAGATAATTTTCCGAATGCACGATTACATCACGCTATCACACCGTCAGCCATCATCTCCTGCAGTTTATTTCTGAAATTTGACTTCGTGATCTTCAGTTCATTGCTTCCCAATCGAACAACCGGCGGGTAACCTTCTGTTCCCTCCAACGCAGCAATTATGCTACCATGCTCGCCCTTCTCTTCCCCACTATGCGGCATAGGGCCCACCATAATCACAGCATATTGAGGCTGCCACTGCAACTTTTTGAGATTTAAATTCTTGACATCTTTGTAGTCCAAATACAATTCCAAGCGTTCTTTCGTCAATCCCAGTTTTTTTGCCACCGCATAGAAAACATCCTGTTTCACCTCCGATTGTCCAATCACAATAACCTTGCCTGTACTGTATACTCGATATCCGATTTCCTTATACAGCAAATCTTCCCGTCGCATAAGTTTCAAGAAGGAATCCAACTCCCCTGTTCGATTTAATCTTACCAGTGTCTCGGTCAAATGCTCATCCAAATATTCCCTTACAGCATCTTCCAATTCAAGCAAATCTTCTGTGCTAAGCATAGGTCTGTACCTACCTTTCCTCAAACACATGTTGCAGTCGACTTAATGCCCTGTTCAAGCGCAATTTAAGCATTGAAATTTCATCGAGGATCATTTGATACTGCTCTGCAATTCTATTCTGCTCCTCCAATGACGGCAGTGGAATATCTATGCTCTTCAATTTTTCTATGCCAATGTTAGGCATCGTTGATCCAACGGTAATACTTTTGAGCGCTGCTATACCTTGTTCGCTTTCAAAAAAAGATTTTACATATAAGGGATTTGCCTTTTCCTGATCCAATTCAATGATATAGAGATTTCCGTTTGCCAGTACCTTCTGACCATCCTTAATAGATGCCACTGCCACCTTATACGGTGCGCCATTTTTCGAAAGAATCAGATCATTGTTTTTCAAGCAATATTTTTTGTACTTCTCTGGAATTTCTGATAAATAGGGAAGTTCTTCCTCTATCATGCCATTTTTTATATTTGCAAGCATCAGATACTGCATGTTCGTCACTTCATGTGAAACCATTTCGTCAAGCTGTTTTGCCGAACATGGCGCCCCTCTTCTTATGCTTTTAATAATATTTTCGAAGGGTTCTCCGTTCTGAACCTTTTTTCCGGACTGCAGGTACCGACTCAAATTCAGAGTATACTCATTTTCTCTCAATTCATCGAGAGTAATATTCCTGCTGTACTCCGAATCCCTCTGCATTGCCTCTATGATTGTTTCAACATCTTCAGCCCTAAATTCATTTTGTCGTCTTCCCTTCAGACATATGCAGGAAGCATCTATCATTCTCACAGATTCATTATTATAACTAAATATGATCATTGTTGTGGCCATAGGCGTAGAAGAAAAAAGCTTCTCCGGCAAAGCAATAACACATTCAATCAACTTTTTCTCGACAAAATACTGCCTTATAGACTTGTCAATACTATTCCATGTACTACCATTGGTCATAATACCAATGGCTTTGCCATCTACAGAAAGACACTCGCAGAGCAAAGCATTAAATACCCAATCAGAAGATGTTGCTTTTGATAATCCCGGATATTTATTCGTAAGCTGTTCCAAATATTCAGCGCCCTTTCCCAGCTTTCTTTTGGTCAGTCCCAAAGGATAATTGGAGAAAATTTTATTAAAACGTTGTTTTTCCGTTCCCTCTACCAAGGAAAATGCATCACATATCTCAATACGTTCCTGGATCCCAAGTACATCCATTCGACTCTGTGCCACAGCACAGTCCTCCGATCGAATA
>CAVKVA010000003.1:0-195736 GCA_963659875.1 Parolsenella sp.
GTAGAGCAACTGATTTGTAATCAGTAGGTTTTCGGTTCGAGTCCGAATATCGGCTCTGGATAAGCACTTGGTACTTCGGTATCAGGTGCTATTTTTTCAGGAGGAGATTATCTATGAGAAGTGACTTAGTTAAGCAGGGTGTCGAGAGAGCGCCCCATCGTTCACTGTTCAAGGCATCCGGCTACACAAACGAGCAGATCCGGAAGCCGCTGATCGGCGTAGTAAATTCCTATACTGATTTGGTGCCGGGGCATATGCACCTGCAGCAGATCTCTCGTGCGGTGAAGGACGGCGTCCTCATGGCCGGCGGCACACCCTTCGAGTTCAACACCATTGCGGTTTGCGACGGTATCGCCATGGGCCACAACGGCATGCACTTTTCTCTGAGCTCCCGTGAGCTGATCGCCGATACCATCGAGTGTATGGCAACGGGTCACGAGCTGGATGCGCTGGTATTCATCCCCAACTGCGATAAGATCGTTCCGGGCATGCTGCTGGCTGCCTGCCGTCTGAATCTGCCCTGTGTATTTGTTTCCGGCGGTCCCATGCTGTCCATCAACCAGCGTGATCTGAATACGGTATTCGAGGCCGTGGGTGCCCGGAAGGCCAACATGATCACAGACGCTGAGCTGGATGACATCGAAGGCTCTTCCTGCCCTACCTGCGGTTCCTGCTCCGGTATGTTTACCGCGAACTCCATGAACAGCCTTTGTGAGGTACTGGGTATGGCGCTTCCCGGAAACGGCACCATTCCGGCCGTTTACTCCGAGAGAATCCGTCTGGCAAAGCAGGCGGGCATGCAGGTTATGAAGGTGCTGGAGCAGAATATCCGGCCGAAAGACATTATCACAGAAAAGTCTATTGAGAATGCTCTGACCACAGATATGGCACTGGGCTGCTCCACCAATACCGCACTGCACCTCTTGGCTGTGGCACACGAGGCCGGTGTTCCTTTCGAACTCAGAAAGATCAATGAGATTTCGGAGAAGACACCGAACCTCTGTCATCTGGCACCTGCCGGAAAGCACCACATGCAGGATCTGATGCAGGCAGGCGGCATTTACGCGGTGGTGAAGGAGCTGTCCGACCACGGTCTGATTCACACAGATTGCATGACCGTACTGGGTGAGACCATCGGCGAGGCCACAAAGAATTCTGTGGTACGGGATCCGGAAGTGATTCGTCCCTGGGACAATCCGTACCTGGCAACCGGCGGTCTGGCTGTTCTCTTCGGCAACATTGCTCCGAACGGCTCCATCGTGAAGCGTTCCGCTGTGGCACCGGAGATGATGGTGAACGAGGGAACTGCCAAGGTCTTCGATTCTGAGGAAGAGGCCATCGGCGCCATCTATGCCGGCAAGATCAAGCCCGGCGATGTGGTGGTGATCCGTTACGAGGGTCCGGCAGGCGGCCCCGGCATGCGTGAAATGCTGAGCCCCACCTCTGCCATCGCAGGTATGAAGTTGGATACCACTGTGGCACTGATCACGGACGGCCGTTTCTCCGGCGCAAGCCGCGGTGCAGCCATCGGTCATATTTCTCCGGAGGCCCAGGCGGGCGGCCCCATCGCCTATGTGAAGGACGGCGACCGGATCAAGATCGACATCCCGAACTACTCCATCGAGCTGCTGGTTTCCGAGGAGGAGATGGCAGAGCGGAAGAAGACCATGAAGGTACGCGAGCAGAGAGATCTGACCGGTTATCTGAAGCGTTATGCACGCTACGTGCAGTCTGCCGACAAGGGCGCTATCGTGGAATAAGTCCGTTGACAGTAAAAATATAAAACAGAGAAGTCAGAAAACACCCCGGATCAAAAGATCCGGGGTGTTTTCGTTTGCGTCATTTCGCTGTTCAATAAAGATGGTCCAAGAAGGATTTTACTTCAATTCCGGTGACAGGGAGTTGATGAACTGCTGGGCCACACGGCCGGTGTAGCCGCCGCGGCGTACAGACCAGGTGTTGGCCTTGCGGATCAGTTCGTCCTCCGGCATATCGATGCCGGCCTTTGCGGCCAGGCGCTTCACGATCTCATGATACTCGTCGAAGGTGGGACGGGTGTAGAGTACATTCAGGCCGAAGCGGTCCACCAGGGACAGCTTTTCCTCCATGGTGTCGGAGTGGTGCATGTCCTCGGAATGCTCCATGTCCTTCCGGTCGGAGAGATTCTCCTTGATCAGGTGCCGCCGGTTGGAGGTGGCATAGATCAGGATGTTGTCCGGCTTGGTCTCGAAGCCGCCCTCGATCACCGCCTTCAGGTACTTGTACTCAATCTCGAATTCCTCGAAGGAAAGGTCATCCATATAAATGATGAACTTATAGTTCCGGTTCTTCACCTGGGAGATGACATAGGAGAGATCCTTGAACTGGTGCTTGTAAATTTCGATCAGCCGGAGACCCGCCGGATAGAATTCGTTGAGGGTGGCCTTCACCGTGGTGGATTTACCGGTACCGGCATCACCATAGAGCAGGACGTTGTTGGCGGGCTTTCCTTCCACAAAAGCCCGGGTATTGTCGCTGACCTGCTGTTTCTGGAATTCGTAACCCACGAGATCTGCATAGTCCACCTGATCCAGGTTGTTGATGGGGATGAGCTCCGGTGTACCGTCCTGACGATTCCGAATCCGGAAGGCCTTGTTGAGACCGAACATGCCGACGCCGTAGTCTCTGTAGAAATGCGCCACCGCGTTGTGGATACCGTTTCCGTCCGGCTGGGCCAGCAACTCCGCTGCGAGAGCATTGACGGCCTTCGAAATATAGCTGAAGTACATACGCTCATGCTTCTGAATGGCCTGGTACTGCTGCAGTACGGTGAAGCAGTCGATGGAGAGAGCGCTTTCCAGTGCGGAGAAATCATAGTGCAGAAGCTCCCGGAGAAGCGCAAAATCGTGGTCCGCAAAGTGCATTGCAGAGCCCGTCGACATTTCCCTCTTCTCGCTGACCAGCGCCAGGGGATTTTCGTCGGTCATGATCCGGAAGCTAATGTAGTCGGCCCAGAGGTTCTCGGTGAAGCCGTAGGTGGTGGCAACCTCCATGATTTCGTGGATCCGGTCAAAAACCATGCCGCGGAGGGTGTCCTGATCTTCGTCCGGGATGCCGAGCTGCAGCTCCTCCAGAACATCCGCCAGTGTGACCAGCACCGGATCCTCCTTCAGACTTTTGTATACAATGAGATTCTTCAGTAATCGCTTCATGGGTGCCTCCCTATATGGAAAATGATATGAAAAAAGCCCAAGGAACTGTCCAAGGGCTCTTTTCTTTCATGCCGCTGGCCGGACTTGAACCGGCACGGTTTCCCGCTTGATTTTGAGTCAAGTGCGTCTGCCATTCCGCCACAGCGGCAAGCATGAATTTCAACTTGTTTAAGTTAACATAATCCGGCGGTTTTTGCAAGCACTTCCTGCGGGAAAGAATGCGCTTTTTCTGTCGGTCCATGGTGAAGCGCAGAAAGCTATAGTCAAAGCAAGGCGGAAAATGCTATACTCAAACTATTTGAAGAGACGGAGACGGTGCCGTCATAAACGGAGGATGGGAGCATGACCTGTTTGGAAGCGCGGAAGTGCATATATGATTATCTGAACGGCAACCTGGAGGACGAGCGCCTCAGGGGCTTCCTGGCCCATCTGGAGGAGTGTCCGGACTGCATGGAAGAGCTGCGCATCACTCACATGGTGTACTCCGGCGTGGCCAAGCTGGACAATGACGATGACAATCTGAATCTGGACCGGGAGTTCCGGCGCACATTGGAGCGTTCCCGGCTGCATCTCCTGCGGCTGACGGGACTTCGCATTGCCCGCTACAGCATGGACACCGCCGTGTTCTGGGCGCTGCTTTTTCTGCTCATCATGCAGCTGCGCCGCTGGATGTTGGGGTGAACATAGGATGAATAAAACTAAGATATGGATAAATAGGGAACGAAAGGAAAAAACAAGGTGGCAGACGAGAAGCTTTTACTGATAGACGGACATTCGATTTTATCCCGGGCCTTTTACGGGGTGCCGGAGCTCAGCAATTCCAAGGGACAGCACATCAACGGTATTTTCGGCTTCGTGAACATTCTCCTGAAGATGCTGGAGGAGGAACAGGCAGACCAGCTTGCGGTGGCCTTTGATCTCCCGAAGCCTACCTTCCGACACCGGATGTTTGATGGTTACAAGGGTACCAGAAAACCCATGCCGCAGGAGCTTTTGGAGCAGGTGCCACTGGTGCAGGAACTTCTGAAGTGTATGCGTATCCCCATTCTGACCCTGGAGGGTTACGAGGCGGATGACATTCTCGGTACTGTGGCGAAGCGTATGCAGGCGGCAGGACATGAGGTGACCATTGTCTCCGGCGACCGGGACCTGCTGCAGCTTGCGGACGCCCACATTCGGATTGCGCTGCCGAAGACCGTGAAGGGACAGACGGAGACCACGCGCTACACACCGGCGGAGGTGGAAGCAGAGTGGGGCGTTACCCCGCTGGAATTCATTGATCTGAAGGCGCTGATGGGGGACAGCAGTGACAACATCCCCGGCGTGCCCGGCATGGGGGCGAAGACCGCCCAGTGGATCATCCAGCATTATCACAGTATCGAAAATGCCTATGCCCATGCGGACGATCCGGACTTCAAGGTGCCGCGGAAACCGAAGGCTGCCCAGATGCTGAAGGAAAACTGGGACAATGCCGTGCTTTCGAAAACCCTGGCCACGATCCACACGGATGCGCCGCTGGACTTTTCCTTTGACGAGGCGGTGGTGACGGATCTTTTCAATGCCGATGCGCGGAAGCTTTTGGGTGAGCTCGAGCTTCGTTCTCTGCTCAAGCGTTTTGAGGAGGCTAATGTCGGCGCGCCGGAGGAAGCAGCGGGGCTGGACATTTCTGTTTGCCGGGATTGTACGGATCCCTATATGGCCCGCATTGTCTTTAAGGATGCCGTAAATGCCGGAAAGGCAGCCTTTGTGCTGCGGCAGGAGGGGCTGTACTTTGCCCTGTCCGGGGAGCGGCTCTATTGCATGCATGACTTTGACTATCTGACGGAGCTGTCAGCGCTTTTTGAAAAGTGTACATTGTATACCATGGATCTGAAAAGCCAGCTGCATCTGGGCTTTCTGCCGGAGTCTGCGAAGATTGAAGACATTGCGCTGGCCGCCTATCTCATCGATCCGATGCGCGGAAGCTACGACTATGCGGCGCTGGCCCAGAGCTATCTTTCTGTGACGCTGCCGGAGGAGAAGAAACTGGAATGCCCGGAAGATGCGGGGAAATACATCGTCCTGACGGCACTGCTTTCCGGCGAGAGCATTCTTTCTAAGCTCAGGGACATGGAAATGGAGGCGCTGTACCGGGATATCGAGCTGCCGCTGATTTATACCCTGTATGAAATGGAAGAGGCCGGTGTTCTGGTGGACCGGGAGGCCCTGCTTTCTTACGGTGTCGAGTTGCGGGCGGGGATTGAAACCCTGCGGGAGAAGATTTATGATGCCTGCGGCGAGGAATTCAACATAAATTCCCCCCAGCAGCTGGGAAAAATTCTTTTTGAGAAGCTGGGACTTCCCGGCGGAAAAAAGACAAAAACCGGCTATTCCACGGCGGCGGATGTGCTGGAAAAGCTGTCGGAGGACTATGCCGTTGTGGATGAGATTCTCCAGTACCGGACCCTCAGCAAGCTGAATTCCACCTATGCAGAGGGCCTTCTGAACTTCATTTCGGAGGACGGCAGAATCCACGGTACCTTCAACCAGATGGTGACGGCCACGGGGCGGCTTTCCTCCACGGAACCGAATCTGCAGAACATTCCGATCCGCACAGAGCTGGGACGGCGCTTCCGCCGGGTATTTATTTCGCAGCCGGGCTGTGTGTTCCTGGACGCGGACTATTCACAGGTGGAGCTTCGTATTCTGGCCTCCCTCAGCGGGGATGAGCAGCTGATTGCCGCCTATCGGCATGCCGACGATATCCACGCGGTGACGGCTTCGCAGGTCTTCCATGTGCCTCTTTCTGAGGTGACGCCGCAGCTCAGAAGAAATGCCAAGGCGGTCAACTTCGGCATTGTCTACGGCATTTCCGCCTTCGGCCTGTCCGAGGGGCTCAGCATTTCCCGGAAGGAAGCCAAGTCCTATATTGAGCGATACTTTGAAACCTATCCGGGGGTCAAGCGCTATCTGGATGGAGAAGTGGCCTATGCCAAGGAACACGGTTACGTGAAAACCATTTTCGGACGGCGGCGGCCGGTTCCGGATATCAATTCCTCGAACTTCATGCGCCGGAGCTTCGGTGAGCGGGTGGCCATGAATTCGCCTATCCAGGGTGCGGCAGCGGATATCATGAAGAAGGCCATGAATGAAGTGCGTATGGCTCTGAAGGAGGCGGGACTCAAGTCCCGAATCGTCCTGCAGGTGCACGATGAGCTGCTGCTGGAGGTGCCGGAAGCTGAGGCAGATCGGGTGGAAGCACTTTTGACAGAGAAGATGCAGCAGGCGGTACAGCTGCAGGTGGAGCTCGTGGCGGATGCCAAGCGGGGCACGAACTGGGAGGAAGCACATTAAATGGCGGAAATTACGTCCACAGATATCATGCATCTCGGCTTTCTGAAAAAGGAGAAGTTCAGCGGCTCTGCGGAGGGCATGCGCTACCGCATGGAAAAATTCAGCTTCGAGGTGCCGGATCCTGATGCCGCGGAGAATGCCGCAGCACCGACAGAAGAAGGCGAAGCTACCGTGCCCACCAAAACCGAGACCGTACTGCGCGTTACGGTTTGGCCGGAGCCCTTCTGTTATGAGAAAACACCGGCGGAGGTGAAGACCGTTCAGGATTTTCCCTTCACGGAGGACGGCGTGGAGTGTGCACGGCAGTGGCTCAATGAACGGCGAGAGGGAGAAAAGTGGGAGAATCTGCGGCTTCCCTGGCAGAATCCGGGACAATGAATCCTACAGGGAATGGAAAGAGAAGGCAAATCGCATGGTGATCGGCGTTATCGGCGGCGTGGGTGCCGGAAAAAGTACGGTATTGGAAACGCTGCGGCAGAACTATGAATTTCAGATTTATCGGACGGATGATATGGCGAAGCAGCTCTATCACAAGGGCAGTCCTGTTTTTGCACCCTTGACAGAGCTGCTGGGGGAAGAGATCCTGACCCCGGATGGGGAAGGCTTTCAGCTGACGGCATTGGCGGCGCGCCTCTACAGTGCGCCGGATTTACGGAAAAAACTGGAAGAAATCGTGCATCCCGCCGTTTGGCGTGAGGTGCATCAGCTGGCGCGGAAGGCCAAAAAGGAAGGAAGCAGGATTGTCGTGGAGACAGCATTACCCAATCAGGCTTTTCTCGCGGACTGCGACGAGGTCTGGTTTGTGTATACCGAGCGGGAAACGCGGATACAGCGCCTGATGCAGAGCCGGGGCTACAGCCGGGAAAGGGCGGAAAGTATCATTGCGGCACAGCTGGAGGATGATGATTATGCGGCACTTTCTAATTTTGTGATCAACAATTCATTTACGGAAGAGGAAACAGGGAATGAGATTTACGAGCATTGCAAGCGGCTCCAGTGGTAATGTCAGCTATATCGGCACGGAAAATACCCACATTTTGGTGGATGCGGGGGTCACCATGAAGGCCATCAATGTGGGGCTTGCTTCTCTTTCTCTGTCGCTCGCTGACATTTCCGCCATCTTCATCACCCATGAGCACATTGATCATATCCGGGCATTGGGCACGATTTCCCGGAAATACGCGATTCCCATGTACGGCACGTTGGAGACGCTGCGAGAGGTACTGCTGACAAAGAGTCTGGGATTGGTGGACCGTGAACTGCTGCATCCCATCCTGCCGGACCAGAAGCTTACGGTGGGGGATCTTTCGGTGTTGCCCTTTTCCATTGATCATGATGCCGCTAATCCCTGTGCCTATCGCATTGAGGACGGGAAGCATCGGGTGGCGGTAGCCACGGACCTCGGGCATTTTGACGCCTATATCTGCGAGCATCTGCAGCAATTGGATGCCATGCTGGTGGAGGCCAATCATGATCTCCGGATGCTGGAGACGGGACCCTATCCCCTGGCGCTGAAGCGCCGCATTCTTTCGGATCACGGCCATCTTTCCAATGACAATGCCGGAAAAATGCTGAATGAGATACTGCATGACGGGATAAAGCACGTTTTCCTCGGGCATCTCAGCAAGGAAAACAATCTGCCGGAGCTGGCCCTTCGCACGGTGCAGAACGAGATTGATGCGGCAGAGAATGACTACCGCGGTAATGACTTTGACATTACCGTGGCCAGCCGGAGTCAGGTTTCCGAACTGGTGGAGCTGTAAGCATTGCGTGCTTTTTCTCGTGCATGGCTTGTCAGGCTATACATTTTGGAATATACTGTTGAGAAATTTCACACTGTGCAGTGCTGATTCAGCCGCGCAGAAGACATTACACCGCAAGGAGGAGCTATGAAGAAGGCGATTATCACGGTTGTAGGTAAGGATTCAGTAGGCATCATTGCGAAGGTATGTACCTTCCTGTCAGAGAAGAATGTGAACATTCTGGACATTTCCCAGACCATCACAGGGGGCTATTTCAACATGATGATGATTGTGGATGTTTCCAAGGCTGCCGAAAGCACAGAGGAAACCGCAGCAGCACTGGAGAAACTTGGCAACGAAATCGGTGTGGTCATCAAGCTGCAGCTGGAAGAGATTTTCACCATGATGCATCGGATCTGACGGAGGTGGCGTAGAATGGCAGGATTAGACATCAATTCTTTAGAGGTTCTCGAAACCAACAACATGATCGAGCACAACAATCTGGATGTGCGGACCATCACCATGGGCATCAGCCTTCTGGATTGCAGTGCGCCGGACGTGGATACCTTCTGCGAGAAAATTTATGAGAAGATCACCCGGCTGGCGAAGGACCTGGTTTCCACCGGTGAGAAGATTTCCAGAGAGTACGGCATTCCCATTGTGAACAAGCGAATTTCCGTGACCCCCATTGCTATTGCGGGGGCAGGGGCCTGCAAGTCTGTGGATGACTTTGTGAAGGTGGCGCATACCCTGGATGACGCGGCAGCAGCCGTGGGCGTTAACTTCCTGGGCGGTTTCTCGGCCATCTGTCAGAAGGGCATGAGCACAGCGGATGAGCTCCTAATCCGGGCACTCCCCCGGGCGCTGGCGGAGACCAACATTGTTTGTGCTTCGGTGAATCTGGCTTCCACCAAAACCGGCATCAATATGGATGCGGTACGTCTGATGGGCGAGGTGATCAAGGAGGCGGCATACCTTACGAGAGATACTGACAGCAGCGCCTGCTCGAAGCTGGTGGTGTTCTGCAATGCCCCGGATGACAACCCCTTCATGGCCGGTGCCTTCCACGGCGTTTCCGAGGCGGACTGCGTGCTGAACTTGGGCGTTTCCGGCCCCGGCGTGGTGCGTGATGCCCTGAAGCATGCGGCCGGTATGAACTTCGAGGAGCTTTCCGAGACCATCAAGAAGACCGCATTCAAGATCACAAGAGTGGGACAGCTGGTGGCCAAGGAAGCATCCCGTTTGCTGAACGTTCCCTTCGGCATCATTGACCTGTCGCTGGCGCCGACACCGGCCATCGGTGATTCTGTGGCGGATATTCTGGAAGCCATGGGTCTGGAGAGAGCCGGTGCACCGGGTACCACGGCAGCCCTGGCGATGCTGAACGATCAGGTGAAGAAGGGCGGCATCATGGCCTCCAGTTCTGTGGGCGGTCTGTCCGGCGCTTTCATCCCGGTTTCCGAGGATCAGGGCATGATCAATGCGGTAGAGGACGGTGCGTTGACCATCGAGAAGCTGGAAGCCATGACCTGTGTCTGCTCCGTGGGTCTGGATATGATCGCCATTCCGGGAGATACTTCCGCAGCCACCATTTCCGGCATGATCGCCGACGAGGCGGCCCTCGGTATGGTGAACCAGAAGACCACCGCCGTGCGTGTGATTCCGGCTTACGGCAAGAAGGAAGGCGATACCGTGGACTTTGGCGGACTTCTCGGCCATGCACCGGTGATGAAGATCAATACCTTCTCCTGCGAGCGTTTTGTGAGACGGACCGGACGTATCCCGGCACCGATCCATTCCTTCAAGAACTAAGGATGTATCAGGGAAAAAGGGTTGTCGGCATTGTGGCGGAATTCAATCCCTTTCATGATGGACATGCCTACCTGCTGCGCGCCGCCAGAGAACGTTTCGGTGCGGCATATGTGGTGATCGCCATGTCCGGGGATTTTGTGCAGCGGGGAGAACCGGCGATCTGCGGAAAATATGCGCGGACCCGGGCGGCCCTAGAGGGCGGTGCGGATCTGGTGCTGCAGATGCCAGTACTGTTTTCTACGGCGGCAGCAGAGGATTTCGCCGCCGCTGCTGTGGCCCTTCTGAACCGGACGGACCTCTGCGATTTTCTGCTTTTCGGTTCAGAAAGCGGGACGCTTTCGTTGCTGCAGCGCACGGCAGACTTTCTTTCGGAGGAGCGGCAGTGTCCGGCGGACGAAGTGCCGGAAAATGCTGAGATCCGCCGTTTTCGGCAGCGACTGCGGCAGGGACAGGCGGAGGGGCTGAGCTATCCCCGGGCCCGGGCCGCGGCGCTTTCCGAGGTGCTGGAATTGCTGGAGGATTTTCTACCCAACGATGTGCTGGGGATCGAATATCTGAAGGCCATCCGGCAGCAGAAGTCTGCGATGGTTCCGCAGCTGATTTCCCGGGAGCGGGGCTTTCGGAGTGCCCACAGCATACGTAGGGAAATGCTGGCGGCGCAGGATGAACCGGCCGGGCGTGAGAGCTACCGACGGCTCGATGATTATTCGGATATGCTTTCCTATCAGCTTTTACGGCTGCAGCGGGAAGGGATATCCTTTTCTGCTTTTCAGGATGTGTCGGAGGAGCTGGCCCGCGCCATAGAGCGGCAGAGCCGGGAAAAACATCGCTTTTCTGAACGCATTGAGATTCTGAAGACGAAAAATCTTACCCATGCCAGGATCAGTAGGGCATTGCTGCATATTCTGCTGGAAATTCGTAAAGAAGACTATGAGAAGACAAAGGAACGGGGATTTTTGTCCTGCCTGCGGGTATTGGGCGTGTCTCGGTCGGGGCGGGAGCTACTGTCAGTGCTGCCGGAGCCGCTGATGATTTCACCGGCAAAGGCCCTGAAGCAGTGGCCGGCGTTGTCGGAAGATCCGTCACTTCGGGCGGATTTCTTTGCTTCCGCTCTGTGGCAGCAGCTTTCGGATCGTCCGCGCAACGATTTCACTGAAAAGCTGATTGTTTTATGAGGATTTTTTGGTTATAGTATACATCAGTAGGAGGTATTCGGCATGAAATTGATTTACGCAATCATACGGAACGAAAATGAGGATGATGTGGTATCCGCGCTGATGAAGGAGCGCTTTCAGGTGACGAAGCTGGCCACCACCGGCGGCTTTCTGCGGAAGGGCAATACCACACTGATGATTGCCACAGAGGACAGTCTGGTGGACGGCTGCATTGCCCTCATCAAACAGCAGTGCGGCAAACGGCAGAAGATCACGGTGAATATGCCCTATATGTCCGGCACAACGATGATGAATTACAGCACCATGCCCATGAATGTGGAAATCGGCGGTGCCACCATCATGGTTGTGAATCTGGAGCGCTTTGAGAAGGAATAAGCTGCCCTTGCATTGAAAAAGATGCATGGAAAGCGCTTACGCGCATCTTGCGGACGGTTTGGAATCGAGTATAATATTTCTGCATGAAGTATTGTATACAAACTTCTGCGGCTTGCCGCAGGGGATCAATAATTCTTATTTAAATGAGAGGAGAAACACCAATGGCATTTATTGACAAGGTCAAGGAAAGAGCAAGATCCAACAAGAAGACTATCGTTCTTCCGGAGTCAATGGACAAGAGAACCTATGAGGCTGCTGAGAAGATTCTGAAGGAGGATATCGCGAACATCGTGATCATCGGTACTCCGGAGGAGATCGAGAAGTACGGTCAGGGCTATGATATCTCCGGTGCCACCATTGTGGATCCGTTCAACGATCCGAACAAGCAGAAGTACATCGACAAGTTCGTTGAGCTGAGAGCAAAGAAGGGTGTAACTCCGGAGCAGGCACAGGAGCAGATGGAGAAGGATTACATGTACTATGCTTGCCTGATGTGCAAGTGCGGTGATGCAGACGGTGCCGTATCCGGTGCCTGCCATTCCACCGGCAACACCATCAGACCGGCTCTGCAGCTTCTGAAGACCAAGCCGGGCATCGGTTCTGTTTCCGGTTTCTTCCTGATGGAGGTTGCTGACTGTGAGTACGGTGAGAACGGTCTCTTCGTATTCGCTGACTGTGCTGTAAACACTGATTTCGATTCCAACAAGCTGGCTGAGATCGCAGGCCTTTCTGCAGAGAGCTTCCAGATGCTGGTTGGCGCTGAGCCGAAGGTGGCTATGCTGTCCTACTCTTCCAAGGGTTCTGCAAAGCATGATGACGTAACAAAGGTTGCCGAGGCTGTGAAGATCGCACACGAGAGATTCCCTGAGCTGGCACTGGACGGCGAGCTGCAGCTTGACGCTGCTCTGGTTCCGTCAGTGGGCGAGTCCAAGGCACCGGGAAGCCCGGTGGCAGGACATGCCAACACACTGGTATTCCCGTCCCTTGAGGCCGGCAACATTGGCTACAAGCTGGTACAGAGACTGGCAAAGGCCGGCGCTTATGGCCCGGTTCTCCAGGGTCTGTCTATGCCGGTAAATGATCTGTCCAGAGGCTGCTTCGCTGACGATATCGTAGGCGTGGTTGCCATCACAGCAGTTCAGGCACAGCAGAACGGCTGATTTCGGTGAGGGATGTGAAAACGACTCGCTGAGAGTCTGAAGCCCCGCACATGCTGCGGGGCCTTTCCATGAAAAAGTTTAAATAAAGGAGATAAAGTTTCATGAAAATTCTGGTAGTAAACTGCGGTTCTTCCTCTCTGAAGTATCAGCTGATCGATATGGAGGATGAGTCTGTACTGGCAAAGGGTCTCGTAGAGAGAATCGGCATTGACGGCAGCAAGCTGACACACAAGGCATCCGGCAAGGAGGATTTCGTTGTGGAGACAGCAGTTCCGGATCACTCCGTTGCCGTGAAGCTGGTATTTGATGCCCTGACTGATGCAGAGCATGGTGTGGTAAAGTCTGTAGACGAGATCGGTGCCATCGGACATCGTGTGCTCCATGCAGGTACACAGATCACAGAGTCCTGCGTTGTGGATGAGCGCGTGAAGGAAATTGTGCGTTCCTGCTTCGACCTCGGCCCTCTGCACAATCCGGCAAACCTCATGGGTATCGAGGCCTGCGAGAAGGTTGTTCCGGGCAAGAAGAACGTGGCTGTATTCGATACCACCTTCGGTATGACTCTTCCGGAGAAGGCTTACTACTACGCTATCCCCACAGAGTACTATGAGAAGTACGGCATCCGTCGTTACGGCTTCCACGGCACCTCTCACGGCTACGTATCCAAGGAGACCATCCGTTTCGGCAACCTGGACCCTGAGAAGGCAAAGGTAATCGTTTGCCACCTGGGCAATGGTGCTTCCATTTCCGCTTCCATCGGCGGCAAGGGCGTAGACACTTCCATGGGTCTTACTCCGCTGGAGGGTCTGATCATGGGTACCCGTTCCGGTGATATCGATGCTGCAACCGTTCAGTTCATCTGCAACCACGAGAACAAGAGCGTGGATGAGGTGCTGAATATCCTCAACAAGAAGTCCGGTGTGCTGGGTCTGTCCGGCGTATCCTCTGACTTCCGTGATGTGGAGAAGGCAGCCGAGGAAGGAAATCACATGGCTGAGGTTGCGCTGGAGGCTTTCCGTTACAGAGTGGCTAAGTACATCGGTTCTTATGCAGCAGCGATGAACGGTGTGGATGCCATCGCCTTCACTGCCGGCGTTGGCGAGAACGACAAGAAGACCAGAAAGCTCGTTGTAGAAGAGTACCTTGGCTTCCTGGGCGCAAAGATCGATGATGAGAGAAACGATGTGCGCGGCGAGGAGAGACTGATCTCTTCTGATGATTCCAAGGTGAAGATCTTCCTGATCCCCACCAACGAGGAGCTGGCCATCGCAAGAGATACCCTGAGACTGGTAGAAGCATAAGTTTGTGATGCTGTCAAAAAGTGCTTGCATTTCCTATGGAAATGTAGTATTGTTTATCGAGTGCGCAGCGCACGAATGCATTTTGGACGCTGTGTATCCCGAATATAAAATTAAAACCGTTTGGATAGAAGGCCCGGTGTGACGAAGGAGGTGTAAGTATGTCAATTTGTCCTAAGAATAAATCTTCAAAGGCACATAGAGATAGCAGAAGAGCTAACTGGAAGATGGGTGCTATGAACCTGGTAAAGTGTTCCAAGTGCGGTGCGCTTGTTATGCCTCACAGAGTCTGCAAGGCATGCGGTTCTTACAATAAGCGTGAGATCGTTAAAGTTGAGGACTAATCCTGAACTGAATATGTGACGAAAGAAGAGGGGTTCGCTTCGGCGGGCTTCTCTTTTTTTGATCTCAAAATGTAATTTGGAAATTTTTTCCGAAATGAATGCAGCGAATATCACCATAGAAATGCCCTGTTCCCAAATTAAGTTGCGCAAATCGAATAAAGTGGTATAATGTCCCTGTCATACAGGCGAAAATACGAGGTAAAATATGAAAAAGATTTTTACGCTTGTACGGATGGTCTGTCTCACACTGCTGGCCTGTCTGCTGATGGCGGGCTGCGGCAAGCACATGCTTGTGTACCATGTCAACAAATCCAGCGAGCTTCAGGAATACGAATCGGAGCTGGCGGAGGAGTCTCTGGCGGAGGAATCCATTGCGGCAGCCTCCCGGGAGGCGGAAGAGGCAAAGGCGGCAGCGCAGAAGGCGGCTGAGGAGAAAAGCTTCTCCAAGAAAGAAATCAGCCGGGAAAAAACAAAGGTAAAGGGAATTTACCTGACGGACTCCACAGCGGGATCGGAGCGCATGGAGGAAATCATTTCGCATATGGATGAGACAGAACTGAATGCTGTGGTGATCGATGTCAAGAACGACGAGGGAAAACTGGCCTTGGCATTGGATTCAGAGAAGCTGCAGACACTGGGCGTTTCGGCGGGTACGATTCAGGACTTGCCGGGGCTGGTACGTGAGCTGCATGACCACGGTATCTATACCATAGCCAGAATTGTCTGCTTCCGGGATCCTCATATGGCGGAAGTCCGACCGGATCTGATGGAGCAGAAAGCGGATGGTTCATTGTTCTATGACCATTCCGGCATGAGCTGGGTGAATCCGTATAAGCAGGAGTATTGGGAATATCTGGATGCAGTGGCAGAGGGCTGCGCAGAGGCCGGCTTTGATGAAATACAGCTGGACTATGTGCGCTTCTGCACGGAAAAGGGCATGCAGTCGGTGGTGCATGCGGATGCGGACTGCGGAAAAACAGAAATCATCACGGAATTTGTGCAGTTCATGTCCGACAGAATGGCGGAACACGGTGTTTTCATGTCCACGGATGTGTTCGGTACGATCATCGATTCCTACGAGGATGCGGAAGCAGTGGGACAGGATTATGGGGAAATGTCGGCTGCGGCAGATTACATGTGTCCCATGATTTATCCGTCGCACTACAGTGACGGCAGCTTCGGCATTGCCCACCCGGATCTGGAGCCCTATCGCACCATTAGGAGTGCCATGGAAAGCTCGATGAAGGCGCTTCAGAAAGCCGGGAAGGAGACACCGCGGGCAGTGGTGCGGCCCTGGCTGCAGGGCTTCACGGCAAGCTATCTGGAACAGCATCTGGACTACGGTGCAGAAGCCATCCGGGAACAGATTCAGGCGGTTTATGACTGCGGCGGTGAGGAGTGGCTGATCTGGAACGCGGCCAACCGCTATGACTGGACGGCTTTTCAGAAAGCAGAATAGTGTAGAAACAGAATTTGCAGCAGAGGCGGCAGAAAAATGAGTGACAGCGAATTTCAGATTCAGGAGGAACTTCAGAAGCTCCCGGCAATGCCGGGAGTTTATTTGATGCACGGACCCAGTGACGAAGTGATTTACGTGGGAAAAGCCAAGGTCCTTAGGAACCGGGTGAAGCAGTATTTTCAGAAATCCTACAAGAAATCGGCGAAGATTCAGCAGATGGTGAGTCTGATCGAGCGCTTCGAGTACATCGTGGTGGATTCGGAGCTGGAAGCATTGATCCTCGAGTCCAATCTGATCAAGGAATACAAGCCGAGATACAACACACTGCTGAAGGATGACAAAAATTATCCTTATATCAAGGTGACCATGGACGAGCAGTATCCCCGGATCATTGCCGTGAGAAAGCGCCGGAATGACCGGGGAAAATATTTTGGTCCCTATGCGTCAATGGAGCAGGTGCAGGAGGTGCTGGAGCTTCTGCGGAAGAGCTTTCATATCCGAAACTGTGACAAAAGCTTCACGGAGGACCATCCCCTCGAAAGACAGTGCATCTATTATGATATGAAGCAGTGCGACGGGCCCTGTATCGGACGTCAGTCCCGGGCGCTTTACATGGAACGGGTACGGGAGGCCATTGATTTTCTGAACGGAAAGTATGAGGACATTCTGAAGGAGCTTTCTCTAAAGATGAGCCGTGCTTCCGACAACCTGGATTTTGAAACGGCCATGGAGATGCGGGATCTGATCCGCTCCATCGAGGCGGTGCAGAATAGGCAGAAGGTCACGGCCTATGACCAGGAGGACCGGGATATTGTGGGTATGCGCAGGCAGTGGAACGACTGCATTATCCAGATCTTCTTTGTGCGGGACGGCAAGATCATCGGCCGTGACCATCAGTTCATCAGCATCGATCAGGAATCTACGGACGAGGAGATCCTGACGAGCTTTATTCAGCAGTACTACAATGGAACGCCCTTCATTCCCCGGGAAATCTGGGTACAGACGCCGCTGCCGGAGGAAAAGGTGCTTTCGGACTGGCTGAGCCAGGCAAAGGGAAGAAGGGTGGTGCTGCGGGCGCCCCAGAAGGGAATGAAGGAAAAGCTGGTGGAGCTGGCGGTAACCAATGCCGGTATTCTGATGAACCGCTACAGTCAGCAGTATCGGGAGCAGGACAAAAAGACCAACCGCGCCATTCAGGAGCTTGGTGAGGTGATCGGTCTGCCGCAGCCGCCGGTGCGGATCGAATCTTATGACATTTCCAATATCTCCGGGGCCCAGAATGTGGGATCCATGGTGGTGTATATCAATGGAAGACCGAAACGAAATGACTACCGGAAATTCCGGATTCAGTCGGTGCAGGGGCCGGATGACTACGCCTCCATGCGGGAGGTGCTGACGCGCCGCTTCACGCACGGCCTCAAGGAAATGGCGGAAAATGCGGCCAAGGGAAAGAAGAACGAGCTGGGATCCTTTTCCAGCTTCCCGGATTTGATCCTCATGGACGGCGGCAAGGGACAGGTGCATATCTGTGAGGAGGTCCTGGAAACACTGGGCATTCATTCGGTAACGGTGTGCGGCATGGTGAAGGACGACCGGCACCGGACCCGGGCGCTGCTGTATCATGACGAGGAGCTGCCGCTTTCCTTGAAGGGAGAGGCCTTTAAGCTGCTGACCCGGATTCAGGATGAGGTGCACCGCTTTGCCATAGAGTACCACCGTTCCCTCCGGAGCCGGGAACAGGTGCATTCCATTCTGGACGATATCCCGGGTGTGGGGCTGGTGCGGAAGCGGGCGCTGCTCCGGCAGTTCAAGGATGTGGATCATGTGCGCTCTGCCACACTGGAGGAGCTGCGGGAATGCCCGCATATGGATGACTATTCCGCCCGGCGGGTGTACGACTTCTTTCGGGCGGAGCATGCCAGCAATTCCAAGGACTTATGACGGAAGAGGCGGGCGAATGGTTGACGAATGCATAAATTGATTTATAATTAAATGCTGTGCAATGCACAAAGGAAAAAACGGTAAGGAGAAGACCATGGCAAGATTCAATCATGAAGCGATAGAAAAGAAGTGGCAGGCATACTGGGATCAGAATCCCATCAATGTCAACGACGGCAAGAAGGAGAAGTACTACTGTCTGGATATGTTCCCGTATCCCTCAGGCTCCGGCCTGCATGTGGGACACTGGAGAGGATATGTGATCTCCGATGCCTGGTCCCGCTACCAGCTGATCAAGGGAAAGTATGTGATCCATCCCATGGGCTGGGATGCCTTCGGTCTTCCGGCTGAGAACTATGCCATCAAGATGGGCATTCATCCGGCCATCACCACAAAGAAGAATGTGGAAAACATCAAGCGCCAGCTGAAGCAGATCAATGCCCTTTATGACTGGGACATGGAGCTGAACACCACAGATCCGAAGTTCTATAAGTGGACGCAGTGGATCTTTGTACAGATGTTTAAGAAGGGACTGGCTTACGAGAAGGAGTTCCCCATCAACTGGTGCCCCAGCTGTAAGACCGGTCTCGCAAACGAAGAGGTGGTGGACGGTAAGTGTGAGCGCTGCGGTACACCGGTGACCAAAAAGAACCTGCGGCAGTGGATGCTGAAGATCACCGCCTATGCGGATCGTCTTCTGGATGATCTGGATAAGCTGGACTGGCCGGAGAAGGTTAAGAAGATGCAGACCGAGTGGATCGGTCGTTCCTATGGTGCAGAGGTGGACTTCGGCATCGAGAATTCCGATGAGAAGCTGACCGTGTTCACCACCAGACCGGACACACTTCACGGCGCGACTTTCCTGGTGCTGGCACCGGAGCATCCGATGGTGAAGAAGTTGACCACGGAGGAGCATCGTGAGGCAGTAGAGCGTTATGTGCAGATGGCGGCCAACAAGTCCAATGTGGATCGTATGTCCGTAAACGACAAGGACAAGACCGGTGAGTTTACTGGAAGCTACGCTGTGAACCCGCTGAACGGCAAGAAGGCTCCGATCTGGATTTCCGATTATGTACTGGCGGATCACGGCACCGGCGCCATCATGTGCGTACCGGCCCACGATTCCAGAGACTTTGCCTTTGCCAAGAAGTTTGATCTTCCCATCATTCAGGTTATTGCAAAGGACGGCAAGGAAATCGAGGATATGCAGGAGGCCTATACAGAGGCGTCCGGCATCATGATCAACTCCGGTGAGTGGAACGGCATGGAGTCCGCTGTCCTGAAGAAGGAAGCGCCGCTGATGATCGAGAAGATGGGCTTCGGCAAGAAGACCGTCAGCTACAAGCTGCGTGACTGGGTATTCTCCCGCCAGAGATACTGGGGTGAGCCGATCCCCATCGTACACTGTCCGACCTGCGGCAATGTTGCCGTGCCGGAGAACGAGCTTCCGCTGCGTCTGCCGGAGGTAGAGAACTATGAGCCCACCGGTACCGGCGAATCTCCGCTGGCTGCTATGACGGATTGGGTGAACTGCAGCTGTCCGAACTGCGGCGGCCCGGCAAAGCGGGAGACCAACACCATGCCCCAGTGGGCAGGTTCTTCCTGGTACTTCCTGCGTTATGTGGATGTCAACAACGATCAGGAACTGGTGAACCGTGAGAAGGCCGATAAGCTTCTGCCGGTGGATATGTACGTGGGCGGCGTGGAGCACGCGGTGCTGCATCTCCTGTATTCCCGTTTCTGGACCAAGTTCCTGTACGATATCGGTGTGATCGGCTTCGATGAGCCCTTCACAAAGTTGTTCAACCAGGGTATGATCACCGGCAAGAACGGTATCAAGATGTCGAAGTCCAAGGGTAATGTCGTTTCTCCGGACGATCTGGTTCGTGACTACGGCTGTGATGCGCTCCGTCTTTATGAGCTCTTCGTTGGCCCGCCTGAGCTGGATGCTGAGTGGGATGACCGCGGCATCGACGGTGTTTACCGTTTCCTGAACCGTTTCTACAATCTGGTACAGGAGTCCAAGGACAAGGATATCGAGGCCACCAAGGATATGATCCGGCTTCGCCACAACCTGGTGCATGACATTGAGCAGCGTTTTGAAGCCTTCTCACTGAATACCGTGGTTTCCGGCTTCATGGAGTACAACAACGCCATGGTGGATCTGGCCAAGAAGCACGGCGGTATGGATAAGGAAACACTGAAGACCTTCTCCATCCTCCTGGCACCTTTTGCACCGCATATGGCGGAGGAGTGCTGGCATGATCTGGGCGGTGAGGATACCGTATTCCACGGCGGCTGGCCGGAGTATGACGAGGAGGCCATGAAGACCGACGAGCTGGAGATTCCGGTACAGCAGAACGGCAAGACCAGAGCTGTGATCCTGATTCAGCAGAATGAGGATAAGGCATCTGTACTGGAAAAAGCCAAGGCAGCAGTGGCGGATAAGCTGACCGGAAATATCGTGAAGGAAATCTATGTTCCGGGAAAGATTGTCAACTTTGTTGTAAAATAAAGCAATTCATGCGTTCTTTTAATAAATGCCCTGTGTCTATAGAGACACAGGGCATTTTTAAAACTCATGTAAGGTATTCGTTAAATGTTTTTTATCAAAATAGCGATATACAAAGTCTGTAAATGTGATAAGATAAGTAGCACCGACCGGAAAGAATTCTAAAATTTTTCTAAAATTTCAGATAAAAAGAGGAGAACGGGCGGCTTGAAAAATCTTTAATTGGACAGGATATAGAGCGGGTGAGCAAATGAACAGAGAGTACAACGATGAGAGAAGAGGGGGCTCCCGGGCGCGCGGGGCATCAAGGGGCAGAAATGCCCGGAAACAGGTAAGTGAAAGAGGCAGTTACAGCCAGGAGAGCAGGAAAAGTACGGGCAGCAGCGGCAGAAGCAGCTACAGCGGAAGCTATGGAAGAGGCTCCCGGAATCGTCGCGGAAATGGCGGCAGCGGCAAGGCTGGGTTGGCCATTGGCGGTGCTGTGGCGGCAGCGGCACTGGTGATCGGTGCGGCGGTACTGTTTAAAAGCGGTTTGCTGGGACATACGACAGCAGAGGAAAGTGAGATCACGGAAACCACTGCGTTGGTGCTGGATCAGAATGTCATCAACACAGATCTGTATCTGGATTATTCTGCACTTGCACCGAATGCTGAGCTTCTGAACCTGAAGGGGATGACTGAGGATGAGGTGCTGGCCAAACTGCAGGAAAGCTACACCTGGTCCCTCACGGTGACAAATCCGAATCCGAATCTGGATTCCTTCACGATGGTGGATCTGGAGGAGGAAAGCCAGAAGCAGGAATCTTCCAGTGGCGGTACAGATAATGAGGGAACCGAGGAGCGGGTGGAGGTCAGCAATCCCTATGCGGCAGTGACCATTCGACCCACGAAAAGTGAATTTGCGGTGCCGGATCTGCTTCAGGAGACACTGAAGAGCTATGTGGATCAGATTTTCACCGATTATGACGGTAAGAGAGACAGCATTGCTTCCTCCATGGCAGCGGAAAACGAAGCGAAGGCGTCGGCAGAAAAGAGTAAGGGTAAGGAAAGTACGGAGGACAGCAGCGCAGAGAGCAGCAGTGCGCCGCAGGCGGACTACGCACTTTCACTGCCGGATTTCACGGATACCGTGAAGGATGAGATGACGCAGCTTGCGCTGGTATGGAAGATGTCGGCCACAAACGGCGGACTGACCGGTTATGACAGCGAAAAGGGAGACTTCGTTTTCGGCGGCAGCAAGGATGGCTATGAGATCGATGCGGATGCCACGGTGGAGAAGGTGATGGCACAACTTTCTTCCGGAAATTATACCGGTGAAATTACAGCTGTCGGCAATGCGGTTTCGCCTTCCGGTTCCGTTAAGAGCAAGTACACCACCATCGGCAGCTATACCACCAAAACGACATCCAATTCTGTGCGGAACAAGAACATTCAGCTTGCGGCGAAGGCATTAAACGGAACCGTGCTGAAGCCGGGACAGGAATTCTCCTTCAATGAAACAGTGGGGCAGAGAACGGAAGCCAAGGGCTACGGCGGTGCACCGGCCTACAACAACGGCGAGGTGGTACAGGAGGTAGGCGGCGGCGTCTGCCAGGTATCCACCACACTGTACAATGCGGTGTTCCGGGCCGGTCTCACAACGACCTATCGCCGGTCTCATACCTTTGCACCCACTTATGTGACACCGGGTATGGATGCGACGGTTTCCTGGCCGGGACCGGATTACCAGTTTGTGAACAATTCGGATTATCCCATCGGTATCCGGGCAAGCTATTCGGACCAGAGTCTGACCGTTTCTATTTACGGTGTACGCATCCTGCCGGAGGGCGTGACCTGGGAGCTGACCTCAGAGAAAGTGAAGGACCTGCCGGTACCGGCAGCCCAGATCATCACACCGGCCGATGGCAGCGAAAGCAGTGGTTCTGCCGGCTCCGAGTGGCAGGCTTATAAGATCATCACCACCAACGGAAAGACGGAGAAGGTGAAGGACCATTACACGACTTACAAGGGACACACACCGAAGAAGTATGCGGAGAATGCCACAACGGCAGCGGAGAGCAGCAGCGCGGCAGAAAGCAGCGCCGAATCTGCATCGGCAGCCGAGAGCAGCAAGGCTGCAGAAAGCACAAGTGCGGCAGAGACCACCGCGGCCAGCACGACAGCGGCTTCACCCGCACCGGAGACCACCGGCAGCGATACTGTGATTTCGCAGGGGCCTGTGGCTTCGGATGGCAGTCCTTCCGGCGGAGATGATGTCATTTCCGGCGGCCCGGGAGAGTCATGACAGAAGAAAAACGACTCTGTGAATAAGTTGTCAGGAATGATAAAAAAATAACCAACAGACAGGGGCCCCTTGCGGCTTCTGTCTGTTTATTTTTACAAAAGATTATGATGCTTATTGGACATAGTACACGATATAAAGTTAGGCGCTCTTAACCATCTTCGTGCAAAATGATTGTATTTTATTTTGTACGAAATGGTTTTTCTTTGCTTTTTAAACGGAAAATGCTATACTATTCCATGTGTATGATGTCCCGTGTGGGTTCTCATATAACTTAACCGCATCCAATGTGGCTATTCATTTTTTTAGGAGGAATTCTTATGGCAAGAAAAATGAAAACTATGGATGGAAACCAGGCTGCTGCACATGCATCTTATGCATTTTCAGAAGTCGCTGCGATCTTTCCTATCACGCCTTCATCTGTTATGCCGGAGCATGTAGATGAGTGGGCAACAGAAGGAAGAAAGAACATCCTCGGCGAGACCGTACAGGTTACCGAGATGCAGTCTGAGGCTGGTGCTGCCGGTGCAGTACACGGTTCCCTCGCTGCCGGTGCTCTGACCACTACCTTCACTGCTTCTCAGGGTCTCCTGCTGATGATTCCGGACCTGTACAAGGTTGCCGGTGAGCAGCTCCCCGGTGTGTTCGATGTATCTGCCCGTGCAGTTGCTTCTCACGCACTTTCCATCTTCGGTGATCACTCTGATGTTATGGCCTGCCGTCAGACCGGTTGCGCTATGCTCTGCGAGTCTTCCGTACAGGAAGTTATGGATCTGACTCCGGTTGCGCATCTTTCCGCTCTGAAGGGAAAGGTTCCTTTCATCAACTTCTTCGACGGTTTCAGAACCTCTCACGAGATTCAGAAGATCGAGGAGTGGGACTACGAAGATCTGAAGGATATGGTGGACTGGCAGTATGTTGACGAGTTCAGAGCCAACGCCCTGAATCCGAACCATCCTGTTGAGAGAGGATCTGCACAGAACCCGGATATCTTCTTCCAGGCGCGTGAGGCATCCAACCCTTACTATGATGCACTTCCGGCAATCGTTCAGGAGTACATGGATAAGGTAAATGCCAAGCTGGGAACAGACTATAAGCTGTTCAACTACTATGGTGCTGCTGATGCTGAGCATGTCATCATTGCCATGGGTTCCGTAAATGACACCATTGAGGAGACCATCGACTACCTCGTAAAGACAGAGGGTGCTAAGGTCGGCGTTGTTAAGGTAAGACTGTACAGACCGTTCTCTACAGAGGCTTTCCTTTCCGCTATCCCGGAGACCGCTAAGGTAATCACTGTTCTCGACAGAACAAAGGAGCCGGGTTCCATCGGTGAGCCGCTGTACCTGGATGTTGTTGCTGCTCTGCAGGGAAGCAAGTTCGCAGGCTGCACAGTACTGTCCGGACGTTACGGTCTGGGTTCCAAGGATACCACACCGGCACAGATCGTTGCTGTTTACAACAACACCGAGAAGAAGAGATTCACCATCGGTATCAACGATGATGTGACTTATCTGTCACTGCCCGTTGGCGCTCCGCTGGTTACCACACCGGAAGGAACCGTTAACTGTAAGTTCTGGGGTCTCGGTGCTGACGGTACTGTAGGTGCCAACAAGAACTCCATCAAGATCATCGGTGACAATACAGACATGTATGCTCAGGCTTACTTCGATTATGATTCCAAGAAGTCCGGCGGCGTAACCATGTCTCACCTGCGTTTCGGTAAGAAGCCGATTAAGTCCACCTACCTGATCCACAGAGCAAACTTCGTTGCCTGCCACAATCCGGCATACGTAACCAAGTTCAACATGGTACAGGAGCTGGTTGACGGCGGTACCTTCCTTCTGAACTGCGCATGGAGCAAGGATGAGGTTGCAGACCACCTTCCCGGCCAGATGAAGAAGTACATGGCTGATCACAAGATCAAGTTCTACATCATCAACGGTGTAAAGATCGGTATTGAGACAGGCATGGGCCCGACACGTATCAACACCATTCTCCAGTCTGCTTTCTTCACACTGACCGGCATCATTCCTCCTGCAGAGGCTAACAAGCTTATGAAGGATGCGGCACAGAAGACTTACGGCCGTAAGGGTGAGGACGTTGTTAAGAAGAACTGGGCAGCAATCGATGCTGGCGCCAACGCTTTCGAAGAGGTTGAGGTTCCGGCTGACTGGGCAAACTGCGTAGACGAGGGTCTGGAGTTCAAGGATAAGACCGAGGGCAAGAAGGAAGTTCTTGACTTCGTCAACAACATCCAGAATGCCGTTTCCGCTCAGGAAGGAAACAACCTGCCGGTATCCGCATTCAAGCCGTATGTAGATGGTACAACACCTTCCGGAACAGCTGCTTACGAGAAGAGAGGCATTGCCGTTAATGTTCCTGTATGGAATCCGGACAACTGTATCGAGTGTAACTTCTGTTCTTATGTATGTCCTCACGGCGCTATCAGACCTTTCGCTTATACTGAGGCTGAGGCTGCCGGAGCACCGGAAGGCAACACCACAAAGGATCTGACCGGTATGCCCGGCTACAAGTTCGGCATCAAGACCTCTGTTCTTGACTGTACCGGATGCGGCTCCTGCGCAAATGTATGTCCTGGCAAGAAGGGTGAGAAGGCTCTGACCATGTCCCCGATCGGCGAGAACCTGAACAGACAGCAGTACTTCGACTATGCTGAGAAGCTCCCGGAGAAGGCTGATGTTGTGGCTAAGTTCAAGGAGGTTTCTGTTAAGGGATCTCAGTTCAAGAAGCCGCTGTTCGAGTACTCAGGCGCATGCCCGGGTTGTGGTGAGACACCGTATGCTAAGCTCATCACACAGCTCTTCGGTGAGAGAATGTACATTGCCAACGCAACAGGATGTTCTTCTATCTGGGGTAACTCTTCACCGTCCACACCGTACACAGTGAATGCCAAGGGACAGGGTCCGGCTTGGGACAACTCTCTCTTCGAGGATAACGCTGAGTTCGGTTATGGTATGTTGCTGGCACAGAATGCAATCCGTGACAGACTGAAGAAGCAGGTTGAGAGACTGGCTGAGGCAGATGCATCTGTTAAGGATGTTTGCCAGGAGTATCTGGATACCTTCACAGTTGGTGCAACCAACGGTGTGGCAACAGAGAAGCTGGTTGCTGCTCTGGCAGATAAGACAGACGAGATCTCCAAGGATCTGGTAAAGA
Source organism: Parolsenella sp. (assembly GCA_963659875.1). GTDB lineage: Bacteria > Bacillota > Clostridia > Lachnospirales > Lachnospiraceae > Oribacterium. The sequence continues at coordinate 25,801 of CAVKVA010000003.1, forward strand.
ATAAGGACTTCCTTGCTAAGAAGAGCCAGTGGATCTTCGGTGGTGACGGATGGGCTTACGATATCGGTTTCGGCGGACTGGATCATGTACTTGCTTCCGGCAAGGACATCAATGTGATGGTTTACGATACTGAGGTTTACTCCAACACAGGCGGACAGTCTTCCAAGTCTACACCGACCGGTGCTGTTGCACAGTTCGCAGCCGGCGGTAAGGAGACCAAGAAGAAGGATCTGGCAGGCATCGCAATGTCCTATGGCTATGTATATGTAGCACATATCGCTATGGGTGCTGACATGCAGCAGACTGTAAAGGCTATCGCTGAGGCTGAGGCATATCCGGGACCGTCCCTGATCATCGCTTATGCACCTTGTATCAACCACGGCATCAAGAAGGGCATGGCTAAGGCTATGACCGAGGAGAAGCTGGCTGTTGAGTCTGGATACTGGAACAACTTCCGTTTCAACCCGCTGGGCGGCGACAAGAAGTTCACTCTGGATTCCAAGGAGCCGAAGTACGAGGGCTATCAGGACTTCCTGAAGGGTGAGGTACGTTACCTGTCACTTGCTCTGAAGAACCCTGAGCGTGCAGCTAAGCTGGATGCAAAGAATGAGGAAGAGGCTAAGGAGAGATACGAGCACCTGAAGAAGCTGCTCGATATGTACAACAAGTAATTGCGGTACAGAAAGGCTCTGAAGCTTTACGAGAGAGGCGCAGCATTGCGTCTCTCTCTTTTCGTTCAGAAAGCGGACTCGATTCTGTCGGGCGTAACTGTAAAACAATTGCCTAAACAAAAGATCTATGGTAAAACATACAGAGGAGTTCTGAGAGAAATGGTCTGAAGCTTTTCAATCTGTTTCTATCAGAGCTGTTGTGTTGAATGAAATCGGAGAATAAAATGAGAAAAGTAATCGTAGCGGTGGTGGGACGTCCCAATGTCGGAAAGTCCACACTTTTCAACCTGATTGCAGGTAAGCAGATCTCCATCGTGAAGGATACGCCGGGTGTTACCCGTGACCGTATCTATGCGGAGGGAGAGTGGCTGAACAATAAATTTACCTTGGTGGATACCGGCGGTATCGAGCCGGAATCAGGAGATATCATCCTGCAGCAGATGCGTTCCCAGGCAGAGCTGGCCATCAATACAGCGGATGTGATCATCTTCGTGACGGACGTTCGTACCGGTGTGGTGGATGCGGATTATGAAGTGGCAGATATGCTGCGGAAGTCTGGTAAGCCGGTGGTACTCTGCGTCAATAAGGTGGACAATTTCCAGAAGTTCGGCAATGACATTTATGAGTTCTACAACCTGGGACTGGGAGATCCCTTTGGCGTGTCCTCTGTGAACCAGATGGGTATCGGTGATCTTCTGGATGAGGTGGTGCGTCACTTCCCTAAGGAATTGGCAGATGCCACAGACAATGACTATGTGAAGATCGCCCTGATCGGTAAGCCCAATGTGGGCAAGAGCTCTGTGATCAACAAGCTGCTGGGACAGAATCGTGTCATCGTTTCTGATGTGGCAGGAACCACCAGGGATGCCATTGACACAGAACTGGTGCACAACGGTGAGCACTTCATCTTTATCGATACGGCCGGTATCCGTCGGAAGGGAAAGATCACGGATGACATCGAGCGCTATTCCGTTATCCGGACGGTTGCGGCTGTGGATCGCGCCGACATTTGCCTGGTATTGATCGACGCAACCCAGGGTGTCACGGATGGTGACGCGAGAATTGCGGGTATCGCGCATGAGTCCGGCAAGGGTGTCATCATCTGCGTGAACAAGTGGGATGCCATTGAAAAGAACGACAAGACCATGCAGGAGTTCACACTGAAGCTGAAGGAAAAGTTCGCTTATATGGACTATGCGGAGTTCTTGTTCATTTCAGCCGAGACGGGACAGCGTCTGAACAAGATTTTTGATCTGGTGGATCTTGTGCGCCAGAACCAGACACTGCGCATCAAGACCGGTGTATTGAATGAGATCATGACCCGGGCAACAGCCATGAAGCAGCCGCCTTCCGACAAGGGTAAGCGACTGAAGCTGTTCTATATGACCCAGATCGGTGTGGAGCCGCCTACCTTTGTGATCTTCGTGAATGACCGGGAGCTGATGCATTTCTCCTATACCCGTTACATTGAGAATCAGGTGCGGGAGGCCTTCGGATTTGTGGGCACACCCCTTCGCTTCATCATTCGTGAGCGAGGCGAGGAGAAGATATGAGCATACAGCAGATTCTGATCGCCTTGTTTGTAGGCTATCTTTTCGGAAACATTCCCAACGGCTATCTCTATGCCAAATCCCAGGGCGTGGACATCTTTCAGGTGGGTTCCGGCAATCCCGGCAGCACCAATGTGACCCGGGCCCTCGGGAAAAAGGCGGGTTTTACTGTGCTCCTCATGGATATTGCGAAGACCGTGGTTCCCGTACTGCTGCTGCACCTTCTGTGGAAGCCGACGGGAGAAGCGACCACACTGCTGGTGATGTATGCCGGTTTTGGTGCGATTCTCGGACATACCTTTACCTTTCTGCCGCATCTTAGGGGCGGTAAGGGCGTGGCCTGTACCGGTGCGCTGATCATTATGTTTGACTGGCGGGTGGCAATCGTCCTGCTGCTTTTGCTGATCCTCATCGTGCTGGTGACCGGTTATGTGAGCCTTGGTTCCATGATCGGCGAAAGCTGCTTCTTCCTGCTGATTTTGCTTTTCGGCAGAAGCGGATTTCTGCCGGTGACGGCGAACACGTATCTGAGCTGTTGCGTGCTGTCTTTTTTGATGGCACTCCTGTGCATCTATCAGCACAGAAGCAACATTCAGCGCCTGATGCACGGGACAGAAAATAAATTTGGAAAAAAGAAGAATTAACAGGCAGGCTTCGGCCTGCCTTTCTTAGAAAAGAGAAAAGGAGAAAACTATGAAGGCAGGAATCATCGGTGCAGGTACATGGGGAACGGCCCTTGCCATTGTTCTGAATCGGAACGGACATGAGGTCTGCATCTGGTCGAAATTTGAGGAGGAACTGAAGGCCCTGAAGGAAACCCACCGTCATAAAAATCTGCCGGGAGCTGAACTGCCGGATTCCATGCAGTATTCCGCGGATCTTCAGAAGGTGGTGCAGGAAAGTGAACTGCTGGTGATGGCAGTTCCTTCTATATATATAAGGAGTACAGCCGGGGAGATGAAGCCCTATGTCCGGGAAGGACAGATTCTGGTCTCAGTAGCGAAGGGCATCGAAGAGGGCAGCATGATGACTATGACGGACATTCTGGAGGAGGTACTGCCGCAGGCTGATGTGGCGGTGCTGTCCGGTCCTTCCCATGCGGAAGAGGTATCCCGGCTGATTCCCACCACCATTGTGACTTCAGCCCATTCCGAAGCAACGGCAAAGAAAATTCAGGATGCCTTCATGCAGCCGAGCTTCCGGGTCTACATCAATGCGGACATGAAGGGTATCGAGATCGGTGCCGCTCTGAAAAATGTCATTGCCCTGGCTGCGGGAACGGCAGATGGTCTGGGATATGGAGACAACACCAAGGCAGCGCTGATTACCCGAGGCATCGCAGAGATTGCTCGTCTGGGCATCAAAATGGGCTGCAAGCCGGAGACCTTTGCGGGACTTTCCGGTATTGGTGACCTGATTGTTACCTGTGCCTCCATGCATTCCCGCAACCGGCGGGCCGGCATCCTGATCGGTGAGGGAAAGAGCTACCAGGAAGCGATGCAGGAGGTGGGCCAGATTGTGGAAGGCGTCTATGCGGCGAAGGCCGGACTGGAGCTTTCCCGAAAGTATGCGGTCTCCATGCCCATCGTGGAACAGGTGAATGCTGTTCTTTTCGAAAACAAGTCTCCCCGGGAAGCGGTGAATGAGCTGATGATGCGTGATAAGCGGGCGGAGAACAGCGGCGTGGCCTATACCGCGTGAAAAATATTTCCATAACTGGAAAATGAGTGCTAGTATAACGAATGGCTATATCGAAAATGCAAAACATCCCCAAATGTTATCAAATCCGTTGACAATAGGCTTTTCACTGCCCTATAATATGGAACAGTTTCAGGATTTGTCCTGAGAGTTTAGGAGGAAAATATTATGAAAAAGTTAATCAGCGCAAGCATGGCAGCTGCAATGGTTGTATCTCTTGCAGCTTGTGGCTCATCTTCATCCAGCACAGCAACAACAACTGCTGCAGCAGGAGAGACCGCTGCAGCCGGTGAGGCCAGCAGCTCTGAGGGAGCAGATGGCAGCCTTACCTGGAAGATCGGCGGTCAGGGACCTCTGACCGGCGGCGCAGCTGTATACGGCATCGCTGTTGTAAACGGTGCAGAGCTGGCCATCAACGAGATCAATGAGGCAGGCGGCATCAACGGCTATCAGGTAGAGTACAAGAAGGCCGATGATGAGCATGATCAGGAGAAGGCAGTCAATGCATTCAACTCCCTGAAGGACTGGGGCATGCAGATGCTCATCGGACCGACAACCTCTGCACCGACCATCGCCGTAGCATCTGAGGCTGCCAACGACAACCTGTTCATGATTTCCCCGTCAGGCTCTGCAGTAGACTGCACCACTCAGCCGAACGCTTTCCGTGTATGCTTCTCCGATCCGGCACAGGGAACCAAGTCCGCACAGTACATCGGCGAGCATAAGCTGGCTGAGAAGGTTGGTATCATCTACGATTCCTCTGATGTTTACTCTTCCGGCATTCATGATGCCTTCAAGGATGAAGCACCGAACCAGGGTATCGAGATTGTGGCTGACGAGCAGTTCACAGCAGATTCCAACAAGGACTTCTCCACACAGCTGCAGAAGATGAAAGATGCCGGCGCTGAGCTTGTATTCCTTCCGTTCTACTACACAGAGGCTGCTCTGGTTCTGACACAGGCCAACACCATGGGCTTCCAGCCGACATTCTTCGGTTGCGACGGCATGGACGGTATCCTGAACGTTGAGAACTTCGATACCTCTCTGGCTGAGGGCCTGATGCTCCTGACACCGTTCGCGCCGGATGCTGAGGACGAGCTGACCCAGAACTTCGTAAAGAACTACGAGGCACAGTACGGCGAGACCCCGATCCAGTTCGCTGCAGATGCTTACGATGCTGCTTACATCATCAAGGCTGCTGCTGAGAAGGCAAACCTTGATCCTTCTATGTCTGTGGATGAGATCGGTACTGCTATGGAGCAGGCTATGACTGAGATCACCTATGATGGTCTGACCGGTGAGGGCATGACCTGGAATGAAGGCGGCGATGTGGATAAGACACCGAAGGCCGTTGTGATCCAGGATGGCGCTTACGTATCTGCTGAGTAATTCAGAAGAGAATGAAATAAAGTGAGCAAAAAGGGTTGCTTGAAAAAGCAGCCCTTTTTCGGCTTTATGGCGGCATGTTGATTTGTTTTGGAAAATATAGGAAGCACGAGGGGTGCAAAGATGATGAGTTTTATTTCATACTTGCTGAGTGGTGTCAGTCTCGGTTCGGTATATGCGATTATCGCGCTGGGCTACACAATGGTATATGGTATCGCCAAGATGCTGAATTTCGCACATGGCGATATTCTGATGGTGGGAGGCTATGCGGCGTTTATTGCCTTCAACAACCTGGGTCTGCCGATTCCTCTTGCTATCCTGGTGTCTGTGATTGTCTGCACAGCACTGGGCATGCTGATTGAGCGGGTGGCCTATAAGCCTCTGCGTCAGGCCAACTCTCTGTCGGTGCTCATCACCGCCATTGGTGTTTCCTATCTTCTTCAGAACCTGGCCCTGCTTCTCTTCAGTGCGAACCCGAAGAGCTTCAGCTCCTTCGTTCCGCTGCAGCCCCTGCATCTGGCAGGCGGTGCCCTGACCATTTCCGGTGAGACCATTGTGACCATCATTACCTGTATCGTGATTGTGCTGGCATTGCTGGCATTCATCAACAAGACCAAGATGGGACAGGCTATGCTGGCGGTTTCCGAGGACAAGGGCGCAGCGACGCTGATGGGTGTTAATGTCAACAGCACCATTGCCATGACCTTCGCCATCGGTTCCGCCCTCGCAGCCATTGCAGGTATTCTGCTTTGCTCGGCTTATCCGACATTGACACCGACCACCGGTGCGATGCCCGGCATCAAGGCTTTCGTGGCAGCTGTACTTGGCGGCATCGGTTCCATTCCGGGTGCCTTCATCGGCGGCATCATCCTGGGCGTACTGGAAAATCTTTCGAAGGCGTACATTTCATCCAAGCTTTCGGATGCCATCGTGTTTTCTGTGCTGATCATCGTTCTGCTGGTGAAGCCGACCGGTATTCTGGGCAAGAAGATTATGGAGAAAGTGTGAGGCCTTATGAGTAAAACGAAAAAAGAAATGAATATGTCATCGGCCAAGGCCAAAGAGCTGCGATCCAATGCCATTACCTTCGGTATGGTCATTCTTGCCTATGTGGTGGTGGAGATTCTGCTGCAGACCGGCCATGTGAACTCCCTGATGAAGGGACTTCTGGTTCCCCTTTGTACCTATTCGATCATGGCGGTGAGCCTGAACCTCGTGGTGGGCATTTCCGGAGAGCTTTCTCTGGGACATGCCGGCTTCATGTGCCTGGGCGCCTTTTCTTCGGCAACCTGGTCCATGTTAATGAAGGGAAGCGATATGCCGGAGCTTCTGAGCTTCATTATCGCCATTCTCATCGGTGCGGTGACGGCAGCCGTTTTCGGCTTCCTTATCGGCATCCCGGTACTGCGTTTGAAGGGTGACTATCTGGCCATCGTAACGCTGGCCTTCGGCGAGATCATCAAGAACATCATCAACGCGCTGTACTTCGGTGTGGATTCCAATGGTCCCCATTTTTCTCTGAAGGACAGCACGGCGCTGGGCATGGAAAAGAGCGGACAGATCATCATCAAGGGTGCGCAGGGTATCACCGGTGCGCCGAAGATGTCTACCTTTACCATCGGCGTGATTATTCTGCTGATTTCTCTCTTCATTGTCCTGAACCTGATGCACTCCAGAACCGGACGTGCCATCATGGCCATCCGTGACAACCGCATTGCGGCAGAGTCCATCGGTCTGAATCCCACAAGCTTTAAGCTTCTGGCCTTTACCATCTCGGCAGCCATTGCCGGTGTGGGCGGCGTGCTCTATGCCCACAACCTGAGTTCACTGCAGGCCCTGCCGAAGAACTTCGGTTATAACCAGTCCATCATGATTCTGGTGTTCGTGGTATTGGGCGGCATCGGTAACATGCGCGGTTCCGTGATCGCCGCTGTGGTGCTGACACTTCTGCCTGAGATGCTGCGTTCTCTGAACGACTATCGTATGCTGATCTATGCGATCTTCCTGATCCTGATGATGCTGTTTACCTCTGCGCCCAGCTGGATTCAGATGCGTGAGCGGATTCTGCTGCGTTTCCGGAAGGAGCAGAAGAAGGACGGAAAGGAGCAGAACTGATATGGCAATCTTGGATGTAAATACGCTTGGCATTAACTTCGGCGGTCTGAAGGCCGTGGATAACTTCAATGTACAGATCGAGAAAAAAGAACTGTACGGTCTGATCGGCCCTAACGGTGCCGGTAAGACCACCGTATTCAACCTGCTCACCGGTGTGTACCAGCCGACGACCGGAAAGATCATTCTGGACAATGACGACATTACCGGACTTCCCTGTGTGGAAATCAACAAGCGGGGCATCGCCAGAACCTTCCAGAACATCCGCCTTTTCGGGCAGCTTTCCGTTCTGGACAACGTGAAGGCCGGCCTGCACAATCATCATTGCTACTCCACATTGGACGGCATCCTGCGGACACCGAAATTCCATAGAGTGGAGCGGGAGATGGATGAGCGGGCCATGGAGCTGCTGAAGGTCTTTGGTCTGGATGTTTTTGCGGATTATAAGGCTTCCAATCTTCCTTATGGTCAGCAGCGAAAGCTGGAGATCGCCCGGGCACTGGCCACAGATCCGAAGCTTCTTCTTCTGGATGAGCCGGCAGCCGGTATGAACCCCAACGAGACCGAGGAGCTGATGAACACCATCCGTTTCGTGCGGGATCATTTCGATATGACCATTCTGCTTATCGAGCATGATATGAAGCTGGTGTCCGGCATCTGCGACCGTCTCACGGTGCTGAACTTCGGCCAGGTGCTGAAGCAGGGACCTACGGCAGAGGTGCTGCATGACCCGGAGGTCATCAAGGCATATCTCGGTGATTAAGGAGGAAGAGATGAGTACAATTTTGGATGTACAAGATTTGAATGTATATTACGGCGTCATCCAGGCGCTGAAGGGCATCTCCTTCCATGTGGAAAAGGGTGAGATCGTGACCCTCATCGGTGCCAACGGTGCCGGAAAAACCACCACACTGCAGACCATCACCGGCCTGATTCCGGCCCGTTCCGGACATGTTTTTTACGGCGGGAAGGAAATTACCCATGTGCCGGGACATGCACTGGTGAAGCAGGGACTTGCCCATGTGCCGGAAGGACGTCGGGTTTTCGCGCAGTTGAGTGTTTACCAGAACCTGATGTTGGGCGCTTTTACCCGCAATGACAAGGCAGAGATTGAGGAAAGTATCAAGATGGTTTACCATCATTTCCCGCGTCTCGAAGAGAGAAAGAACCAGCTGGCGGGTACGCTTTCCGGCGGTGAGCAGCAGATGCTGGCCATGGGTCGGGCCCTTATGTCCAAGCCGGACATGATCGTCATGGACGAGCCTTCCATGGGTCTGTCTCCCATTTATGTAAACGAGATTTTTGACATCATCAACAAGATTCATGAGAGTGGTGTGACGGTGCTTCTGGTGGAGCAGAACGCCAACAAGGCGCTGGCCATTGCGGATCGTGCCTATGTACTGGAGACCGGTAAGATCACCATCGAAGGTAAAGCCCAGGATCTCGCCAACGACCCGAAAGTCAAGGCGGCTTATTTGTCGGAGTAATATCCACTGGATGCAGCGATAGCTTGGCTGTCGCGAAGTCCACGGGATAAAGGCTGTTCGTACAAAAATGTACGGACAGTCTTTTTTTGTTTATGGCATTTTGCAAATTTCCTGTTATACTATAAATATAGAAGAAATTTCCACCGAAATAGCAGCGATGAAAAAACTCTGCGTGCAGATGGAAAAGAAGAGCCGAAAACATTATCCTCCGCGATAGGGGCGCGGAGAGAAGCAGGAGGAAGCTATGAGACTATCATTTATAGGGGCGGATCATGAGGTTACCGGTTCACTGCATCTTTTGGAGGCCTGCGGACTGAATATCGCTATTGACTGCGGCATGGAACAGGGGAGAGACATGTACCAGAATGCGCCTCTGCCGCTGAAATATTCGGACCTCGACTATATATTGCTGACCCATGCGCATATCGATCATGCGGGAATGATTCCTTATGCCTATAAAAACGGCTTTTGCGGGACCGTGCTCTGTACCACGGCCACGGCGTCTCTGGCGGAGATCATGCTGCGGGACAGTGCCCACATCCAGATGCAGGAAGCGGAGTGGAAAAACCGTAAGGGACAGCGGGCAGGGCTGCCGGAGGTGTTCCCGGCCTATGATCTGAACGATGCCAACAATGTGCTGGAGCATTTTAAGGGAATTCCCTACAATCACAGGATCGAGCTGGGCGATGGGGTAGAGGTATGCTTCATTGATGCCGGGCACCTTCTGGGATCGGCGTCCATCGAGGTGTATCTGGAGGAAAACGGCGTGAAGCGGAAGCTGGTGTTCTCCGGGGATATCGGAAACTGCAACAAGCCGCTGATCCGGGATCCGCAGTATATTCACGAAGCAGATTATGTGATCATGGAGTCCACCTATGGAGACCGGCATCACGATCTCAGCGTGGACCATCTGCAGGATCTCGTCGACATTACCCAGAGGACCCTGGACAGGGGTGGTAATGTGGTGCTGCCGGCCTTTGCCGTGGGGCGTACCCAGGAGCTTCTGTATCTCTATCGCTACATCAAGGCCGAAAAGCTGATTCGTGGACATGAGGATTTCCCGGTGTATGTGGACAGCCCCCTGGCGGTGGAGGCCACCCATGTGTTCACGAAGGAGCTGACGGGCTGCTATGACGACGAGACGCGGGCGCTGGTACAAAAGGGCATCAATCCCATTGCCTTTAAGGGATTGAATCTGTCCATCACCTCCGAGGAATCCCGGATGATCAACTTTGATGAAACGCCGAAGGTCATCATTTCCGCCTCCGGCATGTGCGATGCGGGCCGGATCCGGCACCACATCAAGCACAATGTCTGGCGGCCGGAAAGCACCATTGTCTTTGCCGGATACCAGGCGGAGGGCACGCTGGGAAGACAGCTGCTGGACGGCGCGGAGACGGTGAAGCTCTTCGGTGAGGAATTTGCGGTGAAGGCGGAAATCGCCACCATGCCGGCCATGTCCAGTCATGCGGATCAGGGCGGTTTGCTGCGCTGGATCAGTGCCTACGAGAAGCGGCCGGAGCGGGTGTTCCTGGTGCACGGCAATGACTCGTCTATGGAGACGCTGTCGGAGCTGATTTATCAGAAGACAGAATTCAAGGTGGATTGTCCCTATTCCGGTTCTGTGTTCGACCTCGCGGCCAATGCCTGGATCACCGTGGCGGAGCCGGTACCGTTTGTGAAGCCGGAGGCGAAGGCAGGTGCTTCCTATGCCGTGACAGAGCAGAACATTGCCGGTCGGCGGAAGTCTTCGGATTCTGCGTATGAACGTCTCCTGGCGGCTTACAACAAGCTGCTGAGTGCCGTGAAGGCCAATTACGGCGGTGCCAATAAGGATCTCGCGAAATTCACCAGTCAGCTCCAGAATCTCTACGATAAGTGGATGCGCTGAGCATTCGGGGATTGCGAAACCGGGACAGCTATGCTATATTTCAAAGGTTAAAGCGCATATTCCAATACTATAACAAGGGAGATTTTTGAGATGCAGAAATATGGTGTCAATGAGCTGAGAAGAATGTTCCTGGATTTCTTTGAGGAAAAGGGACATCTGAAGATGAAGAGCTTTTCGCTGGTTCCTCATAACGACAACAGCTTGCTTCTGATCAATTCCGGTATGGCTCCGCTGAAGCCCTACTTTACGGGACAGGAAATTCCGCCCAGACGGCGTGTGACCACCTGTCAGAAGTGTATTCGAACCGGCGACATCGAAAACATCGGAAAGACCGCTCGTCACGGCACCTTTTTTGAGATGCTTGGCAACTTTTCCTTCGGTGATTATTTCAAGAGCGAGGCCATTCACTTTGCTTGGGAGTTCCTGACAGAGCGTGTTGGCATTCCGGCAGACCGCCTCTATCCGTCCATTTATCTGGACGATGAGGATGCCTTCAAGGTTTGGCATGAGGAAATCGGTATTCCGGCAGATCGTATTTACCGTTTCGGTAAGGAAGACAACTTCTGGGAGCACGGCGCAGGTCCCTGCGGTCCTTGTTCTGAAATTTATTATGACCGTGGTGAGAAGTGGGGCAATGGTCCCGAGGACGTCATGGGCGGCGAAGGCGACCGTTACATGGAGGTATGGAACGTCGTATTCTCCCAGTTCAACAACGACGGCAAGGGCAATTACACCGATCTGGTGCAGAAGAATATTGATACCGGTATGGGTCTGGAAAGACTCGCGGTGGTTTGCCAGGACGTGGCTTCCCTCTTCGATGTGGACACCAACCGGGCATTGATGGACGAGGTGGGTGCACTGGCACACTGCCATTATGAGGAGGACGCCCAGAAGGACGTTTCGCTTCGTATTATTGCAGACCATGTGAAGAGCTGCACCTTTATGGCCAGCGACGGCATCATGCCTTCTAATGAAGGCAGAGGCTATGTCTTCCGTCGTCTCCTGAGACGTGCGGCTCGCCACGGACGTATTCTCGGCATCGAAGGCAAGTTCATGACCAAGCTTTCCCAGGTGGTGATCGACCTGTCCAAGGACGGCTATCCTGAGCTGGAGGAAAAGAAGGCTATGATTCTCCGGGTTATTGACCAGGAGGAGGAGCGTTTCGCAAAGACCATCGACAAGGGTTTGGAGATTCTGGCTGAGCTGGAGAAGACCATGGAGGAGAAGGGCGTAACAGAGCTGTCCGGTGAGGATGCTTTCCGTCTCTATGATACCTATGGCTTCCCCATCGATCTGACCCGGGAGATTCTGGAGGATAAGAATCTCACTGTGGATGAGGATGGTTTCCAGAAGGCCATGCAGGTGCAGAGAGAGACTGCCCGGAAGGCCAGAAAGACCACCAATTACATGGGCCGTGACGACATTTATCAGAAGCTGGATGCAGAGCTCAGCTCGAAGTTCATTGGTTATGATCAGCTGACGGCAGAGTCCAAGCTGACCGCGCTGGTGCGTCTTGCCCAGGATGAGGAGAGTGAGGATGAGATCGTCGATGCGGTAACCGACGGTGAGAAGGCCTGCCTCATCGCGGAGGAGACACCTTTCTACGGTACCATGGGCGGCCAGGCCGGTGACAGCGGTGTGATCCGTACCGCCAACGGCAGCTTCCGCGTGGATGAGACCATTCATCTGCAGGGCGGCAAGCTGGGCCACGTGGGTGTGGTGACCTCCGGTATGTTCCAGAATGGCGATGCCGTAAGCCTTGAAGTGGATGCCCACAGAAGAGCGCTGATCGCACGCAACCATACCGCTACCCATATCCTGCAGAAGGCACTGCGTCTGGTGCTGGGCGAGCATGTGGAGCAGGCCGGTGCTTACTATGATGAACAGCGTCTTCGTTTCGACTTCACCCATTTCCAGGCAATGACCGCAGAGGAGCTGGAGAAGACCGAAAGCATCATCAATGCGGAGATTGCCAAGTCCATCCCGGTAGTCACCGAGGTGATGAGCCTGGAGGAGGCGAAGAAGACCGGCGCCATGGCACTCTTCGGCGAGAAGTACGGAGATTCCGTTCGCGTCGTAGAAATCGGTGATTTCTCCAAGGAGCTTTGCGGCGGTACCCATGTAAGCAACACATCTGAGATCCAGTTCGTGAAAATCATTTCCGAACAGGGCGTGGCAGCCGGTGTCCGCAGAATTGAGGCCCTGAGCTCTGAGGGACTGATGGCACACTTCGCCGAGGAAGAGAAGCTTCTGAAGGCAGCGGCACAGCTTCTGAAGACCGACGGACAGCATCTGGCAGACCGAATCACGGCACTGGAGAAGGACATGAAGGAGCTTCGGGCAGAGAATGAGAGCCTGAAGGCGAAGCTGGCCAACCAGTCCATGGGCGAGGTGAAGGCAGAAGAAGTCAACGGCATCCAGGTGGTGCTGCAGGAGCTTTCTTCCGTGGATATGAATGGTCTTCGCAGCCTTGGCGACCAGCTGAAGGAGAAGTTCGGCGATGCTTATATCGTGCTGGCTTCTGCTGTGGAGGGTAAGCCCTGCATCATGGCGACCGCAACAGATGCAGCCATCAAGAAGGGTGCCCATGCCGGAAATCTGATCAAGGCCATTGCGCCCATCGTTGGCGGCGGTGGCGGCGGACGCCCGAATATGGCCCAGGCCGGCGGTAAGGATGCTTCCAAGCTGTCCGAGGCGCTGAGCAAGGCCGCAGAGCTGGTGCGTCAGCAGCTGGGCTAAGCCTCATTTTTCGGTATTTCATAGCCGACAGAAAAAAGTTCAAAAACCATTTGACAAATTTCGCGTCATCGCTATAATAGATACTAGTTTGCACCCGGAGGGAGGTTTGGGTTTCAGCATGTCTAACGTAATCGTTAAAGAGAACGAGTCCCTGGACAGCGCTTTACGCAGATTCAAGAGAAACTGTGCTAAGGCAGGCATCCAGCAGGAAATTCGTAAGAGAGAGCATTACGAGAAGCCGTCCGTAAGACGTAAGAAAAAGTCTGAGGCAGCTAGAAAGCGTAAGTTCAACTAATTCATAGCAAATTAAGTAGCCCTGATTCAGTGATGAATTGGGGCTTTCTTAGTCTCTGTCTATGGACAGAGCGAGGAGGAATATGGCAGCAAGCGAGCAGATCATGGACATCCCCATTGAGCATGAGAGAAATGTCATGGGGCAGATGGACAGCTTTTTAAAGAAGATTGAACGGGCCTTTCATGTGACGGTGATCGACAGAGACGGCGTCATGAAGATCCTTGGAGAGGAACGGGACTGCGAGAAGGCGAAAACCGTTTTCGAAAATCTGATCCGCCTTTCTATGCGGGGGAATGTCATCACCGAGCAGAACGTGGATTATGCCATTTCTCTGACGGTCTCCGAGAAATCCACGGAGGGTATCGTGGAGATCGACAAGGATATTCTGGCCCGGACGGCACTGGGAAAGCCGGTGAAGCCGAAAACCCTGGGGCAGAAGGAGTATGTGGACAAGATCCGCAGCAATATGATCACCTTCGGCATCGGACCGGCCGGTACCGGCAAGACCTATCTGGCGATGGCCATGGCCATCACGGCCTTTCGGGAGCAGGAGGTATCCCGCATTATCCTGACAAGACCTGCCATAGAAGCCGGAGAGAAGCTGGGCTTCCTGCCCGGTGACCTCCAGTCCAAGGTGGATCCGTACCTGCGGCCGCTTTACGACGCTCTGTATCAGATCATGGGCGCGGAGCAGTATCTGGCGAATTCGGAAAAGGGACTGATCGAGGTGGCACCCCTTGCCTATATGCGTGGCCGGACCTTGGACAACGCCTACATTATCCTGGATGAGGCACAGAATACGACACCGGCGCAGATGAAGATGTTCCTGACCCGTATCGGCTTCGGCTCCAAGGTGATTGTGACGGGTGACCTGACCCAGAAGGATCTGGAGGAAGGCAAGAAGTCCGGTCTGGAGGATGCACTGCGGGTGCTGAAGAACGTGGAAGGCATCGCCTTTGCGGAACTCAGCAGTGCGGACGTGGTGCGGCATCCTCTGGTGCAGCGCATTGTCAATGCCTATGAGCGGGATGAGAAGAAGCGGGAGGCCCGGAAGAGTTCGCCGAAGGCCTACGGCATGAAGCGCGTGCAGGAGCGTAAATGATATGACCATTAACATTGATTTTGAAACGGAAAAGCGGCTGCAGCTGGACTGGGAGGCGATCATCCGGGACATTGTGGAAGCGGCCGTGGATTATGAAAACTGCCCCTATGAGTGCGAGGTCAGCGTGCTGATCACGGACAATGCCGGCATTCAGGAAATCAACCGGGATATGCGGCAGATCGATGCCCCCACAGACGTACTGTCCTTCCCGATGGCAGAATATGATTCGCCGGCGGATTTTGACGCGCTGGACGAAGAAGATCCTTCTCTCTTTGATCCGGACACGGGAGAGTTTTTGCTGGGAGACATTGTGCTGAACCAGGACCGGATCGAGAGTCAGGCCCGGGAGTACGGGCATGCGGAGAAGCGTGAGCTGGCTTTTCTGGTGGCACATTCCATGCTGCACCTTTTCGGCTATGATCATATGGAAGATGAAGAACGTCTGGAAATGGAGAGACGTCAGGAGGAAATTCTGACAGGAAAGGGATACACAAGATGAGCACAGCAGGAAGACATCCCGTACGGAGCGGACAGAGAAGGCACATGAACCAGACGGAGGCACAGAAACATTCCGCCGCCTCCAATCGCAAAAAGAATTTTGTGGTGCAGGGTTCGCTTCTGGCCATCGCCGGGATTCTGGTGCGGATCATCGGCATGGTCTACCGGGTTCCGCTGACGGCCATCATCGGTGCCGAGGGCAATGGTTATTATACCAGTGCCTTCAGCATTTATTCTCTGCTGCTGATTCTCTCCAGCTATTCCATGCCCACGGCCATTTCCCGTATCGTATCCGGAAATCTGGCCAAGGGAAAATACCGGAACACCGAACGAGTGCTGCGGGCGGCCTTTGTCTATGCCACGGGTATCGGATTCGTGATGTTTTCGGCCCTCTGGTTCGGCGGCAATGCCATTGCCGACCTTCTGCAGAAGCCCTATTGTGCCTTCGCATTGAAGGCCCTGGCGCCCACGGTGTGGATCATGGCGTATCTGGGCATTCTTCGGGGTTATTTTCAGGGAACCGGAGACATGGTGCCCACGGCCATTTCGCAGATTCTGGAGCAGGTCCTCAATGCGGTGATTTCCGTACTGGCGGCCTATATCCTTTTTCATAGAGGAGAAACGGCGAACCTGTTGTATTCGGACACGGAGTATACCTATGCCTTCGGTGCGGCCGGCGGCTGCATCGGTACCGGCGCCGGCGCTCTGACAGCATTGCTTTTCTTCATTATGCTGTATCTTTCGCACCGTCCTCAGCTGCACCGGAATGTGCGGCGGGACGAAAGCAGTGTGGACGATTACCGCAGTATCGCGGTGGTACTGGCCATGACCATGGTGCCGATCCTGATTTCCAGTACGGTATATAACATTTCTTCGGTCATTGATGATTATCTTTTCGGAAATGTGCAGGCCTATCTGGGCAGAGCGAAGGATATCGTCACGGAATGGGGTATTTTCGGAGAATACCATATCCTTTTCAATATCCCGGTGGCCCTGGCCAATGCCCTGTCTTCTTCGCTGATTCCGAGCCTCACCCGGGCCGTGGAGGAGAAGAACCGGCGGGATACCGTATCCCGGGTGCGCTACAGCATTCGTTTTACGATGCTGATCGCCATCCCCGCCACCATCGGTCTCTGCGTACTGGCAGAACCTGTGAGCCGCATGCTTTTCCCGGGCAAAAATGTGCAGCTGCTGATCAACCTGACGAGAGTCGGCGCCCTGGCAGTGGTGTTCTATTCCCTGTCCACCATTTCCAATGCGATTCTGCAGGGCCTCGGCCGTCTGAATGTGCCGCTGAAGAATGCGGTGATTGCGCTGATTCTGCATATCATTGCCCTGCTTCTCATGATGCTGGCGGGTCTCGGCATCTATGCTGTGGTATTATCCAATATTTTGTTTGCCCTGGTGATGTGCATTCTGAACCAGCGGGCCATTCGCCGCTATGCGCGCTGCCGCATTGAAATCGGCAAGGTCTTCGGACTGCCGACCTTTGCGGGTTTCGTGATGGGTGCTGTGGCTTACGGCGTGTACTTCGGCGTGTCTTCGGTGCTGCCGGAATCGATGCGTCTCGGCCGGATCGGCTGTGCCGTTTCTGTGCTGCCGGCTGTATTTGCGGCCATTCTGGTATACTTCGGGGTGCTTCTGGCACTGCATGCCTTCACCCGGGATGATCTTGACAACATGCCCATGGGCGGCAGACTGAAGCGTTTCGTGCGCTGAAGGAAGGGGAAGCGATGGAAAAGAGAGAACTGATTGTGGTGGGTGCCGGTGCCGGCGGTCTGATGGCCGCCATTACGGCAGCCCGGCAGGGCGCAAGGGTCACCCTTCTGGAGGGGACCGGGCGCTGCGGACGAAAGCTGTCCCAGACCGGAAACGGCAAATGCAATTTTACGAACCTCTCCCTGACCGGAAATGAATACAGAAGCGAGGATATGACGTTTCCCCGGCGGATTGTGGATGCTTTTCCGCCGGAGAGCGTCATTTCTTTTTTTGAAAGCATAGGCATTCTGCCGAAGTATCGAGGTACATATGTTTATCCGCTGTCGGACCAGGCGAGTGCTGTGACGGAGGCCCTGTACTGGGAGCTGAAGCGTTTGGGCGTGGAGCTCCGCTATGATGCGGCGCTTCAGTCCCTGCAGGCCAATGTCGGCGGTGGCTACTTGCTGGACACCGCCGGCGGTAGCTTTTCCGCGAAGGCAGTGATCCTTTGTATGGGCTCGAAGGCATTTCCCCTGACGGGATCCGACGGCAGCGGTTACCGTATCGCGGAACAATTGGGACTGCGGGTGACGCCTCTGACCCCGGCGCTTTGCGGACTGCGGGCGCGGAACGCTCGCTTTGCTGAAATGGCCGGTGTGCGGATCGAGGCAAGATTGGCTTTGGAGATCGGCGGGAAAAGACAGGCAGAGGAGAGCGGAGAACTGCAGCTCACAGAATACGGCATTTCCGGCATACCGGTGTTCCAGCTCAGCGGCCGGGCCGGACAGGCGCTTTTGCGGGGAAGTCAGGTGACGGTGCAGATCGATTTTTTGCCGCAGATGACGGAGGATGCCGCGGAAAAGATGCTGGCAGATCGGTGGGAGAAATTTGCTGCGCTGCCGGTGGAGCGCTTGCTTCTGGGCGTTCTGCATGACAAGCTGGCACTGGCCTTGCTGCGGGAAGCCGGTATCCTGCCGGAACAGAAGGGCAGCAAGGGAAAAAAAGCGGATAAGAAGCAGAAAGGTATTGTCTATTCCGGAAAGAAGGTCCGTGAAGTTTCTGCTGCGGAGCGACATCGCCTTCTGATGTTTATGAAGGAATATCCGGCAGAGATCATCGGATCCCAGCCCTTTGAGACGGCCCAGTGTGTTTCCGGCGGTGTGGATACCCGGGAGGTTTTTCCGGAAAGTTGCGAATGCCGGAAATATCCGGGACTCTATCTTGTCGGGGAGCTTCTGGATGTGGACGGCAGCTGCGGCGGTTATAATCTGCAGTTTGCCTGGAGCAGTGCCTATCTGGCCGGAACGGCAGCGGCGAAAAAAATTTCGAAATAATAAAAGTCTGTAAAAAATGTGTCCCTTTTGTGTCTCTTTTCATGCTATACTGCAGACATCAAAAGAACGAGAGATGAGCAGCGTGAACAGCGTTGCATGGATGATAAGGAAGGGAGTTAATTATGCCAGAGGGTGATAAGTTCGTAACGGCAGGAGCGTTTCTGGAAAATGCAAAACCACGTTCTATGAAGATGAGCGAGTTTTTCAATTTACAGGAAAAGAAAAAGGCCAACAGCACCAAGATACAGGATTTTTGGGATCAGGTGGTAGAGAAGAAGGCCAAGGCTGACAAGGCTGCTAAGGAGGCCCAGGAGGCCCTGGAAGCCAAAGCGAAGGCTGAAGCGGAAAAAGAAGCCAGAGCGCAGCAGAAGAGCGGCCGGGCTCTGTCTGAGGAAGATGATATTCCCATGACCTTCGGCGATCCGTCGGATGAAGTGGAAGAGGAGGCACCGGAAGCCGAGAAGAAGAGCCTTTACCGGGAAGTCCGGGATGTCCTGTACAAAGAGGGTGAATACGAAGGCATGAATGCCCTTGCCAGACGTCTGGCGGATATCCGCGTGATGGCGCAGATCGTGCGGGCCGGTTATGTGGAAGGCAAACGCGAGGCTCGGGACTGGTTCTACCATACCAAGTTCGGTCAGGCAGTCAAAGATAAGAGTGAGACGCTGAAAAAATTCGGTTCTACCTGTTTGGATTATGCGGCAGCAGGCTATAAGGGGATGAAAAACCTTGTCAGCACCGGCGCGGAAAAAACCAAGAAGGGGCTGAAGGCCGCCTATCAGTTTGTTGCCGAAAGAGCCAAGGTGGCGAAGGAACGGTTTGTCAATACACCAGAGGTGCAGTGGGCTTCCCGCAAGATGCGGCAGTACGATGAGATGGTTTCGGCAGCGGGTAAGAGCATGGCTCGTAGTTTCCGGAAGCTTTTCGGCATTCGTGAATTGACGGAAGAAGAGAAGAAGCAGAGAGCAGAAGAAAAGCGGAAGAAAGCCGAAGAAAAGGAAGCGAAGAAGAACCAGGAAAAGACAGAAAAGGAAGCGAAGAAAAAAGAAGAAAAGTCAGCGAAGGAAAAGCTGAAGGCAGAAAAAAAGGCAGAAAAGGAGTTCCAGAAGAAACTCAAGGCCCTTAAGAAGGCCATGGAGGCAGAGAAGGATCCTTCTAAACTGGAAAAAATGGCGGCAGATTTTAAGGAAGCCACAGTGAATGGACTGGCATCCTTGGGAGACAGATACGACGAGCTGATGAAGACCATTGACCTCAGCGTGCAGTCGCAGGTGCAGAAGGATGATATTGATGAGATCATCCGGCGCAGAGCCGATAAAAGCTATGATAAGAGAATGAAGGAATTCAAGCGCTGGCTGCATGAGGATCCTGATAAGGACAAGAAGCTGAAGTATCGCTTGAACAGCGACCAGTGGAAGGAAGAGTTTGAGGCAGCGAAGAAGCGTGCCGAGGAAGAGAAAAAGAAGAAACAGAACGGCGGTAAAGCTGCGGAAGACAAGAAAGAGGAAGTTAAGAAAGAGGAAGTTAAGAAGGAAGAAACAAAGGCGGAAGGCGAGAAGGAAACAGAGAAGAAGGAGCCGGAGAAAAAAGAGGAAAAACAGCTCGGTATCATCGAGAGCATAGACAATCTGGCGGGCAAGATCAGTACAACAAAGAAAAAGTTGGATAAGATCAAGAAGGGTCAGATTGGCAGTGGTGCTGATTTGGTCAAGGATCTGCAGAATTTCAAAACCGCTTTCTCAAATCTTCAGACGGAATTGAAGAAAAAGAAGGAAGAGGAGGAACAGAAAAAGGCGGAGGCTGAGGCAAAGACCGAAGAAAAGACCGAAGCCCAGGCAGAAAACACCACAGAATCCACAGAATCCACCGAAAAAACGGAAGAAAAGACCGAGACGAAGACCGAGGAGAAGAGCAAGCTTCAGCAAATCAAAGAAAAGACAAAGGAAATCGCCGATAACACGGTGAAGGCAGTCGGAACCGCGTATACGGACATAAAGACGGGCATTGCGATCCAGGAGAATGTCGGTACGATTGTAGACGATGTACAGAAGCTGGTCAGCGGTCAGGGCAGTGAAAAGGAGGCAGCTGAGGCGATCAAGAAGTCCACAGACACGTTGAAGAAGGCAGGTTCCTTCTTCGGATGGGATCCTTCCAAGGGAACCGCTTATGTGGATAAGGGCGCGGATACGCTGGCGCTTTTCGGAAAGACCCGGCAGGATCTGACAGACCGGATGAAGAAGATCAAAGAAGGAAAGGCTTCTGCAGAGGATTATCTGGCCTTCGAAACCGGCCTCAGTACACTGGCACAGAATTGCCTGTCTTATGCAAATATTGATACACCCTATATCAACAGCTTCAATAAGGCGCTGACGGGTATGGTGAAGATCAGCAAGGGCGAGAAAGTGACGGAAAATATCCTGAATGTAGGACAGCAGCTCCTGAGCACAGCCAATGCGATCGAGAAGCAGATCACCGGTACGGGCAGCCTGGGAACCCCCATCGCCATTCTGGGCAGTATGGAAAAGATTGCCGGAAATATGGAAAGCCTGGTGGAAAAGACCGAGCAGAACCAGAGACTGAAGGGCATGTCCGGCGAGGAGATCGGCAAGGGCGTGACGAAGGAAGAAGCGGGCCTGATCAGTAACGTAAGAGATGATATTGTCGGCAGAAATGATATCAGCCGGTATCAGCTTCTGGGCGGTGCTGTGAAGAACGCCGCAGAGACCACAGCTGCTGTGGTGGGCGGCACCATCGGTACCCTCTACATGAAGGCAGCACAGCCGGCCTTTGATGCATTGAACAGATTTATGACAGAGGCGATGACGAAGAGCTTGAATAAGGCATTGATCCGGAAGGACATCTGGGGAACAGAGGACAACTATAGAATTGACCGGGAAATGAAGGGCATGCGGAACGATGAGATCATGCGTATCCTTCGCCGTGAAACCGGCAGCATCAACGGACAGCATCTGGCGGACAAGATTCGTTTTGACCTGGGCATGCGTCTGATGACCAATGCGGACAAGAACAATGGCTTTGAAGCACTGGTGCAGAATGCCTTCGGTCGGAAGGCCACCGATGAAGAGATTATGCAGCTGGTGGGCTTCAAGGACTTCAAGGATGCCGAGAATCGCGTTTATAAGGCGGTTGAGAATGACAATAAGCTGAAGAGCGACTTTACGAAGAAGGGCAAGGATGTCTTGGCGAAGCCCAGCAAGGCAGAAAAAGAGCAGGCCAAAAAAGACAAGGCCTACCAGAATATCCTGGATGAGCTTAACAACATTCTGGATACGGATGAAAGTCCTGCATTGCTTGCGGAGGATGAGAAGAAAAAGATACCTCTCTTCCCGGAAGACAATAAGAAGAACAAGACGAGCTTCAAAGATACTCATGCATCGAAGAAGCATAAGGAAAAAGGGCTGTGACGATTGGCTCGAAGTTATAAAAGACAGATAGGAAAAATAATGGTATAATCCATTATCATATGGAAACGTTTCACAACGGGAAAGGAAATAAAATGAGCAAGGTACTGGATATTCTGAATGAGAGACTGTCAAACGATGGAGTGGAGATCAAGCTGGGCGAGAGAGACGGTGAGACCACGGTCAATGCCATCCTGGAGGGCATGGGCGAGGATGAAGACGGCGCTATTGTCTGCGAGATCAGCCGAGTTGCCGAGGATGAGGAGACCGGTGACAGCTACTACAGCTTCTATACCGTCGTTGCGGATCATCTGGAGGAGAGTGTTCACAACGGCACCATGATGAACCTGAACACCATGAATGCTGAACTTCTCATCGGTGCTTATGGTATCCTGACAGAGACCGGCACCATCTATCACAAGTATGTCTGCAAGGCAATGCCCATGGAGGACGAGCAGATCGCCGAGCTTCTCTACAGCATCTTCGTGGATGTGGTGGCTAGCGTATACAACGATTATGATCGCGTTTTCGCCAGCATCGTAGAGTAAGGGAAAAACAAAAATTTCTTGCAAAAAAATGAAGACTGTGCTATTGTGTATGAGTTGCCACAATAGCACAGTTGGTAGTGCATTTGATTCGTAATCAAAAGGTCACCGGTTCGAGTCCGGTTTGTGGCTGTGAAGGTCTGAGGATGACGAGAATTCGTTGTTTTCAGGCCTTTTGTATATCTAAAGGCTACAAAAGAGGAACACGTCAAAATATGGAATGGATCAAAAAACGGAAGCGGGATTTGCTGCTTTTACTGGCGTTGCTGGTGATTTTGCTGCTGAGCGGCATGATTTTGCTGTACCGACATTGGCATGACAATGCGGGAAAAGGCTATACGGTGGTGGTGCGGTCCCTGGATACGGTGATCCTGGAGGTGCCGCTTTCAGAAAACGGCCGGTATCTCATCGAAAACGGCAGTGCGGAAAAGGAAAATGACGATCTCAGTCTGGAAGAATTGGGGGAAGAGGCATCTCCTGCCAAAAACGAGGTCAATATTCTGGAGATTCAGGACAATGCGGTACGCGTACTGGAATCCAACTGTGATAACCAGGTATGTGTGCAATCCGGAAGTTTGACAGAGGCTTCGCATGATTTTCCCATCGTATGCCTGCCGCATGGACTGATCGTGACCCTGGAAGAGCCGTCCGATTTAGGGAGATAGGAAAGAGAGGAGAATATATGTTTTTGGTTGAAAAGGGAAAGGAGCTTCTGCAGCTCGTCCGGGCAGTAAATCCCTGGGCGCTCCTGTTCTGGACCGTGTATGTCTGCGGCGTGCTGGCATTGATCTATGCCCTGATGCAGGTGGTCCATGGTGTGGAGGCCAAGGATAAGACTTCCATAAAGCGCGCTTCTATCGGCTTTGCCGTGGCAATTGTTCTGATTCTTGTCAAGCTGCTGGCCTACCGTCTCGGTTGGTTCGGACTTTCTTAAGTTTTTTTACGATATTTGTACAGCCCTTGCGCGATATTTCTCCATGCTTTATGATAGTGTGCAGAGCGTAAACAGATTGGAGAGAATCCCGATATGCAAATGAGCAGAAAAGACGTGACAGCCAAGAAAATGATGCGGGCCGGCCTTACTGCGGCAATGCTTTCTGCCGCGCTCAGCTTTCCGGCCATGGCCGGGCGCTGGCAGCAGGGAAGCGGAAGCAATGCCGGAAAATGGTGGTACAACAACCAGGACGGAACCTATGCAAAGGACGGATGGTTCTGGATTGACGGCGATGAGGACGGCGTAGCGGAATGCTATTACTTTGACGCCA
Organism: Parolsenella sp.; assembly: GCA_963659875.1. Classification (GTDB taxonomy): domain Bacteria; phylum Bacillota; class Clostridia; order Lachnospirales; family Lachnospiraceae; genus Oribacterium. Next base: position 49,494 of record CAVKVA010000003.1, read on the forward strand.
ACGGCTGGCTGGTGACCCAGCAGTCGGTGGAGGGCTATCAGGTGGCCGGGGACGGCGCCTGGGTGGATGCCGGCGTGGTACAGATCAAGGATGTGGCCGGCAGCACAGATGTATACACCAGCGGCGCCAACGAAATCAGCACCGGCACATTGGAATTGGGATCCGATCTGGATCTGGGAACCGAGATTGATTTCGAGGATCCCACAGCGGTCAGCGGCACTTCTGCAAAGAAAACAGAGACGAAGTCTTCTGCTTCCGGCAGTACCAAGGACGGCAGTGATGTGATCTCTGTGGGCAGCGGCCCCGAGAGCAGCACAAGTACGGAGGACAGCAGCAGCGGCCCGACAGCGAGCAGCAACAGTGCAAGCAGCAAGAAGGTCACTGTACAGGCCTTCACCGGAGAAGTGGGCAAGAGCGCATCGGATCTGCCGAAATCGGATCCCACAGAGCTTGTTGAGTACGCGAGAGCCTTCATTGGTGTTCTGCCTTATGTGACGGCGGGTACCTCTCTGGAGAGCGGTGCGGACTGCTCCGGCTTTACACAGCAGATTTTCCGTCACTTCGGCATCACGATTCCTCGTGATTCCCGTTCACAGTATGCAGCGTCCACCAAGGTTTCGGCCTCTGAGCTGCAGCCGGGAGATTTGATTTTCTACGGCTCATCACCGTCTACCATTTACCATGTGGGTATCTACAGCGGAAACGGCACCATTATCCACTGTACGAGAACAGGCGATTATGTGCGTGAGCACAATGTCTTCTATGCAACACCTTATGGCTACGGAAGATATACCAAATAATAAGCATAACTGAAAGTTATAGCGCGGCGGAAAATAATGCACAATTTCCGCCGCGCTATATTTTTATGTTATGAAATACTGCACAAATCTAAATTTTTTCTAAACACTTTCCTTGACAAGAGCGGCCTGTGGGAATACGATACGGGGAACGAAAAAAGGGAGGCAAATTATGAATACGCTTGTAATCGTGTTGATCGCCGCCGTGTGTCTGGGCGGCGCTTATCTTGTCTATGGCCGCTGGCTTGCGAATAAGTGGGGCATTGATCCCAAGGCAGAGACCCCGGCGGTACGCTTTAATAATGGAAAGGATTTTTCTCCGGCGGATGGCATGACGGTGTTCAGCCATCAGTTTTCTTCCATTGCCGGGGCAGGTCCCGTGACCGGCGCCATTCAGGCCGCTGCCTTCGGCTGGCTGCCGGTGCTGCTCTGGATTCTGCTGGGCGGCATCTTCTTTGGCGCTGTGACGGACTTCGGTGCCTTGTATGCCAGTGTGAAAAATGACGGCAAGTCCATGGGTATGCTGATTGAGAAGTATATCGGAAGGCTCGGCAGAAAGCTTTTCCTGCTGTTCTGCTGGCTCTTCTGCCTGCTGGTCATCGCTGCCTTCGTGGATATGGTGGACGGCACCTTTAATGTCTATACAGTGGTGGACGGCGTGACACAGCTGTCTGATGCAGCGAAGACCAACGGTGCAGCCGGTACCATTTCCATTCTGTTCATGGTTTTTGCCGTGATCTTCGGTCTTCTGCAGAAGAAATTCCACTTTACCGGCTGGAAGGAAACGGCCATCGGCCTTTGCTTCACGGTACTGTCCCTGGGACTGGGCATGACCGCACCGATTATGCTGGGAAAGGGAACCTGGGCTGCCATCGTCTTTGTGTATATCTTCTTTGCGGCCATTCTCCCGATCTGGATTCTGAAACAGCCGCGAGACGTGATGACGACCTATATGTTCATCGGTATGATCGCCGGAGCTGCGCTGGGACTTCTGGTGGCACATCCGACCATGAATCTGCCGGTATTTACCGGCTTCAGCAATGAGAAGCTGGGCACCATGTTCCCGATTCTTTTCGTGACGGTTGCCTGCGGTGCAGTTTCCGGCTTCCACTCCCTGGTATCCTCCGGCACCTCTTCCAAGACGGTTTCCAACGAGAGAGATATGCTGAAGGTAGGCTACGGTGCGATGTCCCTGGAGAGCCTGCTGGCAGTCCTGGCACTTTGTGTGGCCGGTGCTGCGGCAGCAGCGGACGGCACACCGGCGGACGGTACTCCGTTCCAGGTTTTCTCCAGAGGTGTGGCAGGATTCTTTGAGATGTTCGGCGTGCCGGTTTATGTGGCACAGTGCTTCATGACCATGTGCGTGTCTGCATTGGCATTGACCACATTGGATGCTGTATCCAGAATCGCCCGCATCAGCTTCCAGGAACTCTTCAGCGTGGACGACATGGAGCATGCAGAGGGCTGGCGTAAACTGCTTTGCAATACCTATTTCGCCACCATCCTGACACTGTTCTTCTCGTATCTTCTGACGAGAGTGGGCTATTCCAACATCTGGCCGCTCTTTGGTTCTGCAAACCAGCTGCTGTCCGCACTGGTTCTGGTGACCCTGTGTGTGTTTATGAAGGTCACAGGCCGCAGCAACAAGATGCTGTTCCCGCCGATGATCATCATGGTATGCGTGACCGGTACTGCACTGGTGCAGAGAGTCATTGCACTGGTTTCTGCTTTTCAGGGCGGCACCGGTACCGTCATGGTGGAGGGACTGCAGCTTGTGCTGGCCATTCTGCTGCTGACGCTGGGCGCCACCATTGTGATCAATTCCCTGCGGGCCTATGCCAGAGCGGAGCGCCTGTCTGAGCAGGAGACCGTGGCAGAGAAGGTTGGCTGAGATTGAGATAGAAATCGAAACAGGACATCGAAATAAAAACAGTAAGAAAATGCCGACAGAGCAGCGCTCTGTCGGCATTTTTGGCATATTTTAATGTGCGTAGCGCGTCTTATACGCGAATGTTGGCGCGCTTGAATTCCTTTTCCAGCTCGCGCTTCTGGGCACGCTTCTTCATGTCGTCCCGCTTATCATAGAGTTTTTTGCCGCGGCAGAGACCGATCTCCACCTTGACGAGACTCCGCTTCAGGTAGACCCGCAGGGGCACCAGGGCATAGCCCTGTTCCTGCAGCTTGCCGGAGAGCTTGTGAATTTCTGCTTTGTGCAGCAGCAGCTTCCGATCCCGGAGCGGATCCTTGTTGAAGATATTTCCCTTTTCGTAGGGATTGATGTGCATGCCGTAGATCATGACCTGACCGTTCTTGATCTGGCAAAAAGATTCCTTGATGGAGCATTGTCCGAGGCGCAGGGATTTCACCTCGGTGCCCACCAGTTCGATGCCGCATTCGATGGTCTGGTCCACGAAGTAATCGTGATAGGCTTTTTTGTTGTTTGCAATCAGCTTAATGCCGCCCTCTGACATAAGTGCCTCCTTATTCGTTTTCTGCTTCCGCATCATCCGAAAGCAGCGGATTGTCCAGTGTGAAATCAATGGTCCGGGTCAGCTTGTCCACGTTCATAACGTTGATGCGGACCTTGTCGCCCAAACGATAGGTCTTCCCGGTATGCTCGCCCACCAGCTCATAGCGATCCTCATGGAAAACATAGTAGTCGCCGTCCATTACCCGGACAGAGACCATGCCCTCCACTGTGTTGGGCAGCTCCACATAGAGACCGTAGCTGGTGATGCCGGAAATGATGCCCTCGAAGCTTTCGCCCAGATGCTGCCGGATGTACTCGCACTTCTTCAGCTTCTCGGTTTCCCGCTCTGCCTCGTCGGCCCGGCGCTCCAGGGTGGAGCTTCGGTCTGCCACTGCCGGCAGCAGTTCACGATAGTGTTCGATCCGCTTCTTCCGGAGCTCACCCCGCAGATTCTCTTTGATGATGCGGTGAATCTGGAGATCCGGGTAACGGCGGATGGGAGAGGTGAAGTGGGTATAGTAACGCGCTGCCAGACCGAAGTGTCCGCTGCATTCTGTGCTGTACCTTGCCTGCTTCAGGGAGCGGAGCGTGAGTACCTTAATGACGGCTTCCTCCGGTGTGCCGGCGATGGCATCCAGCAGCTTCTGGACCTCCTTCGGCCGGATGCTGTCCTCGTCCCGCATCCGGAGAAAGTGGCCGTAGTTGGACACCAGAAGGCCCAATTGTTTGAACTTTTCCGGATCCGGTTTTTCATGCACCCGGTAGAGGAAGGGGAGCTGCTGCCAGTAGAAGTCTTCCGCAACGGTTTCGTTGGCTGCCAGCATGAAATCCTCGATCAGCATATGGGCCTCGGTCTGGACATAGGGAAGGATATCCTTTACCCGTCCCTTTTCGTCCAGAAGGATTTTTGCCTCCGGAAAATCGAAGTCAATGCCGCCGCGCTCATGGCGCTTTTCTCGCAGAAGCTTCGACAAGTCATACATGCGTTGCAGCAGTGATGCGTAGGGATGATAGCTGTCCAGGTCTTCACCGTTTGTGAGGGGAAGGTCGTTCAGAAGAGCATGTACACCGGTATAGCTCATGCGCTTATCCGAACGGATCACGCTTTCACAAAGTTCATGCCCGAGCAGGCGGCCCTGACTGTCGAAGTCCATGATGCAGCTCAGGGTCAGCCGGTCTTCGCCCTCGTTCAGAGAGCAGATGCCGTTGGAGAGGGCCCGGGGCAGCATGGGGATCACCCGATCCGTGAGATATACGGAGGTGCCGCGGTTCAGAGCCTCCTGGTCCAGAAGAGAGTGTTCCTGAACGTACTCCGAAACATCCGCAATGTGGACATAAAGGCGGTATTGCTGCTTCTTCTCATTATATTCCAGAGAAATGGCATCGTCCAGATCCTTGGCGTCCTCGCCGTCAATGGTGATGGTGGTGAGATTCCGGAAATCATGGGCGGCACGGTTGGTCACGGTATCCGCCGGTACGGTTTCCGGAATGGATTCGGCTGCCTGCATCAGGTCCCTGGGGAAGGTTTCCGGCAGACCGTAGGCACGCACAATGGACAGGATGTCCACGCCGGGATCACTGACATGCCCGAGAATTTCCTTGATGACGCCCTCCGGTTTGTGATGTGCGTCGCCGTAGTTCACGATATGGGCCACCACCTTGTGCCCGTTCACCGCCCGGAGATCCCGACCCTGGGGAATGAAGATATCCCGGAGGAGCTTGGGATTGTCCGGGATCACGAAGCCGCTCTGTTTGGTCTTGTGATAGATACCCACCACATCGGTGTTGGCGTGCTCCAGCACATGGGTAATGGTGCCCTCGGCAGCATTGTCCCCCTTGTTTTCCCGAACAATGAGCAGACGAACCTTGTCGCCGTCCAAAGCCAGACCCACTTCATCGGCGGGAATGAAGACATCCCGTTCCCGGCCTTCGATGGTGACGAAGCCGAAACCGCGGGGATGGGCATGGAAAATACCGACATGGGTGAAGCTTTCCCGCCGTCCGTAACGTCCGTGGACGGATATGCCAATGCGGCCATCCGCGACAAGCCGGTCCAGCACCTCCTGGAGGGAAGCCCGCTCTGCCTTGGGAATGCCCATGAGATTCGCCATTTCCTTCGTCTTCATGGGCGTATAAATTTTATCGTTCACCAGTTCGACGATGAGATCGCCGAGCTTTTTCTTTTGTTCCTCCTGCATAGCCGCAGCTGCCTCCTTCTTGGATAATGCATTCGCATATAAAACAAGGAAGGCTCTGCTGACGCAGAGCCTTTTATACGCTTGCCACTAAGGCATCGTGCCCGGGCACGATATTTAAAAACCTGCACACATTTGTGTGCAGGCCTCATATAACGCATCAAATATCACCAGATGATATCCAGAACCAGAACCACAACGAAGAAGAGTACAGCACCGATCTTCGTGAATTTTTCAAGGTTGCCTTCCATGGAACGGCCTCTGTTCTTGGACCAGTAGGTGTCTGCCATGCCGGAGATCGCGCCGAGTCCCTGACTCTTGCCCTCCTGCATCAGGATAATTGCGGAAAGCGCAATACCCAGAATCAGCAGTATGATCACAAGTGCGATTTTCATATATCTTCACCACCTTACACACGTTATTCATTCATAGACTAGCCAATCCTAGCATAAGACCGTGCAAAAAGCAAGGAAATTCTGGCAAGGCGAGCCGCCTCCTTTTACATTTCTGCCCTGCTGTGTTATACTTAGTCCCAAACCTGTCTATGAGGAGGAGCTATGTATATTCAGCATGCGCCCATCGGCGTATTTGATTCCGGCGCAGGGGGCATCAGCGTGCTGCGGGCCCTGCAGCGGGAGCTTCCGGCGGAGAACTTCGTTTATTACGGCGACAATTTTCATGCGCCCTATGGAGAACGGGACGAAGAGAGCATCCGGCGGCTCAGCGAAGCGGATCTGCACTTCCTTTTTCAGCAGCAGGTGAAGGCCGTGGTGATTGCCTGCAATACCGCAACCTCAGCGGCAGCCGTGTATCTTCGGGAAAAGTATCCCCATACCATCATTGTGGGCATGGAACCGGCGGTGAAACCGGCAGTGGATGTGGCGGGACTGGATTGCCCCCGGGTACTGGTGATGGCGACGGAATCCACCCTGGAGGGAGACCGGCTGAAGAATCTGATTCGGCTTCACGGGGATCACGGAGAGATTCATCGTCTGGCGGCGCCGGGGATCGTGCGGCTGGTGGAAGCCGGGCAGGAAAACGGAGAAGCCATGAGGGCGTACCTGCGGGAAATCCTGGCGCCCTACCGGCGGCAGGAGAACAGAAGAGAGGACGTGCACATCGACAGTCTGGTGCTGGGCTGCACGCATTTCCCCTTTGTGAAGCAGCAGATCGAAGTGGCCCTGGGCTATCCGGTGCACTTCTATGACGGGGCGGAGGGAACGGCCCGGGAAACCCGGCACCGGCTGGAACGGGCAGGCTTTCTGCATACAGAGGATAATGCAGGCGGCGCGAAAGGCCGGGTGCGGCTCTGCAGCAGTGATCCCCGGCCGGAAGCCATGACACTGCTGCAGCGATTGTACCGGCTGCCGCTCTGATGCATTAAATAAAAATGATAGATACGAGATGAGAAAGGAAACAGCCATGAAAAGTGCGGAAAAGGTCAGTGTGACCGAACTGATCAAAAAAGAAAATCTTCGCAATCTGACACCGGAGATCAACACGGATGAGATTTACATGACCATTCCAGATGTGAACCGTCCGGCACTGCAGCTGGCCGGTTTTTTCGATCAGTTTGATTCGGAGCGGGTGCAGATCATCGGAAACGTGGAGACCGCGTACCTCATGACCATGGACCGTCCCCAGCGCCGGGCACGCTATGCGGAGATGGCCAAGTATCCCATTCCCTGCATCATCTATGCCCGGGACATCGAGCCGGATTCCTGTATGGTCAGTGCCTGTAAGGAGGCGGGAATTCCCCTGCTTTCCAGCAGTCGCCCCACCACAGAACTGGAGGGAGAAATTATCAGCTGGCTGAAAGAGAGGATGGCCCCTATGATTTCCGTGCATGGTGTACTGGTGGATGTTTATGGCGAGGGTGTGCTGATCATGGGTGACAGCGGCATCGGCAAGTCCGAGGCTGCCCTGGAGCTCATTAAGCGGGGACACCGTCTGGTTTCTGATGATGTGGTGGAAATCCGCAAGGTTTCTGCGGATCGCTTGGTGGGTACCGCACCGGACATCACCCGGCATTTCATCGAGCTGCGGGGCATCGGCATTATCGATGTGAAGCAGATGTTTGGCGTAGAGTGCGTGAAGGACAGCCAGACCATTCATATGGTGATTAAGCTGGCAGAGTGGTCCAAGGACAAGGAATATGACCGTCTGGGACTGAAGGACAACTACACGGAATTCCTGGGGAACAAGGTCATCAGCTACGACATCCCCATTCGTCCGGGCCGTAATGTGGCGATTATCGTGGAGTGTGCGGCTGTCAACAATCGTGCGAAGAAGATGGGCTACAATGCGGCCCAGGTATTGTATGACCGGGTAACGGCAAACATGAACCGGGAGGACTGAGGCAGGCATGAGAATTCTGAAGAATGAGCCCATGAGCCGACACACCACCTTTCGAGTGGGCGGTCCGGCGGCAGAGTATCGGATTCCTGAAAGTCCGGAGGAGCTGCAGGACTTGATCACAGCGCTTTATCAGGAGGGGAAGCCGTACCGGATTCTCGGCAACGGTTCGGATCTTCTGGTGGCGGATGCCGGTGTGCCGGAGCTGGTGATTGAATTGCGGGACACTTTCAGCGGCATCACCATTTCCGAAATAGCGGCAGAGGACGGCAGCCGGGTACTGCATGTTCTTTCCGGCACACTGCTCTCACAGGTCGCTGCCTTCGCCCAGAAGCAGGGACTCAGCGGCATGGCAGCGCTTCACGGCATTCCCGGTACGGTGGGCGGCGCCCTGGTGATGAATGCCGGCGCCTACGGCACGGAGATCCGGGATGTGCTTCTGCAGTGCGAGGTTCTGACGAAGGAAGGAGAGCGGAAGACATTGCCGGCGGAGGCACTGGAACTCGCCTACCGGCATTCCTGCATTCCGGAAAAGGGGTACGTTGTGCTGTCAGCGGACTTTCGACTGCAGCCGGGAGATCCGGCGGAGATCCTGCGGGAGATGCAGGACTACCAGAAGCGGCGGGCAGAGAAACAGCCTCTGAACAAGCCATCAGCCGGCTCCACCTTTAAGCGGCCGGAAGGCTATTTTGCCGGAAAGCTTATTGAAGATGCCGGTCTTCGCGGTTATCGCTTGGGCGGCGCGGCCGTCTCCGAAAAGCATTGCGGCTTTGTGGTGAATGAGGAGCAGGCAACGGCGGCGGAACTGTATCAGCTGATCCGGCAGGTTTCTGACCGGGTGTATGAGAACAGCGGTGTTCGTCTGGAACCGGAGGTGAAATTTTGGGGAAGCTTCTGATTGTAAGCGGTATGAGCGGCGCCGGCAAAACCATTGCCTTGAAGGCCCTGGAGGATATGGGCTACTATTGCGTGGACAATCTGCCGATTCCGCTGATCGACAAATTTGCGGAACTGTTTCTGGAAGGAAAGAGCAGTAAAAATGCGGCACTGGGCGTCGATATCCGCTCCGGCAGCGATCTTCCGGCGCTGCGGGAGGTTTTCGATGACTGGGACGTGCGGGGCAGAGTGGATTACGAGCTGCTTTTCCTGGATGCTTCCGATGAGGTGCTGATCAAGCGTTTCAAGGAGACCCGCCGGGCGCATCCGCTGTCCAAGGACGGGCGCGTGGAAACCGGTATCCAGGCGGAGCGTCAGGCATTGCTTTGGCTGAAGGAGCGGGCAGATGTGATCATCGATACCTCGCGGCTCCTCACCAAGGAGCTCCGCCGGCAGCTCGCCGACATTTTCCTGAAAAACCGGGAGTACGAGAACCTGCAGGTGACGATTCTGTCCTTCGGCTTCAAGTACGGCATTCCCGAGGACGCAGACCTGCTCTTTGATGTCCGTTTCTTGCCGAATCCTTATTACGTGCAGGAGCTGCGGAGTCACACGGGTCTGGAAGAAAGCATACAGTCCTATGTGCAGCAGGACGGCGTGGCCGGGATTTTTCTGGACAAGCTGTATGATATGCTGACTTTCCTGATTCCCCACTATATTGAAGAAGGAAAAAATCAGCTGGTCATCGGCATCGGCTGCACCGGGGGAAAGCATCGCTCTGTCACGATGGCGGAGCTTCTGTACCGGCGGCTGCGGGAACATGCCGATTACGGATTGCGGATCGACCACAGGGATATCGAAAGATGAGGTGTCATGTCATTTTCGAGAGACGTTAAGAATGAGCTTTTAAAAAAGGACTTTACAAGCCCTGAAAAACCGATTAACATAGGCGCTGATGAGGCGCGACTGGAAATGTACAGATATGCGCTTCAATGTAAGTTTTTGGAGAACGGATCTGTCACGGATCCGAATAAGGATTACCATCTGGAATTCATCTGCAGAAGCCGAGAGGAAGCCCGGGAGACAGCGGAGAAGCTGGAAGCCTTTTCCCTGCATCCGAAGCTGACGGAACGGGGGAAACATCAGCTTGTTTATCTGAAGGATGCCTCGGAAATTGCAGATGTCTTGAATATCATCGGCGCCCACAACGCATTGATGGACTTCGAGAATGTGCGCATTCTGAAGGAGGTCAGTGAGAATGTCAATCGGCGCGTCAATTTCGAAACCGCCAACATTAACCGAACCGTACACGCCAGCCTGCGCCAGATGGAGGATATTCTTCTGATTTCGGAGCGGCTTGGTTTGGACAGTCTGGATGAAGGCCTGCGCGAGATTGCCGAGGCGCGTATGAAAAATCAGGATGCCTCATTGGAGGAGCTGGCGGCTGGTCTGCATCCGCCCATCGGAAAGAGCGGAGCCAACCACAGAATGAGGAAGCTGTCCCGCATCGCAGACACACTGCGTGAGGAAGCAGGTAATGCGCAGCAATAAATGGAGGAGCTGTTATGAAAGATGCAAGTGTTGTTGTGAATCTGCCAAAAAAATCGGATGATCATCCGGTGGCGATGCTGGTGCAGATTGCCAGCAAATACAATTCACGAATTTATATGGCCGAGGGCAGCAGAAAGGTAAATGCCAAGTCCATCATGGGAATGATGGCGCTGGGCATCAGCAATGGAACAGAGCTGCAGCTTTCAGCTGACGGTGATGACGAGGAAGCAGCTTTGACGGAGCTGGGCGCTTATCTTCGGGGAGAGGCAAGTGCGAACTGAGTTGTACAGGATTTTACGGAGCGTCTGAGCAATCAGGCGCTTTTTTTGCGTAACAGAAAGGAAAGCACGAGGATGAGCTTTACACACCTGCATACCCATACGAGCTACAGTCTTCTGGACGGTTCCGGCAAGATACCGGAGATGATCCGGCGGGTAAAGGAGCTGGGGATGGATTCGCTGGCCATCACGGATCATGGCGTGATGTACGGTGTGATCGATTTTTACAAGGAAGCCCTGAAACAGGGCATTCACCCCATCCTGGGCTGCGAGATCTATCTGACACCCGGCTCACGCTTCGACCGGGAGCTTTCCAAGGGAGAGGATCGTTATTATCATCTGGTCCTGCTGTGCGAGAACAATGTGGGCTATCAGAACCTGATCCGCATTGTCTCAGCCGGTTTCACGGACGGCTTTTACTACAAGCCTCGTGTGGATTTCGAAACGCTGGAGCGCTACCATGAGGGACTGATCTGTCTTTCGGCCTGTCTCGCAGGAGAGGTTGCCAAGGATCTGACCCGGGGCTTTTATGAAGAAGCGAAAAAGGCGGCACTGCATTATCAGGAGATTTTCGGTAAGGGAAATTTCTTCCTGGAAATGCAGGACCATGGCTATCCAGAGCAGAAAACGGTGATCAACGGCGTGCTGCGGCTGCATGAGGAGACCGGCATTCCCATGGTGGCCACCAACGATATCCATTATACCTACCAGGAGGACGCAGAGGCCCATGACATTCTGCTCTGTCTCCAGACCGGCAAAAAAGTGATGGATGAGGATCGGATGCGTTATCCCGGCGGCCAGTTCTACATTAAGTCCGAGGCGGAAATGCGGGCGCTCTTTCCCTTTGCGGAGGAGGCCATTGAGAATACCCGGCGCATTGCGGAGCGCTGCCAGGTGGAGATTGAGTTCGGTCACTATCATTTGCCCCACTACGCGGTGCCGGAGGGCTACGATTCGGAGAGCTATCTCCGGAAACTTTGCGAGGATGGCCTGCGGGATCGTTACGGTGACGCGGCAGAGCAGCACCGGGAGCGCCTGGAATACGAGCTTTCCGTCATCAGCTCCATGGGCTTCATCGACTACTTCCTGATCGTATGGGACTATATTCATTTCGCCAAGACCCATGACATCTCGGTGGGACCCGGCAGAGGCTCGGCCGCCGGTTCCATCGTGGCCTATGCCATCGGCATCACCGACATTGACCCCATCCGCTATGATCTGATTTTTGAGCGTTTTCTGAATCCGGAACGTGTCACCATGCCCGATATCGACGTGGACTTCGAGTACGAGCGGAGGCAGGAGGTCATTGACTATGTCACCGAAAAGTACGGGAAGGACCAGGTGACCCAGATCATCACCTTCGGTACTCTGGCGGCGAAGGGCGTGGTGCGGGATGTGGGCCGTGTGCTGGATGTCCCCTATGCCAAGTGCGACATGATCGCGAAGCTCATCCCCAATGATCTGGGCATGACTTTGGATAAGGCGCTGGAGGTGAGTGCCGAGCTGCGAAAGCTGTCGGAGGAGGATGAGGAAACCAAAAAGATTCTCACCATGGCGAAGCGTCTGGAGGGACTGCCCAGGCATACGTCCATGCATGCTGCCGGTGTGGTGATCGCCGGTGCGCCGGTGGTGGACTATGTGCCCCTTTCCCGGGGCTCTGACGGTGCGGTGACCACGCAGTTCACCATGACCACCATCGAGGAGCTGGGACTTCTGAAAATGGATTTCCTGGGGCTTCGCACATTGACCGTGATCAAGGATGCCATTCGGGATGCGGAGAAAAACCATGGCGTGAAGATCGATTTCAACCGGATGGCAATGGATGACAGTCGGGTGTATGAGATGCTTTCTGCCGGGGACTGTGCCGGGGTGTTCCAGCTGGAGTCGGCGGGCATGAGCAGCTTTATGAAGCGGCTGAAGCCGGGCAATCTGGAGGACGTCATTGCCGGCGTTGCCCTGTATCGGCCGGGTCCCATGGATTTCATTCCGAAATACATTGAGGGAAAGAAGCATCCGGAGGCGGTGAGCTTCGACTGTCCGGAGATGGAGCCCATCCTCAACAAAACCTATGGCTGTATCGTTTACCAGGAGCAGGTGATGCAGATCGTGCGGGATCTGGCGGGCTATTCCATGGGGCGTTCCGATCTGGTGCGCCGTGCCATGTCGAAGAAAAAGACCGCCGTCATGGAGAAGGAACGGCAGAACTTTGTCTACGGCAATGAAGCCGAGGGCATTCCGGGCTGTGTGGCCAGAGGTATTCCGGAGCAGGTGGCCAATCACATTTATGATGAAATGATCGACTTTGCGAAGTATGCCTTCAACAAGTCCCATGCGGCCTGTTATGCGGTGGTTTCCTACGAAACCGCCTACCTCAAGTGTTACTATCCGGTGGAATTTTATGCGGCCCTCATGACTTCCTTTATGGATAATGTCGGCAAGACCGCAGAATACATCGATGTGGCCCGGGATATGGGGATCGCCATTCTGCCGCCGGATGTGAATGAAGCCGGTGTGGGCTTTACGGCCTGCGGCAAAGCCATCCGTTACGGCCTCAGTGCGGTGAAATCCGTGGGGCGGACGGCAGCAGAACAGCTGGTGGAGGAACGGGAGGAAAACGGGCGCTTCCGGGATCTGGAGGATTTCGTGGTTCGAGCCTCTGCCCGGGGTGTGAACCGGCGCGCCATGGAGTACTTTGTCTATGCCGGTGCACTGGACGGTTTCCCCGGAAACCGGCGGGAAAAGCTGGCGGGGCTGCCGCTTATCCTGGATGCGAAGGTGAAGGAACGGAAGGATTCCATGGCGGGACAGATGACCCTGGCGGATCTTTTCGGCGAGGATGATGCAGCTGCCCAGGAATTCAAGATAAAGCTGCCGACATTGCCGGAATTTCAGAAGGCGGATCTCCTTCGCAATGAGAAGGAGGCCCTGGGCATCTATCTGTCTGGACATCCTTTGGATGAGGACCGGGAGCTTCTGAAGGCGGTGGTGACGGCCCAGACGGCAGAGTTCCGACTGGACCAGGAGAGCAATACCTGTCAGGTGCAGGAGGGAGAGAATGTCACCATTGGCGGCATCGTGACCGAAGTGCGGACGAAAACCACCCGAAAGGGAGACCAGATGGCATTTGTCCGGCTGGAGGACAGAACCGGCGATCTGGAGGTGACGGTATTCCCGAGAACCTACCAGCAGGTCTATGCACTCCTGCAGCCGGAAGCCAAGGTGCTGGTCAGCGGCCGGGCCCAACTTTCGGACAACCAGGATGCGAAGCTTCTGGCAGAAAGCATGCTGCCGTTTTCGGACGTGCCCCGGGAACTCTGGCTGCAGTTTGCGGACATGGAAGATTACCGTGCCCGGGGAGAGGCGGCACTGAAACTGACCGGTGAAAGCAGCGGGGCGGATACGGTGGTGATTTATCTCCGCAAGGAGAAGGGCATCAAGCGTATTCCGGGATGCGCAGCATCCCCTGCGCTTTGTGCTGCCCTTTCCGCACTGCTGTCGCCGGAAAATGTGCGGATCAGTTATCGGAAGCCCAAAAATCGCAGGAACGGGTCAGTGTAAAGTTCGTGAAAATCTTCACGAAATGTCTTGAGAAAAGAACAAAACTGCGGTAAACTTAGGGCTGTGCAAAAAGAAGAATCTATTACATCGGAGGACAAATATATGGCTGCTAAATCTGTAAAAACTATCGCTGTGCTGACTTCTGGAGGAGATGCACCGGGAATGAATGCAGCAATTCGTAGCGTGGTCAGAACAGCAATCCATCATGGACTCAAGGTAAAGGGAATCATGCGGGGCTATGCAGGACTCCTGGAGGAGGAGATTGTGGATATGGACACATCCTCCGTTTCGGATATCATCAGCCGCGGCGGTACCATTCTCTATACTGCCCGCTGCAAGGAGTTCACCACACCGGAGGGACAGAAGAAGGGTGCGGAGATCTGCCGGAAGCACGGCATTGACGGCATTGTCATCATCGGCGGTGACGGTTCCTTCCGCGGTGCCGGAAAGCTTTCTGCGCTGGGCATCAACACCATCGGCGTGCCGGGAACCATCGATCTGGACATTGCCTGCACAGACTACACCATCGGCTTTGATACCTCCATCAACACGGCGATGCAGGCCATTGATAAAATCCGTGATACCTCAACCTCCCACGAGCGCTGCTCCATCATCGAGGTAATGGGCAGAAGAGCGGGTTATATCGCTCTCTGGTGCGGCGTGGCCAACGGTGCAGAGGAGATTCTGCTGCCGGAGCGTTATGACGGCGACGAGCAGGCCATCATCAACCGGATCATCGAATCCAGAAAGCGCGGCAAGAAGCACTACATCATCGTGAATGCCGAGGGCATCGGACATTCCACTTCCATGGGAAAGCGTATCGAGGCAGCCACCGGCATTGAGACCAGAGCCACCATTCTGGGACACATGCAGCGTGGTGGTTCTCCGACCTGTAAGGATCGTTTCTACGCTTCCATCATGGGCGCACGGGCAGCAGAACTGCTGGCTGAAGGCAAGTCCAACCGACTGGTGGCCTACAAGCATGGTGAGTTTGTGGACTACGATATTCAGGAGGCACTGCAGATGACGAAGGACATTCCGGAGGAGCAGTACCGGATTGCCAATGTTCTGGTGAGATAAGCTTAGAAAAAGATATATTTTTCTCTTGATTTTTATAAACACAGGTGGTATTATATCACCTGTCGCGCGGGAGTGCTGGAATTGGCAGACAGGCAAGACTAAGGATCTTGTGTCTGTATAGACGTGTGGGTTCAAGTCCCATCTCCCGCAGAATAGAACCGGTGCTTGGGTTTTCTCAGGCGCCGGTTTTGTTATGTGTTCATTGTGCAGTGCGGCAGCACTGCAGCGATGTGGTGCTGAATAAAAGAACCTCAATAGGAGAAACCACCATGAAAATTGCTGTCATCACGGGCGCGAGCTCCGGTATGGGCCGGGAAATGGCCATACAGATCAACGATCGGATTCCCAACGTGGAAGAGCTGTGGCTCATCGGCCGCAGAAAGGAAAGACTGCAGGAATTGGACCAGCAATTGACCAAACGCACGCGGATCCTTTCTTTGGATCTTTTCAAGGAAAGCGCTCTGATGGAATATGCGTCTCTTCTGTCGGCAGAGAAACCGGAGATTGTCTTTCTTGTGAATGCCGCCGGTTTCGGCAGCATCGGCAGCGTGTCTGCCCTGTCCTGTGAAGAGCAGCTGCAGATGATTGACCTGAATATTCGTGTCCTGACCGCTTTTTGTCGCCTGTCGCTTCCCTATATGGCCGATAAGTCCCGGATCATCAATTTTGCCTCCAGCGCGGCTTTTCTTCCCCAGGCGGATTTTGCGGTTTATGCTGCCGGTAAGAGCTATGTGCTGAGCTTTTCCCGGGCCTTGAACCGGGAGCTGAAGACGGAGAATAGGGACTGCCGGGTCCTGGCGGTTTGTCCGGGGCCGGTGAAGACGGAGTTCTTCGATCTTGCGGAGCGCAGCGGACAGATTCCGCTTTACAAGTACCTCTTTATGGCAAACAGCCGGAAGGTGGTGAAGCAGGCGCTGATGGACAGTGTTCTGGGGAAGGAGCTGTCCGTTTACGGCGTCAGCATGAAATTGTTCCGGATACTGACGAAGCTGCTGCCCCACGGTGTTTTGCTTTCGGCAGAAAGCGGACTCAATACACTCTCGAAGGGAGCGAAGGAATGCGGGAAATAAAGGTCGGCGTGAACGAAGCCGGACAGCGCCTGGACAAGCTTCTGAAGAAATACCTGAAGGAAGCCCAGCCCAGCTTCATTTATAAGATGCTCCGGAAGAAAAACATCGTTTTAAACGAGCGCAAGGCGGAGGGAAGGGAAATCCTGGCCCAGGGGGATTCTGTGAAAATGTACTTTTCAGAAGAAACCTTTGCCCTGATGACCGGCTGTGGAACAGAAAAGAAAGCTGCCGAGACCGGTAAAACTACAAAAACTGATGGTGGCGCTGAAAAAAAGCGGAAAAATGCGGTGGGAAAGGAAAACGCCGGGGCGGATCTGCGGAATCGCATAGTTTACGAGGATGCGCAGATTCTTCTCATCAACAAAAAAGCCGGCTGGCTTTCACAGAGTGACGGCAGTGCCATCGTATCGGCGAATGAGCTTTGTCTTTCATATCTGAAAGACAGTGGTCAGCTGGACGGGGAACAGCTCCGAACCTTTAAGCCTTCCATTGCCAACCGCCTGGACCGGAATACCTCCGGCCTTCTGATTTTCGGAAAAACCTTGCCGGCCCTGCAGGATCTGGCGGTGCTGCTTCGGGAGCGTAGCCTGCGAAAGTACTACCTCGCGGTGGTCAGTGGTGTCATCCGGGAACCCCGGCAGATCAACGGCTTCCTCAGTAAGGACGAGAAACGCAATCAGGTGCGAATCCTGAAGCAGGCGGCAGGAGCTGCGGCACCCATTGAGACCGCCTATGAACCGCTGTTTATTTCTGAAGGAAAGCATGCCTTTACCCTTCTGCGGGTGCATCTCATCACCGGCAAAACCCACCAGATTCGCGCCCACCTTTCCTCCATCGGACATCCCATTTTAGGAGATCCGAAATACGGAAATGCGGCGGAGAACCGTTACTGGCTGGGAAGCTGCGGGCTCAAAGGACAGCTCTTGCATGCCTACGAGCTCGACTTTCCATCCCTGGAAGGCGCGTTGACGGAGCTGTCAGGAAAATGCTTTCGGGCAGAACCGCCGGAAAGCTTCCGCAGCTTCCTTCCGCCGGACAATGACTACAGCTGCTGCAGCCTTCTGCGATAATAGCCGGTTTTCGTGCATTCGCAGAGCCCCCGGATTTCCAATTCCAGCAGGGTGGCGGACAGCGTTTCGGAAGGCAGCGCTGTTTTTTCGGCCAGCTGTTCCACGTGGTCGGCTTCCGGCTGCAGGGCGTCGAAGACCCGGCGCTGCAATTCTGTGAGATTCCGTAAGTCCACCGTCAGCTGCAGCTGACGACCCTCCAGACTGAGATGCAGGTATTCCAGTACTTCCTCCACGGAAGTCAGCAGGGTGGCGCCTTCCTGGATCAGATGATTGCAGCCGACGGAGAGGCGATCGGTGAGGCGGCCGGGCACGGCAAAGATCTGCTTTCCCTGTTCCAGGGCATTGCCCACGGTGATGAAGGTGCCGGAGCGCTGCTTGGCCTCGATGACGAGTACCGCATCGGCGAGGCCGGAGATGATCCGGTTCCGGCTGGCAAAGTGCTGCGGCAGCGGGGCTTTGCCTAGGGGGAGTTCAGAAAGGATACCGCCGCCGGTCTCCAGAATCTGCTCGTAGAGACGGAAGTGACTGGCGGGATAGCAGATGTCCAATCCGTTTCCCAGCACGGCAAAGGTTTTTCCGCCGGCCTCGACAGCGCCCTTCTGGGCAGCAGAGTCGATGCCGTAGGCCATGCCGCTGATGATCATCACGCCCTGCCGGGCCAGACCGGCGCCGAAGGTCCGGGCGATGTCCAGACCGTAGTCGGTGGCGTCCCTTGCGCCGATGATGGCCACGGCCGGGGCATCGTTTTCCGGGAGACTGCCCTTGACGTATAGGGTACTGGGTGCGTTTGGAATCAGGCGCAGCCGCTCCGGATAGTCCTGGTCCAAGGGCGTGAGTTCCCGAATAGATTGCTTCATGTGCAGATCTTGCGCGGTCATAATCCTTCCCTTCCGAAAAGCTGGTCCTCGATGCCGCGGTAGCTGACGGCCTCGGACAGGTGCTTCACTTCTATATTTTCTGCTTCCTCCAGGTCTGCGATGGTACGGGCCAGCTTCAGAAGCTTGTGATAGGTACGCATGGAGAGCTGCTTCAGTGTGAAAATCTGCTGCATAAACTGCTGCTCCCGGCTTCCGAGACGGCAGAATCTTTCGATTTCCCGAATGCCCATTTCAGCATTGACCCGGATATGGGGATGCGCCTGAAAACGCAGCCGCTGGCGAATCCGCGCGAGACAGACCCGCTCCCGCAGGGCGGCGGAGCTCTGGCTTCTGCTTTTGTCTGCGATTTCTTCAAATTTCACGGGCGCGGCCTCCACACAGAGGTCCAGGCGTTCCAGAATCGGTTTGGAAATGCCCCGCTGGTAGGCGCGAATCTGCCCCGGCGTGCAGTGGCAGCGGCTGCGGTCCGGAAAGTAGCCGCAGGGACAGGGATTCATGGCGGCCACGATCATGCAGTCTGCGGGATAGACAAAGGAACCCTGGAGCCGGTTGATGCTGACGGAGCGATCCTCCATGGGCTGTCGCAGTGCTTCCACGGAGGCCTTGGAGAAGAGGGGGAGTTCATCCAGAAACAGTGCGCCGCCGGAGGCCAGACTGATCTCGCCGGGCATCACGCTGCCCTGGGTACAGCCGCCGATGAGCGCGGTGGTGGTGATGCTGTGGTGGGGTGTCCGGAAGGGACGACGTCCGTAGAGGGCCTGTCCCTTCGGCAGAAGACCGGCAATGGAATAGACCTTGGTGATTTCAATGTTTTCTTCCCGCGTCAGGGGCGGCAGGATGGTGGGGATGCGTTTGGCAATCATGGTTTTGCCGGAACCGGCGGTGCCGGAGAGAAGAAGGTTGTGGCCGCCGGCTGCCGCGATCAAAGCGGCCCTTACGGCGAAGCTCTGCCCGCGTATCTCGGAAAAATCCACATCATAGTGGTCGACAGCAGCGCTTTTTTCGGCTTTGGGACGGGGGAATTGCCGGAAGTCGTCTTCTGATTGCAGCAAATCCCGGAGTTCCTTCACGCTGCGGAGACCGATGATGTCCATGTTTTCCACCACAAGGGCCTCCTGGGCATCCTCCATGGGCACAACGGCGCCCCGAAGACCGGCTTCCCGGAAGGCAGTGACCATGGGCAAGGTGCCGGGGACATGGCGGATCTGTCCGTCGAGGCCCACCTCGCCGAAGAAGCCGTAGTCGTCCAGAGAAAAATCCGGCAGCTCTCCGCTGGAGCGCAGTATGCCGGTGAGGATGGGCAGATCGAAGCTGGTGCCGTCCTTTCGGCGGTCGGCAGGCTGCAGATTGATGGTGAGACGTCGGGGCGGCAGATAGAATTGTTCGTTTTTGAGCGCTACGGTACAGCGCTCCAGCGCTTCGCGGACACTGGCGGATACATTGCCGACAATCACATTGCGCGGCAGTCCGTTGCTTTCGTCTACCTGCACGGAAACCAGGTATCCGTGCATGCCGTGGATACCCGCACTGTTTATTTTTGCTAACATATATCCTCAAGGGGATCGTGAGCGGAACCGCTCTATAGAATCCATTTGATATTAAAATATTTGCCATAAAATGTCAATAAACGAAAAATAAATAATTTTACACAAAAAAGACAGAAACCTGCCCTTGCAAAATCCGGGTGACTGGGTTATAAACAGATACTGATATTCAAAAATCAGATGAGAAGAATCTCATATCAACGAAGGGCACAGCATACATGGCAAATAATCTGATTATTGTGGAGTCTCCCGCAAAGGTGAAGACCATCAGCAAGTTTCTGGGTAAAAATTATACGGTAGATGCAACGATGGGGCATCTCATAGATATGCCGAAAAGCTCCCTCGGCGTGGATGTGGAGCATGACTATACACCGAAGTACATCACCATCCGAGGCAAGGGCGAGCTTCTCAGCAAGCTGAAGAAGGAAGCCAAGAAGGCAGACCGCATCTATCTGGCGACTGACCCGGACCGTGAGGGGGAGGCCATCAGCTGGCACCTCAACAATGAGCTGTGCAAAGATCCTTCCAATGAAAAGAAGATTGCCCGCATCAGCTTCAACGAGATCACCAAGAATGCGGTCAGCTCTGCGCTGAAGCATCCCCGGGAAATTGATATGGATCTGGTGAATGCCCAGCAGGCACGCCGCGTCATGGACCGTCTGGTGGGTTATACCATCAGTCCCCTGCTCTGGAAGAAGATCCGGAAGGGACTGTCTGCGGGACGCGTACAGTCTGTTGCGTTGAAAATGATCTGCGACCGGGAAAGTGAAATTGCAGCCTTCGTGCCGGAGGAATACTGGAGTCTGGCGGCAAATCTCCTGCTGGGAAAGAAGAAGCTGAAGGCCGGATTCTACGGGAAAGACAAAAAAATCGCCCTCAGCTCCGAACAGGAGACCGAAGACATTATCCGAAGCATCGGTAAGGCGGACTTCGTGGTGGAGGATATTCGGAAATCCGAGCGCCGGAAAAAGGCGCCGCTGCCCTTTACCACCAGTACGCTGCAGCAGGAGGCTTCGAAGCTGCTGTCCTTCCCGACATCGAAGACCATGCGGATTGCCCAGTCTTTGTATGAAGGTGTGAATGTGGAAGGCCACGGCACGGTGGGGCTCATCACCTACCTGCGTACCGATTCCACCCGTATTGCGGATGAGGCGGATGCAGAGGCACGGCGTTATGTTGCGGAGAAGTACGGAGATGAATATGTGGCGGCTACCGTGCAGCAGAAGTCCCAGGGTGAGGTGAAGATCCAGGATGCCCACGAGGCCATTCGCCCGACCTATCTCAGCATCACGCCGCTGGAGGCGAAGGAGAGCCTCGGCAGAGATGAGTTCCGGCTGTACCAGCTGATCTACCGTCGCTTCCTGGCATCCCGTATGGAAAATGCTGTGTATGATACGGAGACGGTGCGTCTGCGGGCCGGAGACTATGTGTTCACGGTGAGCGGCAGCAAGCTGCGTTTTGACGGTTTCCTTTCCGTGTACATGTCGGAGGAGGATAAGGAAGAGAAGAATGTCCTGCTGCCGGATATGGAGAAGGGAGATGTGCTGACGCTTTCGGACTTTGAGAAGGAACAGCATTTCACGCAGCCGCCGGCACACTTCACGGAGGCTTCTCTGGTCAAGGCGTTGGAGGAGGATGGCATCGGACGTCCTTCCACCTATGCGCCCACCATCAGCACATTGATCGCCCGCCGTTACATCACGAAGGAAAAGAAAAATATCTTCGTGACGGAGCTGGGCCAGGCGGTGAATGACATGATGACACGCAGCTTCCCCACCATCGTGGATACGGGCTTCACGGCGAATATGGAATCACTGCTGGATTCTGTGGCAGAGGGGAAGATCGATTGGAAGACGATCATCTCGAATTTCTATCCGGATCTCGCGGAAGCAGTGGAGATTGCCAACCAGGAGGTGGAGAAGGTCACCATCCGGGATGAAGAAACCGATGTGGTCTGCGACAAGTGCGGACGGAAGATGGTGATCAAGTACGGTCCCCACGGAAAGTTCCTGGCCTGTCCGGGCTTCCCGGAGTGCCGGAACACCAAGCCCTATATCGAGTATGCCGGTTTCGTCTGCCCGGACTGCGGTGCGGAGTGCGTGAAGCGGAGAAGCAAGAAGGGACGGATTTTCTATTCCTGCTCCCGGTATCCGGAGTGCGAGTACATGACCTGGACGCGTCCGAAGGAGGCGCAGGTCGGCAGCAAGAAGGAAAATGAAATTGTAGAAACCTTCGCTTGACTTCTATAATCAGGTTATGCTAGAATAATTGTCGCGTCTGTTGACGCGACTTATTTTATTTTACACATTCATATGAAATCCGGAGGTGTTCCGAAGCGGAATGAAGCCGGTGTGCACACACATATGGATGGAAGATTCAACCAGGAGGTAGAAACATGAGTGCAATTGGAATGAAGCAGCTGCTTGAGGCTGGCGTACACTTTGGTCACCAGACCAGAAGATGGAACCCTAAGATGGCTCCGTACATCTACACAGAGAGAAACGGCATCCACATCATCGATCTGCAGAAGACTGTAAAGATGGTAGATGACGCTTACAACGCTATGGTACAGATCGTAGCCAATGGCGGTACTGTTCTCTTCGTAGGAACCAAGAAGCAGGCCCAGGATGCTGTTAAGGCAGAGGCTCTTCGCTGCGGTGAGTTCTATGTAAATGAGAGATGGCTGGGCGGCATGCTGACCAACTTCAAGACCATCCAGACCAGAATCGCAAGACTCAAGGAGATCGAGAAGATGTCTGAGGACGGAACTTTCGAGGTTCTGCCGAAGAAGGAAGTTACCCTTCTGAAGAAGGAGTGGGCTAAGCTTGAGGCCAACATCGGCGGCATCAAGGATATGAAGCAGATCCCGGACGCTATCTTCGTAGTAGATCCGAAGAAGGAGAAGATCTGTGTGAAGGAGGCTCAGACTCTGGGCATCACTCTGTTCGGTATCGCTGATACCAATGCAGATCCCGAGGAGCTTGACTACATCATCCCCGGTAACGATGACGCTATCCGTGCGATCAAGCTGATCGTTTCCAAGATGGCTGATGCCGTAATCGAGGCTAAGCAGGGCGAGATGACTGAGGAAGAGGCCGCAGCTGCAGCAGCTGAGGACGAGACCCTCGTTGCAGAGTAAGCATCGTATACATTGATTCCGTAGGAGGATAAAGCAATGGCTATTACAGCAGCTCAGGTAAAAGAGTTACGTGAGATGACAGGCGCAGGCATGATGGCTTGTAAGAAGGCTCTGACTGCAACTGATGGTGATATGGACAAGGCAGTTGAGTTCCTCAGAGAGCAGGGACTGGCTGGTGCCGCTAAGAAGGCCGGCAGAATCGCTGCAGAGGGTATTTCCTACACTCTGCTGGCAGAGGATCACAAGTCCGGCGTTGTGGTTGAGGTTAACTCCGAGACTGACTTCGTGGCAAAGAACGAGAAGTTCCGTGGATATGTTCATGATGTTGCTGAGCAGGCTATGAACTCAAGCGCAGCAGATATCGATGCTTTCCTGGCTGAGAAGTGGGCTAAGGATGAGAGCAAGACTGTTGCTGAGCAGCTTTCCGAGGAGATTTCCATCATCGGCGAGAACATGCACATCAGAAGATACACAAAGCTGACAGAGACCAATGGTTTCGTTCAGGATTATGTTCATGCAAATGGTAGAATCGGCGTTCTGCTTCAGGTGGAGACCACTGCCGTGAACGAGACAACCGAGGAGATGGCAAAGAACATCGCTATGCAAATTGCCGCTCTGAACCCGAAGTACGTTACACGTGCTGAGGTAGACCAGGATTACCTTGCTTCTGAGAAGGAGATCCTGATGGCAGCTGCTAAGAACGAGAAGCCGAACGCTCCGGAGAAGGTTCTTGAGGGTATGGTTCAGGGTCGTCTGAACAAGGAGCTCAAGGAAGTTTGTCTGGTAGACCAGGTTTACGTAAGAGCTGAGGACGGCAAGCAGACTGTACAGCAGTATGTTGATTCCGTTGCAAAGGCACAGGGCGCTGAGATCAAGCTGGTGAAGTTTGTTCGTTTCGAGACCGGTGAGGGCCTTGAGAAGAAGTCCGAGAACTTTGCTGAGGAAGTTGCAAAGCAGATGGGCTAATCCCCATAAAATAAAAGAGACCCGTGAAGTGGTTTGATATGTGTCCGGAATACCGGACACATGGATGATTGCTGAGGTTCAACACATGGATGCCATTCGATATTTGACGGGTGGCATCCATTTTGTTTAATCGGAATCCATAGTATACTAAAATTGTAACTGCAGTGATTGTATCAAGGTTCGGCGTGATCGTATAAATAATTGGGCGGTGTGCAGTATGTGCAAGAATGGGAATATGCATGTTAGAGATATGTTCAACGGATTTTGGAAAAGACTTTTCAGGAGATTTGCGCCGCTCTTTCACGGTTCGATTGCTGTATTGGTTGTTGCATTTATCTTGACAATGTCTTCATCAAACCTGATGCAGAACGTGGAAAGTCGTGCCATTGCAGAAATAGACTCCACCGTTGGCATGCAGGCATCCGCATTCAAAAATAATATGGATGAGCAATTTCAGGCCTTGAGGCTTATTGCGGATATGCTACAAAACGGCAGACATTTTGCAAGCGAAGGAATACAGCCAACGCTGGCCTCTATCCTGCGTACATTCCGACTTTGCGGATTATGTATGGCTGATATGGATGGTAATACCATCGATTATCAGGGGAATGCCATCGGAAATTGTGCGGACAGAGAATATTTTCAGGAGATTATTGATGGAAGCCATACACAGGTTTGCGAATATCTTGCTTCTACAAAAACCTTGAACGAACCGCGCGTCATTTTATCCATACCGGCATATGATGAAAATGGTGAAATGCTGGGTGTGCTGTTTTGTAGCAAGGAAGTTGCCATTCTGGAGGATTCTCTTTTTTCGCATGATGATCTTTTTACCTCTGCTACTGCTGTCTATATTTGTGAGGAAAACGGTCAGGTCATTGCCGCGAACGAAAATGGATACCGTTTTTTCTCGAAATATGATACCGCTGAAGATGGTGTGATGAATATAAATGATCTGAGCGATACATTGCGGTGCGTATACGAAGAAGGAACAGCACGACATATAGAAATAAACGGAACGCATTGTTTTGCGGGATATACGGCAGTGGATGACTGTGGCTGGGGCTTATATTGCCTTGTGGATGGAGAGAATGTCGGTGTAACATATAGCGAAAATCAGAAGAGAATGAAAAATACCATTTTATCCATTGCGCTGATATTTATGACCTGCATCGGATACATTTTGGTTCTGGATCATAGTTATATTCGCCGGAAGAAACGGGAGACAGCAATCATTCGGCAGTATAATGACAACTATCGGCATATTCTGAGTGAGACGCGTTGTGCGGTTGTGGAGTATCGTGCCGATACAAAAACCCTGACAACAATACAGGAATGCATTGGGGATCTTAAACTGAGCATATTGAACGGAACTATGGATTCCTATGAAATCTATAAGTCTGCACATCCGGAGTTTGACTTTGATGAGCTGGAGGCAGAAATTGAAATCGTAAAAAAGAGTGGGAAGGGCTGTTCTTTTGAAACCGTTCTGGCATCCAAACCAGGTGAATTTTACTGGCTGAAGGTAAAGCTGATTCCAATTACCGATGAAAACGGTGAAATGGCGCGGATCTATTGTGTGCTGTTTGATGTATCCGATTTGCATCGCACCAATGAAACAGTATTGGATACCTGTGCGCAAATACCGGGAGCCATGCATCGGCATATTCTCACAAATCCCATTCATGTAAACTACTACAGTGACGGTCTTTGCAAAATGCTTGGCTATACCCGTGCGGAAATTGATGCTCTGATGGGGTCTGAATATCATTATTCCAGGTTGATTTGCGCAGAGGACAGACAGAAGTTTGTCGATTTTTTGCTTAAATTATCCGAAACTGTGGGGGGGGGTGGAAAGCTGCGAGTATCATCTGCGATGCAAGAATGGGGAATTGCTCGAAGTCTCCGATACCATGGATGCCAAACGCGGTTCTTCCGGCATTATGTACGGATATTCGGTTGTAACGGATTTGCGGAAATATCGCGAAGAACAGCATTTGCTTGAACTGGAGCTGAAGCAGACGCGCGACCAACTGGCACAGACCAGAGTCAAAAATGCCAGCAGTCAGATGCAGCCGCACTTCCTCTACAACGCTCTTTCTTCCATCCGTGAGATCGTGCTGGATGATCCGGAATACGCTTCGAATTTGATTTATGACTTTACTACCCATTTGCGGGCCTGTGTCCGTTCCATGTCCAGCGATGCACCTGTGCCGTTTACGCAGGAGATGGAGAATATCCGGGCTTATGTCAACATCGAAAAAATGCGTTTCGGAGATCGGCTTAACGTGGAATACAACTGTTCGGAAACGGATTTTGATATCATTCCGCTGAGCATTCAACCGTTGGTTGAAAACGCCATTCGCCACGGCATATTTGAACGCGGTGCAGCGGGTGGAAAGGTTACGGTCAGAACGGCTCGCGGTGACGAATGCATATTTGTCTACGTTGAAGATAACGGCATTGGCTTTGACTATCATAAAACCATGCAGGAAGTCGAAGATGGGACAAGGGATTCTAGCGGGCTTGCCAATCTGGTTTTCCGCTTTGCTACCTTGATGAAAGCGGAGGTTTCTGTTGACAGCGTTATCGGTACCGGAACGAAAGTCACCGTTATGATCCCGATTGGAGAAGAACCTGAGAAAGAGAGTGCAAAAGTATGAGAGCAATATTAGTGGACGACGAGCCCATCATGCTGCGGAGTTTTATGCGCAACAGTGCGGATATTCCGGAGCTGAATGTGGTTGCACAGATTCAAAGCGCAGAAGAGGCCATTTCCTATGCGCAGGAGAATGTCTTTGAACTTGCGCTGTTGGATGTATGTCTGCCGGGCATGAACGGTATTGAGCTCGCGGTCAAGCTTCGGGAAATGCATCCGGGTCTTCTGATCGTGTTTATTTCGGCGTATGATGATTATATCCGCAGTTTTAACGAGATCGGTGGAGATTACTATATCCTGAAGCCCTACAAAAAGGAGACGATCCAAATGATGGTGGATAAAATGTCTTTGCTGGCGGGACGTCTCAAGAAAAATATATACATTCAAATGTTTGGCCGATTTAATGTGCTCAAAGATGGCGTGCCGCTCAAAATCTGCGGTAAGACAAAGGAAATCCTCGCGCTCGTTGCTGCCCGACGCGGAAAAGAGATCAGCAACGAGGAAATTTACAGTATCGTATGGGAAAACCGTGGGTACAGCAATGAGAAAATGAAGGTTTATTATAATGCACTTTCCCGCCTCAAGCATGCGCTGGAAGAGTTTGATGTGAGTGATCTGCTGCTGTCAACGCATTACGGACAGATGCTGAATACGACCATTTGCGACTGCGATTATTTTGCATGGCTGGATAAAAACGCAGATAGTAGGGACCGGTTCGAAGGTGAATTCCTGTCGGAGTATTCCTGGGGAGAACCGATATTAGCCGGTATTTTAAATGCCATAGACAACTGAAAATAGACAGGTAAGCTGCCGCAAAGCGAGAAATTTTCCCTTTGCGGTATTTTTGTGCAAAAAAATCGTTTTTTCGGCAGAAAACAATCCATTCTGTGGGTTCGGCGTTGGTATGAAGATGTTAATGTAAACAGAGATACTGGGGAGGTAAGCATATGACCGATAGAGAGTTGAGACATCTCAGTCGTGCAGATCTGATCGACATTATTTATGAGCTGCAAAAGCAGAGTGATGAAAAAGACGCACAGATGCAGAAAATGCGGGCTGCACTGGAAGAAAGAACGCTCCGTATTTCAAATGCGGGTTCTATTGCAGAGGCGGCACTCAGCATAAACGGTGTTTTCGAAGCTGCGCAGGCTGCTGCGGATCAATATCTTGCCTCCATCAAAGCTGCTGCGGCAGATATGGAACGGACACTTGCTGGAGCGGAAAAAAAACAAGAGAACGCTTTATCAGAGAAAGCAGAGGGAGAAAGCGGCATATGAAAAGACAGGGAAAGGTAATTGACCTGCCGACCATTGCGCAAATTGAGCAGGAGCGAAAGCGCCTGCGTTATCAGCGTAGATACAGCAAAACTTTGAAAAGTACGATTGCAATCCTTATTGTGGTGGCAGCAATGGCTGTACTGGTGGCGACGCTCTGGATGCCGGTGCTGCAAATCTACGGTACTTCTATGGTGCCGACACTGGAAGAAGGGCAGATTGTTGCATGTGTCAAAAGCGACAGCTTTGCGGCGGGCGACATCGTGGCATTTTATCAGGGAAACAAGCTGCTCATCAAGCGATTTATTGCCGGACCGGCGGACTGGGTAGATATGGACGCAGACGGGAATGTATCTGTCAATGGAACGGTTCTGGATGAGCCCTATATTGCCGAAAAGGCATACGGCGAAACGAACATAGAACTTCCGTATCAGGTACCGGACAAACGGTACTTCCTGATGGGGGACAATCGGGATGTATCCATAGATTCAAGAAATACGGCCGTGGGCTGCGTCTCAGATGAGCAGATTGTAGGAAAGGTTGTTTTTCGTGTTTGGCCATTGAGCCAGTTTGGACCGGTACAATAGCGCAGCGGGAGGTGCATGATGCAAAAGAATTTGACGCAGAAAGTACATGATTCCGTCAAGGATCACTTGCGTCAGAAGCGCTGGAGGCGCGTTGTGACGGCTATGGCTTGTGTCGTGGTATTTTGTACGACCTATGCACTGATCCTTCCGGCTGTCACGATGACAAAAGACACATATTGCGGGAAAGAGACACATACACACAGCCGGGAAGACTGTTATGCGCGCGCTTTGGTTTGCGGACTGGAAGAAAATGCTTCCGAAGCAAAGGAAACCGTGAAGCAGAAAATTCATACACATACAGAGGAATGTTATGAAACGGAGGAAATTCTTGTATGTGAACGGGAAGAAGATGAAGGACATACGCATTCTGAGGAATGTTACGATGAGGAAGGCAGTCTGATCTGTGACCTGGAAGCATCGAAGGGGCACACCCATGGCGAAAGCTGCTATCAGGAAGAACGGGTTCTGGTTTGCACGGAATCTACGGATGAAGCTATGAATGAAGGCGCGGATGCATCCGGTGAAAGTCATGTTCACACAGACGCTTGTTATGGAGAAAAGCTGGTGTGTCAGTTGGAGGAGCATGAGCACGCTAAGTCTTGTTACGTCAACCCTGAAGAAAACCCGGAGAGTGGGGTAGACCTGGAGGACGAGACAGACATAGAGGATGATGTGGTGTCTGTGGACAGAGCAAGCGGCAGCAATATTCCGCGTTCTGATGATGCATTGCTTGCAGATACGTTAAGCACACCAAGCAACGTACTGCCAGAGATTGCACTGAGCGGTGATGGAGGCAGCATCGAGGTCGATGAGGAGATAACGCTGCGCGTTGAAGCAGGCGAGATTGTGAAGCTTTCCTTCGTTCCGGCGTATACCCACGAATATGTATTCTATTCATCCGAGTCCGAAGATAGCTGCGGATATCTCTATGATGCAGACGGGAAGCAGCTGGCCGTTGATGATCATGGCGGTGACGGCAACCACTTTGAAATTATCTATACGCTGACCGGCGGGGAAAGCTATTACTGGGGAGCCGGATGGGATGACAGTGAAAAAGAGGGTGATATTACCGTCTGCCTGGCGTTAGGGGCGCACAGTTATTCGGCGGAAGACGAGGGAGACCCGGTCTGTGTCTGTGGCGTGGAGGCCATGCTCTCAGTGGCAGCCGTAAACGCGGCATCTCTTAGTGCGGCATCGGATTATATCGGCACGATCAATACAGCCAATGCGTGGCAGATCGTTGCGGAGAAGTATGTCGGTAACGAAAATACCAACAAGGTAGGATACGATACCGACGGGGATGATGTCAGCGATGTACTGCTCCAAAAAAACGTGGTTTCCACAGAAAATGAGAATGAATTTCTGGTCTATCTGAGCGTGACAAAGCAGATGACATGGGATGAGCTGTTGGCGCAATCCCAACTGGGGCTTACCACCCAGGGCAAATGGACGGACAGCGATGTCGGAGGCCTTGTGAATACCAGTGATATCGGCGGAAACAAAAGCAATATTCTACAGCCTGGTACGGGAACGCGTAATTATCTGGCAACGATTTATTTGACCAGTGGCGGCACCACGGTACACACCTTCACCGGGTGGTATAACGGTACAACACCTAACGCCTCGAACTGTACGGGTTATATCGTTTTGAACGGTCTGAACGGCAAGGCGATCATTGCATCCGCAAAGGTCAATTTGCATCAGGACGGCAGCGGCACTGGCGGAACGCTGGAATATACCATCGACCTGGATACGATGACTGAAAGCGGCATTTCTTATGCACTGAATGAAATTGAGCTGAATTCTGTTGAAGACGTATTGGGCGAGGGAATGATTTATGACGGTGTTGTAAATTGTGACGGCACCGTTTCCGAATCAGACGGCACGCTTATATGGAATATAGAGGAGAACCCGAATGTTGAAGGCGTGAACTATACAAATCCGGTCACCGGATACTTGGAAAATGTTGCGCAGCTTGTGTATCGGGTGAAGCTGGATGTAACACAGGAAGGATTTCTTAGCTGCGCCGACAATATGAAAAGCACAAAGGATGCACCTGAGAGTTATGCGGTGAACCAATATGCTACTCTGAGTTATCAAATGGACACTACGGATTACACTCAGGCATTCCCGGTTCCTTATGTGCGAGGACTTCTCTACAACATTAGCTTCGACAAGAAAAGCGAGACAGGAAAAAGTCTGTCGGGCGCCGTGTTCGCACTCTACGCGTCCGACGGTACCACGCCGGTGAAGCATTTGGACGGCACGGATTATACCATCACGACAGTGGCCGGAGAAACCAGCCGCTTTACGGATCTGCCGTGCGGGACGTATGTTCTGAAAGAAATTTCTCCGCCGAAGAATTACACGGCCAAAGAGACTTCAGCATGGACCATCGATCTTTCTTACACAACGAACGCTGCGCAATTGTGTCAGGATGCGGTGCAGCCAACGAACCTCCGTTACGCGGGAAGTGACACAAACGGAAGCTGGGTGATTGTGAACAAAAGAAACGCGTACACCTATCAGCTCCGCGTTGTCAAGACAGATGACACAGAGAAGAAATTTCTGCAAAATGTTTCCTTTACGGTGACCAATCCCGACGGCGGTGAAGCGCTGAGCGGTACAACAGATGGGAATGGCATCATCACATTTGATGCTGCGTTTCGACCGGACATAGAATATGTGCTTTCCGAAACTGTCGCGCCGGATGGTTACCAGATGCTCCCTGCGGACATTAAATTCAAGGTAAAGGATGATGCGGAAACGGAGACGCAGACCGTGGAACTTATCAATAGCACAGAGCTGAATGATCTCGTAACGCTGAATTTGTCAGAAGAGAATGATAAGTCGGTACTGACAATTCACGTGAAAAACCAATCGGGCTATGCGTTGCCCGAAACCGGTGGTCCCGGTACAAACTTGTTTACATTATGCGGACTTGGTCTGATGACCATGACAGGTGCGCTGATGTATAGATACTTTATACGCTGGAAGCGGGAGAGGAGGTTCGCATAATTTTAGCTCATCCGCTTCGAGGCGGACAATCCATCTTAATCTTTAATAGAGAAAGGAAAATGTTATGAAACATGTAAAAAGACTCATGAGTCTGTTGCTGGCGATGGTCATGGTGCTGGCAATGGGGCTTACCACAGCATTTGCTGCCGATGGTAATGACGGCTCGATCACCATCACCAACGCAACTGTTGGCGAAAAGTATGCCGTTTATAAGGTTTTTGACCTGACCTACAGCAACACGGATGATAAAAATGTTGCCTACACCTACACAAAGACAGAGGGCACTGACGCATTCTATGATGCACTTGTCGGTACGGACTCTCCGTTTGATCTGATCGCAGCCGGCAGTGCGTACAACGTCTCCCTGAAGGAAGGAAAAACTGCCGCTGAGGTTACGGATTTCTTGAATAGTCAGAAGAACAATCTGACCGGGAAGCAGGTCGGTGAAACTGTGACGGCAGAAGCTGACACTGTCAAGTTTGAAAATCTTTCTTACGGTTATTATTACATCACCAGCACGCTGGGCGGTACTGTAACGATCGACAGCACACTGAAGGATGTCAGTGTTGTTGATAAGAACCAGAAGCCCGACTGGGATAACGGCGAGGATAAGCCCGGTAAGGTCATCATTGATGCCGAAGGCAACAAGGTAACTGAGAACACTGTGAATTATGGTGACACCGTGAACTTTAGCATTGCGGTGAATGCTACGGCTTATGTCGGCGACGAGAAAGTTACTTACTACTACATCACCGATACGCTGGCTGAAGGTTTCGGCAATGCAGAGAATATTACAGTCTCTGTAAACAGCAATGTCCTTGGTACAGATAAGTACACGCTTGCTCCGAACGGGAATACTTTCCAGGTGACGATTCCCTACGATGAGGAAAAATACGGTGCAAATTCCGTCATCGAAGTGAAGTACAGCGCAGTAGTAAATAACGTTGCAGCTCTGGCAGGTGAGGGCAATGATAACACCGCCAACTTCACTTATAACACCAAGACACCGGGAACAGACACGCCTGACCCCGAAACCACTCCTAATTATCCTGAGGAAAACAAGAAGACCACCAAGACCTATGTCTATGCACTGGGTATCGTGAAGGTTGACCCCAAGGGTAATGTGCTGGAGGGTGCAGAGTTCTCTGTTGCGGATTCCACCGGCAAAGCTGTTTTTGCAAAAGAGACCGGTACCAAGGGTGTATACGAGTACTGTACTGAAGAAACTGCGGACGCTGTGAAGCAGTTCAAGACCGATGACAAGGGCGTTCTGGTCATCAAGGGTGTGGCTGCCGGCAAGTACACTGTGACCGAGATGGTTGCTCCCAGGGGCTACAACCTGCTGAAGGATGCACAGGATGTTGAGGCTGTCCTGAGAGAGACTTATACCACTACGATTAAGACTTATCTGGATGCAGACGGCAATGTAACTAACGAGGTTACTAACACAACCAATGAATATGACGCAGCTGCAAATGTTGCTGGTCTGGTCGTTGTGAACCAGTCCGGTACCGAGCTGCCTTCCACCGGCGGCATGGGCACCACCATCTTCTATGTGCTCGGCGGACTGATGATGGCTGGCGCTGCGGTTCTCCTCATCACCAAGAAGAGAATGAGCGCAGAGGGCTGAGATATCTGGACGTAGGCCTAAGAGAAAGAAACTGATTCTGTTGCGGCAGAGGGAGCTTCGGCTCTCTCTGCGCAGCAGCAAGGAGAATTCTATTTCATGAGAAAACGCGCATCATCGCTTATTTTGATACTTGTATTTTTAATAGGGTTGTCCTTACTGCTGTATCCCA
This sequence comes from Parolsenella sp., assembly GCA_963659875.1. Classification (GTDB taxonomy): domain Bacteria; phylum Bacillota; class Clostridia; order Lachnospirales; family Lachnospiraceae; genus Oribacterium. The sequence goes on from CAVKVA010000003.1 coordinate 82,658, forward strand.
CTGTGAGCAACTACTGGAACTCCCTGCATCAGACGCATGCCATTGCATCCTATACGCAGGAAGTTTCAACCATGTCTGCGGAAACGTATAATGCCATATTGAATCGCGCAAGAGCATATAATGCAAATATTTCGAATCGGCGTTCTCTCTATACTTTGTCCGGCGAAGAACGAACGGAATACGAAGCTTGTTTGAACCTCGACAACACCGGCATTATGGGATATATCGAAATTCCTGCCATCGAGGTGTCCCTCCCGATCTATCACGGAACCTCGGACAGCGTATTGAATTCGGCTGTCGGTCATCTTGAATGGACATCTCTTCCTGTGGGAGGAGAAGGAACGCATTGCGTGCTGTCCGGTCACAGAGGCTTGCCGAGCGCCAAGCTGTTCACAAACCTGGACAAGCTCGTTGAGGGAGATGTCTTCACGATCCGAGTCCTTGATGAGATTCTGACATATGAGGTGGATCAAATTCGGATTGTTAACCCGGACGAAACAAACGAACTGCAAATGGTAGAGGGGGAAGATTACTGCACCCTCGTGACCTGTACACCTTATGGAATCAATACACATCGGCTCCTGGTGCGCGGCCACCGGATTGAAAATCAGACGGAAGCGCAGTCCATTCGTGTGACAGCTGATGCCTTGCAGATCGAACCGCTCATCGTGGCGCCGCTTCTGGCAATCCCCCTATTACTGTTGTTACTGGTGCTTCTGCTGCTGCCGAAGCCGTCAAATCCATCCTGCGGAGGTAAAGATCATGAAGAAGATATGTAGGTGCATCATTCCACTGCTGTTGATGCTGCTGATGCTTCCGCGTATCGTATATGCCGCCGGAAGCATTGACCCGACGCGGGATGTCAGAATGAATCTCTCTTATCAGAACGGAAGTACCTCTCTTGCCGGTGCAGAGTTCCGGATTTATCTGGTTGCCACTGTGGACAAGACCGGTGCGCTGACCGTGACAGAAACATTCAAGCAGTTTAATGTGGATATTCGGGGGAAAAATGATGCGGCCTGGAAAGACCTTGCTTCCACACTGGAGGGATATGTTCTTCGGGACAAGATTACGGCGACAGACAGCGGGAAAACCGATGCGAGCGGCAATCTGACCTTTCCGACCGGCAGCCAAAAACTGACCAAAGGTCTGTATCTGGTGCTGGGGCAGCGGCACACGCAGGGCAGCTATCGCTATGACGCATCGCCGTTTATGGTCATGCTGCCGTCACAGGACAGCGAGAAAAATGAATGGTTATATGATGTGTCTGTGAATCCGAAACATGATTCCGCTAAAATTCCCGACGGCTCATCCTCCACTGGCACATACATCACGCGTAAGGTTTTGAAGGTGTGGAACGATGCGGGTAACGAGAGTCTGCGTCCGCAGAAGATCGTTGTGCAGTTACTTCGGGATGAAGAAATTTATAAAACAGTGACGCTGAGTGCCGCAAACAACTGGCGCTATACCTGGACGGGATTAAATGATAGTTATGTCTGGACAATCGTTGAAAAAGAATCAGAAAACTATACGGTATCGGTAGCGCAGGAGGGAGTGACCTTTGTGATAACAAACACTTATTCCTCGAGCGGATCAGGCGGATCGGATGATTCGGAAATTCAACAGGTCGGTGACCCGCTTCTTTTGGGAAGAACGAGGGGAGCAGTGCGGTCACCGCAGACACGTAAGTTACCGCAGACCGGTAGTCTTTGGTGGCCGGTACCTGTGCTTGTCTGTGGCGGCGTGGTATTTTTGATCGTAGGAACATTAAGCAGGAAGAAAAAAGATCATGAATAAACGTGGAAGGATTTGCACGGGAATTGGGCTGCTGCTTTTAACGGCAGCCCTTTTCCTTACCGTGTACAATCTTCGGAGTGACGCGAAAGCCGGGAAAATGGCGGATGCGGTTATGGATCAGCTCACGGCGGGGGAGAAGGAAGAGAATGACGGTCTCTCCGCCGGAGAATCCACGGCGGAGGTCAATATCCCGGACTACATCCTGAACCCGGAAATGGAGATGCCGGAGGTGGAAATTGACGGACAGCAATATATCGGTATGCTGCGGATACCCGTGCTGTCGCTGGAGCTGCCGGTCATCAGCGCGTGGAGTTATCCGCACCTGAAAATCGCGCCTTGTCGCTATGCCGGTTCTGCGTACTTGGATAACTTGGTCATTGCCGCGCACAACTATCACAGTCATTTTGGAAATTTGAAGAATTTGTCGCAGGGGGATGAAATTACCTTTACCGACATGGATGGCAATGTATTCTGCTATAAAGTTGCTGTGCTTGAGACACTTTCGCCCTACGACATTGAGGAGATGACGGACAGTGATTGGCCTTTAACGCTCTTTACCTGTACGGTCGGCGGCCAGTCTCGTGTGACAGTACGATGCGAGCTTGTGATGCCATCGAAAAATGCAGGCCTGGAGAAAAAATAATGGATCATTACGCAGCAAACGCGGTCCTGATCGTGTTTGACGACTATAAGGAAAAGGACTTTACCGGAAGAATTTATACAAGATATGAACCTGAGCGGATAGTGTTTTTATCAACTATCGAGCTTGTCCGGACGCTGGACGCATTGTACGACAGATGGAATCTTCCTGCCAATACCGTAGTTTATCGCGATTTTGAAAAAATCGGGAAAAGCGGAAGGAAAACAGTCATCAGAAAGCGAAGAGAGAGTACACGTGATATGCCTGTGAGCCGCGCATTGCCACAGGAAAAAGGAAAGCTTGCCACCGTGATTTTAGAGTGTCAGCAGCGCTTACATGCGGATTGGGAGGGGCGCTTCTGGATGGATGACGAAGCAGAATCGAGACATTTTTCAAGTACATTGGAACTTCTCATGTTTCTTGACCGGACTATATCGAGAAGAGTGAAGGGAAAGGCTTTTCTGTGGCATTGAAGCTGACAGCAAAAATATACAAATCTGACAGATGGTTATTTGGTATAACCGTTACACTAAAATTTCTTCTGATTCTCGCATGATTTCAACATTTCCAGATTTAGTGTAACCGGGATGCAAAGTTCACATTTATAGATGTGTTGATCAGGCTGCAGATTTACGTCGGCGGCGGAACGGCATCAGATTTATCCCTCCGTCAACTTTTTCTGACAGAATTGAAAGAAACGGTCGGCGGCAGCGGGGTATTCCGGGAGGCGTTTCCGGCAGAGATAGGCGGTGCGGGAACAGTCCACGTCACTGAGGGACAGAATGCCAAGCTGATAGGAGTGAAGGGCAGGGTAGTTCGGCAGAATCGCCAGACCGAATCCTGCCTCCACCATACCGGCGATGACATCGTCCTCTTCGGTTTCACCGACAATGCGGGGAACGGCATTGATCTGGGAAAAAAGGGCATTTACGGAGGTCCGGAGACCGGAGCGCTCGGAAAAGAAAACAAAGGGTTCGGAAAGGCAGTCTCGCAGCGGGATTGTCTTTTTTTCGCTGTAGGGATGGTCTTTAGGTGCGACCAACACAAAGGGCACGGAGGGGAAGGGGATGCATTCGAAGTGCAGCGGATCGGCGGCGTGGCTGACAAAGGCCATGTCAATGTTGCCGTTTTCCAGATCCTGCAGAAGCTCGGCACTGAAGCTGCTCTCGGTATGCAGTTCGAAGCGGACCGTTCCTGCATTATCCTCTTGCAGGAACTGCTGCATGAGCTGGGGGATGCGGCGGCTGGCCAGCTTCCGGATGCCGCCCACGAGCACGATGCCGCCCTCCAGACCGAATTCCTGCATGGCCCGGATGCCGGTATCCAACTGCAGCAGAGAGCCGGTGATAGCCCGTAGAAAGTACTGTCCGTAGCGGGTCAATTGCACATTGCGACCGCTCCGGGTAAAAAGGGACACGCCGAGTTCTGCCTCCAGATGGTCAATGGCATAGCTCAGGGCGGGCTGACTGATGTGCAGTGCTTCGGCGGCATGGCCATAGTGCTCCAGTGCGGCGACGGTTTCAAAGTAGCGGAGATGGTCCAGATTCATAAAACTTCCTTATCAAAACAATACAATTTTACGATTTGTTTTTATGATACAGAAGGCATATGATAGAGTCAATAGGATTGATAAAAAAATAACAGACAAAGCAATCCAATCGGAAAAAGGGGGATATGTATCATGGAAGAACGTAAGGTTGTGCTGATCACCGGCGGTGCTATGGGACAGGGAAAGGCCCATGCCATCAAGTTTGCGGAGAATGGATTTGATGTGGTGCTGGCAGACATGCAGGATCCGGCAGGTGAGGTATTCCAGCAGACCGTAAAGGAAATCGAGGCACTGGGTGCGAAGGCATTGGCCGTCCGTGCCAACGTGACCTCGGACGAGGACATGAAGAAGCTCTTTGAAGAGGCTTGGGAGACCTTCGGCCGCATCGATGTGGTGGTGGCCAATGCCGGTGTCATCAACTTCGGCTATACCTGGGAGCTGACGGACGCACAGGTTCAGAAGGTCATCGACATTGACCTCATCGGCACATGGCGTACCGATAAGTATGCGGCTATTTATATGCGTAAGCAGGGCAGCGGTCGTATCATCAACATTTCTTCTACCTCGGGTATGTACGGCACACCGCAGCTGGCCACCTATTGTATGGCGAAGTGGGGCGTGCGCGGTCTCACCAAGACGCTGGCTCAGGAGCTGAAGGGCACCGGCATTGTCGTGAATACGGTTTGTCCCACAAAGGTCAAGACGCCCATGTGCGAGACCGAGAGCTATGTGAAGTTCATCAACGATCTGACTGGCAAGCACTTTGAAAACTGGCAGGAGATGTATGATGGCATGCCGTTCCTGGAGGTAGCCGACATTTCCGATATGGTATACTGGCTCGGCACCAGCCGTGCAGCCGGAAAGTTCAGCGGACGCGATCTGGGACTGGATCTCGGCACACTGCAGCAGTAAGGAGGCCGGAATATGAAGATCACCAAGGCAACACGCTGGCGGGTTTTCGCCGGTGTCTGGATCCAGAGTCTTTTCACCTCGGCCACCGCATTTTTCAGCCTCTTCGCACTGCCGTTGACCACGAAGTTCGGCTGGAGCAGCTCGGATTTCAGTATGGCCTACACCATTTATATGTTTGTGTACTGCGCCATGGGATTTGTGGGTGGACTGCTGGCAGAGAAGCTGCAGCCCCGCGTGGCCATCTATCTGGGCCTCATTTTCTTCGCGTCCGGTTGGTTCCTGACGGGCTTTGCGAGCAGCATTCCGCAGCTGTACATTTTCTACGGTGTCATGGCCGGTGCCGGTGCCGGAACGATTTATCCGGCCTGCCTGCCCACCGCACTGAAGTGGTTCCCGGACAAGAGCGGTTCCATCTCCGGTCTCGTACAGGCCGGTGCCTCCTGCGGTCCCTTCATTATGTCCCCTATTGCCCAGTGGCTGATCGAAACCCAGGGCGCGCAGAATGCCTGCCGGATCCTGGCCATCGTCTTCCTGATCGGCGTTGGTGCCGTGGCATGGATGATCATTCCCTGTCCGGAAGGCTGGATGCCGGAGGGCTGGACCCCGACCGCTTCCCAGGCCAAGGAGCTCAATGCACGGAACTACAACATTCCCGCGATGGTGAAGACACCCGTCTTTTGGGTAATGTTGGTGATGTTCATCTTTGCCAACGCAGCCGGTACCATGATGGTCAGCGCCACTTCCCCCATCGCCCAGAACCAGATCGGTCAGAGCGCGATGACAGCGGCAATGTGTGTTTCCGTCATGACCCTCGCCAATATGTGCGGGCGTATCGGTTTCGGCTTCATCTACGATCGTCTGAAGGGCTGGAACTCTCTGGTACTGGTGCTGGTACTGAATGGTTTGTCCATGTGCATGCTGACGATTGCACATTCTCTGCCGTACTTCATTGCCTGCATCTGTCTGGTGGGCTTCTCCTTCGGCGGACTCCTGGTGGTGTTCGCGCCGATCGTGAAGAATGTTTTCGGCAGCAAGTACTATAACCGGAACTACGGACTCATCTTCATCGGCTACGGTGTCGGTGCCTTTGTGGGACCGAAGATCAGCGCCAGCTTCTACGACAGTACAGGCTCCTACGTCATGGGCTATATCGGTTCCGCCGTACTGGCTGCAGCCGCTGTGGTACTTGTCTTTGCCGCACGGAAACTGACAGCAAAAATGCAGGAAGCGTAAGATTTAAACAGAATAAAAAGAAAGTTACAGGGACAGCAAAATCTGTTAAACTATAAAGAGAAGATATATGGGAGATAATGCTGAATCATGAATTTGCTGTCCTTATGGTTTGTGAACTGTATACTGGTGCTGGTGTTCGCGCTGGCCTTCATTGTGTCGGTGCGGAAGGAGCGGCGGCGCTTTCGCAATGTGGTTTTTCTGGGCGGCGCCATTCATTTTGCCATTTATGCGATCATGGAATATACGCGGCCGAACATTCCCTTCGTGCTGATTCGACTGGACATTTTTACCTTCGGCTTTATCCTGGTGCTTTTGATGGGGTCACTGGCCCTGTATGCGGACAGCTGGATCCTGTGGCACAAGGAGGGCCCGGGAAAAACGGCGCTGCTCCCGGCGGCGGCCGCCAGCATTTCCCTGCTCCTGACCTTCGGCTTTCTGGCCATCGCCCGGCTGACCTTTGATATTCTGTGGCTGCGGGTCATCAATATGACCATCATGTTTATCCTGTTTTTCAACACCTTTGTCTTCATCACGCTGGTCTTGTATACACTGATCTACTCGGGCATGCCGGTGCGGCGGGACTTTGACTATATCGTGATCCACGGCGCGGGACTTCTGGGCGGCAAGCGGATTTCCCGGCTGCTGGCGTCCCGCATCGACAAGGCCATCGAGGTCTATGAGCTCTGCGGGCGACGGGCGAAGCTGATTCCTTCCGGCGGAAAGGGCGGTGATGAGGACCTTTCCGAGGCGGAGGCGATTCGAAACTATCTGCTGGAAAAGGGGATTCCGGACGCGGACATTCTGATCGAAAATCGTTCCACCACCACCATGGAAAACCTGCGCTATTCCCGGGAGCTGATCGAAGCCGAGAATCCGCAGCGGCCCTATCGCTGCGTCTTTGTGACCAGCAACTATCATGTGCTGCGGACGGCGGTGTACGCCCGGAAGGCGGGACTGAACGGAGAGTGTGTGGGTGCGCCGACCCGCATGTACTACTGGATCAGCGCCTTTCTGCGGGAATATGCCGCGATTCTCGAAGCCAATAAGGCGGCGGCCATTCTGTGGATCATCGCCTGGTGGTTGTGGTTTCTGTGGGAACATGTATAAAAGAAGAAGCCCTCGCGGACTGCGGGGGCTTCTTCTTTTGCGAACGGGAAATCACTTTCCTTGTTTCTTTTCTTCCAGGTAATCGTTCAAGGTAGCATTGGGAATATCGGTGATGAACATATGTCCCGGGGCGTGGGTAATGACGATGGGCGGCTTGGCATTTTCCACAGCAGCCTGCGGGGTCACACCACAGGGCCAGAATACCGGGATCTCACCCGGGTAAATGTCTACGGCCTCGCCGTAATCCGGCTTCATCACATCGAGAACGCCCACTTCCTTGGGATCACCCATGTGGACCGGTGCACCGTGCACATTGGGCATCTTTACGGTAATGTCATAGGCCTTCTGCGCATTTTCCGGGGTCATGGGACGCATGGAGCAGACCATGGGGCCGGAGAAGGGACCGGCGGGAACCGTCTGGATATTGGTCTTGAACATGGGAACGTTGCGTCCCTGGGCAATATGGCGGATTTCAATGCCTTCCCGCATCAGTGCCTCTTCGAAGGAGAAGGAGCAGCCGATCAGGAAGCCCACATAGCCTTCCTTCCAGTAGTCGGAGGCATCAGTGATTTCTTTGACGAAAACACCATTTTCATAGATGCGGTACTTGGGGATGTCCGTGCAGATATTGCCGCCCTCGCCCATGTCATGGGTTTCCGGTGTGCCCTTGATGATTTCCAGAATGGGGCAGGGGAAAGGATTCTTCTTGGCGTATTCTTCAAAATCTGCAGCGTATTCCGGCGGCAGGATCACGAGATTTGCCTGGGCATAACCGCGGCACATACCGGCGGTGGGGAAGTCAATGACGCCTTCGCGGATCAGTGCGCGTACCTCACTGGGGGACATGTCTACATAGGGTGTGATGTCAAATGCCATAGTACTACCTCCTGTTTAATGCTTTACAATGTTAAATTGCTAATAGCGCCATAATAATGAAAAACCGAGCGAAAATCAAGTCTCCGAAGAAATTTCGTCAATAAGACGAAGCTCTTCTTCCGTGAAGGGAGCGGAATCGATGGCCTTCAAATTGTCGAGGATCTGCTGTGTCTTGGAAGCGCCGATCAATACACTGGTGACCACCGGCTGCTGCAGAAGCCACGCCAGGGCCATGTCCGCAAGCTTTTCTCCTCGCGCATTCGCCAGATCATTCAGGCGTCGGATCTGGGAGAGTCGTGCGTCTGTGAGGATGCTCTCCTTCAGGAAGCGGCCGTCGGTGCGGATCCGGCTGTCCGCCGGGATGCCGTGGAGATAGCGGTCGGTCAGCTGTCCCTGTGCCAGAGGGCTGAAGGTAATGAGACCCTTCTCCAGCTTGGCGGCCATTTCCTTGAGTCCGTTCTTCTCCACAGTACGATCAAAGATGGAGTAGCGGTTCTGGTTGATGACGAAGGGACAGTGCAGCTCCTTCAAAATGGCAGTGGCCTTCTCCAGGGTGGGGCCGTCGTAATTGGAGAGACCGACATAGAGGGCCTTGCCGCTCTGCACCGCTGTGGCCAATGCGCCCATGCTTTCCTCCAGCGGGGTATTGGGATCCATCCGATGATGGTAGAAAATATCCACGTAGTCAAGGCCCAGGCGTTTGAGACTCTGGTCCAGGCTCGCCAGCAGATATTTCCGGCTGCCCCAGTTGCCGTAGGGACCGTCCCACATGACATAGCCTGCCTTGGTGGAGATCAGAAGCTCATCCCGGTAGACGCCCAGATCCTCCTTCAGGATCCGACCGAAGTTTTTCTCGGCGCTGCCCGGCGCCGGGCCGTAGTTGTTGGCCAGGTCGAAGTGGGTGATGCCGTTGTCGAAGGCTGTGAAGCAGAGCTGCTTCATGTTCTCGAAATTGGACGTGTCACCGAAATTGTGCCAGAGACCCAGGGAAACCCGGGGCAGCTGCAGACCGCTGTGGCCGGCATAGGAATAGCGCATTTTGTCATATCGTTCACTCTTGGCTGTATACATGATTTGCCTCCTTTTTTGTCTTTTTCAGTATACATTTTGATACCGGATTTGAAAAGGAGGGAATTTTCAGTAGGGGCAAAGCATATATGGCAGTATCGCCGGAAAGATGCTATACTTACCTTCATTAATGCGAAATACTCTGGCTTTGTTTGAAAAATACTTCCGCAAAGCCTTTGATGCGATATCGGGAGATAGAGATATGACAAAAAAATTGCGCACAATCCCTTTCTGCATCCTGCTGGCTTTTCTGCTTCTGCTGTTATCCGGCTGCGGCAATAAGGAAATGGTGACGGTGACCCTGTGGCATGTTTACGGCGAAGAAGACGATTCGCCGTTGAACGACCTCGTTGATGAGTTCAATGAAACGGTGGGGAAGGACAAAAACATCCGGGTGGAGGTCACCAGCGTCACCAATACGAACAACATCCATGACAAGGTCTTGGCGGCAGCCGGGGGAGAAGAGGGGGCAGAGGATCTGCCGGACATGTTCGTTTCCTATCCGAAGACAGTGCTGGCCATGCCGGACAGCTCCATTCTCGTGAACTACCGGGATTATTTTTCCAATGACGAAATTTCGAAGTTCGTGCCGGAGTTCATGCAGGAAGGCATGATCAACGGAAAGCAGTTGGTGCTGCCGGTGGCCAAGTCCACAGAGATTCTGTTCATCAACAAAACGGCCTTTGATCGTTTTGCCAGTGCCACCGGCACCCAGATTTCCGACCTGCGTACCTGGGAGGGGCTGTTCAAGGTGGCCCGGAAGTATACCCAGTGGCAGAAGCAGCGGACGAACAATGCAAAAAGCACCAAGTCCTTCCTGGCCCATGACAGCTATTTTGACTACTTCCAGGTGGGGGTAACGTCTCTGGGCGGCAGCTTTTTCAACAGTGCGGGCAACGGCATCAGCTACAGCCCGGTGTTTGACCGCGTATGGAAGTCCTATGCGGAAGCGGCAGCGGAAGGCGCAGTATGGCTCGGCAGCGGCTATGCTTCCCAGGCCCTGCGCACCGGAGATGCCGTCGCAGTGGTGGCTTCCTCTGCCAGCGTGCGTTATTTCTCGGATACGGTGACTTATGCAGACAATTCTACGGAAAAGATCAGCATCATCAGCCTTCCCTGCCCGAACTTCATCGGCGGTGAGAAGCTGACCATGCAGCGCGGCGCCGGCATCTGTACCGTGAAATCCACGCCCCAGCGGGAAAAGGCCTGCATTACCTTCCTGAAGTGGCTGACCGATACGGAGCGAAATGTAGAGTTTACGACAAGCCTCGGCTATATGCCGGTGAAGCAGGAGGCCTTTTCCTCGTATCTGCCCCAGGCCATCAGTGCGCTGACGGATCCCATGTACATCTCCATGTACCAGGCTTTTATGCAGGCAAAAGCAGAATACAAGTTCTATACGCCGCCCCAGTACGATGCCTACCTGAAGATGGAAACAGAGTTTGAGGACATGGCCCGGGAAAAGCTGCAGCTGGCGGCGGAGAGCTACGCGGAGGATCCCAGCCAAACGGCGGAGGAGCTGGCGGCCTTGTCGCTCCAGAGCTTTATCCGGGATTATGAGGCATCGAAGTAAAGGAAAGTCAACGAGATATGAAGCAGAACTATAAGATGATTCTGAGCTATGACGGCTCACGATACTACGGCTGGGAGCATCAGCCCAATACAGAACTCACCATTCAGGGCAAGCTGGAGACGGTGCTGTCCCGGCTGACGGGAGAGGCGGTCACCGTCATCGGCGCGGGACGCACCGATGCGGGCGTTCATGCGCGGGGGATGTGTGCCAATGTCTTACTGGACACAGAGCTGTCTGAGGACGAAATCCGGGCATACATGAACCGTTATCTTCCCGAGGACATCAGCATCAACGAACTGAAGCGCTGCGGAGACCGTTTTCATGCACGCTTCAAGGCCAGCGGCAAGACCTATCGCTACAGCTGCTGGTACGGCGAGCAGAAGCCCGTCTTTGAGCGGAAGTATGTCCGGGCACTGGAGCAGAAGCCGGATATTGAGAAAATGAAGGCGGCCGCCCAATATCTCATCGGGGAGCACGACTTCAAGTCCTTCTGCGGAAATTCCAAGATGAAGAAGTCCACGGTGCGGAAGATCGACAGCATTGACATCACGGAAAACGGCTCCTATATCCGCCTTTATTTTCATGGTACCGGTTTTCTGCAGAATCAGGTGCGCATCATGACCGGCACCCTGCTGGAGGTGGGCTTCGGGAAGCGTGCGCCGGAGGAAGTCGGAGAAATCCTTGCGAAACGGGACCGGAAGGCGGCGGGCTTCACGGCGGAGCCCCAGGGCCTCTGCCTCATGAAGGTGGATTACGAGTAAGGAGACGGGAAGAGCGGAATGAAAAAGAAGCTTTTGAAGGGCTGCGGTATCGCGGCCCTGGTGCTGCTCTCAGCCTATCTTCTGACGGCAGCCTTTTTTTATGAGCGGATGATGCCGGGAACCTATGTGAACAACATTGACGTGTCCCTTATCAGCCGGGATCAGGTGGAGGATTTTCTGAACACCCACAGCGAGTCCGACTATTGTCTCACGGTGACGGACATCCACGGCGCAGAAACGAGCATTCAGGCCGAAGACATTAACCTGAAGGAGCAGTATCACACAGAGACGCTGGCGTGGCAGAATCCGCTGCTGTTTCCCTGGTATATGTGGACCGGCAGCAGTATGACGGTAAGCTATGACATCGTTTTTGATGAAGAGAAGCTTGCGGCGCTGGTGCAGGAGAAACTGCTGACGCCGGGGGATGCGGGCTATACCGCGCCGAGGAATGCCTATGTGTCTGACTATATCTACGGCAGCGGCTATATCATGGTGCCGCCGGACGATGGGGACACGCCCATTCCGGAGAAGGTGCAGAGCGCGGTGCAGGAGGCGGTTTATGCGGAAGCTGCTGCACTGAACCTGCAGGACATGGACTGCTATGAGAAGGCGGAAATCCGGGAGGATGATCCGGCGCTTCTGCAGCTTCTCGCGCAGAAGCAGTCCGAGGTGTCGGCGGTGATCACCTACCAGTTCGGTTCCGAGACCCGGGTGGTGAACAGTGATGTGTACTATCCCTGGCTGACGGTGCATGAGGACGGTACGAAGGAGCTGGACAAGGCGGCGGTGCGGGCCTATGTGGACGCCCTGAAGGCGGAGACGGACACGGCGGGCACCACCCGGGATTTCGTCACGGCGGACGGTCGGACGGTACAGGTCACCGGTCCCTTTGGTTACAAGATGTCCGCGAAGAAGGAGACAGAGCAGCTCATGGCGGATATCCTGTCCGGCGAACAGATCACCCGGGAGCCCATTTACACCCGTGTGGGCGTGCAGCGGGATGCGCCGGAGTACGGCAGCTCCTATGTGGAGGTGGATCTCACGAAGCAGAAGGTTTATCTCTTCGTGGACGGGCAGCAGATCCTGGAAACGGACTGTGTCACCGGCAATGCGAGACGCCGGATGAACACGCCCGAGGGCATTTATTCCATGACCTACAAGACGAAAAATGCCACCCTGCGGGGACCGGGCTATGCCACCCATGTCAATTACTGGATGCCCTTCAACAAGGGAATCGGTCTTCACGATGCCACCTGGCGGAACAAGTTCGGCGGCGAAATTTATGCCCGCAATGGTTCCCATGGCTGTGTCAACCTGCCGCTGGAGGCCGCGAAAACCATTTACGAATACGTGGGGAAGGGCTTCCCTGTGATCTGCCATGCTTAAGGAGGGATCGTGATGCGAAAAATACGGAATACAGTCTTACTTGGGATAATGCTTTCGGTCCTCAGCTGCCCGGCTGCGGCTTACGCGGAAGTCGGCCCGGGAATGGGATTGACGTCAGCAGTGCAGGTGAATCAGACCGCCCTAAGTGCAGCGGAGAACGACACGGCAACAGTCAGCATGTCGGCGGAGACGGAGGCCCGGCTGGCGTCGCTTCTTAAGAATACGGAAACGGCGCAGAAAACAGATCAGATCATTCTGGTGGTGGATCATGCACTGAGTCTCTGGAACAAGCAGAGTGACGGCTGCTTTCGGAATGCCCTGAGCTGTTATGCCGGATATGGCCGGAACGGCCTCCGGCTGGCGGCGGAGCGGCAGGAGGGAGACGGCACCACACCCATCGGCAGCTTCCCGATCCTCACGGCCTTCGGCCAGGGCAGTAACCCGGGCACGTCCATGACCTGGCGGCAGATCACTCCCCAGTCCTACTGGTCCGGGGAGGAAAATACCTACAATACCTGGGTGGAGAGTGCGACGCCCATCAGCGGCGAGCATCTGCAGGACTATCGGATCTGCTATGAATATGCCATGGCGGTGGGCTTCAATACGAATCCCACCGTATACAAACGGGGCTCGGCCATCTTTCTGCATGTGAAGGACCCGGCGAGCTGGAGCTCCAGCGGCTGCGTCAGTGTGGAGAGAGAACAAATGCTGGCCCTTCTTTCCGCTTGCCATGACGGCGCCTATATCATGATCGTGCCGACTGCGGAAGATATCGCGCAGTACTGAATAGGATATTTGAGGTTTAAACTATGCATTGGAAAAGATCTGCTGCCCGGGATTACCTGCTGATGAGCGTCGGGGTCTGTCTCATGGCTGTCGCCGGCAGCAATATTTATGATTCGATGGGACTCGTTACGGGAGGCGTAACGGGTCTCGCCATTATATTGAAAAAGCTGTTGGGGCTTCCCCTCTGGCTCAGCAATACCGTCATTAACATCCCGCTCTTTGTGGCGGGCTATTTTGTCTGCGGCAAAAAGTTTATCGGCCGCACCATTTATGCCACACTGCTCACATCCCTGGTGTTTATGATACTTCCGGCGGTGGAATTGATCCCCAATGAGGACATGTTCCTGGGTTCCGTCTTCGGCGGCATCCTCATGGGACTGGGCGGCGGCCTCGTCTTCATTGCCCATGCCACCACGGGCGGTACGGACCTTCTGGCGGCGATCCTCCGGAAGCTCTTCTTCCGGCACCTGAGTCTGCCCCAGGTCATGCAGGTATTGGACGGCATCATTGTTCTCATCGGTCTCAGCATTTTCGGCATCACCAACAGCCTCTATGCCATCGTATCCATTTACATCTTCACGAAGATTTCCGACAGCCTTATCGATGGTATGCACTTCGCGAAGGCCGTTTATATCATTTCTCCGAAGACGAAGGAAATCGCGGACCGGATCCTGTCGGAGCTGGACCGTGGCGTGACGGGCATTGCCGCCCGGGGCATGTATTCGGATGAAAAGCGAGAAATGCTGTACTGCGTATTGTCCAATCGGGAGACCACAACATTGAAGGACCTGGTATCGGAGACCGATCCCCAGGCCTTCGTCATTGTTTCGGATGTGCGAGAGGCGCTGGGCGAGGGCTTTACCCGGGAAAAAGTTTACAGAGAAGAGGAGTCAGGCAGTAAAACATGAAATTCTACTATGCACCCATGGAGTCCATCACCGGCTATCCCCTGCGGAACACCCAGCATACCCTGTTCGGGGGACTGGACAAGTACTTTACCCCCTTTGTGTCGGCCAATGAAAGCGGACGTTTCACCGGTCGGGAGGGGCGGGATCTGGCCCCGGAAAATAACCAGGGGCTGTCTATCGTGCCCCAGATTCTGACCCGGAACCCGGAGCACTTCCTCTGGGCGGCAGAGAGCATGGCAAGTCTTGGCTACCGGGAAATCAATTTTAACCTGGGCTGTCCCAGCGGTACGGTGGTGGCGAAGGGAAAGGGATCCGGCTTCCTTCGGGACCTGGACGGACTGGATGAATTTTTCGAGACGCTGTTCACTTCCTTCGACAAGGCGGGGCTTCCCATTCAGCTTTCTGTGAAGACCCGTATCGGCGTGGTATCTCCTGCGGAAGCGCCGGAAATATTGCAGATCTACAATCGCTATCCCATAGCGGAACTCACAGTGCATCCCCGGCTGCAGAAGGACATGTACCGGAATTCCTGCAATTGGGAGGTATTCCGGATGTTCTATGAAGAGAGCAAGGCGCCCATCTGCTATAACGGTGACATCAATACACCGGCGGATTACCGGCGGCTTTTGACTGCATTTCCGAATCTTCCGGCAGTGATGCTGGGCCGGGGACTGGTGCGGAATCCGGCGCTGGCGCGTCAGCTTCGCGGCGGTGCCGCCCTGGGACTTTCGGAGCTTAGGGATTATGTGCAGCTTCTGCTGGAAAAGTATCAGGCAGAGATTCAGGGCGAGCGGAATGTGCTCTTTAAATTAAAGGAAAACTGGAACTACCTCGGGGATCTCTTCCCCGCGGACGAGCATTTCCGGAAGGAAATTCGGAAGTCACGAAATCTCATGGAATACAAGATCGCCGTGCGGTCCCTTCTCAACAGCGGCAGCTTTGCTGGAACCGAAGACGACGTGGCAGAAGGGGAAGCGGCATGCTGATCGAATATCCTTCTTATATGGAAGCTTTTCGTTGCGTCGGCGGCGATTGCCCGGATACCTGCTGTGCCGGCTGGATCGTGGATGTGGACGAAGAAAGCTTCTATTACTATCAGACAGTGCCGGGAGCCTTCGGTGAGCGTCTCCGGCAGCATCTTCGGGAGGAGGACGGAGCGAAATTCTTTCCCATGACGAAGGAGAAGCGCTGTCCCTTTCTGAACCGAAAGAACCTCTGCGACATCTTCACGGAGCTCGGCGAGGACAGACTCTGCCAGGTCTGCACGGAATATCCCCGCTGGTACACCCAGGCCGGGTATTACGAACAGCAGGATCTGAGCCTTTCCTGCATGGAGGTTTCTCGCCTCTTTTTCACCGCGCCGGAGATCTGTTATTGCAGGGCAATGTCGGCGGATCCGGGAGAGGAATTGACGCCGGAGGAAGAGGAGGGCCTGGTCTTTCTCTTGGCCGTGCGGAATGAGGGATTGGAAATTCTTTCAGAGGCAAACCGGGAGGATTCACTGGCGGAAAAGCTGCAGAAGATAGGGCGGCTGATCCGGGAAAGCCAGCAGACATCCCCAGCGATTCTCCGGGCGCTTTCGCATCTCAATGAACGTCTGCAGGCAGCAGAAGCAGAAGCAGGCGCGGAAGAGCGGGATGAAGACGCATTCCAAACTGCGGCGCAAAAAGAGTACGAAGCTCTGCCGGAATGGCCTGTGGATACGGTATTTTTATCTGCAGAGGCG
The DNA here is from genome assembly GCA_963659875.1 of Parolsenella sp. Taxonomy (GTDB): domain Bacteria; phylum Bacillota; class Clostridia; order Lachnospirales; family Lachnospiraceae; genus Oribacterium. The sequence continues at coordinate 98,980 of CAVKVA010000003.1, forward strand.
GAGATTGCACAGATGCCGCAGAAGATTGCGCGCTTGGCCAAACTCGATCCGCTGAACCCGGCCTGGGAAAGCATGATGCAGCGGCTCAAAAAGCTCTGCGAAACGCAGACCGAACGGGGAAGAACTGTGGAGGCGCTGCGGCAGTTCCGGGAACATCCGGAATATCCGGTCTGGTTTTCCCGACTTGGGAGCTATTTCTGGTTCCGCTATCTCTTGGACGGGATACTGCAGAATGACATGGAACGGGGATATCGTATGCTGGTGCGGAGTCTCGAAACCATAGAATTCATGTGTGTTTCCCGGATCCGGGAGAAAAATGAGGGAGTATGGCCGAAGACATTATCCGATGTCTTCAATCTGGAGGAGATGATGGACGTGGCACATATCTTTTCCAAGGAAGTGGAGCACGACGCGGAAAATCTGGAGATTCTGCAGTGGCGTTAAAAAGGAAATGCGTGTTATACTTGGAAATTGGTTAAATACGTATAACTGTGCTGGTTAACCCACAGGATAAATAAGGTAGACTTTGCTTTCGCAAAGTCTCTGATACGCTCGCCGCTAAGGCATCCTGTGGGTGCCCCGCCAGCCAAGCTGTCGCTGAACCCACAGGATAATCAAGGAGGAAAACTATGCGAGAAATATTGCCGGGAATTTATGAGTTTCCGCTGGAAAATAAAAACGATCCGGGTGTGAAGGCCATCAAGCTGTTTCTCATTCCGGGAAAGCCCGGCAGCCGCAGCCTCCTTTTGGATACCGGGTTTAAAACAGCGGATTGTCTCGAGAAGCTGCAGAAGGCACTGGACGAGCTGCATATCGCCGTCACTGATCTGGATGTCTTTCTGACCCACCGGCACCACGATCACTGCGGTCTTTGCGGGATTCTTTCCAAGCAGGGAGCCCGGATTTTCATGAATCCGGATGAGGAACGGCATCCCTATGACTGCCTCAGTCATAAGCTGACAGAGGAAAGTCTGGAGGCCCAGAAGCAGGTATTGCGTTCCGTGGGCGTCACCTATGAATGTGCGCCGGAGGTTTACGACTTCTTCCGAAAGATACGGGAACGGGTACTGGCGCACGGTCAGTGGCTGTTGGCCTCGGAGGCATTTCCCTATCAGGAAACCCGGGCGGGAGACTGCTTCGATTACGGCGACTATCACTTCCGCGCCATAGCATTGCCGGGGCATACCCTGGGCCAGCTGGGACTCATAGAGCGGGAGAAAAAAATCCTCTTTTCGGCGGACCAGCTGATCGACGGACTGTCGCCTATTGTGGCCACCACCTATCCCGATGAGCATCTGCTGCAGGGCTTTTTCAAGTCCCTCGAGTGGATCAAGCACAACTGCCGGGAGGGCTGGCACATTTTTCCGGCCCACGGCGAGGAGATCCGGGATGTGGGCAGCGCGGTGGACCAGACGGTCTTTTCCTATCTCACGAAGCTTTCCAAGGCCCGGAACGTGCTGCGGACAGAGGGCGTTTTGGCGGACGGCAGCCGCCGGGAATTCACCTGTCGGCATATTTCCGAAGCGGTATACGGTATACAGAAGTATCCCGAAAATGAGACGGAATTTTTCAAATACAAGATGACCCTGACGAAAACCTATTCGCTCCTGGAATATCTCCATGATGAGGGCTTCCTCGCACGGCGGGAGCAGGATGGCATTTTCTTCTGGTCACTCAAGGCATAAAGGAGCGGAATTTGGCAGCAAGTATTTTAAACATGGAGCATCTCAGTAAGGTGTTCACGGAACGGCAGATCCTCGATGATGCGGATTTTTCCATTCAGGAGGGCGAGAAGGTGGCCCTCATCGGTGTCAACGGTACCGGTAAGTCCACACTGCTTCGGATGGTGGCAGGACTCGTGGAGCCGGATGAAGGAAGTGTTGTCCGCCGTCGGGGACTGAGCATCCGTTTCCTTCCCCAGAACCCCGCATTTCAGCCGGAGGACAGTATTCTCGAGGCCATTGTCCATGACAATGAGGGAAAGCAGCACATCTATAACCTGGAGGCAGAGGCCCGGAAGCTGCTGAACCGCCTGGGAATCAGTGATTTCGACCAGAAGGTGGGTACACTGTCCGGCGGACAGCGGAAGCGGGTGGCGCTGGCGTCAACCCTGCTGTCCACGGCGGATCTGCTGGTATTGGACGAGCCCACGAACCATCTGGACGGAGCCATGTCGGAGTGGCTGGAAACGTATCTTAAGAATTTCCGGGGCACGCTTCTTATGGTGACCCATGACCGCTATTTTCTGGACAGTGTTTGCAACCGTATCGTGGAGCTGGACCAGGGAAAGCTCTATTCCTATGAGAGCAATTATGAGGGGTATCTCGCCCTGAAGGCGGATCGGATGGACATTGCCAAGGCCCAGGAGCGGACGCGGCAGAACATTCTCCGAACGGAGCTTGCCTGGATCCGCCGGGGCGCGAAGGCCCGGACCACGAAGCAGAAGGGACGGATTCAGCGTTACGAGAAGCTGTCGGCCATGCATGGTCCCACGCCGGAGGAGGAGATGAAGCTGTCCTCCGTGACGACGCGGCTCGGCAAGTCCACCATAGAACTCGATCATGTGACGAAGGGCTACGAAGGAAAAACGCTGATCCGGGATTTTTCCTACAATTTCCTCCGGAATGACCGCATCGGCATCATCGGACCGAATGGTGTCGGAAAATCGACACTGGTGAAGCTGATCGCCGGATGGCAGCAGCCCGACAGCGGGGAGATTCGCATTGGCCAGACGGTACGCATTGCCTACTTCAGTCAAGAAAATGAGGAATTGGACGGCAGTCAGCGGGTGATCGATGCCGTGCGCGCCATCGCGGAGTATGTCCATACCACGGACGGTCTGATCAGCGCCAGCGTCATGCTGGACCGTTTCCTTTTCCCACCTTCCCAGCAGTTCATGAAGGTGGAGAAGCTCTCCGGCGGCGAGAAGCGGCGGCTGTACCTTCTGCGGGTGCTTATGAGTGCGCCCAATGTCCTGATATTGGATGAGCCGACGAATGATCTGGACATCCGCACCATGACCATTCTCGAGGACTATCTGGACCGCTTCGCCGGGATCGTCATTACCGTGTCTCACGACCGTTATTTCCTGGACCGGGTGGTGAACCGCATCTTTGCCTTTGAAGGCGAGGGAAAGCTTTCGCAGTACGAAGGCGGCTTCACGGATTATCAGGTGGAGTTCCTGCGGCGGCATCCGGAACTGGACAGCAGCCAGGGCATCTTCTCCCAGGCCGGCGCCATTGCCGGGATCGGCGGTGGTGCTTCGGCAGGGGCCGCAGGCAGCAGTGCTGGAAATACAGCCAATGTCGGCGCTTCTGCTGCCGGAGCAGAGCCGGAGAACAACGCGGGCGGCAAGAGCAAGGGTTGGTCGAGCCCCCACAAGCTGAAGATGAGCTACCAGGAGAAGAAGGACTGGGAGACCATCGAGGCGGATATTGAAACTCTGGAGCAGAAGCTATCGGACATCGAGGCGGAATACCTCAAGTATGCCAGCGATTTCCATAAGCTCGCGGAGCTCACGAAGGAGAAGGAAGAGCTGGAGCAGATCCTGGAGCAGAAGATGGCGCGCTGGGAATACCTGACCGAGCTCCAGGAGAAGATCGACGCACAGTGAGGGATGGAAGACGCGGTTCGGAAATACGATGCCATAGAGACTGAGTAAGAAGTTTGAGGGTGCCTGCATGGATGTAGTACAGTTGAAAGCCATATTGGATGTTGGAGAGACTATCGGAGTTGAGTTCAAGCGCTGCGGTAATGGCATTGAAAATGATGTTTATGAGACGGTATGCTCTTTCTTGAACCGTTTTGGAGGAGATATTTTTCTGGGCGTTTTGGATGATGGAACGGTTGTGGGGGTCCCTGAGAAGGCGGCTTCCGACATGGTGAAGAATTTTATAAGCTGTGTCAGCAATCCTGCATTATTTTCACCAACCATTTACCTGGTGCCTGAGATATTATCCTATGAAGGCAAGACAATCATCCATGTTCATGTTATACCCAGTGCCGAAGTACATAGCTATAAAAAGGTTATTTATGATCGCGTGAATGATGCGGATGTAAAGGTGACAGCTACAGCACAAATTGCGCAGATGTACATCCGTAAGCAGGAGATTTATACCGAACGCAAAGTGTTTCCGTATGTCGATATGGAAGACCTGCGTTTGGATTTGTTGCCCAAATTGCGTATTATGGCGGTCAATAATAGTGGGCAGATTCATCCGTGGAGTGCCATGACAGATGAAGAAATGTTGAAGAGTACTCGTTTGTATACGAAGGACAGGGCCACTGGCGAATCAGGCTATAATCTGGCGGCAATTATGTTGCTGGGTAAAGATGATGTGATTGCTGATGTTGTGCCTGCTTATGTAACCGATGCTATTTTGCGTAGAGTGGATGTGGATCGGTATGATGATCGGGAAGTTATCAAAACAAATCTGATCGACAGCTATGAGCAGCTGATGGAATTTGGACGAAAGCATCTGCCGGATAAATTCTATTTGGAGCGGGATCAACGAAAAAGTCTGCGCAATATCATTACCCGAGAGATGATTGCCAATACTTTGATACATCGAGAGTATACAAGTTCCTATCAGGCAAAGTTTGTTATTGAACGCGATCACATGTATGTAGAAAATGCAAATCGTGCGACGCAGTCAGCGCAATTGACACCTGATACGATAGAGCCGAATCCTAAGAATCCGATTATTGCCAGCTTTTTTCGAAATATTGGTTATGCAGATCAGCTTGGATCCGGCGTGCGCAATCTCTTTAAGTACTGCAGCATTTATTCAGGCGAAGGACCAGTATTTGATGAGGGAGATGTATTTCGTATTACGGTGTCACTGAATGAAAGCTTGGGTGGGGAAAATGCCGAAAATCCCACCCAAGATGCCAAAAATCCCACCCAAGGTAATAAAACGTCCACCCAAGATGTCGAAAATCCCACCCAGGGTGAGGCCGTAGCCAATAAGGTGAGTGATTTAGACGAAAAAATACTCGCTGTTATTTCGAATGATCCATCCGCAACGCAGGCAGAGCTTGCAATTCAAATTGGTGTGAATTTAAATACTCTGAAATATCGCATCAAAAGATTGAAAGCAATGAATCGATTAGTACGCGTAGGATCCTCGCAGAAGGGGTATTGGAAAGTAAAATAACATGGCCATGCAGGAAATATTGGGGATGGTTAGCGAAAATCGACGCACAGTGAGGGAGAGATGGAAACCGTGCTTAGAAATACGGAAAATACCATAGAGGTGAAGTTGTCCGGGGATGTCTGGAAGTGCATGCGGCTTCTTCATGAACGGCCAGAGAATGTCAGTGCCGCGGTGGATTACCTCGCGGACAGGACGGGCTGGAAGACGCGGCATATTGCGGATGTGCTGCTGAAAAGCCTGGTGCAGCAGGGCTACCTTCTGCCCAGAAGCTTCCGCTTTACGGAAGAGGGCGAAAAACTGTACCGGCAGCAGCTGGCCTGTTGGCAGGCCATCGTCTGGCGGATGCGGGACTGGCCCCTGCCCCAGGAGGTGGTGCAGGACATGGCCGACCGGATGCTGGGGGACGTGACCCCGGAATTTCTGTCCGGCTCTCTGGACCGGATGGAGTTCGACCAGCTGCGGGAGGGCGCCGACGCGGAGAGCGAACGGATCACCGAGAGCGACTTTCAGGGGATACTCCGCCACGGGAACTACCGGGTGGAGTTCACCTTGTTGGATCCGGACGGTAGCTTCTCCGCTTGGAACGACTGCTTTGCCCGGGGCCTGCAGCTCATCATCGAGCCGCTGCGGAGCCGCCTGCAGCTCATCTGGCAAAACCCGGCGGTCAAGCTGCTGGGGATTTCCTATACACTGTCCGGCAAGACCGCATATACCGCGGCAGAGAACAGCATGGTGGAACTTTCACTTCTGGCGCTGTCCTTCGAGCGGGTACCGGCCTATCGGCTCCTGGACGGGGAGATGTCCTTGACGCTGCATGTGGAAGAGGATAATGTAGGCGCGCGTGAGGTGCCGCTTCGGCTCCTGCTGCCGATTTTGTACGCATAATGAATTCTGGGAGGTATGATGCGTGAGACAGGATGATGAAGCCTATCGCTATCTGTTGACACTGCTTTCTCTGCGGGAGGAACGGCCGGCAGGAAGAGTCAGCCTTCAGGAGGTGGCGGAACAGTACGGGGTGCATCGCTCCACCGTGATGCGCTCCTTGCTTCGTTACCGGGAGCAGGGCTTTCTGGACGAAAATTACGGACTGACCGAAGCGGGGCGGCAGTGGATGGCCGCCGAAGGAAAAAAGATCCGCCGGATCGCGGATTTCCTCCAGCAGAACCAGCTGGCGCAGGACCAGGCCCTCCGGGATGCCCGGCGCATTGTGGCGGTCTGCAGCGAGGAAACCGCCATGCTCCTGTCCAATATGCCCTATCGCTGCGGAAACTGTCCCCGGCAGAGCCGGGAAGCCACGGTGCAGTGGCATAGCTTTTCCGGTGACGAGCTGCTGGCCCGTCTTCGCGAGTTGCTGCCCCGGGAGAGAAACAGTGCCGCCGTCTTCTTCCGGCGGGAGCGGGGTGAGGTGGTGCATGAAATGTCCATGGCCAGCGAGGGATTTGAACGAACGGCAGAGATCTGCCTGACCCCGGGTGAGGAACACATTCTCCTTCGCTGCCGCACCATGAGCCAGCAGTCCATCGTGGGCCGCTGGTATGAGGGCATGGCCTCCAGCCTGTCCTGCGAATACAACGGCGGCTGGCAGCCCCTCGAAATCATCAACGGCAAGGCGGAAATTCCGCTTCGCTACTTCTGGATCTCCTATCGAAGTGACGGCCGGAAGCTCCGGGGCATTGCCCGGCTGCGCATGGGTTGCAGCGCGGGACCCTCTGCCATGGGCATGCAGACGGTGATCCTGGAATTTCGTGCGGCAATTTGATCAAAATACGTACATAAACGCATCCGAAAACCGCTTTTTGCGGGGTTAATCCCTTCTAATTCGGGATTGCCCCGCATTTCCTTTTCCTTCAAAAAAATTTCACAAAAAATTCATAAAAATCCGTGCGCCACCGCAACGGAAAATCACGCAGAACTGCGGCAAAACACATAAAACGCAACTGCGTTTTCCTGCGAATCCCGCTGTTGCGGGGGTTACACGCCGCTAACTTTCTTATTGACATACCTATATTCTTTTTTTAGAATCCCTCTTGTATACAGATTCAGTGTAGATTTTGCGGATATTTTCGTAAAACTATGCAACAAACAATATTTTTTTGACGATTGGGTTAGAAGAAACTAACTCGATTTTTGCATTGATAAATGCAACAGCAGAAGGAAGAGGAAAAGCGATGAATATGGATAAGCGATTGCGGCAGCTGCAGAAGGCGCTGCGGGCAGGACTGTATCGGAAGCAGCTGATCAGTGCCTGCATTGGTGTGACGGTGGTTTCCGGTGCGGGGGTCGGCCGTTACATGTATGAGTCCAAGCAGGCCGAAACCGCCATGGACAATCTCCGGAAGGTGAAGGAGGAGGCCGCCAGAGAAGCGGAAACGGATATCTCCGCGGATGCCGATACACTGGAGATTGCGGACGGTCTCAGTGTACAGAAGAGCTATGAGGAGCTTTTTAAGCAGAATCCGGATCTCGTGGGCTGGCTCACCATTGAGGGCACGAAGATCGACTATCCGGTGATGTGGACCCCGGAGGATCCGGAGTACTACAGCCACCGGGGCTTTGACAAGGAAGAGAGCAAGAACGGTCTTCTTTTCATGGACGAGCTCTCGGATGTCAATGAAGACGGCGGCAATCTCATCATCTACGGCCACAACATGAAGAACGGCTCCATGTTTGCGGATCTCATGAATTACCGGAAGGAAAGCTATTACCAGCAGCATCCCATGATACAGCTGGACACTCTGTATGACAGCCGACTCTATGAGGTGGCGGCGGTGCTGAAGTCGGACGACCTGACAGAACTCCCCTATGCCTTCACCGGCGCAGACGATGAAGATGCCGCGGCGGTACTGAAGCTGGCCAAGGAAAATGCCCTCTACGACACGGATGTGACTTTGGACACGAGTGCCGAGTATCTGACGCTCTCCACCTGTGACTACAGCAAAACAGACGGCCGCCTGGTGGTGCTGGCCCGGAGGATCAAGTGATGGGAAATGTCTTCGGCAAATTGAAATATAACATGGCGCGGCTTCTGTCTCTGGCACTGCTCACCGCGGGCCTGAGCCTGGGGCAGGCCATACCGGCCCTCGCCCTGTCGGCGGGGACCTATACCGTGACCGTAACGCCCTACTACCGGGATCCGGTCACCGGCGTCATCGAGGACCCGGGAAATAACGAGGCAGTGGGACAGGGCATGTGCGAGCGGATGTGCGGCTCCACGGGCCTTCTGGAGGTCGAGAGTGACGGCAGTATGTATCTCACCGTGCGCTATTACCTCAGCTCCTTCGTTCACGAGCCGACCTTTGAGGAACGCACCAGCGGCGGTAGCAGCTTCGGCAGCACCATCGCTTACCAGACCATGCAGACGAAGGACCCGGCGGAGGGTGCTTCGAACATAGAGGATAAGTACGGCTACACAGACTTCCGGCTGCCGATCAGCAGCATCGATTCCACCTTCCGCGGCAAAGCCTACATTAACCCGCCCGGAAAGCACGTGGTCTACTACTTCCAGGCCTCCAACCCGGTGGCAGGTTCCGGCGACTTCATCACCAGCGGCAGTGCCCAGCAGGCCAATGTCTCCGCTTCCGCAGAATCGGCTTCCCAGAGCTATGCGGATGCCCAGTCTGTGATGGGAGACATCCTGGACAGCGACGACACTGGGGAAGCGGAAGAAGACAGTGGAAATATTTCCGGCAGCAAGAGCAGCAGCGGCAGTTCCAACAGCAACAGGTCCGGCAGTATCGACAGTGCCAGCATGAGTGACAACAACGGCAGCGGCAGTGCGGACGACGAGGTAACCGGCATTCCGGTACGGCCGAAGGATCTGGTCAGCCTCACCACGGGCGAGACCACAGCGGTGCAGGAAAGCGCCGACAGCAGCAAGGCGGTGACCTCCGCAGACGAGGACCTGTCCCTGCAGACCAAATATGACCTGAGCAGTGTGGATCTTCAGAAGGCCAGAAAGTTGACCGATCCCATTTTGGAGGCGGCCACCGGTATCGCCGGAACCACCGATGGCGTGGAACTGGACTTCAGCAGTACAGAAAGTAGCAAAAGCGCCAAGGACAGCCGGGTCAGCACCAATAAGCTGGTGATGCTGCTTCTGCTCCTCGTCAGTGCGGGACTTCTCGGCTGGTTCGGCTTTGCGCAGATCCGCCAGAAGCGGCAGCAGGAAGTGCTGCCGGAGCCGGAAGTGACGAATGCAGCGAAAACAGAGAATGCGGCAGCAGAAACAGCAGCGGAAGGAGGACAGGATGCAGAAAAGTAAATCCGCAGTGAAACGACTGGCCATCGCCGGTCTCACCGCTTTCACCGCCTGTGCATTGCTGACGGGCTGCGTGGACCAGAGCGGTCCGGCGAAGGTCACGAACACGGAGGGAACCGCCGGAAATGCCGACGATCTCCGTCTCATCGCCACAAGCCCCGCGGTGGCCGACATTATGGCCCGCCTGGACATCGACTTGGTCGGCGTCTGCAGCACGAGCCTATCTACATTGCCGTCCCGTTACAGTGAAACCACCACCGTGGGCACGGCGCCCAGCCCGGATATGGAGATCATCAAGACATTAAATCCGGACTATGTCATCGGTCCCGCGGCACTGCAGGGGGACATCCAGTCCGGTCTGGAGGCCGCCGGGGTCAAGGGCCTTTTCCTCAACATGGAGAGCATCGAGGGCCTATACAAGAGTGTGGAGCAGCTGGGTGATCTTTTCGGTCGGCAGGCCGAGGCCCAGACCATGCTCGACGAGTTCTCCGCCTTCTACTACGAGTACAGTAAGGAGAACGAGGGCAAGGAAAGTCCGAAGGTTCTGGTACTCATGGGTCTTCCCGGTTCCTATGTGGTGGCCACCGGCAAGAGCTATGTGGGCAGCCTCGTGCGTCTCGCGGGCGGCACCAATGTCTATGAGGACAGCGAGAGCAATTTCCTGGTGGCGAATACCGAGGACATGCAGACGAAAGACCCGGACATCATCCTGCGGGCGGCTCATGCCATGCCGGAGGATGTGGTGCAGATGTTCAAGGAGGAATTTGAAACCAACGACATCTGGAAGCATTTCCGCGCGGTGCAGGAGGGACGGGTCTACGACCTGCCCTATGATTCCTTTGGTATGAGCGCGAAGCTCAATTATCCGGAGGCTCTGGAGATTCTGGAGCCCATGCTGTATGGGGAGTGAGAGAATGGCAGAAGAAAAACAGAAGCCGGTGGTACCGTCCTTTATCGCGGTCTGCCTGCTGCTTCTTATCATGATCTACCTGGCCGCCAATACCGGCAGCCTGAATGTATCGGTGGGACAGCTGCTGCGGGGGCTGTTCGTGGAATATGATGCCAATGTTGCCGCCGTCTGGGATCTGCGCTTCCCGCGGATTCTGATTGCGGCCTTAGGCGGGGCGGCCCTGTCCGTTTCGGGTGTCCTGTTTCAGGCCTGCATGAAAAATCCCATTGCGGATCCCGGCGTCATCGGTGTCAGCTCCGGGGCCAGCTTCGCGGCGGCCCTGATTGCGGGACTTTTCCCGTCCCTGTATTTTTTCACCCCCTTGTTTGCTTTCCTCGGGGGCATCGCTGCCTGCGGTCTGGTTTATCTTCTGGCCTTTAAGAACGGCCTGAATCCCCTGCGGGTGATCCTGGTGGGCGTGGCCGTCAATGCGGTCTTCACCGGCCTTACCCAGGCCTACAATGCCATGACCGGCGGCAGCCTCACCGGCGTTGCGTCCATCGCCAACGCCAGCATTTCCCAGAAGACATGGGAGGACGTCTATATCATCACAGGCTATGCAGTCCTCGGCCTGATACTGGCGTTCCTCATGTTCTATAAATGCGACCTTCTGTCTCTCAGCGACCAGACGGCGCGCAGCTTAGGCGTGAATGTGACCATTGCACGGATCACTGTGTCACTGATCGCCGTGGTACTGGCCGGTATTGCGACGGCAGAGCTGGGCGTGGTGTCCTTCATGGGCCTCATCGTTCCCCACATTGCCCGCATACTGGTGGGTTCCCGCCACCGGGTGCTGATCCCCTTTTCAGCCCTCGGCGGCGCATTGCTGCTGCTTCTGGCGGATACCCTGGGACGGACCATTGCAGCACCCTACGAGATTTCAGCGGCCATTCTGCTGTCCATTCTCGGCGGTCCGCTGCTGATATTGCTGATCAGAAGGAGTGACAAGACCTATGGCATATGAAAACGCAATGGAGGTGCGTAAGCTCAGCTTCTCCTATGACGGTATGGAAAACATCCTGACGGATCTGGATCTCAGCATCCCGAAGGGAAAGATCACCGTGCTTTTGGGAGCCAATGGCTGCGGTAAGAGTACCCTCTTTAAGCTGATGACCCGGAATCTCTATCCTGATCAGGGAGAGGTGTTTCTGGGGCAGCAGAATATTGAAAACCTGGGACTCCGGGACTTCGCCCGGCAGGTGGCCATCGTGCACCAGAGCAACACGGCGCCGCCGGATCTCAATGTAGAGACCCTGGTGGGTTACGGCAGGACGCCCTATCTCGGCGCCTTCCAGACCGCCGGCAGCAAGGAGGACCAGGAGGCCATCGAATGGGCGCTGAAGGTGACCCGGGTGGAGAAATACCGGAAGCGGCAGGTGTCTGCCCTCTCCGGCGGCCAGCGGCAGCGCGTCTGGATCGCTGTGGCCCTCTGCCAGATGACGGACATTCTGGCACTGGATGAGCCGACGAATGCGTTGGATGTCCGCTACCAGCTGGAGATCATGAAGCTCGTGCAGGAATTGAACCGGGAGTATGGCATGACCATCATGATGATCCTGCATGACATCAACCAGGCCATGAAGTATGCCGATGAGATCGTCGGCATGCGGGGCGGTCACATCATCGGCCACGGCCGACCGGAGGAAGTGGTGACCGAGGACTTTATTGAGCAGTTGTACGGCGTTCGCTTGCCCATGACGGAGATCGAAGGCCGGAAGTATGTTCTGACGGTGTAATGAATTTGCCCCGGTCTTGTGGGGACCGGGGCGGAAGCATGGTTTCAACGGGAAATTCCCGTGAAATATATAAATGGATTCACTCGATTCGATGACCATAAAAGCATGGATTCGGGTCGGCATACCCTGAGAACAGGGAGAAAGGAAGGATTTCTATGTTTAAGAAATTCACAGTAACAATGGCAACAGCAGCAATGGTGGCAGCATCGGCAATGACGGCAATGGCAGCCACAAGCAACTATTTCTATGTTTACGAGAACGGCACATTCCGGGCAGCCAGAATGGGACAGGATTGTGTGAAAAGCGTAGAGGTTGATGGGGACGATGTTACGATGTCTCTCCAGGCAGGAAGTTACAAGCTCGGAACCATCGAATTTACAGGTGAAATCACAAATGCATGGATTGACGAGGACGAAGATGGTGTTTTTGACGAAGGAGAAACATCACTTTGGAATGATGGTGTTATTGCTTATGACCAGTCGGTACTGAGTACAGAGATTGATGGAGAAGAGTATGCAAATTTTTACATTGAAGTGACGATTTCTTATAAGAATGGCACAGAATTTGCCAAAAAGACGCAAAATACATATGTACCGATGCAGTGATGTAGTTTATGAATGACAGGGGTTGCTATGAGAGGAAAAAAGTTCTTGATATGGATTTTGGTGCTCCTCTTTATGATTCCTACAGGTATTTACGCTGCGCCCGGATTGACCGGACGCAGCGTTTCCAGTGGAAAATATTATGCACCAGTGAAAGTCCAAAATGGAAAGCTCAACAATTATACTTGGAGTGGATTTACAACTTATCGGAATCAAATTTCAGAAATGGTGAGTTATGAAAAAAGTGGTAGTGGATACGACCTATCCTTTTACATAGGCTCGTATGATAGTCTTGATTTGATTCAAATTGTAAAACAGGATTTTTCAAAAGCATTGTTAGATAACGGCGCCATTGATAAGAACTTAGCGCTGGGGGACTATAACCTTCCTGAGAATTGGAAATGTCCGAATAATTATCAAGTTTCTGAAGATGTAAACGCTCTATATTATGATGACGCATCTGTAAAAAAAGAATTATTGGATGCTGATATGAACAGAGGGCGGATTACTGTACACATTACAGATGTGAATACGCCATTGATTGTGAGAACCTGGTCATCGAAATATAATAGTATAATTTCAGAACAAATACTAACAATAGATACAGAAGATGCTTTTTCTTTAGAAAATTGGACGGATACTACCGTAATGGAAAGTATCTGGATGGGAACTGTGAGTGGTAAATCTGTTACATATGGAAATACCAGATTGAGTAAGAAAACGGATGGAACATCCATTTTTGATACGGGCTTTCAAAATGATGCCATAAAAGTCAGTAAACAGGAAAGCGGAAAAGTAGAAGTGACGATTCCTTTGAATGAATTAGAAGGCAATGATCATTTTGAAAACATAGAAATTGCATTTTCCAGGGAAAATCTAACCTCTGATGATGCAAAAATGGCAGAAAAGTACAAGCTGAATGATTACTGGGCGAATTATGAGAAAGCAACAATTGAAAACGGGAGCATGATTCTTACATATGACTCTTTGGAAGATGCTGCTCTCGGAAAAATGCTCCGTATAACAACGACAAAGACAGCGAGCTCTCTCAACAATATAGAAAGCAAACGTACATACCAGTATGCATCGGTCTATATCAAACCTTTTGTTAAGAAAAACGAAAAGAAAAGCCTTACTGATAATACTACCGGCATCACTATGACGTATTACTCAGAAGATTATGATGAAGGAAGTACAATTGCTGTTGCGGCAGAAAATAAATATTATCCAGAAACGACATTTAACAGCTATAAATTATTTGCAAAGGATTATCGTGTCTACACATTTTCTATTTTGGATAGTAAAGGGAATATAAAGAACAGCGACGCTAAGGTGCAGATAACGGTTCCTATTCCAGAGAACTGGGATCTTGAATATATGAATTATGGTCGTGCAACAAATGCAGGAACCGTGGTTGACGCGATATCAGCCGAAGCGATTATCGATAAAACGGAGAGGACGTTGACAATTTCTTCAAGTGATGGCGATTACTTGAACAGTACATTCCTAATTTATGATGGTGGAAGTGCAGAGGATCTTTCTGCACTGGAAAATGGTATCTATAAGGTGCATGTATCCATTATGAATGCATCAAAACGCTTATTGCCCTCTGCCTGCAACGAGGGATTTGCATTGCAGGATGCTTACATCGAAAAAACCGATGAAAAGACAGAGCTGTACATGCTGACAGGCGGTGTACATTTCGGCGATGCATATGGTTACTGCAGCAATATCTTCACAGGAGATATTGACAGTGCAGATAAGGTCGAGGCAGAGTATCTTGCTTACCAGACAGATGCGGAGACAGGATGGACCCAGTGGGACACCGACAAGGCGACGTATTCTGCACACGGCAGTGCCAAGGTTCGTATGGAGCTGAACAATGCGTATACGGATGAGAGCATTCGAAAGAACTGCTATCTGATCGGTTTCTATGTGCCTATGATGGATGTGCTGAATGGTGGAAATCCAGGCAGCGGTGCAAATAAACAGCCGGCCATTCTCCGCGTCACCAACGCGGAAAAGGTAGAGGAAAACCCTCTGAAATCCTATGAAAATTCCGCCGCCATGGGGGAGATTGACAATCTGGAATACTACATTGCCACAGAGACCGGTCTTTCCCAGGAGAAGAAGGACACGCTGACAGCCCTTTTTACCGAGGCGAAGGCAGAGGTGCAGAGCTGGACCGAGGCCCAGAGCTCCGAAAGCATTGAGAAGCTCATCCGGCTGCTGAAGACGGCAAAGGAGACCGATCCGCTGAAGGAGGGTATTTATCAGATCCCGCTGGATACGGAGAAGGGAACCGTGACAGGACTCACGGTTTATGCAAATGTCGAAGGCGGCAAGATGACCCTGTCGCTGACCAGAGACAACGGAGAGGCCTTTGCGAATGTGCAGTACAAGGGACTTTTCGGTGACTGGCAGACAGCAGAGCTTTCGGATGATAAGAAGACGGCAAGCTATACCGTATCTTACACGGAGGAAGCACTGCCCTTGATGCTGGGAGACAGCGCGTACACACTGGCGTTGAATTTTGACGGTGCCAAGCTTGTCAGTGCGGATTTCACAGCATTGGATGCGGCATTGACCGATGCCAGAGAGAAACTGGAGAACGAGGACATGTGGACCGCCTCCAGCTTCCAGACACTGCAGGCGGAAACCGAAAAGGCAGAAGCACTGCGGAAAAACTGGACGGCGGCGCAGAGCCAGGTGGATGCCGAGGCGAAGACATTGGCACAGGCTGTAGAGGATCTTCAGGAACGTGCAGACCTTGCGGATCTTAAGAGCGACATCGCGGCAGCCCTCAAGAAGGCCAATGATAAGCAGTACAGCGAGAGTAGCCGGAAGGCACTGCAGGAGCTGGTGGTTGCGATCCGCAGCGAGATTCGGGATGAGACCGAGGTGAGCAAGGAGGCCGCCGAGGACTATCAGAATCAGATTGCGGCGGCCGTAGAGACGCTGACCCCTGTGGACGAGGACAAGAAGGATGACGATTCAAATACAAGCGGAAATTCCCTCCAGTCCTTCGTGAAGGATTACAAGTCCTGGTATCAGGAAACGGATTATACGACAGACTCCTGGGCAGCCTTTGCAGAGGCACTGGCCAATGCAGAAGCGCTCGCAGAAAATGAACTCTCCGATGCGGAATGCGAGGCGGAGATCCAGGCGCTTATGGAGGCAAGAGGAAAGCTCATTCGTCTCACAGAGAATGAAGACGACATGGCGGCGCTGTCTGCCACCCTGGAAGAAATGCAGGATGAGGACACGGTGAATTATGTTGGTCTCATCGGTTACCCGGCGTGGACGAAGGCCATCGATGCAGCGGGTCTTGCGGTCAATGGCAAGGTGCTCCTGTCCAAGGGGCAGGCAAGTCTTCTGGATTACTCCATGAAGGCCCAGTATCTCGCGATGTCGGCGGAGATCACTGCGGAAGCAACCGCGGATTACGATATCGAGGATTGGGAATCCGATTGGGGAAGCTGGGAAGATGCTGACGAAGAGGAAGAATGGATTGACGAAATTGATGAAGAAGAGGAGGATGAAAATATCGCTTCCGGCTCCGATGTGAAGCGGACAAAGAAAGTGAAGAACAATGCCTATGCCATTGCTCTTGCCAGCGAGGAGGATATCGAGCTGGCGGCGGAGAGCGGCTACGAAGATGGTACCTATACTGTCGACTACGATCTCATGCAGTACTCCGATCCGAGCAAAAAGTCCATGGGCAACAATGCGCTGGACCATGGAACGGATCTCGGTACGATGATTCTGAAGGATGGGCAGTGGACCCTGTACATGAACTTCAATTCCATTGAGGCTTATGGTAAGGAAGGTTCTCTCAAGTCCATGAAGCGGATCACAAGCACGAAGACCAGCACAGATGGTTATGAGGTGACAGGTGTGAAGGACGCCGACTGGCCGTCCGTCATTGCGGATTATCCGACAAAGCTTGGCTTCCATGTGGATTACGGCAGTACCTACATTGACGTGCAGGTGAATGTACCGATCGCACCGGAGCCGACCCAAGAGGCGAAGATCAAGATTGACTGGTCGAGTCTTGCGTATGTCAACGGCGTCACCGACATTGATTCAACACTGGATTTCAAGGCCTTGAATCAGGCCGTGACGGCAGCGGAGAAGCTGAAGGAGAAGAACTACACGACCGCAAGCTGGGCGGTGGTGGAAGAGAACCTCACGGCAGCAGCGAAGGTGAAGAGTAGCAGTACCGCCACGCAGGATCTGGTGGACCAGAGAGCAGCAGCCGTGAATGCAGCAGTGGAGGCGCTGTTGAAGCTGGCGGAAAAGTCCGATTATACAAAGCTGGACGAAGCGCTGACGGATGCCCTCATTGCCCAGGAAAGCGACTACAGCAAGAATGCATGGCGGGAGCTGCAGAGCCTTTATGCCCTGGCGGATGCGATGCAGACCGCAGAGGATGTGACACCGGCGATGATCGACAGCATGGTGCAGGAGCTCAATGCGGCTGTGGGCAGAACCGGCAGCGATGGCGATGATGACAATGATAATGATGACGACACAGAGGGACTGAAATACGGCTCGCTGTCGAGTCTCATCAAGCTGCTGGAGAGCTATGACAGCAAGGATTACACTGCACTTAGCTTTAAGCAGCTGGAGAAGGCTTTGGAATATGGCCAGGAGGTTCTGGCTCTCGCTGTGAAGAACCAGTGCAGCCAGAGTGATATTGATGCGGCAGTGACTATGCTGAAGGAGGCGAAGGCTGGTCTTGAGAAGGCAGAGACTGCGCAAGCAAAGGCCGATTTCTCGCTCCTGAAGGCATTGGTTACGCGTACGAAGACGCTGCTGGCATTGAAGAGCAGTTATACTGAAGCTACGGTTCGCACACTCGAGACGGAGTATGCCTTGGCAGCGGCAGTGGCAGAAGATGAAACGGCGGATCAGGAGACGGTGAATGCACAGCTTCTGTCTCTGAAGGCCGCCATCAACGGGCTAGTGGGGACAAGCTCCGGCAGTTCCGGCAGCAGCACAAGCAACAGCGCAAGCAGTACAAGCAGCAGTTCGAGCAGCACGGACAGCAGCTCCTCGACAACGAAGGAGACCACGTCCAAGGACGGCTACTACAAGGTGAAGGTACAGCTCTGGCATGCCACGAAGAACCAGGCCTCTGCCGGTGCGGACTGCGTTTCGAGTCCGGCCTATGTCATGATCGAGGATGGTGAAATCACCATGCGTCTCGTGACGAAGAAGATGAACAAGAGCGGCATTACGGCACATCTCGGCGAGGGTGATTTTTATATCTATAGCGACGGAGATTATGTACCGGCTACTCTGGTATCCACGGAGAACAGCAAGTGGATCCATGAGTTCAGTCTTCCGAACGACACCAGCACCTACTATAAGTGCGAGGTGGATCCGCATGTGGATGTGATGGGAGATGAGCCGGTGAAGGCGCGTCTCAAGATCACCTGGAGCTCCAAGACGAAGATCACGGAGTCAACCTGGAACAATCTTTCCGGTGATGTCAGCGATGACGATGATGACGACAGCTCGTCCTCAGCGTCAACAAAGACCACCACAAGCACCAGCACGACCACCGCTGCTGCAGAAAATGGCAGCACGGCAGTCGCTGCCCAGGCAGTGAATACGGCAGCAAATAACAGCAGCCGTTCTACTTCCACAACGAGCAGCAAGACCAGCAATAAGACGACAGCGGTAAGCACCGCGAAGAGCAGCAAGGCCGCTGAGAAGGAGAAGGTCACCACCATTGACGGAAGAGAGATCCCCTATACAGGAGATACGACACCGGTGCATGAGATGGCAGCTCTCGGTCTTCTCGGTATTGTGGGAACATTGGGGCTGGCCTGGCCCCGGCGGAAAGCATCGGAAAAGGATGCTGCCTAAGGAATGCATATATGGAAAAGAAAAAATCAACACCGGCGGTGGAAGCAAAGCGTCAGAAGGAGCAGCGGGTCGTCCATGAGATGATCCGGCTCTACTGCCGGAAACAGCACAGGGGGCAGCAGACGCAGGGGGGACTTTGTCCCTCCTGTCAGTCCCTGTCGGACTACGCACAGCTTCGGAGTGCGCATTGTCCTTTTATGGAGAAAAAGACCTTCTGCGCCAACTGCAAGGTGCATTGCTACAAGCCGGAGATGCGGGAAAAGATCCGGCAGGTGATGCGTTTCTCCGGCCCCCGGATGCTGCTGTATCATCCCTGCATGGCCATCTGGCATCTGGTCTGCAGTATGCGGGAGAAAAAACATGATCAATAAACGTTTGTTCAAGCTCATGGCAGAGGCCCGGAACTATATTTATTATCAGGTCATCTGGCAGTGGCTGGGGCTTCTCTGCGCCATCCTGATCATGTTCCGCCTGGGAGGGATCGTGGATGCATTGCAGAGGGATAGAGCAGGTGTTTTGGCTGCCCTGCCGCTGACGATTCTGTTGCTTCTTGTCGCGGCCCTTTTCCGGGCCTTTTGCTCCCGGGAGGCGTCCCGCTGTTCCTGCCGGGCCGGGGCCGCGGTGAAGTCCCGGCTGCGGAGTCTGCTCTTTGAAAAGCTCAGCAGTCTGGGCCCTGCCTATCACACACAGGTGCCCACGGCGGAAGCGGTGCAGCTCATGTCCGAGGGGATAGAGCAGCTGGAAACCTATTTCGGACGCTATCTGCCGCAATTGTTTTACAGTCTGCTGGCGCCGTTTACCCTGTTCCTGGCGCTCTGTCGCATCAGCTTCCGAGCAAGTCTCGCGCTGCTGCTCTGCGTGCCCATGATCCCGGTGACCATCGTCCTCGTACAGAAAATTGCGAAGCGATTGCTGGGAAAATACTGGGACAGCTACACGGAGCTCGGCGACAGCTTTCTCGAGAACCTGCAGGGCCTCACGACGCTGAAAATCTATGGCGCGGACGGGCAGAAGGCCGCGGAAATGGACGCGGAGGCGGAGAATTTCCGGAGGATCACCATGAAGGTACTGATGATGCAGTTGAATTCCATCGTGGTGATGGACCTCGTGGCCTACGGCGGCGCGGCCCTCGGTATGATTCTGGCGATTCTCGCCTACCGCAGCGGTCAAAGCAGCATGGGAGAGGCGTTGACCATTCTGCTGCTGGCATCGGAGTTCTTTATTCCCATGCGGCTTTTGGGCTCCTTCTTCCACATCGCCATGAACGGCATGGCGGCCAGTGACAAATTGTTCCGGATCCTGGATCTGGAAAGCCCCGAGACCGGCAGGCTAATGCTTTCGGGCACGGCTTTCGGGGTTTCGCTCGAGCATCTGGCTTTTTCTTACGATGGCGAGCGGGAGGTGCTCCGGGACATTTCCATGACAATTCCGGAAAAGGGACTCATCAGTCTGGTGGGCATGAGCGGCAGCGGCAAAAGCACCATTGCCGCCCTTCTCACCGGGCAGAAAAAGGGATATCGCGGTGAGATTCTTTTATCTTATCCAGTGGGGGCAGCGACGGGATCGGCGGGCGAGGTCCGGCAGATTCGGCTCGAAGACATTGCCCCGGAAAGTCTGCAGAGAAATGTCACACTGCTGGGCCACGACAGCATGATCTTTGCGGGCACGGTGGAGGAGAATCTGCGGATGGCGGATCCTTTGGCCACGGCGGATCAAATGATCCACGCCCTGCAGCAGGCCTGTCTCTGGGATTTTCTTTCCCGGGGCGAGGGGCTGAAAACCCGGCTCGCGGAGGGCGGCAGCAATTTCTCCGGCGGGCAGCGGCAGCGGCTGGCCCTGGCCCGGGCACTGCTGCGGGATTCGCCGCTGTATATTTTTGACGAGGCAAGCTCCAACATTGATGCGGAGAGTGAAGCGGCCATTCTGCAGGTGATCCGGCAGCTGGCGGAGAGGCATGCGGTGCTGCAGATCACGCACCGCCTGTCCAATGCCCGGACGTCGGAAAAAATTTATGTACTAAAGCAGGGCACGCTATTGGAAGCGGGCAGCTTTACGGAACTGCTGGCCATGAAGGGGGAGTTTGCAAGGCTTTACGAGGAACAGCGGCAGCTGGAAATGTATGGAGAGCCGGAAAGGAGGGAAGATGCGTAGATCGGGCATGCGTATCATGGGGCAGCTGATTCTGCTGGCGGGACCGC
The DNA here is from genome assembly GCA_963659875.1 of Parolsenella sp. Lineage (GTDB taxonomy): Bacteria > Bacillota > Clostridia > Lachnospirales > Lachnospiraceae > Oribacterium. Next base: position 119,756 of record CAVKVA010000003.1, read on the forward strand.
TGCTGCCTTTTATGCTTCTCGCCATTTTGCTGGGGACCCTGGGGCAGCTTTGCGCCATTTCCCTCACGCCCCTTGCGGTGCTGTGCTTTTTCGCCCCGACGGAGGGGCTGGGACGCATGTTTCTGCTTATGGTGATCGCCGCGCTGTGCCGGGGCATTCTCCACTACGGAGAGCAGCAGAGCAATCACTACATCGCCTTTAAGCTCCTGGCGGTGATCCGGCATCGGGTTTTTGCGAAGCTGCGGAGCTTGTGCCCCGCAAAGCTGTCCGGCCGGGACCGGGGGGATCTCATCTCTGTCATTACCAGTGACATTGAGCTTTTGGAGGTCTTTTATGCCCATACCATCTCGCCCATTGCCATTGCGGTGCTGGTCTGCCTGATCGTGCTGGGCGTGCTTGGAAATTTGCATATCTATTGCGTATTCCCGGCGCTTTTCGGCTACCTCACCGTCGGCATATTGCTGCCGCTCTGGAATGGGGCCCGCGGAAAGGAAGCGGGCATGCAATATCGCGCGGAATTCTCGGCCCTGAACAGCTGGATACTGGAAAAGCTCCGGGGGCTCCGGGAGCTTCTGCAATATGGTCAGTGCGGGGAAAAGGCAGCGCAGCTGCGGGAAATGTCGGATTCTCTCGCGCAGCGGCAGAAGCGGCTTTCCTTTCTGGAGGCGGACCAGACGGCCCTGACGGGGCTTGCCATTCTCGGCTTTTCCTTTGTGCAGCTTTTGCTGGTCCTTTCGTTGTACAACGGCGTGCAGCTGTCTCTTCGGGAAATGCTGCTGGCGCTGGTGCTGACAATTGGCAGCTTCGGGCCGGTGACGGCCTTGTCCAATCTGTCCAACAATCTGACGCAGACCCTGGCCTGCGGGGAGCGGGTTCTGCAGCTTCTGGAGGAAGTGCCGGAGACGGAGGATGTGACGGGTCAGACGGCAATCGGTTTTGACGGGGCTGCCTGTGAAAAGCTTTCCTTTTCTTATGGAAGAGAAAAGACGGGGCAGCATATCCTGAAGGATCTAAGTCTGGAGATTCCGAAGGGCAGGATTCTGGGCATTCACGGCCGCAGCGGTTCCGGCAAGTCTACGCTGCTTCGGCTGCTCATGCGTTTCTGGGATGTGGACAGCGGCAGTATCCGGATTTCCGGGCAGGATATCCGGAAGATCAACACGGAGAACCTGCGGCAAATGGAAGGATTCGTGGAACAGGAAACCGTGCTGTTTCATGACAGCATTGCCGGGAACATCGCCGTTGCGAAGCAGGGCGCGATCCGGGAGGAGATTGTAGCGGCAGCCAAAAAGGCGGCACTCCATGACTTTGTCATGACACTGCCGCAGGGCTATGACACGCCGGTGGCGGAACTGGGACAGAGTCTCTCCGGCGGAGAGCGGCAGCGCATCGGCATTGCCCGGGCTTTTCTTCACAACGCGCCCTTCCTGCTTCTGGACGAGCCCACCTCGAACCTGGACAGCCTGAATGAGGCCATGATTCTGAAAGCGCTCCGGGAGGAAAACAACGGAAGAACCGTGCTGCTGGTGTCTCACCGCAAGTCCACCCTGGGCATTGCGGACGAGGTGCTGGCGTTTGATACCGGCAGAGAAAGCTAGAGTTTAAACAGTATTGAACACAAAGCCTATTTTTGTCCATTCTGCACAGACAGCTGTAGACTGGAAATGGACGAAATAGCCCATATGCATCACTGGTATAACTACTATGAATACGAGTTATCTATAGATTTCATGATAAAGCCGGGAAATTTAATAGACAATTTTTTGACATAACGCTATAATTTCAAACGTGCGCAAGGAGGTGCTGAAAGAAGGTTCACAGCTTCTTGCGCATTTTGCGATACTGCAGCTTTAAAGCACTAAAGCGGTATCGCGGCAAACATAACAAGGAGGAAATAGTTATGAAAAAGTCAACAAGAGCGCTTTCTGTTCTGACGGCTTCAGCTATGGTTCTGGGTCTTGCGGCTTGCGGAAGCTCCGCTTACCAGACACAGACAACAGCTGCTGCAGGTGAGACAGCGGCAGCAGGTGAGACAGCAGCAGCCGGCGAGGCTACCGGTTCTGTATCCACCGAGGATCTGAAGGTAATGCTGGAGACTCCGGTAGAGTCTCTTGACCCGCAGCAGGCGACTGACGGTACATCCTTCGAGGTAATGGCCAACTACACCGATGGTCTGACCCAGATGGATGCTGACGGACAGGCTGTTCCGGCTATCGCAGAGTCCTGGGAGACCAGCGAGGATGGTCTGACATGGACCTTCCATCTGAGAGAGGATGCGAAGTGGTCCAACGGCGATCCCGTTACCGCTGCAGACTTCGTATTCGCATGGCAGAGAGCCGTTGATCCGGATGTGGCTTCCGAGTATGCTTACATGCTCAGCGACATCGGTCAGGTGAAGAACGCCGCTGAGATCATCGACGGCACTATGGACAAGTCCGAGCTCGGCATCAAGGCTGTGGATGAGCACACCCTTGAGGTTCAGCTGGTGGCACCTGTCAGCTACTTCACATCTCTTATGTACTTCCCGACCTTCTATCCGGTAAACGAGAAGTTCTTTGAGACCTGCGCAGATACCTATGGCACAAGCCCGGAGACAGCACTTTCCAACGGTGCTTTCATCCTGGATTCCTATGAGCCGGCTGCCACAGAGTTCCATCTCACAAAGAACCCGGATTACTACGATGCTGATAGAGTACAGCTTGCCGGTATCGATTATCAGGTCATCCAGGATTCTCAGACCGCTCTGATGAGCTTCCAGAACGGCGAGCTTGACATGACACTGGTAAACGGTGATCAGGTTGACCAGGTGCAGGATGACCCGGCCTTCAAGGCAGTGGGTGCCGGTTACCTCTGGTATGTGACACCGAACATCTCCAAGGTTGAGGCCCTGCAGAATGACAACATCCGTAAGGCACTGACCTTCGCAATCGATCGTGAGGCCATCACCACAGACGTTCTGAAGGATGGTTCCAAGCCGACCTTCACTGCAGTTCCGATGGATTTCGCAGCAGGTCCGGACGGCTCTGATTTCTCTGCAGATCAGGAGCAGTTCTCCGATGTATGTGCTTACGATGCTGAGAAGGCCGTAGAGTACTGGAACAAGGGTCTCGAGGAGCTGGGCAAGGATTCCCTGGAGTTCGAGATGGTTGTTGACGCCGATGATGCACCGCAGAAGGTAGCTACCGTTCTTCAGGAGCAGTGGCAGACCACTCTGCCGGGTCTCACCATCAACATCAAGGTTGAGCCGAAGAAGCAGAGAGTACAGGATCTTCAGGATGGCAACTATGAGCTGGGTCTCACAAGATGGGGACCGGACTATGCGGATCCGATGACTTACCTCGGTATGTGGGTAAGCAACAACTCCAACAACTACGGTCTCTGGAGCAACGATGAGTACGACAGCATCATCAAGGAGTGCACAGCCGGCGAGCTGGCTACCGATGCTGAGAAGCGTTGGGCAAGACTGTACGATGCTGAGAAGATCGTGATGGATGAGTCCGTGATCTTCCCGCTCTACACACAGTGCAATGCCGAAATGGTTTCCACCAAGGTTAGCGGCGTTGAGTTCCATCCGGTGGCTCTGAACAGAGTTTACAAGGATGCCGTAAAGACAGACTAATCGGAAGAGAAATCTTCGATTGTGTGAGGAGGCAGTGGAACTGCCTCCTCACCGCATTTCAGTCTGCCCCTGCGGGCTTCGGTGCGGGGCCCGGTTTTCCGGACCCGACCCCGAAGCCAGCAGACGATGCATTCGCCTGATGGCTGAAAATTAATCCTTAGGAGGTTCAAGTGAAAAAGTATGTCACAAAACGAGTGCTGACCTCATTGTTCACGCTGCTCGTCATTCTCCTGGTACTCTTTGTCCTGATGCAGCTCATGCCGGGTTCGCCCTTCAACGATGAGAAGCTGAACGACAGCCAGAGAGCGGCGCTGTATGCGAAGTACGGGCTGGATCAGCCAGTATTTACCCAGTTCATCCGTTATGTCAAGAACATGTTGACGGGTGACTTCGGTGTCAGCTACAACATTTCCAAGAATACCCCGATCTCTACCCTGATTCAGACCAGACTGCCCATTTCTATCCGCATCGGCGGACAGGCTGTGGCACTGGGTGCGGTGATGGGCCTGATTCTGGGTCTCATCGCGGCGCTGAAGCACGATACCATTCTGGATACCCTCTGCACATTGATCTCTGTTATCGGTGTGTCGGTGCCTTCCTATGTATTCGCGCTGTTCCTGAGCTATCAGCTGGGCTTCAAGATGCATCTCTTCCCCATGCTGTACAACGACAAGCTTCCCCAGATTTCGTCGGTGCTGCCCAGCATTTCCCTGTCCATGTTCACCATGGCCAGCATTGCCCGCTTCACCCGTTCCGAGATGCTGGAGGTACTGGACAGTGACTACATGCTGCTGGCAGAGTCCAAGGGAATTTCCGGCTTCGCGCTGATCTTCCGGCATGCCCTGCGGAATGCGCTGATTCCCATCATCACGGTGCTGGCACCGCTGATCGTCGATCTGATGACCGGTTCCCTCGTGGTGGAGAAGATCTTTGCCATCCCCGGTGTCGGTTCCCTGCTGGTGAATGCCATTCAGTCCAATGACTACAATGTGGTCATTTCCCTGAGCTTCATCTACTCCGCACTGTATATCTTCATCATGCTTTTTGTGGATATTCTCTACGGCATCATTGATCCGCGAATCAGACTAGCAAAGGACGGAAACTAATATGTTTGGAAAGAAAGCAAAAACTGCGGCCGTGCCTGTGGCAGCGGCTGCCGAGGCGGCCTATATTCCGGTGGACAGTGACTTCGTGCTGAAGGACAATGCCGGAGAGATCGCCATTGATACCAACTTCTCCTCCCAGTCCTTCTGGAAGGATGTGCAGAAGCGCTTCGTCAACAAGAAGAGCGCCGTGGTCGGCCTGGTTCTGGTGGTGCTCCTCTGCATCCTGGCCCTGATCGGCCCTCATATGAACGGCTATTCCTACAGTGAGCAGACCAACGGCAAGAACCTGGCACCCCGTGTACAGCTGGTGGAGTATCTCGGTATCCTGGACGGCTCCGAGACCATGACCACCACCACCGGCACCAAGCTCACCAACGGCTATGCCGAGAAGCAGATGCTGGATGTGTTCCACTGGTTCGGTACCGATAAGTACGGCCGTGACATCTGGACACGTACCTGGGTCGGCGCGAGAGTGTCCCTCATCATCGCTGTAGCGGCCACCATCATTGACATGGTTATCGGTATGTCCTATGGTCTGATTTCCGGCTACTTCGGCGGCAAGGTGGATATCATCATGCAGCGTATCTTGGAGATTTCCAATGGTATCCCGCGACTGGTCATCGTGACCCTGCTGCTGCTCATTTTGAAGCCGGGTATGATCACCATCATCTTTGCCCTCATGCTGACCGAGTGGATCGGCATGTCCCGTATCGCGCGAGCGGAGATGCTGAAGCTGAAGGAGCAGGAATTCGTTCTGGCCTCCAAGACCCTGGGTGCAGGCTCTTTCTTCATTATCTTTAAGGAGATCCTGCCGAACATCATCGGACCCATCATCACACAGGTAATGTTCTCCATTCCGACAGCTATCTTCACGGAGGCCTTCCTGTCCTTCGTGGGTCTCGGTATTCCGGTGCCGCAGTGTTCCCTGGGTTCCCTGATTTCCGAGGGCTACAACAGCTTCACCACCCATCCCTATCAGATCGTGCCGCCCATCATTATCATGGCGCTGCTGATGCTGTGCTTCAACCTGGTGGCTGACGGTCTTCGTGAGGCCCTTGATCCTAAGATGAAGGAGATGTAAGGAATATGGAAAAAGAGAAAATTCTGGAAATCCGGAATCTGGATATCACCTTCAAGACCACTGCGGGCCCTGTCCATGCCATTCGCGGTGTAGACATTGACCTCCACAAGGGAGAGACGGTGGCCATCGTAGGTGAGTCCGGCTCCGGTAAGTCTGTGACAATGAAGGCGGCCATGGGTATCCTGGCAAAGAACGCCACTGTGAATTCCGGCAGCATTTCCTTCAGCTACACCCATGCGGACGGGCAGAAGGACACGGTGGAGATTCTGGAGAAGGACAAAAAGTGGATCCGGAAGCACATCAACGGCAAGCGGATCGCCATGGTGTTCCAGGACCCCATGACCAGTCTGGATCCCACCATGAGCATCGGCAAGCAGATCATGGAGGGCATGCTCTGGCACTTCAAGATGAAGAAGGAAGAGGCGTGGAAGCGGTCCTGCGAGCTTCTGCAGGAGGTTGGTATCGAGGATGCGGAGAAGCGTATGCGTCAGTATCCGCACCAGCTGTCCGGCGGTATGCGACAGAGAGTGGTCATCGCCATTGCCCTGGCCTGCAACCCGGATCTCCTGATTTGTGACGAGCCCACCACTGCACTGGACGTGACCATCCAGGCGAAGATTCTGGAGCTCATCATGAAGATCCAGCGGGAGAGAGGCATCAGCGTCATCTACATTACCCACGACCTCGGTGTGGTGGCGAAGGTAGCTGACTATGTCAATGTTATGTATGCCGGAAAGATCGTGGAGAAGGGCACCATCAATGAGATCTTCTACGATCCGAAGCATCCCTATACCTGGGGACTTCTGTCCGCAATGCCGGATCTGGAGACGGATGACGAGCGCCTCTATGCAATTCCCGGTTCACCGCCCAACCTGCTTCATGAGCGGGCCGGTGATGCCTTTGCACCGAGAAACCGCTATGCGCTGGAGATTGACGACAAGGTGGATCCGCCGATGTTCAAGGTGACGGATACCCATTATGCAGCTACCTGGCTCCTGGATCCCCGGGCACCGAAGGTGGAGATGCCGAAGGAGCTGGCGCTCCGTATCGAGCGTATGAAGGAAGGAGCAGAAAAGTATGGCAGTAAATTATGATGCAAAACCGCTCCTTGAGGTCACGGGGCTGAAGCAGTATTTCAAAGTTTCGAAGAGCTTCACAGTGAAGGCGGTTGACGATGTGAGCTTCAAGATCTATCCCGGTGAGACCTATGGTCTGGTGGGAGAGTCCGGCTCCGGAAAGTCCACCATCGGACGTTCCATCATTCGTCTCTACAATCCCACTGAGGGAAAGATCCTCTTCAATGATACGGAGATCAGCGGTCGTCTGAATAAGGAAAGTAACAACATGCTGCGCACCCAGATGCAGATGATCTTCCAGGATCCCATGGCCTCCCTGAACCCGCGTAAGAAGGTGGAGGACATCATCGGTGAGGGTCTGGACATTCACGGTACCTGCAAGACCCGCGAGGAGAGAGACGCCAAGGTGAAGGCCATCCTGAAGAAGGTGGGTCTGGCACCGGAGCATGCCACCCGTTATCCCCATCAGTTCTCCGGCGGACAGCGGCAGCGTGTCGGTATCGCCCGGGCGCTGATCATGAACCCGAAGCTGATCATCGCGGATGAGTGTATCTCCGCACTGGACGTGTCCATTCAGGCCCAGGTGGTGAACCTCATGAAGGACATTCAGGAGGAGACCGGCACGGCTTACCTCTTCATCGCCCATGATCTGTCCATGGTCAAGTACATTTCCGATCGTATCGGCGTACTGCACCTCGGACATCTGCTGGAGACCGGTACCACGGACGAGATCTTCTCGCATCCGGTACATCCTTATACCCGGTCTCTGCTGTCGGCGATCCCGTCCCCGAATCCGGTGGTGGAGAAGAAGAGAATCGCGGAGAGCTATGATTACAAGACCTCCGGTATCGACTATTCCAAGGGAACCGATCATCTGGTGGAGGGCTCACATTATGTGCGCTGCACCGATGCGGAGTTCGAGGACTGGATGAAGCGGAAGCCGCTGGAATACGATTCCTGACATATCGGAAAATTCTATCGATGCCATTGTGAACTTTCAATAGCATTTAGTTATCACTAACGGCCTTTTTTGTGCTACAGTTATGCATATTTCTTGACTGTAAAGAGCATTCTGCGCAGGAAAGGCCGACGGATAGGATAATAAGATGTAAGCGAAGATTGGATATACATCGTATATCCTTTCCTGCGTATATCGTATATTCATAAGCCCCTCCTCTGCAGCAATGCAGGGGAGTATTTTTATGCTGAAAATTGCAATCTACGGTAAGGGCGGCATCGGCAAATCCACGGTGACCTCCAATCTGGCGGCCGCCTTCGCGGTACGGGGAAAGCGCGTGATCCAGATCGGCTGTGATCCCAAGGCGGATTCCACGGGAAATCTCTTGTCCGGTGAACCGCTCATGCCGGTCATGAATTATATGCGGGAGTATGATCGGGATCCGGAAAGTCTCGAGGAGATCAGCCGCCGGGGCTTCGGCAATGTGCTCTGCATCGAAACCGGCGGTCCGACGCCGGGCATGGGCTGTGCCGGTCGGGGCATCATCAGCACCTTTAATCTTCTGGATGAGCTGCAGCTCCTGGAAACAGAGCAGCCGGACGTGGTGCTCTTCGATGTTCTGGGCGATGTGGTCTGCGGTGGTTTTGCCGCGCCCATCCGGGAGGGCTATGCCGAGAAGGTGCTGATCGTCACCAGCGGAGAGAAGATGGCGCTCTATGCCGCCAACAACATCAACACGGCAGTACAGAATTTCGAGGACCGCGGCTATGCCCGGGTCGAAGGCATTGTCCTGAACCGGAGGAACATTCCGGAGGAGGAGAGCCGGGTCAGAAAATTCGCAGAGGAGCGGGGACTTCGCATCGCGGCGGATCTTCCCCGGAGTGACGAGATCAACCTGGCGGAGGACCAGGGAAAAACCGTCATTGAGGCCTATCCGGATTCGGCCATTGCGGCGAAATTTCTGAAGCTTTGTGATGACCTGCTTCGGGAGGATAAAGCATGAAAGCGCTAAGCTTCACAGTGGCGGAGCTTGCCGCGCTGGGGCCGGAAAAGCTGCCGTCGGAATTTAAAAATGATACGCATCTCATCTATAGTTCCCCGGCCACCCTGGCCTTCAACTCGCCGGGGGCCGAGGGCTTCGGGGTGAAGCGGGCCGGCCTTTCCATTCCCGGCTCCGTTATGCTGATCATTTCCCCGGGCTGCTGCGGACGAAACACGGGGGAGATCACCCGAATTCCCGGCTATGAGAACCGCTTCTTTTATCTTCTCATGGACGAGACGGACCTCGTAACGGGACGGCATCTCCGGAAAATTCCCGAGGCGGTGCAGGAAATCGTGGATTTTCTGCCCGAGAAGCCCTCGGTGGTGATGCTCTGCATTACCTGTGTGGATGCGCTGCTGGGCACCGACATGGAGCGGGTTTCCCGGAAGGCCGAGGAGGCCGCCGGAGTGCGCGTTCGTCCCTGTTATATGTATGCCCTGACCCGGGAGGGCCGGAAGCCGCCCATGGTACATGTCCGGGAGTCCCTGTATTCTCTCGTGGACAAGCAGAAAAAGCGGGGCAGCACCGTGAATCTTTTGGGCTTTTTCGCACAGCTGCAGGATGACTTCGAGCTCTATGAGATGTTGCGAGGCATTGGTGTGAAGCAAATCAATGAAATGGGCCGCTGCGAAAGCTTTGCGGATTTTCAGCGCTTCGGCGAGGCGAACTTCTCCTTGGTGATGAATCGGGAGGCGGTACCGGCGGCGCTGGATATGGAAAAGCGGCTGGGCATTCCTTTCATTTTGCTGGCACGTTTTTATGACATTGATGCGGTGCAGCGGCAGTATCAGGCCTTGGCGCAGGCCTTGAATCTTCCGCTGGAGACGGATCTGGGCTATGCCCAGGCAAAGGATGCGATTGAAAAGCTGAAAAAGGCCCGTCCTTCCCTGTATTTCAATGTCGGCGAGTCCATGAACGGGAATCCTTTCGAGATGTCGGCAGCGCTGGTGAAGTATGGCTTCCGGGTGGGCGAGATCTACGGTAATCCCACGGCAGAGGATTTCCGGTACCTGCAGTTCCTGGCAGAGAAGAGCCCGACGACCAGGATTCTCTCCAACATGGAACCCACCATGCTGTACTACGACAGCAGTACCTGCCCCTGTGATGTGACCCTTGGCAAGGATGCGGCTTTCTATCAGCCGCAGGCAAAGCATGTGCGCTTTTCTGAAGACGAGCAGCCCTACGGCTATGCCGGGATTCGGCGGCTGATGGAAGAGATTCTGGAAGGAGTAAAGTGAGATGGTGCGCGGACTTCGAAAATATCTGACACCCTTCGCGCCGGATCAGTCCGGGGCGGTGTCTCTCCTGTATGAGCTGGGCGGCATGGTGGTGATCCTGGATGCGGGCGGCTGCACCGGTAATATCTGCGGCTTTGACGAACCCCGCTGGAGCAGCGAACGCTCTGCCATTTTCAGCGCCGGACTTCGGGATATGGATGCCATCATGGGCCGGGACCGGGCGCTGGTGGAGAAAATCGCGCAGGCCCAGGAAAAGCTCCAGTCCAGATTCATCGCCATCGTGGGCACACCGGTACCGGCGGTCATCGGCACGGATTACCAGGCCCTCCGCCGGATGCTGCAGAAAAAGGTCAGTGTACCCATCCTCTGCATCGAAACGAACGGCATGAAAAGCTTTGAATACGGCGCGGAAAAGGCCTATCTTGCTCTGCTCGAGGCCTTCGCCGATCCTGCTTCGGAGGAAGAGGATAATGTTGATGGCGCGGAAAACCGGGCCGGGGTCGGACGTATCGGTGTTTTCGGCACCTTTCCCATGACGGAGAGTGATGTCGCAGAACGCAGCCGCATCGCAGCGGGATTTACAGAGCAGCTGTCGGGCCGGGACCTGTCCGATCACGCGCTTTCCGGTGCCGGAGATGCCGATTTCTGCTTTTACGGCCACGGCGCCGGCCTTGTGGATTACCGCCACTGTGGGCAGAACCGGCTGAATCTGGTGACCGCCGTGCCGGGGATGGTGGCAGCGAAGACGCTGGAAAAGCAGTTCGGGACGCCCTATAAAATTGGTCATCCCGGTGCCGGACGGCTCTTGCAAGCGTCCTGGGAGAAGCTTTCCGAAGCAGAGAAAGAGAAGCTTCGACACCTGCAGCATCCCCGGATCTTGATCGTGCAGGAGCAGATACTGGGGAACAGCCTACGGGATAGCCTGCGGGCAGCACCCGCGGAATTGTCCGCGCTAGGCGGACAAAAAAGCCGCGCAGAGGGAGAGCAGATTCTGGCATCAGATGAAGCAGGTCTCCAAAATCCAGAGATTCAGGTCATGAGCTTTTTCAAAATGCTGCCGGAACAGATGGAAGCGGGAGACCGTTTCCTGGCGGAGGAAGCGGAGCTTTGGGAGATTTTGAATGCCGGTCGTTATGACTTGATTCTGGGCGATCCGGTGCTGAAGAAGATGCTGCCCAGGGATTTTACCGGCTGCTTTTTGGCCATTCCGGAGCCCGCCATTTCCGGGTTCCCGGTTGTCACGAATGGAGAGTCAGATGTGTGAAGCAGTTATGATGAAAAAAATTCATATCTATGGTGTGGTGCAGGGGGTCGGTTTCCGACCCACCGTGGCAAGGCATGCTGCGGAGAGCGGCATCACCGGCATCGTTTCGAACCGGGGGCCCTATGTGGAAATCTTTGCCGAGGGAAGCGAGGAACAGCTCACGCATTTCCGGGCGCTAGTCCTGCAAAAGCCGCCGAAGAGAGCCACGATTTTGAAACTTACGGAGCTGCCGCTTTCCGACGCGGAGAAGGCACTGCATTTCCCGGACTTCCGCATCGTGGAGAGTGAGAAAACCACGGGGGAGATTTTCGTCTCCCCGGACATCGCCATATGTCCGGAATGTGAAGCGGAGCTGATGGACCCGCAGAACCGCCGCTACCTGCATCCCTTCATCAACTGCACCTGCTGCGGCCCGAGGCTCAGTATACTGGACAGCCTTCCCTATGACCGGGAGCGCACCTCCATGCAGCATTTTTCGATGTGTCCGGACTGCGAACGGGAATACCACGACCCCGCGGACCGGCGCTATGACGCCCAGCCCGTCTGCTGTCCCCACTGCGGTCCCGAGCTGTATCTTCTGGGCAAGCCGGAGATCCGGGGTGCAGAGGCCCTGCAGCAAACCCGGAAAGTGATCCGGGAGGGCGGCATTGTGGCCATCAAGGGCATCGGCGGTTTCCATCTCTGCTGCGACGCCACATCAGAAATTGCGGTACAGAAGCTGCGGGAGCGGAAGCAAAGACCTGCGAAGCCCTTTGCCGTTATGGCTCGGAATCTGTCTGCGGCCGAAGACATTTGCGTAATCGACAGTCAGGAGAGAGAAATACTGACGGGGCACCAGAAGCCTATTCTTTTGCTTCGAAAGCGGGAAAACAGTCCAATCACGGACGCTGTGGCGCCGGACAATCCCTATCTCGGCGTGATGCTGCCCTATGCACCGGTGCAGCGGCTGCTCTTTGACTTCCCGGACGGAACGGAGATGCCGCCGGTGCTCATCATGACCAGCGGAAACCATGCCGGTGCCCCGATCTGCCGTGATGACGAAAGCGCGGCGCGGGAGCTAGGAGGCATTGCAGATCTGATCTTGTCCAATGACCGGGACATCCGCATGCGGGCGGACGATTCTGTCATGCAGATCTTCCGGGGCGAGCCGCTGATGCTGCGGCGTTCCCGGGGCTATGCGCCGCTTCCCTACATGGTTTCCCACGCAAATGATGAGCATGCTGCAGCGGAAAAGGAACCGACAAAAACAAAACGCCAGGTACTGGCCATCGGCGGCGAGCTGAAAAACACCTTCTGCTTCGGCGCGGGAGAACTTTTCTACCCGGGCAGTTATGTGGGCGACCTCACGGACCTTCGTACCTGTGACGCCCTGCGGGAGTCGGCAGAGCGCATGGAGACGCTGTTGGAGGCAAAGCCGGAGATTATCGCCTGCGATCTCCATCCCCGCTACAATTCCACGACGGTGGCAGAGGAGCTCGCGGAGGAAAGGGGACTGCCGTTACTGCGGGTGCAGCATCACTACGCGCATATTGTGTCCTGCATGGCGGAAAATGACCATCCCCAGCCGGTCATCGGCATTGCACTGGATGGCACGGGCTACGGTACCGACGGCAGCATCTGGGGCGGCGAATTGCTGCTGGCGGACTACCGGCATTTCCGTCGGAGTGCCAGTATGAAACCCTTCCTGCAGATCGGCGGCGACATGGCCTCCCGGGAGGGCTGGCGCATCGCGGTTTCCATGATCTACAGTCTGGAAAAGGCGGAGAACCGGCTGGATTCCGACATCGGCGGCTTTGTGGCCCGGAGCCGTACCGAGGAAATTGTGCGGCAGCTGGGACTGGCGGACCAGAATACCCTGCGGGCCCAGTTCATGCTCCATGACCGGAATCTAAACGCCATCACATCCACGAGCTGCGGCAGACTTTTCGATGCCGTCAGTGCGCTGCTGGGCATTCGGCTGCAATCCACTTATGAGGGCGAGGGGGCCATTCAGCTCATGTACCGGGCGCTCACAGCGGATCCGGCGCGGGCACTTTCGCTGACGGTGGACTTTGACGCTTTCCGGCAAAGGATGCTGCAGAAAGAGGAGGCCCTCGGCCAGAGCAGTGTGGAAGAGGAAGGCATCTGGGAGGATACCGAGGAGGCGGCCGCCAATGAGCTGGATGCGGAGGCGGATCGTCTCATCGTGCGGACAGACCTTTTGTTCCGCTTCCTGCTGGAGAAGCGGCTGACGTTGGCGGCTGCGAACCGGAAAGCGGATAATGTCTTCGGCGTGAATGAACTGGCCTATTTCTTCCATGAAGGGCTGGCGCGGCTTCTCACAGAAGCGGCGGCGCAGCTGGCGGAAGAAAACGGCGTAGATACGGTGGCGCTGTCCGGCGGCAGCTTCCAGAATACCCTGCTTTTGGGGCTTATGGAGGACAAGCTTAAGGCCCGAGGACTGAAGGTGCTGAAGCATCATCTGATTCCTGCCAACGACGGAGGCATCGCATTGGGACAGGCCGTTGTCGCGCAATGGGCGCAGACGGGTGTTTTGACAGCAGAAAGGGAGTAAATATATGTGTGTAGGACTTTCGGCAAAGGTGATTCAGGTTTCCAACGGCATGGCGCTGGTGTCGGCAGACGGCGCGAAGCGCACGGTTTCTGCGGCACTGCTTGACCAGCTGCAGCCCGGTGACTATGTCATGGTGCATGCCGGTGCAGCCATTGCCCGGATTTCGGATTCGGACGTGGACGAGACGGATGCATTGTTGGAGGAAGGACTGAAGTAAATGGATACACTGGAACAGGCAAAAAAGATCCTGCGGGAATACAAGGGACCGAAATGCCGGATCATGGAGGTCTGCGGTACCCATACCCACGAAATTTTCCGCTTGGGTATCCGGCAGCTCTTGTCGGAGAACATTCAGCTGATTTCGGGGCCGGGATGCCCGGTCTGTGTGACCCCGGTTTCCTATATCGATGAGGCGATCTGGCTCGCAGAAGAAAAGGGATGCACGATCTGCACCTTCGGCGATCTCGTGCGGGTGCCGGGGAGCCACAGCTCACTGCAGCTGAGCCGGGGAAAGGGCAGTGATATCCGGGTGGTGTATTCTCCCTTGGATGCGGTAAGCCTTGCTATGGAACATCCGGAAAAAGAGGTGGTTTTCCTTTCTGTGGGCTTCGAAACCACCACACCGGCCAGCTGTCTCGCGGTGCAGAAGGCCCGGGAAGAGGGGCTTCACAACTTTTCCCTCCTCACTGCCAACAAGACCATGCCCGGGGCCATTGAGGCCATGGCAGGTTCCACAGACCTTTTCCTGTATCCGGGCCACGTACTGGCCATCACCGGCACCGCCTATTATGAGGATCTGGCGCGCCGGGGCATCAGCGGTGTCTGCGCCGGGTTCACGGGGCGGGAATTACTGACCGCACTGGCCATCGCCGTGACGGAATTTGCAAAGCTTCCGGCAGCAGAGGATAATGCCGTCGGTTCGCAGCAGCCGGGCTTTTTCCGGAATTGCTATCCGCGGGTGGTGACCAGTGCGGGCAGCCCCAATGCACAGAAAATGACGGCGGAGATGCTGGAGGCCGTGGACGCGGAGTGGCGCGGCATCGGCGTGATCCCGGGTTCGGGCCTTGGCCTGAAGGAAAGCTTTTCGGACTGTGACGCCCGGCGGAAGTACGAGATCCCTAAGCTTGACAGCCGCTACAAGACCGCCTGCCGCTGCGGCGAGGTATTGACGGGAAAGATCCGTTCCGCGGAATGCCCGCTTTTCGGCAAGACCTGCACACCGGAGCATCCCGTGGGGGCTTGCATGGTGTCCTCAGAGGGGGCGTGCGCGGCGTGGTACAGTTATGTCGGAGAAGTCAGTATTCATTAACATCGCAGTGATTGGCGATACGATTAGGAGGAAAAAATGAATTCTTCAGTGGTGACCCTGGCCCACGGGGCCGGCGGCAAGCAGACAAGCGAGCTGATTCATCAGGTATTTCAGGCGCATTTTCAAAATCCCTATTTCACGGCGGACGACGCTTCGGTGCTGCCGGTACCAAAGGGCCGGATGGCCATGACCACAGACGGCTTCATCGTTTCCCCGGCCTTCTTTCCGGGTGGAAATATCGGTAAGCTGTCCATCTGCGGCACCGTCAATGATCTGGCCTGCATGGGCGCCCGGCCTCTGTACATGACCTGTGCCTTTGTCATCGAGGAGGGCTTCCCCATGGATAAGCTGGAAGAAATTGCTGCCGCCATGGAGAAAACCGCCAAAGAAGTGGGCGTATGCCTCGTGGCGGGAGACACCAAGGTGGCCGGCAAGGGACAGTGTGACGGCCTCTTCATCACCACCACCGGCGTTGGTGAGCTTCTGCCGGACGTAGAGACCTCCGGCAAGCTGGCGAGACCCGGCGACGACATCATCGTGACCGGCGATGTGGGACGGCACGGCTGCACCATCCTCCTCGCAAGAGACGAATACGGCATCGATGCAGACGTCAGCTCTGATTGTGCCCCTCTCTGGCAGCCGGTGGAGGCAGCGCTCACGGCGGTGAAGGACATTCACGTCATCCGGGATGCCACCCGGGGCGGTGTCGGCACCGTATTGTATGAAATTGCGGCGGAGAGCCAGGTGGGCATTCATCTGGACCGGGCTGCCATTCCTGTGGACCCGGCGGTGGCGGGCACCACCGGTATGCTGGGCCTGGAACCCCTGTATCTGGCCTGTGAGGGCCGTCTGGTGATCTTTGTGCCCCACGAAGAAAGTGAGGGGCTTCTGTCCATTCTGCGGGAACAGCCCTACACAAGCGGTGCGGCCATCATCGGGCAGGTGACTGAGAAGAACCCCGGCAAGGTTGTTATGCGCACCGAGATCGGCTCTGAAACCCTCCTCCCCGAACCGGGGAATGAATTACTTCCTAGGATTTGTTAAGGGGGCATTATGGACACACGTGTAGCCGTATTGGCCATTATCATTGAAAATCCGGATTCTGTGGCGGCCGTGAACGCCGCACTGCATGAAAGCCGGGACTACATCATCGGCCGCATGGGCATTCCCTACCGGGCCAAGGGCATCAGCATCATCAGCATTGCCGTGGATGCGCCCCAGCCCCTGGTGTCTGCCCTGTCCGGAAAACTGGGACAGCTTTCCGGCGTCAGCTGCAAGGCCGTCTATTCGAAGGTATAAGCATGCAATACAATTGCCCTGTTCACGAAAGCTGGAATATTGTGCACATCGGGAGCCTCCTGCCGGAGAGCCATGCCATCTACGTCTGCGGCGACAACTGTCTCCGGGGCGTGGTGATGACCGCGGCGGAAATGGGACTGACGTCTCGCTTTTCCGCTGTGATGCCCACGGAAGCAGAACTCCGCGACGGACGTCTGGAGGAGGTGACCATTCAGGGAACGGCGAATCTGATCCGGAAATTACCCTACCGGCCGAAAGCGGTGCTGCTGTTTCTGGTTTGCATGCACCACATGGTGGGGGCGGACGAAAACTATATTTTCCGTGTGCTGGAGCGGGAATTTCCCGACATTTGTTTCCTGCGCTGCTGGATGGATCCGGCCATGCAGAAGCTCGGCCCCAGTCCCGACATGAAGCTGCGCAGGGAAATGCTTTCGCCGCTGAAGGCCGGGAAACGGCCGCCGGAAAGGGAAAACCAGACAGAAGAGCCCTTCGTCGCGCTGGTGTCCGATAACCTGCCCCTGCCGGAGGAAAGCACACTTTCACTTTTCCTGCGGGCGCTGGGCATCCCCTGCCGCCAGCCCCAGGACTGTCATAGCTTTTCGGCGTATCAGTCCCTGGGAAAGGCGTTCCTGTTTCTGACCCGCAGTCCGGCAGCCCGTTTCGGTCTCCGAAAGTTCACCGCGGAGGAGAAAAAGGAAGGGATGTACCTTCCGGTAAAGCTTTGCTATACCGAAATCCGGGAAACACTGCAAAATTTGCTGGAAAAGCTCTGGACATTGGGACTTTTGCAAGCACCGGCAAAAAATATGCCGGAGGGACAGACAATACAACCCATGACAGAAGCCGGATCCTTGGAAGCATGGCAAGCCTGGCTGGCGGATTTCTGCCAGACAGAAGAGGACAGCTGTGAAGCAATGTTTGCGGCACTGCCGTCCGCCCTGTACCGGACCGAGATCAGTCTGGACGGTGTGGGGCTGGTGCAGCCCCTGAGTGCAGCCCGATTGCTCCTAAGTCACGGCCTGCCGGTGAAGCGCATTTATCTGGATGCACCGCTTTCCGAGGAGGAAGAAGATCTCCATTGGCTGCAGAGCCATGCACCAGAGGTGGAGATCTTAAGCATCAGTGATGTCCGGGCCTTTAACCGTGCCAGAGCGGGTGCGGTACAAAGGCGGGAAGAGGGTGCCTGCGGAGCGGGAGACGACAGCAGAACCGATGCGGTTCCCATGCGCCTCGCCCTGGGGCCGGTGGCAGCCTTCTACGAGGACACGCCGTATTTTGTGAATCAGATCGAAAACGGGGGAAATTGGGGCTGCCAGGCCATTCGGCAGCTGCTCCGGGACATGACCGAAGCGGTGACAAGGGAAAAGTCAGTAGAGGAGCTGGTGCAGCGGAAAGGATGGGGTTTGCCCAGTCTGGTGGAGCCGCTGCCCTGATGTCGAAAAATCTTTCAAAAATGGTCTGCATAGTGTCTGTTTTGTGTCCGTTGGATTGCTATACTGTCACATGTAAATAAGAAATAGATGAAGCACAAAACACAGTGTGCTGGATTCAATAAAAAGGAGAAAAAGTATGGGAAACCCGGTTGATAAAACAAAGCAGGCAGAGGTGCAGATAATTTTTGAAAAGATTGAGGGTTGGTTGGCGCATGTAGAGCAGCAGCTGCAGGTGATTGAGCAAATTCGTGAAGAGACCTTGTCACCGGAGGCCAGAAATATACAAGCTAAGGAAGCGAATGACAAGCAGCGTGAATTGAAAATGGATATGCAGCGGTACCTTGAGAAAAATGTGGCATCGTCTAAGGAGGTCGAGCGGGACTGTTACGAACTGCTGCAGTATATGCAGGCTATAGTGCGGGCGTATGAGAATAAGGCAGATACAAGAGAACTTCAGCAGAAGCGTGCGGAGTTTGAAGAGAAGATAAAGCAGCTGACTGTGGAACCGGAGCTTCCGGATCTCTACCAGGAAGCCATGGAGATGTATGATGCGAGCGTGACAAAGTTTGATCAGGTGACAGCAGCGGGACAGCAAGGCTTGCTGCAGAGCATTGCGGAAGGCAGGAAAGAGCTGGAAGCACTTAAGAAGGAGCAGGCGGAGATCCTGAAAAAGCAGGAAGCACTGGGGCAGGCGGATTTCCATGGTGATCCGGAGAAGGAGCAGAAGCTTCTGGATGAACAGCAGAAAAATCTGACAGACAAAGGGCAGAAGCTGCAGGAAGCAGTGGTTGGGAATGCGAATGCATTTATTAAGCAGATTAATCAGGCCAATAAAGATGTGAACGATATGACGATAGATATCAGCAGGCATCTCGATGATATCTATCGACGGAATGAAGTCGAAAAGAAAACATATCAGCTACAGGCTACTAAAAACATGTTGAAGTTGAAAGAAAGCTATCGGGAAACGAAGGAGTACTGTAGACATGCTCTTCGGGTGCTCGATGAACCGAAGAACCGTGCAGAGCTGGAGATCGTATTCGACGGCATCAGCGACACCAAGGCAGCTACCGGTTTCTTCGGAAGGAAAAAGGATGACACTGCTTTCCAGAAAATGAAGGCAGCTATGACAGACTATCTTCAGAATGGTGGTGAGGAAAAGGCGAAAAAGGCCTACGAAGAGTGTCGGTATTACCTGTCGGGCTGGTTGCAGAGGAATGGTGATCTGAAGAAAGGCAGCAAGACAGAAAATATCCGTAACCAGGGTGTGGTAAGAATGCTGGAGCTGATGGAAAAAATGCCGGATTTCCAGAATAGTCTGGAAAAAGAGAAATGGTTAACGTTAAATAGGTCGTCGGAGCAGAGCGCAGAAGGCTGGGAGCTTGTGGATAAGGATGAGGATGTCACCAAGTTTAAGAGACTGGATTTCCTCGCATTGGAATCTTCTCTGGCAAGGCAGGCCGGAAAGCCAAAGCAGGCCGGAAAATCAAAGCAGGCCGGAAAACCAGAGCAGGCAGCTCACTATGCCGGAAATAAGAGAAACAGCAGATCCTTCACGGACCTTTACCAGAGAATTGATGCGAAGAGGGAGAAGTTGAGAGCAGCCCAGGAGAAGGCGGCCGCCAAGGCTGCCAAGGACGCTGCAAAAGCCGCAAAAGCTGCCAAGAAGGCGAAGGGCGGCAGAGCAAAGTAAAATGGCGATTTGGAACCCGCGTGGAATGCCACGCGGGCTTCCGGGCGTTCGACGGGAGGGAACACATGAAGGAAGTCTACAGAGTGGCGCCGGTACCGGCCGGAGATGTTTCCGGCATCTGTTCGGCCCTGTATGAATTGGGCGGTATGATTGTGATGCACGATCCCTCCGGCTGCAACTCCACCTACAATACCCACGATGAGCTTCGCTGGTACCGAAAGCCAGCCGACATTTTCATCAGTGCCTGCAGCATGCGGGATCTGGTGCTGGGCAATGAAGAGAAGCTGATGGAGGATATTGCGGAGGCGTTCCGTGCGATTTCTCCTGCACCGAAATTTATCGCCCTCTGCAATTCGCCGCTGCCCTATCTCAACGGCACGGATTTCCGGGGCATCTGCCGGACGCTGGAAAAGCGCTGCGGCGTGCCCTGCTTCTATGTGCCCAGCAACGGCATGCATGACTATGTGACGGGCGTCGGCGAAGCCTGGCTGCAATATGCCAAATCTCCGGCCGGTGGTTTCGTGGCAAAGGGTGAACGTCCGGCAGAGAAAAGAGAGAAATCGGATGCCATTCCCGTAAATCTCCTGGGCCTCACGCCGCTGGACTATCCCAATCCGGAAAATGTGCGGCAATTGTATACACTGCTGCAGGAAAGCGGCTTTTCCGTGCTTGCGAATTTTGCCTATGAAACGGAAGCCGAAATGCTTTGCCGGGCGCCGGAGGCCGCGGTGAATCTGCTGCTTTCCGCGACCGGCCTTCCGCTGGCGGAGTATATGCTTAAGGAATACGGCGTGCCCTATGTCATTGGCGCACCGGTGCAGGGATTTTCGGCAGAGGTGCTGCGTGTCCTGCGCAGGGCGGCTGAAGGAAGCGAAACCGCCGTCATCAGCTACGCCCGGGCAACGGATTCCCGGCCGGTGGAAGCCGTTTTTATTGGGGAAGCGGTTTTGATGGCTTCGCTTGCCGGGGCCTGGGAACTGGCCCATGGGAAACGCGCCCATGTGCTCTGTCCCCTGGAAAAGAGCGAGACCCTGCTGCCGCCTTCTGTTGGCCGTTGTGTGGAGGGGGAGGAAGGACTCGAACAGGCCCTGCAGACGCTGGCCGAAGACATTGCCCTGAAAGACCGGCCGCTGCCGGTTTTCGCGGACCCGCTGTACCAGCCCATCCTGCCGCAAAACTGCCTGCTGCAGCCCGTGCCGAGTCTCGGCATTTCCGGCCGAATCTATCGCGGAAGCTTTCCGATCTGTTTTTGAGGCGCTGTGTCTCTTTTGTGTCCTATGGGGTGCTATAGTGTCGCTTGTCAGTAACAAAGTTTAAGGAGCGTCACAACGCGTCAACGATAAAAGGAGAAAAATTATGTGGTACACTATCCCGACAAATGAAGAGGAACAGAAGCAGGCCCTGAAGGCATTCTACCCTGAGAATAAGCATGGTGAAAGAGAGAGCGTGGCGGATTTGCTGTCGGCTTACACGACACTGGATAACCAGCAGATCAACGGATTGAAGGATGAGCTTTATGAGAAGCTGTACAAGGCGTATCAGGATGCAGGTATGGCCGAGGGAAAGACGAAGGATGATCTTTTCCCGTCGGAGACCCGGTTTCCCGGAAATTTCAGAAAGGCCTTCGAAAGCCTGTGGCACATGCTTTCCTATCAGGAACTGTATCAGACCATTGAAGTGGCTCCGCTGGATGCGGACATCGAGGCGCTCTTGAAGGTTTCGGATGCCCTGGAGGCCAAGGGAATGGTGCGTCACAGTGATATGCAGACCATTTTCTCGGATCTTCTGGATTTGAAGGATCAGTATGGTGATGAATATTTTGCCCATAGGAATAAGTGGCCGTACAATCCGGTGGGTGTTGTGGAGTATATATTGGGCAATGGTGCGCACGCGAAGGGAATCACTGAGGCCCTGAGCAAGGGAGAGATCCATGCAGAGGATTACCTGCAGAGCCGCATCAAGCTGTTGCAGATGGCATCTGAAAATTTCGTAGATTCCTTTGCACCGCTGTTCTCCCTCTATGATCCCAGAACCATGGATAAGCAGAAGGATCCTTCTGCAGGGGAGATCCAGACCTATCTTGCGGATCTGAAGGCTGCCAAGGAGAGCCTGGCTGCAGCCCAGAATGCATTTTCCACCAAGAATGTTTTTGCTCGGAAGGTGGTGGAGCATGCCGAGGCACAGCTTGCGGAGCTGGAGGACTTCAGGAAGTATGAGGACCGTGTTCATTTCGAGGATTGCGCCGACGCAGAGCGTTCTGCGTTTATTAAACTGGCGGGAGCGGTACAGGATAACGAGACGCTGGCGTTGAATATAGAGCTCGATAACGAGTTCATTACCTACAATATACTGCGTGATAAAAACGAGAATTCGCTGAGAAGTCTCGAATATCTCGTGGATGAAGGACTGACACCGGAGAGCGAGCAGGCTGCGGAGAAGTTGAATGCGTACAGAGAGCAGTTTGCTGCACTGGATGTGCAGCTGCCTGCATTCAAGCACTTCGATGAGGATGTCCTCAAGGCCTATATGGCGGCAGAGGACAAGCTCGTGAATACCATTGTTGAAAACAACCGGGACACATTCCCTTATCGCTTCGCCCTGGAGGAGGCAAAAAACAACATTCAGGAGATTCAGCTGAGCCAGGAGACGCTGAAGAAAAAAATGAAGGCTGCTGACCAGCAGACACCGGAGCTTCTGAAGGAAGCCACGAAGCAGCAGGAAGCTTTGACCATTGCCCTGCAGGAGCAGATGCAGAAGCGGGACGAGGCACAGAGTGGGCTGGATAAGGTTATGCCGTCCTGCCGAAAAAATCTAGAGGATGCCCGCAATGCGCTGAAGGAGATCAAGAATAACGGACTGGACAATCTCTTTCCTGAGGCATACAAGGAGCAGTTGGAGAAAGAGATCCGTCGAAAGAAGCAGCAGAATGCGGCGGCACTGCAGGAGAATCTGGATAAGATTAGGGAGACCTGCGCGGATCTCAGAATGGCGAACAGAAGAGAAGGAAATCTTCGTGAACTGACGGATACCTTCCATGCGGTGAGCAATAGCACAGAGAGACACTGGTATGGTATCGTCAAGAAGACACCGAAGGTGTATGCAGATTTGAAGGAGGCCATGGAGAATTATCTGCAGAACAAGAACGCAGAAAACGCAGAGCGTGTCTATGCGGAGTGCCGGAATTACCTCATCAAATATATGAAGGCAGACGGCAAGGGCCTGAAGCACGGTTCCAATCTTAAGAATGCCCGGCATCAGAGCGTTGTGAGAATGCTGGAAATCATGGAGGACCTCAAGGAATTCCAGCCCTTCTTGGAGAGAGAGGAACCGGAGAGGGTGATTGAAGATGCTAAGCAGAAGGCGCCCGAGGGTTGGGAGGTTGTGAAGGAAAAGGAGGATTCCCGTAGGTACAACAAGCTGAACTTCAGTGACCTGGAGAAGTCACTGGCGAAGCATTCCTCCAAGCTGAAGGGCAATCAGAACAACGTAGAGGATGCGCAGAAGGCCAAGGCCTTTTCTGACCTCAACAAGCGCATTGAAAAGAAGGCAAAGCAGAACAGGGCAAAGTAAGCAATACACATAAGTTTTTTCAGGAGGAAAATGATGAGTCTGCAGAACACGCCGTCCTCAGAACGGCTCCATATCGGTTTTTTCGGCCGCCGGAACGTAGGTAAGTCCAGTCTGGTGAATCGGGTCACGGAGCAGGAGCTTTCCGTGGTCAGCGATACACTGGGCACCACGACGGATCCGGTGCAGAAGGCCATGGAGCTTTTGCCCATCGGTCCGGTGGTCATCATCGATACCCCGGGCTATGACGATACCGGCGCGCTGGGGGAGAAGCGGGTTCGCAAGACGAAGGAAATCCTGAATCGGGTGGATATCGCCGTACTGGTCACCGACGAGGCGGCGCTGTCCAATCCCGTGGACCGGGAGCTGCTGCAGATTTTCCGGGAGAAAAAGCTTCCCTATGTGATCTGCCACAACAAATCGGAGACGCTTCCGGCCTTTCAGGACAATGCCTTCGGCATCATCAACGATGAAACGCAGGAGATTCCGGCAGCGCTGCTGTCTTCTATGATTCGCCCCCAGGCGGAAACGGCAGAAGTGGATTTTGCCGGGGAAGCCGCGCCGAAGACATTGGAAAAGGGGACAGCAGAGGAGAAGCTGTGCTACGGCGAAATCCAGGTCAGCGCCCTCACAAACCAGAATGTCTATCTTCTGAAAGCACTGATCGGTCGGTTGGGGAAGTCTGTACTGGAAACGAAGGACCTGCTGGACGGCCTGGTGGCGCCGGGTGACCTCTTCATCCTGGTGATTCCCGTGGACAGTTCGGCGCCGAAAGGGAGACTGATATTGCCGCAGCAGATGGTGCTGGCGGAGATCCTCAACAACCATGCGCGGGCGATTTGCTGTCAGCCGGAGGAGCTCGGAGACACGATTGCGTTGGTGAATCAGGATGGAGAGAACCACATCCGTCTGGTGATTACCGACAGCCAGGCCTTCCGGACGGTCAGCAGTATTGTGCCCCGGGAGGTGCCCCTGACCTCTTTCTCCATCCTCATGGCCCGTTACAAGGGCTTCCTCAAGGAGGCGCTGAAGGGTGTGGCGGCGATCGGAACCTTGCAGGACGGCGACCGGGTACTGATTTCCGAGGGCTGTACCCACCATCGCATGTGCGATGACATCGGCAGCTTTAAAATTCCGAACTGGCTGCGTAAATATACGGGGAAGGAACTGGAATTTGAGACCACCAGCGGACATGGCTTCCCGGAAGAGCTGGGAATATACAAGCTGATCATTCACTGCGGTGCCTGCATGCTGAATGACCGGGAGGTGCTGTTCCGTATGAAGCAGGCCCAGGATCAGGGGGTGCCCTTTACGAACTACGGCACCTGCATTTCCTTTATGAACGGGATTCTGGCGCGGTCCACGGAAATGCTGGAGGGTTACGAGCTGTGACGAACAAAGAACTGATTCAGCGGCTTGCCAGGGAAGGAAATCTTTCCGATGCGGAGCTGCTGCAGCTTCTGCATGGGCACACGGAAGAGGACAAGGAATTCTTGTTTTCCCTGGCTCGGGAGAAGCGGGAAAGATATTACGGGAAGGAAATCTACCTGCGGGGACTCATTGAGTTCTCAAACTATTGCAAGAATGATTGCAGGTACTGCGGTATCCGCTGCAGCAATGGCCACGCGGAGCGTTACCGCCTCAGCAAGGAGGAAATACTGGACTGCTGTACCCAGGGTTATGCCCTGGGCTTTCGCACGTTCGTGCTGCAGAGCGGTGAGGATTTGCGATATAGCACGAAGGACATCTGCGATATTGTATACAATATCCGAACCCTTTTTCCGGACTGCGCCGTGACCTTGTCCATCGGTGAGAAGCGCCGGGAAGACTACCAGGCCTACTTTGATGCGGGGGCGGAGCGGTATTTACTGCGGCATGAGACCGCAGATCCCACGCATTATCGACATTTACATCCCGCAGCGCTTTCTCTGGAAAACCGGATCCGCTGTCTCTATGATCTGAAGGACATCGGCTACCAGGTGGGCTGTGGCATGATGGTGGGGGCACCGGGACAGACAAAGGAATGTCTGCTTTCCGACTTCCGCTTCATGCAGGAGCTGCAGCCGGAGATGATCGGCATCGGTCCCTTCATTGCGCATCACGACACGCCCTTCCGCGATGCGCCCAACGGAACAGTCGAGGAAACGCTGTGGCTGCTCGGCCTTTTGCGGCTTTTCTTCCCCTATGTGCTGCTGCCGGCCACCACGGCCTTGGGCACGCTGGACCCCCTGGGTCGGGAAAAGGGCGTTCTTGCGGGCGCCAATGTCGTCATGCCGAATCTTTCGCCCAGGGGCGTACGGAAGAAGTACCTCCTCTATGACGGAAAGATCTGTACCGGCGACGAGGCGGCCGAGTGCCGCCGCTGCATGTCCCTCCGCATGGAAAGAATCGGCTACCAGGTGGTGGAGAAGAGGGGGGATTGCTATCTGCGCGAGCCTGTGCGGGAAAGCGACTTGACAAAGCCACTAAGAATATAGTATAGTGCACTCGCTCATCGGAGGGTGACGTGTTGAGAAAAAGCACGCGCTGGATAAGATGACAGGTTAAGGCCTGCGTTTTATCCAGCGCGTGCTTTTCGTTTTCAATGCTTGTTTTAGGGAGGAAACATGAAAAAGACAAGAAGTTTCACAGAAGGCGGCATTCTTCTGCCACTGGTACAGTTTGCACTGCCGGTACTGCTGGCGCTGTTCTTGCAGGCCATGTACGGGGCAGTGGATCTTCTGGTGGTGGGAAAGTTCGGAAGCGCTGCGGATGTGTCTGCTGTCTCCAGCGGTTCCCAGATCATGACCACATTGACCAATCTGGTCAGCAGCTTTGCCATGGGCACCACCATTCTGCTGGGGCAGCAGATCGGCTGCGGAGAGCGGAAGAAGGGCGGCCGCACCGTGGGCACGGCCATTGTAATGTTCACCATACTGGCCATTATCATGACCTTACTGCTGGTATGCAATGCACCGGTGATCAGCCAGACGGTGCACGCACCGGCGGAGGCCTTTTCTCAGACCGTTTCCTATGTGCGCATCTGCGGTGCCGGCATGCTGGTGATTGTGGCCTATAATCTCATCGGCTGTATTTTCCGGGGCCTGGGCGATTCCAGAACGCCGCTGCTCACGGTGGCCATTGCCTGTGTCATCAACATTGTGGGAGATCTGCTGCTTTGTGCGGTCTTCAAAATGGGCACCAGCGGTGCGGCATTGGCAACGGTATTTGCCCAGGTGGTCAGTGTCGTCATTTCCTTCGGTCTGATCCGAAAAAGAGAGCTGCCCTTTGCATTCTCCGTCAGTGACCTGCGCCTGCATAGGGGAAGCCTTAAGCGCATGAGTGGCTTGGGAGCTCCCATTGCCCTGCAGGATCTTCTGGTGAATGTTTCCTTTCTCATCATCCTGGCCATTGTCAATAACATGGGTGTCACGGCTTCGGCTGGTGTGGGTGTGGCAGAAAAGGTCTGTGTCTTCATCATGCTGATCTCCACGGCCTTCATGCAGTCCATTTCGGCCTTTGTGGCGCAGAACTATGGTGCCGGCAAGCTGGACCGGGCCTTGCAGGCACTGCGCTGCGCTGTTTGCATGTCCTTCGTCATCGGTGTTCTCATGTTTGTGCTTTCCTACTTCCATGGCCAGTTCTTTGCCCGTGTTTTTTCTTCGGATGCAGAGGTGGTAGAGGCGGCCGGTGACTATCTGCGGGCTTATGGCATTGACTGTCTGTTTACTTCTGTTTTCTTCTGCTTCACCGGCTTCTTCAACGGCATTGGTCAAACCCGTTTCGTGATGCTCCAGGGCATCGTGGGGTCCCTTCTCGTGCGTGTGCCGGTATCCTGGCTCATGAGCCGGGGAGAGGGGGCTACGCTGTTCCATATTGGTCTCGCCACGCCCTGCTCCTCATTGCTGCAGTTTTTGCTGTGCCTTGCGTTCTTTTTTGGGATTGTGAAAAAGCTGAAAGAACCGGCATAGGGGGTAGATCCCGGTTTGACTTGTGCAGATCATAAAATTGTGCTATAGTGGAGCGCAAACGAAGCAGGAAATAAGGAGAGCAGAGGCTTCGTTAGCGCCAGGGCCGGAGACGGCCGACGAGGTGGGCAGTGATCGAAAGATTCGGCGGATGCTGCCCCGGAGTAGTGAATCGACAGGGAAAAAGAAAAAAGCGGAATCAAAACCGTAACAGAGCTTTTCTCATCACCGGAAACAGAGCATGTAGCAAAAGAAGGATCATAGGATCCTCTTTTTGCGGTGCGTGTGATTTGGTTGCGGATGCAAGTACCTTCACGCAAGACGGCATTTGCATCCCTCGGTGAGAGAGGAGTTCTTTTTATGTGCGGAATTGTAGGTTTTGTTGGTCAGGAGCAGGCGGCGCCCATTCTTCTGGATGGTCTTTCGAAGCTGGAGTACCGGGGTTATGACTCGGCGGGCATTGCGGTGCGCAACGGCAGCGATGCCATTCAGGTGGTGAAGGCCATGGGAAGGTTGAAGAATCTGTCGGAGAAGACAGAGGGCGGTCATGCCGTCAAGGGAAGCTGCGGTATCGGCCACACCCGTTGGGCAACCCACGGTGAGCCTTCCGAAAACAATGCCCATCCCCATGTGGCCATGGGCGGTGCTGTTGTTGCTGTGCACAACGGCATTATTGAAAATTATCAGGAGCTGAAGGAGAAGCTGGGACGTCACGGCTATCAGTTCTATTCCCAGACCGATACGGAAATTGCGGTCAATCTCATTGACTATTATTATAAGAAGACAGAGAAGAATCCGGTGGAGGCCCTGTCCCGGGCCATGATGCGGATCCGGGGCTCTTATGCGCTGGCCGTATTGTTCATGGACTTCCCGGAGGCCATTTATGCGGCCCGGAAGGACAGCCCCATGATTCTCGGCATTTCCGGTGCGGACAGTTTCCTGGCTTCCGATGTACCGGCCATTCTGAAGTATACCCGTCAGGTTTACTACATCGGCAATCTGGAGATTGCCCATCTCACCAGCGGCAAGGTCGAATTCTTCAACATTGACCAGGAACCTATTGAGAAGGAGCTGGTGGAGATCGAGATGGATGCTGAGGCGGCAGAAAAAGGCGGCTATGAGCATTTCATGATGAAGGAGATCCATGAACAGCCGAAGGCCGTGAGAGATACGCTGCATTCGGTATTGAAGGATGAAAGCATTAACCTCGCAGCGATGGGACTGGATGAGGAGACCCTGCGGGGCATTTCGCAGATCTATGTGGTGGCCTGCGGCAGTGCCTATCATGTGGGCATGGTGATGCAGTATGTGATCGAGGGTCTGGCCCGGATCCCGGTGCGGGTGGAGCTGGCGTCAGAGTTCCGGTATCGGAATCCCATTCTGGATCCGGCGGGGCTCGTGGTGATCGTCAGTCAGTCCGGTGAGACGGCAGATTCGCTGGCGGCACTTCGCGAGGCCAAGCAGAGAGGACTGAAGACCCTCGGCATCGTGAATGTGGTGGGTTCCTCCATTGCCCGAGAAGCGGACCATGTGTTCTATACGCTGGCGGGCCCGGAGATCGCGGTGGCCACCACCAAGGCTTACAGCACCCAGCTGATCGCAGGCTATGCCCTGGCGCTGGCGCTTGGCCGGGTACGGAACACCATCACGGAACAGAAGTATCGTGAGCTGATCCGTGAACTGGAGAGCATTCCGGAGAAGATCGAGACCATCCTGAAGGACAAAGAGCGGATCCAGTGGTTTGCCGCAAAGCACGCCAATGCCCAGGACGTGTTCTTTATCGGAAGAGGCATCGATTATGCCATCGGTCTTGAGGGCTCGCTCAAGCTGAAGGAGATCAGCTACATCCATTCCGAGGCCTATGCGGCCGGTGAACTGAAGCACGGCACCATCA
The DNA here is from genome assembly GCA_963659875.1 of Parolsenella sp. Classification (GTDB taxonomy): domain Bacteria; phylum Bacillota; class Clostridia; order Lachnospirales; family Lachnospiraceae; genus Oribacterium. The sequence continues at coordinate 148,836 of CAVKVA010000003.1, forward strand.
GCCTGATTGAAAAGGGCACCCTGGTGGTGGGCATTCTGACCCAACCGGAGCTTTTCGAGAAGACCGTGTCCAACATGGTGGAGGTGAAGAGCCGGGGTGGTTTCCTGATGGCCCTCACCAGCAGCGGCAATTATAATATAGAAGATACGGCGAATTTCACCGTCTATGTGCCTGCGACAGATCCGTACTTTGCCACCAGTCTGGCGGTGATTCCGCTGCAGCTTCTGGCCTATTATGTCAGCGTGGCCAAGGGCCTCGATGTGGACAAACCCCGAAATCTTGCAAAGTCTGTAACAGTTGAATAAATTGCTATAGGTATTCCGAAATGGCTTGTATTGATTGAACATATGAAATTGTACTGGTATTTGTACAAAATAGCGCCCTTTGGGGCGCTTTTTTTATAAGGATTTGTGAGAAATGTATAAGAAAAATGTTCGTTAAAACATTATCATCTCTTTATTTTGCGTAAAGAATTCGTTATAATACGGTGTAGTCTATTGATAAACAGGAGGTATACAAAATGGGGGTATCCACTTTCAAGGGTGGCGTCCATCCCTATGACGGCAAAGAGCTGGCGAAGGATCAGGCAATCGTCGAGCTGAAGCCGCAGGGACTTATGGTATATCCGCTGTCTCAGCATATCGGTGCACCTGCAAAGCCCATCGTGGCAAAGGGTGACCATGTGTTGGTAGGTCAGAAGATCGCAGAGGCAGGGGGCTTTATTTCTGCACCCGTCCTTTCTGCTGTTTCCGGTACCGTGAAGGGAATCGAGAAGCGTCTGACAGCCGGCGGAGCAATGATGGATGCCATTGTTGTTGAAAATGATCAGCAGTATGATGCGATCCCGGGCTTTGGTGAGCCGAGAGACTACACCAAGCTCTCGAGGGATGAGATTGTGAACATCGTGAAGGAGGCAGGAATCGTCGGACTCGGCGGTGCAGGCTTCCCCACCAATGTGAAGCTCATGCCGAAGAACATCGACAAGATTGATCATTTCTTGGTGAACGGCGCGGAGTGCGAGCCGTATCTCACATCTGATTACAGAGACATGATCGAGACACCGGATGAAATCATCGGGGGTCTCAAGGTTGTGCTGTCTATTTTCCCGAATGCCAAGGGAATCATTTGCATTGAGGACAACAAGCCGGATGCGATCCAGAAGCTCACAGAGCTCTGCAAGAACGAAGAGCGGATTTCTGTGGCAGCCCTGAAGACCAAGTATCCCCAGGGGGGTGAGCGTCAGCTGATCTATGCCGTGACCGGCAGAAAGATCAATTCTTCCATGCTGCCGGCAGACGCTGGTGTCGTGGTGGACAATGCCGATACTCTGGTGGCCATTTACGAGGCAGTCTGCCTGCAGAAGCCGCTGGTCAGAAAGATTCTGACCGTGACCGGTGATGCGGTGGTGAAGCCGGGAAATTTCAAGGTTCCTCTCGGAACAAATTACCAGGAAATCGTGGCCGCGGCCGGCGGCTTCAAGGCCGATCCGGAGAAGATCATTTCCGGTGGCCCCATGATGGGTATTCCCATGTTCAAGCTGGACGTTCCTCTGGTGAAGAATTCCAGTTCTATTCTGGCGTTCCTGCATGATCCGGTATCTGCACAGCCCACAACCGCCTGCATTAATTGCGGCCGCTGCGTGAGTGCCTGTCCGGAGAATCTGATTCCCACCATGCTGATGAAGGCAGCGCTGCATAAAAATACAGCGGATTTTGCCAGTCTTCAGGGTATGGAGTGTATCGAGTGCGGCTGCTGCGCCTATGCATGTCCCGCCAAGCGTCCTCTGACCCAGGGCTTCAAGATGATGAAGCGCCTCGTGGGTGCGGAGAGACGTGCCGCTGCCGCTAAGGCAAAGGCCCAGGAAGAAGCCAAGAAGAATGAGGAGGTAAAGAAATGAGTAAAATGCTGAATCTCTCTGCCAATCCTCATGTACGCGACGACATTACCACATCCGCCATCATGAGAGATGTGGTGATTGCTATGATTCCGACAGCCCTGTACGGCATTGCCCAGTGGGGTTTTAATGCTGCCCTGGTGGTGATCCTGACCACGCTGGCTGCCGTTCTGGCCGAGTTTGTTTATGAGAAGCTGATGAAGCTGCCCATCACCATCGGTGATTTCTCCGCAGCAGTCACCGGCCTGATTCTGGCACTGAACTGCCCGCCGGATATTCCGGTATGGATTCCGGTGCTGGGCGCTTTCTTTGCCATCATCGTGGTGAAGCAGCTGTACGGCGGTCTGGGCTGCAACTTCATGAACCCGGCCCTGGCAGCCCGTTGCTTCCTGCTGATCTCTTTTGCCGGCAAGATGACGAGCTTTACCGGTGTGGGCGTGGATGCCACATCCTCCGCAACACCGCTGGCCCTGATGAAGACAGCCGGAGAGAGACAGGATCTCCTTGCGATGTTTCTGGGAAGAATCCCGGGCACCATCGGTGAGGTTTCCAAGATCTGCCTGCTCATCGGTGCGCTGTATCTCATCGTGCGGAAGGTGATCTCTCCGAAGATCCCGCTGATCTACATTGCGACAGTGGCCGTATTCACCCTGATTTTCGGCGGCAGAGGCTTCGACCTTTATTATGTTGCCTGCGAGATCTGCGGCGGCGGTCTGATTTTCGGCGCCTTCTTCATGGCAACCGATTATGTGACATCTCCGATCACACCCAACGGACAGATTGTGTTCGCGGTTGTGCTCGGTCTTTTGACGGGAATTTTCAGACTGTTCGGCGGTTCGGCTGAAGGTGTTTCCTATGCCATCATCCTGACCAATATTCTGGTGCCGACCATCAACAAGATGACCATTCCCAAGGCATTCGGAAGGGAGGGCGAGAAGAAATGAAGCAGGATTCTTTCGTAAAGGACGCCCTTGTGCTGACCGGCATCACACTGGTTTCCGGTCTCCTTCTGGGCGGTGTCTACGGTATGACCAAGGACACCATTGAAGCGGCAAACAATGCCTCCACCATCGCCTCCTATCAGGAAGTTATGGCGGCCAGCGAATACGATGACGATACCTATGCGACAGCGCTCGAGCAGGCCAATGCTGACGGCGCCATCGGTGCGGACAACGGCGGCGCAAAGCTGATTTCCATCGTGGCTGCGAAGGACGATAGCGGCGCGGAAATCGGCTACATTGTCAAGGGCTCCTGTGCAGGCTACGGCGGCGACGTCGTGGTCGTTGTGGGTGTGAACCCGGATCTGACAGTGTCCGGCATTTCCTTCCCGGAGACACTCCCGGAGACGGCAGGTCTCGGTCAGAAGGCCACAGAGCCGGATTTCTACGAGCAGTTTGCCGGTAAGGGCATGCACCTTTCTGTTGTGAAGACCGGCGCTGCCGGAGAGGATGAGATCGACGCCATTTCCGGTGCCACCATCACCTCCACAGCCGTTACCAATACGGTCAATGCGGCAACAGACTTCGTTTCGCAGTACGTTGAAAATAACTGAGGAGGCCGAGATAAATGAATAAGTATTTAGAAAGAATTTATAACGGCATCATCAAGGAAAACCCCACCTTCATCATCATGCTGGGTATGTGTCCGACTCTGGCCACCACCACCAGCGCCATCAATGGTCTGGGCATGGGCCTTTCCACCACTGCCGTTCTGATGTTCTCGAACATGCTGATCTCTGCACTGCGCCGGGTGATTCCGGAGCGTATGAGACTGCCGGGCGAGATCGTGATCGTTGCATCCCTGGTGACCATCGTACAGCTGCTGATTCAGGCTTATGTGCCGGCGCTGTATTCCGCACTGGGTATCTACATTCCGCTGATCGTGGTAAACTGTATCATCCTTGGCCGTGCGGAGTCCTATGCACTGTTCAACACACCGGTACTGTCCTTCTGCGACGGTCTGGGCATGGGTCTCGGATTCTCTATGGCCCTGACCATCATCGGCGCTGTGCGTGAGCTCCTCGGCTCTGGCTGCATCTTCGGTTTCCGTCTGATTCCGGAGGCTTACAGCATTAGCATTTTCGTACTCGCACCGGGCGCATTCCTGGTACTCGCCGTACTGACAGCCATTCAGAACAAGCTGAAGCTGCCTTCTGCAACCAACGGCGATGCACCGCAGGATTTCGTCTGCAGCGGCAACTGCATGGGCTGCTTCTCAGATTGTCAGACAGAAGAGAAAAAAGCTCCTGAGAAGAAGGAGGCCTGAGCATGCTGAATTTATTATTGATTGCCATTAAGTATTCCCTTGTCAGCAACGTTGTGCTGTCCCAGTTCCTGGGTATCTGCCCCTTCCTCGGTGTATCGAAGAAGACTGAGTCCAGTAAGGGTATGGGCGCAGCCGTTATCTTCGTTATTGCCATCGCCTCTGTGGTGACCCATGCCATTTATGTGGTTTTCCTCAAGACGACGAGCCCGCTGTGCACCGCCCTTGGCCTGAAGGATGGTCTGGAATTCCTGAACACCATCGTGTTCATTCTGGTCATTGCGTCGCTGGTGCAGTTTGTAGAGATGTTCATGAAGAAGAGCATGCCGGCGCTCTATGAGTCCCTAGGCGTGTATCTGCCCCTCATCACCACAAACTGTGCTGTGCTGGGTGTTGCCCTGAACAATGTAACCTACGGCTATAATTTCGTGGAGTGCCTGGTCTATGGCCTTGGCATTTCCTTCGGTTTTGCACTTGCAATGATCTTGATGGCCACCATCCGGGAGAACATCATTGAGGGCAACGATCATATTCCTCATTCATTCCAGGGATCTCCGATCGTCCTCATCACAGCAAGTCTTATGGCCATTGCATTTTTCGGATTCAGCGGCTTGATCTAAGGAGGTAAGCGATGATTGGAACAATCGTTATTGTCGCTGCCGTCATGGTCGGCGCGACCGGATTGATCCTCGGCCTCTTCCTCGGTGTGGCTTCCGAGAAATTCAAGGTTGAGGTGGATGAGAAGGAGGCGCAGGTTCGTGCCGCGCTTCCCGGAAACAACTGTGGTGCCTGCGGATTCCCCGGATGTGACGGCTGTGCGAAGGCCATCGCCCAGGGCGAGGCACCGGTGAACCAGTGTCCCGTAGGCGGCGCTGCGGCGGCAGAGAAGATCGCGTCCATTATGGGTGCGGATAATGTCGGCGCTACCGAAAAGAAGGTGGCTTTCGTCAGATGTCAGGGCTCCTGCGACAAGGCAAAGCAGACCTACAGCTACACCGGTATTGCAGACTGTACAGAGCTTTCTGTGGTGCCCAACGGCTCCGAGAAGGAATGTCCCTATTCCTGCTGCGGCTACGGTACCTGCGTGAAGGCATGTAAGTTCGATGCCATCCATATCGTGAACGGCGTGGCCGTTGTGGATAAGGAGAAGTGTGCCGGCTGCGGTGCCTGCAGCAAGGCCTGCCCGAAGCATATCATTGATATGGTTCCGGCAAAGAAGAAGCACATCGTTGCCTGCCAGAACCATCTGAAGGGCAAGCAGGTGAAGGACGCCTGCGCCGCCGGTTGTATCGCCTGCGGTATGTGCGAGCGTACCTGTAAGTTCGACGGTATCCACATCGTGGACAATCTGGCAGTGATGAACGAGAACTGTAAGGACTGCGGCCTCTGTGCCCAGAAGTGTCCGACCGGTGCCATCACCGGCAAGCGTCCGGTAAAACCGGCAGCGCCGAAGCCTGCAGCAGCACCTGCACCGGCAGCTCCTGCTGCGCCGAAGGCAGAGGAAAAACCGGCAGAAACGGTGAAACCGGCTGAAAAGGAAGCATAAATTTCTGGTTTGCTGTATACAAAAAATAAATATCCTTTTCGAAAAATGATGAAGGAGGCTATGGCATTTTTGCTGTGGCCTCCTTTTTTCTTACTTATTTTTTGAATTCAAACAATGCTTTTGTTCACTAAGTCATGGGTTAGTAATAGCTAATTTGGCCTTTATTGTGCGTTTTCGTTGAAACCTGTCTGTTTTTGTACCTAAAAAATTTTTAGGTACCATGTATCGAAATGACAGAATACAGCGAAGATGTATTGGTGAATGTGCACGAAAGTCGAGTTGACAAAAAGATATCAATGCGCTAGATTCGATTTGTTATCTAAAAAAAATTAAGACTAACTTGTCTTAAGAGAGGAGGTCGGAGACTTGGCGAAAGAAACGATGGACAGGATTCGTGCCGCCGAGCAGGAGGCCGATGAGATGGTGCGGCAGGCATCGGAAGACGCCCAGAAGCTTGTACAGCAGGCGAAGCAGAAGGCATCGGAGATCCAGGATGCTGCCGAGCGCGAGGCCCAGGCTATGCTTTCGGAAAGGAAGCAGAAGGCGGAGCAGGAAGGGCAGGCAGAGCTGGAGACCGCACTGAAACAGGCGGAAGGTGACTGCGCGGCGCTGGCGCTGCAGGCACGGCAACGGGAAGCCGAAGCGGTTCGGCAGGTGCTTGCGTATCTGAAGCTCTAGGAAGGAGGTTTCTGCAATGGCAGTCATGCCGATGAAACGGATCTCGATCACAGCACTGAAGAGGGATCGGAAGAGAATTCTTGAGCTGCTGCAAAGGGCGGGAGCAGTCGAGATCGACCGTGCGGAAACGGTGGATTCTGTTTTTCAAAAGCAGGATATGAGCTCCTTCAGTGCGGCACTGCAGCGGGATGCGGAGGCAGCCCGTACAGCACTGGAAATCATCAACAAGGCGTCACCGCCGGAGGGCAGCCCTCTGGATAGCCTGGCAGGCCGAAAGATCCTGACGGTTTCGGAATATGAAACCATGGCGGGAAAGCAGGACAGTCTGCGGGAAACGGTCTCGGATATCCTGCGGTTGGATAAGGAAGTGCAGGAGAGTCGGGCGGAGCTGCCAAAGCTGGAAAACGCAAAGCTTATGCTGCTTCCCTGGAAAAGCGTGGACATTCCCCTCAGCAGTACGGGAACCCGCACCACAAGGATGCTGGCCGGAACCCTTCCGGGAAGCTGGACACTGGAAAATCTCCTGAAAGCGCTGCAGAAAACAGATGCTGATCTTTCTCTCTTTGATGCGAATGTGATCAGCAGCAGCGAGGAGCAGACGGCAGTTCTCTGTTTCGTGCGGAAGGAAGAAGCGGAAAAGCTTCTGACGGCGCTCCGCGGACTGAATTTTGCGCTGGCGCCGAAGAGCGAGCGGAATCCCGATGAGGAACTGCAGCGCCTGGAATCAGAATATGCAGCGGCAGAGCAGCGGATTCAGAAAGATCTGGAACAACTCAAAGCTTATGCGGCGGAGCGGGAGAATCTTTGCTTCTTCGAAGACTACTGCAGCATGGCTGCTGAGAAATACGATGTGATCGGCGGACTTCTCCAGTCGAAGCGAACCTTCATGCTGGAGGGCTGGATACCGGAGGAGAATACCGCGGAACTGGCCGGAAGGCTGAGCCCGCTTGATCTGGTACTGGAGTTCCGGGATCCGGCGGAAAATGAAGTGCCGCCGGTGAAGCTCAAGAACAATGCCTTTGCGGCACCGGTGGAGGGTGTGGTGGAAAGCTACAGCTTACCGGCACCGGGAGAGCTGGATCCCTCCGGGGTCATGGCGATATTCTATTACATCTGCTTCGGATTGATGCTTTCCGATGCGGCTTACGGCATCATCATGGTGCTGGGCACGGCCTATTGCCTTCGAAAGTATCCCCGGATGGAAGAGGGCATGAAGAAGTTCATGCACATGTTCCTTTACTGCGGCATCTCCACGACCTTCTGGGGCTTCCTTTTCGGCTCCTTCTTCGGAGATTCCGTGAATGTCATCGCCAGCACCTTCTTCGGACGTTCCGACATTAGCCTGCCGGCCCTCTGGTTCGAGCCGGTGAATAAGCCCATGAAAATGCTGGTGTTCTCCTTCGTGGTGGGCATCATCCATCTCTTTACGGGCCTGGGCATCAAGCTGTATGTGAGCCTGAAGGCAGGAAAAATAAAGGATGCCATCTTTGATGCCGGTTTCTGGTATATGCTGGTGGGCGGCGGTATCGTGTATCTTCTGACCATGAGCATGGTGACGGAGATGCTGGGACTCAGCTTCACTTTACCGGCAGGCGTCGGTAATATCGCGGCAGTGGTGGCCATCGTCGGCGCCGTCGGCATTGTCCTGACGGACGGGCGCTCCTCAAAGAACTGGTTCAAGCGCATCCTGAAGGGACTGTATGGTGTATACGGCGTCACCTCCTGGCTCAGTGACATCCTCTCGTATTCGAGACTGCTGGCCCTGGGACTTGCGACTTCGGTCATCTCTACGGTGTTCAACAAGATGGGCAGCATGCTGGGCGCGTCCATTCCAGGTGTTATCGTGTTTATCCTGGTGTTCCTCATCGGACACAGTATGAACATCGCCATCAATGCCCTGGGCGCGTATGTACATACCAATCGTCTGCAGTACGTGGAATTCTTCGGAAAGTTCTACGAAGGCGGCGGCAGAAAAATCAATCCGTTTGGCGGAAAGACCAAATATTATAAAGTATTGGAGGCAAAATAATATGGAAAACCTTGGAATCGTATTTGCATTGCTCGGCGCTGTTCTGGCAGCTCTTATGGCCGGTATCGGATCGGCAATCGGTGTAGGCATCTGCGGACAGTCTGCCGCAGGCGCAGTGACGGAGGAGCCGAACCTCTTCTCAAAGGTGCTGGTGCTGCAGCTTCTGCCCGGTACCCAGGGTATTTACGGTCTGCTGATCGGCTTCATTACCCTGACACAGATCGGCATCATGGGTGGTTCACCGGATGTTTCCCTTACAAAGGGGCTTCTGTATCTGGCAGCTTGTCTGCCCATGGCTTTTGTGGGTCTGCTTTCTGCCATCAACCAGGGCAAGGCATCTGTGGCTTCCATCGGTCTTGTGGCGAAGAAGCCGGATCAGTTCGGTAAGGCCATGATTTTCCCGGCCATGGTAGAGACCTACGCCATCCTGGCATTGCTGATCTCCATCCTGGCAATTTTCGGCATCGGATCTCTGAGCCTTTAAGTGTGAGAAGGGAATCATAGGCAAATATAAGGAGAAACGAAATGTCGGGACTTGAAAAAATACTGAATGAAATTCACAGCGATGCAGAACGCGAGTCTCGTGAGATCCTGGAAAAGGCCCAGGCGGAGGAGAAGGATATCCTGGCCCGGGCAGAAAAGGATGCCGCAGAGATGAAGACGGCGGCCCAGGAAAAGGGAAAGCAGCTGCTGGCGTCCCAGAGAGAACGGAGTCAGTCCGCTGCGGCACTGCGGGTGCGGCAGAGACTGCTCCGGGAGAAGCAGTCCCTGGTACAGGAAACACTGGCGCTGGCAGAGAAGCAGCTTCTGGAACGGCCGACAGCGGAATACTTCGGCAATCTGCTGTCGCTCCTGAAAGAAGCAGTGCAGCCGGAGAAGGGCACGCTGTACCTTTCGGAACGGGATCTCAAGAGATTGCCGGAGGGCTTTGTGAAGCAGATGGAGAGTATCGCAAATGCCAAGGGCGGCAGTCTGACGCTGTCGTCAGAAGCCCGGAAATTGAACGGCGGCTTTGTGCTGGAATACGGCGGCATTGAGGAGAATTGTTCCTATGCGGCCATGTTCACGGCAGAACGAGAGCGGCTGGAGGATATCATTTCCGCACAGCTTTTCGCGGAAGCAGAATCAGAATAAGGAGGGATGCGGATGGCAGCAAACAATTATGCCTATGCCGTGACGCGCATCCGTGTGAAGGAGAATACCCTGCTGACAGCAGGGGACATGCAGCGTATGCTGACAGCACCGGATGAGGGTGCTGTGCGGCAGATCCTCCGGGATAAGGGATGGGAGGCAGCGCCTTCTGTGGAAATGCAGTCGATCCTGCAAAAAGAAAAGGCCAAAACCTGGTCCCTCATGCGAGAGCTCCTGAAGGAGGATATCCACAGACTGGATGTGTTCCTCTATGCGGATGACTATCTGAATCTGAAATCGGCGGTGAAGAAAACACGACTCGAAAAGGAATATGACGGTATTTTCTCTGCCGGCGGTTCCATTCCGGCGGAAAAGATACGGCAGGCAGTCAGCAAGAAGCAGTTTGAACTGCTGCCGGAGGAGATGGCAAGGGCGGCTAAGGAAGCACTGGACGTGTATCTTCGTACCGGAGATGGACAGCTTTCCGATATCCTGCTGGATCGGGCGGCCCTCGACAGCATTTACCTGGCAGGACAGAAGTCCCGCTCGGATTTTCTGCAGCTGTACGGAGAAATCACGGTGGCCGGTGCGGATCTGAAGATCGCACTGCGGGCCCAGCGCACGGGAAAGTCGAAGGATTTTTATGAGAAAGCCATTGCGGAATGCGATTCACTGGACAAGAAGGCATTGATCGCGGCAGCCATGAGCGGAACCGATGCGCTTTCGGCATATCTGGAAAATACCTGCTATGCAGCGGGCGCGGAGAAGTTCCGCAGCTCTATGGCGGCCTTTGAGAAATGGTGCGATGACCTTCTGATGGAGAAGATCCGTCCCCAGAAGTATCAGCCCTTCGGCATTGAGCCTCTGGCGGCCTATGTGCTGGCCCGTGAGAGCGAGATGAAATCGGTGCGCATCATTCTTTCCGGCAAGCTGAACCAGCTGCCGGCGGAGATCATTAAGGAAAGGATCAGGGAAACCTATGCATAAGATTGCGGTGATGGGAGACAGAGATTCCATCTACGGCTTTGCCGCCCTTGGCATGGAACCGTTTCCCGTGACGGAGCGGGAAACCGCCGCCCGGACACTGCATCGGCTCTGTGAGGGCGGATATGCCGTGATTTATATGACGGAGAAGCTGGGGGACATGCTGGACAGAGAACTGCAGCATTACCGGTCCCAGGGGCTTCCGGCCATCATATTGATTCCGGGTGTCAGCGGCAATACCGGAAATGGAATGAATGCAGTGAGACAGTCGGTGCTTCGGGCCGTGGGATCGGATATCCTGAGCGAGAAGAAGTGAGACAAGACTGCGGAGCAAGAGAAAAGAGACTGCAGAAGCAGTCATGGAGGATAGTGGAATGAGCGAAGGAAGGATCAAGAAGGTAGCCGGCCCGCTGGTGATTGCCGAGGGAATGCGTGCTGCCAATCTGTCCGATGTGGTTCGTGTCAGTGAAAAGAGACTGATCGGTGAGATCATTGAGATGCACGGAGATCAGGCTTCGATTCAGGTATATGAGGAGACCTCAGGCCTCGGCCCCGGTGCACCGGTGGTGTCTACCGGCGCGCCCATGAGCGTAGAGCTGGGACCGGGACTGATCGGCTCCATTTATGATGGTATTCAGCGGCCTTTGAATGCCATCGTGGAAGCAACCCATTCAAATCTTCTGCACCGGGGCGTGGAGGTACCGCCCCTGGACCGCGAGAAGAAATGGCATTTTGACGCGCTGCTTTCTGTGGGCACAGAGGTGGAGAGCGGCGACATCATCGGTACGGTACAGGAAACCGAGGTGGTGCTGCAGAAGATTATGGTACCCTACGGCGTTTCCGGTACGATCGTGAAGCTGGAGAGCGGCGACTACGACATTACCGAAACCGTCTGTCTGGTGAAGGATGCAGAGGGAACGGAACATGCGGTGAAGCTGGCCCAGCGCTGGCCGGTGCGTAAGGGACGTCCCTACCGGCAGAAGCTGTCACCGGACAGACCCCTGATCACCGGACAGAGAGTCATTGATACCCTGTTCCCCATCGCGAAGGGCGGTGTGGCTGCGGTTCCCGGTCCCTTCGGTTCCGGAAAGACTGTGGTGCAGCACCAGCTGGCCAAGTGGGCAGATGCGGACATCGTGGTGTATATCGGCTGCGGTGAGCGCGGCAACGAGATGACGGACGTTCTGAATGAGTTCCCGGAGCTGAAGGATCCGAAGACCGGAAAGTCCTTGATGCAGAGAACGGTACTGATTGCCAATACCTCGGATATGCCTTTTGCGGCCCGGGAGGCTTCCATTTATACCGGCATCACCATTGCGGAGTATTTCCGCGACATGGGCTATTCCGTGGCACTGATGGCGGATTCTACCTCCCGCTGGGCAGAGGCACTGCGTGAGATGTCCGGTCGTCTGGAGGAGATGCCCGGTGAGGAGGGATATCCCGCTTACCTCGGTTCCCGTCTGGCCGGTTTCTATGAGCGGGCAGGTCGGGTGATTTCCCTCGGTAAGGAGGGAAGAGAGGGCGCGCTGTCGGTGATTGGTGCCGTGAGCCCCGCCGGCGGTGACATTTCCGAGCCGGTGACCCAGGCAACCCTGCGAATTGTCAAGGTATTCTGGGGACTGGACGCGTCCCTTGCGTACCAGAGACATTTCCCTGCCATCAACTGGCTGAGTTCCTATTCCAACTATCTGGATCAGCTGACGGCATGGTTCAACGGAAATGTGGAGAATGACTGGATGAAGCTGCGGGGACGCATCATGAGTCTTCTGCAGGATGAGTCGGAGATCGAGGAAATTGTCAAGCTCGTGGGTATGGATGCGATTTCGGCATCAGACCGACTGAAGCTGGAGGCGGCCCGTTCCATCCGAGAGGACTTCCTGCATCAGAATGCCTTCCATGAGATCGACACTTACTCGTCCTTGAAGAAGCAGCTTATGATGATGAAGCTGATTTTGATGTATTACGATCAGGGAAAAGAGGCGCTGGACAAGGGCGCTTCCATCGATAAGTTGGCGGCGCTTCCGGTGCGGGAGCAGATCGGCCGCTTCAAGTATACGGAGGAGTCGGCACTGGATCAGGCATTCGCGGCGACGGAGACAGAGCTTATGAAGCAGCTGGATACGGTGCTTCGTGAGAAGGAGGAGTACTGATATGCCGAAGGAATACAGAACGATAGAGGAGGTTGCGGGCCCGCTGATGCTGGTGAAGGGCGTGGAAAACGTGACCTACGATGAGATGGCGGAGATTACCCTGACCAGCGGTGAGAAGCGGCGCTGTAAGGTGCTGGAGATCGACGGCGGCAATGCCCTGGTGCAGCTCTATGACGCTTCCACGGGCATCAACCTGGAAACCAGCAAGGTGCGTTTCCTGGGACATACCATGGAGCTCGGCGTATCCCCGGATATGCTGGGCCGTGTCTTTGACGGTATGGGTCGTCCGATTGACGGCGGTCCGGAGCTGCTGCCGGAGAAGCGCATGGACATCAATGGCTTGCCGATGAATCCGGCGGCCCGGGCATACCCGCAGGAATTTATCCAGACCGGTATTTCGGCCATTGATGGATTGAATACCCTGGTGCGTGGTCAGAAGCTGCCGATCTTCTCCGGTTCCGGTCTTCCCCATAACCAACTGGCGGCGCAGATTGCCCGGCAGGCAAAGGTGCGGGGAACCGATGAAAACTTTGCCGTGGTTTTTGCAGCCATGGGCATCACCTTTGAGGAGGCGAACTTCTTCCAGGAGAGCTTCCGGGAGACCGGTGCCATTGACCGCTCGGTGATGTTCATCAACCTGGCCAATGATGCCGCGGTAGAGCGTATTTCCACACCGCGTCTCGCCCTGACGGCAGCAGAATATCTGGCTTTTGACCAGGGCATGCACGTCCTCGTCATCATGACGGATATCACGAACTATGCCGATGCACTCCGGGAGATTTCTGCCGCGAAGAAAGAGGTTCCCGGCCGCCGCGGTTATCCCGGTTACATGTATACTGATCTGGCGTCCCTCTATGAGAGAGCCGGACGGCAGAGAGGAAAGAATGGTTCCATTACCCTGATTCCGATCCTTTCCATGCCGGAGGATGACAAGACCCACCCGATCCCGGATCTCACCGGATACATCACCGAGGGGCAGATCATCCTGAGCCGGAATCTCTACCGCCGGGGTATCACGCCGCCCATTGATGTATTGCCGTCCCTTTCCCGTCTGAAGGATAAGGGTATCGGTAAGGGACGTACCCGTGAGGACCACTCCAACACCATGAACCAGCTGTTTGCGGCCTATGCCCGCGGCAAGGACGCCAAGGAGCTGCAGGTCATTCTGGGTGAAGCGGCACTGACGGAGATGGATAAGCTGTATGCGAAGTTCGCCGATGCCTTTGAGGATAAGTACATTTCCCAGGGCTACCAGACGGATCGTTCCATTGAGGAAACCCTTGATCTCGGCTGGGAGCTGCTGCGCATCCTGCCGCGGTCCGAGCTGAAGCGAATCGATGACCGTCTCCTGGATCAGTATTACGAGAAGAAAGAAGGCTGAGCATGGCATCCACAACAGTAATGGCGACGCGGATGGAGCTGACCCGGCTGAAAAAGAAGCTGGTGACGGCCCGCCGCGGACATAAGCTTCTGAAGGATAAGCGGGATGAGCTCATGCGCCGTTTCATGGAGCTGGTGCGGGAGAACCAGGCCCTGCGGGAAAAGGTGGAATCCGGCATCCGTGCGGCAAACCAGAACTTCGTGCTGGCGCGTTCCGCCATGTCGGAGGAGCTTCTGAACAATGCGCTGATGGCACCGAAGCAGGAGATTCTGCTGGAGGCGGGCACCCGGAATGTCATGTCTGTGGAGGTCCCGGTGTTCAAGGCCCAGACCCGGACAGAGGATCCCAACGACATTTACGCCTATGGCTATGCCTTCACCTCTGCAGACCTGGATGATGCGGTGCACAGTCTGGCGGAGATTCTGCCGGATATGCTGCGGCTGGCGGAAATCGAAAAGAGCTGCCAGCTGATGGCGGATGCCATTGAGGAAACCCGGCGAAGAGTCAATGCTCTGGAGCATGTGACCATTCCGGAAACAGCGGAAATGATTCACACCATCAGCATGAAACTGGACGAGAATGAACGTTCTTCCCAGGTGCGACTGATGAAGGTGAAGGATATGCTGCTGGAGGAAGCGCATAAGTATTCGGAGAAGCAGTGAAATATAGAGAGAAGGATGTCGGAAGCGGCATCCTTTTTTCATATTCAGCTTCCTCTGTCCGCAGAGGGAATTCTCTGGTATAATCATGCGGCAAGGAGGCGTAAGATGCTAAGACGAAATACGAGTGACAGAACAAGGGGCGGACAGGGAACGCCGCGGAGAACCAGCAGCCGCAGAACGGCACCCCGCTACCGTGAGAGATATGACGAATACGATGACTATGAGGATGAAGGATACCTCGATGACGATTATGAGGAGTTCGAGGACTATGCAGAGCCGCGATATTCCCGACAGAGGAATGGCAGGAGCGTTGACGATCGTCGTGCGCAGAATGAGCAGCGCACGCGGAGCAGTCAGAGTAGTCGGAGAAGCCGGAATCAGGAGAACCAGAGCCGGAGCAGCCAGAGTCGAAGTGGGCGCACGGGAAGACGGCGCAAAAAGAAGCATCCGTTTTTGAAAATTGTGCTGTTTCTGTTGCTGGCGATACTGATCTGCAATGTGGCCTGGTCCTTCATTTCGCCCTATCTGGGCTCACGGTACTGGACCATTGCCGTGTTCGGCGTTGATTCCCGGGACGGAAATCTGGATGCCGGTGCGCTTTCCGATGTGATTATGGTGGCCTCTGTGGACAAGCGGAGCGGTGATGTGAAGCTTTGCTCGGTATACCGGGATACCTATTCCCGTATCGACCGGGACAACAACTACCATAAAATCAACGAGGCCTACTTCAAGGGCGGCCATACCCAGGCCATTCAGGCCTTGGAGGATAACCTGGACCTGAAGATCGACGACTATATCACATTCAACTGGTCAGCGGTGGCGAAGGCCATTACCGCCCTTGGCGGCGTGGATCTGGAGATCAGTGATGCGGAATTCTACTATATAAATGCCTTCATCACGGAGACGGTAAATTCCACGGGTCTGGGCTCCGTGCAGCTGGAGCATGCCGGTATGAATCATCTGGACGGTGTGCAGGCGGTGGCCTACGGACGTCTGCGTCTGATGGATACGGATTTCAACCGGACCGCCCGACAGCGGAAGGTGCTGTCTCTCGCCATGGACAAGGCGAAAACCGCCAGCGCGAAGACCCTGGTGAATGTGGCTTCCTATGTGTTCCCGGAGGTGTCCACCAGCATGGGCCTTTCGGATGTAACCACCCTCGCCCGGAATGTGCGGAAGTACAACCTGGCAGAGACCAGCGGATTCCCCTTTGCGCGAACCACACAAAAGATCCGCAAAATGGATTGTGTGATTCCGGCGACACTTTCGTCCAATGTTGCCGAGCTGCACAAGTTCCTTTATGCGGAAGAGGACTATCAGCCCTCAGAAACGGTAAAGACCATCAGCGCCCATATCTCGGAGATATCCGGAGTCTATGATCCGGCAGAGAATGCGCCGGAAGCTACCGTGGGCGGCGGCAGTGTCGGCAAGACGGCAGCCAAAGATACGGCGAAAAAGACCGAAACGGCGGCACAGCCTGCGGAAACGACAGAAAGCAGCACAGCGGAAAGCACGGAAGAGAGCACAGAGGAAACGACGGAAGAATCCGTAGAAGAAAGCACAAAGGAAAAAGAAACGGAAACCGTTGAAGAGCCGGGAAAGAAGACAGAAAGTGGTGAAGACCGCAGCGAGACGGCGGAACCCACAGCAGCAGTACCGACCGCGGCCCCCAAAGGTCCCGGCGGCGCCGGTGATGACGCGGATGCGGCGCACGGACCAGGCATGGAATAACGCGGCCTGCTCCTGAGACATGTCATGCCCCTTCAGATTTGCTTGACAAGACCATATTGTTAAAGCTAAAGGAGGCAAAAGATGAAGGTGTATGGTTATGCAAGAGTAAGCACATTGGAGCAGAAGGAGGATCGGCAGAAGATCGCTCTTCTGGAGGCAGGCGTTCAGCTCAGACGGATCTATGTGGACAAGCAGTCCGGCAAGGATTTTGAGAGGCCCCGCTATCAGCGTCTGCTCCGCTTACTGGAGGAGGGGGATGTTCTTTTTGTGAAGAGCATCGACCGCCTCGGACGGAATTATGTCGAGGTGCAGGAACAGTGGCGGCTGCTCACGAAGGTGAAGAAGGTAGACATTGTCATCCTCGACATGCCGCTGCTGGATACCCGGCGGGATAAAAATCTCCTGGGGACCTTTATCAGCGACATTGTGCTGCAGCTGCTGTCCTTTGTGTCGGAAAATGAGCGCATCAATATCCGGCAGCGGCAGGCGGAGGGCATAGCGGCGGCCAAGGAGAGAGGCGTTCGTTTCGGCAGACCGCGCATCGTGTCGGAGGTGGATCTGTATGAGGAACTCCTGCATTGGCGTGATGATGAGATTTCCATCGAGGAACTGATGGTGCTCACCAATATGAGCCGGACCACGATCTATCGCCGCATGCGGGAAATGCGGGCCCGCGGCATGGACGTGCGCTGGCGCGGCCGAAACGGCAGATCGGGGCTGAAAAATGATTGATGCCGGCGGAATGATTGGCTTGATTTCAAACAAATGATGTGCTATAGTGGGTAAAATTTATGGACAGCAGTGATTCTAGCTTGCACTGCTGCTTTTCTTTTACTTGAAAGGAGATTCTAAAATGGCCAGAATTATTGGTGAAGGTATTACTTTTGATGATGTTCTTTTAGTTCCTCAGTATTCCGAGGTGGTTCCGAATCAGGTTGATCTGTCCACCTGGCTTACCAAGTCCATCAAGCTGAACATTCCGTTTCTTTCTGCCGGCATGGACACCGTAACCGAGCATCAGATGGCAATTGCCATGGCACGCTGCGGCGGTATCGGAATCGTGCACAAGAATATGACAATCGAACAGCAGGCTGAGGAAGTCGACATGGTGAAGCGTTCAGAGAACGGTGTCATCACAGACCCCTTCTTCCTTTCCCCGGAACATACATTAAAGGATGCTAATGATCTCATGGCCAAGTTCAGAATCTCCGGTGTTCCGATCACCAACGGAAAGAAGCTGGTGGGTATCATCACCAACAGAGATCTGGTATTTGAAGAGGACTTCTCGAAGGCAATCAGCGAGTGCATGACTTCTGAGAACCTGGTTACTGCGAAGGAAGGCACTACACTGGAGGAAGCAAAGGAAATTCTGGCGCATGCCAAGGTGGAGAAGCTTCCCATCGTGGACGACGAGGGCAACCTCAAGGGTCTCATCACCATCAAGGACATTGAAAAGCAGATGAAGTATCCCAATGCGGCAAAGGATGCGCAGGGCAGACTGCTTTGCGGCGCCGCACTGGGCATCACTGCCAATGTGGTGGATCGTGCAGCAGAGCTGGTGAAGGCACATGTGGATGTGGTTGTGCTGGATTCCGCCCATGGACATTCCGCCAACGTGCTGAAGTGTGTCAGCATGCTGAAGGAGAAGTTCCCGGATCTGCAGATCATTGCCGGAAATGTGGCAACCGGAGAAGCAACCGAGGCGCTGATCAAGGCCGGTGCGGACTGCGTCAAGATCGGTATCGGACCGGGTTCCATCTGTACCACAAGAGTCGTGGCCGGTATCGGCGTACCGCAGGTATCCGCTGTTATGAACGCCTTTGAGGTATCCGACAAGTACGGTGTACCCATCATCGCAGATGGTGGTATCCAGTACTCCGGCGACGTGGTGAAGGCACTGGCAGCCGGCGGTTCCACCGTTATGATGGGTTCCGTATTCGCAGGCTGTGACGAGGCGCCGGGTGAGTTCGAGTTGTACCAGGGCCGTAAGTACAAGGTCTACAGAGGCATGGGCTCCATGGGCGCCATGAAGCAGAAGAACGGCTCTTCCGATCGTTACTTCCAGGCCGGTGCGAAGAAGCTGGTACCGGAAGGCGTCGAGGGACGTGTTGCTTACAAGGGCAAGGTAGAGGATACCATCTTCCAGTTTGTGGGCGGTCTCCGTGCCGGTATGGGCTACTGCGGCGCCGGCAACATCCGCGATCTGCAGAAGAATTCCCAGTTTGTGAAGATTTCGGCAGCTGCTCTGAAGGAGTCACATCCCCATGACATCCAGATCACAAAGGAAGCACCGAACTACTCCTCAGACAACAACTGAGGTCATGTTTTTCAGAGCCGGCGATTGCCGGCTCTTTTTTGGAGGTAAGTATGGTAAGAGAGTATGGCTTTCTGCGGGCAGCAGCGGCAACACCGGAGATCCGGGTGGCGGATCCGGCCTTCAATATAGAAGCGATTTATGCACAGCAGCAGGAGGCGGAAAAGGCCGGCGCAAGTCTTGTGGTTTTCCCGGAGCTTGCGGTGACCGGGTATACCTGCGGCGAGCTGTTTCACCAGCGCACACTGATGGCAGCGACGAAGCAGGCATTGGATTCCCTGCTTGTGCGGACGAAGGACAGCCGCATGCTGATCGTTCTGGGCTTCCCCCTGGAATACTGCGGTAAGCTCTACAATACAGCGGCAGTCCTGCAGCAGGGTCGGGTACTGGCTTTCATTCCCAAAAAGCATCTTCCGAACTATACCGAATTTTACGAAGCCCGATGGTTTACGCCGGGAGAGGCACGCGTGCGGCAGATTTCCTATGCTAATGCTGTCAGCGGAGAAAGCTATGAGGTGCCCTTTGGTATGAATATCCTCATTTCTGCGGCGGATCAACCGGACTTTGTCCTTGGCTGCGAGCTCTGTGAGGATGCCTGGGTGGCGCTGCCGCCGGCGACGGGACATGCCATGGCTGGTGCAACGGTGATCGCCAACTGTTCTGCTTCGGATGAGATCGTCGGAAAGGACAGTTATCGGAGAGAGTTGATTTCTCAGACCAGCGCACGGCTGACGGCGGCCTATATCTACGCCAATGCCGGTGAGGGAGAGTCCTCGCAGGATCTCATCTTCGGCGGACAGAATCTGATCTGTGAAAACGGTACGGTGCTGGCGGAGAGCGAGCGCTTCAAAACCGGTATATTGTATGCAGACCTGGACCTGCAGCGGCTGTATCAGGAACGACTGCGTCTAAGCACCTGCGACGTGCGGGAAAATGAGGCCTATACCTATCTTGCGGTTTCTCTCGGCGTGTCAGATACCGCGAAAGCAGAAGGTAGAAGGACGGAAGAGAATGAAAGTCTCGCGGATCTCCGGCAGCATGCAGAGGAACTTCATCGCTTTGTGGATCCCCATCCCTTCGTGCCGGGAAATCCCCTGGAGCGGGCAAAGCGTTGCGAAGAAATCCTGACCATGCAGGCCATGGGACTGAAGAAGCGACTACAGCATATCGGCTGCAAAACTGCGGTGATCGGCATCAGTGGCGGTCTGGATTCTACACTGGCGCTGCTGGTGACGGCCCGTGCCTTTGATTTACTGGGCCTGCCCCGGGAGAACATCCTCTCGGTGACCATGCCGGCTTTCGGCACCACCGACAGAACCTACAACAATGCGGTGCTGCTGACCCAACGGCTGGGCGCAAGCCTCCGGGAAATCAACATTAAAGCGGCAGTACTGCAGCACTTCCGGGATCTCGGCCATGACCCGGAAAACCACAATGTGACCTACGAAAATTCCCAGGCCCGGGAACGCACCCAGCTGCTGATGGATCTTGCCAATGAGACGGGCGGCATCGTCATCGGTACGGGAGATTTGTCCGAGCTGGCGCTGGGCTGGGCCACCTACAACGGCGACCACATGTCGATGTATGCGGTTAATGTCGGCGTGCCGAAGACGCTGGTGCGGCATCTGGTGCAGTATGTGTCCGACACCGCGAAGGACGAGTCCCTGGCTTCTGTGCTGCGGGATGTGCTGGCCACACCGGTGAGCCCGGAGCTGCTGCCGCCTACGGAAGGTGGGAAGATTTCCCAGAAGACAGAGGATCTGGTGGGCCCCTATGAGCTTCACGACTTTTTCCTGTATCAGATTCTGCGCTTTGGTTTTTCGCCCCGGCGGGTGCTGCTGCTGGCGCTGCGGGCCTTCAGCGAAGAAAATCTCCGCCTTGGCAGGGTAGAGCCGCAGCAGGACGAGTCCCTGAATGTGCATCTCTATGCGCCGGAGGTGATTTTGAAGTGGCTGCGGAAATTCTACTGGCGCTTCTTCTCCCAGCAGTTTAAGCGGAGCTGCCTCCCGGATGGTCCGAAGGTGGGATCCGTGGCGGTGAGCCCGCGGGGAGACCTGCGTATGCCCAGTGATGCGTCGGTGAACGCCTGGATTCGTGAGCTGGAGGCATTGTAAAGCTTTGATATTCCCCTTGAGAATTTCAGCTGACTTTGCTATAATTTAGAGGATTCCATCGTTAAAGTGGGTATTCTTGCGGGCTATGTATACGGAATACACACTTTCTTGAGAGGGGAACTCATTGGACAGAATCACATCAGGCAGCAACAGGCTGGTGCGGGAGGTCCGGGAGCTGCAGAAGAAGAGAAAGGCCAGAACAGAGGCAGGACTCTTCATCGCGGAAGGCGAGCGGCTCTGCCGGGAAATTCCGTCAGAGGCCATTGAGCGGATATTTATCACAGACACCTACCAGGGTGCCTTGCCGGAAGGCGGGAATGATGCCCGCCTTTTTCGGGTATCTGAAAAGATCATGCAGGAAATGTCGGATACCCGGACGAGTCAGGGAATTCTCTGTGAGGTGCGGATGCGTCCGGAGCAGACACTGACGGGAGACTTTTTCCTCCTGCTGGAGAATCTGCAGGATCCCGGCAATCTGGGGACCATTTTCCGGACCGCAGAGGCGGCAGGTGTCAGCGGCATCTATATGAGCCGGGAGTGTGTGGACATTTATTCGCCGAAGGTGGTGCGTTCCACCATGGGGGCTCTTTACCGCATGCCGTTTCGCGTGGTGCCGGATCTGCGGGAGACCGCGAGGTCACTGCGGCAGCAGGGCGTGCATGTCTATGCGGCGCATCTCAAGGGAACGAGGAAGCATTATGAGTATGATTACCGATTGCCGACCGCATTTATGATCGGCAATGAAGGCAATGGTCTCACGGAGGCACTGGCCGCGGAGGCAGACGGATTTCTCCGGATTCCCATGAAGGGACAGGTGGAATCCCTGAATGCGGCGATTGCCGCCACCGTGCTCATGTTTGAGGCGGCGAGACAGAGAGAGCAATAAAGGAGGACAGCATGGTCAACTTAAAGGGAAGAGATTTTTTGAAGCTTCTGGATTTCACACCGGAGGAGATCCGGTATCTGCTGGAGCTTTCAGCGCGCCTGAAGGCAGAAAAGAAGGCCGGACAGGTTCCGCTGCATAAGACAAGCTTTACGGGTAAAAACATTGCCCTGATTTTCGAGAAGAATTCCACCAGAACCCGCTGCTCCTTCGAGGTTGCGGCAAATGATCTGGGCATGGGATCCACTTACCTCGGCCCCACCGGATCACAGATCGGTGTGAAGGAGAGCATTGAGGATACAGCCCGGGTGCTGAGCGGCATGTACGAGGGAATCGAGTACAGAGGCTTCGGCCAGGAGCTGGTGGAGGAGCTTGCCAAGTATGCTTCCGTACCGGTATGGAACGGCTTGACCAATGAATTCCATCCGACCCAGATGCTGGCAGATTTCCTGACCATCATGGAGCACAAGGGAGAGCTTGCGGGACTGAAGCTCACCTATATGGGCGACGCCCGTTACAACATGGGAAATTCCTACATGGTGGCTTGCGCCAAGATGGGCATGCACTATACCGCATGCTGCCCGAAGGAGTATTTCCCGGATGCCGAGCTGGTGAAGACCTGTGAAGCCATTGCCGCAGAAACCGGCGCAACGATTACCCTGACAGAGGATGTGGCAGAGGGCTGCAAGGATGCCGATGTACTGTGCACAGACGTTTGGGTATCCATGGGCGAGGACAGCGCTGTCTGGGAGAAGCGTATCCACGATCTCAGCCCGTACCAGGTGAACACAAAGGCGCTTTCCTATGCAAAGCCTGACTGCATTTTCCTGCACTGTCTGCCTTCCTTCCACAACACAAAGACAAAGGTTGGCCAGGAGATTGCAGAGAAGTACGGCATCACCGAGATGGAAGTTACGGATGAGGTTTTCGAGTCCTCCCATTCTGTGGTTTTCGAAGAGGCGGAGAACCGTATGCATACCATCAAGGCTGTGGTATACGCAACGCTGGGAGGCGAGTAAAGCATGTATCGCCGTCGGCAGAAAAGCACAGGCAGGCAGCTGGACATTCTGCACATTGTGCTGTCACTGGTCGTTGTGGTGATGGCGGTGATAGCCTTTGTGAATCCGAATGAAAATATGATGCTTTTTCCGTTTGTTTTCTTTTTTGCATCCATGATCCGGCTGGGCAGCGTGGTGATCTGCCTGCGCAGCGAGGGACATCGATTGAATCTGCAGGATGGAACAGACCTTGCCCTGGGGCTGGTGCTGCTGCTTCTGGCAGTGGTGTCGGCGAAGAGTATCTGGTAAATGTTTAGCACCGGACAAGGCGCGCAGCGATGTAGCGATGGAGGTGCTGAAGACAAATAAGCCTACAAGTCTGAAAGGGAGGCAGCTACATTGGAGAGAGAAGAGTTACTGAAAAAGGTAGAAGAGCTTTGCAAACAGGCGAAAGCCAATAAAAACTCCATAGATGCCAATGTGATTACGGAAGCATTTACAGACGCCGGTCTCACAGAGGAGCAGATGGACAATATCAACCGTCTGATCGAAAACCGCGGCATTGAGATCAACCCGGTTGTGGATGAGGCAGCATTGAAGCAGCTGGAGACAGGCGGCGATGAAGGACCGGATGCGGACGACCTGGAGGACATGGAAGAGGAATTTTCCAAGGAGGACGGGGAAAACATCGACCTGAATGCCGTGGATCTTCTGGAGGGTATCGGTACAGAGGATCCGGTGCGTATGTACCTGAAGGAGATCGGTACGGTGCCGCTCCTGAGTGCAGAGGAAGAGTTCCGTCTGGCCACCCGGAAGCAGCAGGGAGATGAGGTGGCGAAACAGCGTCTCATCGAAGCAAACCTCCGTCTGGTGGTTTCCATTGCCAAGCGCTATACCGGCCGTGGCATGAGCTTCCTGGACCTTGTACAGGAAGGAAATCTCGGCCTCATCAAGGGCGTTGAGAAATTCGATCCGGAGAAGGGCTTCAAGCTCTCTACCTATGCCACCTGGTGGATTCGCCAGTCGGTTACCCGGGCGCTGGCTGATCAGGCCAGAACCATCCGCGTGCCGGTGCATATGGTGGAGACCATCAATAAGATGTCCAAGATGCAGAGAAAGCTGACCCTGGAACTGGGCTACGAGCCTTCCGTGAAGGAGCTGGCGGAGCGTCTGGAGATGAGCGAGGAGAAGGTACAGGAAATCATGCAGATTGCCCGGGAGCCGACTTCGCTGGAGACGCCCATCGGTGAGGAGGATGATTCCAACCTCGGCGATTTCGTGGCGGATTCCAACGTGCTGTCACCGGAGGGAAATGTCGAATCCGTCATGCTGCGGGAACACATCGATACCCTTCTCGGCGATCTGAAGGAAAGAGAGCGGCAGGTTATCGTGCTGCGCTTCGGTCTGGAGGATGGTCATCCCCGTACCCTGGAGGAAGTGGGCAAGGAGTTCAATGTCACCCGTGAGCGTATTCGACAGATTGAGGCGAAGGCACTGCGGAAGCTGAGAAATCCGGTGCGTTCCAAGCGAATTCGGGACTTTTTGCAGTAAAAATGGAGAACAAAATCAACTACCAGCGCCTTCTGGAGGAAATTATCAGGGAGAATGCGGGAGAGAGGCCGCGGCTTTTGCTGCATTCCTGCTGCGCTCCCTGCTCCAGTGCGGTGCTGGCTTATTTATCGGAATATTTTCGTATTACACTGTTCTATTACAATCCGAACATTTCGAGTGCCGCGGAATTTGAACATCGGGCAGCGGAACTCCGGCGTCTGGTGAAGGAAATGGGGCTTTCCGACATTGACGTCCTGGTGCCGCCGTACTGCCATCAGGAATTTCTGGACATTGCCAGAGGATTGGAAGCGGAGCCGGAGCGGGGCAGACGATGTGTGAAGTGCTTTCACCAGCGACTGGAACGCACGGCCAGAGAGATGAAGGAATGGAATGAAGAGCATCCCGAGGCGGTTTTTTCGTACTTTTGTACAACCCTGACCATATCGCCTCTCAAGGATGCACAACTCCTGAACCGCATCGGTATGCAGCTTGCCGAACAGTATGCGCTTCATTTTCTGCCCTCGGACTTCAAGAAAAAGGGAGGCTACCAGTGCTCCATTGCATTGTCCCGGCAGTATGCGCTGTATCGGCAGAATTTTTGCGGCTGTGAGTTCAGTCAGCGGGAAGCGGCAGAACGCCGCAAACTTGACATTGAATCATCAGAGAAGTAAGATTATTCTTAATAAGCTGGAGGAAAAATTATGGTCAGTAAAGAAGTAAAAGTAGTCAATGAGTCCGGCCTGCATTTGAGACCGGCAGGTGTGCTTACCCAGACCTGTATCAAGTTCAAAAGCAACATTATTCTGCATTACGGAGAGCGGAATATTGTCGGAAAGTCGGTGCTGAACGTTATGGCAGCCGGCGTGAAAAAGGGATCTGTGGTTACAGTGGAGTGCAGCGGCCCGGATGAAGAGGAAGCCCTTCGGACGGTTTGCGAAGCCATTGAAAGCGGTTTGGGAGAGGGAAAAAACACTCCCGGTCTTTTCGAAAGAACTTAAAATTGCACAAGAAAAAAGAAGCGCGTGTCATGCACGGGCTTCTTTTTTGATGCATCAATCCTTCAGCTTTTCCACTTCCTGAATGGCGTCCTTCATGTAGCTAAGGTCAATGGACTCCACGGCACCGCAGTCAACGTAGGCGGCATTTTTGGGATCCAGCGGCAGCTTGGCCAGGACCTTCAGGGAATGCTGTGCGGCGATCTCGTCAATGTGGCTTTCGCCGAAGACCTGAATCTTTTCACCGCAGTGCGGACAACTCATGTAAGACATGTTTTCCACGAGTCCGAGAATCGGTACATTCATCTTCTGGGCCATGTTGACAGCCTTGGTCACGATCATGGAAACCAGCTCCTGGGGAGAGGTAACGATGACAATGCCGTCCACCGGCAGGGACTGGAAAACCGTCAGGGGAACATCGCCGGTTCCGGGGGGCATATCCACGAAGAGGAAGTCGATATCCTTCCAGTACACTTCCTCCCAGAACTGCTTGACTGCGTTGGAAATCATGGAACCGCGCCAGATGATGGGATCGGTTTCGTTCTCCAGCAGCAGATTTGCAGACATGATCTCCACGCCGTTGGCGCTTTTGTCGGGGATCATCAGCCTGCCGTCCTCTGTGACAGCGATGCCGTCATTGGCGAGACCGAAGGCCTTCGGAATGGAAGGGCCGGTGATGTCTGCGTCAATGATGCCGGTACGGAAACCGTCCTTATTGGTGCCGGAAGCCAGGAGGGAAGTGACCATAGACTTACCCACACCGCCTTTACCGGATACGATACCGATGACCTTCTTTACACTGCAGCCCTCCGCAAGCTGTGCCTTCATAGGGGCTGCGCCCTTTCGCGAAGCGCAGTCCGCGCTGCAGGAGCCGCAATTGGAACTGCAGCCCTGTGCATTTTCTTCTGCCATATATTTTCTCCTTTCAGAAGTCATAAACTCAACGTGTATACATTAGCACAAAAGCGATAGAGCGTCAAAGAACACTCAAAAAAGCGTTGAGAGACTTTGAAGTATTTGCAAGGTTATACATAAAACCGATATTCCGGGGAGGCACCGGCTGCTGCAGGGGGATCTCCACAAGCTGCCCGCTGTCCAGCTCGGACTGCACGAAGTCCCGGATCACGCAGGAAACGCCGATGCCGATCTTGGCAAATTCGATCAGAAGATCCATGGTGCTGACCTCCAGAATCTGCATGGGTTCGATGCCCATGGATTTGAAGTAGGCGTCCACATGACGGCGGGACATGTTGTTCTGATCCAGAAGCATCAAATTGGCTTCCTCGAAGATGTCAAAGTTGTCACCGCAGATGGAGCGCAGATTCTCAAGATACTGGGGCGTGGCCACGAAAACATCCTGCATCTCATGGGGACGAATCATGTGCAGCTCGGGATGCTTGCTCTTCGGCTCCGCCACCAGACCGATGTCGAGCTTCCGCTGGTCCAGAAGGGAAAGCGTCTGGCTCGAGCTTTGGGTAATGATGGAAACCCGGATGTTCGGATACTGCTCCATGAATTTCTGAAGGTAGGGGAGCAGCAGATAGCGGCACATGGTGGTGCTGGCGCCGATCTGAATGTGTCCGATATTGAACTCCTTCATACGTCGAAGCTCGGTTTCCGCAGAATTGATGGATTCAAAGGCGTCCCGGACATAACTGTAGAGCACTTCGCCCTCGTCCGTCAGCGTGACACCCCGGGAGTTCCTTTTGAAGAGCTTGGTGTCCAGACCATCCTCCAGCTTCACGATGGACTTGGAGATGGCCGGCTGGGAAATATAGAGCTTTTTCGCTGCCTTTGAAATGTTTCCGCAGCTTGCCACTTCATAGAAAATTTTGTAGCCAGACAGGTTCTGATCCATAGCTAAAATCCCTCCCGCGTATTCTGATAACCAAAAATCATAATACTTATTTAAATCATGTATTTGAATTATATCAAAAGCTTTGCTATCATGTAAACAGATTTCGGAAAAAACAGGCAGCACAGGGGTGTTTTCTCTTGTGCTGTTCATTTTCGCCCGAAAAGTATGATTGGATTCAGGAGAAGTACTATGGGAATGACGATGAGCCAGAAGATTCTGGCAAAGCATGCAGGACTTGATACGGTGACGGCAGGACAGCTGATCGAGGCCAATGTGGATCTTGTGCATGGCAATGACATTACCGCCCCGGTGGCGATTCGCGAGATGAAGAAGCTGAATAAGAAGGAAGTTTTTGACCAGGAGAAGGTGGTTTTCGTGATGGACCATTTTGTGCCGAACAAAGACATTACCTCAGCAAAGTGCACACAGATGTGTCGTAACTTTGCGAAGGAGCAGGGCCTGAAGAACTATTTCGATGTCGGAAAAATGGGCATTGAGCATGCATTGATTCCGGAGCAGGGACTGATCGTGGCCGGTGAGCTTTCTGTGGGTGCCGATTCTCACACCTGTACCTACGGCGCACTGGGCGCGTTTTCCACCGGCGTGGGCTCTACGGATATGGCGGCAGCTATGGCCACCGGCAAGCTCTGGTTCAAGGTGCCGGCTGCAATTAAGGTGAATCTGGTCGGCAAGCTGAATAAGTGGGTCAGCGGCAAGGATGTGATCCTGCACCTGATCGGCGAGATCGGTGTGGACGGTGCCCTGTACCAGTCACTGGAGTTTACGGGTCCCGGCGTTTCAGAGTTGACCATGGATGACCGTTTCACCATCTGCAATATGGCCATCGAGGCCGGCGGCAAGAACGGCATTTTCCCGGTGGACGAGAAGACCATCGCCTATATGGAAGCGCATTCGAAGAAGCCCTTCACGGCTTACGAAGCTGATCCGGATGCCGAGTATGCAAGAGAGGTGACCATTGACCTCAGCACACTGAAATCCACCATTTCCTTCCCGCATCTGCCGGAGAACACCCATGAGATCGGAAGCTTTGAGGAGATCACCATTGATCAGTCTGTCATCGGTTCCTGCACCAACGGAAGAATTCAGGATATCCGTGAGGCGGCAGAAATTCTGAAGGGCAGAAAGGTTGCCGAACATGTGCGCTGCATCGTGATCCCGGCCACTCAGGACATTTACCTCCAGGCCATGGAAGAGGGCTTGATCAAGATCTTCATCGAAGCCGGTGCAGTGGTTTCTACACCGACCTGCGGTCCCTGCCTTGGCGGATATATGGGCATTCTGGCACCGCACGAGCGCTGCATTTCCACCACCAACCGGAACTTCGTCGGAAGAATGGGAGACACCACCTCAGAGATTTACCTGGCATCTCCGGCAGTGGCAGCGGCTTCTGCCATCACAGGTAAAATTTCCAGTCCGGAAGAGCTGGGACTTTGAGCAGGCTGAGGAAAGAAGAGGACAGGAGACAGATACATGAAGAAGGCAGAAGGAAGCGTATTAAAGTACGGTGACAATATTGATACGGACGTGATCATTCCGGCAAGATATCTTGCCATTCAGGATAAGGAAGAGCTGGCCAGTCATGCCATGGAAGACATTGACCTGGACTTCCGGAAGAAACTGAAGCCTGGAGATATCGTGGTGGCCGGCAAGAATTTCGGCTGCGGTTCCTCCAGAGAGCATGCACCGCAGGTACTGCAGACCTCCGGCGTGGGCTGTGTTATCGCAGAGAGCTTTGCAAGAATTTTCTACAGAAATTCTCTAAACATCGGTTTGCCCATCGTGGAAGCACCGGAGGCAGCCAGAGAAATCCAGCCGGGCGATGAGATCGAGGTGGATTTTGACAACGGCTGCATCGTGGACAAGACCACCGGTAAGCAGTATGCCACTGCCCCGTTCCCGCCTTTCCTGCAGAAGATGATTGAGCAGGGCGGCCTGATGGCCTCTATCAATGCCAACAGCTGAGGCGCGATTCAGAACGGATAAAAGACACAGAATAAGAGAGAGGGACGCGGTGATTCGGCGTCCCTCTTTTTGTGATCAACGGTTATGGTCTGTTGTTTTATCGTCTGTTACTTGCTTCCGGCGGCTGTGCCTTTCATCGCCAGCTTCAGAAATTCCCGGAGATACTGTGCGGCCTTGGTTTCATCCTGAAAAAGCGTTTCGTCATAGAGTGCATACTGCACCTTGCCCTTGTATTCCTTAAGAAAAACCGGTGTAAAAACCGGTGTGAGCTGGGGCAGAAAGAGGCCGGCTTTTCTTTGATAAGCAGTTTTCGCCGTGGCCTTGACGCGATGACTTTTGTCCACAAAGGCGGAAACGGAATGATGGATGGCGGTATCCTCCAGGGGGAGGTAGTCGTAGTTCTTGTAATCCGGGAAGAAATACTTGAGCTCGCCGGAAAAGAGTCGGACGCAGAGGTTCAGATGGTTTTCTTCGATGCTCAGGGTGAAGCGTTCCTGCTCGAAGTCCAGCGGTTTCGGTACGGTGAGTTCACAGTCAAAGTGAAGGTCCAGCACCTGTCCGTTGCCGGTCGGAAGCGGCAGCACGGAAAACTGCTGCAGATGGAAGGCTGCACTGGGGAGGTAGGCATAGGAGAGCAGGGGCAGCAGCCGGGGAAGATTCATGAGATCTTCTGCATTGTGTAAGAGAAGGAGCTCCAGCTTCTCCGCGTCCGGTGCCTTTAGATAGTCCAGATACACATAGATGAGCTCACCGCCGTTGAAACGGTCCTCTCGGTCAATGCCGAGAAATTGTTCGCAGGTCTTCAGCTTGCAGTTGGGGAGCTGCAGCATTTTCTTTACGGGACGCAGCAGCTTATAGAGGTCCAGACTTTCCAGATGATCAAAGCGATAAGGAAGCGCATATTGATGCAGGAGCTGGGTCAGGAAAGGGATGTCGAAGCCGTCACCGTTAAAGGACAGGAGCAGCCGTTTTCCCGCCAGCAGTTCGAAAAAGCTGCGGAGAAGCACCGGCTCATCCGCGATACCCTCAGAGAAGAGCTGCACCAGCTTCCAGGAAGCGCCGACATTATCCCAAACAACAATACCGATGAGATAGAGATTTGCCCGGGCGGCACTGAGGCCTGTGGTTTCGATATCGAAAAAGGCCAGTTTCTCCCGGGGCTGTCCGAGCTGCGCATAGTCAAAGGTATCGTTTGTCGAAAAAAGCTGTTCGCGTCTGATCATGGTCGCCTCCTGCGTTTGTTTGCTGTTCCCAATTGTAAAAAAATCGATGGGATCTGTAAAGTAACAACGGAGCTGTGCTTGCATGGTCCACGGAGATGTGCTAGACTAGTGCGAACAAAAGGATGTTTGGTGCTAAGCTGGAGAAAAGGGACGATGATTCGATTTGTACATGGTGTTCTCAGAGAGGTGAATGAGGGTCTTGTGGTGCTGGAGGCGGCCGGACTGGGCTATGGGATTCGGGTGCCCCTGTCGGTGCTGCCGGAGCTTCCGTCCATCGGTCAGGAGCTGCAGATGTACACCTATCTCTCTGTGCGGGAGGATGCCATGGAATTGTTCGGTTTCCTGACTGCCGAAGACAGGGAAATGTTTGTGCAGCTCCTGTCTGTGAGCGGCGTGGGACCGAAGGGCGCGCTGGGGATTCTGTCTGTGCTGCGGCCGGATGCCCTGCGCTTTGCCATTGTCTCCGGCGACAGTAAGGCAATTCAGAAGGCACCGGGAATCGGAAAACGGACGGCAGAACGTGTGATCCTGGATTTGAAGGACAAGGTGGATGCAACGGGCGTAATGGATGCCGGTGCGGGCGGTAAAGAAGCGGACGGCAATGTGAGCTTCGGAAAAATGCGCAGCGCTGCCCAGGAAGCGGCGGAGGCCCTGGTGGCACTGGGTTACAGCGCGGGTGAGGCGGAGCGTGCCGTCAGCAAGGTAGAGCTGACAGACGATATGACGGCGGATGATGTTTTGAAGCAGAGTCTTCGGCATCTTGCGTTTTAGCGGAAAACGCACTTGGAGCGATAGAGAATGGAACGAAGAATCATAACAACGGATGAGACCAATGAGGACAGAAAGCTGGAGCCGAAGATCCGTCCGCAGCTGCTGACGGACTATATTGGTCAGAGCAAGCTGAAGGAGATGCTGTCCATCTATATCACGGCAGCGAAGAACCGCGGCCAGTCGCTGGATCATTGTCTTTTTTACGGGCCGCCCGGCCTCGGCAAAACCACCATTTCAAATATCATTGCCAATGAGCTCGGGGTGAACATCAAGGTGACATCCGGTCCGGCCATTGAAAAGCCGGGAGAGATGGCGGCAATCCTCAACAATCTTTCGGAAGGGGACGTGCTTTTTGTGGATGAGATCCACCGGCTGAATCGACAAGTGGAGGAGGTGCTGTACCCCGCTATGGAGGACTTTGCCATCGACATCATGCTGGGAAAGGATGCGAGCGCCCGCTCCATTCGTCTGGAGTTGCCCCATTTCACATTGATCGGTGCCACCACCCGGGCAGGACTTTTGTCGGCGCCCCTCCGGGATCGCTTCGGCATCATTTCGAAGCTGGAGTTCTACACCAAAGAGGAGCTGCAGCAGATCGTACTGCGTTCGGCAGCGGTGCTCGGAGTGGAGATTGATACGGAAGGCGCGGAACGGATTGCCCTTCGTTCGCGGGGAACGCCCCGACTGGCGAATCGGCTTCTGAAACGGGTGCGGGATTTTGCGGAGATCAAGTATGACGGACGCATCACCCGGCAGTCGGCAGACTATGCCCTGGATATTCTGGATGTGGATAAGCTGGGACTGGACCAGAACGACAGAAGCTATCTGTTGACGATTATTGAGAAGTTCAGCGGCGGTCCGGTGGGACTGGAGACGCTGGCGGCAGCGCTGGGAGAGGACAGCGGTACTTTAGAAGATGTCTACGAACCCTATCTTCTGATGAATGGTCTGATCAACCGCACACCCCGGGGACGTGTGGCAACGGCGAACGCTTATCAACATCTGGGACTTCCCTATCAGGCCACCTTGGTGCTATCATAGGATGGTCAAAAAAACAATAACTGAAATTTTGGAGAGAATATGGCAGAGAGAAATACAGTAGAGGTAGTGATTGACGGCAAGATTTATCAGCTTAGCGGTACGGAGTCGGAAAGCTACCTTCATGAGGTGGCCGGTTACCTCAATAGCAAGATTGCATCCTTCCGGAAGAGCTTCAAAGGCTACAACAAAATGGACGACGCCCTGAAGTCCCTTCTGATGGAGATCAATATTTGTGATGACCTGTTTACAGAGCAGGACAAGGTGCGTCAGGCCCAGAAGGAGCTGGAGGAGCAGCAGCGGGACGCGTATTCTGCAAAGCACGATCTGATCAATGTGCAGATGAAGCTGGAGGCGGCATTGAAGCAGCTGGAGCAGACCCAGATGCGGCTGGCGGAGCTGGAGAAGGAAAAGAGCCGGACCAGTCACAATTTTACGACACCGTCTCCGAATGAGAAGAACTAAGTCATGCGGGAAAGAAGAGAAAAGGCAGAGCTTCTGGCACCGGCGGGTTCACTGCAGTCGGTGATTGCGGCGGTGAATGCAGGAGCAGATGCCATATATATGGGCGGACGAAAATTCGGTGCCCGGGCCTTTGCGGAATCCGCAGAGGCGGAAGAGGATATGGTAATGGAGGCCATTCGCTATTGCCATCTCTTCCATGTAAAGCTTTATATGACTGTGAACGTACTCTTTAAGGATGCAGAGCTTAAAGAGCTTTTTGCGTACATAAAACCTTACTACGAGGCAGGGGTAGACGGACTCATTGTACAGGATTTGGGCGCAGCGCAGCTGCTGCGGCAGGCCTTCCCGGATCTGGAAATCCACGCCAGTACACAGCTGACCATCACAAGTCCGGAAAGTGCGATGCTCATGAAGGAAATGGGCTTCACCCGGGCGGTTCTGGCCAGGGAGCTGAGCCTCCGGGAAATCGCGGAGATTCGGCGGCAGAGCGGTATGGAGCTGGAGGTGTTTGTGCATGGCGCCATGTGCTACAGCTATTCCGGTGCCTGCTTCATGTCCTCGCTTTTGGGCGGACGGAGCGGCAACAGGGGACGCTGTGCGGGTACCTGTCGGCTTTGCTATGCGGCGGCAGGAAAGAAGGCGTATCTTCTCAGCATGAAGGACATGGAAACCATAGAAATGCTGCCGGAGCTCATAGAAGCCGGTGCTTTTTCCATGAAAATTGAAGGGCGGATGAAGTCCCCCGTATACACAGCAGGTGTGGTTTCGGTTTATCGGAAGTATCTGGATCTGGCGGTGGCGGACCCGGAGAACTACTGTGTTGCGAAAAAGGATCTTGACATTCTGCATGAGATTTTTGACCGGGGCGGCGTGACATCGTATCTGAAGAAGCATAATGGAGCTGACATGCTGGCGACGGAGGAAAAGCCGTTCCGTCCGGCAAAAGAGGAAATTATTTCTGAAATCAAAAAGAATTTCCTTGAAACAAACCGCAGAATTCCGTTGCGGACAGAGATCACCTTAGCGGAGGGGCAGCCGATACGACTGACGGTATCAGCTGTTTCTGCGGAACCCGGTATCCGGGAGGAAGGACAGGAGACGTGTCCGGCGGAGGTGACAGTGTTTTCTGAGGAAACGCTGACGCGGGCAGACGGACATGCGGCGGAAGAAGCGGATATCCGAAAGCAGCTCGAAAAAACCGGCGGAACGCCATTTTATTTCGAAAGCATCAGGGTCAGTCTTGCAGACGGGCTGTTTGTACCGGTTTCGGTATTGAACAGACTGCGGCGGGAGGCCCTGCAGAGATATACGGAGGCAGAGCTTGAAAGTGCAGAGAGGCGCTGAGAGAAAAAACAACAAAGGTCGGAACGAAAAGCGCGTTGCCGGCGCGGGAAAGAATGCTGGTGTAGGAAAGAAGGTAGCGGAAAAGCAGAAGGGAAAAACCTTGACCAAGGAAGCAGTCTGGAAATCGGCGGTGAAGCCGCTTCCCGTGCCGCTGCGGGTTTCCGTAGAGACGGAGGCGCAGCTTACAGAGGTGCTTTTGTCGACAAGCGTTTCACTGGTTTATCTGGATGAGAGCATGGCAGAGGATGGCGTGCTTCCCCGACTTCTGGAAAAGGTACGGGCAGCAGGTAAGCAGGCGGGACTTCGCCTGCGCCGCGTACAGCGTTTGACGGACGCGGGAAAGAGTTCCCTGGAGAATGTACAGGAAAATCTGCAGAGACTGGATGCGGTGCTGGTGCGTACCCTGGACCAGGCGGTACAGCTTCGCGGGATTCCGAAAGAAAAACGTCCCGAACTGGTATTTGATTATACGGTTTATGGTTACAACCGGACGGCCGCAGATTTTCTTTCTTCCCTGGGAGCGGATGCTCTGACGGATCCCATCGAGCTTAATCTTCGGGAGCTTCAGACATTGCGGCAGGAAAGCTGCATTCCGCGGGAACTTCTGGTGTATGGACATCTGCCCATGATGGTGAGTGCTAACTGCGTGCATCGCACCACAAAGGGCTGTGATCACAAAAACAGCATCACAGCCCTGAAGGACCGTATGCAGAAGAGTATGCCGGTCAGAGCCTATTGCAAGTATTGCTATAACGAGATTTATAATGCGGATCCGTGCGTCCTGTATGACCTGTATGAGGAATGCATGCGCCTCCGGCCCGAACGACAGCGCTTTGATTTTTCTGTGGAAAACAGAGAAACCGTGCGGCAGATTCTTTCCGGTGCGGTGCCCGCTATGCTGACCCGCGGACATTTTCATCATGGAGTGGACTGATGCTTAATTTATTTACGACAGCCAGCCGGTATCTGTGTATTTTACTGGTGGTGCTTTATACCTACTGCAATTTCCGCTATCTCTCCATTCCGGATGAAGAGGATGCGGCGCCCCTTTGCGGGTGGCAGTTCCGGATCATTCTGCTGATTCACTTTCTTTGTCACCTGGTGATCTTTCTGAACACGCAGGAAATGCTGGTGCTTCCCCTATATATGGCAGAACTGGCGTTTTTGATTGGCTATCCGTCCATATTCCGGCTTCTTTACCGGAACATGAACCGGCTGTTGATCAACAATCTCTGCCTCTTCATCACCTATGGCCTCATCATGCTGGAGCGACTGGACATGAACAAGGCCATCAAGCAGTTTGTCATTATTGTGGGTGCTGCCGTTCTGACGCTGGTGATTCCCTTTGTGATCGACAGAATCTGGGATCTGATGCGCTACCGTTATGTTTTCGCGGTGGTGGGCATTCTAATGCTTTTTTCTGTATTTCTCATCGGCGCCACCAGCTACGGGGCCAAGATGAGCATAGAGATCGGCGGCTTTACCTTCCAGGCGTCGGAGCTCGTGAAGATCACCTTTGTGTTTTGTGCGGCGGGTATGCTGGCCCTGGCAGAGGATTTCCGTGAAATCTGCATTGCCAGCGGCTTTGCCGGTGCGCACATGCTGGTACTGGTGCTTTGTCGTGATCTGGGTTCCGCCCTCATTTACTTCATGGCCTATCTGGTTATGCTTTTTATTGCCACAAACCGGAAAAGTCTGTTGGCGCTGGGTTCTGCGGCAGCAGCCCTGGCGGCCGTGGTGTCCTACCACCTTTTCAGCCATGTGCGGACCCGGGTTTTTGCGTGGCTGGATCCCTGGGCGGATATTGACAATAAGGGCTATCAGATTACCCAGTCCCTTTTTGCCATCGGCACCGGCGGACTGACAGGTCTGGGACTTTTTCAGGGGCTGCCGAATCGTATTCCCATCGTGGAAAAGGATTTTATGATTTCTGCGATTTCTGAGGAGATGGGTGCCATTACGGCCATCTGCATTACCCTGCTGTGCCTTGGCTGTTTTATGCAGATGATGATGATCGCCACCTATATGGAATTTCAGTTCTATAAGCTGGTGGCGGTGGGACTGGCACTGGAGTATATCGTGCAGGTGTTCCTGACCATCGGCGGTGCCATTAAGTTTATTCCCTCCACAGGCGTGACGCTGCCCTTCGTGAGCTACGGCGGTTCCAGTCTCGTGGCCAGCTTCATTGTCTTTTCGGTGATTCAGGCATTGTATATCGTACAGGGGAATGAAGATGAGGCTGATGCGGAAGCGGCGTATGCCGATGCAGGGCAGCAGCGATACAATGAAGAGATTGAGTACCTGGACGACTAAGGAGGTGCGTGGGTGAAAAACGATAAGAAACAGAAACAGCGCGCGAACCGTCAGATCGTCGGAACGATATTTTTCTTTTCTCTGCTGTTCTTCGGGATGATCGGATACATGGTATACTTCATCGTGGTGCAGGCGCCGGATCTGATGGGCAATCCCTATAACTCCCGTATGGATGTCTTCAACAACCGCTATATCCGCGGCGAGCTGCTGGCAAACGACGGACAGGTGCTGGCAAGGACGGATGTGGCGGAGGATGGTACAGAGACCAGAGTCTATCCGTTGGGTTCTCTGTTTGCCCATGCTGTCGGCTATTCCACCAAGGGCAAGACCGGGCTGGAGGCGGTCAGCAACTTCTACCTGATGAAGTCCAATATGGATCCGCTGACCCAGGTGACGAACGAGCTGACGGAGCAGAAGTCTCAGGGGGATAATGTCGTCACCACGCTGGATGTGGGCCTGCAGAAGACAGTGAGCGATGCACTGGGAGACCGGCAGGGCGCCGTTGTTTGCATGGAACCGAAAACCGGAAAAATACTGGCCATGGTATCGAAGCCGGGATACGATCCCAATTCTTTGCTTTCGGACTGGGAGAATTTGACCAGTGACAGCAATACCAGCGGAAATCTGCTCAATCGGGCAGCCCAGGGACTGTATCCGCCGGGAAGTACCTTTAAGATACTGATTGCGCTGGAATATATGCGGGAGCATCCCACAGATTATCAGGATTTCCGTTTTGATTGTCAGGGATATTACCAGGATCCGGACAATTCGGAGCTGATCGTGCATTGCTATGACAATGAAGAGCATGGTACGGTGGACCTCGAGACAGCCTTTGCGGATTCCTGCAATGCCGCCTTTGCGAAGCTGGGGACGGAGATCGATGCCGGGAAGCTGCGGGAACTGGCAGAGAGTCTGTACTTCAATGAAGACCTTCCCATAGCCATCACAAGCTCCCGGAGCCGCTTCAAGGTGACGGAGAGTGCGGATGTCTGGACCATGATGCAGTCGGCCATCGGACAGGGGGAAACGATGATGAGCCCGCTGCACAATCTCTTGATTACGTCAGCCATCGCCAACGGCGGTGTACTGCAGGAGCCGAAGCTTCTGGAACGTGTCGAGTCCGCAGACGGAAAGCTGGTGAAAAACTTTGGTGAGAGTGAAACAAAACAGCTCATGAGCAGCGAAGAGGCAGCCGTATTGGCCTCCTTCATGCGGAAGGTGGTAACGGACGGTACCGCTTCGAAGCTCAGGACGGACGATTACGCCGCTGCCGGAAAGACAGGATCCGCAGAGTACAGTGAAGGCGGAAGCATCAAGACCGATGCCTGGTTCACCGGCTTTGCACCGCTGGAGGATCCGCAGCTGGCGGTCTGTGTTTTGGTGGAAGATGGCGAAACCGGCGGCAGAACCGCAGCGCCCATTGCCCGGGCGGCCTTTGACTACTGGCTGAACCGTTAAGAAATACATATTTATGGTGACTATTTAGGGGGGATTTGAAATGAAACGTCTTTTGTCCTATATTAAGGATTATAAATTCAAGGCGATACTGGCACCGCTCTTTAAATGTCTGGAGGCCTGCTTCGAGCTTTTTGTGCCGCTGGTCATTTCCAGTATGATCGATGTGGGCATTCGCACGCAGGACTATGGCTATGTTCTGCGAATGGGACTGTTGCTGCTGCTTCTGGCACTGATCGGCCTCGGCTGTTCGGTGACGGCCCAGTATTTTTCTGCGAAGGTAGCCATTCATACCGGTAAGGAAATGCGGGCGGATCTCTTCCGGCACATCACTTCCCTGGGATATCAGGAGATCGATGCACTGGGCACTTCCACATTGATCACGAGAATGACCTCGGACATCAATCAGATTGAGAGCGGTGTGAATCTGACCCTTCGTCTCTTCATGCGGTCCCCCTTCATTGTTTTCGGCGCCATGGTCATGGCCTTCACCATCAATGTGAAGGCGGCACTGGTGTTCTGCGTGACGATTCCGCTCCTGGCGGTGGTGGTGTTCGGTATCATGCTGTCCACCATGCCCATGTACCGGAATGTCCAGAAACAGCTGGACAGGGTAATGAAGACGACCCGGGAAAACCTGCTGGGTGTCCGGGTGGTGCGTGCCTTCAACAGACAGTCATCGGAAAAGGCAGAGTTCAAGGCAGAAAATGACCTCCTGACCAAGATGCAGGTGAGTGTGGGACGTATTTCTGCGCTTCTGAATCCGGTGACCTACGTCATCATCAACCTGAGTGTCGTGGCACTGGTGCTGGCCGGCGGACAGCTGGTGAACACCGGTATCCTGTCCCAGGGCAAGGTGGTGGCGCTGGTGAACTACATGAACCAGATTCTGGTGGAGCTCATCAAGCTGGCAAACCTCGGCATACAGATTTCCAAAGCCTATGCCTGCCTGAATCGTGTCAATGGTATCTTTGAGGAGAAGTCTGCCATTACCAGCGGGGCTGAAAAGCAGCCGAAGCATACGGCAGTTCCCTTCCTTTCCTTCTCTCATGTGGATTTCCGCTACAGTGAGGGCGGCGCACCGGCCCTGTCCGATGTGAGCTTTGAGGTACAGAAGGGCGAAACCATCGGCGTCATCGGCGGAACCGGCTCCGGTAAGTCCACGCTGGTGAACCTGCTGCCTCGTTTCTACGATGTCAGCGCCGGCAGCATTTCCCTGTACGGCACTGATCTTCGGGACTACGATGTGGAGACCCTTCGGCGACGTTTCGGTGTTGTGCCGCAGAAATCCGTACTGTTTTCCGGTACCCTGCGGGAAAATATGCAGTGGGGACGCCAGGATGCGGAGGATAATGACATTTACGCGGCACTCCGCACGGCCCAGGCCTATGATTTTGTGAAGGAAAAGGGTGAGGGACTGGATTTCATGATCGAGCAGGAGGGACGTAACCTCTCCGGCGGTCAGAAGCAGAGACTCTGTATTGCCCGGGCACTGGTGCGTAAGCCGGAGGTGCTGATTTTGGATGACTCGGCGTCTGCCCTGGACTTTGCAACGGATGCGGCGCTGCGGCGAGCAATCCGTGAGGATACAGAAAATACCACAGTGTTCCTGGTATCCCAGCGTGTGGCCACGGTGCGCGGTGCTGCCCGCATTATCGTCCTCGATGAAGGAAAGGTGGTAGGTATCGGCACACACAGAGAGCTGTTCGAAACCTGCAGCGTATATCACGAGATCTGCATGTCCCAGCTGTCACAGGCTGAGGCAGAGCGTTGAGGAGGCGGCTATGGCAAAGGCAAAAATCAGAAAATTCAATCAGACGGATAAACAGACGATGGGGCGTATCCTGCGTTATATCAGAAAATACATGCATCTTGTGCTGCTGTCGGTGCTTTTGGCGGCGGTGACAGTTGTGTTGACTCTGTACATTCCGATCATGACGGGACATGCCATTGATCACATTGTCGGACAGGGTAATGTTGACTTCCCGGGACTGTTTACGATTCTGAAAACCATGGCGGTGCTGATTCTTTGTACGGCACTCAGCCAGTGGCTTATGAACCATATCAATAATGTTGTGACCTACCGGGTGGTGGAGGATATCCGCACCAAGGCCTTCAATCATCTGCAGGATTTGCCGGTGGCCTATCTGGATGCCCATCCGGCCGGTGATCTGGTCAGCCGCGTCATCACCGACATTGACCAGTTTTCCCAGGGACTCCTGATGGGCTTTACCCAGCTGTTCACCAGTGCCATGACCATCATCGGCACATTGATCTTTATGTTTGTGATCAACCCGCTGATTGCCCTGCTGGTGGTGCTGCTGACACCGATTTCCTTTCTGGTGGCGGGATTTATTGCGAAGAAGACCTACAGTCTGTTCCGACATCAGTCGGAATCCCGCGGTACGCTTACCGCGTTTACCAATGAGATGGTTGGCAATCTGAAGCTGGTAAAGGCATTTTCTCACGAAGAGGAGAGCCAGAAGCGCTTTGATGAGATCAATGAGACGCTGTCGGGCTATTCCATGAGCGCAACCTTTTACAGTTCACTGGTGAATCCTTTGACACGTTTTGTGAATGCTCTGGTGTATGCCATCGTGGCGGGAACCGGTGCCGGGCTGGCCATTCGTGGAGTCTTGACCGTGGGCGAGCTGACATCCTTCCTGAGCTATGCCAATCAGTACACCAAGCCCTTTAATGAAATTTCCGGCGTGGTGACAGAGTTGCAGAATGCTCTGGCCAGTGCGGCCCGGGTCTTTGAGCTGATCGATGAACCGGGCATGGAACCGGATGCAGCGGATGCAGCTGTTCTGACAGAGGCGAGAGGAGAAATCGATATTGATCATATCTGGTTCAGCTACGATAAGTCGAAGAAGCTGCTCCAGGATCTCCATGTGCATGTGAACCCCGGCGAAACGGTGGCCATTGTGGGGCCCACGGGCTGCGGTAAATCCACATTGATCAACCTTCTGATGCGTTTCTATGACGTGGATGAGGGGCATATCCGTGTGGATGGTATAGACAATCGGGCAATGACCCGGGAGAGCCTGCGGAACGGCTTCGGCATGGTGCTGCAGGAGACCTGGCTGAAGTCGGCCTCCATCAAGGATAATATTTCTTACGGAAAGCCGGATGCCACAATGGAGGAAATCGTGGAGGCGGCCAGGAAAGCACATTGTGACGGATTCATTCGTCGGCTGCCGCAAGGCTATGATACGGTACTGGCGGAGGATGGCGGCTCTTTGTCCCAGGGACAGAAGCAGCTGCTCTGCATTGCCCGTCTGATGCTGCGTCTGCCGCCGATGCTGATCCTGGATGAGGCCACCAGCTCCATCGATACGAGAACAGAGCTGCACATCCAGCATGCCTTTGACCGCATGATGGAGGGCAGAACCTCCTTTATCGTAGCGCATCGCCTGTCTACGGTACGAAATGCC
Source organism: Parolsenella sp. (assembly GCA_963659875.1). Lineage (GTDB taxonomy): Bacteria > Bacillota > Clostridia > Lachnospirales > Lachnospiraceae > Oribacterium. The sequence goes on from CAVKVA010000003.1 coordinate 190,026, forward strand.
GATATGATTCTGGTGATGAAGGATGGAAATATCATCGAGCAGGGTAAACATGAAGAGCTTCTGGCGAAGAAGGGCTTCTATGCCAAGCTCTATGAAAGCCAGTTTGAACAGGCGTCATAAGAAGAGGAAGAATGAATAAGAATCTAAGAGAAGAGCAGGGAAAACGGGATAGTGTTGGACGGGAAAATACATGGCGGGGCTGGCTGAAAAATCACCGTTATGCGTTGTGGCTTCTGTATATTCCGGCATATCTATTGGTTTTTGCTTTCCTGGAGTTTTTTCCGGCGGAAGAGTACCATCTGATCAGCTGTCCGCTGGATCAGCTGATTCCTACCATTCCGTTGTTTTTTATTCCGTATGCGTTTTGGTGGGGGCTTTTTCCGGGCGCATTGCTCTACTTTCTGCTGCGGGGGACCCGTGAGGATTTCCTGAAGCTTTGCTTCGTTCTCTTTGGCGGCTACACCGTTTGTCTGATTGTGTATTTTGTTTATCCGAATGGCATTGACATCCGTATGCCGCTGACCGGCAGTGATCTCTGTTCCACGGCCATTCGTATTCTTCGGGCAGGGGACCCGCCTCAAAACGTCTGCCCCAGCATGCATGTGTCCAGCACCACGGCGATCCTGCTGACGGTGCTGGAGTGCCGTGGTATGACAAGACCATGGAAGTGGTCTGTGCTTGTGATATCTGTCCTGATTATTCTGGCCACGATGTTCATTAAACAGCACTCTGTGGTGGATGTCGTTTTGGGGATAGCGTTGAGCCTTGTGCTGTGGATGATGTGGAAGATGCATGCGAGGATGCATGTAGGCGATTTATGACGCATTGCTATAGGGATTACGGATTGAATTCCTCTCGGACATTGTGGCCCGGGAGGGATTTTTTCTAATTCATAGGATGCACTTTCCTATGAATCAAGGAAGGCTCTGCTATCGCAGAGCCTTTTATACGCTCGCCGCTAAGGCATCGTGTCAGGGACCCCCGATGGCCAAGCCATCGCTGATCCCTGACACGATATAAATTAAAAAAACCGAAAGCACATGGCTTCCGGTTTTTAGCAGGGGATGAGGGATTCGAACCCCCATCGGCGGTTTTGGAGACCGTTGCTCTACCATTGAACTAATCCCCTCTGTGTGTTCGCCTCTCGACGACTCGCTTATAATACGATATTTTGGATTGGCTGTCAATGAGAAATTAAAATATTTTCAAAGAGAGCAGAGGCGGAAAGTATGATATAGTATAGAGTATCAATGCAGCGCATCCAACAAAGAAAATGAGGTGTTAGGATATGGAATATGAAATCAGCGGCGGAAATCTTCCCTATGTGAAATGTCATTTATCTGCCGGCGAGTCCATTCATTGCGAAAGCGGTGCCATGGCCTGGCGGGACGATTGCTTTGAAATGAGCACCCAGGGCGGCGGTATCGGAAAAATGTTTGAAAGGATGTTTAGCGGAGAATCTGCCTTTAGAAACTGTTACACGGCACAGGCGGATGGAGAGATTGCATTTGCTTCCTGCTTCCCCGGTACCATTCAGGCCTTTAGGCTGCGCCCAGGTCAGGAATTGATTGCACAGAAAAATGCCTACCTTGCGAGTGAGACAAGTGTGGATATGGGCATTTACTTCCAGAAGCGCATCGGAAGTGGCTTTTTCGGTGGTGAAGGTTTTATTCTGCAGCGATTCACAGGAAGCGGCATTGTATTTCTGGAGATCGACGGATCGGCGGAAACCTATGATCTGGCGACTGGCGAAAGCAAAATTGTCAGCACCGGAAACCTTCTGGCTATGGACGGCACCTGCAGCATGGATGTGCGGAGTGTTGGTGGCCTGAAGAACACGCTGTTCGGCGGCGAGGGAGTCTTCAACACGGTGATCACCGGACCGGGACGCATCGTGCTGCAGTCTATGCCCATACAGGGAACCGCGCGGGCGCTTTACCGGTATATGCCGATACCGAGCAGTTCATCCGGTTCGAATAACAAATAAGTAAAAACGAAAGGTAAATTAAAGCATGACAGAAAATCAGGAGCGGGTGCTTTGCGCAGCCAATTCCTATATTGAAAAATTTTATTTGAATGAAGATTACAAAAATCTGCCGGAGGATGTGAAGCAGCAGCTCCAGATCATCTGTGTGGAATATACCGAGGATGTCGGCGGTGTGTTGGTGATGAAATTTTCGGAGGAAGGGAAGCTTCTGCTGGAATCCATTTCCGATGAGACAGATTATCTCTATGACGAGATCGGTTCGGAACTGAAGATTCGCGAGATGACGAAGAAGTATGCAGAGCTTTTTGAAAAGCTGGAGGCATATTATCAGGGCATGCAGCTTCTCCGGAAGTCCGGACAACTGGGGAAATGAAGGCGGTGCGGAGACAGCTATGAAGGATATCAACATTGGCTCCCTCAAGATCCGCGGTGGCGTTTTTCTGGCGCCGATGGCGGGGGTGACAGATCTTCCCTTTCGTGCAATCTGTGCTGACATGGGACTCGGCATGGCAACCACGGAAATGGTGAGTGCAAAGGCGATCTTATACGGCAATCGAAACACCGAATCTCTGATGCAGACCGGACCGGCGGAGGTGGTCTCTTTAATGGGGATGGATACAGAGACAGAGACTGAACCTGGTACACCAAGCAAAGGAAGGCGGCTACCGTTGGCGGTACAGCTTTTTGGCTCGGATCCCGAAATCATGGCCGAGATTGCACATCGAATCGAAGATCGTTTCGATATGATCGATGTAAATATGGGCTGTCCGGTGCCTAAAATTGTACGGAACGGAGAAGGTTCTTCGCTGATGACACATCCGGAACTCGCTTACGACATTCTGCACAGGATGGTACAGACCTGTCGGAAGCCTATTTCCGTGAAATTCAGAAAGGGATTTGATGAAAAACACGTGAATGCGGTGGAATTCGCGCAGCTTTGTGAGGAAGCGGGCGTATCCATGATCACCGTGCATGGACGTACCCGGGAGCAGTACTACCACGGGAAAGCCGACTGGGACATCATTCGACGTGTTAAGGATGCCGTGCATGTCCCTGTCATCGGAAACGGGGACATTTTCCGGGGAGAGGATGCCGTGCAAATGCTGGCGGAAACCGGTGTGGACGGCGTGGCCCTGGCCCGGGGCACGAAGGGAAATCCCTGGCTCGTACGGGATGCCGTACAAATGCTGGCGGGGCACGGCAAGCCGGAACCGCCGACATTATCCGAAAAGATCGCAGTGATGAAAAAGCATGCGGACTTGATGATCCAATACAAGGGAGAGCACATGGCGGTGCTCGAAATGCGGAAGCACCTGTCCTGGTATACAGTGGGCATGCCGAACTCCAGCCGACTGCGGGACGCCGTGAACCACATGGACTCTACGGAAGCGTTGTTTTCGGTGATCGACAGCTTGACAAACCTGTGAGGGTTCATTAAAATACATTGAATCCAATATAAAGACGAGGAAACGGCTCCCGGGAATCTCGGAAGCCGCTCTTGTGTGTGCCAATACACAGAAAAGGAAGATAGTCATGGCAGAAGCAAAAAAGAATTTATTGACAAGAGATGGTCTTAACAAATATGAGGCGGAGCTTCATGATCTCAAGGTAAACCGCAGAAAGGAAATCGCTGCGAAGATCAAGGAGGCCCGGGAGCAGGGTGATCTGTCCGAGAATGCTGAGTACGATGCAGCGAAGGATGAGCAGAGAGAAATCGAAGAGAGAATCGTACAGCTGGAAGCGCTTCTGAAGAATGCAGAGGTGGTTGACGATTCCGAGGAAGGCACCATCAACATCGGTTGCACAGTGAAGCTTCTGGATATGGAATTCGATGAGGAAGTGGAGTACCTGATCGTTGGTTCCTCTGAGGCAAATTCTCTGAAGAACAAGATTTCCAATGAGTCTCCGGTGGGCATGGCACTGCTGCACCACAGAGTTGGTGATGTGGTGGATGTGGAAACCCAGGCGGGTGATCTGCAGTTCAAGGTACTGAGTGTAGAACGCGTAAAGACAGAGGACTGATAAAGGAGCGGCAATGGCTGAAAACGAGAATAAGAATCAGAATCAAAATCAGGGAAGTGCACCGGCTGTGGATATGAACCATATTCTGCAGGCGCGTCATGATAAACTGTCTGAGCTGCAGGCTGCAGGAATGAATCCTTTTGAGATCACAAAATTTGATCAGACGCAGCATTCAGAGGAAATCAAGCAGAGCTTCGAGACATTCGAGAACCAGCAGGTTTCTATTGCCGGTCGCATCATGTCGAAGCGTGTAATGGGTAAGGCAAGCTTCATGCATATTCAGGATCGCCAGGGTACCATTCAGGCCTATGTGACTAGAGATGCACTGGGAGAGGAAGAGTACAAGCGCTTTAAGAAGCTGGATCTTGGTGATATTGTTGGCGTAACAGGATTTGTCTTCAAGACAAAGATGGGTGAAACCTCTGTGCATGCGGAGACTGTGACACTGCTTTCCAAGTCTTTATACTCGCTGCCGGAGAAGTTCCATGGCCTTCAGGACACGGATACACGCTACAGACAGAGATATGTTGATCTCATTATGAATCAGGATAGCAAGGAGACCTTTATGAAGCGGTCTCAGATCATTCGTGAGATCCGTAATTTCCTTGCTGAGAGAGATTTTATGGAGGTGGAGACACCGATGCTGGTGAGCAATGCCGGCGGTGCGGCTGCACGTCCCTTCGAGACCCATTACAATGCATTGGATGAGGATGTAAAGCTTCGTATCTCTCTGGAGCTGTACCTGAAGCGTCTGATCATCGGCGGTATGGAGCGCGTATTCGAGATCGGCCGTGTGTTCCGTAATGAGGGTGTAGATACCCGTCACAATCCGGAGTTCACATTGATGGAGCTTTACCAGGCCTATACCGATTACGAAGGTATGATGGAGCTGACAGAGTCAATGTTCCGTTATCTTGCGGAGAAGGTATGCGGCAGCACAACCATTTCCTATCAGGGGACAGAAATTGATCTTGGAAAGCCCTTCCGCCGTCTGACCATGACGGAGGCTGTCAAGGAGCAGACCGGCATTGATTTTGATGCCATCACCAGCGATGAAGAAGCGAAGGCAATTGCCAAGGAAAAGGGTATCGAGTTCGAAGATCGTCACAAGAAGGGCGACATCGAAAATCTCTTCTTTGAGGAGTTCTGCGAGGAGAAGATGATCCAGCCTACCTTTATCATGGATCATCCGGTGGAGATTTCTCCTTTGACCAAGAGAAAGCCGTCCGATCCCAGCAAGGTAGAGCGTTTCGAGCTTTATATCTACGGCCGTGAGATGTGCAATGCCTACTCCGAGCTGAACGACCCCATCGACCAGCGTGAGCGTTTCGCTGCACAGGATGCACTGGCAGATGCCGGAGATGAGGAGGCAAACCATACCGATGAGGATTTTCTGCATGCGATGGAGATCGGTATGCCGCCCACCGGAGGTATCGGATACGGTATTGACCGTCTGGTAATGTTGCTCACTGATAGCCCGGCGATTCGGGATGTGCTGCTGTTCCCGACGATGAAGTCCTTGGAGAAATAAACCTAGGAAAATCAAGGGGTTTCGAGTGTCCGGTTTAACAATTTAACAACAACTTAACACAGAAATTCAGAAATTACATAGAAAGTCATCTCACGAAGTGACCTTAACACCGCCGTGGCTTCAAAACCCCGGCGGTGATTCTGTGTGAGCCTCCTTTTTTAACAACGCAGC
>CAVKVA010000004.1:0-194123 GCA_963659875.1 Parolsenella sp.
CAGGGTCTGTGTATTATTCGATCTTTGATTTTCAAGGTTCTTTGTGCTTGTCTTTTTTGACAGCCCGTATATGATATCGAACTTCCATTTATTTGTCAAGCACTTTTTCATTTTTTTGTCGCCGCTTGTGTCTCACTCGCGGCGACTTGATGTACTATACAGGACGGAGGTGTTTCTGTCAACAACTTTTTGAGATTTTTTTCAATTCTTGATTGCATAATCAAACGTTGGTGTCAATCACCGTTATGTCCCAAATAACCAGTCTTATCCTTATCGGTAATCTCACGAATAACCTTACACGGATTGCCGACTGCAATAACATTATCCGGAATATCCTTTGTAACAATACTACCTGTTCCAATAATTGTATTGTTTCCAATAGTTACCCCCGGCACAACCTTTACATCGCCGCCAAGCCATACATTTTTCCCAATATGAATCGGCTTGCCATAACAGCCGCCGTTTATTCTTTCTTCTGCATCAGTAGCATGATTTGCCGCATACAGACCGATATTGGGCCCCAACAAGGTATGTGAACCGATGGTAACCTCTGCGCAATCCAGAATTACACATCCGAAGTTGATATAGACGTCATCTTCAATCGTAATATTCTTACCAAACTCGCATTTAAAGTCCGGCTCAATCCAGACATTCTTACCTACCTTCTTGAAAAGTTTCTGCATAAGTTCGTTACGTAATGCAACATCCTCATCTTCGGTTTTGTTGTAAGCTCTGAATAATTTCTTTGCTTCAACTCTACGGTTGAATAATTCTTCGTCAAAATCATTGTATATAAGGCCTTGCTGTAATCTTTCCCATTCCGTCATTCTGTTATCTTCCTTTTCTCATCTAACCACGTTGGTGCCTGTCGTCGTTAAGTCAAAGTGTACCATATCCTTGTGAAAATTTCCGCCCGGGTAAGCGAAAAAGCGGATGGCACTGTTCTCATGCCCTCCGCTTCATCACTATTTTTCAGATTTATTTGTCCAGCCCGAAATGCGCCACTGCTTTGGCGATGCCATCATCATCCACCTCTGCGGTCACGTACTCGGTATAGGGATCGAGAGCCGTGTCGTGCATGCCCATGGCGATGGTATGTCCGCAGTGCAGGAACATCTCGAGATCGTTGGTGCTGTCGCCAAAGGCATAGGCATCTTCTTTGCCAATACCGAAGTGCGCGAGGATGCGATCCACGGCGATTCCCTTGCTGTGCCCTTTCGGCACACACTCATAGAAGCCATCCCGTCTGTCAATCACGGTGAAATCTGTCGCAAAGTCCCGCTGAAAGCCCGACATGTCGGAAGATTCATCTGCCTGTATACAAAATTTCGAGATCTCATAGTCCCCAGCATAGGGCGTTGTGTCGATACCGCCTTCATTACCCACATAATGCAGAACCCGGTCATAAGCCGCGCGCAGTGCCGGATGCGCTTCCAGCAATGTCAAAGAGGGCTGACAATGCCAGCCGTTCTTTCCTTCCAGGAAGACCACCACGCCATAACGGTCGGAGGCCGCCATAACGCGCTGCTTCAGGGTCTCGGGAAGGGCATGGTAGTAGAGCTGCTGCCCCTGATAAAGCAGCTCGGTCCCACAGCCGCACAGGAACCCGTCAGCCGGAACCGCCGACATTACCCCCTGCAGCATGCCGCTGGTACGACCGCTGTTGACAAAAACGAGATTCCCGGCCTCCTTGGCTGCAGACAATGCCTGCAGCGCCGAAGCCGGGATCACGCGTTCCTCATTCATCAATGTTCCGTCCACATCAAAAAAGAGAAGCTTCATTGTTTAGTTATCCTCCAGGAAGCCCATGAGGCTGTTCTTGTACTTGGGCAAGCTGATCTTCTTTAGTGCCTTCGCCTCGATCTGGCGCACACGCTCACGGGTGACGCCGAACATCTGTCCCACTTCCTCCAGGGTATGGGACTCCTCGCCGTGCAGGCCGAAGCGGTAGATGAGCACGTCCCGCTCACGATCCTTCAGATTGAGCAGGAGCTTGTCGATTTCTTCCTTCAGCATCACGTTGGCGGCGTTCTGCTCCGGGGAAACCATCTTCTCGTCCGCCACGAAGTCGGAGAGGTTGGAGTCTTCCTCATCACCCACCGGGGTCTCCAGACTGGTAGGCTGCTTGGAAACATCCAGAATTTCCTTCAGCTTCTCCTCCGGCATATCCAGCTCCTTGGCCAGCTCCTTGAGTGAAGGCTCATAGCCCAGCTCCAGGGTCAGACGTCGCTGGGTCCGGGTCACCTTGTTGATGCTTTCCACCATATGTACCGGTACACGGATGGTTCTGGACTGGTCTGCCAGTGCACGGGTAATGCCCTGCCGGATCCACCATGTGGCATAGGTGGACAGCTTGAATCCCTTCTCCGGCTCAAACTTCTCCACGCCCTTCATGAGGCCCAGATTGCCTTCCTGAATGAGATCCAGGATGCTCATGCCGCGGCCGGTATAGCGCTTCGCGATGGAAACCACCAGTCTGAGGTTTGCCTCGATCAGCCGCTGCCGGGCCACCATATCGCCGTCCTTGCTGCGCTTCGCCAGAGAAAGCTCCTCTTCCGGCGTCAGCAGGGGGATCGTTCCGATTTCCTTTAAATAGAAACGAACCGGATCATCCGTATCGATACCGCTGAGGAGATTCAGGGACTCCAGATCAATGTTGTCCTCGTCCTCATCGTAATCATCCTCGTCCTCATCGTCAAAATCATCATTTTTCGGATCGCCGGACTCGATTTCCTTCAGGCTCTGCTCGTCCACATCCGGAACGATCTCCACGCCCTTTTCTTCTATAAACTTCTGAATATACTCCATCTGCTCGTCCGCCACCTCATAGCCATGGAAGGCATAGGCAACCTGACTCTCGTCAATGGAGTTTTTATTGTTGCGGCCCTTTTTGATGAGCTCGTCCACAATCTTCAGCAATGTAATTCTGTCAATCTGCTGTGCTGCAGCTGCTGTACTTTTCTTTGCCATTTTTCACCCTATATTCGTTTCGTTATTATGCAAAAGTGTATTTTAGCGTATTTCCCCCAAAAGCAAAAGCCCCCAAAATCAAAAAATTTTGCAAAAGTTTTGCAAGATATCTAGTGCTTTTTTACAATCCTGCTTTTATACTAATGAAATGTATGATCACAAAACTTATGACGCAGGAGACAGCTATGTATCGATTTATTGCATTGGATTTAGACGGCACCCTCACCAACTCCCGGAAAGAGGTTTCCCAGCACACCGTTGATGTGCTGCAGGAAGCTGCTGCCCGGGGAACCCACATTATCCTGGCCTCCGGTCGGCCCCTGGTGGGGGTAATGCCGATTGCCCGGAGACTGGATTTGCCCCGCATCGGCGGCTATGTGCTCTCCTATAACGGCGGCGAGGTGGTGAACTGCAGCACCGGAGAATGCCTCATTCGGAAAACCATCCCCACAGAGTACTATGCGGATATCTGCGCTTCCCACCGGGATTTCGGCATTGCCCTGGTGAGCTACAGCCCGGAAGGAGTGCTGACGGAGGAGCCGGATGATCCCTATGTGCACATCGAAGCCAAGATCAACCATATCCCCATCATCGCCGTTCCTTCTCTGGCCGACGCACTCCCCGAACCGGTGGTGAAGTTCCTGGCCGTCGGTGAGCATGAAAAGCTGAAGGTCTACCAGCAGTTCCTCCGGGAGAAGTACGGAGACGCCCTGAATCTCTTCTTCTCCGAAACCTATTTCCTGGAGATTGTCCCGCCGAAGATCGAAAAAGCCGCTTCTCTGGAGAAGATCCTTCAGCTTCTGGGCGGCAAGCGGGAGGAACTCATCGCCTGCGGTGACGGCTATAACGATATCACCATGATCGATTATGCCGGTCTCGGCGTGGCCATGGAAAATGCCCAGGACATCCTCCGGGAACGGGCCGACTACATCACTGACACCAACGACAATGACGGCGTGGCCCAGGTGGTGGAAAAGTTTCTGTTAGGCCAATAAAAACGCATAAAAGGCTCTGCGTCAGCAGAGCCTTTTTTTAGTATCTTGACCGGCATAATCGGGGCACCATCACGTGGGCACCCGCCAGCCAAGCTGTCACGAAGCCCACGTGAACCGCATCCGCAATACCAGCTTGATCAGCTCGTTCAACACAATCACAGTCAGTGCCGTCAGCACCATCTTCAGCCACATAGCAGCGGAAAGAGCCACGGTTTCAAAGACGGCTGCGCCGAACTGGGTGATCAGGAACTGCAGCACCAGCACCAGCAGGAAGACGCCCAGCATCAGCTTGTTTCGCAGGAGATTCCGGAACATGGGGGTGTTGTCCAGTTCACGGCAATTGAAGGCATTGAACAGCTGGAACAGCACGAAGAGGGTGAACAATACCGTCGCTTCCTCCTCCGGTGCCGCGCCCAGGAAATTCCGGAAATGCTGCAGCATGAAAATCGCCGAAATATAGAAGCCGTTGGCAAAGATCCGGATCAGCATGCTCTTTGAAAGAATATTCTCATTGCGCTTCGTGGGCTTATGCTTCAGAAGGTCCGCACGAATGGGCTCGAGTCCCAGGGTCAGGGCAGGCGGTCCATCCATAATGATATTGATCCACAGAAGCTCCAGCGCCGTGAAGGGTGCCTGGAACCCTGCCAGAATGGAGGCAATTACAACAACAACAGAAGAAACATTCACCGTCAGCTGGAATTGGATGAAGCGCTTGAAGTTTTCGTAAATGCCGCGCCCCCACTGCACTGCCTTCACAATGGTGGAGAAGGAATCGTCCAGCAGCACCATGTCGCTGGCTTCCTTGGTCACGTCCGTTCCGGCAATGCCCATGGCAATGCCCACATCCGCGTGCTTGATGGCCGGTGCATCGTTGATGCCGTCGCCGGTGACCGCCACCACATTCTTCTCTTCCTTCAGAAGCTTCACCACCCGCATCTTGACGAGCGGCGTACTCCGGGCAATCACCTGAATCCGCTTCAGCTCCTGCTTCAGCTCCTCATCGCTGAGCTTTTCAATGTCGGCGGCCTCCACCGCGATGTGATCCTTGTCCAGCATGTGCAGCTCTTCTGCAATGGCCCGAGCCGTGCGGATATTGTCGCCGGTCAGCATCTTCACTTCAATGCCGGCGCTTCGGCAGGTTCGGATGGCCTCGTAGACATCCGGGCTCAGCGGGTCAGAAATCACCACGAAGCCATCAAAGTACATCTCCTGCTCCAGCGCAGCTTGTTCTTCACCATGGTAGCCCTGCGGCAATGCCTTATGCGAAAAAGCCAGGAGACGTCCCGCCTTGCTCTGGAAGCCCTCCATCAGTCGGAGGATCTCCGCTTTCTCCGCCTCGCCGACATTGGCACAAAGGGACAGGATTTTTTCCGGATTTCCCTTGGTATACAGAATACACTCTCCGTTTTCGCGGACGATGGTGCTCATGTCCTTGTTCTGAGAGGAGAAGGGGAAGATGCGGACAATGTCTGCTTCATGTCGCAGCACCTGATAGTCCACACCGGCCTTGTCCGCTGCCGCAAGAAGCGAGCACTCTGTGGGATTTCCGATGAAGGACCAGCTGCCGTTTTCCTTCGAAATGTTGGCGTTGCTGTTGATGCAGAAATTGTGGATCAGCAGGGTATCCTTGTCGCCCAGCGTCTCCGGTGCGATCACTTCCCCGTGGGTATAGACTTTCTGAACGGTCATCTTGTTTTCCGTCAGAGTACCGGTCTTGTCCGAGCAGATGATGTTCACACAGCCGATGGTCTCGCAGGCGATCATCTTCTTCACCAGGGCATTTTCCTTCGACATCTTAATGATGTTCAGCGCCAGGGAAACCGCCACGATGGTGGGAAGTCCCTCCGGCACCGCTGCCACGATGAGCACGATACTGGTGATGAAGGCATCGGAAACCGTATCCAGGTTCAGCTGTCCCCGAAGAATGAACTGCACCAACTCGATGAGGAAAACGATGGCTGCCGCAGAGGCGCCCAGTACGGTGATCTGCTTTCCCAGCTTGTCCAGCTTCTCCTGCAGTGGCGTGGTGGTCTTTTCAATGGATGAAAGCTCCTGGGCGATCTGGCCGAACTCCGTGTCGTTTCCCACGCCGGTTACCAGCATCCGTCCGTTTCCAGCGGACACGAAACAGCCGGAGTACAGCATATTGGCACGCTCCGCCACCGGCGTATTTTCGCTGCAAACAAAGTCGGCATTCTTCTTCACCGGAAGGCTCTCTCCGGTCAGAGCCGATTCATCCACGGACAGGTCATTGCTGTCCAGCAGGCGTCCGTCCGCCACAATCTTGTCGCCGGTTTCCGCCATGATGATATCGCCCACCACGATGTCCTTCTGGGTCACCAGCTGGGCTTCGCCGTTCCGCAGCACCTTGATCAGGGTATCTTCGTTGATCCGGTTCAGGGCCTCGAAGGCCTGGGCACTCTTTCCTTCGGTAATGATGGTGATGACCACCGACAGGGAAATGGCCGCGAAAATGCCGACACATTCCAGAAAATTGTACTCACCGCCGGTGAAGTACCGGGTAATGTTGACTGCCAGGGTAATGACGGCAGCAAAAATCAACATCAGCAGCATGGGTTCCGTGGAGGCCTCCCAGATCCGCTTTGCCAGGGACTCATGCTTCTGGGCCGCGAAGGAATTGGCACCGTATTTCGCACGGGATGCCTCCGCCTGGCTGTCGCTCAGTCCCTTCTCCGGATCGGTGCCGGTTTTCGCCAGCAGCTCCTCCCGGGACAGCATAAAAGCTTCTTTCATCTCTTCTCTCCTTTTCTCCTGATTGCAGTAGAGTGTGACATAGGATGTTTCCTATGAACAAAAAAACGAGACCCATGCATAGCTCAAAAAAGCTATGCATGAGTCTCGTTCATTAAGACAAGCCAGAGGATAAAACCCCAGTATGTTGACTTGTCACGCATTGCGTCACTACTCCCTCATTCATATGAAGTGCCTACATTAAATCACGGGAGAAAGCGGTTAGTCAATTATAACATCATTCCGTCTTTTCTTTTTGTACTCATACATCATCTGATCCGCTTCGGCCACCACATCCTGGATATTGCTGCTTTTCGGATCATACCAGGCGTAGCCGATGGAGATGGAAGGCAGGCGCTTTCCCGTGTCCCGAAGTGTCTGAATGGTCATGAAAAAGTCATGGTTCAGCTGTTCGATCTCCTGCAAGCGTTCCAAAAGGATTACGCAGAATTCATCACCGCCGTAGCGAAAGCATTTCCCGTAGCGCGCATAGGTCCGGCGCACGCACCCTCCCAGCGTCCGGAGAATCTCGTCTCCCGCACTGTGGCCATAGGTATCGTTGATTGCCTTGAACATGTCCACATCAAAGAAAAGGACGGCACAGGGCTGTTCCAGATGAGCGATATAGTTTTCATAGCCCCGACGGTTCAGAAGCTCCGTCAGCTCGTCCGTCTGCTGGATCATCTCCAGCGTAAAAACATAGCAGAGAACACTGGCGCTGCTGAGCACCATATAATCCACCTTCAGCGAGCTGTCATACAGCTGCAACCCAATGCCTGTCAGCAGCCAGAGAATGATCAGCACAAAGACGATGGCACCGGTATACTGATAACGCCGGATGTTCTGCAAGACCACCCAAAGGCTATAGAGAATGGACAGGCTATAGGCCGATATGTAAATCCAATAATACTGTCCATGACTATAGTTGCTGTTCATGTCCACACAGAAAATGAAACCGGAAAAACCGGAAATCAGCTCCAGCAATGCATGCAGTACAATAAAAATCAGGATACCCCTGCGGTGGCGCCGATCCAGCACCAGGGCAAACATGAAGCTGATGGACGGCGCAATGCACAATTCTGTGAGCTTCACCAGGATATGCAGCATTCGCGTCGCAGCGCCCATCCCCTGCAGAATGACACCCAACCATTCGCATAAGGCCGCTATCGCGATGAGTCCGAAGAAAAAGCGAAACATCCTTTTTCGCTCCTTGTCCAGAGAATTGCTGCGGTTCACAAAAATCTGCATGATCAGCATGGAAAATATCTGCAGATAAATAATAACCGTATAATATCGATTCATAAACTTTCCTCAACCCGTACTTTAGCACCTTAAACCACGTGCTGTAAAGCAGATTGAGCTCATTTTATCACATTTCAACTTATTCTATGTAAAATTTGTGTAAATTTTAACTTTGCAATCAATGCTGCAGGCTCTTGCAGGACTGACAGGCCGCACAGCCACCCAGCGCCGTCTCCCTGAGCTCCGCCGGAAGGCGCTTTCCCACCTGATACATGGCGTCCAGCATCTCATCAAATGGAATGCGCTGCTGAATCCCCGCCAGAGCAATCTCTGCCGCGGTTAAGGCATTGGCCACACCGGCCGCATTCCGGTTCTGACAGGGGTACTCCACGAGACCGCCCACGGGATCGCAGACCAGGCCCAGCGTATTCATGAGCACCGTCACCGCCGCATCCAGACACTGCCGGGGACTGCCCGCCATAAGCTCCACCGCTGCCGAAGCCGCCATAGCCGAAGCGATACCCACCTCCGCCTGACAGCCGCCCACCGCACCGGCCACCGTGGCATTCCGCATGGCCAGATATCCGACGGCACCAGCATTAAACAAGGCGTCCACAATCTGTGCGTCGCCGAAGGCATACTGCTCCTGCATGGAAAGCAGCAGACCGGGCACCACACCGGCGGAACCCGCTGTGGGGGCTGCCACAATCAGTCCCATGGAGGCATTGGTTTCCAGCACCGCCATGGCATAACTGATGGCACGCTGCAGAAGTGTCCCGCAGAGATTCCGACCGGCCCGGAACTGCCGGTCCAGCTTGCCGGCCTCGCCGCCGATGAGGCCGCCCATGGACTGCACCGGCTCCTGAATCGGGGTTTTCGCCGAAGACTTCATAATCTCCCATGCCTTTTGCATGCGGGCATTTACCGCCGCCTCTGTGCTTTCTGCCAGCAGGCATTCCCGCTGCCGCATCACCGCTGAGATAGAGAGCTGCCGTTCCTCACAAAGCTGCAGCAGTTCCTCTGCCGATTTAAAATCCATATTCATCCCATCTGCCTCCCTACTGCTGTACGATCATCACATCATGAATATGCGGGTTCTGCCGCAGAAGCTGGTCCACATCCTCCGGCAGCCGTTCGTCGGATTCCACAATGGTGTACGCTTTGCTGCCCTTTTCCTCCCGAAAGAGCCGCATAAAGGCGATATTTACGCCGCGGTCGCTGAGGATTTTCGTGATATGAGCCACCACGCCCGGCTTGTCCTGCTGCACCACAATAAGCGCATTGTACTCGCCGGTGAAGTCCACCTCCACGCCGTTGATCCGCACAATCCGCACCTTGCCGCCGCCCAGAGACTCGCCCCGGATGCACATCGTCTGCCCGGCAGCATTTTCCATCCGGATATCCACCGTATTGGGATGCACCTCGGTTTCCGTTTCATTGGTTTTAAACCGATACGCAATGCCCTGTTCTTCCGCAATCCGGAAGGAATCCCGGATCCGGCTGTCATCCGCCGAGAAGCCCAGAATACCGCCCAGGAGAGCACGGTCTGTGCCATGTCCGTGATAGGTTTTCGCGAAGGAGCCGTATAATGTGAACTCCACCCGCCGAAGGGGCGGCGTCAGCATCTTCTGCGCCAGAAAGGCAATGATTTCCGCACCGGCGGTATGAGAGCTGGAAGGACCGATCATATTAGGCCCCAATACATCAAAAACACTGATAAATGCCATGCTTGTCTCCTATGTTAAAAGCACAAAGAAAGGGAGCGAAATCAAATGCTGATTTCCCTCCCTTGGTGTATATCACATTCCTTGTTTTTCTTCAACGCTTTGCAACTGTCGCGGCCGCCGGTCCGTACTGCTGCACCAGCTTCTGCACCTTGGCAGCCTGTTCCTCTGCCTTCTGCTGCGCCTGTCCCTCCATCTCGGAGAACATATCCGCGTCCACGATATTAAAATAAATATCCTCGTACTGGGTATGCTCACTGTTCATGTAGACCCGCACATCGAAGCAGCGATTGGTGAAGTCATAAAGCACACCGCTGCTCTCGCTGTCCGCGTAGTACTCCTCCGGCAGAAGCTGCGCCGTCTCACCGATGGACAGGTGCTTGGACAATACACGGTTGCGAACGCCCCGGTCCTGTCCCTCCACAAACTCATTGGAGTAAACGATGATATCCGAACCCGCAATGGCGGAGGACTGGGTTTCCAGATGAAAGCTGACATTGTCATTGATAATGTAGGCCTTCTGGGTCTTCCGGCTCACCGGATCATTGACCTTTCCCTCGAGATACTCTCCGTCGATCACCAGCTTCACCGGTGACGTGTTGGACACTGTCCCACTGCCCTTACCGGCAGCATAAGCCGGTGCCGTCATGAGGCCGCTGCACAGGAGTACCGCCAGCACGCCGCTCAGCCACCGTCTGGATCTATCAAAAATATTCATGAATACATCTCTCCCTGTTAAAAATCTCGTGCGAGCCTTATAAGATCTTCTCTATTGCACGGATTTAATGGGATTATAAACGAAAATGAGCGATTCATCAAGGAATCGCCCATTTCTTTCATAGGATTGTAAGCTTTTCGTAAGTTCAGGCCAGAACCTTCACGAAGCTCTTCTTGCCCTTCTTCAGAACCTTTCCGTCCTTGAAAAAGTCTGCAGTATAGCTTGTCGCGATGTCAGTGACCTTCTCACCGTCCAGGGAAACGCCGCCCTGCTGCACATTGCGGCGGGCATCACCGCGGGAAGCACAGAGACCTGTTGCCACCAGAACACCCAGAATGTCGATCTGACCATCCCGGAAATCCGCCTCTGCCAGTGTATGACTCGGCATGTTCTCAGAATCACCGGCCCCTGCAAAGATGGCCTTAGCAGCAGAATCCGCCTTCTGTGCTTCCTCCGTGCCGTGTACCAGCTCTGTCAGATGATAAGCCAGGATTTCCTTCGCCTTATTCAGCTCAGCGCCTTCCCACTTGGCCATCTCCTCGATCTCGGAAAGCGGAATGAAGGTCAGAAGCTTCATGCACTTAATGACATCGGCGTCGTCCACATTTCTCCAGTACTGATAGAACTCATAGGGCGAGGTTTTCTCCGGATCCAGCCATACCGCACCGCTGGCGGTCTTGCCCATCTTCTTACCTTCCTTGTTGGTCAGCAGTGTGATGGTCAGGGCATGGGCATCCTTGCCGAGCTTCTTACGGATCAACTCTGTACCGGCCAGCATATTGGACCACTGGTCATCGCCGCCGAACTCCATATTGCAGCCGTACTTCTGGTAGAGCTGATAGAAATCGTAGCCCTGCATCAGCATATAGCTGAACTCCAAGAAGGACAGGCCCTTCTCCAGACGGTTCACATAGCAGCGCGCCCGCAGCATGTCATTCACGGAGAAGCAAGGACCGATCTCCCGCATGAAATCCAGGAAATTCAGATTCCGCAGCCAGTCACCGTTGTTGACCAGCATGGCCTTTCCCTCACCGAACTCGATGAAACGGCTCATCTGCTTCCGGAAGCAGTCACAGTTATGGTCGATCTGCTCCACAGTCATCATTTTCCGCATGTCAGTCCGGCCGCTGGGGTCGCCGATCATTGCGGTACCGCCGCCCACCAAGGCGATAGGCCGGTTTCCTGCCTGCTGCAGACGCTTCATCAGGCAAAGGGCCATGAAGTGGCCCACATGCAGAGAATCCGCTGTCGGATCAAAGCCGATATAGAAGGTGGCCTTTCCGTTGTTCACCATCTCCCGGATCTCTTCTTCATTGGTGACCTGTGCGATCAGTCCTCTGGCCACCAGCTCTTCATATACTCCCATCTTCATTTCTCCTCTGCCTTAAAAATCCGTCTGTGCCACATACTCGTAAACGCAGTCCACCAGACGCTCCGTGTCCTCCCAGCCGATGCAGGCATCGGTGATGGACTTTCCGAAGATATGTTCCTCTACCTTGCAGTTGCCCTCCAGCAGATAAGACTCCACCATGAGACCCTTCACAAAGCCGGCCAGCTCCTGAGAATACTTTCTGGAATGCATGATCTCCTGCGCAATCCGGAGCTGCTCCTTGTAATGCTTGGCAGAGTTGCAGTGATTGGTGTCCACCACGCAGGCCGGATACTCCAGTTTCTTCTCATTATAAAGGTTCAGCAGCAGCTTCAGATCTTCATAATGGTAATTCGGGTGCATCTGTCCGTGCTTACTCTGGGATCCCCGCATGATGGCATGCGTGTAGGGATTGCCGTCGGACTGCACTTCCCACTCCCGGAAAATGAAGTCATGTCCATGCTGACCGGCATAGATGGAGTTCAGCATAACGCCTAAGTCGCCGGAGGTGGGATTCTTCATACCGCAGGGTACGTCAATGCCGGAGGCCACCAGACGATGCTGCTGATTTTCCACGGAACGGGCGCCCACCGCGATATAGCTCATGATATCAGAAAGATAACGCAGGTTGTCCGGGTACAGCATCTCATCCGCCGTGCTGTAGCCGGTCTGCCGCAGAACCTCCATGTGGAGCTTTCGAATTGCCGCAATACCGTTGGCCACATTGGCCCCCTTCTCCGGATCCGGCTGGTGCAGCATGCCCTTATAGCCCTCACCTGTGGTACGAGGCTTGTTTGTATATACCCGGGGTACAATAAAAATCTTGTCCTGTACCTTGTCGCCCAGCTCCTTCAGCTTGTTGCAGTACTCCAGAACCGGATCCGGATGATCTGCAGAGCAGGGTCCGATCACCAGAATAAATTTCTTGGACTCTCCACGGAAAATCGCCTTGATCTCCTCATCTCTCTCAGCCTTGATTCTGGCAAGCTCTGCCGGAAGCGGATACTGTTCCCGAATCTCTGCGCTGGACGGAAGCTTGCTTCTGAATTCAAATCCCATGACCTATCTAACTCCTTTGCCATTTTCCCTTTATTTACGCCGTTTGACAGCCTATAGCAACTCAGTATAGGCGAATTTCCTTCTTTTTTCAAGTACAGCGGGGAGAATGTCTGCTATTCCGTTCCGTAGGCAATGAGCGGATCCCCTTTTCTGACCCCCAGTGCGGTGGTTTCATACAGGACGATACCGCCGTGTTTGGCATATAGGACACGACTTTCTGCTGTGTTAATGCCTTCCCACCGACCGAGCAGGGCATTGGCAGAGATTTCCTGTCCGGCCCGCACTGCTGGAAACCAGCAGCCCTCTGCTACGGCCTCCTCATAGACCGCTTTGGTGATCTCCTTCTGCGTCTCACGTACATACTTATGTTCGATCATATCAAGGTGCTGCATCAGGCGAAAAACGTCTTCACAATCCGCCGCCACCTCGGCTTCCGTCCAAAGTCCGTTGCCGCCCCGTTCCAGCAGCAGCGAAGGGATACCCCTCTGGGCTGCCAGGCTGTAGAGGCCGTTCTTTGCCGTGGAACAGACCCGCAGAGAAACCGACAGTGCCTTCGCTGCCTCACGCGTTTCCGCCGCCAGCGTTTCACCGGCACCGCAGGGAAAGAACACCAGCGGTGTCAATTCTTCATTCCAGTCGCCGCCATGAATGTCCATGAGAAAATCTGCTTCCGGATAAATCCGCTGTTCGATCATCCAGGCCATTCGCTGCGTTTCGGTTCCGTTCTCATCGCCAGGAAACTCCCGGTTCAGATTTTTGCCGTCCGCCGGATTCAGCTGCTTAACACCGGCATAAAATCCATTTTCATTGATCAGTGGCAAAAGAATCAGATTTCCGCGCAAGTCGATACAATCCAGCGATTCCGCCAATTTCCGCAGGGCCAGGATGCCGTTGTATTCGCAGCCGTGAACGCCCGCGGTCACAACAAGGGTTTTCCCCCGCCGGGAGCCGCAAAGCAGCCAGGCATCCAGACACAGGCCATCGGAAACCGGGAGCTTCACCCTTTTTTTCTCTCCGGCTGCAAGTTCAAATCCGCACAATCTCATGCACTTTCCTCGGTGTCGAACACAACGATGGATTCCAGCAGCTTGCGGGCATATGCATCCTTTGTCTCACTGATCCGATCCACCGGCAGATGCTCCGTCACGTGTCCCTGGTACAGGAACATCACATCATCACAAAGATAGGTAATGGAGGTCAGATCGTGGGTGATGAAAATGTAGGTAAGCCCCAGTCTTTCCTTAAGCTCCCGCAAAAGATCCATGACCTGTACCTGGGTATGCGCATCCAGTGAAGAAATGGCTTCATCAAAGAGAATGATCTCCGGCTTGCAGGCCACCGCCCGCGCAATGCATACGCGCTGCAGCTGACCTCCCGAAAGCTCGTGGGGGAAGCGATCCGCAAAATCCTCCGACAGGCCCACCAGCTCCAGCAAGCGCTTGACCTCCGCCTTTCTGTCCAGCCGCTTCCCCTCTCTTCTCTCCTGCACCGTCAGTCCCTCACCGATGATGTTCCGGATGCGGAAGCGCGGATTTGCCGAAGTCGTATAGTCCTGGAATACGATGCTGAGCTTATTCTGCAGATTTCTCCGCCCTGCACGGGAATCATAGACCGAAACACCGTCCAGAATCGCCTCGCCGCTGTCCGGCTTCAGCATGCCGCAGAGCACACGTCCCATGGTGGACTTGCCGGAACCGCTCTCGCCAAGGATGCCGAGACAAGTACCGTCCTTGACGGTCAGCGAGACATCAAACAGTACCTGCTGCCTCGTGTGTCCGAAGACCCGGTCCTGCCGTTCACTGCGGAAGCTGACATTGACATTTTTAAGTTCAAACATGAGTTTCCACCTCCCTGTGTTTCAAAACAGCTGTGTAGCGCCGCATCACATCCGCACGCTTTTCCACCAGCAGTCTCGTATACGGATCCTGCGCATGGTGCAGAATGTGCCGGAAGTCGCCTCTGTCCACAACTGCGCCGCGGTTCAGCACCACGATCTTGTCCGCGATACGCGAAATGGCGTTTAAGTCATGGGAAATAAAGAGCATGGCGGTATTGTGATTCTCCTTGATGTGCAAAAGCTCATTCAAGATTTCATGCTGTGTGATGGCATCAATGGCAGTGGTGGGCTCATCTGCGATCAGGAGCGCCGGCTTCATTTCCATGGCAATGCCGATCATGATACGCTGCAGCATGCCGCCCGAGAGCTGGTGCGGATACTTCTCAAGCACCTCTTCTGCATTCCGGATGCGCATTTTTTCCAGCAGCGCAAGAGAATGGGTATGAATCTCCTCCGCACTCCAGCTGTTGTGGGCTTTAAAGGTTTCTGCAATCTGCTGCCCGATCCGATAGAGCGGATCAAAACAGGTCATGGGATTTTGCAGCACAATGCCCACCTGGCCGCCGCGGAGACGCCGCAGCTCTTCCGCACTTTTGCCGATCAGCTCTTCTCCCTGGAAACGGGCGCTGCCCTCCACAGTAAAGCTATGGTCCAGCAAACCCATGGCCGCCTTCATTGACATAGACTTACCGGAGCCGCTCTCGCCCAGTATGCCGAGGCATTCCCCGGAATGCACCGCAAAGGACACGTTTCGCACAAGCTCTGTTTCCTTGTGGTGGCTTCGCAGTGAAACACGCAGATCATTCAACTCAAAAACAGGCTTCATCGCTGCACCTCCTTGGGATCCAGAACATCACGCAGGGCATCTCCCATCAGATTGAAAACGCAGACCAGTACCACAATGGCGATACCGGGCGCGATCATCTGCACAGGATTTGAGGTCATGACGTTTTTGGCTTCGTTCAGCATCGCGCCCCACTCCGGTGTCGGTGCCTGCACGCCGAGTCCCAGAAAGGACAGTGTGGATATGTTAATGATGGCCCAGCCGACATCCAGAGACGCCAGCACCACGAGATCCGAGGTGATCGACGGAAGGAGATGGCGGAAGAGAATAAAACGCTCCGGCATGCCGACACAGCGTGAGAACTGTACAAAATTCCGATCTCGATACTGCATAACACCCGTGCGGATCATACGGGCATACCAGGCCCACTTGATGAAGACATTGGCGATGATCACATTCTGCACACTGACGCCCAGAAGCGCCACCACCGCGAAAACCATGATCTGGCTAGGGAAGGAAAGCATGACATCCACCACACGCATGATGACTTCCTCCACGATACCGCGGAAGTAACCGGCCATGATGCCGAGTATAGCGCCGAGGCTGATGGTGCCGAACATAGTCAAGAGTGCAAGTCCCAGGGTAGGCCGGATGCCATAGATCATTCTCGTGAGCACACAGCGGCCGAGCTGGTCCGTTCCCAGGGGATACTGCAAGCTGTAGGAGGCAAATTTATTCAGAATATTGGTCTCATAGGGATCATTCGGCGCAACAAACGGCGCCAGTATGCCCACGAGTCCCACCAGAAGCACAAACGCGACAGTGAATACCGCTGTACGATTGCGGAAGAATCTTTCTCTCATACTCAGTCCTCCTTACGCAGACGGGGATCGGATACAGTCTGCAGGATATCAAACAGCAGATTGAACAGAACGAACAGCACACCGATCAAGAGCACATAGGTCTGAATGACCGGATAGTCTCTGTTAAAAATAGAGCTGATGCAAAGGGTACCCAGACCGGGCCATGAGAACACGTTCTCCACCACGATCGTACCGGAGATCAGCTGTGGAATACTCATACCCATGGCCACGATACAGGTATGCATGGAATTTTTGAGTATGTGCTTCACCAGAATGGACTTCTGCGGCAGGCCGCGCACATTGGCATAGAGCACATAATCCTGCTTCATGTTTTCCAGCATGTTGTTGCGGATCAATCGGATATACGTGGAAATATAGCTCAGCGCCACGGTAAAGGACGGCAGGATCAGATGTCTCCAGGTACCGTTGCCGTTGGTCGGCAGCCAGTTCAGCTTGACGCCGATTCCCCACATCAGCAGCAGTCCCACCCAGTAGGCGGGCATCGCCGTCGTGACAAAAACCAGACCGCGCATGATCTTGTCGAACCAGCCGTCCTTATAAACGGCACACAAAAAGCCGATCGGAATGCTCAGTACGGCCACGATCACGAAGGAAGTGCCTGCCAGCTGCAGCGTGGCCGGCAGACAGCGCAGCAGTTCTCCCGCCACCGTTCGTTTGGGATTCACATAGCTGATGCCGAAGTCGCCGTGCAGACAGCCCAGTACCCAGTCAAAATAGCGAATGAAAAACGGCTTATTCAGCCCGAGCTGCTCTTCCATCGCCGCAATAACTTCATCTGTGATCACCGGTGTCTGCTGTACGCGCAGCGCCACCTCCGCCGGATTGGATGGAATCAGGTTAATAAAACAGAAGCAGATGAACGAAATGGCCAGCAGCAGGGGAATTGCCATCAGCATTCTGCGTACAACATAGCGTTTCATATATCAGGGTCCTTTCTTCAAGAAAAGCCGCTCCATACCGAAGCGGCTTTTCCTGTTGCACATCAATGTGATTTATTCGAAGTACATGTCAGCAAACGGCACATCGTACTGATCGGTACCGAAGTGAACGCCCTTCAGAGAAGAGGTATACAGCGCCTTGTTGCACTCATAGGTGAGCGGCAGATACATCGCATCCTCGTGGAGCTTGGTCAGTACGGACTTGTACAGCTCCTGACGCTCTGTTTCATCTGTCGAAGTCAGGATCTTTGTGATGGCATCGTCAATCTCTGCCTTGTCCTCCAGTCCCTGCTGTGCCGCATAATCACCGTATACCGGTGCACGCATTGCTGCCAGAGAGGACTGCGGGTCATAGGGCATTCCCCAGCAGATGTTGAATACCATGTCAAAATTTCCGGCCTTCATGTTGTCGCGGTAGGACTGCTCTTCCTCGCCGTGAATGTTCATGGAGATGCCCAGCTTCAGATACTCACTCTGGAGATACTCAGCGATGGTCTTCTCGGTCACGCTGTCGCTGTTGTAGAGAAGATCCAGAGCAAGGGGCTTGCCGTCCTTGGAGCGCATGTTGTCGCTACCCAGTACCCAGCCAGCCTCATCCAGAAGCTGTGCAGCGGTCTCTGTGCTGTACTCGTAGGGTGTCAGCTCCACATCGCAGTAGGGAACGGTCTTTGCATACAGGGTGTCGGCAGGCTGCTCCAGTCCGTAGAAGATACCCTCGGAGATGGCCTGACGATTTGTCGCATGCTGCAGGGCCTTACGCACTGCCGGATCGCTCAGAATCTCATGCGTGGTATTCATAACGATGTGTCTTGTTGATGTCGGATCAGACAGGCCAACGGTGAACTTATCGTTGTTCAGATACTGGCTGATGGCATCAGCATCGATCATGTTCTTACCGAAGATCAGATCGATTTCACCGGATTCCAGTGCCATGATACGGGTCTGGTTGTCCGGGATCACCTTAACCGTAATCTTCTGGATGGCCGGCGCCTCGCCCCAGTAATTCTCATTGCGCTCAAATACGGCATACTCATCGGTCACGAAATCTGTCAGTACATAGGGACCTGTGCCGATGTATCCGTTCACGCCGTCCTTGGTACTGCCGTCGATCATGCAGTTCGGAGAAATCATGGCGAAGGGACGGATGCAGGCCAGCTCTGTCAGCATCGGATAGTAGGGCTCGCTCATTTCGATGACAAAGGTATTCTCATCCGGCGCGGATACGCTCACCAGCAGGTTCATCATTTCCAGCCAGGTGTGGCGCTCCCGGTTCTCCAGGATGGCATTGAAGTTCGCAAGAATGGCATTGGCATCGCACTTCTCGCCGTCAGAGAATGTGACATTCGGGCGAATGTGGAAGGTATAGGTGCAGCCGTCCTCGCTGATGTCCCAGCTCTCGGCAAGACAGCCCTCATAGCCGTCTACGGTCACACTGACCAGTGTGTCATAGAGTATACTCTGGGCATACATTTCACCGGCATACAGGTGCGGGTTCAGGTCGCGGATGTCACGATAGTTCACGAAGACCAATTCATCCTTGGTCTCTCCCGCTGTCGCTGTGGCAGTCGCTGTTTCGCCGGATGACTGCGCTGTGGATCCACTCTGGCTCTGGCCGCAAGCGGTCAGCATGCCGACACAGCACGCACCAGCCACAAGCAGACTGGTGATTCTGCGTAAAATTTTCATAATCTACTCCTCCTGTGGTGTAAAAGCCATTCATCAAACGGGTCCTCCGCAAGTCAAGCAGTTACACCCAGTTGATAAAAGCACCGCCTTCCTCAGCGGTGCTCTCAGAGGATACAATAGTTTAAACTAACTGGGTACTCATAAAATCGGCATGCTATATCATAACGATTTGTTATAGACAAAAAAAAGAAAGCCCTGCAAGAGCAGAGCCTTCCTTTTTTCACTTTATCACATCAGCTTTTTAAATTCCTCTACAAACCATTGTGCCGCTTCACTCAGCGCCTCGCCTTCCGGTCGGACCGTGCCGATCAGAAGAAAGGGTTCACAGCCGTTGATCTTCAGATTCTTAATATCGTAATGCTTGTAGGGTTCGTGCATAAAGTCGATGCCCAAACTGCAGAGGTCGCTTTGTATCAGTGCGCTGATCGTCATGTGATCACTGTTCGAGTAAATCGCATAATTCAGATCATGGGTGCTGATGGCCCCCAGCGACACACGATCCAGGTGGTGCTCCATGGAAAAATAATCCCGCACCGCTCCGATGAAGCGCAGATTCGACAGCTCCGAGAAGTCAATGCTTTCTCTCTCGTAATACGGGTGCTGCGGCCCGACATAAACGCAGGCCTCCTTCACATCCAGCGGTTCAAAGACCAGCTTTTTGTGGCTGAGGATATGTCGAAAGGACGCCAGCTGACGCTGTGCGATATAGACGACACCAATCTCCGTCTGTCCGGTGGCCACCCAGTTACAGACTTCCTCAACACTGCCTTCCTGGTGCTCCACTATGTACGCTTTGCCCCATTGCCGGTAGAAGTCCACCAGCAGATTGGCAATCATATTGCTGGGATAGGTCGCCAAAGTGAATTTTTTGCCGTTATGATGCGTGGACATGGAACTGATCATGGAGACATGCTTCAGGATGCCCTTGGCGTAGTTCCGCACCGTTTCCCCGTAGGGTGTGATGCGCAGTCCCCGGTTCGTCCGCTCCACAAGTTTACTCCCCAGCTCCTTCTCCAGTGACGAAATCACCTTGCTGACGTTGGGCTGTGAGGTATACAGACACTCGGCGGCCTGACTGAAGCTCCTCTTTTCGCATACCACGGTAAAAAATTCCAGCTGCTTAAGTTCCATAGACTCTGATACACTCCTGTCATCCATGTCGGTCAGTTTGTTTATACAAACTAACTCAGTGTATCATTTTCCAGAGCATCGCACAAGAAAGAATATTCCAGCAAAACTACCGTTCGTTCGCACAGAGGATATCGTGGTTGATCTCCTGGTAAAAACCGCGGCGAATCTTATCGTACTGTCCCTTGTAGCGGGCCATGAGGTACATAAGCTTTGTGAGGGTGGCCTCCAGCGTCATGTCGTAAGCCTCCATCAGCTGAAAATCCTTCTTCACCCGCTGCCCCACCTGATAGATCTCCATATTGGAGCCCTCGTTCACCACCTGGGTGGCCATGACGATGAACTTGCCCTTCTCGGCCCAGCGCTCCATCTCCTGATAGAACTTCTCCAGCATGCGGTCGGGGATGCCGCCCACACCGAAGCTCTCAATGACGATGCAGTCATAGTTTTCAAAGAGATAGGAAAGCATCTCCGGCCGGGCACCCGGGATCATCTTCATAACGCAAATGCTGTCGGACGCCTCTGTCTGGAAGCGCACCGGCTCCCGCATCGGCTCATAGGGAATGTAGCGGATGATGCGTGTATCCTGTATACGGGCCAGCACCGGGAAATTCACACTGTGGAAGGCATTGAAGGAACGGGCCATCATTTTCTTCGCCCGGGTACCGGCAATGACATTGCCGTCGAAAACCAGCACCACATTGGCGGAGTAATCATCGCAGGCATAGTAAATGCTGTCCCGGAGATTGGCCTTGGCGTCCGTGCCGTCAATGTTGATAGGCTTCTGGGAGCCGGTGATGACGATGGGCTTCCGGGAATTCTGTATCATATAGCTGAGGGCCGCCGAGGTATACGCCATGGTATCGGTGCCGTGGGTGATCACAAAGCCGTCATAGCGATCATAGTTTTCCTTGATGGCCTCTACGATCAGGGTCCAGATCTCCGGACACATATTGGTGGAATCCAGATTGCAGACCTGCTGCACGTCGATGGCACAGTATTTCTCGACATCCGGCACAAACTCCAGAATCTCCGGCGCTGTCAGTGCCGGCTTCAGGCCGTCCCCGGTCTGCTTCGACGCAATGGTGCCACCGGTTCCCAGTAAAAGAATTTTTTTCATACTCATACTCCCTCTAACGCTGCCTTCTCAGCAGCTCTCCCCGTTTTTAAAGCAGCGCATCATCTCATTGGTGAGGCTGAAATCATCCGGCTGCAGGACAATGTCTTCCCGCTTCACCCACTCGGCAAACTTCAGCTCATTCTGATCCATGTGGATCTCGGGATTGCCGTCCACATCACAGTAGAAGCCCGCCAGCAGGTCATCCACAATGCCCCAAGGCTGGGATTTATAGTAGCGGATGTTCTTCACCCGGAGTCCGGTTTCCTCCATGACCTCCCGGGCCACCGTCTCTTCCAGCGTCTCACCGATTTCCGTGAAGCCCGCCACCAGGGCATAGTGCCGGAAGCCGGTGCGGTACTTGGTGAGCAGGATCCGGTCGCCATGACAGACGCCCACGATCACGGCCGGCACAATGCGGGGGAAGATCATATTGCCGCAGCGGGGGCAGCGGAGCGCCCGTTCCTTCCCGTCCCGTTCCGTTTCACCGCCGCAGCAGCCGCAGAAACGATTCTTGCGGTACCAGTTGTAGAGCTGCAGACCGGTGATGCAAGCGAAAATCCGGGTCTTCGGTCCCAACTCCCGGTCCCTAAGTGCCCGTACCGCCGTGAAAGAGAAGCCGGGAAGGGTCACCGGCTTTTCCGGCTTGATTTCCCGCTCCCACAGGAGGAAATACTTCTCCTCATCCACAGAAAAGAGGTAAATCAGATCCGCAGCGTCCAGAATACCGCTGCCCGCGAAATCCTTAAGACGGGGAAATTCCAGTATCTGCAGCTTGTCCCCGGCGGCCGCGCCGAAGACATTATCCTCGGTAGCCGAAGCGCTGTCCAGCCGTGTGGGACTGGCCATTTCCTCTCCGTCACCCGCATGGATCCGCTCCGACGGTGCAAGCGTGTCGGCGTCCATTGTCCGCAGGCGGTTCAATACGCCTTCGGCTGTAAAATAGAGAATCACACTATCCTGCTCCGCCTCTGCCTCCGGCCGGTACTGGTTCCACAGCCGGTGGGGATAAATATCCTGGATCATCCTCCGCCTCCTTTATGCCTCGTTTTCCTCTGCCTGCTGCACCATCTCCGCTTCAGCTACCTTGATCATGATGGCGCATTCCATACGCTTCTTGAAGACCTCGCAGCCATAATGGTAGGTGCCGTGGATGTCACCGGTGGTATGAAGCGCATTGGCCGCGCAGCCGCCGGCACAGTAGAGCCGGGCCCAGCACTTCTGGCAGTCCGGACGGGAATAGACATTGCAGCTCTTGAAGGCGTCCCGGACCTCCGGATGGGTCACACCGTTCCAGACATCACCCAGCTTGTACTCTGGATCGGAAACGAACTGGTGACAGGGATAGAGATCACCCCAGGCGGTGACAGCCATGTACTCCGTGCCGGAGCCGCAGCCGGATACCCGCTTATAGATGCAGGGGCCCTCAGAGAGGTCGATCATATAATGATAGAAGGTAATGGGCTTACCGTCCTTTTCCCGACGGATCATGTCCTTCGCCAGCAGCTCATACTGCTCGAAAAGAATCGGCAGATCCGCCTCGGTCAGCTCGCAGGGATCACCCGGCTTGGTCACCACCGGCTCCATGGAGAGCTCCGTGAAGCCCAGATCATCCGCCATGTGGAAGATGTCCTTGGTGAAGTCCGTGTTGTAATGGGAGAAGGTACCCCGCATGTAGTAGTTCTTATCGCCCCGCTTTTCCACAAAGCGCTGGAAATTCGGCACGATCTTGTCATAGCTGCCGCGGCCGGCCTTGTCTACGCGGAAGCGGTCATTGACCTCCTTCCGGCCGTCAAGACTCAGCACCACATTGTAGCATTCCTTGTTGGCCCATTCGATGACCTCGTCGGTGACATTCACACCGTTGGTGGTCAGCGTGAAGCGGAAGTTCTTGTTGTGCTGCTTCTCCACGGAACGGGCATAGGCCACCAGCTGCTTGCAGACCTCAAAGTTCACCAGGGGCTCGCCGCCGAAGAAATCCACCTCCAGATTCCGACGGGTACCGGAATTCTCGATCAGGAAATCCAGGGCCCGCTTTCCGGTTTCGAAGCTCATGAGGCCGGTATCACCGTTGAACTTTCCCTGGGAAGCGAAGCAGTATTCACAGTTCAGGTTGCAGGTATGGGCCACCAGAAGGCAAAGGGCCTTCACCACGGTGTTCCGGTTTTTGAGGGTACCGGCAATGTTCTGGTAAATGTCCTTGGCAAAGAGCTTTCCGCTGTCGATCAGCTCCTGGATATCTGAAAAGGTGTCCTGAACGGCCTCTGCCGATGCTTCCGGATGCTGCTCGGCCAGCTTCTTCTCCGCCTCCTCCCGGCTGAGACCGCTGTCCAGCAGATGAATGCCGTCATAGGCCAGCAAATCGGTTACATGAACACTGGCACTGAATACGTCAATGACGATATTGTAGCCGTTCATTTGGTACTGGTGAATCATATGGTAAATCCCCTTTAATCTTGAGTGTATAAGTACATAAGAAAAGCCGGGGCGACGAACGACCCGGCAATCTGTCTGCGTATTGCGTATCGAGAATTACTTATTCTTATTCTCGCACTGCTGATTTGCGATACCGCAGCTGGTCTTGCAAGCTGACTGGCAAGAGGTCTGGCACTCACCGCAACCGCCGTTCACAGCGCTCTTCTGCATATCACGAGTATTCAATGTCATAATGTGCTTCATAATCTGGTCCTTCTTTCTCTGAGAATAGCTCCCAGTAAAGCAATACGCTTCACTGAACAGTTTTTACTATCATACACGGCATACCGTGATCCTGTCAAGATTTTCTCCCGATTCCGTACAGTGCAGCACGTCGCCGTTATCCTGCAGGGCCTGCAAAAGCTGCAGCGTCTCCCGGCGAAGCATCTCTCCGGGCACCACCAGCGGAATCCCCGGCGGATAGCAGTAGATGTACTCCCCGGCGATGCGTCCCTCTGCTGCCGTTAGTCCAATGTCTTCGTGCGCAGCTTCCACGGCCTCCTGCAAGGTCATGGTTCCCCCGGCATCCGCATCGGAGAAGACGTCGTCCACACTCTGTTGCTTGCGCGCCGCCAGCGTCTGCCATTCTGTCAGCCAGTCCCGCTCTGCGGTCAGCGTCCAGAGCCGGTCATCGATTTCCGTGATGGCCGCAAGGAAGCCCTCTAGGGCCTCGTCACTGTCCGCCATACCGGTCATGGCCAGTACATTTCTGCCAAGACTCATTTCCAGCTCATAATGATACTTTTCCCGGAGCATATTCTGAATCATTTTGCCGCTGATGTCCGGAATCAGACTGTGCAGCAGGAGCTTGCTCCGGTCATAGTCGTAGGCACTGGCCGGATCCTCCCGGTACAGACGTATGCAATGAAGCTTTTCCGTTCCCCGGATAAAACGCTGCAGCCGTTCTCCCCACTGCCGGAATTCATCCTCACCGGCACCCCGCAAAAAGCTCGTGCAGCTGTCCAGGGACACCATCAGCGGATAGGACGGGGAGGAGGTCTCAAAGATCCCCAGCATCCGCTCCACCCGGTTTTCGGAAATGAGCTTTCCTTTCAGATGCAGCCAGGCCGTCTGGGTCAGGCTGGGCAGTGTCTTATGGGGGCTCTGGATCACCAGATCCGCGCCCTGCCGAATGGCGGAATCCGGGAAGAAGGGCCGATTCCGGGCGGGCAGCCGGAAAGAAGGGCCGCCAACATTAGCATCTTCTGCTGTCGCGCTCTCCTCCTCCCGGAAATGTCCCTCCAGTCCGAGATGCGCCCCATGGGCCTCGTCCACAATCAACGGAATGCCCCGGGCATGACAAAGCCTGGCAATACCCGGAATGTCCGAGACAATGCCCTCATAGGTGGGACTGGTCAGCACCACCGCCTCTGTCTTCGGGTAACGGGTCAATAGCTTTTCAATGGTCTCGGGACGGATGCAGCCACAGAGCTCGAAGGCCGCATCGTAGGTTGGCAGGGCCCAATGCACATGAAGTCCCCGCAGCTCCAGAGCATGCAACACGGAACGATGGCAGTTTCGAGCCGCAATAATCTCGCCGCCCTGCCGGGTCGCCGCAAAAATCGCCGCCAGGTTGCCGCAGGTGCTGCCGTTCACCAGGTACCAGGTGCGGTCAGCACCATAGAGCGCCGCAGTTCTGTCCATAGCACGGCGCAGAATGCCGTCCGCCGCATGGAGGTCATCGGTGCCCTGTACCTCCGTGAAGTCGATCTCATAGGGCAGCACGGAGGCCGGTGCCAGGCGCCGCTTATGGCCGGGCATGTGCAGGGGATAGAGCTTCTGCCCGAGATAATGGCGAAGCTCTGTATACAAATCTTTCTTGTCACTCATTTCCCGCTCAGGCCCCTTTTCTGCCGGGATCAAAGCTTCGCAGACCGGGAAAGTCTGCTCACAATATAGCGAAGGCAGCCATCCTCAAAGGGATTGTTGAGTCCTGCCTTCTTCACCAGGCCGTCAAAGAAATCCGACGCCGAGAGACGACAGAGCTGCAGATAGCTCTCCCAGGCCTCCCGATAATTCTCATCCATCCGCACCTTGTACTGCAGTGCATTGGTGCCGGCGATGCAGTAGTCAATGTAGTAGAGCGGACTGTCATAAATGTGATGCTGCTTCTGCCAGAAGCCGCCCTCCTCAAAAAAGGCATTGCCGCTGTAGTTGAGATGGGGCTTATACTGCTTCTCGAGATCCCGCCATACCTGTTTCCGCTCCCGGGGACTGAAGCCGGGATTGTCATAGACAATGTCCTGGAACTCATCCACCATAGTGCCGTAGGGAATGAAAGTCACTGCATCCTCAAAGTGCATGTCGATATAGTCCTGGGCACGATCGCCGAAAAGCAGCGGCATCCAGGGTTCCGTGAAGAACTCCATAGACATGGAGTGCGTTTCTGCCGTCTCCATGGTGATGTCGTTGTGCTCATGGATGGGATCCATGGCGGTGAGGTAACCCTGGAAGGCGTGTCCGCACTCGTGGGTGATCACATCACAGTCCGAGGATGTGCCGTTGAAGTTTGCAAAGATAAAGGGCACATGATAGTCCGGCAGCATGGTCATGTAGCCGCCGGTCTTCTTATTCTTTCTGCCCAATACATCAAAGAGTCCCTGTTCCTGCATGGTGTTCATGAACACAGCGGTTTCCGGAGAAAGCTCATTGTACATCTTCTGTCCCGCTGCCAGGATTTGCTCCGGTGTACCGATGGGCGCCGGGTTGCCGTTCGAGAAGTAGACGCCCTCATCGAAATAGGCCAGCTCGGAAAGGCCCAGACGCTGCCGCCGCCGCTCGTGCAGCTGCTCGGCGAAGGGCACCAGATCCCGCTTCACCTGCTTCCGGAATTCTGCCACATCCGCGCGTCCGTAGCAGTTCCGGTTCATCCGGGCATAGCCCAGCGGCAGATAGTTCTCATGATCCATGAGCTTACCCTGGGCCGTGCGGTTCTTCACCAGCTTGTCATAAAAATCATCCAGCTCCTCCGCATGAGCCGCAAAAAAGGCCGTGTACTTCTCCCAGGCCTCTTTCCGGACAGCACGGTCCCGGTGGTTGAGATAGGGATTCATGAGCGAAAGATTCAGCTCCTGTCCCTGCCAGTCAATGCGGGCGCTCGCCAGCAGCTGGTTGTAGCCGGTCTGCAGCGCATTTTCCTCCTGCATGAGCGGGATCAGCTTCTCATCCACCGCCTCCATGGCCAGCTCAATGTTCCGGAAGGCTACCTTGCCGATCTTCTCCTCCAGAAAAGCACGGTAGGGGGAATGATACAGCTTTCGCTGGTAGTCCACCACCAGATTCTGGAAGAGCGGCATCTTCTCATCATAGAAACGCTGCTCCTCGGAATAGAAGCTGTCTGTCATATCAATATCATTGCGGATCATGGCGATGGTCATTTCCGTCATCACATGATCGCAGATTTTATAGTACTGCTGATGCAGCGCCCACTGCTCTTCGCCGGAAAAAGCCGCGTCAAAATCCTGCATCAAGGTCTGAAAATCTGTCTTCAGCTTGTCAAAATCAATCCGTTCATAGGGCATCTCTGCAAATGTCATTGCTGTCTCTTCTCCTGTTCTGTCTTACTTGCCGAGCTTTTCCGCTGAAATGTAGTCCTTGCTGAACAGCTTCACCATATCCTCTGCCTTGATCACATGGGCGCTGTCATACTCCAGCGCCAGATAGCAGGCCACATCCTGGGCGCTGCCGATGTTCATCACGCCGTAGAAGCGATAACGATCGCCGGCCTTTCCCAGCACATAGGTGATGCTTAGATCGCCCTCGGAATACACAGACTCTGTCAGATCATCCAGATCCGTGCTCTTTCCGTCCAGATACGCATCTGCCCCGTGGGCCGTCATTTCATCCAGCACCGAATAGCTGTAGCTGTCGGTATCATTGGTGTAATGCAGGCTCTCCGACTCATGGAACCCCGCCTCCACATCAGAAACCTTCAGCTCATAGTAGGCACTGGCGTCATCATAGACCTTCGTTTCCCAGTCACTCTGCTCTTCTGTTGCTGCCGCTGTCGTTTCAGCTTCGCTTGCGGCCGCTGCCGTGCTTGTGCTTTCTGCTACCGCTGTCGTTTCCACTGCCTTCTTGCTGCAGCCCGCAAAGGATACCGCCATCAAAGAAAGCATCACAAGACTCAGTATTCTCTTTTTCATTTTACAGCCTCCTTTTTTGATATGTCACAGAATTCTCTCCTGTGAGAAAAAGCACGGCCGAGATCGCTCCCCGCCGTGCTGCAGAATCATTTGTTAACGATCAGACCTCTTCTCTGTCAGAAAGGCTCAGATTCATGCTCTTCAGCTTGTTCAGAATCTCATCCAGAGACTTCCGTCCCATGTTTCTCACCTTCATCAGGTCATCCATGGACTTCGCACAGAGATCCTCCACTGTATTGATACCGGCACGCTTCAGACAGTTGTAGGAACGCACGCTGAGTTCCAGATCGTCGATGGACTTGTTCATCTCATCCTGGGTCTCTCCGGTGCTGCTGGCTACCGGACTGCTGCTCTCCTTTACGGCCTCATCCATGTGGATGAAGAGCTGCAGATGTGTCTGCATGATACGGGCTGCGAGGCTCACGGCATCGTCCGGTGCCATGGTGCCGTTGGTGTATACGTCCAGCACCAGTCTCTCGGAGAAAGCATCCTCATCGGTCACCAGGATGTTTACCTTCCCAACCGGAGAATAGATGGCATCCACGGCGATCACGCCAATGGCAAGCTCGCTTCTGTCACGGGTGTTGGCTCCGTCATAGCCTCTTCCCTTGGTGATCTTCAGCTCCATGTAGAGCTTTGCATCCTTTCCGGACAGGGTAGCAATGGTCTGATCGGCATTAACGATCTCGATCTCTGAGCTGACACGGATGTCGGATGCCTTCACCACGCCCTCACCGACGAAATCCACGTAAGCCATCACCGGCTCATCACTGGAAGAGGTATTCTTGATAGCCAGCTTCTTCAGATTCATGATGATCTCGGACACGTCCTCCTTCACACCGGGAAGAGAGGAAAACTCGTGGTATACGCCCTCCACCTTTGCCTCACTCACTGCCGCTCCGGGCATAGAGGAAAGCAAAATTCTTCTCAGGGAATTGCCCAGTACGCTGGCCTCACCCTTGCTCAGCGGACCGCATTCAAAGCGGCCATAGCTTCCATCCTCTGAAATCTCCACAACATTCAGCTCCGGCTTAAGATTTTCCATTTCACTGCTCCATTTCTTATTTTCTTTTTCCGAATACACTTCGGTATTTCCTGTTTTCCTACTCCTGCAAAAAAGCATAGACTGCCCACATCGTAGGAGTAAAGCTATTATACACGATTCAAAAAAGAATTCGAGTTTTTCAGAAAAAAATAATTCACAATTTATTGTGCATTTCAGTCATGGTTTTTGTTCGTTTGGCATATATTTAAGGGATCAGATTTTTATTTTTTTACCGCGAATACGATTGTATCCATTTTTATACACTTTTCTCTCTCATAACGTTCTGCAATATGCCGTTTTTCTGCACTTTGCACACATATTTCATTCGATATTCGGTAATTTCGCCCATGAAAGGTGCTACTCAGGCAGAATCCGTATCCTACACTTGAATTTCACGTCCGTCTGAAGTAGTCTTTTAAGAAACTTTAGTTTCAAAGAAGCTCTGTATATACCGCAAAACAAAGGAGAAAATGATGCGTAAAAGCTTGAAATGGCTGTTTTCCGTATTGATCTATGACCCCACAGACAAATGCTTCGGCGCCGCCGTACCCACTCTGCTGTCCTGGCTGCTCCTGGCGCTTTCTGCTTTTTTCTCTAACTTCTTCTATCCCATTGCCCTGATCGCCTTCCTGGTACTCCTGCTGCCGGTGCTGCAGCTCTTTCGCTGGAAAAAGATCCATCTCACCCACAAGGTCATCGGCATTCTCTATCTGCTCCTGGACCTCCTGGTCTACACCGAGCTGATCGTCTTTCTGTTTTTCCGGGATTGAAACCAGAGAATCATCAACAAGCAAGCACAGAAAAACACAGAAAAAAAGAGACCCGGATAAAATATCCAGATCTCTTTCTTTAAAGCGGAGATGCAGGGATTTGAACCCTGGCACCGCTCACGCGGCCTAAAGCATTTCGAGTGCCTCCCCTTCAGCCTCTTGGGTACATCTCCATGTTCACAACAAGCATGATTTTAACACAGCTTCCCGTCCTTGTCAATCTTTCCACTTGACAATTGCCCCGCCATACCTTAACATATAACTCGATGCCGGCATGGCGGAATAGGCAGACGCACAGGACTTAAAATCCTGCGGGACTCAACTCCCATACCGGTTCGACCCCGGTTGCCGGCATTCATTCAAAAAGATGTCCCCCGTATCACGAAAGTGATACGGGGGACATCTGCTTTTTATGCACTGTAATCCCCGGATTGCTTCGCACTTCGTGCTCCTGGAATTATAATACGTCTATATGCTCTCCCGCCAGGGCCTTGTTCATGCTGCGGACAGCGCAGAACTTGCCGCACATGGAGCAGGTATCCTCATGCTCCGGTGCCCGGTCTGCACGGATTTTCTTCGCGGTTTCTGGATCCATGGCACAGGCCCACTGGGCCTCCCAATCCAGCTTCCGCCGCGCATCCGCCATTCGGTTGTCCTGCTCCATGGCGCCCCGCACACCCTTGGCAATGTCTGCCGCATGGGCGGCAATCTTCGACGCCATGATTCCCTGCTTCACATCCTCGAGATTCGGCAGCGCCAGATGCTCCGCCGGTGTCACATAGCAAAGGAAGGCCGCGCCGTTTGCCGCCGCAATGGCACCGCCGATGGCTGCGGTAATGTGGTCATAGCCCGGTGCAATATCGGTCACCAGCGGTCCCAGAGTATAGAAGGGCGCACCCTTGCAGATGGTCTGCTCGATCTTCATGTTGGCAGCGATCTGATCCATGGGCATATGGCCCGGTCCCTCGATCATCACCTGTACATCTCTGTCCCAGGCCCGCTGGGTCAGCTTGCCGAGGGTCACCAGCTCCTCAATCTGACTGATATCTGTGGCATCAGCCAGACAGCCGGGGCGGCAGGCATCGCCAAGAGAAATCGTCACATCGTATTCCCGGCAGATCTCCAGAATCTCATCAAAGTGAGACAGGAAGGGATTCTCCTCTCCCGTCATGCACATCCAGGCGAAAACGAGGGAGCCGCCTCTGGATACAATATTCATTTTCCGGTTTCCGTTCCGGATTTCATCGATGGTCTTCCGGCTGATGCCGCAGTGCAGGGTCACAAAATCCACACCATCCTCGGCATGCAATCGTACCACATCAATAAAGTCCTGGGCCGTCAGGGTATCCAGATCCCGCTGGTAATGGATCACGGAATCATATACCGGCACTGTACCGATCATGGCCGGGCATTCTGACGTCAACTTCCGCCGGAAAGGAACCGTATTGCCGTGGCTTGACAGATCCATGATGGCATCAGCACCCATATGCACCGCCTCCATGACCTTCTCCATCTCCACATTATAGTCCTTCACATCACCGGAAATACCCAGATTGACATTGATCTTGGTCCGCAGCATGGAGCCGACGCCCGCCGGGTCCAGACATTTATGATTCTTATTGGCGCAGATGGCCACCTTTCCCGCGGCCACAAGCGGCAGAAGCTCCTCCACCTGCATCTGCTCCTTCTCAGCCACGCGCTGAAGTTCCGGTGTCACAATGCCCTTCCGGGCTGCCTCCATCTGTGTTGTGTAGTTTCTCATAGCATCCTCCTGAAATCTCCCTGACGCGGACGATGCACAAAACGCAGAGAAGCGCGAGCTGGCAAGAGACTCTGGATGCACTTTCCTATGAATCAAAAAAGCCATCGCAACGCGGCAGCATCACGATGGCTTCAAGACCCATTTATGTTTCCTACGTTGGCATTATCCACATCAGGTTTTACGGGTCTGGGAACGCATCCCACTCTCAGCCTGCTTCCCGCGCAAGCTCCCCTTTTGTTGTACCCGTCCAGTATACCACCCCGTTCTCCGGGACGCAAGGGCGTTTCAGCATTGGCAGACAAAGCATCCCGCATCCTTGGTGATCCGGAAGCCCTTCCGCACCTTCCGTGCCACAAAATCCCGGAACTCCTTGTAGTGGTTCAGAAGCACGCTGTTTTGGTTCCCGTGGCAAGACAGAATATAGGCGATCAGCGGCTCTGGCTGTTCCAGATAAATGGCGTCCTCGTAGCGCCGACAGGACACCGATGAAAAATACGGCCGCAGCAGCACCGCGCCGTTTTCCAGTCCGAAGTTTTCATAAAGCCGCTCCGCCGAGAGGACGATACCCGGATCAAAGGCCTGCACCAGCGCCGTGATTTCCTGCATATGGGCGCTGCCGTAGGTAGCCGCAAGGAAAGTACCGTCCGGCGTCAGCACCCGCTTTACCTCCCGCAGCACTTTCCCAATATCCTCCACATAAAAGAGAAGATGGTTCGCGATCACAAGATCGAAGCTCTGCGCCGCAAAGGGAATTTCTGCGCAGTCAAAGACCCCGAAAGAAAAGCGCGGGTCCGTCAATTGCCGCTCTGTTTCCCGCACCATACCCTCGGAAATATCCGACAGGACGATGCCAATGTCTTCGGGCAGGAGATGCCGGTTTTCTGTCCAGAGGGCACCGTTGCCGCAGCCGATCTCCAAAATCCGCATACCCGGACGGAGCAAGGTCTGCTGCAGCAGCCAGTGAAACCAGGACTCCGGATTTTCCGAATAATCCCGGTGCAGGGCAATGCGGGCCTCAATGTTCTGGGCATTCAGATACTGGGTCTTCAGGCTCCGCTCCATGGCCGTCAGATGAATCAACTCCAGCATGCTGTTCCAGTTGATCTCCTGACTGTTCCCCAGTGCCTCCTCCGTCTCACCGATGGCATCGATCATGGACTCCATTTCCCCGATCCGCTCCCGCAGCATACGCTTCTGCATACGCAGCGAGTCCACCAGCAGCGACCGGTCTTTGGAGGCCACCGTCATTTCCCGGATATCCTCTAAGGAAAAGCCCAGGTACTTGAGCAGCAGGATCTGCTGCAGCTTCGCCAGGTCCGCATCTGTGTAACGCCGGGCCCCTCCCGCCGTCACCAGGGACGGCTTCAGGAGGTTTTTCTGGTCATAATAACGGATGGTCCGCAGCGTCACATGGGCCTTCCGGGCGAAAGCACCGGAGGTATAGTATTTTTCCGTCTGCGCCGGCAATCAGTAATGCACCTTTCCCTCGGCCACTGCCTTGAGATGGGCGCCGTAGGGGCTCTTGCCGTAGCGCTGTGCAGATTCCATCAGACGCTCCTTGTCGATCCACTTGTTGATATACGCAATCTCCTCCGGTGCCGAAATGGTGATGCCCTGGCGCTGCTCGATCATGCGCACAAAGTCGGCTGCCTCCACCAGACTGTCCATGGTACCGGTATCCAGCCAGGCGAAGCCGCGGCCCAGCAGCTGCACATTTAAATCACCGTTCTGGAGGTAAATGTCGTTGAGCGTCGTGATCTCCAACTCGCCCCGGGCGGAGGGCTGTACCTCCTTGGCCTTCCGGCTGACGCCTGCCGGGTAGAAATAGAGTCCCGTCACCGCATAGTTGGACTTCGGCTCTGCCGGTTTCTCTTCAATGGAGATGGCCTGCCCGTTCTCATCGAATTCCACAATGCCGAAGCGCTCCGGATCCGTCACATAGTAGCCGAAAACCGTCGCCTTGCCGTTCTCCGCATCTGCCTTTGCGGTGCGCAGCAGTCTGCCGAAGCCGTTGCCGTAGAAAATATTGTCGCCGAGCACCATGGCACAGGCGTCATCTCCGATAAACTCCTCGCCCAGCAGGAAGGCCTGGGCCAGTCCGTCCGGTGACGGCTGCACCTTGTAGGAAAGATTCAGGCCGAACTGACTGCCGTCGCCCAGCAGCGCCTCGAAACGCGGCGTATCCACCGGGGTGGAAATGATCAGAATATCCCGGATGCCCGCCAGCATTAACGTAGACAGGGGATAATAGATCATAGGCTTGTCATAAACCGGAAGAAGCTGCTTACTGGTCACCATGGTCAGAGGATAAAGGCGCGTTCCTGCGCCGCCTGCCAAAACAATTCCCTTCATCTTACTTCAGTCCTTTCCCTTCCACATACATCTTGTCGAAGTAGCTCTGATACTCACCGCTGAGAATGTGCTCCCACCAGTCCTTATGATTCAGGTACCAGTCAATGGTCACAGGGATACCTGTGTCAAAGGTATATTCCGGCTTCCAGCCCAGCTCTGTCTCGATCTTCTCCGGATCCATGGCATAACGCTGATCATGGCCCGGACGGTCTGTCACATACTCAATGAGATCCTCAGACTTGCCAAGAGCCTTCAGGATGGTCTTCACCACCTCCAGATTGGTGCGTTCGTTGTGTCCGCCAATGTTGTAAACCTCGCCAACACGGCCCTTCCGGACAATGAGATCGATGGCCTTGCAGTGGTCTGTCACATACAGCCAGTCACGGACATTGGCGCCATTTCCGTAAACCGGAATCTTCTCGTCGTTCAGTGCGCGGGAAATCACCAGCGGGATCAGCTTCTCCGGGAAATGATAGGGACCGTAGTTGTTGGAGCAGCGGCTGATGGTTACCGGGATGCCGAAGGTTCTGTGGTACGCCTGCACAAAGAGGTCTGAGGATGCCTTGGAAGCAGAATACGGTGAGGATGCCTTGATCTTGTTGTCCTCTGTGAAGAAGAGATCCGGACGATCCAGAGGCAGGTCGCCGTAAACCTCATCGGTGGACACCTGGTGATAGCGCTGAATGCCGAATTCACGGCAGGCATCCAGCAGGGTAACTGTGCCGCCGACATTGGTCTTCAGGAAAATGTCGGGATCCGAAACAGAACGATCCACGTGAGACTCTGCGGCGAAGTTGATGATCACATCCGGCTTCTCGGTACGGAAGAGTTCAAAAATGAAATCACGATCCGCAATGTCGCCCTTTACGAAGCGGTAATTGGACTTGCCCTCCAGGGGAGCCAGGGTCTCAAGGTTTCCTGCATAGGTCAGCTTGTCGAGGCAGATCCACATATCCTCCGGGTAAGTATTGACAGCAAAGTGCATGAAGTTGCCGCCGATGAAGCCGGCGCCGCCTGTTACGATATATTTCATTTTTCTTCCTTTCCGACTGCCGCAGCAGTCCACCGTTGTGCTGCCCTTTTAGGGACAGCTCTCTATGATTTTGAGTATAGCATAAAGGGTGACGTTACGTCACCTGCAAGTATTTTTCCCGGCCCAAAAGCATCAATCTTTTGCCGTCTCCCGGCTGCGGAATTCCCGCGGCGACATGCCCTGGGTCTTTTTGAAGACAAAGCTGAAGTAATGGGCATCCTTGTAGCCCACTTGCTGGGCAGTTTCCTGGGTGGAAAGCCGTTTTTTCGTCAGCAGTTCCCGGGCCAGGGTCATCCGCTTCTCCGTGATGTATTCCACGAAGGTCTGCTGCCGGGCCCGGCTGAATTCACCGCTGAAGTAACTGGCACTGACGCCCAGCTCCTGCGCCACCCGGGTCAGCGAAAGCTCCTCCTCCGTGAAATGGGCATCAATGTAGACCAGTGCCTTCTCCACCATGCCCTGGTTTTCCTGCTCATGGATGCGGTCCCGCTCCCGGATCGCCGCCGCCAGCAGCTTCTCCATAAAGGCCGGGAGTTCCGCCTCCGACAGCTCGAAGTGCTCCGCCTCCACCTGCGCCCCGTTCAGGAAGGCTTCCTTTTCTATGCCCAGCTTCTGCACAAAGCGAAGCACCGTGAAGCAGACGCTGAGCGCGAGATAGTTCCGGAAGATCTTCGAATGCAGCACCTCCCGCATCTTGCCCAGGTACCCTTCAATGAACTCGACAACATTACCCTCCTGTCCTTCCGAAAGGAAATCCCGAATGATGGCGGGGTTCACATCCTCCGCCTCCACATCCCGGATATCGGCGTTTTCCCCGGCACCCAGGGGCAGCAGATCCTCTTCCGTCAGGACATGCTGCTCCGGCAGCCAGAACCGGGCCGCAAAGATGTGATTCACCCGGGCAAAGCAGGCGGAAAGAGCGCTGAAGCGCGTCACCGGCCGGCCCGCTGCCACATGCCAATGCAGTTTGTCCCCGCTTTCCGACAGCACTGCCGTGATCTTTTCCACGCCCTTTTTCGTGTATTCCGCCACGGTTTCCGGCGTGCCCTTCACGATCACGCAGCAGCCGTTCATGCTCCAGCGGGAAAAAACATATTCCGGGAAGCGCAGAAAATACCGCACCAGCTCCGTCTCCCACGCCTGACACGCGGCTTCGTCCCGTTCTCCCTGGCCGTCCTCCCGGGGGAGCATATTGAAAAGGATCAGGTTGTAGGCCTCGGAATTCATGGAGAGTCCCAGCTTTCCCGCCTTTTCATAAATCTCCTCCACCGACATACGCCCGCCGAACATCTTCTCCAGAAAGTCCCGGCGCTGGTACTGCTCATACTCCCGGTTCTCCAGCAGAAAACGCTCCTGGTACTGGTGCTGCTCCTGCTCCGCACTCAGCTTCTCCCGGATGTCCAGCAGGGCCTGCTTCATGACCCGCCGGGTGATGGGCTTCGTCAGAAACTGATCCACGCCCTCCTGTATGGCCCGACGGGCAAACTCGAAATCATCGTAACCGCTCATGATGATCTTCTTCATGCCCGGAAATTCCGCCCCTGCGATATGACAGAGGGTCAGTCCGTCCATGAAGGGCATTTTAATGTCGGTGATCAGAAGATCCGGGGGATTCTTCCGCATCATAGACAGCGCCAGCTCGCCGTCACCGGCATCCCCGATCAACGTAAAGCCGCATTCCTCCCATGGCATATTGTCCCGGATGCTCTCCCGCACCACACTCTCATCTTCCACCAGAAATACCTTCAGCATCCTGTCTCCTTCACTTTCCTTGTTTTCTTCTTTAATAGCTTCTGCTGTCGATATACAGATCTACATTTTCCGGTGTGAATACCGTTTCCGACAGATAATAGCATTTTTCCACCGCTTCTCCCCGGGACAGCTTCTTCAGGATCTCCGCCACCAGCTCACCGCTTTCCGGATTGCATTCAATGTCCACATTCAGTTCACCGCTCTGCAGGAGCTGCAGCGCCTGCTTTGTCCCGTCAAAGGAAATGAGGATCACATCCCCATCCTCTCCCGTGGAAATTCCGGCCTCCTGCATGGCCTCCAGCGCGCCGAACATCATATCGTCATTCTGGCAGACCACCACATTCAGCTCCGGGTAGCGCTTCAGGAATTCCTTCATGACCTCCTTGCCCTTGGCCTTCGTGAAGTCTGCATCCACCTGGGACAGAATGTGCCAGTTTTTGTAGTGCTCCGCCAGACGGTCGAAGCCGATGGTCCGTCCCAGCTGCGAGGTGGAACCCTTGGTGCCCTGCAAAACAACGATGTTGATCTCCTCCTGACTTCTTCCCTCTCGCTCCAGGTATTCCGCTAGCCATCGGGCCGCCTTCTCTCCCTCTTCGTACATGTCCTCACCGATGAAGGTGGTGTAATCCTCCTCACTGGCAAAATCCGCCATGCGATCCAGGATGATCACCGGAATTTCCGCTTCCCGGGCCTCCCGCAGCACGGTTTTCCACCCCTCCTCCTTCACCGGTGTGAACACGATGTAATCCACCTGCTGGGAAATAAAGCTGCGAATGGCCTTAATCTGATTGTTCTGCTGCTGCCGTGCGTTGCTGTAATGCAGGTAGAATCCGTTTTCCCGGGTCAGCGCCGCCTGAATGGACGCCGTATTGGCCCGCCGCCAAAGGGACTCTGCGCCCAGCTGGGAAAAGCCCACAGTCAGCAGTTTCTCCTCCGTATTCTCTGCCGTACTTTCCGTCGGCAGTTGGGCCGAGGGAAGACAGCCTGTCAACAGCAGGGCTGTCGCGAGAACTGCGGCAAATCTTCTGCCGATCTTAGTGATTTTCATCTTCTGCCCCGCCCTTTCTCTTTGCCGGAAGTCGTACCGTTACCGTTGTGCCGCAGCCAGGCTCCGACTCCACCGAGAGCCCGTATGCATTGCCGTAGTTCATTCTGATGCGCTCGCTGACATTAGCCAAACCAAAACCGGACTCTGTGTCCTTGCAGGCCCGTGCGATCTCCTCCCGCAGCTTCATAAGCGTTTCCCGATCCATGCCGATACCGTTGTCCGATACCGTCAGCAACAACTGTCCGGCCTCGAGCGCACCCGTGATGCGGATCATGCCGCCGCTTCGTTTGTTTTTGATGCCGTGATACAGCGCATTCTCTACGATGGGCTGCAGCGTCATCTTGATGATCTCATAATCATAGAGCGCGGGCGGAATATCCAGTTCATAATGAAGAATGTCCCGGTAGCGCACCTGCTGGATTTCCAGATAGCTCCGGATGTGCTTTTCCTCGTCCTGCAGACTGATGAATTCCCTGCCGCGACTCAGCACCAGACGGAAGTAATTGGAGAGCGACAGAAGCATTTCCTCTGCCTCCTCCGGCTTGTTGCCCTCGATGAGCCAGACAATGGTGTCCAATGTATTATAGAGAAAATGCGGGTTGATCTGCTCCTGGAGCAGCCGAAGCTCCGCATGGCGCATCCGGCTCTCGTCCTCATGGATGCGCTGCACCATGCCCTCCAGCGCAAGTGCCATCTCATTGACCCGGTCGGACAAGGCCCCCAGCTCATCCTGGCTTTTCACGGCGGTTCTGGCAGAGAAATCCCCCTGTGCGATCTGCTTTGTGGTCTCCTCCAGAGAAGCCAGCGGCTCAGTGATGCTGCGCTGCAGCACCGACACCACCACAGCAATCAGAGCACAAAGC
Organism: Parolsenella sp.; assembly: GCA_963659875.1. GTDB lineage: Bacteria > Bacillota > Clostridia > Lachnospirales > Lachnospiraceae > Oribacterium. The sequence goes on from CAVKVA010000004.1 coordinate 38,448, forward strand.
AGAAGCAACCCGCCGATCATCACCTGACTGAAGATCAAGACATTGCGATTCAGCGTATTCTTCAGGAGATCAATGCTTTCTGTCTGGTAGTACAGATAGGTCTGGATATTGTCCTGGATCAGCTCCGTCAGGATGTAAATGTTATCGTTCAGCATTTCGATATTGTCATCGTAATGCCCGCCCTCCCGGAGATTGTCGGCGATGTCATCCACCCGTTCCCGCAGGGTGCTGACATTGCGAAGGAGGATGCGCAGACGCTGCCGGCTTTCATCGTTTTCGGTGATTTCCTGCAGCCGCTGAAAATCCGCCTCCAGAGATGCGATCAGCTGGTAAGGATTCTCCGCCGCCTCCGCGGGGCTCTCCGCATCAAAGGCCGTGCCGCTGACCACCAGCTTGTAGATGCTGTCATCCAGCTCCTCTTCAAAGTTCAGATTGTACTGGTTGGCCGTGGTCATATTGCTGACGATGCGGTCATAGGCATCGCTGTAGCCCAGCATGGCCCGCAGGATATAAACCACCATCAGCACCAGCGGAAGCACCGCCAATATGGTCAAAAGTATCAATTTTTGTTTCACATTCAGTCTCATAGTAGAGATTATAGCACAAAAAAAATCTTTTTCTATTTTTTTCTTGACATCTGCGGGAGTGAATGCTATCATGTACGAGTTGCAAGTCAAGAGCAACATAAATGAATATGACGAGGTGTGATAATGGTAGTCGGCCAGCCTGGAAAGTTGGTGCCCGTTCGCGGGTTGTGAGTTCGAGTCTCATCCTCGTCGCTAAAGAAACCGAATCCGAAAGGGTTTGGTTTTTTTGTTTCAGTAATCGTTTTTTACGCAAAGAAAAAGTATCCGCCGAAGGGAATGCCCTCGGCGGATACTTTTTTGTTTATTAACTTTAATGGGAAGCCGGGATTGTGTCCCAGAATTACATCATGCCGCCCATTCCGGCGTTGGGGTTGGCAGCTGCTGCAGTAGGCTCCTTGATGTCTGCAACTACGCTCTCGGTGGTGAGGAGTGTAGAAGCAACGGAAGCTGCGTTCTGCAGAGCAGTTCTGGTTACCTTTGCAGGATCCAGGATGCCGGCATCCAGCATATTCACATAGGTCTCGTTGTAAGCATCGAAGCCCTGACCCTCAGCAGACTCCTTCACCTTGTTGACAATGACAGCGCCCTCAAGACCTGCATTGCTTGCGATGGTGTAGAGCGGAGCCTCCAGAGCCTTCAGCACGATCTTCGCACCGGTCTTCTCATCGCCTTCCAGCGCGTCCACTACCTTCTGAACAGCGGGCTGTGCATGGATGTAAGCGGATCCGCCGCCGGCGATAACGCCCTCTTCCACGGCTGCACGAGTTGCATTCAGAGCATCCTCCATACGAAGCTTCGCTTCCTTCATCTCAGTCTCTGTTGCAGCACCCACACGGATAACAGCTACGCCGCCGGCCATCTTTGCCAGTCTCTCCTGCAGCTTCTCCTTGTCGAACTCAGATGTGGTGCTTGCGATCTGTGCCTTGATCTGGGCAATACGATCCTCGATGGCTGCCTTCTCGCCGAGACCCTCAACGATAGTGGTCTTCTCCTTGGAAACCTTCACAGACTTCGCACGACCGCACTGCTCGATAGAAGCATCCTTCAGCTCAAGACCGATCTCCTCGGAGATCACCTGGCCGCCGGTCAGGATAGCGATATCCTTCAGCATTTCCTTACGTCTGTCGCCGTAGCCCGGTGCCTTGACAGCAACAACATTAAAGGTACCTCTCAGCTTGTTGACGATGAGAGTGGTCAGCGCCTCGCCCTCGATGTCCTCAGCAATGATCAGCAGCTTAGCGCCGCTCTTCACTACCTGCTCCAGAAGCGGAAGGATGTCCTGAATGTTGGAGATCTTCTTATCGGTGATCAGAATGAACGGATCGTCCAGAGTAGCCTCCATCTTCTCCATGTCGGTGCACATATAAGCGCTGACATAGCCGCGGTCAAACTCCATACCCTCTACCAGATCCAGCTCGGTCTGCATGGTCTTGGACTCTTCAACAGTGATGACGCCGTCCTTGGAAACCTTCTCCATAGCATCTGCAACCATCTCGCCTACGCTCTCATCACCTGCGGAAATGCCGGCTACCTTAGCGATCTGGCTCTTGCCGGTTACCACAGAGGACTGTGCCTTGATGGACTCTACAGCTGCATCCACTGCCTTACGGATACCCTTACGAAGGACGATGGGGTTTGCACCTGCCTCCAGATTCTTCATACCCTCGGTTACGATGGCCTGTGCCAGAACCGTAGCCGTTGTGGTACCGTCACCGGCAACATCGTTGGTCTTGGAAGCCACTTCTCTCACGAGCTGTGCGCCCATGTTCTCATACGGATCTTTGAGGTCGATTTCCTTTGCAATGGAAACGCCATCGTTTGTGATCAGCGGTGCGCCGTAGCTCTTGTCCAGAACCACGTTTCTTCCCTTCGGTCCCAGGGTTACCTTTACGGTATTTGCCACTGCATCTACACCTGCCTCGAGAGCCTTTCTGGCCTCAACACCATATTTAATTTCCTTAGCCATATTTCTTACCTCCTAACAATCCTTCTGCAAGGTTTATTCTACAACAGCCAGAATGTCATTCTGCTTCACAACGGTATACTTCTTGCCCTCAATCTCTACTTCAGAGCCGGCATACTTCGAGAAGATAACGTGCTGTCCTTCCTTCACCTGCATCTTGATTTCCTTGCCGTCAACAATGCCGCCCGGGCCTACCGCCACAACAACAGCCTGTCCCGGCTTCTCCTTATCGTCCTGGCCCGGAAGCACGATACCGCTGGCGGTAGTCTCCTCCATCTTTTCCTTCTCCAGTACGACTCTGTCAAATAACGGAACTAATTTCATATTCTTACCTCCTGTATGCTATATTCGAGACCGCGGGTTTTCCCGCTGCTTGCTATCTCATTTCTTCGAACATGAGGTATTATAGCGCCGGTTATTAGCAGTGTCAAGCTTTGAGTGCTAATTCTTTTCAGATATCCTCGCAAGACGAATCGCAGTCGGATTTTAGCGCAAAAGAGCCGCGGATTCCTGCGAATCCGCGGCTCTTCCTTCTCCCTTTTTACGTCACCACGATTCTTCCGCTTTCACGGATGATGCGGATGGCGATTTCCCGCTTCGAAGCCGAGTTGTTCATGGCCTCGCGTTCAATATACTTGTGTGCTTCCTGCTCCGTCATCTGCCGCCGCTCAATCAGCAGCGCCTTGGCACGGCCGCAGTAACGCTCATCCTCCAGCTTCTTCCGCAGCTTCTCGTTCTCCAGCATCAGCGCGGCGACCCTTCGCTGCATGGCCCGCAGCGTCATCAGAGACTGCACCATCATCTGGGTACTCAGCGGCCGGGACAGCACCATGATGCCGTGATCCCGGACACGATACACCGTTTCATCGTAGGACTCAGCCTTGACCAGAAGCAGAATCCCCATGGTGGGCCGCTTATCCGCGATGTCAATGGCGCCCTCTACGCCCAGTTCATCTGCCAAAGGCGCATAAATGATAAGGATATCCGCCGCTTCCCGGGACAGCGCCTGCTTTACCTGCGCCATAGAGGATTGGAACTTGTACTGACCGAAGCCGGAGGGCATGATGCCCCTGATCTGGACCGCAATCTTCTCAGACTGTGCAGCGATCATAACGCTGCTTTTCCGATCCGTTCTCTCCATTGAAATCCTCCATTGAAATCCTCTTTTATAAGTGTGTGTTTGTATTTATCGTTCTGCCAGGTAGCTCTTCAGATAATTCTCCGGCAGTACCGACTTGATGAATTCGCTGCCTTCCGCGTACTGAATGGCCTCGTCCAGACTCTGGGGAAGACGCTTCAGCTGCTCCGTGATCTCCGGCTTGGCATGGAACAGATTGATGTCCAAGGCCGGTGCCGGCTTCAGCTGCTTTTCGATGCCGTCCAGACCCGCATAGATCAAAAGCGCATAGGCAAGGTACGGATTGGTCATAGGATCCGGAGAACGAAGCTCGATGCGGCGAAGCCCGGAATGACTGGCCGGAATGCGGATCAGCTGGGAACGGTTCTGCTCGGACCAGCTCACATATCCAGGCGCCTTCATGTCTCCCAGACGCTCATAGGACTCCCGCACCGGATTCAGGAACAGCGTCATTTCCTGAACATGCTGCAGAATACCCGCCATAAAGGCATCCGTATAGTCCTGACCATCCTGAGACTCCACGGAAATGTTGATGTGCATGCCGTTTCCGGCCTGATCCGCCAGCGGCTTCGGCGAGAAATCCGCCCAGAAGCCGTCGGAATTGGCAATGCTCTTCACCACCCACTTGAATGTGGATGTATTGTCTGCTGCCGTCAGTGCATCACTGTAGCGGAAATCCACCTCATTCTGTCCGGGACCGCACTCATGATGAGATGCCTCCGGGCGAATGCCCATCTCCACCAGCGCAAAGCTGATGTCCCGGCGGATGTTCTCTCCGTTGTCCTCCGGTGCAATGTCCATGTAGCCGGCATTGTCCTGCGGAATATAGGTCTTGTTGCCGTTTTCATCCAGCTTGAAGATGTAGAACTCCACCTCTGCACCGAAATTCACAGAGATACCCCGCTCCCGGGCCTTCTCCACGGCCTTTTTCAGAATATAACGACTGTCACGCTCAAACAGTTTCCCGTTGGGATATTCAATATCGCAGAACATCCGCGCCACTCTGCCGTCGATGGGACGCCAGGGAATGATGGACATGGTGGTGGGATCCGGCCGCAGGAAAAGGTCCGAACGCTCCTCCTCACCGAAGCCGGAAATGGATGACGCATCAAAGGATACGCCCTCCGTAAAGGCCCGTTTCAGCTCATCCGGCATAATGGCGATGTTTTTCTGCACCCCATAGACGTCAAAAAAAGCCAGTCTGATGAACTTGACATTCTCTTCCTCAACAAAACCGAGGATTTCTTCATAAGAATTCATTTCTTCCTCCGAAATTTCACGTTTTATTGAGTTCATTATATTATCTGAAAAATCCATTGTAAATCTCTTTCCTTACTTATTGAAAAGCGTCTTGAAGCGCTTCATCGCCTCCTGTGTCTTCTCATGGGTGGAGAATGCAGTCAGACGGAAGAAATTCTCTCCGCTCTTTCCGAAACCGGCACCCGGTGTACCCACCACATAAACCTCGTTCAGAAGCTTGTCGAAGAAGCTCCAGGAATCCATACCTTCCGGGCACTTCAGCCAGATATAGGGAGAATTCTTGCCGCCGGTATAGTAGATGTTCAATTCATCCATGGTGTCGGTGATGATCTTGGCATTCTCTCTGTAGTAGTCGATGTTCTCCTGAATTTCCTTCTCACCAAGCTCCGTAAATACGGCCTCAGCGCCTCGCTGCACGATGTAGCTGACACCATTGAACTTTGTGGTCTGTCTCCGCAGCCACATCTTGTTCAGGCTGGCACCATCCCGGATCAGCGCCTCCGGCACCACCGTATAACCGCAGCGTGTTCCGGTAAAACCGGCCTTCTTGGAGAAACTGCAGAACTCGATGGCCACCTTCTCGGCACCCTCGATCTCGTAGATGGAATGGGGCAGGTTGCCGGTGACGAAGCACTCATAGGCTGCGTCGAAGAGGATAATGCTGCCGTTCTCGGCTGCGAAATCCACCCACTGCTTCAACTGCTCCCGGTCATATACGGCACCTGTGGGGTTGTTGGGGGAGCAAAGATAGATGAGATCTGCCTGAACAGAAGCATCCGGCATGGGCAGGAAATGATTCTCCTCGCTGGAATAAGCATAAAGAATCTTCCGTCCGCCCATCACGTTGGTGTCCACATAAACCGGATATACCGGATCTGTCACCAGTACAGTGTTGTCTTCATCAAAAAGATCCAGAATATTTCCGATATCCGACTTCGCACCATCCGAGATGAAGATTTCATTCAGCGCCAGTGTCACACCGAAACGGCCATAGTACTTCTGAATGCTCTCCTTCAGGAAATCATAGCCCTGCTCCGGACCGTAACCCCGGAAGCTCTCCGCCTTGCCCATTTCCTCAGAAGCAGAAACCAGCGCCTTCACCACGGACTCAGGCAGCGGTCTCGTCACGTCGCCGATACCCATGCGGATCAGCTGGTCTGCCACCTCCGGATGCTTTGCCTGCCACTCACGAATGCGGTTTGCAATCTCCGCAAAAAGGTAGCTTTCCTTCAGGTTCTGATAATTCTGGTTGATCTTTGCAGCCATAGTTCTGTACTCCCCTATCTAAAATTTATATAAGCACCACATCGCTACATCGCTTTGTCATGCCGGATGATACACAAAAGGGCAAAGATCGTCTGGTGGGTCCCAGGCTCCTTTGCCCATGCTTTATGATAATAGTAATTAATTTTCTTTCTGTCAAGCCGCCATCCAGTCTCATTCCGGATAGCAGAGATGCTTCTCATCTATATCGTAGAGCGTTTTCTCCAGATATCGCTTTGCCCACCACTTCGCCATGGGCAAACTCATATCCAGATAATTGCCGCAGTCCTTCGGTGCAGCGCCGGGGATCTCGCCCTCGAAATCCCGGATAAACTCAAAGCACTGGGTCACAAGTCCCACGATATCCCTCGACGTCAGCTTTCCGGCCATAAGCAGATAAAAGCCGGTGCGGCAGCCCATAGGGCCGAAGTAGAGCACCCGATCCCGCCATGTCGGATCATTCCGGAGATACGTGGCCGCCAGATGCTCAATAGCATGTACCGGCGCTGTGTCCATCACCGGTTCCGCATTGGGTTTTGTCACTCTTAAGTCGAAGGTGGTAATGTCTTCCGCGCCGATGCGGTCTCTCCGCGAAACATAAACGCCGGGCTCCAGACGAAGATGATCAATGGTAAAGCTGGTGATTTTTTCCATGCCTTATGCCTCGGTCTCTTCCGTCAGATCCACTTCCTCCGGTTCCAGTGCGGCAGTCTCTTCTACAGCCTTCTCAGTCTCCGCTTCAGCATCCTCCAGCGGCTCCTGGTAGAATTCCACTTCTACCTCGGGGTCCTCCAGCTCTTCCTCCACGATGTCCTCGTCCTTATGCTTATTGTCCAGCGCTTCACGAACCGTCTTGTAGGCATCCTTACCGGCATCCACCGCCAGATTCTTGGTGTCAATGGCCAGATTTTTGGCCGCATAGCCCAGATCCTTCGCAGCGGTCTTCAGATCCTCCGTGGTGATGGAGGACTTCAACGTGGTATAGGAACGCTTTGCGGTATCCTTCATCTCATTGGCAGAATCCATCACATCGGTAAAATCCTGATCCACTTCCTCGGAAAACTTCTGATACTTGTAAAGATAGGAAACCACTGCAGCGCCTGCACCTAAAAATGCAGCCAGGCTCATCAGGCCTCCCAGCCCCTTTCTTCTCGACATATCTGTTCCTCCTTTGTCATCTTGCGTTTTATCAGATCTTAAAGCTGGACTTCAGGGAAACCACCCGGTTGAATACCGGCTGTCCTTCCTTGGAATCCCGGCAGTCTACACAGAAATAGCCGTCACGGACAAACTGAAAACTCTCGTAGGGCTTCGCCTCCATCAGAAGCGGCTCCACATAACAGTTCTCCACCACCTCCAGGGAGTTGGGGTTGAAGTTCAGGCTGCCGTCCTCGTTGAGCTTGCCCTTCTCTTCATCAATCAGCTGCTCGTAGAGACGGGCAGTCACCTTGCCGGCGGTCTTCGCATTGACCCAGTGAATGGTGCCCTTCACCTTACGGCCCGTAAAGCCGGAGCCGGACTTGGTTTCGGGATCATAGGTACAGTGGACAACAGTGACATTACCCTCTGCATCCGTCTCGTAGCCCACACACTTCACGAAGTAAGCGCCCATGAGACGCACCTCATTCTCCGGATAGAGACGCTTATACTTCTTCGGCGGCTCAATCATGAAATCATCCCGCTCAATGTAGAGCTCCCGTCCGAATTCCACGAAACGGCTGCCCAGTGCCTCATTCTCCAGGTTATTGGGGATCTCCAGCATCTCGCTCTGTCCCTCCGGATAGTTGTCGATCACCAGCTTAACGGGATCCAGCACCGCCATGAGACGCGGCTTCTTCAGCTTCAGATCCTCACGGATGCAGTACTCCAGAAGGGAGTAGTCCGAAGAGGAATGCGCCTTGGAAATACCGGAAAGCTTCACAAAGGTCTTGATCGACTCCGGAGTATAGCCTCTTCTCCGCAGGGCCGCAATGGTCACGAGACGGGGATCATCCCAGCCGTCTACCACGCCGTCCTCCACCAGCTTCTTGATATAGCGCTTGCCGGTCACCACGTTGGTGAGATAGAGCTTCGCAAACTCGATCTGACGAGGCGGATTCTCGAACTCACAGGACTCCACCACCCAGTTGTACAGGGGACGATGGTCCTCAAACTCCAGCGTACAGATGGAATGTGTAATGCCTTCCACCGCATCCTCGATGGGGTGTGCAAAATCGTACATGGGATAGATGCACCACTTGTCGCCGGTGTTCTGGTGGCTCATATGGGCCACACGATAGATCACCGGATCTCTCATGTTGATGTTGGGGCTTGCCATATCGATCTTCGCCCGAAGCACCTTTTCGCCGTCCTGGAACTTTCCGTTCTTCATGTCCTCGAACAGCTGCAGGTTCTCTTCAACGGAACGATTGCGGTAGGGACTCTCCTTACCCGGTGTATTGAAGTCTCCGCGATAAGCACGGATTTCCTCTGCGCTCAGATCGTCCACGAAGGCCATGCCCTTCTTGATCAGGAACACCGCCTTCTCATACATGATATCGAAATAATTAGAAGCAAAGAAGAGACGATCCTCAAAGTCTGCGCCCAGCCACTTCACATCCCGCACAATGGAATCCACAAACTCGGACTTCTCCTTCGTGGGATTCGTATCGTCAAAGCGCAGGTTGAACTTTCCGCCGTACTCCTCTGCTAAGCCGTAATTCAAAAGGATGGACTTGGCATGTCCGATGTGCAGGTAGCCATTCGGCTCCGGCGGAAAACGGGTATGCACGTGATCGTAAACACCCTCCCGCAGATCTGCATCGATAAACTGCTCAATGAAGTTCTTGGATTCCTGTACCGTCTCCTCCGCTTCATTGTTAAGGTTCTTATTTTCTTCAGCCATTCCGACTCCTCCCCTGGTTCCCCTGGTATTTAATAATGGTTCCGCACCGCAGCATCACAAAAACACCCCGGCACCAAACTTCGAATGCAAATTATAGCACAGCTCCCCGCGATTCATCAATCATTGATTGCTGTCGTTTGCCGTACCGGACTGGGCCTGCTTTGCTGCCCGGTATCTGGCCGTTCGCTTTGCCGCCAGGGTCAGCAGCTTTTTCAGATCATGCATCTCCGAATAGCGTCCTGCGCCCACCTCTGCATGCAGCCGGCACTCATAGCCGTTCACCGAGTGTACCTCCGCCACAATCTGCTTCAGCTTTTCGCTGAGCGTATTCGGATCCTCTCCTTCCCGGGCTGTCCGCAGCAGCACGAAATCATCATCGCTGTACCGGGCAATGGCAGCTTCCGTGCCCGCAAAGTAGTCCAGCTTCTTCGCCACGGCATAAAGAATTTCATCCGCATAGGCCTGACCTTCGTTCTTCAGGATCTCCCGGAAATTGTCCAGACTGATGTAAAAGCCGAAGAAATCCTGCTTCCGGGCACGATAGCCATCCAGAAAATCCATGGCCGCCATCATCAGGCCCCGGGCATTCAAGAGGCCCGTCACGGTATCCGTTTCTTGAATCTGCAGCCGCTTCTTCTCCGGCTGCGTGTCTGCAGCCACATCCCGGAAATAGCCCACCAGCCCCACGATCTGTCCGTTTTCGTAAATGGGCATCTTGGAAGCCCGGATGGCCCGGACATGGCCGTGGGAAAAGCAGTGTCCCAACACCTCATGGGTGGCGATACCTTCCTCAATCACCCGTTTCTCGTCATTCCGGAAAGGCTCCGGATCCATATGCCAACCCATTTCCTCATCATTCTTTCCGATGATGGCCTCTGCCGAGGCGAAGCCGTAATAATCCAGAAATTTCCGGTTGGCGCCGAGGAAGCGGCGCTCGCGATCCTTCCAGAAAATCCCCAGGTCGGAATTCTCACACAGTGCCTTAAAAATTTCCCCGCCGGCAATCTCCGGAAGTGCCATTTCCTGCTTGTCCTTTTCCATAGTCTGTCTCCCTCGTGCAGCCTGTCTGCCGATTCAAATCATTATCCTTTATTATAGACCAATTTCACTCCGCAGTCACTTTAATTTTGTGTTGACCGCTGCAGTTTCCGGCAGTTTGTTTTCCGTGAAATAGTACAGGATCAGCCCAGTGACCCGGTCATAGCTGACGACGCCCTCCGTCTGGCCGTTCGCCTTGAGATAATTGTCGTTCATCTGCGTCGCGGCTTCGGCCACAGGACTTTCGAAGCGCTCCCAGAAGGCATTGTTATAGGAAAGATCCGCCCGGGCACAGTACGGCAGGCTGCTGTAGATTTGGGAAAATGTCGTCGGGTCCGACGCTGCCAGCGCATTGCCGCAGTACACCCAGGCCGAGAGATACCCGGCGTAGCGGAAGTAGGCATTGTCCGCGGAAACGCAGGACAGAAAGGCAATGAAATTGGCCTCTTCCTCCTGCATGTAGCCGCGAAGATGGGAAAGTTCATGACACATGGTGAAGGGCAGGTTATACCAGGGGATTTCCCGGTTGTAGTTCGCCTCTATGGTGAAGGGAGAATAGATGCCGGTGAGCTGCTGCACCGACAACAAACGGGAATTTAAGAGATACTTGGGCCGCGGATACCTTCCGTCAAGCCCCGGGTAGTCGTTCCCCAGCTTTTCCATGGCAAGCTTGGCTTCCCTGCCGAGTAAGTGCAGCATGGAAAGGGAATTTTGGGCGCAGTCCTTTGTCTCCCCCGGCATCGGCGAGGATGTCGAAACGCCGACATTATCCTCTGCTGCCGTATCCGCACTCTCGTTGATACGGGACGCCAGATACCGACAAAGCGCTGTCAGTTCCTCCGTGCTGTATTCCCGGAGGACAATGCCGTTTTCCCGGCTGAAGCTGTCCCGATGATAGTTGATACCACAGAAACAGACATAAAGAAAAAACGCCAGCGCCGCAAGGCACGCGATACGGCGCAGCCAGTTTCGTAAGGGTTTGAACGCACAAGCTCCATCGCTTCGCCGTCGGCTCCGGAGCGCCCGAAACAGGGCGAAAAAAAAGCCAACTATGGCGTAGAGTAGTACGCCGTACACCAGAATCTCGGTCAAGGAAAAGGAGATCCACCCCCACAAAAAAGCTGCCAACTGACTCAGCGGCCGGTACACGCAACGGCTCCAGGCATTCGCAAACCCGGAAACATGGCCGGACAGAAACAGCCCAAGCCAGGAAAGCAGCAGAAAAACTCCTGCTAGAAGCCAGGTAAGCGAAATTCCGCCTCGTTTTTTTTTCGCTTTTTTTGTATGATATAGTCTGTTTTGCATATTTTCCCGAATCCTATGAAAAATAAGTGTATGTAAGCATTTACATCACATGCTATACTGTAGCTTATGACTACCCCGCCGTGCCCTTTCGAAATGGAATAGAAATCGCAGACGGAGCAAAAAGGAGGCTCTATGCTGTTTTCAAACAAAGACATTCGGAAACTGGTCATTCCCCTCATCATCGAACAGATGCTGGAGGTCAGCGTGGGCATGCTGGATACCGTGATGATTTCCTACTGCGGAGAGGCCGCCGTTTCCGGCGTTTCTCTGGTGGACATGATCAACCAGATCCTGCTGGCCCTTTTTGCGGCCCTCGGCACCGGCGGTGCCGTGGTGGTGAGTCAGTTCATGGGCGCCGACAACATTCCCCGGGCCAAGCAGAGTGCCCGGCAGCTGGTGGACGTCGCGGCCGTGATTTCCGTGGTGGTTGCCATGCTGGCCATCCTGCTGCGGCATCCCGTGCTCTCGGTCTGCTTTCCGGGCATTGAACAAAGCGTTTTTGACAATGCACTGATTTATCTCGTCATGTCCGCCCTGTCCTATCCCTTTATCGGACTGTACAATTCTCTCTGTGCCATCTTCCGGGCCCAGGGCGATTCCCGGACACCCATGGTGCTGTCCCTCATGATGAACATCATCAATTTCTGCGGCAATGCCCTGACCATTTATGTCCTGCACTGGGGTGTCTTCGGTGCGGCGCTGGCCTCCCTCATCGGACGCGCCTTCGCCTGCCTGATCGCACTGTTTCTGCTGTTCCGGCCCAAGCTCCGCATCAATCTGGCCGGGGGCTCCTTCCTGCCGGACCGCTCCCTCATCCGCCGGATTCTCTACATCGGTATCCCCAGCGGCATTGAGTCCAGCATCTTCCAGCTGGGACGCCTTTTCGGTGTCAGCATCATTTCCGGCTTCGGCACCTTCGAGATTGCCGCCAACGCGGTGGCCAACAATCTGGACAGCCTGGGCGTCATGCCCGGCACGGCAATGCAGCTCGCCGTCATTACCATCGTAGGCCGCTGTGTCGGCGCCCATGACTTTAAGCAGGCAAAGTACTACACCCGGAAGCTCATGATCATCACCTATACGCTGACCATTGCGACCTGCGGTCTCACGATACTTTTCCGGAACACCCTCTTCGGCTTCTACAGCCTCTCGCCGGAGACGTTGGCACTGGCCAACAAACTGGTGCTGATCCACGACGTCACCGCCATGGTGCTCTGGCCCATCAGCTTCGTGCTGCCCAATGTCTTCCGTTCCGCAAACGACGTGAAGTTCCCCATGGTCGTCTCCATCAGCTCCATGGTGCTCGTCCGAAACTGCCTCGGCTTCCTGATCGCCCACCGTATCGGACAGGGCTGTCTCGGTGTCTGGATCGCCATGATCTTCGACTGGTGTATTCGCTCCGCCTTCTTCGTCTGGCGCTACCTCTCCGGCCGCTGGATGCAGTTCTACAAGGATTAAGCCTTCAGCTTCTCTATAATTTCTTCGCCGATTTCCGCCGGGCTCTTACCGTCGGTAGCGACCACAATGTCTGCTGCCGCCGCGTAAAGTGCCCGGCGCTTTTCCTGTAATGCCGCGATATACTCTACGCTCATGTTCTGGTTTAGAATCGGCCGCTCCGTGCTGTCCTTCACCCGCGCATAGACAGTTTCCGGTGTTGCGGTCAGCAGGACCACTCTGCCGCTCTCCTTCATATATTTCTTATTTTCTTCCCGCACCACGATACCACCGCCGCAGGAAACAATGATGCCCTTCTCCTTCTGCAGGTCCTGCAGCATCCGACTTTCAAGATCCCGGAAGTAGCCTTCTCCGTATTTTTCAAAGATTTCCGGAATGGACATGCCCTGCTCTTCCGCGATGAGCTGGTCCATCTCCGCATAGCGCATGCCCAACCTTTCCTTCAGTTCCTTCGCTGCTGTACTCTTGCCGGCTCCCATAAAGCCGATGAGAAAAATATTGTGATCCATGGTTCTGTGTTCTCCTGTTTTCTCTCTTCTTTTGGTCTGGGCCGGCTTCCCCGGCGCATTTCCTGCCAGTATAGCAGAGCCGTCCGGCCGCCGCAACCATGGCCCTCAGACCGCCTTTTCCGCTGTTTTCTGTCCCGTGGGCAGGAAGTTCACCACGATACCGCAGCAGATGAGCACAGCGCCCACCACAAACTGCCAGGTGATGTGCTCATGCAGAAGCAGCACGCCCAGTACCGCCGACACCAGCGGCTGTAGGGGATAAAACATGGAACAGGTGCTGGCATTGAGACAGGAAAGGCCCTTGTTCCAACAGGTATGGGCCACTGCAGTGCCAAAGACACCAAGGAATAGACAAGCCAAGAGCGCAATCATCGTGGGATGGCTCTGCACCATGAACACATTTTCGAAAATCGCCGCCGGCACATTCGGCACAATGGCAATCATCATGCCGTACAAGGCCGTCTGCACCGGGTCATAGAAGCCGGAGATCTTCCGGATCGCCACCGAGGCCGTGGACCAGAGCAGCACCGAACCCGCCGCACAAAGGATGCCCAGGGGATTGATTTCTGCCCCACCGCTTCCCAGGATAATGTAGACGCCCGCCAGGGAAATGAGAATGCTGAGACCGTTCTTCCAGCTCAGCTTTTCCTTTAGAAAGATCGCCGCAAGAATCGAAATGCTGACCGGGTTCAGCGCATTCATAAGCGACGAAAGCGATGCGCTCAGCAGTGAGGTACCCGCCAGCTGCAGCACGATGGAGACGAAATAGCCCAGACCGCCCAAAAGAAGAAAGTAGGGCCAGTGGGCCTTCTCCACTTTTTTGGCGCCGCCCTTCAGCTTGAGCAGGCCGTAGAGGCAGACAATGGAAACTGCATAGCGGCAGAAGCAGACTGTAATGGGTCCCATCACCGCCAGCGCGTATTTGCTGACGATGTAAATGCTGCCCCAGCAGAAAAAGGTGATCAAAAGATACAGATAGCCGACATTAAACTTGCTTTTCATATTCTTTCCTCCTCTACGCCTACGGCTTGCAGCTGCCGCAGGCTGTGTAACCTTCCGCAATGGCCGCTTCCCGGCTGGACAGTGCTACCTTGTTTTTCTCGGCCATGTCCTTCACACTGGCACAGGAGGGTCTATGAAACTTTTTGCTCTTGGCATTGCCGATATAGGCCGCGGTTTCGGTGCTGCCGGATTCTGCCTTCACAGCCGTTTCCGGCTCCGTCTGCTTCTTGCTGCTGTCGCTGCCCGTAAATTCAGGGCCGGTGCTGCTGCCGTCCGCATACTGAATGCTCACACCCGGCTGCACATTGTAGCAGAAGACATTGAACTGCACGCCCTTGCCCTTGTCCTCCACGGATTCGGCCTCCAGAAGGACACCCCGGGCCACCAGATCACTTCCCTCGAACAGCGGCGTCGCCCGGTAGAGCACATGGTTTCCGGTATTCTTCACATACTCGGCCACCTCATTTTCAAAGGGCAGCATGCCCTGTACATTCAGGTAACGCGTGCCGGTGATGAGGTTCTTCTCATTGGCGTTCTCCCCGGACAGCTGGTAGCCGATCAGATGGCAGCGGTTGTAGAGGTAATTTCCGTCAATGCCGTCGTACTTCACCGTGTGCCAGCCGGAGGGCTTCACCATACCGATGCTGCCCCGCTCCTCTGTGGGCATGATCTCCGAGCAAATATTGGCATAGGCCACGCCGCAGCGCCCCAGGCTGTCCAGATCGCTGTACTGTTCAAAGGCCTCCGTGCTGAGATCACTTTCCGTGAAAAATGGAACATTTTCGTTCACGATGACGTAGGGCTGATCCCGGTACGCCGGTATTTTTTGTAAAATGTCTTCGGCCTTCGATGCCGATATGGTGACGGGCTGTATTACCGCCGCGGCTGCGCAGCCGCTGAGACCCAGGGACAGGGCCAGCAGAAGCGGCAGCAGGAGTTTCGCTACTTTTCTTTGCATCAAATTTTTCATCCTATTCCGTATCACTTTCTTATTTTTGTCATACTAACGAATACAGTATAGGCATCACTTTTTTGTTTTTCAAGAGCGGAACTGTGTTACGAGATTATATAAGGCAACATCCACCGGGCTCAGCGATAGCCAAGCTATCGCTGAGCCCAGTGGATATTATTTCGAGTAGTACACCCGCTCATCCCCCTCATAGTCAAAGCGGCCGTCGTTTTTCTCCTCCAGCGCCTTGATCATGTGGTAGGTATAGGTATTGTAGGGCGTCGGAATGCCAAGTTCCTTTCCCATGCGCATCAACGCGCCGGAGAACATGTCAATCTCCGTGTGGCGTCCCGCATCCAGATCCTGCAAAGTCGAGTACTTGGCCGACATTTTCGCGGCACTGCCCTTGCCGGACTTCGCATCGATGACACTCAGGTCGATGCCCTTGGCCTCCGCAATGGCCATCAGTTCCTGCCGGAGTCCGTCCTGAATGGCCGCCATATGTGCACTGTCCTCATAACAGCCCACACCGACACCCAGAATGGCCTGCGGCAGGTTGTTGCAGACGTTCAGTCGGAACTTTCCCCAGATTTCTGCCTGAATATGTTCCTTCACGGCCCAATGCAGTCCGGTGTCCTGAAAAAGAGCTTCCACCGCCTGTACCCTCTCGCTGTCATAGGGCGGCTCCGTCTCACCGAAGAAAATGCCCACCGTGGTTTCCGGTGCGAAGCAATAGCTGCCGTTCTTCCTCTGGGAGGCCACCTTGATGAGAGAATACAGGATATGGGAACGGTCGATTTTTTCCGCAATAATCTCCTCGCTGTCGACACCGTTCATAAGGCTCATGACAATGGTGTTTTCGCCCACAATGGCCGCAATGTCATCCAATGCGCCCCGCAGATTCCCGTACTTCAGTGCCACGATCAGAAGATCCGCATCCTTCGCTTCTTCCGGTGTCCAGACCGTCGGCCGGTAGATCTCCCCATTGATGCTGCAGCCCTGTGCCTTCAGCCGGGCATTCCGTTCCCCGGAGGCCACGATACCGAACTGAATGCCTTCCTTCCCGGAAAGCCCCCAGATCACATAGGAACCCACAGCCCCGGCACCAAGCAATGCCACTTTCTTGATTTCCATAATACAATCCTCCTCGTTTTTATGCTATCTATATTAGCATGTTTTGCGCTTTCTCGCACAAAAATGTCGCCGCATTCCGTAAGCGAAATGCGGCGACATCGATTTGTTTATGGCGCTTTTATCCCTTTCAATAGAACGGGAACATCATCGGCAAAAGGAAAATGCTCATCACCGCAATCACGATTGCCAACGGTGTGCCACACTTCAAATAGTCCTTGATCGTGTATCTGCCCGGCTCCATGATCATGATCTGGCACGGTGCCGCCATCGGTGTCATGATCGATACACAGCTTGCCACCAACACGCCCATGACAGCGGCACGCGGGTCCACGCCGATCTTCACGCAGGCTGATGCCACCAGCGGAATGAAGATGGTATATGTGGCAAGGTTCGACATGATCTGTGTGAGAACAAACGGGATAATGTAGAAAACCGCCATGATCAGATACGGGTTCGTGGTATTTCCGAGCAGAGCGATCATCCAGTCCGCCACCACATCACCCGCACCGGTGATACGGATGGCGTCAGAAAGCGCCAGAACGCCGGCAAATAAAAATACCGTCGGCTGGTGAATGGAGGCCAATGCCTCCTGCTCACTCAGAACACCTGTCAGCACCAGAACAGCAGCGCCCACACAGGCCGATAAATACATCGGAATGCCGATAACATTTTCAAACAGCATGGCAGCGATCGTCAGGAGAATCACTGTCATTGCAATGCTTTCCTTCACCGGTGACAGCCTGCGCCCTGTCTCCTGCTGTACCGCAGTATCCTGAAAGCTGTTGTTGTCGTGATCCGGCATCAGCCGATAGCCAATAAACACCATATAGATGATCGCCACGATCAACATCGGAATGCGGGCAATGGTGAAATCCCATACGCCAAAGGGATGGGGACCGCCGGCTTTTACCATGACATCGTTCCACGTCATGTTGCTGGCACCCTGTCCGAGGAATGTCATGGAAGTCGCAATGTTGGCAACCGCCATAGACGGATACAGCAGCTTACTACGGCTTACGCCAATCTCCGCCGAGATACCTACCAGAAGCGGAATCATAATGGCAGCCGTCGCCGTTGCACTGGTTACGCAGCCCAAAAATCCGGATACCAGACAGGAAAAGAAGATCAGAATCGGCAGATTATCCTTGTACCGCACAACAACAGACTGCGCCCTGTCCAAGAGACTGGTCTTCGTGAGTCCTGCACCGATGACAAACATCGCAACAAACATCACGACATTTGTATTGATGAAGCCGCTGAGCGCGGCCGCCGGCTCCATTACACCGGTTATGATCAACGCCAGGATGATTCCGGTGGAAATGATGGAAAACGGAACCCTGCCGGAAATGAAGGCAATGATCGTGCACAGCAAAATGATGAGGGTAATCTCTAATGGGGACATGTTCTTTCTCCTCCGTACTGGATAAAATTTCGTTATCTAGCATTGTACAGCACGAAAAACAGAATTTACATTTCCTCATTATTGATAAATATCAACCTGAACTCCACATCATTTCAAATACCGCCGCAGCAATCCACATAGCGCTTCGGTTTCTGCCTTCATCTGATTGAACTTTGAAGAAACCAGACACAGTTCCCGATAAACCGGCGTCTTCCCGATGGACAGCGGAAATACCGGATTTTCCAAAAAGCAGTTGAAAATCATATGATCCACCGTCACCATTACCGCACCGTTGTGCGCTGCGCAGACAAGTCCTGTCCGCGTCGCTTCAAACTGATAGGTAATATTCGGTGTCAGCGCATAGGCTGCATACATGGTATCCGCCAGACGCCGGAAGGAGGATCCCGGCATCAGCATCACGTTTGGTTCCGCCGCACAGCTCGCCAATGATATCCACGGGTAAGAAAATCCCTCACGCTGCATCGCCTGAGCCCGCAGGGGATGCGCAGCTCCCACTGCCAGGACAGCCTCACAGCGATGAATGATTTCATAATCCAGGCCCTTTTCCTGTGCTTCCACGATGGCCACCACCGCATCCAGACTCTGTCCTTTCAGCATGGCAATGAGCGTATCCGCATTGGTCTCATGGAGACTGATGCGAAGACCCGGCTGTTGCTTTTCGAGCTCCGGCAGCACATAGCGCAACACACATTCGACCAGATTTGGCTGCACACCAAGCCGCAGCACACCACGGCTGGCACAGGAAAGGCTTTCCATTTCCTGCCCCATTTCCTGATAAATGCGCTCAATTTCCTGACATCTCCGAATATAATATTCTCCGGCCTTGGTCGGCACAAATTTCTTTCCAATCCGGTAAAACAACGGCACCTGCAGCTGTTCCTCCAGCGCAATGACGTATTTACTCAATGCACTGGGTGTGATAAACAGATTCTCCGCCGCTCTGGTAATCCCGCCGCACCGGGCCACCTCCAGGATATATTCTACATTCCGATCCATACTACGCTTCCCC
Organism: Parolsenella sp.; assembly: GCA_963659875.1. Taxonomy (GTDB): domain Bacteria; phylum Bacillota; class Clostridia; order Lachnospirales; family Lachnospiraceae; genus Oribacterium. The sequence continues at coordinate 57,367 of CAVKVA010000004.1, forward strand.
CGGCCTCAACGACGCCACCGATTTTTATGGCAAATGTAAACTTTTAAAAAATTACACTAAAATCATCATGGTCGCAAGACCTTTGTGCCTGTCAGCACTTTCTTTTCCTGCACAAAAATGTCGCCGCATTCTGCAAGCGAAATGCGACGACATAGATTCGAAAGGCACGCAGAAAAAGCTGCAGCAGCTTTTTCAACACAAGATCAGAACTTCACGGCCAGTCCGTAAACCCCGGCAAAGGCCAGAACGGCCAGCACGCCCAGGGCAATGAAGGATACGGCGAAGAGCTCCACGAAGATCTTCTTGGTGGGGAAACGCTCCTCCGCATTCTCCTGCTGTGCCACGCCCGCCATCATTAACGCACCGGCGGTGGAAATGGGAGAATAACCGGTGACGGTGCCGCCGATGACGATGGCTGCGCAGAGCTCCACCGGGTTCGCACCGATGGAAGCACCGAGCGCACCGGCAGTAGGGATCAATGTGGGGAAAACCACGCCGAGGCCCGAGCTGAAGAAGGACATGAAGCCGGCCAGGATACCCATTATGGTGGAAGCCGTCCGGGTTGTCATGATCTTCTCCAGAGCAGCTACCATGAGGTCAATGCCGCCGGAGACGGTGACGATGTTCATGAGAATGCCGACACCCATAACCATGAAGATCACACCCCAGGGGATGGACTTTACGGCAGCGCCGTCCTGACCTGCGCCCAGCAGCACCAGTACCGTGCCGATGGTGAAACCGGCAAAGCCAACATTAAAATCAAAGAACAGTACGCCGACAGCCAGCACCAGAAGGCCGAGAATCGAGGCAATCTGGTGGAAGTTCATCTTCGGCAGCACCTCTTCCTTGCCGCCCTGCAGGCTCTCGTCCACCTTGTAGCCCTTGTAGTATACGAACACGATAATAGCCAGAATGATGCAAGTGATGGCCAAGGCATACATCAGCGGCACGGTACCGCCCTCAATGCCCTGTTCCTCCATCAGCTCGCGCACCACAGCCGCCTCCGGTGTCAGCGGGCTCATACGGGTCGCCTGCACACCCAGGTCACCGATGATGGACAGCATGATGGGGTTCAAGCCCACGGAAAGGGCGATGGGAATGGCGATCACCGGCATGATGGCCAGGCACGGAATCGCGCCGGGACCCACAGCAGAAAGCACTGCACCGATAATGAAGATCGCCAAACAGATGACGATGGGGTTGGTACCCACCAGACGGATCACCTTCTTGGCCATCAGCTCCAGCGTGCCGTTCGCCTTCACGATACCGAAAAGGAAGGTAATGCCAGCCATCTGGAAAAAGAGGGACGTGCTGAAGCCCTTCAGGAGATCCTTGGCACTGATGTCAAAGGCCAGTCCCAGGATCATGGACAGGGCAATGCAGACGATACCTACATTGGCATTTCTAAAGTAACCGATCGCGATCGCCACGAGAAGCGCGACCAGGGAAATCACCGCTAAATTCATAAAAACCTCCTGCTCTCAAGACCCGTTTACGACTTATACCTTCTTAAAGGTAATGCAGACCGGACTCTCGGTGGGGATAATGCGGCCGGTGTAGGACATCTGGCCCCGCTCCTTGTCGAGCTTCATCTCCACAATGGTGTCAGTGTCTTCGTTGGCCACATAGAACTTGGAATAATCCAGGTTGAAGCACATGAAACGCGGTGTGAGGCCCAGTGCCGGATAGTAGCCGAGTTCCCGCATATATCCGGTTTCCGGATCAATGCGATAGAGCACAATGGACTCATGAATACGGTTGGAGCCAATGAGGATGCTGCCGTCCTCGTTCAGTACGGAGGCGCTGGCCTGTCCCTCACCGGTATAGGTCTCCGGCAGTGTCGGCAGAATCTGTCTGGCCGTCAGCTTGCCCTTCTCTGCGTCGAAGCTGAAGTAGGTCATGCTGTTGCCCTTCTCGTTGATGAGGTAGCACCAACGATTGTTGGGATGAATGGAAAGATGCCGGGGCTCGGAATACTGACGGCCGATAAACTGGTCGGTCTCTGTGAGGCTGCCGTCCTCGGCATTGAACTTCAGCACCTTCACCTGACCGATGCCCTGGTCTCTGCCCTGGTATACCACGAAGAGATAGGTCTTGGTCTGGTCCCAGATGCACTGGTGCGCAAAGGAATGAGAGCCTTCCTTCACGCCGGGTGCGAAGTGTACGAAAACGATGTCGCCCAAACTGCCGTCCTCGTTCCGCTTGATCACATAGACACGGCCGCCCTGCAGTGTTGCCACCAGAAGATACTGGTTGGTCTTGTCCACGGTGATGAATACAGGGTTCTGACCATCCACAGTGTCCACGGTATTCATGTACTCAAGCGTATGGTCCGGCAGAATACGGTAGCTGGTCACCTGGGTGAAGTCACCATGTACGGAATAGAGATAGTTCTCTGTCAGGTCCATGCACTGATAGGACGGATTCTCCAGTGTCTTCAGGGTCTGCAGCTCCTTCCACTCTCCGCTCTTCTCATCGATCTCGAAGGTGCGAAGTCCCTTTCCCCGGGCCTTGCGGTGCTCCGTGGTTCTGCAGCCTACATACGCATACAACATAGTTTTCCTCCTTATTCTCAAAACTTCTGTTAGTCCTCTGCCTTCAGCACGCCTTCCTTCACCAGCTGCTGCTTCAGGTGGCGGAGCTGACCGCCGTCCAGCACCACCTCTTCCTCAGCATCGGAAAGCTCCAGACGACACTTGAAGGAGAAGCCCTGGGTCTTGTCCGTTACGGTCACGGTTCTGGTCGGAATCTGGTCCAGGAAGCCCTCGATCTCCAGCTCATCCATCTGCTCCAGACGGTCATAATCCGCCGGATTCTCGAAGAGCATCGGCACGATGCCGTGGTTGATGAGGTTACCCTTATGGATACGGGCAATGCTCTTGGCAATGACGCACTTCACGCCCAGATACATCGGATTGATGGCCGCATGCTCACGGCTGGATCCCTGTCCGTAGTTCTCACCGCCGATGATGATGGACTTGCCCAGCTTCCGTGCTCTCTCGGAGAACTCCGGATCGTAGCGGTTGTAGCAGTACTTGGACATGAGCGGAATGTTGGAACGCATGCTGGAGAACTCTGCGCCGGCCGGTGTGATATCGTCTGTGGAAATGTTGTCTCTTCCCTTCAGAGAGATACGGCAGCAAAGGTTCTGCTCCGGCTTCTCCGGTACCGGCAGGAACTGGATGTTCGGTCCCTTGACCACCTCAACCTTGGCCGCTTCCTCCTCCGGCAGGGGCTTAATGAGCATTGCATCATCCACGAAATAGTGATCCGGCTCATGCACATCTGCCAGCTTCTCCACATCCGCACCCATCACCTGCTCTGCGCTGGCGAAGGTACCCATGATGGCTGTGGCTGCGGCGCTCTCCGGGGATACCAGGTAAATGTTGGCGTTGGGAGAACCTGCACGGCCCTTGAAGTTACGGTTGGAGGTACGAACGGCAATGCCGTTGGTGGGCGGTACCTGACCGATGGCACAGCAGGGTCCGCAGGAAATCTCCAGAATCCGGACACCGGCATCCACCAGCATATCCAGGTAACCATCCTTCATCAGCTGCTTGTAAATCTGCTTGGAGGCGATGCCCGCGGTGCACTGCACATTTTCATTGACATGCCGTCCCTGCATCACAAGGGCAGCCTTGGCGAAATCGGAATAGGAACCGTTGGTGCAGGAGCCCATGAATACCTGCTGTACCACAGGATGCTCCTCCAGGGAAGAAATGGGAACGACATTGTCCGGCTGGTGCGGCAGGGCGATCAGCGGCTCCAGGGCACTGAGATCCAGTGTCATTTCCTCGTCGTACTCCGCATCCGCATCCGGCAGCAGCTCCACGTACTGGTCCTCACGCTCCTGGGCCTTCATGAATTCCTTCACCACTTCATCTGCCGGGAAGATGGAAGAAGTCGCACCCATCTCAGCGCCCATGTTGGCAATGGTCAGTCTCTCCGGTACGGACAGGGTCTTCGCACCCTCGCCCACGTACTCGTAAACCTTGCCGAGACCGCCCTTGATGGTCTCCCGGCGCAGCATCTCGAGGATAACCTCCTTCGCGTTAACGCCGGCTCTCAACTTGCCGGTGAGGTTCACCTTCACCACCTTCGGCATGGTGAGTCGCATGGGAAGTCCGGTCATAGCCGTGGCTACATCCATACCGCCCACACCGATGGACAGCATACCTACGGCACCGCCAGAAGGGGTATGGGAATCACCGCCCATCAAGAGCTTGCCCGGTACCGCAAAGCGGCAGGTATGCACCATGTGACAGATGCCGTTGCCCGGTCTGGATACATACACGCCGTACTTCTCCGCAGCGGTTCTCAGATAAATGTGATCGTCCGGAGTCTTGAAATCGATATATAAAAGATTGTGATCCAGGTTGGAAACAGAGATCTCTGTTCTGGCTCTCGGCAGACCGATCTGCTCAAACGCGAGATAGGTCATCACGGCGTTGATGTCGTGGGTCAGTGTCTGATCCACCTTCACAAAAACGTCCTCTCCCGGGGTCATGGAACCCTTGACGAAATGTGACTTAATGATTTTTCTGGTTAATGATTCTCCCATACTGGCCTCCTGTATGCTCCTCTGGTTTATCAGGGCAATGTCTTCGCCTCCACTGCACGGACATCGCTCCTGTCAAAAGCTTCACTGCACATCTCTGTGACAGCTACATTGTATGTAATTCCGAACAAGAATGAAAATGGAATATCGGAATCATGATATTCCATAATGGAATGGCGTAACAAGAAAAAAACGCCGCAGGATTGCAGCGCTTTTTCCCACACACACTTATCCTGTGGGCTTCGCGACAGCTTGGCTGGCGGGTGCCCACGGGATGCCTTAGCGGCGAGCGTATCGAAGACTTTGCGGAGGCAAAGTCTTCCATACTATAAGAGAAACAGTTCTGATGACTGGGTTCCCTGTTTTTGAAAATTACCGAACTTTCTGGATGGTCTCCAGGAGATAATCGGTAAACTCGGCAGCAGAAGCATCCTCTACCTGAGTGGTTACCACCAGCTTGCGCTCGGTAACGGTACAGATATCCAGTGCCTTCTCCAGAATTTCCTTCCGATCTGCAAAACCGATATGTGCCATCATCTGGCCCATCGCACGGATCAGAGAGCAAGGATCTGCATACTCGCCTCTGCCATGGCTCATGAGGTACGGCGCTGTACCATGGATGGCCTCAAAGAGGGCATACTGATTTCCGATATTGGAAGAGCAAGCGGTGCCCAAACCGCCCTGGTGCTCGGCAGCCACGTCGGTCACGATGTCGCCATAGAGGTTCGGCAGTACCACAACCTCGATGCCCTTGTTGAACTCCGGATCCAGCATCTTGGCTGCCATAGCATCCACCAGACGCTCCTGGATCTCGATATCCGGATACTCCTCGCCAACCTTGCGGACAGCCTTGATGAAGTTGCCGTCCACCAGCTTCACGATATTGCCCTTGGTGACGATGGTCACATTGTGCTTGCCGTTCTTTCTGGCAAACTCGAAGGCAGCTCTTGCGATACGCTCGCCGCCCTGGGCAGTCAGCACCTTGAAGTCAATGGCCAGATCGTCATTCACCTGGATACCCTTGTTGCCCCAGATGTACTCGCCCTCGATGTTCTCCCGGAAGAAGGTCCAGTCAATGCCCTTCTCCGCAATCTTAATGGGACGAACGGCTGCAAAGAGCTGCAGACCACGGCGCAGCAGGCTGTTGGCGGATACCAGGTTCGGATACGGATCACCGGCTCTCGGGGTTACGAAGGGTCCCTTCACCAGCACATCACACTTCTTACACTCCTCAAATACCTCATCCGGAAGAGACTGCATTTTCTCCACACGGTTCTCGATGGTCATACCCTCGATGGTGCGGATCTCTACACGACCACTGGCAATCTCGTCCTTCAGAAGCTCTTCCACGACGCGAAGGGCCTGCTTCATGATGATGGGGCCGATGCCGTCGCCCGGCAGGATACCCACTACGATGTGATCCAGCTTAGAGAAGTCCTTGACCACATTGTCCTTCTTCATGGCCTCAATTCTGGCATACTCACCGCGAATCAGCTCACCAAACTTTTCTTCCGCGACTCTGATCTCTTCTTCCATTCCCATAATGCTCTCCTTTTCTCTGACTCAGCCTACGCTTCTCCGGCCGCCCTTATACAGCACCTGAATCCGAAGCGTTCCGATCTTTTTCAAGGGTATCTCCCTCTGATGGTTTCATTATAGGAATTTCGACTTCATAAGTAAAATATATTATTCAGCATGCAGGTCATATTGAAAATTCTATCACGTCAGCAGCATAAGCAGCGGTGCTGTAAACAGCGACATCAATGTGGTGCTGATGATACAGCGGGAGGCAAAATTTTCATCGGCTCCGTACTGTGTGGCCAGCAGCGCCGCCGTACTGCCCGCCGGCATTCCCGTGAGAATCAGGGATACGCCGCTGAGCAGCGGATCAAAGTGCAGCAGCTTCATGACAGCAAGCGCCACCAGCGGCAGGAAAATGAGCCGCACCGCCGCGAGATAAAAAATCGCCGGTTCCAGCATGGTTTTCCAGCTGACACCCACCATCATGCTGCCGATGATCATCATGGACAGAGGCGAGGTAATGCCGCCGATCTTCCCGATGGCCGTATCCAGGAAGGCCGGGAAAGGGATGTTCAGGATCCGCCGCGCAAGCCCCAGGTAAACGGTGATGATGCAGGGGTTCAGCAGAATGTTCTTCATCTTCGTCTTAAAATCCGACTTCGTGAAGATGGAAAGCCCCGCGGTCCACATCATGATCCGGTTGGGGATAATGAAGATGGAGGCATAGAGCAGCCCCTCATCCCCGAAGACGCCCTGCACCAGAGGCATGCCCAGAAAGCCGGAATTGTTCACCAGGGTGGTATACTCCAGGATCTTCCGCTTCTCCTCCGGGAACATGTTGTAAATAAACTTTCCCAGCACAAAGGACAGGAGGGCAATGCAGGCGGCCACCACAAAGGCCATGGCGGTCTTCTTCAGAATCTCCGGCGTCAGAACCCGGTTAAAGGAATTAAAGATCATGCAGGGCAGGCTGATCTTCAGCACCAGACTGGTCAGCTTTTGCTTCACGCTATCCGTGATGATACCTTTTTTCTTCGCATAAACCCCGGCAAAAATGTAGACAAAAAGCACTAGCTGGGAATTCAGCATACTGATAAAGCTGGACATAAAGCCTCCGTAATTGATAGAACATTACAAAACTGCGCGCAGCATCTCCTGAACATAGGAAAGCTCCGGCATAGGATCTAGGGACAGCCAGTTTTCATCCACCGCTTCGCTCATGGACACCGGTCTCGACAGGAAGCGGTTTCGGATAAAAACGTCCGCCGCATCCCCACGAATGCTGATGGCCAGCTTCCCCGGTGTATAGCCGCGCAGCTTTTTCAGCAGACGATAAAAATCATCGCCCGGGCAGACAGCATTATCCCCCTCTGCATAGGCATGCATCCCTTCATCCAGGAAGGGTGTCTCCTCCGCCGGCAGGAGCCGCAGCATCGGATGCTCAGCCAGAAATGCCTTCCGTATCGGCATAGGAATCGCGTCCTCGTCCCAGATGCGAAGGTCCATACCGCTGTCCCCGGGCAAATCGAAGTGCATCCAGCAGCCGCAGTTCACGAAGGTCCGCTTCTTTCCCTTTTCCGTCAGCTTATAGGACTCCGCAAAGGTGGCATCACTGAGCGTCACGGAGAAGTTTCCCTGCTTTCCCGCCAGCCCCCAGTAAAAGCAGGCCTTTTCTGCTCCCGTATCCACCGGCAGCAGCTCCGCCTTCTCCACCATTTCCATGTCAATGTCGGCGCCGCCCCGCTCCTCTGCCGATGCCGCAGAGAGCTTTTTCTCCAAGGTACATGCCAGATTGCTGATGGTGCACTGCTTTGTATACTGTTTCTGCAGTTTTCTGAGGTAGAACATTTGATACAACACTGCCAAAAGCAGCACGACAAGCCCTACATAGCGATTCCAGAAAATACCGGCAGCCGCCAGAATCAGAATGCCGATCATGGCAAACACGCTCAGCTTGTAGCGCTTGTACATTCCCTGCAGCTTCTCTGCCGCCTTTTTAGCCTCCATACTTGCCTCCCGAAAATCAATAATTTATGTTGATGATTATACAATATTGAAAAAAAGGATGTACAGACAAGCCGTACATCCTTTTGGCGCTATCCGATTTTCTTTATCTCAGGCTGCTGCGGCTTTCTTATGCTTTCTGTCATCATAGATAGCATAGGCGATGGAAGCGGCAATCAACACCCAGATAAACAGACCGATGGGTCTCTGGAAGAACACCAGAAGGCTTCCCTTGGAAGCACTGATGGCCTGAATAAAGTAGTTCTCCAGATCCTTTCCGAGAATGAATCCGATCAGGAAGCAAGCCGTCGGGAAACGCAGTTTGTCCAGAATGTATCCCACAATACCGAAGGCAAGCAGGGTCCATACATCGAAAAGACGGCCGTTCTTTGCTGCATAGGCACCCACGATACAGATCATGATGATTACCGGGTACATACGCTGACGCGGAATGTAGATGATCTTGCTGATCCACTTAATGGGATAAAACATACAGATGAACATGATAATGTTGCAGAGCAGCATAGCCAGAAGGATCTGCTGCCAAGTTTCCGGATTCTGTGTGATGAACAGAGGACCCACCTGAATACCCTGCAGCATGAAAGCACTGATAAGCACTGCGGTGGTGGAGTCGCCCGGGATACCCAGGGAAAGCAGCGGGATCAGCGCACCGCCGGTCAGACCGTTGTTGGAGGTCTCCGAAGCCACCAGACCCTCTGCACAACCGGTCTTGAAAGCTTCGGGATGCTTGGAGAAGTTCTTTGCCTGTGCATACGCCAGAATGGAAGCGGCAGATCCGCCTACGCCCGGCAGCACACCCATGAATGTACCGATCAAAGCGGAACGGAAAACATTCACGCCCTGTCCCTTGAAATCCTTGATGGAGAACTTGGCGCCGCCGGATTCTCCTTCGATCTTTTCAATCTTAAAGCGCATGCCCTCTTCTGCTTCCTCGAAAATCTGGGCGATAGCGAAGAGACCGATCAGCACCGGCAGCAGCTGGAAGCCGTCCTGCATCTTGGATTCCATAAAGGAAGGCACCAGACGATACATATTGTTCACGGAGAACATGCCTGCCATACTCACCAGCACACCCACGAGACCGATGAATACGCCGCGGAGCATCTGGCCATTGGTCAGGGCTGCGATAACGGTCAGCGCAAACAGGATGATCAGGAACTTCTCTACCGCACTGAACTTCAGTGCTGCAGAAGAAAGAAGCGGTGTGAACAGTGCCAGGCAAACCAGAGAAATGAGGCCGCCAAGGAAGCTGGACAGGATACCGATCTTCAATGCACGCTCACCCTCGCCACGCTTCGCCATGGGATAACCCTCGAAAGTTGTGGTGATGGAGGACGGCGTTCCCGGAATATTGATGAGGATGGCCGGAACCAGACCACCGGAGATACCGCCTACATACAGTCCCAGCAGGAGATACAGCGCCGGTACCAGATCATAGGCATAGGTCATGGGCAGGAACACTGCCACGGCCATGGTTGCCGTCATACCGGGAATGGCACCGAAGATAATGCCGGCGACGACGCCGATAACAGACAGAACAATATTTAATATCATACCGCGCCTCCCTTAATAAATCGTAATTCCCATGTCCGGGAACACCAGTGTCAACGCACCGCTGGGCAGCGTAATCTGGAAGACCACGCCGAAGGCGATACTGATGATCAGTGAAGCCACAATGGCGATGATCACACTGATCAGGATGGATTTCGGGCTGGTGCCGGCATACAGGATGTTGAACAGGAACACGAAGATAATGCTGGTCACGGTAAAACCGAGCTTATCCAGTGTGAAAATGTAACCGGCAAACAGCACCAGTGTGCCGAACAGCTTGAAATAATCTGCCTTTTCAATAAAAAAGGATTTCGGCAGCTTGAAGAAAGCCTCACCCTTCTTTGTTCTCTCCATGCCCTCTGTGACAATGATGGCCAGTGCCAGAATCACGAGAAGTGCCATGATGATATGCGGCATAATCCAATGTTCCGTGGAGTATACGACATTAATCATGTAATTTTCCCCCTTTTCGAATCTATGCCGTCTGCATAGGCAGACGGCACATCAGATTTTATGTTTCCTATGCGGATTACTGTGTCAGTGTATCCAGAGACGGTGCCTGCTCAATCAGCTTTGCACACATATCCCGCTTGTCATAAATGAACTGCTTGGAAGCCTCTACAGAAACCTCATCGGCACTCAGGGTGTTGTAATACAGTTTCGCCATATCTGCCTGGAAATCCGGATCCTCGGTTACCTTCTTCATGGCTGCCTCGTACTCTGCCAGTACGGAAGCGTCCATATCTGCCGGGAAGTACATTGCGAAATCCTTTGCGAAATCGAAGGGCTCGCCGTCGAACTCAATGCCGTCATCAGCCATGGACTTGATGTCCAGACCGTTTACCTCACCGCAGGAGTCAAACATAGTCATCTTCAGCTGGGCATCTACGCCGTCTGCTGTGTACTGCTCGAAAGCGGAGGTGTCACCGTAGATGACATCGGCATTTCGATCCCAGAGACGCTGCAGCTTCTCGGCTGTGGTGCCGCCAACGATGGCCTTGATGCGGCTTGCAACCTCATCGCCCTCCTTCTGCTGTACATCCAGATAGTATGCGGAGAAGCAAAGCTGTGATGTTGCACCGGCCTCTACATTGAAGGAAAGGGTTGCATCCGGGTTTGCCTTCAGATACTCGGTGATCTCCGGAAGAGAGGAATACTCTGCATCCGCAGCTGCACCGAAGCAGCCGCCCGGGTTCTGGCCGATACGCGGGCCCACAGTCATGTTCTCCAGTGCATACTTCTCATCCACAGAACCGAACAACACACTGAGGTATGTCATGTCGTGGAACATCATCACGGTCTTGCCATCACCCTTGGATGTAGCGATGGTATCCAGTGCCGCTGCATTTCCGACAGCGTCTACCTTTCCGTTGAAGCCCATCTCCTTGGAAAGGTATCTGGTTACCAGATCAGCGATCATGTAGGAGTCGCCGGAGGTGGATGTGGAGCCGATCACCACTCTGACGTTCTGTCCCTTCAGGCTGCTGCTTCCGCTCTCATTCGAAACAGCCTCTGCCGATCCGCTGTCTCCTGCTGCCTGTGTCTCCGTCTTCTGGCTGCTGCCGGTTCCGACCTGTACGCTTCCGCAGCCAGCCAATGTCATGGCTGCCATGGATCCGGCAAGTACACCTGCAAGTAATTTCTTCATAAAAGTTTTCCCCCATTTCTCTGGCATCTCTCCTGAAGCATCAGATATGCCAAGTTCTTATTCGTTCTATGCAGTATTTTAGTTGAAATGTGCCAATCAGTAAAACGAATATAATTGATAGTATTATAAGTTTTTTGATTCAAGTATTTTCCGATTCGCCTTTTTGTGTATACAGTGCACAAAAGCAAAAAATAGAGGGCCGACTCTCGTCGGCCCTCTATCCATAATTGCAATCATTTTTCTTATTCCACAGACCGCGTCGCGATCACGTCACTGTCCGTTCCCAGAAGACCGTGAATCAACACGGTACCGGCCGCAACGGGCGCCGTAAGCCGCAGCTTATGGATTTCCGTCACCGCCTCAAAAATCCGCTCCTTGGAAATGGGCTTCGTGAGGCGCACGCTGACGAGGGGCTGACTGCCCTTCTCCACCAGCACAGAGGTGGCGATGTTCCGCATCGGTGCCGTCAGTTCCTGAGTCACATAGGTCTTTCCCTTGGGACAGAAATTCCCCGTCACAGACAGCAGCGCACCGTCTTCCGAAAGCTCCGCCTGGATATCACAGCCGCGGGGACACATAATACAGGTATATTCTCTCAGCATACAGCCTTTACCTCCAATCCGCCCTTGCCCGTGAGCTTTTCTTTTTTGATCTTGAGCTGCACCATCTCCGCCGGGAAGGCCTTGGGCTTCTTCACAGAAGCCACCAAAACGTCACCCTGCCATACCTCCAGCGTGCAGTTTTTCATGGGCCGTCGCACCCGGAAATAGAGTGTGAAATCCTCCGCACCACTGCAGCGCTGCGGCACGATCTGAAGCACCGACCCGTCCTTCGAGCCGATGACATTGGCACTCTGTTCCCCCAGGGAGCCCTGCACATAGGCCGCCACCGCATCGGCCATCTCCTCCGCTTCCATGGAAACGAAATCCACCAGGTCATGAACGTGGAGTACATTTCCCGCCGCGAAAATGCCCGGTACCGTCGTTTCGTGATGCTCATCCACAATGGCGCCCTTGGTGCCCGGATCCAGGGCTACGCCGGCCGCCAGCGACAGCTCATTCTCCGGAATCAGGCCCACCGACAGAATCAGGGTATCACAGGGATACTCCTGCTCCGTTCCCGGAATCGGCTGCATCTTCTCGTCCACCGCGGAGATCACCACGGCCTCCAGCCGGTCCTTGCCCTTGATGTCCGTCACGGTATGGCTCAGGGACAGGGGAATGTTGTAGTCGTGCAGGCACTGCTCGATGTTCCGGGCCAGTCCGCTGGGATAGGGCTGCACCTCGAAGACACCGTGGACATGGGCGCCCTCCAGCGTGAGGCGTCTCGCCATGATGAGGCCAATGTCGCCGGAGCCGAGGATCACCACCTCCCGCCCGGGCATACGGTTCCGCAGGTTGATGTAACTCTGGGCCACCCCGGCGGTATAGACGCCGGACGGCCGCTCTCCCGGGATGGCCAGCGCGCCCCGGGTACGCTCCCGGCAGCCCATGCTGAGGATCACCGCCTTGGCAGACAGCATGAGATAGCCGTCCTTACCGGCGGCATAAACGGTTTTGCTGCCGTCCGCTTCTGTGTGGATGTCCAATACAGTCGTATCCGTCCGATAGGGAATCTCCAGTGCCTGCACCTTCTGCACAAAGCGGTCCGCATATTCCGGGCCAGACAGGGTCTCCCCGAAACGGGTGAGGCCGAAGCCGTCATGAATGCACTGCCGCAGAATACCGCCCAGGTGATGCTCGCGCTCCAGGATCAGAATGTCGCGAATGCCCTTTTCAAAGAGACGCACCGCCGCTGCCAGTCCGGCAGGGCCGCCGCCGATGATGATTACTTCCTTTTTCTCCATATCTGCCTCCCGTCTCACTGCACCTTGCCGGTGAACATCCAGGAGCCTTCCCGGGAATAACGGATATCCTCCGGCTTCAGGCCCAGCTCTTCCTCCAGAAGCTTCGTGATTCTGGTTTCGCAATAGCCGCCCTGGCAGCGTCCCATGGTGGCTCTGGTGCGGTTCTTGATGCCGGTCACTGTATGCACACCCAGCGGATTGTGAATTGCCTCCAGAATTTCCGCCTTGGTGACGGTTTCACAGCGGCAGACCACCTCGCCGTAGTCCGGGTTTTCCGCCACGAGGGCCGCCTGCTCCGCATGGCTCAGCTTGGAGAAGCGGATCGACATGGGCCGACGGGGCTGGAAATCCTCCCGCTTCTTCGGCTGCTCCCGTGCACAGAGAAGCTGCACCGCCCGACGCGCCAGCGGCAGGGCGCAGGTCACGCCCGGGGATTCGATGCCCACCAGATTCACCGTGTTGGGCCTTGCCTCGTCTGCTTCCAGCAGGAAGTCCAGAATTTCTCCGGTTTCCGGATTGTAGCGCTTCCAGCGGATACCGGCAAAGTTCCGGATGAAGTATTCCCGCTTCATTTCCTTAAACATACGGCTACCGTCCCGGAACAGACCGTCCAGATGGTCTTTCGTGCACTTGTAGTCCTCCCACTCCTCCGTGAGGTAGGAATCCGGTCCCACCAGCACATTGCCGTCAATGGTGGGCGTGGCATGGGTGGAGAAACCGCCCTTGTCGTTCGGCGCCGGGTAAACCGGAATGCTCAGGCATTTGCCGGCCTTTTTGTCAAGAACATAGTACTCGCCCTTGAAGCCCTTCACGGGATAGTTGGGATAGCCCAGCATCTCCGAAATTTCCGAGGCAAAGGCGCCGGCGCAGTTGATGACCCACTTCGTCTCGAAGACATTTCTCCCCGTGGCAATGTGGTAGAGCCCGTTCTGCCGGCGAATGCCCTGCACCTCCTCGCCGAAATGGAACTGCACGCCGTTCATGGCCGCATTTTCCGCCAGCGCGATGGTGTACTCCATGGGATCCAGGATGCCGGAGGAGGGCACATACATGGCAAACTCTCCACCCGCGTGGGGGTCAATGTCGGCGATCTCCGCTTTGTCGATGATGCCCATGTTCTGCACGCCGTTCTGCTCACCGATGGCCTTGTACTTCAGGATATTCTGCATGTCGTGGTCGTCAAAGCCCACCACCAGCTTGCCGGTGCGGCGGAAGGGAACGGACAGCTCCTCTGCCACCCGGTCGAATTCCTGGTTGCCCTCCACGGCACAGGCGGCCTTCAGACTGCCCGGCTTGTAGGTGAATCCGGCGTGGCACATGCCCGTATTCCGACCGGAATTTCCCGTTGCCACATCCAAGGCTTTCTCCAATACACCGATGCTGAGTGCATAGCGGGACAGCTCCCGGGCCACCGCAGAACCCACTACCCCGGCACCGATGATGATCACATCGTATTTCTGCATCTTCTCTCCTTTCCTCCCGTCTCCCTGAAACGGAAGCGACAGACTCTTGATGTCTTTATTGTACTTTCTCCCGAACAAAGCTTCAAATCCATAAGATTTCTAGTGCTATTAGAATTTATAATTATAGGACAGCGCCGGAAATTCGAAAAAGCCGGCATTTCTGTGCCGACTTTTTCACAAATCCTCACCTGGGATTCATATCAAGCCCTTAGCTCCTCCATCGCTGCGTGCAAGATCTGCAGGCTCTCCTCTCCCGGTGCCACGTAGGGCGAGTCAATGAGGTAGTCCTCCAGCTTCTTCAGGTTCTCATCGGTGGCGGGGATGCCCAGCTCCTCCAGGGTCAACGGCATATCCATGCCCTTCATGAAAGCCTTCAGTGACGGGATCTCCTTCTCCAGACGGTTGTAGTGCAGCTGCGTGAACAGTGCCACCGCCACGATCTCACCGTGCAGCGCCTTCTTCGCCTCCTGGGTGAAGATGGTGCGAATGCCGTCATACATGGAATGCCCGATGGCAGACTGACTGAAGCTCTTGGTGATGTTGGCAATCACACCGGTGATGGCCACATTGATAAAGGTGACATCCTCCAGCGCCTTGGTGACCTGGTGCTTCCGGTTGTCCTCAATGGCCTGGGGGCCGTACTGGGACAGCACCTCATAGGTATATTCCGCCATACGGAAGGCGCTGAAGAGATCAAACTTGTTGTCCGAAAGACGCATCACCGGCTTGCCGTTCTGAATCTCGATCCGTTTCGCCATGGCATCCAGAATGCCCGCTGCCGTATAGCGGATGGGGCAGTCGGCAATGACCTGCATGTCCACGAGCACCGCATCCAATTCATGCTCATAGCGCCAACAGTCCTTCTTGCCGCCCTCCGGGGTATACATGACGCTCATGCAGGTAAAGGGCGCGCATGTCGAAATCGAGGTGGGAATGTTGACGGTGCCGAGACCCGCATATTCCGCCACGGCCTTGGCAAAGTCCATGATCCGTCCGCCGCCGACACCGACAACCTCGTCACAGCCCGCCGCGATACAGCGATCCGCATACTCTCTGGCGCCTTCGTAGGAGCACTGCCCCTCATAGAGCGCGACGGTCACACTGACCCCGGCCTTCTCCAGCGCCGGCAGCAGACGATCCTTCACCGCCGCAAAGGCTCTCGGTCCCGCCACCAGGAAGGCATGCTTACCGAAACGAGCCACCTCCTCGCCGCATTCCTCCAGAATGCCCAGTCCCTGACGATAACGACCTGCGCCGAACTTGATTGCCGTATCCAAAACGATTCTTTCCATTTTTGACTCCTTTTATACCTTTTATGCCGACAGCGTCAGCTGTTTTTCTGTTGTCTTCAGTATATCGGAGGATAATGTCGGCTGCCACAGGTGGTCCGGTTTTCGGCTCATTTGTCCCATTTGCTGCAACATTTCAGACAAATTTGTCTGCTTAAATATTTATTTCAAACGATTGTAAATCACCGTCAGGTGATACTGCATGGCATCGGCGGCATCCGCACCGCGCTTGTGGGCGATGGCATCCGCAATGCGGCGGTGCTCCTCTGCGGTTTCCGCGAGATGCTGCTTCTCTGCCACGGTGCGGTACAGAAGCTGCATCTGATGAATATACGGAATCATGCGGTAAATCGCGAAATTCCCGCTGCAGTTGGCAATGGCCTGGTGAAATTCCATGTCCTTCTGCAGGTAGTTCTTGCCCAGTCGGATCAAATCCTCCAGCTCGTCACAGAGCGTGTACAGGGCCTGCACATCCTTTGGCCGGGCGTTCTGGGCCGCGAGCGCAGCGGATTTCGGTTCGATCAGGAGACGCAGTTCCAGCAGATCCCGGGCCAGCTTCGTTTTGTCGCAGACCAGCGAAAAGCCCAGGGGATCATGATCCGCCCCCAGCTTTCCGGACACAAAGACACCGGCGCCCCGCTCAATTTCCAGAATGCCCTGCTCTGCCAGCAGCTTCTCCGCCTGCCGGATCGTGGAGCGGCTCACTTCAAAGTGCGCCGCCAGCTGCAGCTCATTGGGCAGCTTGGCGCCCACGCCGTAATTCTCCTGGTTCAGCATCAGCATGATGGCATCCGCCGTCCGCTCCGGCAGAGATTTTCGATTCACCTGTCCTGTCATTTTTTGTCCTTTCCAATCTCTCGTGGGCACCTAGCGCTGCATTCACGCGATGTGGCATCCGCACGATGCACTTTCACTTCGCAGTTTCCAATCCTAACAGAAAAACCGGCACCGGGAAAGCCCGGCGCCGGTGTCCATTATTTATGCCTGATTCGAAATCCAGCTGCCGTCATCCCGGAAGCTGTGCTGTGTACCGTTGATCAACTGCCGACCTGTCTGCATCCTTCCGTCACTACCGAAATAGTACCAGCTGAGGCCGACCCGGAACCAGCCCGTAACCATGCTGCCGCTGCCCTCCAGATAGTACCAGCTGCCGTTTTCCAGGTGCCAGCCCAGTGCCATGGTGCCGTCCTTCTCCAGGAAATACCACTTGTCTCCGTCCTTGATCCAGCCGGTACACATGTAGCCGTCCTGACCGAAGTAGAACCAGTGCTCTGCATTGTTCCAGCGAATCAGCTGCCAGCCCGTGGCGTCCTTGCCGTTGGCCAGACGGAAGCGATAACGCCCCCCGTCTTCTGCCGCGAGATTCTGCGTGCTTAGCCAGCTGCCAGAAACCGCCCGACTGCTGCCAGCGCCATCGTTGCGGCTGCCATGACCGCTGCCACTGCTCTGGTCGCTCCGGTTATTCTGATTGTTCTGCTCATCCTCGTCTTCTTCATCCGGCGCAATTACGCCGCCGTCATCACCGCCCTGAAACTTTCCGAACAGCGTGAAGCTGCCGTTCTCACCGGCCGTGATCCGGAGACCATTCTGCTCTACCTCAAATGCAGCCTTGATCTCGCCCTCCTTCGTCAGCTGCTCATAGTCAGAATTCCGATACTGCTTTACCCGATCTGCCGGATAGGGAATCAGATAGGAAAGCTTTGCGTCCTTCTGCGGCACCACCAAAGGCCAATCCGTTGCGCTCACTCCCGCCTTCCTGAGTCGAAGACTGTGCGTCGCCGTCACGGTCACCTCACCATTTTCCATGTCCTTATACTGTGCATCCAGCACCAGAACCACATTCTCTTTTTCCGCCGCAGAAAGCAGTGTGTTCTTTCCTTTTTCCGCGAAATCACCGGAGATTGCAAACGCATCGCCCTGCGTCAGGACAGAAGTGTCCGCATCGTTGATGGAATAGAGGAACATGTAGGTACCGCAGCTGTCCTGCTCCTCCACCTTGCCGCTGAACGTATGGTACAAGACGATGGACGCGCTGCTGTCCGTGGCCAATACCTCATAACGCTTGACATTGCCAAAGTCGCCCTTGATTTCCCAGAGACAGCTGTCCACGCTATAGTCGTAGTCATCCGCGCAGGAAATGTCCAGCTGATCGCCCACATTGAGGCTTGCACCGTCAGCCAGCACATCTTTGGTGCCCGCCCGGTATACCTTGAGCTTACTGTCTTCTACGCCAATGTTGTCGTGCCGGACATAGATGACCGCTTCCTTACTGTCCTCGGTTGCCAGAACCGAAGAGGCATTGGTGCCGTCATCATAAAGGGCATGTCCCGCCACGGTGAACACCACACTGTCGGCAAAGCGCGCATTGGCCGTCTCATCAATGGTGAGATGAATCCGACTCACATAACTCTTACCGGCTTCGAAGACAGCATCCTTCGCCAGCTCGGTCGTGCCGTCGAATTCGCCATCCTCGTCCAGCTCATACCAGCCGGAGCCGCCTTTCGGCCCCTCCACGCTGGCATGGAGATAGGGCACATTCTGCTTCTCGTTCCCTTCACCCACGGTTCTGCAGGTGAAGCTCTGGCTGTTGAGATACTCCGTATAGTTCTCACTGACCGTGGCAACGGTATTGCTGTTCCAGTTCTCGCCCAGCCGGATACCGTTGTAATTTTCTGCAAAGTAGCGGGAAGCAATGTTGACCTCGCTGATGACATTTTCCGCCTTGTCCGCCGTGGCCTTATCGACTTTCTTGATGAAAGTTGCAAGCTTCTTGCTCGTGCCGTTGCTGTAGGTGCAGATCAGCTGCAGAGCATAGTAGTGGCCATCTGTGAGATCTGTCACATCCCAGACAGAATTGTAGGTGCTGCCGTTCTGCGTTTTTGCGTAAATGTCGGTGCGGGTGTAGACGGGGCGAACGTCCTGATAGATCGTTTGCCAGCCGCTCTTGTCATCGATCACAACATTATCATCTGCCGAAATCTGTCCTGCAGTGTCCACCTGATAGCCCTTGAGAGCCTTCTCTGCATCTGCCCCGCTGCTCTCTCCGAGGTCATAGTATCTGGCCGTCAGCGTGCAAGCGGCATAGCCCTCCTTTTCTGTGGGCTCCGTGTCAAACTGCACATTGATGGGTACCATAGCAGACACCTCTGTGGCATCCTCTGCACTGTATACCGCCGCCGGCTTCCGGAGTGCCAGAGCGGATTGATCCGGTGCTTCTGCATCCTTTCCATTTGCGCCGACATAGAAATCCGTGATGCCGTAGTTCACGGGATTGTCTTCGTCCCAGAGCCGCACCAGGAAACGGCCGCCGTCACGGATGCCTGCATCTTCCAAATGCGCCGTGAATGTAAATGAGATGGTTTTCGTTTCTTCTGCCGGAATAGAAACGGTACTGTCTGCCTGCATAATGGCATCCGCGTACTTGGACTCGATATTCTCCATGACAGCGGCATAATCGCCCGGCATGTCCAACTCGGTGAAGAGACAGGTACCGGCCATGGCATTCAGCGTTATCTCCTCGTCACTCAGGTTCTTCACCTTGACCCTTACGGTGATACTGTTGTCATCGTTCAGCTGCACATTCTGTGTTGCCGCCGAACGCACATAGAATTCAGGTGAATCGCCATCTGCATAGCTGAACAGGACATCCTCTCCGCTGCTCGGATATACCGTGGGTGTCGCAACAGTGCAGCTGTTCTTCACATACGCCGCAAGCTCTGCCGCCGTCACCGCACGCGCATCGCCCTCTGTATCCGCAGCAAAAACATGATAGTCCGCGTCATTCCGGTCGTAGCCCAGGGCATGGCCCAGTGCCACCAACAGCTGTCCGCCGTACTTTCCCTGTATGCTGGTCTCATAGGCAGAGGCCGCCGCATAGATATAGTACTGAAGCGCACTGCTGCCTGCGGATGCGGTCAGGGTATCCGCATCGCCTGCATTATCCTCATCAGAAGCAGAAGCCGCCTTCGCTTTCCGGAAGTCACTGACAAAGTTCTTCATTTCCCGATCTGCCATGTCCTGCAGTGCCGTTTCATCAGAAGCAGAAACCGACGCGTCCATTTCATCATCCAGGGAAGTGGGCATGATCATGCCGCCGGAATAGCAGCAGTCAATGGCCAGAATCACCTTGCCGGAGAGCTTGCTCACATGCTGCTTCAGCTCCTGGGCACTGATGTTGTTGTTCTTTCCGAGGCTCAGCTCGGAATTGCCGTCGCTGTGATAGTCGCCATGGCCGGTGTAGGCAATGAGATTCAGTTCACTGCCTTCTTCCGCAGCGGTGTCGATCCAGTTCCAGACGGCCTGGCGATAGCTGTCGTCCTCTGCCGACTGGGGCACCTCCAGGATGGTGATGCTATCTTTGTCTGAAAACTGCTCTGTGCCCAGCAGGGTCTGCATGAGGGCTTCCGCATCCTCTTTGGGACCGTCCTTCAGAGACTCGTCTCCGGTCTGGGCGATGATCAATGCCCGGCCCTGTGTCACTTTCTCGCTGCTTTCCAGCGTATTTTCCGTCTCCGCTGCCAGGGAAATGCTGTTTTCTCCAAGAGACAGGTTGGAGGCGCTGGCCTTCATGAGGGCCGCCGCACCGAAATAGTTCTTGCTGTTCCGCGTTTTCGTCCTTGTTTCCGTATCCGCCTTGTCTTGGCTGCGCTTCAGATCGGAAGCACTGGCTCTTTCTGTCTCCGCGGCATAACTCTGCATTCCGGTGTATCCCGGCAGAGCGGCCAGGCCCGGCTCGATGGCCAGGCCCAGGCTCAGCAGAAGCGCCGACATTTTCCTATAAAGCCCCTTCATGCTCTACCCCTTCTGTGTCTTACTTCTTGAGATCCCGCTTGGAAATGTCGACGATGATGTCTGCCGTCTGCTCGATGCCCAGCACGCCGGCATTCAAGGTCAGATCATAGTTCTGAGACTTGCCCCAGTGCTGCTCCGTGTAGTACTTATAGTTGAAGGCTCTCTTCTTGTCCATGTCGTGGAGCATCCGGTCTGTCTTCTCGGCTTCCTTGTAAATCTCCGTGATCCGCTGTCTCCGCTTCTCAAGATCCGCATGGATGAAGACGTTCAGCACATCCTTCCGCTCCCGCAGAATGTAGTCCGCGCAGCGTCCCACGATCACGCAGGGGCCCTTCTCCACCAGCTCCAGAATCACCTCGCGCTGCTTGCTCCAGAGATAGTCCTCCGGGCTCATACCGGACATGTTGTTCCGCACGGAGAAGGAAAATTCAAACCAGTTCCGGGCAGAGGCATACTCGCCCTGCTTCTTCACATATTCCTCAGCAAAGCCGGTCTTGTATGCGGTCTCCTCGATGATTTCCTTATCGTAGAAGGGAATGCCCAGCTTCTCTGCCACCAGCTTTCCGATATCTCTTCCGCCGCTTCCGTACTCTCTTGAAATGGTAATGTAATTCGCTTTCATATAATACCTCCTGTTCTAAATCTAATTATAGAGCCATCATATCACTACATCGCTACGCGATGCGTGATATGGCGGTCCAGGGGCGCTACGCGCCCTGTCCGCCACCAGAAAAATCCAAAATGCTTCGCCGAGCAAGCTCGGCTCTTCATTTTAAGGATTTTTCTGGTGGTGCTGTATAATTGTATTTTAATAAATCATTTCCGATATTTCAACGAGTACTGAAAATTTTTTCCGAATATCAGGAAGCCAGTGAAAGCAATTCCTTCAGACTGTAAATCCTGCTCTGCTTAACATGACCGTTGGCATAGTCAAAATACAGCGTATCATTGTATACATCGCAAAGGTCCGGCAGCACGGCAATCTTCTGCAGCTGCTGGTCCAGCAGTATCGCGGTCTTGTCCCGCTTGCCATCCTCGGACATGCGGACGTACTGCACAACAATATACTCTCCCATTTCCGTCACATAGCTAAGATACGCATCCTCCTCCAAACGCATAAGCAGTTCATCCGTATCTTTTTTGTAGACAAGCGGCGCCTTGCCAAGTTCGGATGCAAAGCGATACGACGATGTAGTGAATTCCTCATACAAGTCCTTGTCCGGTGCCGTCTGCTGCTCCTCCTTAAACAGCTGACCGTCCTCCATGCGATAGCAGCGATGCATGCCGTCATACCAGATGACCTCCAGATAACAGCCATCTTCTTCCCTGCGGAACTGCTGGTCATAAATCTGCGCCGGATCCGGGAAAGATGCCTCCGCAAGCAAGCTGCCGTCCCGGTAAACGCGCAGTCCGTCCACACTGAAGAGCATGATGGATTGCAGATCCGGCGAAACTCTGGCCTCTGCGTGCGCATAGGCAGCATCATAGGCAAATGCTTCCGCCGCCTCATGTGTCTGCCATTTCACTATGCGGAGCGCATCCGCATCCCTGTTGCCGATCACGCCGCAGTCGCCTGCCATCGTCACGAAATCCATCTCCTCCGGTATGGATTTCACCAGACATCCGGTGCGGTCAAAAAAGCGCACCGTCTTGTCCGAAGCAGCTACGATGGTATAGTCCTTTCCCACCGAAAAACTGCGGATCTCCGCATCCTGCAGATACGCAAGCTCCTGCTCTGCTGCCGTACCGGGATCCAGCATCTCCAGTACATTCCCGACCGCAATATAAATTCTGTCTTTGTCCGTCTTTACAGAAATCCTTTGATCATACGCTTGGGAAAACACCTCTGCCATTTCTGTCATATCCACAATAGAAAGATACGATGCAGACGCTGCGGCGTTGTACGCCCCCAACACCAGATACTTCCCGGCAAAGCCGCCCTCGAAATGATCATATGCAGATTCCTCCAGCAAAATCGCATCCTGATCCCGGTCCTGCAGATTCAGAATATACACAGCGCCGTTACTGAAGCTCACTGCCAGTTGGGAGCCATCTTCATTGAGCGCAAATATGTCATCCCTGACATATGTGAGAATGGCGTTTGCCGGCATGCGTTGATGCAGTCCCGGAAACTGTCCCTGAAAAACCACACTGCCGTCATCCGCATCATAAACCGTAAAATTTTCATCCTCTCCATTGACCGCAGCCACACGGCGACCATCGCCGGAAAGACTGAGTGTTGTCGCCGATTGCCCGCTCCAACATGCCTTTCCGTCCGCAAGGTCATACGCCGTCACGCCCTGTTCTCCGGCATATATGACCGTTTCTTCATCCACAAACAACAGATCCGAAATCGCTGACTGCGCCAGCGGCAGCTTTGCCAAAAGCATCTGCGTCTCTGTGTCATAAATGGCCGCTTCATAGGCATAGGTCACCGCAAAACGCGTACCCTCCGGAGATGAAAGCACCTGGAACGGAACCGACGGAAGCGCCAGCTTCGCCAGATCATGGAAGGAATCCGCGAGATCATAGACCCCCAACGCCGATGTCAATGCCGTCTGCGCCTCTCCGGTCACCGGCGCCTCCAACAGGGAATGCCCGGAAGGAATTGCCGCCAGAGCATTGTCCATGGCTTTCTGTACATCTCCCTCCGCCAATGCCCGATTGGCATATTCCGCCAGCTTCAGGGCAGACTGACGCTGCTGCTGCCTCTGCTGCCCCACATACAGCATGCCGCCGCCCGTCAGAAACAATCCCGCCAGTAAAGCGAAGGCAGCTGTCCTTTGCCGTTTGTAGCGACGCACCCTGGGATCCGTCCGATACAGCGACTGAAATGCCTGCAGCATCTCTGCGGCGCTTTGGTAACGGGCTCCCGGATCCGGCATCATGGCCCGCTGCAGGATCTTGGAAATCTGCGAACTGACCCTATCCACCCCCAGAGCCATGACCTCCGGCGCTTCTACGGCCGGACGCATACCGGAAAACAGGTGATACAGGGTTGCGCCGACACTGTAGATATCGGAACGTACATCCAGCATGACCCGCTGTCCCCGTCGGCTACGCGAGCTGTCCCTGTCGGCCGCCCTTCTCCCGCCACCGGCATTGCCTGTAACAGACTGCGAAATTTGCGAAGACGTATGCGACACAATCTCTGCCGTCAATGTATCCTCGATATCTGTTTCTGTTGCACTTTCCTGACCAGAAGCCGTATTCTCGGCGAAGCTTACGCCATAATGCTCCGGTGAAGCATAGCCCCGGCTGTAGCCAACCTGCACGGCACCGTTTTCTCCCAGTGCCAGGGCAATGTTGAAATCAATCAAGCAAATATTCCCGTCCGGCTTCAGCATGATATTTGCCGGCTTGATGTCTCCGTGCAGAATGCCGTAGGGCGGACGTGTATGAAGGTAGTTCAAGGCATCCAGAAGTTGACAGGCCCACTTCACCACCAGTGCCTGCGCCGGTCTTTCTCCCCGCTTCAGAATCTTGTCCAGACTCTCTCCTTCTATGTAATCCATGACGGTGTATACGATGCTGTCTTCCTGCACAAAATCATAGACCTGCGGGATATAAGTGTTGCTCAGATTTTTGAGCATTTCCACTTCCCGGCGAAGAGTCTCCGCCCCCACCTTCAGAGTGCGCTTGTCCGCCTTCAGAACCACCAGCTTGTCCAGGCGGACATGCTGTCCCAGGTACACAATTCCCGCACCGCCTGCGCCGATTTCCCGAAATATTTCATATGTGCCCGCAATCAACTGTCCCATGTGTTTTCCTTCTACAAATTATATTTCCACGGCTCGCCGTAGTCATCCTTCAGCTTCTTTTTCAGATGCTTTCCGACAAGAAAAAAGAAAAGCACCGCTATCACCATACCAAGAACAGCTATGCCCATCAGAGCATAGCCGCCATTCAGAAAAATATTCGTCATTTGATCCATCATCTTAAAACCCACCTGTAATGACACCAAGCACGATACAAGCCACCACGACCACCAATGCAACAATCCTGATCACAGTATCCCGCAGCGCGCCGCCGTCCATCTTTGCCTTCTGCTTCGTCGCCTTCCCTTTTTTCTGTTTTTCCGCTTTTGGCACCGGTGGCGTATAGGGGGTCTGTATTCTTTTTTCCTGATACGGATTGACGGCCGCCTGCATGGGCATAGCCGATGTCTGCACAGCTTCCCGGTTGGCAAGCTGTTGTACATTGTGCACCGGATAAACGACAGGAGCTGCCTGCTCTGCAAAAACGGTGCCGTCATTCCACGCATCCTGCTCCGACATCCCATGATTTCCGGAAACTTGTGCATATTCCCCCGCATTTTGCACCTGCTCCGGCACAGGCCGCCCGGCAGACGCTGTCGGATCAATGAAAATGGTGCCGCTGTTCCAATCCCCATAGCCGTCTGCATTCGCGGCTCCCGTCCGGGCATTGTTCGCATACGCCGCATCATACTGCTGTTCCGCCTTTGCCTGCGGTGCCGGTGCGCTCCCCGCATGACCCGATGCCCCGCAATTCGGACACACAGACATTTCATCATTCATTTTGCTTCCGCATATCGGACAGAACTTCATCTTCGTTTTCCTCCTGCCATTTCCTCTTATCCAAAGTTTCCAACGATCATATACAGCGCCATTCCCAGAAATGCAGTCACCGCAAAGGGCATGCGGCCCCTGTCATTCTCCTCCGGCAAATAAGCCTGAAACCTTCTGTTCAGCAGCATCCCCCGCAGATACAGTCCCACACGCCGCATACGCCGCACAAAAATCCCCTGCCGGATCATAAGCACAAGGGCCGCCGCGCCGCTGAACAGCAGCGCCGCGGCAAGGTATGGCCACATGGCAGCATAACCGAGAATCGTGCCGATCATCCAGAGCAGCTTCCCATCCCCTGCCTTAAACACATGCAACAGCCACAGTACATACCCCGGCACAAGCCCAAGGACACCGCCAAGAAAGGCCGCACCCAATGCTGTCGCGCCTCCCCTAAGAAAATGAGAAAGGAGACCGGACATTACACCTGCCAGAATCCATGCATTGGGGATTTTTCTCTGTTTGTAATCTGTATATGCAGCACCGGCTGCAAAAAAGAGCAGCAGCATTTCTATCATCTCTCTGTCACATCCACCAATATTGCCGTCAGATTGTCTCTTGCCGATCCATTCAGAATCTGCCGACGGAAGAACAGCAGCTCCTGACCGGATGTTTTCTCCCGCACGGTCCAGTCATAACTTTCCAAAAGTCCCGGTAAGCCATGATAAAAGCCATCCGTAGCCAGTAAGTACCGATCGCCCGGATCAATTTCCAGGGACAGGGTACAGATCTCCAGTTCCTCTGACACCCCCAGTGCATTGACCAGTGCCTGATTTTTCAGCGGATCGGCCTGCTGCGGATCCAGCTGTCCGCTGCGAATCAGATAATTTTCATAGGTCTGATCTTCTGTCAGCTGCAGCAGCTGTCCATAGCGGATACGATACGCCCGGCTGTCGCCGATCTGCTTAACCAGTCCCCGGTCCCCCCGCAGCATCAGCAGCGTTAAGGTGGTACCGGCCTTTTCGCCGGTCGACTGCCCCATGAAAAAGATTTCGCGATGGATGCCGTAAATCACCTGATCGATTTCCTGCGACACATTTTCCCATAAGAACGCCCTCTCCTGCAGCATGCGCCGCTGCCACCAGGCAGCCATCCCGCGCACCGCTGCAGCACTGGCCTCCTCTCCCATGGAAAGTCCGCCCATACCATCCGCCACCAGAAGCAATGCTGTCGGCAGTCCATCAAGGATTTCTGTCCGCCACCAAAGGCCGTCCTGATTCGATGTTCGTTTGTTTCCCGTATCTGTAATTGCGTCAATCGTATATTTCATAGTTATGTCAGGTAAAAACGAACAATCTCATCAAACAGCTTTATCTCATCGCCATCCCGCAGCTCATGCTGCGTTCCCGGCATAACGCGCTGTCCATTCAAAAAAGTTCCGTTTTTTGAATGGTTGTCGCTCAGATAATATTTGCCCTGTGCATAGGACAGCACCGCATGCTGATGGGATACCCGCGGATTATCCTGGATACCGAGGTCCACCTGTCCTTCAGCGCCGCCCCGTCCCATCGTATAGGGAAATTTCGTCAGAAAGAACTGCCGGCCATGATAAACCACATAGGGCTGCACCGCAGCCTCTTCACTTTTGGCCTTCTTTTTTTCAAAAAAGCCAAATGCCTTTTTCTTCGGTTTTTCCGGCTGAGGTTTTGGTGCTTCCGGTACCGGCGCCGCTGTTCCCATTCCCGGAATGTTCAGCCTCTTGCCGTCCGCTGTCTGCATCAGGCCGACATTCACCGGCTTCTTCTCTTCCGCTTTTGCCTGCACTGCTGCCGGTATCGGAATCCGACTCTGCACAGGAACCGGTTCCGGCTGTCTGCCCGGCATCGACGATGCCTGTCCTCTCGCTTCCATGGACGCAGCCGACATTTCCGCATGCTGCATGGCAGGGACCACGGATTTCTCCGCGGAAGGTACGGAAGCTGCCGTCTCCGTCGTCTTTAGGAATTTTCCCTCGTAGGTCGTGAGATCAAAGTTATCCTGATTGTAAATCCACATGAACATGTCATTGTAATGACTGTTTCCGGCCCCCAGGTACTTACTCAGAATATCCTGATAGAACTTCTTCAGATCCTCCTGCACATTGTCTGACACATTCCGGTTCGTCGGAATGCACGGCAAAAACACCTGAATGCCGTCGCCGATATACAGGTATTGCGGATCCAGCAGCAGCTTTTCTGTCCCAATAAAGTAGGCATTCAGGGAACGCAGCGCAAAGGTCAGGTTGCGAAGCAGCAGCATGCCCACCCGTTTGTCCACATTGCCGGTCCGCAGAAAATCCCGCAGTGAAAGCTTGCCGCTCACCGCATAGCGAAGACGCGCCTCTCCGTTGAGAAACTGGTAGCTCAGGGGCAGCAGTCCGGGAACCCTGGTTTTCTCCAGCATATTCATACAGTACGGAATCATTTCCGCATCCTGCGGAAGCCCGATGAGCAGATAGCTCTGTATCCCTTCATTTTGAATCTTAATGTCTAATCCTGCAGTGTTCATTGCTCTTTCCCCTTTGATTCATCACAAAATTCATGTCACGATGTTTCCATGCGGCAATGCTTTCAAAACAGTGCCGCCAGAAATAAAAACGGTGCAAACGGCATCTCCGATTTCAATCCGACTCGTCTGCGGATCAGCTGAATAATGCTGAAAACAACAATAAAGGCAAAGGCACGAATCAGAAATTGTACAATGCCGACCATGCCAAAGATGATGCCGCAGCATGCCACCGCCATAACATCTCCCAGTCCGATCATATTCTTGTTGATGAGATAGGGAATCCCTATGCTTGCCAGTCCCAAAACACATCCGCCGACCGCATCAATGACCTCAAAAGCATCAAAGGTCAAGGCGCGAAGAAGAAGAAACAGGATGGCAAATACCGCAGTCGTCACATTCGAAATACGATGTTCCTTTATATCCTCCGGCAAAATGGAAATCAAATAAGTCTCCAACGCCAGAATGAACAGGAAATCCAGCGAAAAGCCATAGATCCAGAAGTCATAAATGCCCATCGTGACAAAGCTCAGAAAAAGAATCAGGGCGTTTCGGGAAAAATGCGCCTGCTGCCGGATATTGGCTGCCGTCTTAAAACCCGCAAAGCTTCCGGCGATGAAATACGCCCCCATCAGAAAAAAAATCCCTGTTGTCAAACCTGCTTTTACTATCTCTCCCATACCGCTCCCGTTTTAACGCTTTGCATACAGCTTTCTCAGATCTGTATCCATGTCACCGATCCACATATTCATTGTGGCCACCTGCTTCATTTTGATGTCATCAAAGAACTTGATGTTAAACGGATTGTTGTACCGGTACGTGACCACCAGCGCAAAGGTCGAATTCGTGTCGCCATAGAAAAAGCGCGACTGGGAGTAGTTCAATGTCGATACATTCTTCATGGTCTGCACATTCAGATCCTTGATGTACATGTTGACAAAGGTACCCACCAGAAGACCGGAGCCGGTGTTGGTCAGCTCCCTGACGAAATAATCCTTCAGGTTGTCTCCCGTAATGGATTTGACCGTCGTATAAGCATCCTTAATCGCATTCTTGAATTCCTTCGCCGGTTGGATGATATTGCTCTGGATATGACTGAGATCCAGCTTCTGCAGATTCGTGATCAGCTCCTGCCCGTTGGCGGTGATCTTGTCAATTCCGGCAGACAGTCCCGAGGCATCATTCCCCATCATGCCGTCAAAGGCCAGATCCGTGGTGTCCTTCAAATTGCCCTTGACATCCTGAACAGTATGCCACATGGAGGTCGTATTGTCCTTCAGCTTCTTCCCGTTATCCACAATCTTACCGGCATCATCCACCAGATGATTTGCCTTATTCTCTGTATCCTCATCCAGGGAATACAGCTCCGACATATGGCTCGCAACACTGCTGCCGTCACTCATGGTGACGCGTTCCCCGATGTACGCATATTCCGACAGGCGCTTCGCCGTATTGTTGAGCGCCTGCTGGATACAGGTATGCACAAAATAAACATTCAGAAAATTGATGATCGTGAGCCAGGAAATGAACACGAAGGGCAGGATCAGCGTAGCTTCTACCGTCAGGGATCCCCTGGCTTTATTTGATTTTTTCGTGCTCCTATCGAAACAAAACATATCCTGTCTCTCCTACACACTGCCGTTAATATGAAAAATTCGTACTGATTCTGAACTTATGCCGGGAATCCCTGCGCCACTTTTGCGGAATGAAGCTTTGCGACATAAACAGGTAGTTGATGGAGCATTCCGAATCGACATACAGATTCACCATGGCTTTATCCAGGGAAAATCCGGAATCCACCTTCTTCATATTGGTTTCAATGACATCCTGCATTCTACCGGTTTTCGAATCTCCGAAATCCACAAGCAGGAACATCAGGAGATAATCTCCGTATCCGATCAGCGCATTTTTATTTTTGTTATCCTTGCTCGACCACTCCATCTTCAGCCAGTCTTCTGTCTTATGAAAAAGGAGCGGACATTTCTTCGCATTCATGATCACGGTCATATCCGCCAGTGCCCGCGGCGTCGCATAGACGAGAGGCATGGCCGCTATGACCAGCGGTGCAAAGGGCCCTGCCAGGGCTGCGGCATCCAGCACGCTCTGCCGCAATTCCGCAGTGAGCCAGACCGATACATAGTCGGTGAGCAGCCGCATGGCGAATATCTCCGCATAGGCTGCTGCGACATCGTTTTTGGTATCACTCATTCCGTAAAGTACATACTCGGCTTCGGCACAGCTGACCTCCAGCTTTTTGAATTCCTCGTCCGTCAGATAGGAAACCTTGCTGTCATCACGGATGAATTTGGTGTTGATGACCGTATCGTACTTATCATCATTGAGATGCTCCTTAGTCATACGTCCCGTATGCACAAAATCGCGGAAATAGGACATAATGTAGGCACACTCATATAAACTGTCCGCGCCGCCCTTCAGGGCATCGCCAATGGCATTGGTCATGGAATCCATCATGTCATTTCGTGCCGAGACACTGTCCTCTGCATTTTTGGACTGCGTAACGCCATACTTATCTGTCTCACAGTACTCCACCGAATGCCCGCTGATGCTCCCCAGCTTGTGACCGTTCAACGCTGCCGTCAGCGCCCCCTGGTCAGCAGCACCCAGATTTTCCAGTGCGGAAGCGGTTCCGGTACTGTCCGCGGCGGCCAGATCACTGGAGCCGGAATTGGGATCAAAGTCTTTACCGGCATTCTCTGCTATGGATTCATCATAAGACAACGAGCTCGTGATCTTCGTGAAGCCGGACCGCATCTGATTGGTCTTGTTCTTGACAATCTTGTTATACTGATCCACCTTGTTGCCGCTCTGATAAAGAACCTTTCCGACGGAATATCCCTCGCTGCGCTGCAGCTTTATGACATATTTGTTCTCCCGGATCTCGTATTCATCGGCATTTTCATATTTTCGTTTCGTCTCTGCATCGCTGTCTCCGTCTTCATCATCCAGCAAATCAGCGATTTCCTCGTATCCGGAGGAATCCTTCCGGAATTTGTTTACGGTCTGTTTGCAGGCCGCCAGATATTCGTTTTTCAGATACGCCTCTACATCATCAACGGAAGGACTGGCATTCCTGATCTCGTTGAGCGCCTCCCGATACTTACGATTGTTGTCCACACTGGGGTTAATATGCTCTGTGCTCAGCTTGCTGAGATTGGAATTGAAGCCATCGTAGGTTTCATCTATCTCCGTTGCATAATCGCTGCTGACGGATCCCTTGGACGAACGCAGACTGCCGGATGCCGATGCAATCTTCTCACTCCGGAGAGACTCCGCCTCATCCTCCAGATCCTTCAATTCTTTCAAAAGTCCCGAAGAATCCTCACTTCCTATGTTCGTTTCGATTTTCCGCAGTGTCGAAACATATTCGTCAATCTGTGTCTCGATGTCGGAAATCGTATCCTCCGCGATCCTGTCCTTCTCCTTCTGCAGCGCCTTGATAGCATTGTACAATGCTGTCGTATCCGCAGCGTCATCACTGTCCGCATCTGTCTCTTCCGCGCCTTCCGCCTGCTCCGGATTTTCCAGCTCATAGATCCGGATACGGTAATCTATGATACTGGCCGTGATAGACTGAATGGATTGGAATCCCCCTGCCATCAGAAGCGCAATCTTGTCTTCAATTTCCTGTGCATACGGATTCAGATCATTTCCATGCGCCTCATCCGCCGGATGCTCACAGAAGCTGTCAATGTGCTCCTGCACGGTCTGCGCATGCTCTCTGTAGGTACCATATGCCGTATAAACGGGTTTGATGGTATTGGTGGCATTCTGAACGGCGTCGTTCATATCCTTCATGGCGCCTGTCTGTCCCAGAATATCCAGGAAATTCTCCGCCAGATAAATCACACCCTTGTATTTCATGGAGTCACTGATCTGACTTTTGAAAATGTCTCCGTCCGCCAGCGTCCCGATATTTCCCGCCTCGTTGATGGTGAGTTCAAAATGGAACGGATCAAAGTAATCACTTCCCTGCAATATCGAAACCGCAGAGTTTTTCTCTTCCTTCCCGAGGGCACTGCTCCCGGAGGACGCCCCCAGCTGGGTAGTCATGAGGTCCTTTACGATATCCTTCATTTGATCCGTGGTGTATTTCGTTTCTCCGAACAAATCGTAATATTGATGCAGGCCATCATTAAAAAGTGTCATTGCGGATTCATTCGCCAGCTGCTGCGCCTCTTCCGCCTCAGCTTCTGCCAGACGCAGACGGCCGCCATCCACCAACAGGGCCTCCAGAATAAACACCCACATGTAAATGATGGCCATAAATACCGATATGGCACCCTTGGATTTCTGAAAAAAACGCTTCATAGCTTCCCCTGCCTGTCCCGAACCACTCAACTGCCCAGAACGAAATACCCGACTTCAAAAATAAGATCAATATTACGAATGAACTCGCTCGGACTGGTGATCAAGGCCTCCGCCTTGCTCTCATAGCTTGCGGCATCGTCAACTCCCAACGCCTGCAATAGCGATCCCAATGGATTTAGATAATGCTTTTTCACCGTCACCGTGACGTAGCTCGACAAAAATCCCACCTGCGTGCTCAGGTCGGCTCGCTGCGCACCATCGCTGTAGGGATTGAACTTTAGACCTGCCATTCTGGCATCGGCATACGCCTGTCCGTTCTTACGCCGGGCGCCCAATCCCGGGAAGTCACTGACATAGGCCGAACCGGTTTCAATGATGAAGCGATAGGGAGAGCGATCCGTATACATCTTTTTGGTGATCAGATCCTTCCCGCTCGGTGCATGCTCACCGGTTTGCAGTGCAGCAGGATTGTCACCGCCGATGTAGCTCCAGTAAGAAGCCACACGATTGGCGCTTCTCGTTGCCTCAGCCACCGCCACCACATTCTGATAGTGCACAACACTCAGATAAATGATGGCAAAAACGATCAGCAACATGACGGGGATGACAAACACAGCCTCAACCGTGAACATACCCTTTTCTTTTTTTTGATGTAAACGTTTCAAAGCTGTGTTTCCCCATTTCCATCCAATCTGCAATCAACTCACCTTGGTGCCATCCGTTGTTGCAGAGCCGAAGACATTGCCCAATGCAGTGGTAATAAATTCAATGATCGCTTTTCTAAAAAGAAGCGCCACCGCCACCAGTGCTGCAATGATCAGAACCATCTCTACGGTTCCCATGCCTTCCTCTTCGTTCCAGAATTCATAAATACTCTTCATACCTTTACCTCCAAAATTTTTATATTCATCAGGACCATTCCTGGATGAACCATAGCTAGATCTGCATGCCCATGACTGCCGGTGCAATCGTCATCAGCACAACGGCCAGCAGCATCAACAGCATCGGAAACAGCAGCTTGGTATCTGCCTCGGCGGAAACCTTCAGTGCAACGGCCTTCCGCTCTGCCCACTGCTCCGCACCGATGTCCCGAAGGGCTGTGATGACATCCGTTCCGCCGCGTTTCATATTCTGCAGCACCACAGAAGAAAACCGCCGCATCTGCGGTGTATTGCACTGCACCGTCATATACTCCAGCGCTTTCTCATCTGTTTCTCCGTTTTTCATCATCTGCACGCTGGTGGCCAGGGACTGATACAGCGGCGTATCCAGAGACATTTCATCCGAAATCTTGATAAGGGCCGCCCGCAGGGTCATACCGGCGCCGGACAGAATCAGAATCTTATTGGTAAAATCCGGCATATCGATCAATACCTTGTTGTGCCGCGCTTCAATTTTGTTTTGCAGCTCGTTGAACCAGGCATAAATCATCACAGCGGTCAGGCTCAGTCCAAAGAGCAGTCCGGTGAGTCCCATGCCGAGATTCAAAAGCCCGGAAATGCTCAGGCCCACAAACAAATAGCTTGCCGCGCCTGCCCAGTAAACCCGCAAATAGTAATCCGCATAATCCGGGTTGTACAATTCCCGCACCTCCCGCAGCAGCTTACGGTCAAAGCTGGAATTATAGGAATACCGTATCATTTCCATGGCCTGAAAGCCGATAGGGAAAAAATCCCGAAGGCCAAAATCCTTTTTGTCCAGCGGCTCCACCATCGCCTGATATTTCTTTCCGGCCATGACATACAACACAAGGGTTGCCGCAAAGGTCAGGAGCAGATATGTCGCGCCGAAGATTGAAATCTTTTCCATAGTGCTTATACCTCGATATTGGTGATCTTCTGCGACCATAAGTAGCCGGCGCCGATCATCAGCAGGCCCAGGGTTGCAATGATCCGTCCGCCGATCGTATTGAAAATCGGATCCATGAAACCGTCGGTTGTCTTTGTCATGAAAAAGACCATCAAAATCGGCATGGCCGTCATTACCTTCTGCTCCATCTGCCGACCGGACAGCGCCGTTTCAATCTCAGATTTGGTTTCGATCTTTTCGGAAATCACATTGGTGGTCTGCCGTATGATCTGCATAATGTTTCCGCCCTGACGCTTGGAGATTTCAAAGATGTTGGAAAAGGTCAGCACGTCCTCATTGTGGCTTCGCTTCGCGAAATCGGCAAAGACCTCCTCAATGTTAAGTCCGAAGCTGAGCCGGGAAACCATCAGGTTCAGTTCTTCGATAATGATGGTTTTCGGATTCACGTATTGCTTCAGCATGTCATCCCGGGCCATCGTGATTCCCGTCTCCACGGAAGCACCCGCATTGACCGCCGAAGACAGGCTGTAGAGCATATCCTTGAACTGCAGGCTCAATTCCTTCTGTCGCCTCCGGATGATCGCCCTGGATTGAATGGCCGGAAACTTAAGGCAAAACAGGGCAAAAATTGCGGAAATGATCAGATTCTGGTAAAAAATATAGCCAACTGTAAACAACACAACGGCAGCAATTGCCCCGTAGAATATTTTCTCTCCCTTGGTCATCACGTAGACAGCGTAGTCCACCTGGGCGGTCTCCAGATGCTTTGTCGGAATCTGCTGTTCCCTGGATTTACTCTTCTTTTTTTCTTTTCTCGCCATAGACGCCTCACAATCCCACCGGCTGAATGCCAGCCATTTCAAACTTATGCATGTTCACCATCGGATTCTGCGTGCGTACCAGTCCCCCCACGATTTTGCCGTTTCTCAGCTCCGGCTCCCGCTCAAACTGGTAGATCGGGTTGAGGACATATTCTCCGTTCTGATAGCCCACCAGCTCATCAATATGCAGAGTCCGGCGGCTCTTATCCGAAAGTCGTCCCAGATGAATGATGATATCAATGGCCGAACCGATCTGCTGCCGGATTGCCTCGATCGGGAACTCGGACCCCTGAAGCACCATGGTTTCCAGGCGGGACAGCATATCCTTCGTGGAATTGGCATGTCCGGTGGACAGGGAACCATCGTGTCCGGTATTCATGGCCTGCAGCATATCCAGCGCCTCCGCACCACGCACCTCACCGACAACGATTCTCTCCGGCCGCATACGCAGCGAGGATTTGATCAGATCCTTAATGGAGACAGCGCCTTTCCCCTCGGCATTGGCATTTCGGGTTTCCATTCGCACGATATTGGGAATCGTCCGGATCTGCAGCTCCGCGGAGTCCTCGATGGTGATGATACGTTCATCCCGGGGAATGAAGTTGGACAGCGCATTCAAAAAGGTTGTCTTTCCGGATCCGGTACCGCCGCTGACAAATATGTTGTACTTGGCATGCACCGCCGCCTCCAGAAAATCCGCCGCCTCCTTCGTCAGCGACCCCCAGCGGATCAAATCCGCAATCTGGATCACTGAATCCGGGAACTTACGAATCGTAACGATTGGACCGTTCAGCGCAATCGGCGCCAGGACGATGTTCACACGGGATCCGTCTTCGAGACGCGCATCGCAGATCGGATTCGACGCATCGACGGTACGGTTCACCTTCGAAACAATGCGCTGGATAATGTCTTCCAGCTGCCGCTGGCTTTCAAATTTCACCTCCGACTCGCGCACCCGCCCCGCCTGCTCAATGAAGATATGGTCCGGACCGTTGATCATAACCTCGGTGATGCTGTGATCATCCAGGATTTCCTGCAACGGTCCCAGCCGCCGCATATTGTTGAAAACGTAATCGGAGACTTCCTTTCGATCCCGGATGCTCACATACTCGTCCGGAAAGCACTGCTGTAGGATCTCAAAGGCCTTGTCCTTGATCTGCTCATCCGATACATCCGGCATGCCCTGCAGGGCATGGGCCGTTTTATGATAAATGTCATCCAATAACTGATGTGACAGTTCCATCGTTCTTCCTCTTTATCTGATGCGCTCCAGCAGTATCATACAGCTGTTCAGGAACAAAGGATTTTTGTCCTGCACCTCAGAAACCATGGTGCCTCCCTGCAGACTTTTGGAATGCGGGAACTTGACATCTATGCCGGGTTCCTCCGCTCTGTTCTCCGCACGGTTCAGCACATGAAGCTGCAGGCCCTGTATGTCCGATTTCATAAAATAAGGATCTCTGCTCAGGCGTGCAAACTTCTCTCGTCCCTGAATGGTATCGTTCCAGACATGCACCACCGTAGAGGCGTGCTGCGTAAGAATCCCGGTGATGCGATTCAGTCCGGCGGGCAGGTCCACGAAGATGTACTGTACATTTGCCACCGCAGAAATGGCCTTCAGCAGGTTTTCCATGTCCTTTTCGCTGAGTGACAGCATATCTTCCACAGAATGGAACGGCGGCAGCATCAGTACCCCGTACTCATCCCGTTCTACGGTTTCCAGCAGCATCGGAGCCACATCCCTTCCCTCCTGCAGCTGATAGATCAGATCGTCGATATTCCGCTTAAAGACATAACGATTGAATTGTGAAACGGAGGGCAGCTCCTCCAGGTTCAGATACATGGCCTGCTTTCCCTGTCGTACTGCCGCCAGCGCCAGCGCATAGGCAAGTGTAGACTTCCCCGCACCGCCCTGCATCGACGTAAAGGCTGCAATCCTGGTGTCTCCCTGGACAGACTCTCCGGACAAGGCCAGGGCTGATTTAATATCCGCAATGATCGAATTGGCAGACTGATAGATGTTGATGGTGGAATCCCCTGCGTCCTCCAGAGAAGTGAAATCGGATATATACATCACCCGCTTTTCCCGCACACTTACCCGTGACACCATCTCTTTTTCACAGATCAGGACATTGAAGCGATAGGGCGTTCTTTCGTAGAAGCTGCAGGCCTTTTCCAGATCACTGAAGCAGACAAACTCCATGTCTCGAAAATTATTGCTGACAAAATCACTAAAATGCGTCACAAAATACGCATCGCTGCTCTGCAGGAATACTCTTGTCATATCCATCAACCTTTCAAACTCATGCAAAAACTCCGAATAATTCCCTGCCGTTCCATGTTTTTCTCATGGTGCGGGGGTCCTTATCCGGAGTTTTCAAAATGACTGTACTATTTATTTCACCCAGGCGCCGTCTGCATCAACCCGATAGCCATCCGGTGTCACAGCAGACGCATACATGGCACCGTAAGCAAGGGTCGGCATAAAGGTATAAGACCACTTCTTGCTTGTCTCGTCATATCCCCATCCGCTGCTTCCCTTCTTTCCGGGTACCGCATTGAAGTAATAATACTTGCCGTTGGAGGTCTGCCAGCCGGTCAAAAGCTCACCGGTGATCTCCTTCAGCATGTACCAGTGGTGATCCAGAGGATCCAGCACAAAGCCCGTCTGCATAGCGCCCTGCTGCTCGCCGTCCGGCATCATGTAATACCATTTGCCATCCTCTGTTACGATCCAGCCGGTGGCCATGGCGCCGCTCTCATAGAAGTAGAACCACTTTGCGCCGCTTCTGGTGTTCAGGTACTTAAATCCTGTCACAGGCTTTCCGTTTGTGCCGATAAAGCTCCAGATGCCATCCGCACTGCGCTTCCAGGTGCCGTCTGTCAGCACCTGCAGGGTGTTGGCCGGTCCGTACACCGGAAGTACATCAGCGCTCTTGCCGGAACCTCCGGATGATGTTTTACTGCTCTTGCTGCCGATATGGTAGTTCTGTGCCGCACGCTCGAAGGTACCTTCTGCAGAGGTACGTTTCTGTCCGCTTGTGTTGCTGGTGTTCAGATCCTTCTTGGTACGGAACTCAATACCAAGGGTATGGGTACCCTCTCCGTTCTTCTTCAGCGTTGCTGCCTTCAGTGTGATCCGGGTACTGCCTTCGGAAGAGGTATAGTCACTTCCCTCCACCAGCTTCTGTCCATCCAGCCAGATGTACTTAAACTCAGCATAGGCGCCGTTTGAAACCAGGGTATATTCTGTTGCAGAGTCCGTCATACGGAAATCCGGCACACGTCCGTTGTAAGGATCGTTGGCGGTGTCCGGACGCAGCTCATAGCCCGCATAGGTAGCGGCTTCAACATTGGCATCCGTATTTTCTGCCACCTTCATGGTATATTCATGCTTCTGAACAGAATATGGATCCAGATAGTCACTTTCCGAATCGTTACGGCTGCTGAAATCGTTCTCCATCGCCACGGTAAAGGTAAATTCACCGGTTTCCTGCGGCACACCGTACAATTCGCCATTGTCCCGAATCTCCATGCCCTTCGGCAGACGGCCTTTGTACAGATAATAGTTCGGATGGTTCCAGCTGTATTTGTTGCTGTTCTGGATCATAGTTCCGTAAGGAACATACTTTACGGCATCCGGAATCTCATCGGTGATGATGGTCGGATCGCCAACAGTACCGGTCAGGGTCAGTACGGCAAGCACCGTATTGCCCGACTTGAAGGTAAGCTTGCCGCTGATGTCTGTGCCGGACTTTGCATCCTCTTTTGCCGTGA
This sequence comes from Parolsenella sp., assembly GCA_963659875.1. Lineage (GTDB taxonomy): Bacteria > Bacillota > Clostridia > Lachnospirales > Lachnospiraceae > Oribacterium. The sequence continues at coordinate 95,865 of CAVKVA010000004.1, forward strand.
GACGGATATCTGCCATATTCACTGCACGATCCGTGAGACCGGATTTTGTTGTATACGCATAGGTGTTCTCTTTATCCGCGTATCCGGACAAATCGCTGGTCCCCTTCAGGGTCCAGTAATCGTCCAGCTCCAGAACATCGGATTCCAACTCTACCTTGATGTTTTCGATGGCTGTTTTGCCCTGGTTGAACAGGATGATGTCGTGGCGATAGTCATGATAGCCATCCAGCATGATCTCTCGTGTGGAATAGATAACGCCATTCCTGGTTTCTGTCTTGGCATCCTTATCCGCAAAGCTGTTGATAAAAAGCTTCGTGCCGTCCGTCGGTTTGATCACCTGCAGCCAGTAGTTCCGCTGGAACTCCTTGTCCTCTGAGGATGCTGTATACTGGATGATGCCGCCGGACAAATCATGCTTGGACGCTCCGGATTCCTCCGGTGTAGCGCTTCCCTTGGCGTAAAGGGTGATGTTCTCATCCGTCTCAAATACCGGATACACCTCAGAAAGATCCACATCCTCTGCCACCATCAGTGTCGGGAAGTTGTACTCTCCATAGGAATCTGCACTCTCCTTCAGGAAATAGCAGGGTATTTCCTCTTTTTCTTTATCCAGAAGTCCCGTGAACTGCACGAAGGTATCGCTGCTCAGTGTTTCTTTTTCTTCTGTCTCCTGATATTCATTTGTCTTGATGCAGTACCGCTCAATCTCCTGGTTTTCCTCTCCATCATTTCCGATAAAGAAGGTGAAATGAACGCCGCTGCTGTAATCTGCCCGATAACCGGAGTCCCCCAGAATCTGATCCTTGATCTCCTTTGCGCCGGCCTTTTGTGCCTCTGCAATTGTGCGGTAAGTGCCGAGATAAACCGCCGTTACCTGGGAATTGTCCACTTCACTGTTTTTCCAATACCGAAACCGCGCATAGTATGCGCCATTGACAGCATTTCCTTCCTTCATGCTGTACGTAATGGTATCTTCAGACAGCTCACCCTTTGTATAGCTACGCTTATAGCTGCTCTGGGTTACTGTTCTTTGATTCTCATCCTTCAGTCCGCTTACGAGACTAAGGTATTCTCCTGACGAATAAGCATCAAAGCTTATCGGCAGGATTCCTGCCAGGCTTCCGTTGCTGTTATAACCCACGATGGTGACATAGCTATCTTCGGCCTGATCCTCCGGTATCTGATAGCTTCCGGAAAGAATCTTTTCCGTGATATCCTGAAGACCACTCAGCGCCTGCTCTGTCTCTGCCTCACCCTCATAAACCTTCACTGTCATCTCAGCAAGTGACGGGAAGCTGTCCGTATCGAATGTAAAACCAAAGCGCACATCCGCATCACTGATGGATCGATCCCCATTTGCGGAAGCTGTAAAGCTGCGGTTTTTACGTGTATAGTCACTGTATTCACTTCTGCCAACGGTCAGCTCTGTGCTGCTTCCGTCTGCCTTCACGGCACTGGCTTTCGCCTGCAGCCAGCCGGATGTTCGCTTCGTCTCGATCGGCACCGTATAGATCGTGCCATCCTTCAGCTGGTCATCCTCTCCAACCAGCATCCTCCACCTGTTCGTTCTGCTGTAGCATGTATTTACGCTCAGGTCAACACAGTCATCCGGGTTGCTCACCGTGTAGGACAGATCTTCATCATCCTTTAGCGTCCACATGACCTTCTTTCCTTCGCCGATGCTTTCGCCGTCAAAGAGTCCGCGCAGCTGTACTCTGGTCAATTCCAGCGGAGAATAATTCGAAAGATCCACGGTGTCCAAGTCCAACTCGGTTTCATCCCGCTTTGCCACAACTCGAAAGGCCGCCATCACCATCCGGCTGAGGCGCGAAACGGACGTATTCGTAAACTCCTTTTCCGCCGGATACACCAGAATGTCATCCTCACCAATGGTCAGGCTCAGTGTGGAATAACTTGCGCCATCCAGCTGTACGGAGAATTCATGTCCATCGACATTTACCGTATCCTCCGGTGATTTGAACCACTCTACTTCTGTCTTACTGCCGTATTTGAACTGTACCTCGTAAGGGAAATACGGATTCTCCTCGCTGATGCTGATGGTATAACTGCCATCCTCTGCAAAGACCTGGTCAGCATCCCGGGCATCTGAAACCTCAATCTCCTTTGCACCGAGGTTATAGATGATGGTTTCCGACTCTGTTTTTGATGCCGCTTCCACAGTCTGCTCTTCTGTGCTTTTTGCTTCCGCTTCACCTGTCGTCACATCGTCCGTCTTGTCGGCGTTTGCCTCCGTCGGCAGCTCCGCCTTCTCCTCTTTCGCATCCGTGGTCACATCATCCGCATCCGCTTCGGTTTTCGGTGTTTCTTCCGCGCTCATGTCCTCCGGATTCTTCTGCGATGCTTCCGCTGTAGCGGTCACATCATCCGGCTGCTGTGTTGCTTCCGCTTCCGTATTTGCATCCGCTTTCTCCTGTTGTTCGGCTGCCGCCCCTGTTTCCTGCTGTCCGGAAAGCTCAGTATCCGCAAATGCCGCACTTGCATTCGACAGCAAAAGTGATGCCGACAGTATCACTGCCGCAGTTCTCTGAAAAAATTTTTTTCTCATACCCACTCCTCAATTATGCGCTTCTTTTTTGCATAAATATGCCATTAGAGTAACATCTGCATGCTTCGTCCTCAATATGGGCCGGATTTTTAGACAGAAAACTTTACGACGCCGTGTTTGCTGTTTTTTGCAGTTCTGCAATCACTTCTTCTATCGCACTTTCACATTCCTCCCGTGTACAAACCATCTCACCGTCTTCCAGCATATGACAGAATTTGCTGAGTTTATCTGAAATACCCAATTCACAGATCGAGACGTATTCCGCGCCCTCACAGCCCAGCATCAGGGTAAATTCATTGTGTACCAGAGAGGCTGTTGTGAACACATAGGTTCTGTCGGAAACATCGATCTGTCGATCATCAAACATATATATGTTCAGCAACGGCTGATCCAGGCATTCCCGAAAATGTTCCAGGAGCTGAATGCGTTCCGCGATGGAAAAGGGCGTATAGATCTGCTCCGGATACTGGGATATACGCCCAGTCCTTGCGAAGCGCTTCAAACCTTTTCTTGTGAAAAACATCGTATTTTTTGTCTGCGTCACCTGCGGATAACGCTGCTTAGCGAGCGCCTTCACGCCGGACTTCGCCGGTTCCGGCAACAGCAGGTGCTGATCCAGAATTTTCTCTGACAGCGCTATCATGACACAGGGTTCAGACTCCACGAAGTAATTTTTCACATCCTGTGGACGTATGCATCCACTCACAGTCTCCGCCTTGTATGCATTGCTGTTCTCAATGACCCACGCGGCCCATTGATGCATACTCGGAAACTGCTGAAGGAGCTGGCGTCTGTTTTTCCCTCTGCACATATACTGCTGCCGAATCCAGGCAATCTTCTCCGCATCCCATTCCACGAGACCGCCCTCCATATCCTTCTGCAGCGCAACCGCCCAACGGTCCGTGATCAGCCAGTTGGGCAGGAAGGCATTACCCTCTTCATCATAGTCATAGCGCGGCTGATAGTTTTTGCCGGCGCAGATGAGCGGCATAATCCGATTTACATAGCGAATGTTATAAAGACTTCCGGATTTCTCACGAAGACTCTTCAGTGAAAAGAGATGCTCGCAGCAAAAGTCTCCCCGCCGCAGATGTACCGCCAGCAGCTCCACAATGGTTTCCGGCATTTCTCCCGTAAGCATATACAGGCTGCCGCTGATCTGTGGCAGCATTCTCTGCAGAAAGGTGAATACCTCACTCCTGCTGTGCAGAACCCGAACATCGGTCGGCAGCGCACTCTGCTCCGCCCGGTCCGTCTCCGTCTGCTTTTCCTGCCTTTCACCATGCGTCTGTCCCAACGTATTGCCATACTCCAGAAGCCGCTGGATGCCCTTCATGCAGTTCCACTCCTCATAACCCATGCGCTCGATCTTGTACAGTGTCATGAGCCTTCTGGATTCCTCTTCGGAACGCTGCAGAGCAATGATCAGCTTTCGCACCTTGTCCGTATCCTGGGGCAAACGCACACCCCGCCGCATTTTCGATATGTGGTCCAGGCTCAGTCCGCTGGCATCGGACAAACTCAGCAGTGTCAGCTCCGATTCCTCTATGGCCTTCTTGATTTCTTCTGAAAACTTCGACATACTCTTGCTCTCCCTGTTTCTATTCCATACAGCGCTGCTGCGCAAAGATAAGATTATCTTATCAGTAATACCCTCACCCGGACAATTCCGGCCACAAAATTAGACAGGAATTTTTATAAATTTTTTTGCATAGTAAAAAGGCGCGATGCCGGAAAATTTCCGGCACCGCGCCTTTTGGCTTTTCGTATTCTTTTTTATTTTGCGTTTACCGCTGCATATACATTCTTCGTGGCCACGATATCCGCTTCGGTACCGGCTACCTGATGCACCAGTACCTGTCCGATGGACACCGGGGCCGGAACAGAAATGTCCTTCAAGGCCCGCACCACATCGAAAATCTTTCCCTTCGGGATGTCGCAGCTGGTTTTGCAGGACACCATGCCCAGACTGCCGTTCTCTACCCGGACAGAGCTGGTGACGATACGGGTGGGATTCGTCACCTCCTTTTTGCCGTAAGCCGCGCCCCGGGGACAGGTATTTCCGCTGACCATTACCTCGCCGTTGTCCTGAATTTCCACCGTCAGAGGGCAGCCCATGGGACAGCCAATACAGATCAAGCTTCTCTTTTCCATGCTCACGCCTCCTCCAGTGTCACTCTGATCTCTTCCGCGTCGGGATGCTCCTCCAGCAGTGCCTTCTTCAGCTGAATGGTTTCCATCTCACCGGGTGCCATCACCGGCCGCTTCTTCGTAAAAATGCAGGTATCGCCCACATAGACCGCGATTTTCTTGTTCTTAAAGACATTGCCAACCCGGAAACGAAGCGTCAGCTTCTCCTTCACCGCGGAGGGCCGCACCAGCGTCGGCACCGTGTAGCGAACACCGTTCTCGCAATGCACCGGCAGCGTCTTGCCGGAAACTTCATTATCCGCTTCCAGAATATAGGCCGCCGCATTCTGTCCCGCCATACCGGCTTCCTCGGACACAAAGTCCACCAGGTCATGCACATGCAGGACATTGCCCGCCGCAAAGACACCCGGAATGTCCGTTTCCAGACTCTCGTTCACCACGGGACCGCTGGTCACCGGGCTCAGGGCCACACCGGCACTGCGGCTCAGCTCGTTTTCCGGCAGCAGACCACAGGACAGCAGCAGCGTATCGCAGTCATAGTGCTCCTCGGTGCCCGGAATGGGCTTGCCGTTCTCCACCTGTGCCAGAGTAATGCCTTCGACGCGCTCCTTTCCCTGAATGTCCACCACCGTGTGGCTCAGCTTCAACGGAATACCAAAGTCATCGAGGCACTGCACAATGTTTCGCTTGAGGCCGCCGGAGTAGGGCATAAGCTCTGCCACCACCTGCACCTGTGCGCCCTCCAGCGTCATGCGTCTCGCCATGATGAGGCCAATGTCGCCGGAGCCGAGGATGACCACCTTGCGGCCGGGGAGGTAGCCCTCCATGTTCACCAGCCGCTGGGCCGTGCCCGCTGTGAAAATGCCGGCGGGCCGATAGCCGGGGATGTTCAGAGCGCCGCGCGGGCGCTCCCGGCAGCCCATGGCCAGAATCACGGCCTTCGGCTTCAGCTGGAAGAGACCGTCCTCCCGGTTCATGGCTGTCACGGTCTTGTCATTTGCAAGGTCCATAACCATGGTGTTCAATTTATAAGGAATCTTCAGCTCCTTGGCCAGGGCAATGAAGCGTCCCGCATACTCCGGACCTGTCAGCTCTTCCTTAAAGGTATGGAGACCGAAGCCGTTGTGGATGCACTGATTCAGAATACCTCCCAACTCACTGTCTCTCTCCAGTATCAATATCTTCTCCGCGGGAAGACCGGCTTTGCAGGCCTGTACCGCTGCGGCCAGTCCCGCCGGACCGCCTCCTATGATGACCAGCTCTACATTCTCCATTTCCATGCCTCCCCTAAAATGCATCCTTATTGGTGCCTACGATGATCTTTGACGCGCCGCCCGACTTGGTGATGTCGCTCTGGGGTACGCCCAGCTCCCGGGCCAGAATCTCCATGGTACGGGGACTGCAGAAGCCCGCCTGACAGCGGCCCATACCGGCCCGCACCCGGCGCTTCACGCCGTCCAGACTCCGGGCGCCCGGTACACGATGAATCGCATCGATGATCTCGCCCTCTGTGACACTTTCACAGCGGCAGATGATCTGTCCGTAGGCCGGATTCTGTTTGATCAGCTCTGCCCGTTCCTCGAAGCTCAGCTTCTGGGGATTCAGGAAGCCCTTCCGCACCGAATCGAAGTCCGGCTTTTCCTCCGCCTGCAAAATGTTCTGCACCAGAGACGCCACCATCCGTCCGATGGCCGGGCCGCTGGACAGTCCCGGGGATTCAATACCGGCGCAGTCCACAAAGCCGGGCGCACTCTCCTGAATGGTGAAGTCATGCTTCGGATCATGGGCCCGCAGTCCCGCGAAGCTTGTGATGGTCTGCCGCAGCGGCAGATTCTTCACCGCAAGACTGGATTTCTCCCGCACCTCGGCAAGACCCGCTGCCGTTGTGTTGGTGCCTTCCTTTTCCTCAATATCGATGGCGGTGGGGCCGATCAGAAGATTACCATGCGCTGTTGGGGACACCAGTACGCCTTTGCCGTACTTGCCCGGCAACTGAAAAACGGTGTGCTTCACGTGATCCGCTGCGGCATGGTCCAGCAGGAAGTAATCGCCCCGTCTGGGAATGATGGTCATGGGATGATCGGGATCTGCCATGTTGTGAAGCTGATCCGCATAGACACCGGCGGCATTCACCACCACCCGGGTCTCGAAGCTGCCCTGATTGGTCTCTACCCGCCAGCCCTTTTCTGTGGGCACAAGTCCTGTCACCGTGGTGTCAAACTGGAAACGCACGCCGTTCTTTGCGGCATTCTCTGCCAAGGCATAGGTGAGGCCGAAGGGACAAACGATGGCGCCGGTAGGTGCCCAGAGAGCGGCCACCGCATCGTCCGAAACATTCGGCTCCATGGCGAGGAGCTCCTCTCTCTCGATGATCCGCAGATCTCTCACGCCGTTCTTCACGCCATTCTCATAGAGGGCTGTAAGCTTCGGTCGATCCTCTTCACTCAGGCAGACCACGAGGCTGCCGCACTGCTGATAGGAAAAATCCAGCTCCTTCGCAAGGGCCGGCATCATTTCACTGCCCTCCACATTCAGCTTCGCCATCAGACTGCCATGCGCCGCATCATAGCCGGCATGTACAATGGCGCTGTTGGCCTTGGTGGTGCCGCAGCACACATCCTCCTCCTTCTCCAGCACCAGAATGTCTCCCTGATAACGGGACAGCTCCCGGGCTGCCGCACAGCCGGACACCCCGGCTCCGATAATGATCACATCCAGCATTTCCTTCTCCTTCATTCGACTCTAGTCCTCTTCCTTGGCCCATCCGTAGGCACAGCGCACGGCACGATTCCAGCCCTTCACCCGCTTCCGGCGATCCTCTTCCGAAATGTCCGGGCGGAAGCTCCGGTCTACGGTCCAGTTCTCCAGCACCGCCTCGCGGTTCTTCCAGTAGCCCACGGCAAGGCCCGCCAGATAGGCTGCGCCCAGTGCAGTGGTTTCCACACAGCGGGGCCGGTCCACCGGCACATTGCTGATGTCCGACAGGGTCTGCATCAGATAATTGTTCGCAGAAGCGCCGCCGTCCACGCGAATGCTCTTCATGTGAATGCCGGAATCCGCTTCCATGGCGATGAGCACATCATTGAACTGGTAGCACAGGCTGTCCATGGTGGCGCGGATGATGTGGTTCTTGTTGCAGCCCCGGGTCAAACCAACGATGGTGCCGCGGGCATACTGATCCCAGTGGGGTGCCCCCAGACCGGTGAAGGCCGGTACCACATAGCAGCCGTTGGTGTCTTTCACCTTCAATGCCATATACTCGGAATCCCGGGCATCCTCCAGGAAATGAAGCTCGTCCCGAAGCCACTGGATGGCTGCGCCCGCCACAAAAATGGAGCCCTCCAGCGCATAATTCACCTTGCCGTCCAAGCCCCAGGCGATGGTGGTGATGAGACCGTTCTTCGAAAATACCGGCGTTTCTCCGGTATTCATGAGCATGAATCCACCGGTGCCGAAGGTACACTTGGCTTCTCCGGCATTGAAGCAGGTCTGCCCGAAAAGCGCCGCCTGCTGGTCTCCCGCCGCGCCGCAGATCTTGATGTCACCGCCGAAGTGAATGGGATCCGTGCTGCCGTAGAGACCGCTGGAGGGCACCGGCTTCGGCAGCATGCACCGCGGAATATCCAGCTCCGCCAGAATCTCATCGTCCCAGTCCAGGGTATGGATGTTGAACAGCATGGTCCGGGCCGCATTGGAATAATCCGTCACATGCACCTGTCCGCAGGTGAGACGCCAGATGAGCCAGGTTTCAATGGTGCCGAATAACAGTTTGCCGCTCTCCGCCTTGCTGCGGGCCCCGTCAACATTATCCAAAATCCACTTGAGCTTCGTGGCAGAAAAATAGGCATCAATAACCAGTCCGGTCTTCTCCCGGAACTTTTCCGTCAGCCCCCGGGCCTTCAATTCGTCACAGTACGCACTGGTACGCCGACACTGCCAGACAATGGCATGACAAACCGGTTCCCCCGTCTCCTTGTCCCAGACCACTGTGGTTTCCCGCTGATTGGTGATGCCGATGGCGGCAATGTCATCTGCCGTCACACCCAACTGGTTCATCGCCGACAGGGCCACGCCCAGCTGTGTGGTCCAGATTTCATTGGCATCATGCTCCACCCAGCCCGGCTTCGGAAAGTACTGTGTGAACTCCTTCTGCGCCACACTGCACATTTCCCCCGCTTCATTAAAGAGGATGCAGCGGCTCGAGGTGGTACCGGCATCCAATGCCATAATATATTTCGCCATAGTTTTTTCCTTCCGGCCTTGTGTTTTCAAATCGAGTGCCTACGCGTCCTGGAAGAACAGCGCATTCACCGCTGCCGCCAGAGGCCCGATGTACTCGGTCTTTCCGTTGAGCTCCGACATCTTGATGTAATCCTCGTTGTAGGCCTGATCGTACTGACTGCAGTGGCTGATGAGTCCCTCCAGCACATAGGGCAGCTCGAACATCTGTCCGAAGACGATGAGCTGATCCGGTGCCAGCATGGTGAGGATCATGGCCGTGACAGAGGCGAGACACTGTATCTCCGTGTCCACCGCCTCGGCCACCGCCGTATCCGGATCCTGCAGGGCCTGATAGAGCTGCCGCACCCCGAAGGAGGCGGGATCGCCCTGCAGGAGCTTCCAGAGCTTCGGCGTATTCTCTGCACTGCAGATGCTCTGCAGCCGCTTCACTATCTGGTGCGTGGCCACCCGGGTCTCAAGGCAGCCCCGGCGGCCGCAGCGACAGGGAAGGCCGTTGGGATCCACACAGATGTGTCCGATTTCCGCACTTTTGAAGTTGCGGTCCTCGTAGATCCGGCGGTCCGCCACGATGGCAGAACCGACACCCGGGCCCCACTTGATGAACACGAGATTCTGCAGCGTCTTGCCGGAACCGTAGAGGAGCTCCGCCAGCGCAAAGGCCTTGACGTTGTTTTCCACCGCCACAGGACAGTCCAGATTGGTCTCGAGAATCTCCCGCACCGGCACCGCCTTGTCCCAGATGCGGTAGGCGTGGCTCGCCACACCGTCGGTGCGGCGCACAACGCCGGGAATGGTCACACCGGCGCCCAAAAGCTGGGATCGTTCGATGCCTTGTTCCCAGAGCAATGCCTTTCCCGCATCGGAAACCAGCTTCAGAAAAAGCTCCGGCTCCGCTTCCCCGTTGGTTTTCAGCCGCCGGGTGATACAGTTCTCGCCCCGCAGATTGCAGACGCTGATGCTGCATTCATTGGCCTCGATGGCGATGCTCAATACATACCGATAATCATAATTGATGTCCAGGAGAATCTTCCGCCGACCGGCGCGCTTGCCTTCCTCCGGCACCAGCTCTCCCAGTTCATAGACCATGCCCTCCGCCAACAGCTCCGCACACAGGGTGCTCACCGCCGCCGTGGTCAGCCCCAGCTTTTCGGCAATGTCCTTCCGGGAAGTGGGGCCATGGTCATTCAAAAGCTTCAGAATCTGACTCCGATTCCGACTCTTTACGCTCAAAAGATTGATGCCTGTGTAACCCATTTTCTACTCCCTCCGATGCCCGTCTACGAATTGGTGAATTCTTTGACAATTGGTTATTTCAGCCTAATATATCTTCACCGATTCCGCAAGTTTAAGTCTTGAAGCACAGAATAACACAAGGTTTTTGCTTTTACTTACTGCCTGATAATCTCTAGCTTCAGCATGTGGCCGAGCTTTTCCAGTTCATTGGCCACGCTGCCGTAAACCACCACGAAGTGGGGCTCCCAGCCGTCCTTTACCGTCTGATATACCACATCCTTGGCAGACTGTGCCGTTTTCACGACGATAGATGTGCCGTTGAACTGCTTTGGCTTGTCCAATGCCTCGCCCTCTGCGATGAAGAAACGGAAGCTGCCGTCCGGCTTCCGGCCCACACGGAAGATGGTCACCTTGTCACAGGCCTCGCAGCCGAAATCCATGACCGGACCGATTTTCCGGTTGGGATGCACGCCCACCTGGGCACCGGTGTCCTTTCTCGCAAGATCCGTAGCTGCCATGCCGCAGTGCCAGAAGGTAATGGTGCCTTCCGCCTCATCCATGGAAACCGGATCTCCGAAGAAGCAGGAGCTGCCGGTGAGCTGACTGCCGATGAACATGGACAGTGCGCCGTAGGCATCGGACTCGCAGCTTGCGGAAATGCCGTTGGCATTGAGAAGAGACAGCACAGCGCAAACCGGTGTGCCGAATTCGGTGAAGAAATCCGGCCAGCAGCGGGAACAGATCGCACCGATCTGGTTCTCTCCCACATAGCTCTTATAGGCCTTGTAAAGGCGGGCAAAATCCACGATGTTGTTCTTCGGAATAGAGGAAAGGCCGACAATGGTCTTCTCTGCCTCTGCCATCTCCTCCTGCAGCTCCTCCTCGGTATAGCCCTTGGCTCTTGCAATAAGCTCCCGGGCCTCGATGGACTCCAGTGTGGTACCGAACACGCTCATCATCTCCGCATCCAGTGCCCGGCCGAAGCCGAAGCCCTGGGGCGTATGACCGATGGCCACCATCTTCAGCTCCTGCAAAGCATGCCGACACTTGGCCGCCCGGATCATGGCACCGATCTCGGCAACCACCTCTTCTTCACCCGGCGCACCGAAAACATATTCAAACTGCTGCGGGCCGCGGAAGGCGGTGATGGCATTGGCGGCGGAATAGGCGCCGGTCAGGCTGTTGAGACGAAGCCGTGTGCCGTCAATCACCGGCTCCCGCAGGGTCCAGAGAATGATGGGGCAGTTGAAGCGCTTCAGCACCTCACTGGCGTAGGCCGCATTGGCAAAGGTAATGTTCTGGAAAACGATAAGCTCTGGATCAATGGTATCCAGATACTGCTGCAGATCTCCCAGTGTCAGCAGCATCTTCTCCGGCACCACACAGTTCTCGCTCAGGCCCTGCAGCATGGCAACGGACTTGTCAAACTGATCCTGGGCACTCTCCAGGTGGAAGGTACCGACACCCACCGGAATGTATGCAACTTGAAATCCCATAATAGACTCTCCTGTCGTAAACTTCTTTAATCCAATGCAGCATGATCTGCGGCCATCTGCGCTTCCTGCTGCTCGTTGAGGATGGCGATGCGCTTGTTCACACGGATCATAGATACCAGCAGCACCACAGTGATGATCAGGATGATGCAGGAAATGGGTCTTGTGAAGAAAACGCTGTAGTTCCGGTCATAGCTCATGGCTGCGGTCACGAAGTTCTGCTCCATGATGCTCTCCAGAATCATGCCAAGCATAAGCGGTGTGTTGTCGATGTCCAGCACGGTCAGGAAATAGCTGAAGATCAGGATCGCTGCGGTCAGGATCAGCTCCTTGTAGTGACCGGTTGCCGCATAGGCACCGGCAAAGCAGAACATGATGATGACCGGTGCAAGGTAGGTGTACTTCACCTGCACGATCTTCGCCACGATACGTGTCAGGGCCAGACCGAAGGGCGCCAGGAAAATGTTGGCCACCAGACAGCCGATGATGATGGTATAGGCCATCACGCCCTGCTTGGTAAACATGGTCGGTCCCGGCTGAATGCCGTGGAGCACGAATGCGCCGAGGAGGAGTGCGGTAATGCCGTCACCCGGAATACCGAGGGTCAGCAGCGGGATCATGGCAGAACCAACCACCGCGTTGTTGCTGGACTCGGCTGCGGCGATGCCTTCCAAACAGCCCTTACCGAATTCCTCGGGGTGCTTACTGGTACGACGTACCTCGTTGTAGCAAAGGAACTGTGCCACACCTCCGCCGACACCGGGCATAGCGCCCAGGACGCTGGCAATGATGGAGGAATGCAGGCAGGCCGGAAGGATGCTGATCATCTCCTTCTTGGTGAGGCCTTCCTTGTCAATCTTTCTGGCATCGTCCAGCTTGCCGCCGCCCAGTTTGAAATCCCGGAGCTTCTGTACCACCTGGGTCAGGGCGATCAGGGCGATCATGGCCGGCAGCATATCAATGCCGTACTTCAGGGTAGTTAAACCGAAGGAAAGACGGGTAACACCGGTCACGGCGTCCATGCCCACACAGGCCATGAGCAGTCCGATCATACCGGAAATCAGGCTCTTCGGCAGGCTGCTGCCGGATACACCGGCGATGAGGCTGATGCCCAGAACGCCGAGGGAGAAATACTCCACAGAGGTGAAGTTGGAAACCAGCTTGGTGATCAGGGATGCACAAAGCAGCAGCAGAATGGCGGAAAAGAGACCGCCGAAGACAGAGGCGAACAGAGACGTATCCAGTGCCTTCTTTACCTTACCCTTTCGGGCCAGGGGATAACCGTCGAAGGTGGTGGCAATGGCGGAATTCGTGCCCGGCGTGTTCAGTGTGATGGCACTGATGGAACCGCCGTACATACCGCCGACATATACTGCCAGCAAAAGTATAATTGCCGATGCGGAATCATGCATGGTATAGGTCAGGGGCAGCATCAGGATGATGCCCAGGGTAACGGAGAGACCGGGCACACAGCCGATGATCATACCGAGGACCAGGCCGCCCAGAATCAGGCCGATGTTGTACAATGTGAAAACCTGCGGGATTGCCTGCGCAATCAGATGAAAATCACTCATATCAGATCAAACCTCCCAGCAGACCCAGTGAGGGCAACGAAATGTGGAAAATATTCCGGAACATGAGACAGATCAGTACGGCTGCCACAGTGGCCACGATATAGGTGCCGGGCTTCCGCTCGCCACAGTAGAACAGCACCACAATAAAGGTGATGATGGAAGCCAGTACATAGCCGATGCAGAGGATCAGGACCACGTAGACACACAGGGCCAGGATCAGCAGGATCGCCGGCTTTTCCTTCTCCCAATCGAATTCCACGATTTTTTCCTTCTTTAAAATAAGGCTCTGCACCAGCAGCGCGATGCTGGAGATCAGCATGACTGTAATGCAAAGCGTCGGGATCAGACGGGGACTGGGGGCACCGGAATCGAAGGCCGGTTCACGGATCTGGGACGGCACCAGAAGCAGCAGGGCCAGAGAAATCAGGCCCATCACGATGCCCGTCACCAAATTGGTTTTGATTTTGAATTTCACAGCAATTGCCCTCCTTTCAAAACTGAAGGCTTATGGGGGGATCGCTCCCCGGCGCCCGTCCCATGACAGGTTTCGGAGAGCGATACAGCATTCTCTTTAAGTCAAGATGCGCTGAGGTTATTGTACGCTGTCAGCGCCTTGGTGCAGGCCTCATCGATAAAGGTCTGGGCCTCATCACCATAGAGCTCGAAGCGATTCAGCAGGATGGAAGCGATCCACTCGTTGTACTCAGCCTCATTCCATACATCCTTGGTGATCTGGATCATCTCGTCAATGAAGGCCTGATCAGCACCCTCGTGTACGGCCAGCACGCCGCCTGCCGGAAGGATGCAGGAGCTGTAGTCAATGTCTGCATTCAGCTCCGGTGCCTTCGCATCACCTGCCACAGTGGGAACGGTGATCTCACCGTCCGGTGTCACGAAGCCTTCGAAAGCGGTATCGGACATCGCCAGAATCGGGATCAGTGTTCCGGCCTCTACCTCATCCTGGGCTGCCTGAGTGGTACCTACGAAAACATCTACCTCACCGTCTGTGAGGCCCTTCTTCTGGTTGGCGCCGCCGTCATAAGGCACTACCTGCACCTTGCCGCCTTCCTGGGCCACCAGAGAACCGAAGGTAAGGTGGCAGTCAGACAAGGGATTGCCGCCGCTCATCTTCACGGTGCCGGTCTTTGCCTTCTCCAGGATGCTCTCCAGAGACTGATCCGGTGTGGTGTAGACGATCCAGGTACGGTCATCAATGGTGCCGATGGGATACATCTTGCTGCGATCAAAGTCCACTTCCTCAGTGTTGTACTCCTTGCCGAGGTCATGACGGTAGTTTACGCCGTAACCGAATACCAGGAGATCCTTGGTGCCCGGGTCCTCATCTGCGAAGTATGTAGCTGCCGCGAAGCCGTCACCGCCGGTCATGTTCTCCACGATGAAGTTGTACTTGCTCTGCTTCTCGTTAGCTACCTGCGCATACTTCCGGGCCACGATATCTGCGGTACCGCCGACACCATAGGGGCAGATGATCTTGATGGTCTCGCCGCCGTTGCTGGCTTCTTCTGCTGCCGCTGTGTCACCGCTTGCCGCTGTGGTATCCGCTGCTGCGCTGTCACTCTTCTGCACGCCGCCGGATACCGCACATCCGCTGAGGGCCGCTGCCGTAAGGGATGCTGCCAGTGCCATGGAAATCAGTTTCTTCATAAATATTACCTCTCTTTTTTTACCGGCCATGCCGGATAGAATACCTGTTATTTCACAAGCAAGGACATGCCGGAAATCAACAATAGTATATAAGTAAGCCGCATAAAGAACATTCGGCTCATGATTTTGTATAATCTGCTGCCGATATACATACCCGCCAGCAGGAAGGGAACGGAAAGGATGCCAACCTTGATGGTGGATGGCGTCCAGAGTCCCGACCGGATATCGGAAATCAGAATCAGGGTATTCAGAAATACCCAGATGGTCGAGATCGTGGCCCGGAAACGGTCCGTGCTTTTGATCTGCCGGGTGAGATAACCCACCAGGAGGGGACCGCCGCTGACGAAGAGTCCGTGAATCAGACCCGCCAGCACCAACACGGCGTAATTTTTCACACCGGGCTTCTGCTCCTCTGCCGCGCCGCCTGCATTATCCTCCTTCTGCTGCCGAAGGCTCCGGAAACCGCTGAGGGCCAGCAAGATCACGAAGATGCCCAGCAGCCGGTACAGGAAGCTCTCCCGTCCGATAAAGAAATGCCGGATATAGACCGCGCCCAGAATGCCCAGGGTCATGATGACGACCACCCGAGCCAGTTCCTTCCAGTCCACGTTCCGGATGTTGCCGAAGAGAACGTAGAAGCCGGACAGGATCGCCAGCACATTCAATATGGGCTTCGCCACATCGTAGCCCACCAGCATAAGTCCCGGGGGCATGGCGAGGATGGTTCCGGCAAAGCCGGTGATGCCGTGGATGATGTTGCAGACCAGGATCACCAGATAAAATGCGATTTCTCTCAGCATTTTTATGCTCCGTATTTTGTCCGTATCTCTTCAAAGAGACCGGCCCACTGTGAATCCCGCCGATAGAACACAGGAATCTGTCCCAGAGGGGACGGGATCCTGTAGATGCCGCCCTGGTAAGCTGTGCCGCTCCAAAGATGTACCCATTCCTCCTCGGGAAGGTAAACCTGCCACTCCTCCTGGTCAGCCTGCCATACCGGCGCCACCAGAAGGTCTCTGCCGTAGAGATACTCGAACTGCTCGGTATAGGCCCGCTCTTCCTCATAATGCAGAAACAGCGCCCGCTGTACCGGTGTGCCCTTCTCGGCATTTTCCTTCACGAAGTGCTTCGTATAGGGTGCCAGCATGGTATAAACGTCCACCAGTCTGGCCAGCTGCTTCATGCAGTCCGGATCATCATAGTACTGGAAATTGGTATCCGGCCGGTTGCCCTCATGGGTCCGCATCACCGGCATGAAGGCCGCCATCTCCGCCCAGCGGAGGAAGACTTCCTTGGTTCTGCAGTTGTCAAAGAGGGATGTGTAGCCGCCGATGTCGCAGTGCGTGAGGCCGCAGCCCGTCATACCGGCGCTCAATGCCGCGCAGATGACGGTGCAGAGACCGTCGTGACGGCTGAAGTCCACACTCTGGTCGCCTGCCCACAGCAGGGTGCAGTATTTCTGTGTTCCCGCTGCACCGGCCCGCATGAAGTAGACGATCTCGCCCAGCTTGCCGCTTTCCTGTACGGCCTCGTAGTTACACTTTGCCCAGAGGGCCGGCCAGTGATTGTGCTCCAGCATGGGGCTCACGCCGTTGGCAAGGACGATATCATCCGTAGGAAGATACTCGCCGAAATCCGCCATCCAGCCGTCGATACCGATGTCGATGGAGTATTTCTTGATCACCTCATCCTTGAACCACTGATACGCCGCCGGGCTGGTCAGGTCGATGACGCCGCAGTCAAACTCGCCGAAATCCACGAGATAGGTGCTGCCGTCGCTCTTCTTCGCAAAGGCACCGACCCTCTCTCCCTCCCGGAAGAGCTCTCCATCTTTCACGAGATAGGGATTCACATAGCCCAGGAACTTAATGCCCCGCCGGTGCAATTCCTCGATCCGTTTCGGAAGCTCCGGGTACATTTCCTTATGATAATGCCAGTCCCACTGGAGACGCTTGCCGAAGCTGGTCACGCGCTTGCCGCACCAGTCCTGACACCAGAGCCCGGAAACCTTGATGCCGGCCTGCAGGCTCTGCTCCAGAATTTCAAAGCTTCGTTCACCGCCCTGGGCACCGACAATGAGTCCGTTGTAAACCCAGTCCGGAAGCTCCGGCTGCCGTCCCAGATATGCCGTGAGCTTCTCAAGCAGCGTCAGGAAATCCTCAGCCCCCTCAAAGCGAATCAGCGTCGGGACATTCCAGGTCTGCAATTCATGGTAGCCCGGCTCCCGGAAATCGAAATCGCCGTAGGCCGTGGAATCCATGTGCAGATAGTAGCGCCGGGAGGAGACATAGGTCGGCTCCGGGAAGTTGGTGTTGTAGTAATCGCCGCCGGCACCGCCGTTTTCCACATCGCTCCGCCAGGTGACATAGGTCGTCTTGTCCCGGCCCACGCCCGGCTCGCTGGTCCAGATGGGGAAGTGTCTTCCCTTCAGGTCGAAGTAGCTCATCTGCTCGCCGAGACCATAGATGTGCTCCGCGGGATCCGATTCCACCCGCAGCCAGAAGCGGTTAATGCTTTCGGCGCCGGGAACGGGCTGCAACTCCACAACGCCGTCTTTTTCCGTGACACGAATGGAGAAATTGTCCTCCAGCAGAAGAGAAAGCGCTTTTCCTTCTTCTCTGACGCCCGCAAGCTTCAGGCCTCTTCTCTCAATAAGATGATCCTCCAGCTTGAAGTTGCCCCGGTACATGTCTACCTTTTCTTCTCCATAGCCTGCATAAACCATGGGGGTATTCTCGTCTGTATGCAGCAGTACCTGTCCTCTGTGAGTCAGGGTAAAGGAACGCTCACGCCATTGTATTTCCATGCTCTCTCCTTTAATATTTGAGCTCTTTGTTTTCTCCCAGCAGTCCCGGATACGCGCCCTGTTTGATCAGCGGTTCCCGCTCCGGATGGGCGATTACCCACTTGTTCCGCTGCAAAAGCAGCTTCGTCTCCGGATCTTCATTGCTCTCTTTCTCTGCGAGGGGTGTATTGGTGCCCCGCGGCAGGATCACGATACCCCGGAAGCCTTCTTCCCGCACACGACAGGGAGAAAGGTGCAGCGTGGTCTGATACATCTCAATGGCGGTTCCCTTCGGCACGTAGAAAACCCGGGCATTCTCAAAACGATAAGTATTGTTTTCGATCTGCCAGCTGTGTCCGAGGATCATCATAAAATCTGTCACCGCCACATTGATCTCGCTGCCCTTGTGGTATTCAAAGCCGTTCCATGTGCTGTTTCTGCCGTTGCAGTATCCCACCTCGATAGGCATGTCGCCGTAAATCTTTTTCTGAATCTCCTGCGTGACCGGGATACTCTCCATCTCCGGCACACTGGCGACGTAGACATTACCGCTCTCGGGAATCGGGGTTTCCTTCTCCATGTAGGCGATGAGTTCTGAAAAGTCATAGCCGGTGAGAACCCGTCCGTAGGAGGCAAAGTCCGGATCGGTCACCGGCTTGATCTCTACGTCATTGACCTCATTTAAGTGCTTCAGCATAATTAGTGTCCTCTTACGATCTTGAAGGTGGAGCGCCAGTCATCCTGTCCCATGCCCTCAGCCAGTGCCTTCTCATAGACTTTCTGTACATTTGCCTCGCCCGGCATGGCAAGTCCCGTCTCCTCTGCCAGCTTCATGCAGATGCCCACATCTTTCGCCGCATTGGCAAGAGAGAAAGCGGTGGTGTAATTCTCTGCCTCAAGATTCTTCCACTGGCCGTCCAGATAGAAGTTCTGTCCGCCGCCGTAGGAAATGGCGGTGGCATAATCGGCAACGGAGATGCCCTTCAGCTGTGCCAGAGACAGGGTCTCGTTGACGCCGTTCTGGATCTGGGTCACCAGGGCGTTGTGGCAGATCTTCATCACGAGACCGTTGCCGTTGCCGCCCATGCGGATGATGTTCTCTCCCATATAGGAAAGGATGGGCTTCATGGCCTCGCAGACTTCTTCATCGCCGCCCATGTAGATGCCCAGTGTTCCGGCAATGGCTGCCGGCTTGCTCTTCACCACGGGAGCGTCCATGAACTGCGCGCCGGTCTTCTTCACCATTTCGCTGATCTCCACGGATACGCTGGGATCGATGGTGGACATGTCAATGCAGGTCTTTCCCGCACCGAGGGCCGGCAGGATGGCCTTGTAAACGCTCATGGAATGCTCTGACTTCGGCACCATGGAGATGATGACGTCACTCTTCTCCGCCAGCTCCAGGGAATCGCCGCAGGCCACAGCGCCCTTGGACGCCAGCAGCTCCACCTTTTCCTTCACAAAATCGAAGCAGTACACTGTATCGTCATGCTTCTTCACAATATTCTCGCACATGGACTCGCCCATGATACCCAGTCCGATAAAGCCGATCTTCATTCTCCGCCGCTCCTTTCCGCGCTTCTTTCTTCCTTATTCTGTGGCTGTGTTGTCCCAGGCGTTGCAGAAGGTGTCGATGCCCTGACGTGTATAAGCATGCTTCATGCAGTCCTGATATACCGCAAGTCCTGTGGTGACAATGTCGGCGCCCGCTACGGCACAGTCCACAATCTGCTTCGGGGTACGGATAGCGGCACAGATGATCTCTGTCTTTCCGTAGAAGCCGTAATTCTTGTAGATGGTCACGATATCCTGGATATACTTCCGGCAGTCCTCACCGTTGGCTTCCTTCCAGCCGATGAAGGGAGAAACGAAAAGGCTTCCGTTCTTTGCCGGGAGAATGGCCTGTGCCGGGGAGAATACCAGTGTCACGTTGGTGCGAATGCCTTCCTTCTCCAGTGCCCGGGCTGCGGCTACACCGGCCTCGGTGCAGGGAATTTTGATGCAGAAGTTGGGGCTGATGGCAGATACCTTATGGGCTGCCTCGATCATCTCCTGTGTGTCATCGAGGTGCGGATTGATCTCCACGGATACCGGGAACTTGTCGATGCCCTCGAGGCCCTCTTCCTTGATCCAGTTGGCAATGTCTGTGATGGCGGTCAGGAAAGGCTTGCCGCTCAGCATGATGTGACGGGGATTTGTGGTGACACCGTCAATGCCGAAGGTCTCGTAGGCCAGCTTGATCTCATCCAGCTTTGCACTGTCCAGAAAATACTTCATAATACTTTGTCCTCCTTTTATTTCACGTTTCTAATTAATTATTTTGGGCGTGTCATGCATTGCGTATCCATTTTCTTTCGATCGTCAATTTTGCATGTCTCAACCTCGTTATAGGCTAATGTTATCGCCAGATTGCACAAATGTCAACGGAATTGCGCCGGATTTTTGAACTTTGTGCGTATTTGTTAATACTTTGAACTAATTTTGGTGAATTTGACACTCCGCCCCCGTATTGTTTTCTATTTTTCATAGCGGTATAATTGTTTAGAATTATTAACCAACCAAAAAGGAGAGGCTATGCCAGAAGGAATCGTATTTAATGTGCAGCGCTTCACCATACATGACGGTCCCGGCATGCGGACGGAATTCTTCTTAAAAGGATGTCCCCTACGCTGCCGCTGGTGCAGCAATCCCGAAAGCCAGCGCCTGCAGCCGGAGGTCGGCGTCTACCGGCAGAAATGCATCGGTCGCCGACACTGCAATGCCTGTACGGAGGTCTGTCCGGAAGGCGCGGATCTCTTTCGTTTTACGGTGGGAAAGCTGGCCACACTGGACAGGCAGCGCTGCACTGACTGTCTCCGCTGTCTGTCGGAATGTCCCTCGGACGCCCTGAAGCGCTGGGGCGAAATTATGAGTGTCGAGGACTGTATGACGCTCATCCGCCGGGACAGGGGCTACTACAAAAGGAGCGGCGGCGGTGTCACCGTATCCGGCGGAGATCCCTTGCTGCAGGCGGACTTTGTACTTGCCTTGTTTCAGGCCTGCCGTACAGAGAAGATCCACACCTGCTGCGAATCCACTCTTCACGGCCCCTGGCGGGAGGTGGAAAAACTGCTGCCGGTGACGGATCTCTTCATCTCGGACCTGAAGCACATGGATACCGCAGTACATAAGGAATACTGCGGGGCCGGAAACGAAGTGATCCTCAAAAATCTGGAAAGCCTCACGGACGCAGGGCACGAACTGATCCTGCGAATCCCGGTGATCCCCGGCATCAATGACGACGAAGCGAACATCCGGGCTTCGGCAGACTTCATTCAGGATCGTCTGCAGGGCCGCATCCGCACCCTGCAGCTCCTCAGCTTCATGCGCCTCGGCGAGGAGAAATACCGCTCTCTGGGGCGTGCCTATCCCATGGAGGGGCTTCACTTCCGGCGCAGCAGCTTTCAGAAGAAGGTAGAGGATATCGCCGCGTATTTCCGGCGTCGCGGCATCCATTGCCTTGTGGGGACACATGAGAAATAGCGAAAGCTTTATGATAGGAGGTATTTATGACAACACACACCAAGGCATCCGGTACCGAGCCCTACGACAAGGTCTACTGTCTCGGCTACCAGGTGCATCACGAGGACTGGTCTCCCTTCTCCCGGGTCAATCACCTGCGTCAGACCTTTCTGGACCGGGGCTATGACATCGACGTGGAGCGGCTCCGCTATGTCACCGAGAGCTATCAGGCCAATGTCGGCGCGCCGAAAAAACGACAGGTATCCCTGGCTTTTGAGAACGTGCTGGACCACTGTCAGATCTTCATTTATGACGAAGATCTCATCGTGGGCGACATCGCGTCTCCGGTGAAGGCCGCCCCCATTTATCCGGAATTCAGTGTCAACTGGATCATTGACGAGATTCTCCACCACCCCTTCGAGGAGCGGGAGCACGACCAGTTTTATATCCGAAATGAGGCCGAACGAGAGGAAATCCTCTCCCTCTGCCGCTGGTGGCAGGGGCAGACATTGGATGACTACATCAACGTGCGGCTGACGGAAGAGCAGCTGAAGGGCAGTGAAGCCGGAAAAAAGATCTACCAGACCAACCTCTACCACTATGCGGGAACCGGGCATCTGGCCATCGACTATCCCCGTCTCATGACGCTGGGCTTCGGCGGCATCCGGGAACAGGCCGAAAAGAAAAAAGCCGCCCTCTCCCAGCGAGATCCGGAATACAACGAAAAGCTGGAGTGGTACAGCGCCTCCATCCGGATGCTCCGGGCGGTGGAGCGCTACATTCTCCGCTATGCGGATCTCGCTGCCGAAATGGCCGCAAAAGAAACGGATGAAAAGCGCAGTCAGGAACTGCTGCGCATCGAAGAAAACTGCCGCGCCGTGGCTGCCGGTGCACCCCAGAATTTCCGGGAGGCACTGCAGCTCTTCAATTTCGCCACCATGCTGATCTGTGTGGAGTCCAACGGACACTCCATCAGCTACGGCCGCATGGACCAGTGGCTCTATCCGTATTATGAAAAGGATATCCGGGAAGGAAAGATCACGAAGGAAGAAGCCCTGGAGCTTCTGGAAGTGGAATACGTGAAGCTGAACTGCCCCACGAAGCTGAAGGATGCGGGCAGCATGGCGCTGCGGAACGGCCGGGGCTTCGGCGGTGAAAGCCTCACGGTGGGCGGTGTGGACAAGGACGGCAATGACGCCAC
Source organism: Parolsenella sp. (assembly GCA_963659875.1). Lineage (GTDB taxonomy): Bacteria > Bacillota > Clostridia > Lachnospirales > Lachnospiraceae > Oribacterium. The sequence goes on from CAVKVA010000004.1 coordinate 118,276, forward strand.
CAACGACCTCACCTTCCTGCTGCTGGAGGCCAGCGCCCATACCCGTATGATGAATCCCTGGCTCTGTGTCCGGATGCACGAAAACACGCCGGAGGAGCTCCGCATCAAAACCGTGGAATGTATCCGGGCGGGCTACGGTCATCCGAAGGTTTTCAACGACGGCCCCGCCATTCAGGGCATGCTGCGAAAGGGCATGCGTCTGGAGGAGGCCCGGGATTACTGCGTGGTGGGTTGCGTGGAAATCAGTCTGCCAGGCAGGGAATACGGCTGGCACGATGCGGCTTATGTGAATACACCGAAGATGATGGAAATGGTCCTGAACCACGGCCGCTGCCTGGACTGCGGTCCCCACTGCCCCCGCTGGGAAAAGTGCGGTGCCCTGGGACAGCAGCTGGGACCGGATACCGGCGGCCTCGACAGCTACCAGAGCATGGAGGAAGTCAAGGCCAGTGTGGATACCCAGTTCGAATACTGGACCAGCCAGATGTGCTCCAGCCTCTGCGTCATCGACAATGCCCACCGGACCATGAAGCCTCTGCCCTATGTGTCCTCTCTCTTCCCGGACTGTATGGAATCGGGGCACGATCTCACGGAGGGCGGCGCCAAGTACAACGGCACCGGACCCCAGGCCAGCGGCATGGCCACTTGCGCCGACAGCCTCGCCAGCATTTCCCAGCTGGTCTTCGAGGAGAAGCGCTGCAGCGGGGAGGATCTGCTGCAGGCGGTAAAGGACAACTGGAAGGGCCACGAGAAGCTCTATGCCTACGTGAACAGCTCCCATGTGCATCACTACGGCAATGATGACGACTACGCCGACCTTCTCTTCCGCTTCATGTTTGAAACCTATTGTAAGCACATCTACGGTCGGCAGAATCCCCGGGGTGGTCAGTTCAATCCCGGCGTCTATTCCGTCAATGCCAACGTGGCCATGGGGCTCAACACCAACGCCTCGGTGGACGGCCGAAAAAAGGGCGAAGCCATCTCCGACAACATGGGCCCCGTGCATACCGACTGGGGCTCCCACGACATCAGCGGCCCCACGGCCATTGTGAACTCTCTCACCAAGGTGGATCACAGCCTGGCCAGCAACGGCACGCTGATGAACCTTCGCTTCCCGCAGGAAGCAGTGGCCGGTATCGAGGGCCGGGACAACCTGGCGGCCTTCCTGGAGGAATACATCCGAAAGGGCGCCATGCATGTCCAGTTCAATATCATGAGCGCCGCCACCATGCGGGCCGCCCAGAAGAAGCCCGAGGATTACAAGGACATGCTGGTGCGGGTAGCCGGTTACAGCGCTTACTTTGTGGAGCTGGGAAAACCGCTGCAGAAGGATCTGATTCAGAGAACAGAATTAAGCTTTTGATCATGTTCAACGATGAACAGCATAGAAAGGAAAAAATATGAAAGCCTTTAATTTCAAAGTACCCCAGGACATTCAATTCGGCATGGGCAGCCTCAGCAAGCTGCCGGAAATTCTGGCCGAGAACCACTCCGACCATGTGATGCTGGTCTCCGACCGGGGTCTGGAAAAGATCGGTGTTGTGAAGCGGGTGCAGGACATCATCGAGGCCGCCGGCATTGCCTTCGACGCCTATCTGGATGTGGTGCCGAATCCCACGGTCGAGGTGGTGAACGAGGCTGCGCAGCTTTACAAAGCCTGCGGCGCCAGCAGTCTCGTGGCGCTGGGCGGCGGTTCTCCCATGGATGTGGCCAAGGCAGTTGGCATTCTGGCCCGCTACGGCGGCAAAATCACCGACTATGAGGGAAACCACAAGGTTCCCGGTCCCATCGAGCCCATCATTGCCATCCCCACCACCGCCGGTACCGGCAGTGAGGTAACCGCCTCCGCCGTCATCACCGACACAAGCCGGAACTACAAGCTCAGTGTGTTCAGCTATGAGAATATTCCCAAGTATGCCATCCTGGATCCTACCCTCATCATGAGTGCCCCGGCCTCCATCGCCGCCTCCTGCGGTGTGGATGCCCTGATCCATGCCATCGAGGCCTATATTTCCCGGAATGCCACACCCTTCAGCGATGCCATGGCAGAGAAGGCCATGGAACTGATCGGCGCCCATCTCCGCCGCTTCGTGGCGAATCGTCAGGATGAAGAAGCCGCCTGCGCCATGATGCTGGGCTCCACCTTTGCCGGTATGTCCTTCGCCTGGGCCCGCCTCGGCAATGTCCATGCCATGAGTCATCCCGTCAGCGCCTACTTCAATGTGCCCCACGGCGTGGCCAACTCCATTCTGCTGCCCAATGTCATGGAATTCAATGCCCTGGCAGATCATGGCCGCTATGAGGTGATCTACAACTACATCAAGGAAGGCACCGAGCCTGCCATCGACTTCACGCCGGACATGCTGGTGGATGAGCTCCGCCACCTGAACGCCCAGCTGGGCATTCCCTCCGGTCTCGCAGCTGCCGGTGTCACCGCCGACAAGATCCCGGCTATGGCGGACGATGCCATCAAGAGCGGCAACATCCCCGCCAATCCCCGGGCCACCACGGTGAAGGATCTGATCCGGCTGTATGAAAGGACGATGTAACATATCGAGTGGGCTCAGCGTGTCATTATTTTATCCTCTCCCCGATCCCCGCAAAGATGCGGTACACCTCATCCGCTTCTGCGGCGATGCGGCAGGCCACCCGACCATTGCAGTCGCGGTAGCGTCTCATTTCCCGCTCCAGCGGCACGATACCGCAGCCCATTTCCTCTATGATAATGACGGTGCTTCCGCTTTCCCGGTGAAGCGCCGTCATTGTTTTCTCCGCTTCCTTTACGGGATCCTGTCCCGCCAAAAGCTGCCGCTGCACCTCGCACTGGTAATTGTCCAGAAGCTTCGCCCCCGGAAACCGGCTTTCAGCAAAGGCCGTCTTTCCCTGGGCTCTTCCCCCCGTCAGCATAATGATCTTCATTGCCTTCTGTCTCCTTTTCTCCTTCTCTGCCGTCACATCGCGCATCGCAGATTGGTGTAACCCTCGCATCACAGCAACAGCTGCCCCAGCACCAGGGTCCACAGCATCATAAGCTCCGCGAGGCTCAGGAAATACCCGGCCAGGTCCCCGGTCGTACCGCCGAAGACATTGGACGACATCCGGTAATAATAGAGAAAGCACAAAAGCCCGGCCAGCAGCACCAGGCTGCCATAGACGGGAGAAAGCCACAGGAGAAGGGCACCGCAGAGCAGAAGCTCCGCCAGAAGCCCCCAGAATACCCGCCGGTTCTGGGTTTTGGCAAAGGCCTGGAGCGTGCCGGTTTCCTTGGCTTTGGGGAAGCTGACCACCGAAAGCCCGGAAAGGATACGGCTCAGGCAAAAGCTCAGCGTAAAGAAGGGGAGCAATTCCCGTGTCAACTCCGTAAGCCCGCCCCAAAAAAGAAGGAGATACAGCGCACCGTAGATCAGCGCAAAGGCGCCGATATGGGGATCCTTCAGGATTTCCAGCTTCTCCTCCCGGCTCTTGTAGGAGCGCCGGGCATCGGTGGTGTCAATGAAGCCGTCCAGATGGATGCCGCCGGTGAGGAGAATCGGGAGTGCTGTCATGGCAGCAGCCCGAAAGCTATCCCCTGCCCCCAGCTGCGACAAGACCCCAAAAACCAACAGCTCTGCCCCGCCGATCACAAGGCCGATCCACGGAAAAAAAAGCATGGCATAGCGCATGCTTTTCTCTGTCCACTGCACCTCCGGCATGGGCAGTCTCGAATACATGGAAAAGGCCACAATCAGGGACGCCAGCATAGTTCTTCTCTTTCTCCTTCCTATCGTATCAAACCCTTCTCGGTTTCTTCTGCAGCGGCAAGCCGCAGACTACCTCGGTCACCTCCGCCGCTTCTGCCGCAAGCCACCGGTGCAGCTTTCCCAGGCCATGGATGTACCGGAAGGTTTCCGGATCGTAGTCTCCGCCGTCGGAAAAGATTTCGTTGCTGACGATGAGCAGGATTTCCGAATGGGCAGCCAGCCTTTGGAGTGGCGCCAGGATGTAGCGACGTAAAGCTTCTCCCGCCAGGTCATTCCGGTCGAAGCCGGAAAGCCGCCCTTCCGGGAGATACATCTCATTGGCCAGAAGATTTCCGAGGTCCTCCAGCAAAATAAAGCAGCGGGATTTTTCCGCTGCTTCATTTTCATTCATCATCTCAAGTGTCTCCAGGCAACAGGACTTTTCCAGGGTTTCGAATCCTCGGCCCTGTCGCTGCCGACGGTGCTTTGCGATACGACTGTCCGTCTCCGCACTGCCGTCCTTTTGCATGGTGGCCAGATACAGGAGCCGCTTTCCCGACAGATCATAAGAATCATATAGCTCCCGGATTCGCCTTTCCGCATACTCTGATTTTCCGGAGGCCGCGCCTCCCGTCACCAGTATGATCCTGCCCATTCATGTCTCCTTTTGCCCAGCAATATCTTATCCCATACCATGGCCCTTTTTCGCTTCTTTTCTCTTCGCTTTTTCCTTCTGTGCCTTCATCGCTGTTTTCAACTCCTTGTATGCCTCACCGCTCTTCGAGCCAACACTGAGAGATGCTTCGATGTCTCTAAAGTTCAGCTTTTTTCTGGAACCCGGCTTTGCATTGACAACCTGCTTGCTGCTCTTGGAGAATTCCGGCAGCTTTCCGGATTCCATAATCCGCAGCATATGTACAACTGCCTGCTTTCTGACACGATCCTTATCCTGTCCCTTAATTCTCTGGAACTGAGTGTTGCCTGCGGTGAAGGTATCTATGTGTCGATCCAGATAATCCCTGCAGCTTTCGTAGAGCTTATGGGCCGCTTTTTCTCTTTTCTTAGGATCAGCTTCTTCCAAATAATCCTGCATGGCCGCCTCAACGGCATCATATTTGCTCGGCCGTGAGAAGATCCTGTTCCATATGGATTTTTTCTTTTTTCCGGCCTCAAACGATGACATCAATTCATTCCGCAGTTCAAGTTCCTCGCGCAGATTTCTCTGCGGAGCCTCTACCTTGGGCACCTCCACCTTCGGGGCTGCCACTTTCGGAGCCTCTACCTTGGGTGCTTCAGCCTTCGGTGCCTCCACCTTCGGGACCTCCACCTTCGGGACCTCCACTTTCGGGGCCTCTACCTTGGGTACTTCAGCCTTCGGTGCTGCCGCCTCCATCTGCGGTTCCGCCGCAATGTCGTTCCGGTTCCGATGAAATGCCGGTGACTGGGCCTCTCCGATCGGCGTCACGCCGGCGATCAGTGGTTCTTCCTCCTTTGCAGCTTCCTTCGCCTTCACCTCTTCCTTCGCTTCGGAACGGAAAAGGCTGAAGCTGTTGTCCGCCGGTTTGTCATACATCACTTCATGATCACGCTCTGCGCCGAAGGTTGCCGGTGCCGCTGCATCTTCGAAAAGATTGAAATTTGATGTCTCCGCTGCTGCCGGATTGGGCGTGCCAAGATCGTTGGTGTACAGCTTTGTTTCCGTATAAGGATTCTCTGAAAGATCTTCCGCCGGTCTGGGCGTGCCGAGATCGTTGGTGTACACCTCTGCTTCCGTATAAGGATTCTCTGAAAGATCTTCCGCCGGTCTGGGCGTGCCGAGATCGTTGGTGTACACCTCTGCTTCCGTATAAGGATTCTCTGAAAGATCTTCCGCCGGTCTGGGCGTGCCGAGATCGTTGGTGTACACCTCTGCTTCCGTATAAGGATTCTCTGAAAGATCTTCCGCCGGTCTGGGCGTGCCGAGATCGTTGGTGTACACCTCTGCTTCCGTATAAGGATTCTCTGAAGGTTCTTCCGCCGGTCTGGGCGTGCCGTCATTGTTGAAATAGTCCTTGCCGTCTGCGTAAGAATTTTCCACTACTTCTTCGGCCGGTACCGGTGTTCCATAATCATTTGTGTAGTCCTTCGTATTATCATTTTTTACTTCAGCATCCAATTTCGGCATAGCCTCTCTCCTTTAACTGTTCTCATTTTATATCAGCATAATAACACGTCTATAGACACACAAGAGACACAGTTTGTCCAATGGACGCCGCAGCAGGAGCGCCCATTGGATATTCTTTTACTTCGTGCCGAAGATCCGGTCTCCCGCATCGCCCAGGCCCGGGCAGATGTAGGCATTCTTGTTGAGACAGCGATCCAGATTTCCCACATAGATCTGCACGTCCGGATGCACCATGTTCAGCTTCTGCACGCCCTCCGGCGCTGCGATGATGCAGACAAACTTGATCTTCTTGCCGCCATGGGCCTTGATCTGGGAAATGGCGTCTACCGCAGAACCGCCGGTGGCCAGCATGGGGTCGCAGACCACAATGGTGCGCTCATCGATGGGACTGGGGAGCTTACAGAAGTACTCCACCGGCTCATGGGTCTCCTCATTCCGGTACATGCCAATATGGCCGATTTTTGCCGAAGGCACCAGCGCAGTCAGTCCGGAAACCATGCCGAGACCGGCCCGCAGGATCGGCACGATGGCCAGCTTCCGTCCGGCGATCACCTTGGTTTCTGCCTTCTCGATGGGCGTCTCCACCTCTACTTCCTTCATGGGCAGGTCGCTGAGCGCCACAAAGCCCATCAGCATGGCGATCTCCTCCACCAGCTTCCGGAATTCATTGGTTCCTGTGTTCCGGTCCCGCAGGATGGAAATCTTATGCGTAATCAGAGGATGCTCCAGAATGTGTACATTGTCGCTGAATTTCTCCATAGTTTCCCCTTTCCGGCTTACTCAGCCTTTGTGATAATGTCTTCCGCACTCTTGTAAATGGAATTCGCCGGCACACAGCCCCGCACCGAGCTGAGCGGGTAAATGTTGCTGTTGCGACCGACACAAACGCCCGGATTCAGCACAGAACCGCAGCCCACCTCCACATGGTCCGACAGCATGGCGCCGAACTTCTTGAGGCCCGTGGGGATGTCACCATCCATAGCATGCACCACCACGAGCTTCTTGTCGGACTTCACATTGGAGGTCAGGGACGCCGCTCCCATATGAGACTTATAGCCCAGAACAGAATCGCCCACATAGTTGTAATGGGGCACCTGGACGCCGTCAAAGATAATGACATTTTTCAGCTCACAGGAATTGCCGATGACGCAGCCCTTGCCCACGATTATGTTTCCGCGCAGGAAAGCACAGTGCCGCACCTCAGTCTCCGGTCCGATGATGATGTACTCCGCAAAGTACGCGGAGGGCAGCACCTTTGCCGTCTTATGAATCCAGACATGGGGCTGTACCTCGGTATATTCTGCGGGATCCAGCGTAGGTCCGTAGGCCGCGATGAAATCGTGAATCCGGGGCAGCGCCTCCCAGGGATATTCCGCATCGGCAAAGCACGCCTTCGCCTCCGTATACTGCAAGTCGTACATATTCTTGATCTTCAGTTCTTCCTTCGTCATCTTCCTGCCTTTCCTTTATGCTCTGGCGTTCTTGATGGCCTCTGTACGGCTCCGCACAAAGGCATCCAGCTTGTCCATATATTCCTGCTCGGTGATCTTTCCCTCTGCCACATAGGACAGTCCCTTTTCCCAGGAGGCCGTCAGCTCCGGATTGAGCAGCTGCCGCACCGAGGCCTGCACCACCTGGGTGATGAGCTCACCGAGCGTCGTGGGCGTCAGCACCTGGGTCTTCTTGTTGAGGGAAATGTAGCCGATCCGCTGCAGCTTGGTCAGTATCCCGGCCCTTGTCGCGGAGGTGCCGATGCCGGAACCCTTGATCTGGGCCCGCAGCTCCTCGTCCTCAATGAGGTTTCCCGCATTTTCCATGGCGAGGATCATCGTGCCGCTGGTGTAGCGCTTCGGCGGCGAGGTCTCGCCTTCCTTGATGTTCAGGGCAGCAAGCTTCAGCTTCTGGCCCTTCCGGAGCTTAAGCAGCAGGGCACTGTTGTCCGGCTCGCCTTCATTATCCCCTTCCTGCTCCCCGTGGCTTACCTTCGCCACCTGGAGATAGCCCGGCTCTTTCAAGGCCCGGGAACTGGTCTGGAAGCACTCTTCACAGCACTGCATCTGAATGGCCAGCTTCTCATAGATGGCCGGGGGATAGAAAATCGAGAGAAAGCGCCGCACAATGAGTTCATAGACGCTCTGGCTCAAGGGCTTCAGGCGGGACAGTTCCCGGAGACCGTCTCCCGTGGGAATGATGGCGTAGTGATCCGTGATCTGCTTATCATCCGTATATCGGGTCTGGCCGATTTTCTCAACACCGCCCTTCTGCAGAAGCTCTGTCGCAAAGGTCGCACAGGGGCCGTAATTCCGAAGGCCGTTCAGATTTTTCCCGATCTCCTTCGCCACCGCAGAGGACAGCACCCGGGCATCCGTACGGGGATAGGTGGTGAGCTTCCGCTCGTAGAGCTCCTGCGCGATGCTCAGGGTCTCATCGGGGCTCAGCTTAAAGAGCCGGGAGCAGTCATTCTGCAGCTCCGCCAGATTATAGAGGAGGGGCGGCTTCTTCGTTTCCTTCTTTCGCTCCAGGGACTGCACCACCGCTTCCCGGGGCAGGGGCTGGAAGCTGTCGGCAAAGCGTTCCGCCTGTTCCCGCTTCAGAAAGCCGCTGTTTTTGTAGAGCTCTGACGGGGCGTAGTGGGGCGAATCCTCCCGTCCCCGGAACTCCGCCGTCAGCACTGCGGGAGCCGGGCTGTCCGGGCCGCCGACATTAGCCTCTGCATCTGCGGAGGGCAGCTGAAAATCGCCGAGAAGCTTGTAAAAGCTGGTTTTCTGAAAGTTGCGGATCTCCAGCTCCCGGCGCACAATCATGCCCAGCACACAGGTCATGACACGACCAACGGCAATGACGGTGTTTTTCTCCTTGTTCAGTCGCTGGGAAACCGCACGGCCGTAGCGGAGCGTCAGTGCCCGGGAGAAATTGATACCCATGAGGTAATCCTCCTTGGCCCGGGAAAAGGCAGCCGCCGCCAGATTGTCATAGTCAGACTCCGGCTTCGCCTCCCGGATGCCCCGGAGAATTTCTTCCTTGGTCTGGGAATCGATCCAGACGCGGCGCTTCTCCTTGGCCCCCACCTCGGCCATCATGTCCACCAGACGGTAAATGTATTCTCCCTCCCGTCCGGAGTCGGTGCAAACATAGATCCGTTCCACATCCTCCCGCTTCAGAAGGCCCGCCACGATGTTGAACTGCTTTTGTACGTCGGGAATCACCTCATAGCGGTAAGTTTTCGGTATGAAGGGCAGGGTTTCCATACGCCAGCGCCGCAGGCTTTCGTCATATTTCTCCGGATAAGACATGGAAACGAGATGTCCCACACACCAGGTAATGACATACTTTTCCGACTCCAGATACCCGTCCTGCCGACTGGCCTTCATGTCCAGGGCCTCTGCAAACTGCCGCGCCACCGATGGCTTCTCTGCGATAAATAATTCCTTCACACCTTCTCCATTATTGACCTATGCGCTCACGCCAGCGTAAAGCGGTAGATCGTTTCTGTTTCGTATTTTTCTCCGGCCTTCACAAAGGGCGTCGGGAAGTCCGGCTTGTTGACTGCATCGGGATAATGCTGGGTCTCGAAGCAATAAGCATCTCGGATATGATAGTCCCGTCCGCCCTTGCCGACACCCGGCTCCTCCAGATAGTTCGCGGTATAGAACTGCACGCCCTCAAGGTCTGTGTACATCTCCATCTTGATGCCGCTTTCCTCGGCATAGACGGAACCCACCAGACGAACGCTGCCGTCTGCATCGTTCAGGCACCAGTTGTGGTCATAGCCCTTGGCAAAGTTCAGCTGATCAAAATCCGCATCAATGTCCTGTCCCACCGGCTTCGGTGTCCGGAAATCCATGGGGGTTCCCTCTACCGGACGGATCTCACCTGTCGGAATGGACAGCGCATCTGCCGGCGTGAAAGAATCGGCATTCAGCCAAACCAGATGATCGAGGACGCTGCCGCTGTCCTGCCCGGCAACATTAAAATATGCATGATTCGTGAGATTGAATACCGTATCCTGATCGGCACTGCCCTCGTAATGAATGTGCACCGCGTCGTCCTCGGAAAGCGTATAGGTAACAGCCACATCCGCATTGCCGGGATAGCCCTGGTCGCCGTCCGGAGAATGCAGGGCGAAGCGCACGTAGCTGCCCTGCTCTGACTCGCCGGTCTCTGCCTGCCAGCTGCGGAGCCGCCAGTAGTCCGGCCCGGAGTGCAGGTTGTTGGCATTATTGTCATTCACGGCAAGGGAATAGATCTTTCCGTTCAGCGTGAAGGCCGCACCGCCGATACGGTTTGCGTTCCGGCCCACCACTTCTCCCATGTGCCCCGGATTTTTCGGAAGAATGCTGAGATCGCCGCTGCCCAGCAGCATGTCTCTCTGTTTTCCGTTCTTGTCCTTCACCAGCATGCTGTACCAGATCGCGCCGAAGTCCAGAAAAGCGGCCTCCGTCCCCTTTGCATTCGTGAGGGTATACACCTTAACCTCACGACCGTCCTCCAGCTTACCCATAGATGCACTCTTCACTGCCATCGCATTTTCCTCTTTTCCGCAGGTCATCCGTTTCTTGCCTGCACCAGATTTTATTTCCGATCATTATAGCATATTTTGGAGTTTATTTCCATAAGCAGCCGCGAAAGCAGAAAAAAGCCCCCACCGGGGGCGGCAATAAATTGCGTATCCCAGGCAGGGGTGAACTTTTATTTCTTTGTAATGTATCCCAGCTTCACCAGCATCTCGGCACTCTCGACACCGCCGCCGGCTGCACCTCTCAGGGTGTTGTGGGAAAGTCCCACGAACTTCCAGTCATAGATGGTGTCCTCACGCAGACGGCCGATGGAAACACCCATGCCGTGCTCGTAGTTCACATCCAGCTGTACCTGGGGACGATTGTCCTCCTCACAGTACTGAATGAACTGCTTCGGTGCGGAGGGAAGCTCGTACTCCTGGGGCAGACCCTTGAAGTTCTTCAGCTTCTCGATGAGCTGCTCCTTGGTGGGCTTCTTCCGGAACTTCACGAAAACGGTAGCGGTATGACCGTTCAGGATGGGTACACGGATACACTGGGCACTGATCACCGGCTCTGCGGCTGCCTCAATGTGGTCTCCCTCGATATGGCCCCAAACCTTCAACGGCTCCTTCTCGGACTTCTCTTCCTCACCGCCGATGTAGGGGATGATGTTGCCCACCATCTCCGGCCAGGTCTCGAAGTTTTTGCCGGCACCGGAAATGGCCTGGTAGGTGGAAACGATCACCTCATAGGGCTCAAACTCCATCCATGCGGACAATGCCGGTGTATAGGACTGAATGGAGCAGTTGGGTTTCACGGCGATGAAGCCTCTTGTGGTACCCAGACGCTTCTTCTGCTCCTCAATGATCTTGTAGTGCTCTGCGTTGATCTCCGGCACCACCATGGGAACATCCTTGGTCCAGCGATGTGCAGAGTTATTGGACACCACCGGTGTCTCTGCCCGGGCATAGGCCTCCTCAATCACACGGATCTCGTCCTTCTTCATATCCACTGCCGAGAACACGAAATCTACATCCCGGGTCACGCCCTCGATGTCAGACACGTCCTTCACGATCATGTCCTTCACCTTCTCCGGCATGGGGATGTCCAGCTTCCATCTGCCCTCTACGGCCTCGCCGTAGGTCTGTCCGGCGGACCGAGGTGAAGCGGCCAGTGTGGTGATTTCAAACCAGGGATGCTCTGCCAGAAGCGTAATGAAACGCTGGCCCACCATACCTGTTGCGCCGAGGATACCTACCTTTAACTTTTCCATAATCGCTCTCCTTCTTTTGCATTAGCTGCTTAGTGAATACTTATAGCGCGAAAATCTTTTTATGGCAAGCATAAATTATGTTATAGCTCCCATTGCCTGAGATTTTGCTCAGTGTTTCGTTCCCTTGCCTCCCCGCTTCGCAAGCTTCAGACGGTTGAGACTCAGGGTCTTGCCGTTCACCTCGATGTCCGTCGGCTCTGTGCCCAACAAGAAAATGTCTTCGAGCCTGTCATTCCGGCCCAGGGCCATGGAAAGAACGCCCTTCGCGGTCTTCTTCTGCAGCGGAATCTCCTCTGCCGCACAGCGCAGGAAATAGCCCTGCTCCGTGGCAAATACCACATCCGTTTCGCCATTATACACCTTTACAGCGGCAAGAAGATCCTCCGGCTGCAGCTTCGCGGCGCTGACACAACGGAGTACCGTGTCGAATTCTGTGGCATCTACCCGCTTCACAAAGCCCTGCTGCGTCAGGAAGAGGAGGCTCTTGCCCGCCAGTTCCCGCTTCACCAGCACTGCCAGAATTTCTTCCTCATTGGCGGAATACTTACTGATGTTGTCGATGGGCACGCCCTTGTCCTTGAATTTACAGAGAGGTACATCCATGAGCTTCAGCTGGTGCAGCATGCCGTGGTCCGTAAAGATCAGCAGGCGGTCCGTGTTCTTGCAGGGAACCACGAAGCGATTCTCACTGTCCACTGCCTCCTGGTTCCGCTGATAGGTGGCCGTATCCAGAAGCTTCACATAACCGAACTTGTCCTGGACGTAGAAGACATCCATCTCCTCCACCGCCGACTCATCATAGACCGCCTCACGGCCATCCTCGATGAGAGTACGGCGCGGCACGGCAAATTCCTTCTTGATGATGTCCAGTTCCTGGGAAAGCAAGGCATTGGCCTTATCCCGGGAGCTGAGAATACTCTGGTACTCCCGGATCCGCTTCAGGGTCTCCTTATGCTCCTTCGTCAGCTGCAGCAGCTCCAGACCGATGAGCTTGGAGAGCCGCATGTCCAGAATGGCCTGGGCCTGCCGCTCGGTGAAGGAAAACTCCCGGATCACCGGAATGAACTCCTGATCCCGCTCCTTGAAGGTGAGGTCCCCCAGTTCTCCGGTCATCAGGGCCTTCTTCGCATCCGGCTGAGACTTACAGTTCCGGAGCAGGGCAATGATGGCATCAATGAGATCCACCGCCTGAATCAAGCCTTCCTGGATCTCCCTTTTGTCCAGCTCCTTGTCCAGCAGGTTTTTGTACTTGGAATCGATGAGCTGGTACTGGAACTTCACATACTCCCGCAGAACGTCAGACAGAGACAGCGTCTCCGGCCGACCGTCCACAATGGCCAGCATGTTGACACCGAAGGTATCCTCCAGCTTGGTCTTCTTGTAGAGGATGTTGGTGATCTTTTCAATGTCCGCACCACTCTTCAGCTCCAGCACGATCCGCATGCCGTCCTTATCGGACTGGTTCGAAATGTCCACGATCTCCGGCAGCTTCTTCGCCTCCACAAGCTCCGCCACATCCTGCATAAACTTCATGATGCCCTGGCCGATCATGGTATAGGGGATTTCCGTCACCACCAGCTTGTCCCGGTCAGAGCGGCCCTTTTTCCGCTCGAACTCCAGCCGTCCCCGGAGCTTCAGCTTGCCGACGCCGGTTCGGTAAATGCCTTCGAGATCCGACTTATTGGCGATGATACCGCCTGTAGGGAAGTCCGGGCCGGTGAGGTACGAAAGCATTTCCTTCGTATCCATCTCAGGGTTCTTGAGATAAGCCTGGATCAGGTCAACAAGCTCGCCCAGATTGTGGCTGGGCGTAGAGGTTGCCATACCCACCGCAATACCCTCCGAACCGTTCAGCAGGAAGTAGGGAATCCGGGCCGGCAGCACCACCGGCTCCTTCAGCTTCTCATCATAGTTCAGCTGGTATGGTACCGTGGTGTCCAGATCCCGAAGCATCACCTCATCGGTGAAACGCTCCAGTCGGGCCTCTGTGTATCGGGGTGCGGCCGGAGAATCACCCTCGATGGAGCCGAAATTTCCCTGACCGTGCACCAGCGGCTGCATTCTCTTAAAGTCCTGGGCCAGCACCACCAGTGTATCGTAAATGGACGCATCACCGTGGGGATGGTATTTACCCATGGTATCACCGCAGATACGGGCCGACTTCAATGTGGGCCGGTCGTGATACACATGGAGCTCATTCATATCATAAAGCACTCTCCGCTGCACCGGCTTCAGGCCGTCCCGAATATCCGGCACCGCACGGGAGGTGATTACACTCATGGAATAATCCAGATAGGATTTCTGCATCTCCTCCGAATATTCCGTTGTTAAAATTCGTTCTGCCATTCTTTACCTCTCCCCGGATCAGGTGTCCAGATTTGCTTCATTGGCATGCTCGTGAATGAAAGCACGCCGGGGTGCGACATCCGATCCCATCAGCATGCCGGTGACCTCGGACGCCAGTCGGGCATCCTCGATCTCCACCCGCTTCAGCACACGGTTTTCCGGATTCAATGTGGTCTCCCAGAGCTCTGAAGGGTCCATCTCACCGAGACCCTTGAATCGCTTGATCTCGTAGCTTCCCTCCCGGTGCTTCTCCTTGTACTTCTGCAGAGCCTTGTCATCGTAGAGATACTCCGGCTTCTCCTTTTTGCTGTTGGGCGTCGCCAGGTAAAGGGGCGGCATGGATACATAGACATGCCCCTCCCGGATGAGATCCGGCATGAAACGGTACAGGAAGGTCAGGAGCAGTGTATCGATGTGGCTGCCGTCCACGTCCGCATCCGTCATGAGGATAATCTTGTTGTAGCGGAGCTTGGAGATGTCAAAGTCATTGCCGTAGCCCTCAGAAAAACCGCAGCCGAAGGTATTGATCATGGTCTTGATCTCCGCATTGGCCAACACCTTGTCAATGGAGGCCTTCTCCACGTTCAAAATCTTTCCCCGCAGCGGCAGGATGGCCTGGGTATGGCGGTCCCGGGAGCTCTTGGCGGAGCCGCCGGCGGAATCTCCCTCCACGATGAAGATTTCGCACTCCTCCGGATTTTTGGAAATGCAGTTGGCCAGCTTGCCGTTGGAATCAAAGCTGTACTTGGATTTCTGCAGCAGGTTGGTCTTCGCCTTCTCCTCCTGCTTCCGGATTTTTGCGGATTTTTCCGCACAGGAAATAATGGCCTTGATGACCTCCACGTTTCTGTCGAAGTAATGCTCCAGCTCGGCGCCGATGACATTGGACACCTGCTTCGCCGCATCGAGACTCGCCAGCTTAGTCTTGGTCTGTCCCTCGAAGATCGGCTCCGGATACTTGATGGCCACCACAGCTGTCATACCGTTTCGGCTGTCGGCGCCGGTGAAATTGGAATCCTTCTCCTTCAGAATGCCCAACTGCCGGGCATAGCTGTTCACCAGCTGTGTAAACTTGGTCTTGAAACCCACGATATGGGTACCGCCCTCGATGGTATAGATGTCGTTGCAGAAGCCCAGGATGTTTTCTTCAAAGGAATCCGTAAATTGGATACAGCACTCCACTTCCGTATTTTCAGAGCTGCCCTTCAGATAGATTTCCGGTGTCACCGGCTCTCCGGCTTCCTTGTTCAGGTCCCGCACAAAGGCCACGAGGCCGTCCGGCTCATGATAATCCTCCACGACCGGCTCCGCTTCCCGGTTGTCACGGTAGTGGATCACCAGCTGGGGATTTAAGTAGGCTGTCTCATGGAGACGGGACTGCAGCCACTCTGCCTTGAAGCGAGTCTTCTCAAAGATTTCTCCATCCGGGATGAAGGTGGTTTCCGTTCCGGTTTCCTTCGTTTTTCCGATCACGGGAAGCAAACCGTCCTGGAGTTCCTTCGTAGGTATGCCGCGGGTATACTCGTCCTCATAGATTTTTCCGCCCTGGTAAACCCGGATCCGGAGGTAACTGGAAAGCGCGTTCACCACCGAAGAGCCCACGCCGTGCAGACCGCCGGAGGTTTTGTAGGAATTGCTGTCAAATTTTCCGCCCGCATGTAATGTGGTCATGACCACACGCTCTGCAGAAACGCCCTTTTTGTGCATCCCCACCGGAATGCCGCGGCCATTGTCCCGCACGGTACAGGAACCGTCTGCATCCAATGTCACCCAGATCTCCGTGCAGTAGCCCGCCATATGCTCATCCACGGAATTGTCCACGATCTCATAGATGAGGTGATTCAGACCCTTCTGACTGATGGAGCCGATATACATTCCCGGTCGGCGGCGCACCGCCTCCAGCCCCTCCAGCACCGTTATACTGTCTGCATTATACTTTTCTGCCATCCATTCCTCCAACTCAGCTGCAATAAGCTGCACTGACGGCTCCGCCAGCGCGCACAGAGCTATATTCTCACGCTTTTGTTTAAAAAAGTCAAGTAAAGCCATAATAGCACAGAACATGCTTTCGGCGCAAGTGTTTCCTTCCGATAACTTGTCATTCAGAAACAAAAATGATAAAATAGCAGCAGCTAATATATTATCCAAAACATGAAGAATCAGCCTGTTTTAGATAATATTTTATCCATAATTAAAAGTGGCGTTAAAGGTGGTGAATGTAGATGGAACAGCTCGTATGGGAAACAGCGGAAGAATTGGATCAGAAACTGGCGAAAAGAGTCAGAAGGATCAGAAAGCGGCGTTCCATTTCTCAGGAGAAATTGTCCTCTCTAAGTGGCGTAAGCTATGGCTCTATCAAACGCTTTGAATCCACTGGACAGATCTCCCTGATCTCTCTGACAAAGATTGCGATGGCCCTGGATATTGCCGATGATCTTAGGAACATTTTCACGCAGGTGCCGTATAAGGATATTCAGGAGGTGATCAATGAAAGCAGATAATGTATTGCAGGTTCTCTACGATGGCAGACGCGTTGGAACGCTGGCATGGGAGCACTGACTTATCACCCGGAAAAGAAATTTACGGAGAAGACTGGATCATTAAATTCCCGGCCCATGTGGATGGAAATGGGCGCAACCCGGGGGAAAAAGAGCTTCTGGCCGTTGGCATCGCCGCCGGAATGGAAAAGTCAGAATGCAGGCAAATCATAAACCAGATTCAGGATTGTGTGCATCAGATGTTGAGGAAGTATCTTTGACGTTAAATTTTTGAAAATAGGGCACAGCGTCCCATACGAAACACGTGCCCTATAGATAGAGATCACCCCCGCACATGCGGGGAACAGATGGAGATTGACGCACTTAATCCAACTAAACCAGGATCACCCCCGCACATGCGGGGAACAGTTTGCGAAAACATGGTAAAACGATGGGAAAATAGGATCACCCCCGCACATGCGGGGAACAGCCGTTGCGCGAAAGATTAACCGCTACATTGCTAGGATCACCCCCGCACATGCGGGGAACAGTCGGTGTTGGGGCAGCATTACTCTCAACTGCTGGGATCACCCCCGCACATGCGGGGAACAGGGCCCACCGGCCAGGGCAGCAGAACCGAAGACAGGATCACCCCCGCACATGCGGGGAACAGTCCACCTTGGCCTCCTTTTCAGGATCAGTTAAGGGATCACCCCCGCACATGCGGGGAACAGTAGAAAATGAACGTATATGAAAGAGTCGAAGAGGGATCACCCCCGCACATGCGGGGAACAGTGGTCTCTACATCATATGTATTCATTTGATACAGGATCACCCCCGCACATGCGGGGAACAGGAGTAAAAGGTTTACCATAATTAAAATCCCAAGGGATCACCCCCGCACATGCGGGGAACAGCGTTTGAGATATCCTTCTCCCATGCGCAATACGGGATCACCCCCGCACATGCGGGGAACAGAAGAGCTGGAGCTGATGGAAGAGGCACGCGTCAGGATCACCCCCGCACATGCGGGGAACAGCCTTTGCGTCTATGGCTAATTTCTTTAGCTTCAGGATCACCCCCGCACATGCGGGGAACAGTTCTTCAGTTCCTCCGCCTTCTTCTGGTCACCGGGATCACCCCCGCACATGCGGGGAACAGCTTACCTGAACGGGGATGGAGCTATAGCAAGCAGGATCACCCCCGCACATGCGGGGAACAGTCATCCTCAAGCTGAGCATTTTGCCGTTTCAGGGGATCACCCCCGCACATGCGGGGAACAGTAGCATCGAGAAAGAATATGATAGACGTGAAGGGGATCACCCCCGCACATGCGGGGAACAGTAGGAGGAAGAGGAGATGAGAATTGTAATTGAAGGATCACCCCCGCACATGCGGGGAACAGTACCGCGCCCCCGGGTAGGCCCGTGGGTAGTAGTGGATCACCCCCGCACATGCGGGGAACAGTTCCCTAAACGCTCATTCCGCGCTCATTTCAAAGGATCACCCCCGCACATGCGGGGAACAGACTAAAAAGATCCCGTATTTCCGCGCTTCCAAGCCTCATTCTATGTCATTTTCATTCAGTTTGCAATAGACCTGATGAACATGGTCGCAGTCCTGCAAAGCCCTATGTGCCACCTGATCCGCTATTCCAAAATACCGAAGCAGTGTCAGAAGTTTGTAGTTTTCCATCCGACGCAGTTTTTTCCTGGCCAGCTTGGAGAGATCTATTGTTTTGTTTATCAGAAACGGTTTCTCCCATCTTTCACAGGCTTTTCTCAGAAAATCCATGTCAAAAGAAATATATTGCCCCAGCAAAACATCCTTGCCGATAAAATCCAAAAATTTCTGAAGTGCCTGCATTGGCTCCATACCACCAGACAAATCAGTATCCCGGATTCCCGTCAGTTCTGTGATGTTGACCGGAATTTCCTTTTCGATATGCACCAATGCAGAAAATCTGTCCACAGGCACACCGTCCCGCACGCGCAATGCCCCGTACTCAATGATCTCATCCGTATCCGCCTTTAATCCCGTGGTTTCCAGATCTATCACCGTATAGTCCTTCTCTTCTGCCGTTTTTGTTTTCGTTTTTCTTGCCGTCCGGACATACTGCTGCCTGGCCGCCTTACTGAAACCCGGTTTTAATGTAATGTCCTCCGTTTCTTTTTCCGGAAGCGGCCGCCGCATAAGCTTGATCCCGTCGAAATCCACTGCTTCCCATACCGTGTTATGTGTACGAAAATCCATTTTCTGCTCTCCAGCAGCATTGAACACCATAGTTGCCTGACCACTTTTCAGATTCTGACAAACCCGGTTCCACAGTGCATCCCTGACCCGACCGCTGACATTTCCGACATATACTCCTGTATTGATCTCACACAGCCATTTTGACAAATCCCCGCGCAGACGCGGCGGACAATTTGTCATCGTAATCACTACGATAAGAATCCCTCCTCCGTTTCTTCAGCATAGTTTGTACCATTTGCCACAGTTCCCTCCCGGTTGTCCCACAAATACACGGCATCTTCCGTTCCGTCCAATTCCTCCTGATCCAGCAGAAGATAGCGAATGTCATGCACCATGCGTTCCAGAATATGATGTTCCACCATGGCATCCCGTACCCTTCGCCGTACCACAGCCGGCAGATCTTCCGGTTCCTCTGCTGCCACTTGAAACGCAATCGGAATGGTCACCTCCGCCTTGTACAAATCCGCGATATCATACACAAAGGAACATTCATGCCCCACATGCACAAAACCCAACCCTGCAGCACAGCCCAATGCCACAATGACCGCATGGGCCAGTCCATACAAGCAGGCATGTCCGGCGGAAAGCGCCTGATTCACCGCATCCCCGGCACTGAAGTCCTCCGGTCGATACAATCTCCCATTCCAAGGCACACCCGTTTCCTGTGATGCCTTGCGATACACCTGACGTACACGACTTCCTTCCCTGCCTCTCAGCTGCTGCATGGTCAACTTGGATACATCTTCATCCGGAAACCGCAGCTGATACATTTTTCGCACAACATCCAAATGTTTTCTGTTATTACTGACCAGTTCTGCCTGTCGCAGCAACATACGGGAATGCGTGGTCAGCGGACGGCCATGGGCATAATAGCGAACACCGTGCTCGCCCACCCATACGGCGCCGACCCCCGTATCGCCCATTAATTCCATGGCTCTGTGTGACACTCTTGTGCCGGGCCCCAGAAGCAGCACAGAGATCCCGGCAGCCGGAATCTGTACGATTCCCTTCTCATCCGTTACCGTAATCGCACCATCCTGCCGCCCGATTGTACAATGCTCCACATACAAAAACGTCATCCTGTCCTTGACCTGCGGCAACGCCTGCAGCTCGGGACGCACCATTCCCGGAATCTCAGACATTATCCTATCCTCCCTGTACCACTGTCATCATGCCCAGGCCATAGGCCTTTCCTTTCCCGATTCCCCGACACAGCAGCTGCTGAAATGCTTCCGGTTCCACAATACACAATGAACCTTCATAAGTAACCGACAGTAATGTCACCGTGTTTTTTCCCTGTTTCCGGAAACGGAGCCATTTTGTCTCCATTACCATGAAATCATCCTCTAGGATCGTGAAACCATGTTTTTCCGCCCTGTCCATCAGCCACTTTTTCTGAAATTGTTCTGAACAATGGGCATCCACCAGTCCTCGTTCTCCGGGATGCTTCGGATCCGGACATGCATGCACCGGATTGGCCGTCAGCCGGAAGTGCCACCGGCTCCCCGATTTCAATCGCCCGAACAACGCGTCATAGCATTTCGTTTCCGCCTCTCTGCCGGTACCAAACTGCGTGACAATGCGCGCAAGATCCATTGGAACATCCTCACTGACAATCAGCAGATACATTTTCCCGCCAAGCCGGTCCATCCGCCAGAGCCGTCGTTTCCGTTCTCCGGAAAATGCACTTTCTACCGCACCGTGCAGCTTCTGCAAGGAAGCAAGTGCCGCCATCGTACTCCGTCGATTCGTATCCAATTCCACTCGTGATAAATACATAGGCGCTCCTTTTATAGCTCTGAAAAAGGATCATGTTCTGCACTGTTTCGTACAGCAGTTTTCTTTCTGACATAGACTTCCTTCGCAGAGCGATACCCATACTGCCGATGCTGCGGGTCAAAGGATATCGGTACATCTTTCAACACCGCAGAACTGTATTCTCCCGGCTCCGCGTCGATCACTATACGCAGCGATGCGGACATTTCTCTTTCACAAAGTGCAGGTTCCTGTTGCAGAACATCCAGCAGACTTCCCTGCCGTATGCCAAGCAGCAGCGGCAATGTCGGTGGACAGGAACGTCTGCCGAGATACAAGGGAAATGTCGGCTGCTCCAAAGCACGCCTCAGCGTCTCCAGCATTTCCGCATCTTCACCTTCGAGCCCCACGAGAAAAACCGCATCCTGCAAATAATGCCGATATGTAAGATAGTCAGCATTCCTCTTTTCTGGATTTTTGGCCATGTGAAAATCCACCAGCAGCGTTCCCTCTCTGTCTGCACGGACTCCGAAGCGCAGCTTGTCTAATATCATCAGTTCCTCTGTCTGATCGCGTCGTAGCCCAATTGCCGCCGCCAACATGCCGATCACAGCACTTTTGGTGGGTTCCCGATTGGTCCTTCGGGTTTCAAATTTCGAATCCGCGCCCCAGGACTGCAAAGGCGCAGCAAATCGAAGCAGTAAAACAGCCATTATTCCACCTCATTCTTATCCAGCATCTCTGTCACCGTATTTCCCAATTCCGAAAGTAATGTCTTCAGCTTCAGCGATTCGCCGAGTTCCGTCATTCCCGTTCCCACCACGTAACTCTTTGTCGGTGCATCCGCAAATGTCTCGTATACCTGTTCAGCATATTCCTTCAATCTCTTTTTGGATTCCGCAGCATAACCTTCTGCACTCTTTGGAACGGCCTTTTCAAACGCACCGCAGAGGTTGATGGGCTGATCCTCTCGAATAGTCACATAAACTGCATCCGGAAGGGTGCGGTTGGCATAAGAATTCTGCTTTCCCGTCGGCATGGAACAGATAAATGCTTCTGTAAAGCCCTTGACCGTTTCTGCCGCCTTTTCCCGTCCGAGCTGCCTTTCCAATTCCATGACATTGACCGTCGCATAACGATATAATGTTGCAGAATTGTATTCCGTGGTTCCCAGATGTCCGGCCCCTGCATTGTCCTCGTCCGCAAGGTCATCCACTGCCGTGAAATAGTCATACTCATTCTGCACAGCATGCGTAGAAATGCTGTGGGCCACCTGTGATGCCGCATCCCCCTTTATTGTTTCCTTTTTTTCAGCAATCATTCTGCCAAACAGAACAATATCAATAGACGGATTATTTTTTAATGCATCTTTATAATCATTTGCTTTATCACATCCTGACACGGCCAATTCTGCAAGTTTCTTGATTTGAACGTTACTCACAAAAATCAGCATTGATGTTTTTCCGCTCTTTTCCGTGCTTACATCAAGATATTTCACCACCTTTTGAGCTAGCTTATCCGCATCTTTTTCAGGATCAAGTGCTTTGATTTCTTCCGCAATCATGTCCTGAATCTTTTTGGTACGCTTTCCAATATCCGTTTTATCAAACAGCGCATCTTCAAGAAACGCTTTTCTCATGGCATGCTTCCAGGCCTGGGAAGAAACCCTGGCCCGGGTTACACCGCCATAGATCGCCGTCTTCGGGCTTCCTGTATCATCACGGTTCACACAACTGGGCGGTACCGTCTGCAACACATGAACATCTACATACAAACGCTTTTCCATCACTTTTCCTCCATTTCTAATGTCTCGTTGAATCTACTTCTGTATAAGTCCTGTCCCCACCGCAATTTGATATCTGCCGGGATGTGTTCAAGTCCGGGCATGTCGCACTGAAGTCCGTATAACTCTGCCGCAAGAAGCGGATAATCCAGGGGAATGCCGCCTCCCTTTGCCGATCGCAGTAGCTGAATCAAGCCTCTCAAATGATGACTGATTTCCTGAATATCTTTAGCGGTTGCAAGCGCATTAAATCGTTTGATCACGCTGCTGCTTTCCCAGTCCTGTGCACTCGTATTGCACTCTGCCAGCTTGCGAACAGCTCTGCCAAGCGAATAGCCCTCACGACTCATGTTTTCCTCATTTCCCTGCTGATGCAATGCATAATAAGTCAGCGCCAGGTAAATTGCCCATTCCTCATGAGATGCTGTTTTTCCACCTTGAAATTCTTCCGGCATCTCCGTCAGAAAGCTTCCCCACAGTGCAGGAATTTCTCCCGGTGCATGCCCAATCCCGCGGCGAAGCTGTGCCAGTTCTGCCCGCCGCTGATTGTCCGGCAGCGCCGACAGGCGTTTCAGCTTTCCATATACAAAGTTCTTAATCTCCTGCTGTCTTCCCATCCAACTCTCCTTCCTCTTCCTTACTCAGCGGATACAGGCTCCCTATCTTTCTCTGAAATCTGTTATAGGCCTTTGCGGATGTCCAAAGCTCGCTCTTACCCTTTGTTATTTCAGCCCAACGACCCAGCAGTGCTGCACTGCCGCTCTCCCGTACCATCTTTCTGCCCATGGATATTGCAATCACACGACAGCTTTTTTGCCACGCAGCCGTTTTATCATCCGGATCATCCTCTTCTGCATCAATGCCGCGAAGCCACTGGCGGAAGGGATCGTCAATGGCAAAATAGAAATTGCCTTGTACAGCCTCTGCCTGTTTATCCAAAATTCCCTTTGTTTTATCACTGTAGGAAAATCCACCGGCCACCGCAAGATCTTTTTCCAACTCACCAAGGTATCTTGCAGCGGTTTCACATTTGCTTATTTCCTCCGTAATACGCGTCCTCCATACCTTGCCAAGCTCTTCCAATATATTTATCTGGAATGACAATATATCGGAAAAGGCATCCTTTATCGAAGAATTCAGAGGTGGTACGTACACGATACCCACGGATCTAAAATATATTTGCCTTGTTTTGTCAAGAATTCTCAACCTTTGAAGCTGCGCAACCCAGCGAACTATTCCTGGACTATGTGCATCATTATTTCCATCTATCATTGACGGAAATTCTCTCCATAATTGTTTTGAAGGATCATGTCTAATTGGCTCGTAATATACTAACTTGTTTTTCTTGTCTTCTTTTTGTTTCCATAATGTCATTTGCTCAGAAAAGTTATTGCTGGTCTTAAATGTATATCCTCCATTACATGAAAAACCTGTCACTAAATTTCCGTTGCGCTTAAACGCAAGGCTACGGGAAGGTTGTGTCAGCACATCAATGAATCCTTCCGCCAAAGCATCCTTTGTTCCAAGTCCAGGCGGCCCTGTTCTTTCCCATTGCGGAGTGCATGTATCCCACAGTTCTTGTCCGTCTTTCAACATAGTCATATTCAGCATCATTGTTTCAAAAATATTTTTTCCAACAACTTGAATAAACCCAAGCTTTCCAAGCCAGCCGACTCCCGTCCCAGGTTTTACCGCCGCATCATCCCAATTCTGAATATAAATTAGCCATCTGGCAGTTTCTGCATATGACAGCTTATCTACAAATTCCCCGGCACGCGGTAAAAAAATTCTGTCCTTATGCCCACTTTTCGATAGCTCGCCATTAAGCTTTGCTGAACTATATTGCGATAATTTTCCACCTATTAATTCCGGCACCTGCCAAAACGGTCTTTCCGGATGAAAGAGCCAGAATCTTTCATGCCATTGTGACAGATAGTCCCGGATCGGTTTTTCCGGAAAATGTCCCTGCTCCCACAAGCTTTTCCATCTGAGCAGCGCCGCATCACTGCTGGTAAGCGGTGCAGCATTCCCCTCTGTATCCACCCGATAAAAAATCGTAAGCGGAATCGAGAGCAGCAGCCGCAGCACGGCGGCATCCTGTGTTGCGGTTTCCCCGGCTAGATCCACATACTCATGGGCATGAAGCAGTGCGTCCGTCAAAGACACCTCACGAACAGCGTTATCCGGCAGCCGCACCCGAATCCACGACTCGTCCAACAGGTTAAATTCAATTTCCGTCATTCTTCTCTTCCTTTCTATAGCTTAACCCTGTTACTCTATCGTACTGAATTATCATTCCACCCAAATGTGCAGACAAAGCATCGTCTAACAGCAATATCAACTCCCCCTTCAGCATGGGCGAAAGCTGCCAGATGGACAAGTACTTTCTGTTCATCTCTTCCAGTTCCTCAATGACATTTTTTGCATTCCAGGACGCACTGAAAATTCCGGGAAGCCGCAGCTTCTGCCGCGCGATTTTTAGTGCTGTTTCAGGCTCTGGCGGAACATCCCTCGGAACGGTTTCTCCGCCTTCCTGCCATGGCAGGAAATGAAGCTTGCCATCTTTTTTTCGTACCATAACAAGCACATCGATGGACATCTCTCCGTCTCTTACCGCTGCCCGGGATGCAGTATCGCTTCCTGCCATCTCTTCCTTCATCCAGCCATCCAGGGTATTTCGTTCCGGGAAAGCTTCATGTATTTCCGGCTGCGGCACAATATATTCCAAGGCCTTTTGTTTCTGTATATCTCGCTTTTTCTCGTAGTCCGCATACATTTCTTTTTCTGCAGTATCGGCATGATCCGTATCCCACGTATATGCTTTCTGTACCAGTCCGGAAATATCCTGCGGCAAAATGATTCTTTCCAGCAGAAGCTTTCTTGTCTGCAGAAGAGGCCATTTTCCATAGACAAAGGCACTGCCTTCATCGAATTCCTCCGTTCCCGTATCCATAACCAGGCATGCTGCCTGTTCCATGGCGACGGGTCTCTGTCGCCGGTGTCTATGCAATCGTCCGATACGCTGCAAAAGGAGATCCATGGGACAAAGCTCCGTCACCATAAGATCAAAGTCCACATCCAGTGACTGTTCCATGACCTGTGTACCAACGACGATAAGGTTCTTTCTGGATTCCGGTGTCGAATACTTTCCGAGGCGTTCCATCAATTTCCGCTCTATGTCCGCCCGGTCCGGCATCAGAAACTGGGAATGAAAAAGAATTACTTCCTTGTCCGGCATTTCTGCTTTCAGGCGCTCCGCTATCCGCTGGGCCTTCCGCACCGTATTTACGATAATGCCGGCACATCCACCCTCCTGCATCTTTTCCAGAAGCATCTTTGTCACTTCATTTTCTATGATTTTGTGCACAATGACATCATGGTCTGCCGGATTGATGCGCGGTACGGTCTGTTCGACCCTTTCCCCATCCGTCCATGTCAAAAGCGGATATCCGACGGACTCCATCCATTCACCATCCTGCACCTTAGGCTGATATGCTTTGATGAGCTCTGCACGACGTCTCGCCGGAAGCGTGGCGGAAAGCAGTATCACCGGAACACCATACCATCCCAGCCATCGCAGTGCACGATCGAGATACTGATTCATATAAGCATCATAAGCATGCACTTCATCAATGATGACTACCTTACCGACGAGACCAAGATGCCGCAGCATGACATGTTTCTGCTTCAAAGCCGCCATCAGCAGCTGATCCACCGTTCCGATCACAAAATCTGCCAAAAGCGCTTTCTTTGAACCGCAGAACCATTGATGCACTGCAACACGTTCATTGTCTGTCTCTGCGTCCTCTTCCACGCTCGATACCTGCTGAAGTTTGAGATAGGCTTCATTCAGCTCCGCCATACCATGTGCCAAGCGTATTGAATGACTCAGATCATCGGATAGATTTTCCGCCCAGGAAAGGAGTCTTGGGAAAATGCCGTTTGCTGTCGCCTGCGTGGGAAGTCCGAAGAAAATGCCGCCTGCGCCAAAGCGGGTCGCACAAGCTTCCGAAAACGCCAATCCTGCTTCTGTTTTTCCGATTCCCATGGGGGCTTCCAGAATCATAATGCCCGGTTCCGACATATGTTGTGCGGCATCCAATACCGCCTGCTGCACAGAATTGGGAGAAAAGCCAAAGCGCTGTTGAAATCCCTCCTCTTCCATCACATCCAACTGTCCCTCCCAGGGAAATGTCAACTGCAGCTGATCCCATGCCCGATCGCTTCTTTCAGGATATAAAGTCATATCCCCATAGTCTTCAATGGAAATTAAAGGGAAATATGCTGTGTTACTGGCGATCCAGTCCGCCATAATGAGGAGTCCCGTCAAAATGATTTCCACCGGCTGTGTCAGATCCGGAAGATCTTCAATGTCTGCATATCCGCTGTCACGCAGTGCAAGATTCAGAATTTCCGTCCAACACGCATGCCAGAATTTTTCTTCGTTCTTCGGGAAATAATTGCTGCGATAGTTTTCCAGATTCTCATCCGCATCATAATTCTGTGGCTTTCCATGATGTGCCCCCGCGATGGAGGCTATCCCGCAAGGACAGCCATATTCCAGCAGTATCGCTTCGCTTGCCAGTGCATGCGGCGTATGCCTTCTGTTTGCTTCCCGATAGGTAAGCGCCGTATAACGCGAAAGTTTTGAACGAAGTTCCGGCAACGATGTCGTAATATTTGTCTGAAAAAGCACAGTTGCTTTTCCGATATCATGAACATACCCGAGAAAACCCGCCAATGCCGTGAGTACATCCTCCGGCATGCCGAAAAATTTCTTCGTACTGTCCGGCAGCCATTCCCGAACCAGAAGCTTCATGATCTCCGCTGTATCCTTCAGATGCATCCAAAGCGGAAGCCAATACGACGACCTTTCCGGATCCGTTTTTCCCGCTAAATATTCGTACATAAAGCAAGCTCCCTATGCGTATTTTACCTTCAATTATAGCATTAAAACAAGCCCCCGCAAGCTGAGCTTGCAGGGGCAATCTTCACAGCATCGAAATGCCAAAGGCGTTCACCAGTCCATCCAGTTTTTCACCGCTGCGGCAGAGAGGACAGCTTCGATAGTCCACACTCATATAGTCCGGCAGCTGGGACTTGTCGTAAACCGCCAGTACCCGGAGGCCGTTGACCTCTTCCAGGGCGGAGAAAATAGCGGAAATACCGGCCACTCTGCCGCCGTAGTACTGAATGGCCTCCAGCATCCGGTTCACCGTGCGGCCCGTGGAGATGGCCCCCTCCAGCACCAGTACATTCTTTCCGGCAATCATGTTCTTCATATTGTCCCGGAAAATGATCTGTGAATTGGAATTGTACTCCGGTGTCACCACGTAAATGGTTTTGTGGGCGTTGGTGTTCAGGAAGCCGCTCTTGGTCAGCTCCTCGGCCAGATAAGCGCCGATGACCTCGGTGCCCTCCATGCAGACGATGGTGTCAATGACGGTGTCGTAGAGATAACGGCTGCACAGCGCTGCGGCAATGCTCATGGCCTCACTGGCTCTTGTCTTGAGTGTGGTGAGATCCAGATGATAATTCGTATGGGCATGGTTGCTGGCGAAATGTCCCTTCCGTATCTTTAACGGTGCATCCACTCCGGTAATCGTGATTTTCTGATAGCTTTGCTCCATGGCATCCCCCTGTTCCGGCAGCGCGTTTTCTCTGCCCTGCCTGCATTAATAATTATGCGGTAATTATACCATATTCTGCGCATAGCGAAAACTATTTTTAAATTTATATTTCGGAAGAATTTTCATCCATTCAGTTATGACAACCATTAAGGCATCATGCCCGGGGCCCCGATAGCCAAGCTATCGCTGACCCCGGACATAATAATAAAAAGGATACCCAGGACACACTGCCATGGATACCCTTTATTGTTCATCAAAGCGTTTCAATAAACCGATCAAACGCCGCCTGTCCTTCCGCTGTACGCTTGTAGACACCGGCATCCTCCAGCACATGGAGGAAGACCTTGCCGACCTCTGCCTGCAGAATGCCATCCAGGTTGTCTGCATTCACCGCCTCATACTGCGGCAGGAATTCTGCCACCCACTCGGCATGCTTCGCCAGGGACTCCGACTTTGTGAGATCCTCTCCCGCCAGAATCGCGGTCTTCAGATCCTCCAGCTCCTTCCGAAGTCGTGCCGGGAGCACTGCAAGGCCCATCACCTCAATGAGGCCGATGTTCTCCTTCTTGATGTGGTGGAGCTTCGCATGGGGATGGAAAACGCCCAGCGGATGCTCCTCCGTGGTGATGTTGTTCCGAAGCACCAAATCCAACTCAAAGTGCTCTCCCCGCTTCCGGGCAATGGGCGTGATGGTGGAATGCGGTGTGCCCTCGGTCTCCGCAAAGATGAAGGCACTCTCATCGGTATAGCCTCTCCACTTCGTGAGAATCCGGTCCGCCAGTTCCGTGATGCGTTCCGTGTCCGTGCCGGAAAGACGGATCACCGACATAGGCCACTTCACCACGCCGGCCGTCACATCCTCATAGCCCGGCACAGTAAAGCTTCTCTCCACCGGTGCCTTGGCCATTGCGAAATCATAGTGTCCGCCCTGGAAGTGCTCATGCGCCAAGATGGAGCCGCCCACAATGGGCAGATCCGCATTGGAACCCACGAAATAATGCGGGAACATGGCCACAAAATCGAAGAGCTTCCGGAACGCCGCCCGATCAATCTTCATGGGCGTATGTTCAGCGTTCAATACGATGCAGTGCTCATTGTAGTACACATAAGGTGAATACTGGAAGCCCCAGGGCTTTTCCTGAATCTTGATGGGGATGATGCGGTGGTTCTCCCGGGCCGGATAGTCAGCCCGTCCGGCATAGCCCTCACACTCCCGGCAAAGCTGACATTTGGGATAGCCTGTCTGCTTCGCCCGGCCCGCTGCCGCGATGGCCTTGGGATCCTTCTCCGGCTTGCTCAGGTTGATGGTGATGTCCAGCTCCCCATACTCTGTACTTGCCTTCCACTTCATGTCCTTCTTCACCCGGTAGCGGCGGATATAGTCCGTGTTCCGGCTGAAGTCATAGTAGAAATCCGTTGCCTTTTCCGGACTTTCGGCATAAGCCGCCTGAAACTCCCGGACCACCTCGGAGGGTCTCTCCGTCAACGCGCCCATGAGCTTCGTGTCGAACAGATCCCGGAAGACCACGCTGTCCCCGTCTGTGAGACCATTCTCCACCGCATAGTCGGTTAATGTCTTCAGCACGGCTTCCAGGTAGCTGCCGTCTGCAATGGCTGCCGCCGGAATGGCTGCTGCCTCTGCCTGCACCGAAGCGGCATCCGCCTCGGTCTCCGACAGCTTCAGCTGCAGCAGCACCGTGTTCAGTGCCCAATGCAGATCTTCTTCCCGGATCAGACCGGTCCGCAAGGCATAGGCCACCAGTTTTTTAATATTTTCCTGTACCAGCTCCATGCTCCGCTCCTTTTATGAATTGTAGCCGTTCGGGTTCTTGGACTGCCAGTTCCAGGAATCACGGCACATGTCCTCAAGATCATACTCTGCTGTCCAGGAAAGCTCCTTTGCTGCCTTCTCCGGACTGGAGTAGCAGGTGGCAATGTCACCGGCACGACGCGGCTTGATGACATAGGGCAATGTCTTGCCGCAGGCCTTTTCAAAGGCATGCACCACATCCAGCACGGAATAGCCCCTGCCGGTGCCGAGGTTGCAGATGAAGACGCCGTCCTTCTTGGCAAAACGTTCCACGGCCTTCACATGTCCTCTGGCCAGATCCACCACATGGATATAGTCGCGGACACCCGTGCCGTCCGGTGTATCGTAATCATCGCCGAAGACATTCACCTCAGGAAGCTTGCCGATGGCCACCTGTGCCACGTACGGAAGCAGGTTGTTGGGGATGCCCTTCGGATCCTCTCCGATGAGGCCGGACTTATGGGCGCCGATGGGATTGAAGTAACGAAGCAGGATCACGTTCCACTCCGGGTCCGCGGTATGGATATCGGTCAGAATCTGCTCCTGCATCCACTTGGTCCAGCCATAGGGATTGGTACAGGTGCCCTTCGGGCATTCCTCGGTGATGGGAATCTGGGCCGGATCACCGTAAACGGTGGCAGAGGAGGAGAAAATGATGTTTTTGCAGTTGTGCTGCCGCATCACATCCACCAGATTCAGTGTGCCGTTTATGTTGGTCTGATAGTACTCGATGGGCTTATATACAGACTCGCCCACGGCCTTGAGGCCTGCAAAATGGATCACGGCAGAAATGTCCGGATTCTCCTCGAAGATCGCATCCATGCCGGGCTTGTCCAGAATATCTGTCTTGTAAAACTTAACCTTCTTGCCGGTGATTTCCTCAATGCGGTTCACGGCCTTCTCATTGGAGTTATACAGGTTGTCCAGGATCACAACCTCATAGCCGTTGTCCAGAAGCTCCACACAGGTGTGGCTGCCGATATAGCCCGCACCGCCGGTTACCAGAATTTTCATTTGCTTTTCCTCCTCATACACGTAATATAAACCCTGTCTTATGCAAAAACTTCCGCTGGACCGCTTCCAATATCTACCACATAGAATGTGCAGTCGTAGCCGATTTCCTTCTTGTAGGTCTCGCCGACGATCTTCTCGAAGTCGGCAATGGCCTCGTCCCGCACGATGGATACGGTACAGCCACCGAAGCCGCCGCCGGTCATCCGGGAGCCCAGCACACCGGGCACGGTCCAGGCGGTCTCTGCCAGCACATCGAGCTCATGACAACTCACCTCGTAATCATCCCGGAGAGAAACATGGGAGGCATTCATCAGGGCACCGAAGGTCTCCAGATCGCCATCCTTCAGGGCCTGCACTGCCTTCAGTGTCCGGTTATTCTCATACACCGCATGACGGGCCCGCTTCAGTACCACAGGATCCGTGATGGCGGAGGCATATTTTTCAAAGTCCGCATCGGAAAGTTCGCCCAGCGCCTTAATGTCTACCACCTTCTGCAGCGCCTCTACGGCCTCCTCGGATTCTCTTCTCCGGTCATTGTAGGCAGAACCCACCAGCTTGTGCTTCTTGTTCGTGTTGGTGACGATCAGCTTCATGCCGGACAGCTTCACCGGTGCATACTCATAGTGAAGGGTTGCCGTATCCAGGAAGATAGCACAGTCTGCCTTGCCCATGGCACTGGCAAACTGGTCCATGATGCCGCAGTTCATGCCGTTGTAATGGTTTTCGCCGTCCTGTCCGATGAGCGCCAGATCTATGTTGCTGACATCAAAGCCGTAAAGATCCCGCAGCACAAAGCCCGTCAGCACTTCAAGAGAAGCACTGGAGGAAAGGCCGGAACCGTTGGGAATGTTGCCGTATACTACGAAATCCATACCGCAGTCCAGCTTCATGCCCCGCTTTTCGAAGGCCCACATTACCCCCTTCGGATAGGCTGTCCAGGAATCCTCCTTCAGGGGCCGGAACTCGTCCAGACTGGTTTCTACCACCCCGTTTCCGGAAAGATTCACGGAATAAAAGCGCAGCTTCCGGTCACTTCTCTTCCGGACACAGGCATAGGTGCCGATGGTCAGCGCACAGGGAAAAACGTGCCCGCCGTTGTAATCCGTATGCTCACCGATCAGATTCACTCTGCCCGGTGCAAAATAGGTTTTCGTGCCTTCCAAATCCCCGAAAACCCGCTGAAAGCCCGCCAGGAGCTCCTGTCTCATATCCTCTGCCATAATGCCTCCAGACCCGTCCTTTTGGACGAAAATATTTGCCTGCGCACCTCGAAAAAAACGTTTTTTGCTTCTCCTACGGTGCGGTGAAAATTTTAACATAGCATAATTATCATACAAAAAAGAGGATTCCTTTTCAATCTCGGAATCCTCCTATCTTCTTAGAAATCCTTCTGCTTTGTTGCAAAAAACTGCGCTTTTCCGGCAGCAATGTCGCTTTGCCAAATCACCGTCGATTCAAATCAGCCCGGTGCTGCTCATGAGGAAAATCCACAGGAAGAGCGTGAATACGGAAGCCACGGTACTGATGGCCACAAGCTGTGCCGCCAGCTCGCCGTCACCGCCCATGTTCTGGGCCATCGGGAAGGACGCCGCCGCAATGGGTGTCGCATACACGGCCACCAGCAGGAAGCGCTCGACATTGCTGAAGGGAAGGAATGTGGTGAGCACGATGATCACCGCCGGCACCACCATCAGCTTCATCACCAGCACAAAGCCGATATATTTCAGGTTTTTGGCAATGTTGGAGAAGTACAGGGTACCGCCCAGACCGAAAATCGCCAGCGGTGAAGCCATGGAAGCGAACTTCCCGATGGGCGTCATCAGCGCCTTCGGCACCGGGATATGCAGGAAGAGGAACAGAAGTCCCACGATGGTGCCGAGGATCAGCGGGTTGATCAGCACCTTCTGGAGAATATCCACCGCACCGGGCTTTGCGTTCTTCTCATCAAAGCAGGCAAAGAGAATCGCCGCCGACACATTGTATACCGGCACGATCAGCGCCACCAGAATGCTGCCGAGGGCCGCTCCCTCACTGCCAAAGATGCTCTCCGACAGGGGCACGGCAAAAAGCAGCACATTGCTGCGGTAAATGCCCTGAATGATGACACTGCAGCGGGGCTTGGTTTTGCAGATGCGGGGAAGCACCAGTACCAGAATCAGAATCAGCGCACCCAAGGTCCCCCAGGCAAAGAGAATGAAGCTCAGATTGGGCATCATGGACAGGTCCATGTTGTACATGTTGTTGAACATCATGACCGTAAACAGGCCCCAGAAAATGAACTTATTGAGTTTCTTGTAAAAGGCATCGTCCGTGATGCCGATGCGTCGGAAAAAGTAACCGTAGAGCATGTAGCAGAGAAAGGGGATCACTGCATTCATGGCGATAAAAAAGCTTTCCATACTGGCCTCCGAAATAGGATATTTTCACAATGACTATTCTATCATGCTTTTCCGTAAATGTTGCATTTACCGAAACTTCATATGTCATTTTCTTTTCCACTATGCCCTATAGTTTTTTCCTAATAGCCTTTCCCTATTATCCTTTCTTCCGCTTCCGCACCACCCGGCTGACAAGAAGTGCAGACTCCCGCCGGCGCCGACGGCCCGAAGACATTTTCCCGGTGCTGCCGCCGCGCTTCGAGGCACTTTCGCCACGCTTCTTTTTCGCGGCATCCTTATACTGCCGGATCTGCTCCGTCAGAAGCGTATAGTCCCGCTCGAACAGCAGCGTACTCATCTGCCGCCGGAGAATCTCATAGGGGATCTGCTCCGCAATTTTTCCGATGACGAATTTTTTCGCCTTGTCCCTATACTTCGGCAATTCATTCAGCGCCTGAAGAGCCGCCAGCTCCGGTCGCCATAGAAGCGTCAGTTTCAGCCGGACATCCAGGTATGGATTCGGCTGCGGTCGCCGCAGAATGTAGAAATCCGGCCCCTCCGGCAGCTCCTCCACTGTGATGATGCCCCAATGCGCCGGTACATGCTCCGCCACATGTTCTGCGTGCCGGGTTCCCACGGCAATGTAGTTGTAGTCAAAGTAATAGTCGTAATCCGTCACCTGCCGGGACAGGCGGGTATAGGTATCCGCATCACTTTTGATCTCAATGCCATAAAAGGCATCTTCCGTGACCATGACAATGTCGGCCCGGGAGATGCCCATCATTTTTTCCTCGATCATGCGGGTTTTGCCGTAGCTCTCCTCCAGAAAGGAGAAGAGCGGCTCCCGTATGTCCTTATCGTACAGCATTTATGCCTTCACCGGCGGATGCTCCGCAAGATAGGCTTCCGTCAGTGCCACCGCATCGTTGATGCAGTCCGGGCAGCTGCGCAGTACCTTGCCGGTTTCCACACCCTTCAGCTCCCGGCAGAGGTAGGAGCCGTTCTGCTCCCGGAAACGCTCTGCGTAGGTCTTTACCTTTTTGTAGGTGTCCGCCTTAGTGGCTTTTCCCTTCTCCAGGTCGCCCACGCTGTTGGCCAGGCCGATGACCATCATCATACCCGACAAGGCACCGCACATCTCCATCATGCCCATGCCCAGTCCGAAACCCTCGGCGATCCGGAACATTTCCTCCTGGGAAATGCCGAAATCGCTGCAGAAGCTGCAGGCCACTGCCTGTGCACAGTTGTAGCCCTTGTTATGAAAAGCCTGCGCCATCTCCTGTTTTTCTGTCATGACTCTTCTCCTTTTTCCCGCTGCAAATTCTTTATTCCAGCTCAAACGCACCGGTATACAGCTGATAATAGCTGCCCTTCGCGGCGATCAGCTCTGCATGGCTGCCCCGCTCTATAATCTTACCATGATCCAGCACCATAATCACGTCCGAATTCTGCACGGTACTGAGACGATGGGCAATAACGAATACAGTTCTGCCTGCCATCAGCGCATCCATGCCCTTCTGCACGATGGCCTCGGTACGGGTATCGATGGAGCTGGTGGCCTCATCCATGATCATAACCGGCGGATCTGCCACTGCTGCCCGGGCAATGGACAGAAGCTGCCGCTGACCCTGGGAGAGATTGGAACCGTTGCCCTTGATCTCTGTGTTGTAACCCATGGGCAGACGGCGGATAAAGTCGTCCGCACCGGCCAGCTTGGCAGCGGCGATACATTCTTCATCAGAAGCATCCAGCTTACCGTAACGGATATTGTCCATCACGGTGCCGGTAAACAATACCGTATCCTGCAGGATGATACCCAGGGAACGGCGAAGCTCCGACTTCTTGATCTTTTTAATGTCGATGCCGTCGTAGGTGATGATACCGCTCTGGATATCGTAGAAGCGGTTGATCAGGTTGGTGATGGTGGTCTTTCCGGCGCCGGTGGCACCCACGAAGGCCACCTTCTGGCCAGGTCTCGCGAAAACATTGATACCCTGCAGAATGGTCTTCTTGCCGTCATAGGAGAAATCCACATCCTTCAGCACCACATCGCCCGCCAGACGGCGATAGTCCGCACCGCCCTCGGCCCGGGGATTCTTCCAGGCCCACATTTCCGTGCGTTCCTGAGTTTCCGTAATCTTGCCATCCTCTTCTCTGCACTGCACGAGCTCCACGAAGCCCTCATCTGCTTCCGGCTCCTCATCCAGCATTGCAAAGATACGCTGTGCACCCGCAAGACCCATGACCACCGCATTGATCTGGTTGGACACCTGGCCGATCTGACCCGCGAACTGCTTCGTCATGTTCAGGAAGGGCACCGTGATGGAAATACTGAGGGCCATGCCGGACAGGCTCAGGTTCGGCACCTTGAGCGCCAGCAGCACACCGCCCACGATGGCCACCACCACGTAGAGGATGTTTCCGATGTTCATAAGAATCGGCATCAGGGTATTCGCATACTTGTTGGCCTTCTCCGAAACGCGGAAGAGCTCATCATTGATCTTATCGAAATCCGCCTCTGCGGCTTCCTCGTGGTTGAAGACCTTGATGACCTTCTGACCGTTCATCATTTCCTCAATGAAGCCCTCGGTTCTGGCCACCTCCTGCTGCTGCCGCAGGAAATACCGGCTGGAACCGCCGCCCACCTTCTTCACCACCCGGGTCATGAGCAGCACACCGCCCACCACCAGAATGGTCAGCCAGATGGAATAGTACAACATGATGCAGAAAATAGTGGCCACAGACACGAAAGATACCAGCGCCTGGGGAATACTCATGGAAATCATCTGCCGCAGTGTGTCGATATCATTGGTATAGTAGCTCATGATATCGCCGTGGTTGTGGGTATCGAAATACCGGATGGGCAGATCCTGCATGCCGTTGAACATCTGCTCACGGAATTTCTTTAGGGAACCCTGGGTAATGATGGCCATGGTACGGTTGTAGATCAGGCCTGCGATCAATGACACCACATACATGGACGCCAGGATGCTCACCAGGCGAAGAATCTGTCCGGATACCCCGGCCCAGTCGCCCTCCCGCCAGGAAAGCTCGATCAGTGCGATGATCCGCTGCTGGAACAGGGACGGCAATGCCGAAACGCAGGCATTGACCAGAATACAGCCGATGGTAAAGGGCAGCAATAAGGGATAGAAGCGGAACAGCATGGAGATCAGCCGCTTCATCGTGCCCATCAGATTGCCGGGACGCTTTGCTTTGTTCTGCTCGCTCATTCCTCTTCTCCTTTCTTATTCTGTGAAATGTATACCTCACGGTAAATGGGACTCCGCTCCAGAAGCTCAGCATGCGTGCCCATATCCTCGATCCGTCCGCCGTTCAGTACGATAATGCGGTCGGCCTCTTCTACCGAGGACACGCGCTGGGCAATGATGATCTTCGTGGTTTCCGGAATGAATTCCTGGAAGCCCTTGCGGATCAGCGCATCGGTCTTGGTGTCCACGGCCGATGTGGAATCGTCGAGGATCAGCACCCGCGGCTTCTTGAGGAGGGCCCGGGCAATACAGAGACGCTGCTTCTGTCCGCCGGAGACATTGGAACCGCCCTGCTCGATATGGGTGTCATACTTATCCGGGAAAAGCTGGATAAACTCGTCCGCCTGTGCCAGACGGCAAGCCTCCACCAGCTCCTCATCCGTGGCATTGGGATTGCCCCAGCGGAGGTTTTCTTTGATGGAGCCTGAGAAAAGCACATTCTTCTGCAGAACCACGGCCACCTGATCCCGGAGAGTCCGAAGATCATAGTTCCGTACGTCCTGTCCGCCCACCATGACATTACCCTCAGTGGCATCATAGAGCCGGGAAATCAGCTGAATCAGAGACGACTTGGAAGAACCGGTGCCGCCCAGGATACCCACGGTTTCACCGCTCTTGATGTGGAGGTCAATGTCGGCGAGCACAAAGCGCTCGGCGTTTTTCTGGTATTTGAAGTTTACGTGATTGAAATCGATGTCACCGTTCGGCACTTCCATCACGGGCTGCGGCGGGTTATGAAGGGTACTCTCCTCCTCCAGTACCTCCGCGATACGCTTGCTGGACTCAATGGACATGGTCACCATCACGAAAACCATGGAAATCATCATCAGGCTGATGAGGATCTGGAAGCTGTAGGTCAAAAGTCCGGAGAGCTGTCCCACATCCAGAAGGCTGCCCCGGGAGCTGATGATGGTGTAGGAACCGAAGCTCAGCACGAAGACCATCACCACATAGAGGCAGAACTGCATCATGGGGTTATTGAAGGCCAGGATCTTCTCGGCCTTAGTGAAATCGCCGCAAAGTTCCTCGGCTGCCCGGTCGAACTTCTGTTTCTCATAGTCCTCACGCACGAAGGACTTCACCACCCGCATACCGTTGATGTTCTCCTGTACGGACTCATTCAGACGATCATACTTTTTGAACACCGCATGGAACAGGGGCATGGTCAGCCGCATCACGAGAGCTAGACCGCCGCCCAGAAGGGGAATGGTCAGCACAAAGATCCAAGCCATGCGTCCGCCCATCACAAAGGCCATGGCAAAGGAAAAGATCATCATCAGGGGCGCACGGAAGGCAAGCCGGGTCAGCATCATGTAGGCGAGCTGTACATTGGATACATCCGTGGTCATTCTCGTCACCAGAGAGGCCGTGTCGAAACGGTCGATGTTCTCGAAGGAGAAGCCCTGAATTCTATAGAACATGTCCTTCCGCAGATTCCGTGCAAAGCCGGTGGATGCCGTCGCGCAATAGTTGCCGGCAGCGATGCCGAACAGCAAAGAAATCATGGCCATGACCACCAGGATCACACCATAGTAAAAAATCACATTCAGACCGGCACCCGCCTTGATCTGATTGATCAGCTTCGAAATGATGAAGGGGATAATGCATTCCATCACCACTTCACAGCTGACCATCAGCGGTGCCATGGTGGATGCGAATTTGAATTCCCGTACAGATTTCGACAGGACCTTCACAACATGCATAAATTCGTGTTCTCCTTTCTGCTTTTACCGCAAAAAAAGGACACCCGGCAGCATCCCTCCCATCTCAGGAGAGACACCACCTCAGGCAGTCCTTATAACATCGGCCTGCACAGAGAGCGGTTTATCGCCTCCGCTGCAGGCCCTTCTTAGTTTGTTCAGTTTATGACGCTTTTCCCGGTTAGTCAAGAAAAATATTCGTCAAGCCTTGTCCATCCGGTCGTAGGGCTTCACCTCCACCGACTGCTTGTCGAAGTCGATGAAGATCTGGTAAGCGTAATTGTCCTCACTGGTGTCCCAGACCTCCACGTACTTGGGATGCACCGCAATGAGGATCTCGGTGTCCTCGTGGGAGTACTTATTGTAGCTTCCCCAGAGATACTGCTTATAAAGCTTTTCAAACTTACGCTCCGGCTCATCCACCACGAGTCCCCGGTTCTCCGCGATGCCCTCGATCTGCACGCCGCTCCAGCACAGCGCCACATGGGGATTCTGCAGAAGCTGCTGCGTCTTCCGGAAATTCTTATCCGTCTTGAAGAACACCAGACCGTCATAGAAGAGGCAGCTGACATTCCGCACCATCACGTAATCGTTAACGGAACTGGCCAATGCCATAATCTTGTCCGTGCCCAGCTTCTCAAACATGAGCTGTACGGCCTCTTCAAAGCTTAAATTTTTGTCTGCACTGAATTTCATGCGATATCCTCCTTCTGTGCGGCTTCCACTCTGGACTGCTCCCCCAGCATCCGGCGCAGCGGCACGCTGATTCTCTTATACAGCAGCGCTGTGAACACCGAGGTGATGGTTCTCGACACGATGTTGAACGGCAGCACCGAGAAGATCACGAAGGTGGGAATGCTGTTGATGTAAGGGTTAATGGCATGGCAGGTCTCCAGGATGGAATCCCAGCTCATGCCGTAAAGCGCAATATAAGCCGGGAAGATCAGGTAAATGTTGGTGAAGATCGCCACAATGACGCTGCACACCGAACCGATCGCGATACCGATCATGGCGCCCTGCTTCGTCTTATGCTTCTGGTAGTACACCACCGCCGGCAGCACATAGGCAATGCTCAGCAGTACGTTCTGCACCTCACCAGTGAACATGGACGAGCTTCCTTGGGTCAGCAGCTTCAGCAGATTTTTTACGATAATGATGGCGACCGCGCCTGACGGGCCCAGCATAAACCCGCCAATCAACTCCGGAAGTCCGGAAAAATCCAGTCGCGCAAAGGGAGACAGAATCGGAATCGAAATGCCCATGAACATGAGCACAAAGCCGATGCCTCCAAAAATGCCTGCCAGTGTCAGCCGTTGTACATTTACTTTCATACGTTTTTCCTCCACAAAAAAAGTTCTGAAGTAAATGACTTCAGAGCTCCATGTGAATTCCCGCGGCCGCCTGCATTTCCCTGTCATATCGCTACGGAAACATCTGCTGCCGCTGTCTTTTCCCATCCGGACTTTACCGTCGGTTCCGGAATTCCACCGGATCGGCCTCCACAGGAGGTTCATGGACTATACCATCGGTCAGGAGTTGCACCTGCCCCAAAGACATTTATTCTTTTATCCCCTATATATAAGCACTATCGGGGCGGATTGTCAAGGGTTAGAAGAGATCACTGTGCGTACCGGTCCGGGTCAGATATAGAATCAGCTCACCATTCGATATCTCATAGATCAAAAGCCAGTCGGGAGTAATGTGGCATTCTCTGCAGCCTGCGAAGTTCCCGCTCAGGTTATGATCTTTGTTCTTTGCCGGCAAAGATTCTCCGCTTGCCAAAAGTTTCAGAATCTCTGTCAGCAAAGTCATGTCATACCCTCGCTTCTGCATGCGTTTCAGGTCTTTTTGAAATTTTGCGGATGGTCTGATTTTATACATTGAGCAAATCCCTCATCATTTCATCCACATTATCATAGGTCTTACCAATTGTCGGATCGGCCTTCATCTGCTGTACTTCTGCGATGGCATCAAGGGTTTCCGCATTGGGTATCCCATAATCGATGACATACTGCATATAACGCACCAAATTGCCCTTCACGTTCTGATGATTCTTCACCACGATACTCTTGAACGCGTCGTAAGTATCTCTGTCCATAGAAAAAGAACAAGTTACGGTATTGCTGTTAACCATAGTAGCACCCCTCTTCTTTAGAATTCCGATTACTTAGTAAGTTTACTTAGTAAACTAAAGAATGTCAAGGGCGAAGTCACCGCCCCTGACATATTGCAGAATTTTTCTTATACCATCATCTCAACTTGGATGTTTTTCCATGAAATCCTTCAAAATCAGGATATTCTGTTTTTCGACTCCATTTAACATATCTTCAGAAAAATTCTCTGGTGCAATGGTTCCATTATACCAATTTTTACTATTGAAATGTTCCTGTAATTCCTGATTATTAAACTTCCTTCCGTGTCTAGCATAGATTTCATTCATCACAATTCTGGCACTATAATAATCTAATTCAGCCATCTCATCTTCGGTAATGAGTTCATCCGAAGACCAACTACACATATAACTTCCCGGATCATCCAGTGATTCGGGCCATATATATCTGCTTGAATGTTCGCCGCCTCTGTTCTCTGTGTTTTTTACCGGAATTTCATTTTCCTCTGTGGCATCATTTTCCAGTGTTCCGGTCTCATTTGATGTTTTTGTAAAAGTAGTTACATAACCATTAGTTTGCATTTGCAGTTGAAGACTTCCATCAAAAAATCTTATATTGCCATTATCTCCAAATTTCACCTGATTTGAGCCTCCTTCCAAAAACTGGAGTTCAACGTCAGTACATATAGATCGCCCGCCAACCCCGCTCTCATTAAGCAGCATCGTGTCCGCAATTACTCCTGCTGACGTAACAGATTTTACAACTATACATTCATCCTCTCCATCGTCATATGTACCAATCACTTTATCAGCCGTTAGTCCATCTGCAAAGCCTCCATCAGGTGTTTGGCTATAAGTCGTAGCCTCTTCGCTCATTGCCCCATACTTTTTTTCCAAAAGTTCTCTATACGCATCCCTCATTGAAGTTTGAGTATCCGAATCAATTTCCTTGTCCAAAACATCTTCCATATACTCCTCAAATGGGTTATACAGAAACTGAATAATTACTGACGAATCCAACTCTACTTTTTTATTATTCTGCGCTAACGAACAATAAGAAAATGTAAATGTATCATCGTCATTTAGCTGGAACTGGATATAAACCTCAGCAGGTTCATCATCATATGTGCATTCACCACTGAACTCAACAACACTTTTATTTTCTGTGGAATCGAATGCTCGCCACTTAGGATTTGCGTAAAAGCTTTCATATGCCTCAGCATATGTAACCTCTGGAATCCATGTGGGATGTCCGTTACGAACATAATCAACCCTTTCATCAAAACTTGCCAGCCACCCAGCCTGCATTTCATCTGCAACATTATCATTTTGCGATTCCATTTCGTCCGATTCTTCCGCAGCTACTGTTGTAGTTGTTTTTTCAGATGATCCACATGCAGTTACCAAACACATCATGCTTGCAAGCGCCACTAAAGTCAGTATTTTTTTCATTCTCATATTTGCTCTTCCTCTCTCTATGTATTATTTAGATAACG
Organism: Parolsenella sp.; assembly: GCA_963659875.1. Classification (GTDB taxonomy): domain Bacteria; phylum Bacillota; class Clostridia; order Lachnospirales; family Lachnospiraceae; genus Oribacterium. Next base: position 159,955 of record CAVKVA010000004.1, read on the forward strand.
ATAACCCCCAGATAATTATCACAACAAGCAGTACAACCGAAATCAGATTTAAAGCAAGCCCAATTTTTGCATTTTTGACCAGCTTCCCATCTGTTCTTGCTTTTAAAGCAAATATTACGCCCACAATTTCAGGAACAATAAAACAACCAATTGTAAAAATTGAAATTACTCCCAGAACAATAGATATAATCGCTCTTCTATACGGAGCCCGCGCCTGCTGTTCCGCTTTTTTGGCTGCTGCTTTTTCTTCAGCGGCCTTCTTTTCAATTTCTGCTTTACGTGCCTCCTTTTGCTCTGTCTCTATACGCTTTTTTTCAATACGTTCCTCTTCCGCTCTCTTAATTTCCGCCTCCAGTTTTGCCTGCTGTCTTTTTTTCTCCAATTCAAACTCAAGTTCCTTTCTTCTTTTTTCAGAATCGAGTTCTATTTCTTGGCGCTTCTTCTTGGCTTCGTACTCTAATTCCTGGCGTTTAAGTTCGATATTAGCTTTTCTCTGTTCAATTTCTTCTGTGTTAACGACCATATTTACATGCTCTGAAATTCTTTTTTCTTTAGAACTGTCACTCTCACCAACTTTTGTTCCACATTCAGGACAAAAGAATCCTTCAGAAAATTCGGTGCCACATTTTTTGCATTTCATACCAATCCCCCATTTAACTTATTCTTTATATGTATTTGCGCTACCACAAAAATTGCAGAATTTGGCAGCTCTCGATATTTTTTTGCCGCAATATACGCAAAACATTGTCTCAGTGTTTGGGGTATCGACTGCATCATTTACAGCTGCTAAAGATTGACTAACATCATTCTTTTCATCTGTATTTTTAGTGTGTAAATCCTTATCTACATTGCCATTTGATTTTCTGCCAATTAGCGAAACCATTTTCCCGACGAAAAATATCACGCCAATGCCTACACCTATAATTAATATCCATTTCAACAAAAACAACACCGCCATTACCAAATATGCCAGGACAGTTCCTCCTAACACGTAAACAATAGCCGTTAAGAAAATAGAAACAAAAAAGCAAGCTAAAATCTCTCCAAGAATATGATTTCCAAGATTTCCAAAATAGACCACATGAAAGAACTTATGATAAAGAACCCAAAGTATAGGTGTCAAAATGAGCGCTATGATCGCCAAGACATTCATTATTTGCCTCCTTCACAACTGACGATATATTCAGTATTCAAAAATCCGTTGCCTTCGCCTCTTCCCCAAAAGAGTAGCATATATATATATCAAGCAAACGTCGCAAAATTTGTGCATATTGCTTAATACAGGCGGATTTATCGTTATTTTTCACTTGATTTGGAGGGGATTAATTTTTCGGGGATGTGCTTTCCCATGAAATTCCTATGTCTACGAATCATGAAAGCCGGAGGCGCGATAGCTAAACTATCGCGCCTCCGGCTTTCATAATTCATGGGGCCTACAGGGCTCGAACCTGTGACCCTCTGCTTGTAAGGCAGATGCTCTCCCAGCTGAGCTAAGACCCCAAATGGATGGGGGTGGATTCGAACCACCGAAGTCATTGACAGCAGATTTACAGTCTGTCCCCTTTGGCCACTCGGGAACCCATCCATATTTGTTTTTCTGGGATACCAATTTTGATATCATGTTAAATTTTCGTGAAACGAAAATTTAACGACCCGGATCGGGATCGAACCGACGACCTCCGCCGTGACAGGGCGGCGCTCTAACCATCTGAGCCACCGGGCCAACGCTCGTAAAGGATAACAGGTTATGCTACCCTTTGTCAAGCACAAATTTACAAATTACTTACTTTACCTTCCGCACACGCAGAACGCCCTCCAGCTGCTGGAGCTTCTCCTGGCCCTCTGCTGTCAGATGCTGGTCAATGTCGATCAGCGTATAGGCATAGGCACCGCGGCTCTTGTTCTGCATGTTCTCGATGTTGATGTTTGCAGCACCCAGTGCGGTGGTGATGCCGCTCAGCATATTCGGAATGTTCCGGTGCAGAAGCGCAATTCTGCCTGCCGCCTGGCAAACGCCCGCATCGACTGCCGGGAAGTTTACGGAATTCTTGATGTTTCCGTTATCCAGGTAGTCCTGCAGCTCCTCCACAGCCATCACCGCGCAATTGTCCTCCGCCTCTTCGGTGGAAGCGCCCAGATGCGGCAGCACGATGGCACCGGGCATATTGGCCGATACGGGGTTCGGGAAGTCTGTCACATAGCACTTCACCTTGCCGTTCGCCAGCGCCTCCGCAATATCTGCCTCATTCACCAGAATGTCTCTTGCGAAGTTCAAAATGCAGACACCGTTCTTCATGCGCTGGAATGCCTCACGATTCAGCATGCCCTTTGTGGAATCCACTGCCGGCACATGAATGGTGATAAAATCACACTTATCGTAAATCTCCTCTGTCATAGAGGCATGATGCACCTTCTGCGAAAGATTCCATGCCGAATTCACCGACAGATAGGGGTCATAGCCATACACCTCCATGCCGAGGTCCACCGCCGCATTGGCCACCAGTACACCAATGGCACCGAGTCCGATCACGCCCAGCTTCTTGCCCTTGATCTCATTTCCGGCAAAATTCTTCTTCGCCTTCTCTGTCGTCTTCTGAATGTTCGGATCCTCGCGGTTCTCCTTCACCCAGGCCGCGCCACCCATGAAGTCACGACTGGCCGCCAGCATACCCGCAATCACCAGCTCCTTCACGGCGTTGGCATTGGCGCCCGGGGTATTGAACACCACGATGCCCGCTTCCGCACAGCGCTCCAGCGGAATGTTGTTGACGCCCGCACCGGCTCTGGCGATGGCCCGCAGCGTGTCGGGGAAAGACATTTCCTTCATATCGGCAGAGCGCACCAGCACACCGGCTGCATGGTCAATCTCCGATGCCAGCGTATAGCCCTTCCGGAATTTTCCCGTGCCCACGCGGCTGATGTTGTTGAGACAAAAAATTTCACGATCCTTCATAACGTTAACCTTCTCCCTGTTTTTTACGTTAATGTCTTCGGCCGGTTTTCCGGGTTCAGGCATTTTCCTTCTCGAAGCGCTCCATAAACTCCACCAGCTTCTTCACGCCTTCCTCCGGCATTGCATTGTAGATAGAGGCCCGCATGCCGCCTACGGTGCGGTGACCCTTCAGATTCTTGAAGCCGGCGGCAGAAGACTCTGCGATAAACTTCTTATCCAGCTCCGCATCGCCGGTGATGAAAGGCACATTCATGAGGGAACGGTCCTTCTTCACAACAGTACCCTTGAAGAGCTTCGAATTGTCGAGATAATCATAAAGAATCGCTGCCTTCTGTTCATTCCGCTGCTTCATAACCTCGAGGCCGCCCATCTCCTTCAGCCACTTGAATACCAGGCCGCAAACGTAGATGTTATAGCAGGGCGGTGTGTTGTAGAGAGATCCCTTATCCGCATGGGTCTTATACTTCAGCATGGTCGGGGTATAGGGCAGCACTTCGTCACGAATGAGATCCTCGCGGATGATGACGATGGTCACACCAGCCGGTCCCACATTCTTCTGCACACCGCCCCAGAGGATGCCGTACTTGGATACGTCCATGGGCTCTGACAGGAACATGGAAGAAATGTCAGACACCAGATCCTTCCCCTTGGTATCCGGCAGCTCCCGGATGGTGGTGCCGTAGATGGTGTTGTTCTGGCAAATGTAGACATAGTCCGCATCCGGGCTGATGTCCAGATTGCTGAGATCCGGAATATAGGAGAAAGTCTTGTCCTGGGAGCTGGCCACCACATTCACCTTGCCATAAATGGCCGCCTCCTGGGCCGCCTTCTTCGCCCACTGACCGGTGACAATGTAGTCTGCCACCCGGTTCTTCATGAGGTTCATGGGCACCATGGCAAACTGCGTATTGCCGCCGCCCTGCAGGAACAGGACCTTATAATTGGAGGGAATCCCCATGAGTTCCCGGAGATCCGCCTCCGCTGTATCAATGATGTCCTGGAAATCCTTTGAGCGGTGCGACATTTCCATCACAGACATACCGGATCCATGATAATCCAGCATCTCCCCTGCTGCTGTGGCCAATACCTCCTCCGGAAGTACGGCGGGTCCTGCACTGAAATTGTAAACTCTGCTCATAATTGATCTCCTCTAAAATTATCTTATTTGATCAGGGCAGCAACCTGATCTCCCATTTCGCTGGTGGAAACCTTCTTAAGACCACTCTCTGTCGGGTCCAGAATGTCGCCTGTGCGGTAGCCCTGGGCCAGGGTCTCCGCCACGGCTGCCTCAACTGCATCCGCCTCCTTTGTCAGGTTCAGCGAGTAGCGAAGCAGCATTGCTGCTGAAAGTATGGTGGCCAACGGATTTGCCACGTTCTGTCCTGCGATGTCCGGTGCGGATCCGCCGCTCGGCTCATAGAGGCCGAAGCTGTCCTCCCGAAGAGAAGCCGACGGCAGCATACCGAGAGAACCGGCAATCTCTGCCATCTCATCGGACAGGATGTCGCCGAACATGTTCTCCGTCACCACCACGTCAAACTGGGCCGGGTTCCGCACCAGCTGCATGGCGGTGGAATCCACCAGAGCATGCTCGACTGTCACATCCGGATACTCCTTGGCAAGCTCATCCACCACCTTCCGCCAGAGTCTGGAGGAATCGAGGACATTGGCCTTGTCGACAGATGTCACATGCTTGTTGCGCTTCTCTGCGATTTCAAAGGCCTTCCGCACGATGCGGCGGATCTCATACTCGTGGTAGACCAGATAGTCTCTGGCCACCTGCTCGCCATCCTCTACAGAAGTCTCATGGGCACCGAAGTAAATGCCGCCGGTGAGTTCCCGCACCATCATAACGTCAAAGCCCTGCTCAGCAATGGACTCCTTCAGGGGGCACGCCTTGCGAAGCTCCGGATAGAGATGTGCCGGACGCAGATTACAGAAAATGCCGAGGGCCTTTCTCAATTTCAGAAGGCCCGCCTCTGGACGCTTCTCCGGCGGAAGCTCATACCAGCTGCACTGGCCAACCTTACCGCCGATGGACCCCATCAGTACCGCATCGGTGCTGAGACAGGTCTCCACTGCTTCATCGGTCAGCGGCTCGCCGCAGGCATCGATGGAACAGCCGCCCATCAGCACGTTAACGAAGGTAAACTCGTGTCCGTAGACCTGCCCGACCTTCTCCAGAACCTTCTGTGCTTCCCGCACAATTTCCGGTCCGATACCGTCGCCGTGAATCGCTGCAATTCTGTAATTCATGTTCTTCTCCTTCTTTTCTTTCGGAGCATCTCAGGAACATGCTCCCTATACTAGCACAGTTTGTTTTATATGTATCATAAAAGATTTTTATAAATCTTCCCTGTAATGTGCCGTTAACCCTTAGAGTGTACTCTGTACCGTGGCTTTATGCGAATACCTTTATTCTATGGCTGTCATTCCGGGAAAATGCCCCGGAAAAAGGCTATACAAGGGAAGCATTTCGCGCTATAATCAAACAAAAGTTTCGTGTAACTATTGAGCCCGCCAACATTGGCATAAAAGCAAGGAGAACGGCCATGGAATTCAAGCTTCATTCCGACTATCAGCCCACCGGTGACCAGCCGGAGGCCATTCGCACCCTCACCGAGGGCTTCCGGGAAGGAAACCAGTTCGAAACGCTGCTGGGTGTCACCGGCTCCGGCAAGACCTTCACCATGGCCAATGTCATCGAGCAACTGCAGAAGCCCACATTGATCATTTCCCACAACAAAACCCTGGCGGCGCAGCTCTATTCGGAAATGAAGGAATTTTTCCCGGAAAATGCGGTGGAATACTTCGTTTCCTACTACGACTACTACCAACCGGAGGCCTACATTCCCTCCTCCGATACCTATATTGAAAAGGATTCGGACATCAACGATGAGATCGACAAGCTCCGGAACTCTGCCATGGCCTCTCTCTCCGAAAGGCGGGACGTGATCGTGGTGGCCTCCGTGTCCTGTATCTACGGACTGGGTGCGCCCACGGAATACCTGAACATGGCCATTTCCCTGCGGCCCGGGCAGCAGAAGGACCGGGATGCCCTGCTGCGGCAGCTCATCGACATTCAGTACAACCGAAACGACATGGACTTTCACCGGGGCACCTTCCGGGTGATGGGTGATGTGGTGGACGTGTTCCCCGCCTCCGAGGGAGATCAGGCCTACCGCATCGAATTTTTCGGGGATGAGATCGACCGGATCCAGCTGATCGACGCGCTGACTTCCAAGGCCAAGGCAACGCTGGAACACGTCATGATCTTCCCCGCCAGCCCTTACGTTATCCCTCAGGACAAGATGATGCTGGCCTGCCGGAACATCCTGGCCGAGATGGAAGAACGGGTGAAATACTTTAAGGAAGAGGACAAACTGATCGAAGCCCAGCGCATTGCCGAGCGGACGAACTTTGATGTGGAAATGTTGAAGGAAACCGGTTTCTGCTCCGGCATTGAGAATTATACCCGGCATCTGAACTTTGCGAAGTCCGGAGAGCCGCCTTATACCCTGATGGACTACTTCCCGGATGACTATCTCATCATCGTGGACGAGTCCCACATCAGTCTGCCCCAGATCCGGGGCATGTTCAACGGCAACCTGTCCCGTAAGAACACGCTGGTGGACTTCGGCTTCCGTCTGCCCTCTGCCTTGGATAACCGACCGCTGAACTTTTCGGAATTTGAGGAAAAGATCGATCAGCTCCTCTTCGTTTCCGCCACGCCCGGGGAATACGAAGCCGAGCATGAGCTGCTGCGGGCCGAGCAGATCATCCGCCCCACGGGTCTTCTGGACCCGGAGATCTCGGTGCGTCCCATTGAGGGCCAGATTGATGATCTCATCGGCGAGATTCATAAGGAAACCGAAAAGAAGCACAAGGTACTGGTCACCACCCTCACAAAGCGTATGGCCGAGGACCTGACCAAATACCTGAAGGAAGCCGAAATCCGGGTGAAATACCTCCATTCGGACATCGACACCCTGGAGCGCGCCAGCATTATCCGGGACATGCGTCTCGACAAGTTCGATGTGCTGGTGGGCATCAACCTCCTCCGGGAGGGTCTGGACATTCCGGAAATCACCCTGGTGGCCATTCTGGACGCAGATAAGGAGGGCTTCCTCCGTTCCGAAACCTCACTGATCCAGACCGTCGGCCGGGCAGCCCGGAACAGTGAAGGCCACGTCATCATGTACGCCGACAACATCACCGAATCCATGCGTCGCACCATTGAGGAGACCGAACGCCGCCGGAAGCTGCAGATGGCCTACAACGAGGCACACGGCATCACCCCCACCACCATTCACAAGGCAGTGCGGGACCTGATCGCCATCTCCAAGGCCGCCGACAGCGACGACAAGAAGGGCCTGCAGCGGGATCTCGAATCCATGACCCACCAGGAAATCGACAAGCTCATCCGGGAGCTCACCAAGAAAATGCGGGCCGCTGCTGCCGAGCTCAACTTCGAAGATGCCGCCATGTACCGGGACAAGATCGAAGAAATCCGGAAGGAAAGGGAAAAGGCGCAGTAAAGATCGCTTATTGACATCACCGGTCATAAACCTATAATAATACATGATTGCTAGGGGCGCATATGCTGAGATGGCTCTTTTCCGGGCCAACCCTTCTCACCTGATCAGGTTAATGCCTGCGTAGGGAAGCATGACAGCAGAAAATTCTGAATTCTTGTCTGCTGTCACCATTTTGCCCCTCCCACATAAGGAGGTTTTTTTATGTCCAAAAATGTCAAGATTCTCGTCTACTGTGCCATGTGCATCGCACTGGCCACCGTCACATCCATGATCAAGCTCTTCTCCTTCCCCACCGGCGGCTCCATCACCCTCTGCTCCATGCTCTTTGCCATGCTGCCGGGATTTTTCTTCGGTCCGGTGGTGGGTATCGTTTCCGGTGTTGCCTACGGCGTTCTCCAGTTCATCATGGATCCCTATGTATTGACACCGGTGCAGGCGGTTCTGGACTATGTCTTCGCCTTCGGCGCCTTCGGTCTTTCCGGTTTTTTCGCCGACAAGAAGAACGGTCTCCGGCTCGGCTATCTGGCGGCCTGCGCGGGACGTTTTTTCTTCTCCTTCCTCAGCGGCTGGGTATTCTTCGGTGAATATGCCTGGGAAGGCTGGAATCCGGCGGCTTACTCCGCAGTGTACAACCTGATCTACATCGGCGCGGAGGCCATCCTCACCCTCATCATCCTCTCCATTCCGGCCATGTCCAAGGCTATGCAAAAGACGAAACAGGCTGCACTGCAGTAAAACGCGAAAAACGGGCGCCCTCATAACGAGGACGCCCGTTTCATAAAATGTTCCAAATTTATTTTCAGCTTTCTTCCTCCGGATACTTAAGCCCCCAGTCCTTTCTGAACTGCGTCATCATCTCCATGACATCCTTTGTGTATTCAAGATACATGCATTCCGTCTCTCCGGCGATGGCCTTCTCCATATCCGAAAGCTCATAGGCTAGAGCATCCTCGTGAGCACCGGCACGGAGCACCTGCGTTTCTCCGGTTTCTGCGTCCACAATCTTCGCCTCCCAGGCCCGCGGATATTCCATAATCTCAATATAGCCCTTTTCACAGGACACCATGCCCCGCTTCGGCTGCTTAGAGTGCAGGGACAGCATCACCGTAGCCATCTGCCCCTCTTTGTTCATGAGCAGCAGTCCCGCCTGTTCATCCACACCGGTCGGCGCCGCCTTCATCTGCGACAGAAGCTGATCCGGCTTCGAATCCATAAACCAGCGAATAAAGGAAAGGGCGTACACCCCGATGTCCAGCATGGCACCGCCCGCAAGACTGCGGTTAAAGAAACGGTTTTCCATCTTGTATTCCTTGAAGCTGCCGAAGTTCATGGTGATGAGGTTCACCCTTCCCAGTTGTCCGGATGCCAGAATTTCCCGCAGCTTCCTGTAGATCGGCATGTGAAAAATGGTCATGGCCTCCGCCACGATGACCCCTTTCTCCTCTGCCATCTTCAGTGCCTCATTCAGCTCTTCGCTGTTCAGCGTGATGGATTTTTCCACCAGAATGTGCTTCCCGTTCGCGATGGCCTGCTTCATAAATTGGATATGCGTATTGTGCGGTGTGGTAATGTAGATCACGTCCACATCCGGGTCCGTAAACATCTCACGGTAATCCCGGTAAACCTTGCGGATGCCGTATTTTTCGCCGAAGCTTACCGCCTTTTCATAGGTCCTGTTGCCCACCGCATAAAGCTTTTTTCCGTTTTTCTCCAGGGCGGCAGCCATCTCATTGGCAATCACGCCCGTGCCCAGCACTGCCCAGCGTATCTCTCCCATTCCTCATTCCTCCAGAAAATTTCGCATCAGAAGTTCATAAACCTGTCGGCAGCGGTGAAGGTCCGCAATCGGCACAAATTCATCCGGCTTATGGGCCTGATCCAGACTGCCGGGACCATAAGACATGGTGTTTTCGTTTCCCGTGAGACCCGCAATCACCGCCGTGTCCGTATATCCCGGGAAGGGCTTCACCACAGGTTCTCCCGCCACCTGCCGCACTGCCTCCTGCAAACGCCGAAGCAAAACGGAATCCGGGTAATGCGGCACTGCCGGCCGCTGTCCGGTGACGATGAGTTCAGGCCGTATGCCGGGAATCTCTGTCGCTGCCTCCTCTGCTGCCGCAAGGATCATCGCCTGAACGTCCGCCATGGAATACTGCGGCAGCACCCGCATATCGATGGAAACCTCGCATTCCGCCGGTACCTGATAGGGATGGATACCGCCCCGGATCTGTCCGAAGGTCAATGTCGTCCTGCCGAGAAACGGATCCTCCTCCAGGGCATTGACCTTCCGCCGCAGTGCTGCGATGGCCAGTCCCATGGCTGCAATGGCATCCGCGCCCTCCCAGGGTTCGCTGGCATGGGCGGCCTTTCCGTGCATGCGGAGAGAAAACCAGAAACGGCTCTTGTGGGCGGTCTGGATACTGTTGTCCGTGGGCTCCGTGTCAAGCACCAGACTGTTCCGATCCACCCATCCCATCTCCACGGCCTTCTCCGCACCGTGCATATCCGCTTCCTCGTCACAGCTGCCGATAAGCTTCAGCGTTCGTTTCGGCAGTTCACCCCGACTGCCATATTCTGCTGCCACCGTGAGAAAAGCCGCCAGCGCCGCCGCAAAGCCGCCCTTCATATCGCAGCTGCCGCGACCGTAGAGTCGCCCCTCTTCAACAGTCGCACCCAGGGGATCCCAGGTCCAGTCGGGTCCCAGCGGCACCGTGTCCTGATGACAGATCAGTACCAGCTCTTTCTCACTTTCTCCCGGAAGTGTCAGCATAATGTTGCTTCTTCCCGGCAACACCTCGGCGGTTTCGATCCGGGCTGCCGTCGGTAAATACTTTTCCGCCAGTTTTTCGATATAGGCCGTCATACCGGCCTCGTAAGTCCCCGGATTGCTGCTGTCTATCCGCACCAGTGCCTGACAAAGCTGAAGTTCATCGATACCATCCATCTTCTATCGCTCCTTCTTCCAAAACGAATCCACGATTTTTACGATACTGCCCTGCCTCACCCCGAAAGTGCAAAATACAGCAACAGCAGCAAAGCCATGCCCAAAACATAGCACAGCAGAGCCGTGCACAGCATCAGCACATTGGCCCGGAAAATGTCTTCTCTTTCCACGGGTCGGATCGGATCCCCGATATAGGGCTTCTCCACTGTCTTTCCGAAATACACCGCGGGACCCGCCAGCTGCACCGACAGGGCACCGGCACAGGCGGCCTCGGTCTGGGCGGAATTGGGACTTTTGTGCTTCCGGCGGTCCCGCAGGAAGATGCGCCAGGCGTTTCTGCCGCCGAAGACCGGCACATTTTTCGCCGCCTCTGCCATGATCCCGGCCCGATTTTTCCGCCGTAGACATTGCCCTAGGAAGCGGTAAAACAAGCCACAGAACCCGGCGGCCAACACCATCAGAATACCGGAAATCCGGGACGGCAGGAAGTTGCAAAGGTCGTCCAGGCGGGCAGCGGCCGTCCCGAAATCATAATAGCGCTCGTTCCGGTAGCCCACCATGGAATCCATGGTGTTCACTGCCTTATAAAAGAACATCCCCGGCAGTCCGAAACAGAGAAAAAACAGCAGGGGAGCGATGACGCCGTCCGAGGTGTTTTCCGCCACCGTTTCCACGGCAGCCTTCACCACGCCGCATTCATCCAGCGCCGCTGTATCCCGACCCACGATCATGGACACCGCCCGACGTCCGGCGGCGAGGCCCTCCTTTTTCAGGGCAGTATAAACCTTCCGGCTCTCTGCAAAAAGGGAATGAGCCGCCAGCAATTGGGCGCACCAAAAAAGCTGCAGCAGTCGGGCTGCCCAAATCCCCAGGAAATGCTCCAGCAGTCGAAGCGAAAGCATTATCCCGGAAAGGGTGCAAAGAAGAACCAGCAGCACCAGGAAAAAACCGGCAAACTTTTTCCTGCCTCTGTCCAGTTCCTGTGGCTCCCGCAGGCGGAACAGACGCCATAACAAACGTTCCCAGCGGCTGATAAGAAAGCCGATGGCCTGTACCGGATGGTAAAGCCAGTGGGGATCGCCGAACAGCAGGTCCAGCAGGCAGGCCAGGGTCAGTATAACGCCCCGTTCCATCAGAATTTCCCTCATTTTTTATCCACAACTTCCATTTTCTCCGGCATTTCGTTTCAATATGGCCAGCGCCTCCCGGATGTTCCGCACGGCCAGAATTTCTACGCCCCGACTTTTCAGGTTCGTGAATTTCTCTGCATGATAGGCCGGCATCACAATCTTATGAAAGCCCAGCCGGACGGCCTCCTCGATGCGCTGCTCCGCATTGGACACGGCCCGCACTTCCCCGGCCAATCCCACCTCTCCGAAGATCATGACGTCCTCCGGCAGCTGGATGTTCCGGCAGCTGGAAATCAGTGCCAGAATAATGGCGAGGTCCGTGGAGGGCTCGGAAATCTTCAGTCCCCCGGCGATGTTCAGATAGGCATCGTACTTGGACATTTCCAGCCCGATGCGTCGTTCGATGATAGCCAGCAGCAGGTTCATGCGATTGTAATCTACGCCATTGGCCGTGCGGCGGGGCAGACCGAAGCTGGTGGGCACCGCCAGTCCCTGAATCTCAATCAGCAGCGGCCGGGTGCCTTCCATGCCGCAGGTCACCACAGACCCGGCGGCCCCTGCCGGACGGCCGGACAGAAGCAGCTCCGAGGGATTCAGCACCTCCTGCAGTCCCTCTCCGGTCATTTCAAACACAGCAATCTCGTTGGTGGAACCGAAACGGTTCTTCTGTCCGTGCAGAATACGGAGGCTGCCGCTACTCTCTCCTTCAAAATAGAGCACGGCATCCACCATGTGCTCCAGCACCTTGGGCCCGGCAACATTACCGTCCTTCGTCACATGGCCGACAATAAAGATGGCGATGCCGTTTTCCTTGGCAGCCCGCAGCAGCGCTGCTGCAGACTCCCGGACCTGACTGACGGAACCGGGCGCTGCCGTCACAAGCTCTGTACACATGGTCTGAATGGAATCGATGACCACAAAATCCGGCTTTTCCGTGCGGAGAGTCTCCAGAATGTTTTCAATACTGGTCTCACAGAGGAAGCGCAGCGCACCGCGGATCTCCGCGATACGCTGTGCCCGCAGCTTGATCTGCTTGAGGCTTTCCTCGCCAGAAACATAGAGCACGGATTTGCCGCCGTCTGCCGCCAGATTTCGGGCCACCTCCAGCAGAATCGTGGACTTTCCGATACCGGGGTCACCGCCCAAGAGTACCATGGATCCGACCACAATGCCGCCGCCCAGCACCCGGTCCAGTTCCCGGAAGCCGGTGGACATCCGATCCTCCTGTTCCAGAGCAATTTCATCAATTTTCACCGGCCGGGCAATTTGCCCACGCCTGCCGGAACCGGAAAATCCGGATGCAAAAGAGGAGCTGGCTTTTTTCACCGGCTCCTCAGCAAAGCTGTTCCATGTACGACAGGAAGGACACTGCCCCAGCCACTTTGCGGACTCATAGCCGCATTCCTTACAGAAGAACCGGGATGTGATCTTTGCCATTACTTGCTCCTTCTCGCCGTAAATTTCAGTTTTTCACCGCTCTTGTCCACGGTAATGCGGACTGTGCTGTCCCTTGTCACGCGACCGTTCAGAATCTCCTCCGACAACGGATTCTCCAGATAGCTCTGAATGGTCCGGCGCAGCGGACGGGCGCCATACTTCGGGTCATAGCCCTTCTCCGCCAGGAAGTCCTTGGCCTTCTCATCCAGAGAAAGATGGATGCCCAGCTCGGTCTTGGCCCGCTGCCGCAGCTCCTTCAGCAGTACCTCCGCAATGGACCGGATATTCTCCCGCGTCATGGGATGGAAGACAATGATCTCGTCAATTCGATTCAGGAACTCCGGCTTGAAGAGATGCTTGATCTCTTCCATTACCCGGCCCTTCATGAACTGATAGTCCTTGTCCTTGGAGCCGTCACCATTGTCGAAGCCCAGCCGCTTCGGGCTCATGATGGCTTCTGCCCCCGCATTGGAGGTCATGATAATGACGGTATTCTTAAAGGAAACCTTCCGGCCCTGGGCATCGGTGATGTGGCCGTCGTCCAGCACCTGCAGAAGAATGTTCAGCACATCCGGATGGGCCTTTTCGATCTCGTCAAAGAGGATGACGGAATAGGGATGCCGCCGTACCTTTTCGGACAGCTGACCGCCTTCATCGTAACCCACATAACCGGGCGGCGATCCGATCATCTTGGAAACACTGTACTTTTCCATGTATTCGGACATGTCCACACGAATCAGATTGCTTTCTTCCCCGAACATGGCCGCCGCCAGAGTCTTGGAAAGCTCTGTCTTTCCCACACCGGTGGGTCCCAGGAACATAAACGAGCCGATGGGCCGCCGGGGATCCTTCAGGCCTACCCGACCGCGCTTGATGGCTCTGGCAATGGCGCTAACCGCTTCCTGCTGCCCCACAACGCGTTCATGTAAAATGTCTTCGAGCTTCAGGAGACGTTCGGTCTCCTTCTCTGCCAGCTTCTCCACAGGAATCCGGGTCCACTCGGACACCACCCGGGCAATCTCCGCCTCGGTCACATGGCGCGGATTTTCTGCCTGCTCCTGTTCCCAGACGAGTCTCGCCTTTTCCAGACGCTTCCGGCTGCGGAGCTGCTGCTTCTTGATCGCGGAAGCCCGCTCGAAATCCTGGGCCTTGATGGCCGCTTCCTTCTCTTCACCGAGCTTTTCCAGCTCCTCCCGTTTCTTTCTGAGCTTCTCCGGCTCTTCCAGTGCGGTGATCCGCAGCTTCGAAGCCGCCTCATCAATCACATCGATGGCCTTGTCCGGCAGGTAACGGTCACTGATGTAGCGGGCAGAAAGCTTCACTGCCGCCGCGAGCGCCTCCTCTTCGATCACCACCTTGTGGTGTTCCTCATAGCGAGGACATACGCCCTGCAAAATCTTCAGGGCCTCCTCTTCCGACGGTTCATTCACCACCACCGGCTGGAAACGCCGCTCCAGAGCCGCATCCTTTTCAATGTGCTTCCGGTACTCCTCCAGGGTTGTGGCGCCGATGATCTGCAGCTCGCCCCGGGCCAGTGCCGGCTTCAGGATGTTTGCCGCATCCAAAGCACCCTCCGCACCGCCGGCACCTATGATGGTGTGGATTTCATCGATAAACAATAAGACGTCGCCGTCATTCTGGGCTTCCCTGATCACGCGCTTGATCCGTTCCTCAAATTCGCCCCGATACTTGGAGCCTGCCACCATACCGGAAATGTCCAGGGTCAGCAGCCGCTTTCCACGAATGGTTTCCGGCACACTGCCGTCCACGATCCTTTGGGCAATGCCTTCTGCCACTGCCGTCTTGCCCACGCCGGGCTCACCGATGAGACAGGGATTGTTCTTCGTTCTCCGGGAAAGGATCTGCACCACCCGCATGATTTCCGCTTCTCTGCCCACCACCGGGTCCAATCGTCCCTCGGAAGCCATTTCCGTCAGGTCCCGGGAATACTGATCCAGCACCGGTGTCCGGCTCTGCTTGGTCTCCCGGCGGCCGCTGCTTTCGCCGCTTCCGGTCGTGTCACCGGCAACCGACAGAATCTGCTGATAGATCTGCTGCGCATCGACACCCAGTGTCGTGATGATTCGTGAGGCCGTACAGCTCGGATCCTTCAGAATGGCCGTTAGGATGTTCTCGGTTCCCACCAGCCGAGCCTGCATATGCCGGGCCTCCTGCACACTGGCGTCCATGATGCGGCTTGCAGTGGGCGTATAGCCGGAGTGGTCCGCCAGTGCCACATTGCTGTCTGTGGAAATGAATTTTTCGATCATCTCCAGGATGCGGTCTTCGTTGATGCCGTAGGCCGCAAGAACCTGGGCCGCCACAGAGGTATTTTCCCTTCTGAGTCCCAGCAGGATATGCTCCGTGCCGATGTATTTATGATGCAGCTCCTCCGCCGCCTCAATGGCCAGCTTCAGTGCCTGCTGTGCCTGCATAGTGAATTGATTCATGCCTGTTCTGTCTTCTCTCCTTCAGCTTTAGAGGTCTTCAATGTCCAGCTCATCCTGCGCCGGTCTCGGAATCACCGTGGTCTCGCCAAGTGCATCCGCGCTCTCCGCCGCCGTCTCCGCAAAGGCCTTCCGATCCAGCAGTACCGTGCTCTCCAGATCTGCATCCTCTGTCTCCGCAGCATTCCGCGCAGCCGCAGGCATCACCCGGGTCTCTCCCAGATCCTCGTCCGCACCCGCATCAGCGGCCGAAGGCATTACCCTGGTCTCCCCCAGAGCGTCCTCCGTCTCTTCTCCGGCAGGCGCCGCCGGTATGCTGATGGTGCCGGTTTCCTGCGCTTGATTCATCTTCCGTACCGTATCCAAACCGTGCTTACGGTTCTTCCGGAGCAGCATGCAGATACCGACGCAAAGCGCCAGGCTGACTGCACCCAGAACACAGCTCAGAATGAACTGGAAGTTGTAACGGTTCACCAGCGCATCATAGCGCTCCAGCAATGCCGGATAGTCCTCCGCATTCTGCTTCAGCTCAAGCTCCACGGGATCCTCGAAATATCTCTGCAGCGTCTTCTCGGTCAGATCATAACGATAGAAGCTCAGCTCACCGGCGTCATTCATACCATAGAGGATGCAGTACTGATGGTCGCTGTCGGCCTTCCATACCCAACCCTTCACCTGGTGTCCGTCGATGTCGATGGTGCTCTCCGCAAAACCGGAAGGAATCTCCACATCGGAACCCGGATTCATGATGGTGATGGTCTTCTCCTTGGAGGAAAGCTTCACGCCCTCGTTCACCGTCTCTGTGCCGGTCTCTGTGTCGCTGGCGCCACCCTCCTGCTTGGTCACCTTCAGGTTGTAAACCGTCTGGGTGCCGTCCTGGGCTTTCACGGTGATGCTGACGGCATTTTCGCCCATGTTCAGGGCATCATTGCCGCTGACGCTGACAGAAGCACCCTCTCCTGCCGCCACCGCATTGATGGCGAGCCTCTCCACGTCGGTGCCCACGGTCACATCATAGCTGGTCACATCCGCCGAGAAGGCCGGACTCAGCTCACCCGGCGATACGGTCAGCTCCGCAAGGGAGGCATCATTGGAAGCGGAGGCCTCGGCCGCCACCTGCACCGTGGAACTTCCCTGGTGCGTGATGTCCACCAGCGCCTCATTGCTGTCATAGACCTCCTGGGTGCTGATGTTAATGTTGGTGGGCCCTGCTGTCAGGGTCTTGAACTTCAGATTGTAGGCCAGCTCGCCTGTGCCTGCGCCGTTGCTGGCGCCGTGGATCCGCACCGTACCGGCACCGCCGTCCGCGTCCGTGCCGCTGACAAATTCCAGCACAGAGGTATCGTAGGTCACGGTAATGTCCGCCTTGGAAAGGGTGCCGTCCGTGCTCTTCACCTTCATGGTGACATTCACATCCGATCCCAGTGTCACCGAGGGATCCGAAAAGGAAATCTGTCCGGTGGACGCCAGCGCGGTGATCGACAGCAGCATGGTCGCCGCCGCTGTACAGAATATATATTTCAATTTCTTCATAGCATTCTCCCTGTAAAGTTGTCTTTTCCAGAAATAATTTGCCGATAAATTATAGCATAAAAGCCGTAGTCTTTCAAATGACCGCCCTCCGGCGTCTTACTGCGGGCCCTCACCCACCACAACATAGCCGCTGCTCTGGGAAGCCTGAACATTCGGGGCATTGCCGTCGCTGCTCTGTCCGCTACCGGTCTGTCCGTTCGCTCCCTTGTTGATGACGATCTGATAGGTCCTCGTGCTGCCGTTCTGGGCCGTCACGGTAATGTTTACGGCGGTAGATGCCTCACTCAGCGTCACGGTACCGGTACCGCTGATCTGGGCGTGGCTCTCTGCCTGGGACGCGCTGACATTGACCTCCGTCACGGAAGGATCCACCACCAGCGTGTACTGCTCGGTATCCATCTGGAAGCCCGGCGTCAAAGTGAAGCCGTTGACACTGAGGCTGCTGAGCTTGTTGTTGGGGCTGCCGTCACCCGTGGGCTTCGCCGCAGCCGTCTCCGGCATATTCAGGTAAACCGGAATGCTGAACTCATGGGCCGCCGACTTCATGTCACTGGAATAGGCCGCGCTGAGCTTTGCGCCTTCCTCCGCCGCACCGGGCACGTTGGTCATATACTGGTGCTTATACATATTGCTGCCCTGAACGTTCCACTTCTTAAGATAAAGGGTGTTCTGGCCTGCGTTCAGGTAATTTTCGGCATAGAAAAGGGCGCCACCCACGATGGATTTTTCTATGCTGGTCCAGGGACGGTTGTAGCTGCCGCTCTGGGAAGCATACCAGATGCCCCGCTGGATGGCGGTCATGTCACTGGTGGCATAGGCACCGACATTGAAATAGTTGTAGTAGCCGCTCTGTCCGGAAATGGAGCCGCTGGTACCGCTGCCCTGCTCCTGCAGGATCATGGCTGCCAGCACATAGGGACTGACCCCGGACTGCCGGGCTGCCTCCATAATAATTTCCGCGTAATTCGCCGCGCTGCGGCTGCTGTCCGTGCTGACACTGCCGCCGGGCATCGTATTGTCCGAACTGTTGCTGCCCACAGCTCCTCCGGGACCGCCTGCGCTGATGATGGTATCGTTTGTGCTGCCGACTGTCGTTTCCGTTGTGTCAACATTGCTGTCCGCTGTGGCTTCTCCGGGTCCGTTGAAGTCGATGACACCGTCACTGCCGGAAGAGACGGAGGATGTCGAAGCGGAGCTTGATGCAGAAGCAGCGGCTGTGCTGCCGGAACGCAGCGCACTGTCACTGCTCAGGCTGACTGCACCCTCCATGAAGCTGCCCTTCAGCATGGTCTGCAGGCCGTTCAGGTTCTGCACATTTTCCTTATAGCTCTGCTCCAGAAACTGGAACACATAGGATTCGTCCAGGAAGTTTCGGGGATCCATGTAATAAGCCACAATCTCCCGGGAGGCAGCCACCCAGGTAGCGCCGTCAAAGCCGGGCCAGGTGCTGGTATTCCAGTCATACTTACCGGCATCCGTAGACTTCCAGGAAGAAATGGAGCTGCTCTCCACCAGAGAGCCGGTACCGCTGAGCTCTGCCGCCAGAACGGTGTTCCAGTCCAGATTGGTATGAAAGGCCTTGAACACCCAGTTGGGAAACTCCGCATGAAGCTGCCGCAGGCCGTTCTTATAGCTTTCCGGGAAGCCCTGCTGGTTCAGATAGCTTTCAAAATCCGCATCACCGGTATACTGGGTAGGAAATTTCACATAGTCCGAACGCACATAACCGGAGAGTCCGCCGCCGGTGATGGCATACCAGGTGTAACCGTCACTGCCCTGTACCTCACCTGTAACGGTAATGGCTGTATTGGAGTTCAAGGCACCTGCCTTGCCGGCACTGGTGGACGGGGAGGTACGCACATTGACGACACTGCCCCGAATGACTGCAACGCGGTTATCTGCCAGCGCCGTCATATCGGCAATCCGAGGAAGCGGTAGAATCAAAGCTGCCGCCAGCAGAAAGGCACAGCCTCTAAAGGGTTTACGCATAGAAGGTCTCCGAAAAATAATCAAAAAAAATCAGGAGTAGACATGAATCTACTCCTGACAGTTTAAAATTTCTCAGGTATTCCGTCAATCTCTATTCGAAATTTTCAAAGAATTGATAGAGAACCGTAAGCTTCCTTAAACAGGGTAAGCCTTGTTCTCCTTATCTGCCTGCTTTGTGGCAATACCGCTCTGCTGTGCCTCGCGATACTCGAAGAAATCCTTTGCCACCTGCGGGAACAGCGCGTAGGACAGTACGTCCTCAGGCTGCTGTGTCCACTTTGCACACTCTTCCTTGAACTTGTCAAGCTGCGGTGCAATGTGATCTGCCGGACGGTCTGTCATCTGTGTCTCGCCATCCTTCAGAATCTTCTTTACCACATCCGGATCCATGGGCTTTACGGTACGGCCAAACTCGCCGGCTACCAGCTTGTGGGACTCCTTCGGCACCATCTTGTAGCGCTCGCCGGTCAGGACGTTCATTACGGCCTGGGTACCAACGATCTGAGAGGAAGGTGTTACCAGAGGCGGCTCACCGAAGTCCTTACGCACTCTCGGTACCTCTTCCAGAACCTCGGTCAGCTTGTCATCCTTGCCGGCCTGGTGCAGCTGGGAAATCAGGTTGGAAAGCATACCGCCCGGAACCTGATACTTCAGGGTGTTGACATTTACGCCCAGAACCTTGGTGGACAGAAGACCATCCTTCAGGCACTGCTCACGATACGGCTCGAAGTAGTTGGAAACCTCGATCAGCTTGTTGACATCCAGACCTGTGTCGTACTCTGTGCCTTCCAGCGCCTTCACCATAACATCGGTGGACGGCTGAGATGTACCCAGAGCGAAGGGTGTGGAAGCAGTGTCGATGATGTCTGCACCAGCCTCGATGGCCTTCAGATAGGTCATGGAAGCCATACCGGAAGTATAGTGTGTGTGCATCTCGATAGGAAGCTTTGTACCTCTCTTCAGAGCGGTTACCAGCTTAGAAGCAGCATCCGGAAGCAGTAGACCTGCCATATCCTTGATGCAGAGGGAATCAGCGCCCAAGTTCTCAACGTCTCTTGCCAGGTTCTCCCAGTACTCAAGCGTATAGGCATCGCCCAGTGTATAGCAGAGCGCGATCTGTGCGTGGCCGCCTTCCTTCTTGCAGGCCTTCACAGCGGTCTCCAGGTTGCGGATATCGTTCAGACAGTCGAAGATACGGATCACATCGATACCGTTTGCGATGGACTTCTCTACGAAGTACTCTACCACGTCATCGGCATAGTGATTGTAGCCAAGAATGTTCTGGCCTCTGAAGAGCATCTGAAGCTTTGTGTTCTTGAAGTGACGCTTCAGCATTCTCAGTCTCTCCCACGGATCCTCCTTCAGGAAACGCAGACAAGCATCAAATGTAGCACCGCCCCAGCACTCTACGGCATTGTAGCCAACAGAATCCATGGTATCCAGGATCGGCTCCATCACGTCGCTCGGCATACGCGTTGCGATCAGTGACTGGTGCGCATCACGCAGAATTGTCTCTGTAATTTTTACCTTTGCCATTTTATCTCCTTCATTTCAGAGCACCGGCAGTGTTCCGGTGCCCCTGATTGAACTTAAATTACTTAACTCCGTAAACCGCCATGAAGGTACCTGCAGCAACTGCAGTACCGATAACGCCGGCCACGTTCGGTCCCATTGCCTGCATGAGCAGGAAGTTGGTGGGATCTGTCTCAGCAGCTACCTTCTGAGATACACGGGCAGCCATAGGTACGGCAGATACACCGGCAGAACCGATGAGCGGGTTGATCTTGCCGCCGGAAAGAACATACATCAGCTTTCCGATCAGTGTGCCTGCTGCAGTACCGAATGCGAAGGCCACAAGACCCAGCACCACGATCTTCAGGGTATCTGTGTTCAGGAAGGCCTCAGCAGAGGTGGATGCACCTACGGAAGTACCCAGCATGATAACGACGATATACATCATCGCATTGCTTGCGGTCTCGGTCAGCTGCTTCACCACGCCGGACTCCTTGAACAGGTTTCCGAGCATCAGCATACCTACCAGCGGTGCTGTGGTGGGCAGAAGCAGACATACCACAGTGGTTACCACGATGGGGAAGAGGATCTTCTCCAGCTTGGATACGGAACGCAGCTGCGGCATTCTGGTCTTTCTCTCCTTCTCGGTGGTCAGCGCTCTCATGATGGGCGGCTGAATGATCGGCACCAGAGACATGTAGGAGTAAGCAGCCACGGCGATGGGTCCCAGCAGGGAAGTCTGTCCCAGCTTGTTGCAGAGGAAGATGGAAGTCGGTCCGTCTGCACCGCCGATGATGGAAATGGCAGCAGCGGCAGCGCCGTTGAAGCCGAGGAAAATTGCCAGGAAGTAAGCGGCATAGATACCGAACTGTGCCGCAGCACCCAGCAGGAAGGTGATCGGGTTTGCGATCAGAGGCGAGAAGTCTGTCTGTGCGCCTACACCCATGAAGATCAGAGACGGAAGAATCGTCCACTCATCCAGATGGAAGAAGTACCACAGAAGTCCGCCGGTATCATTCATGGAATCCGCCGGATCCAGCATGATGTCCGGATAAATGTTTACAAGCAGCATTCCGAAAGCAATGGGCACCATCAGCAGCGGCTCAAAGCCCTTCGCAATTCCCAGATACAGGAACACAAAGGCCACAAGCATCATGAGATAGTTGCCCCATGTCAGGTTACAGAATGCTGTCTGTTGAACGAGATTTGATAACGTATTTAAAATATTCATTATATGAAAACCTCCAGATCAGCAAAGTCAACGCCGGGACAATCAGTTCATGGTTGCCAGAACAGCGCCGGACTCTACTGAATCGCCTACTGCAACGTTGATGGTTGCAACAGTACCATCCTGAGGAGCTACGATATCGTTCTCCATCTTCATGGCCTCAAGCACGAGGATCGGATCACCAGCCTTCACTGCATCACCGGCATGCTTCTTCACAGCCAGGATCTTACCGGGCATCGGAGAGGTTACCTCTACGCCGCCTGCTGCACCAGCCGGTGCTGCGGGTGCTGCTGCCGGTGCCGGAGCTGCTGCCGGAGCCGCTGCGGCTGCCTTCGGAGCAACTGCTGCGCCGGTTCCCTTGCCTTCTTCTACGGTTACGTCATAAGCGACGCCATTAACTGTAATTGTATAGTTCTTCATTTTGAATACCATCCTTTTTAGAATCGGGCCATCGCCCATGATTAACGCTTTCTGATAGAACGAACTACCAGTCCATTGTTCAGTGTCGGTCCCGGAACGAAGCCGTCCTCTGTTCCGTTCTCTGCCTCATAAGCGGCAATAGCTGCGGCAATCACTGCCTCCAGCTCTGCGCCGGAAAGGGCTGCCGGTGCGGCTACGGGGGCTGCTGCCGGTGCCGGAGCGGCTGCCTTCTTGGGCGCCTCTGCCTTCGGTGCTGCCTTCTTGCCGTTCTTCACGCTCTGCTCAAGCTTGTTGACATACTTGAAGAGGCTGATGATCCATGCAATGAAGATCAGGATCACAAATACGGAGCCCATACCGAGAACCAAGTTGCCTGCGGCATCTGTCATCTTCTCAGCCATGGAATACTCCGGAGAGAAGGTCATCTCTGTATAAGCGGTCATGTCCTCGTCAAAGCCAAGGGTCAGATCCAGCTTTCTCTGCTCGAAGGTAGCCACAATTGCGATGCTGTAGCCGTCCTCATTCTCTGATGCCTCTACGCTGTCTACGCTGACAAAGGCACCCAGTCTGTCCTGACTGTTCAGATAGTTGGTGAGACCGTTATAGAGAATCGCATTCTTATCATGCTCAGCCTGGGCAATGGACTTCTGAATGTCCTCTGCGGACATTGCACCCAGTGCTTCCATCTGCTGCTCACCGAACTGCTCCAGTGTCTGCTTCTGGGTCGGATCGATGGTCACGGTTGTATTCTCAGAGGAACCGCATGCGGTAAGAGCGCCGAAGCTTACGGCAAGACAAAGACCCAGGACTGCTTTTCTAATCCAATGTTTCATCCTGTCTCCTCTCATACTGTGCTGTGCTTCTTTTCCGGTCTGAATACGCTCTTTGTAAAAAGCATCTCGAAGGCAGCGATCACTCTCTGTCTCGTCTCCTCCGGTGCGATGATATCGTCAACATAACCGCGCTGTGCGGCAGCCAGTGCAGAATTCTGCTTTGCTGCAAACTCCTTGGCCTTCTCAGCCTTCTCAGCATCGCTGCCCTCAGCACAGATGATCTCTGCTGCCTTGGCTGCATCCATAACACCTACCTGTGCATTCGGGTAAGCATAAACGGTATCGATGCCCAATGCCTTGGAGCCGAAGGTCATGCCTGCGGTACCGAAAGCGTTCTTTACCACGGTTACCATGGGAACGGAAGCATTGGAATAAGCAGATGCCAGCTGTGCGGCTGCCTTTGCCATATGGCTCTCGTTGCACTCACAGTTGTGGTAGCCCTTTACGTCTGCCAGTGTCAGAACGGGGATCTCGAAAGCGTCACAGAACTTCACCATCTTGGCAGCCTGCAGAGCGCCCTTCCACTTGAAGGAAGAATCCTTATTTGCCACAACGCCGACGGTCTGGCCGTTCAGCTGAATGAAGCCTGTCACCACATCCGGTGCGAAGCCTCTCTGGGTCTTGATGAATACACCGTTGTCTGCGATCTGCTTCACAGCATCCTCGGCCTTCATGGTCTCGATGCCGGCAACAGAACGGTTCAGATCATCTGTGCACTCCTCATAAGCGCCGTAGTCCTCATTGTTGCCGGGAAGAACAGCAACCAGCTTTCTGATCTCGGAAAGAACTTCCTCCTCAGTGCCGCTGAAGTCCACGTTGCCCAGCTTCTCCTGGTTCTCTGCCATGGCGATCTTGTCGTCCTTGTTGCCGAAAACCGCATCCGGAGCTGTCACGAACATACGCGCGTTGCTCTTCTCCATGAAAACGAAGTCAGACAGAGCGGTCAGCACTGCCATTCCGCCGCCTGCTACGCCGAACACAGCTGTCAGCTGAGGAATCACACCGCTTGCCAGTGTCTGCTTGTGATAGATACGGCCCATGCCGTAGAGTGAATCACATGCCTCCTCAAGTCTCAGACCTGAGCAGTCCACAAGACCGATGACCGGTGCACCCATCTTCATAGCCATATCATAGAGATTTGCAATCTTCTTTGCATGCATCTCACCCATGGAACCACCGAGTACTGCTGCATCCTGTGCATAGACATACACAAGACCGCCGTCAATGGTGCCATAGCCGGTGACTACGCCGTCAGATGGTGCCTTCTTCTCAGCCATATTGAAGTCTGTGGATCTGGCCTGCACCAGAGCGCCGAGCTCAACAAAGCTGGACTCATCAAGCAGTGACTGAATTCTGGTCATTGCAGATGATGTTGACTGATTATCCATTTTTTGTCCTCCATTTCCTATAAAGCAGGGTAAAATCTCCCCGGTTTATCTCCGTACTATTGTAAACGATAGCCCTTTTTTGTTCAAGGCAAATGGCCCTCGATTTGTGAAAATTTTGACGCGTAACGCAATAGTTATTTTCAATGCCCGCAATAGTGAATTTTTATACAAACCGAAGCCCCTTGGGATAATGATTTTTCACCCGGCCATTCACATATTTGCCAAGCCCGAGGGCCGCGCCGTCACAGGCCACGATCACGAATCCGCCCCGGATCTCTCCGGCCTCCTCTGCCGTCACAGTGATCTCCAGTCCGTGAAGATATTGATCGACACGCGGGTCCGCCGATGAAAAATCCAGAACCGGAAGCGGCACAGACAAAGCATCCGCCGGATCGCCCGGCAGCACGGAAAGCCGGCAGGCATGACACAGCGCATGATGCGGGCTTTCCCGCTTCTTCAGCATTTCATAGGCCGGTACCCCCTGCCGCAACACCCGGAGTCCCCGTAGATCCGGCAGACTGCCGGGCACGAGATACGTGGTGTCTCCGACCTTTTCCTTCCGGAGGCTAATGTCTTCGGCCGCCGCGGTGAGATCCTCCCCCGCCTTCTCAAATACCGCCACATAGTGCCCTTCGCCCCGCTCCCGATGCGGGAAAATGCGTTTTTCATGAATCAGCCGAATGTCCGGATCCTTCTCCAGAATGTAGTCGCGCATGCCCTCATCCTCTGCCGTTTCAAAGGTGCAGGTGGAATAGCTCAGCTTTCCGCCCGGCGCCAGAAGCTGCAGGGCATTGTCCACAATTTCTTTCTGCCTCTCCACACAGCGAGCCACATTTTCCGGACTCCACTCCGCAATCGCCGTATCATCCTTCCGGAACATGCCCTCACCGGAGCACGGTGCATCCAGAATGATCCGGCTGAAATATCCCGGTAACGCAGATGCCAGACGTCCCGTGTCCTCATTCAGCACCGCCGCACCGACAATACCCATTCTTTCTATATTAGAGGAAAGGGTCCGGGCACGATTTCCCACATATTCATTGGAAATCAGAATACCGCCCTGCCGGTAGTCCAG
Source organism: Parolsenella sp. (assembly GCA_963659875.1). Classification (GTDB taxonomy): domain Bacteria; phylum Bacillota; class Clostridia; order Lachnospirales; family Lachnospiraceae; genus Oribacterium. The sequence goes on from CAVKVA010000004.1 coordinate 185,382, forward strand.
CATGTCCGCCGCCTGGGTGCTTTTTCCACCGGGGCTCGCACAGAGATCCAGCACCCGGTCAAAGGGCCGGATGTCCAGCGCCGGTATCACCTGCATGGCAGAAGGCTCCTGGATGTAGTAGAGCCCCGCCTCATGGTAGGGATGCTTTCCCGGGCGGATGCCCAGTGCTGTCATGCGTTCCTCATTCACATAAAATTCCCGGCACAGGCGTTTCCCGTCCGGCAGTTCCAGAAAGCTGGCGCCGGGCAGCGGCTCCAGCCCCCAATCCGACAGCAGCTGATCATAGGACAGTCCCCGGCAGTGCAGCAGCTTCTGCAGATTGAGACGAATGCCCCGGGTCGGCGGCGCCTCGTAGGACGCCAGAAAAGCTTCATATTCTTTTTCATCCGGCAGAAGCGCCCGCATCCGCTTCAAAAATTCCTCCGGCAGCTGTTTCATCGCTTTCTCCTCTCAAAAAGACCCGGGTACCCAGCGCATACGCCGCTGGGTACCCGGGCCGGTTTTCACATTTCTAAGCCGTATCAGAAATCCACTCTGTAGCTGTCCTTGCCTTCGCCGTCGATCACATAGTAAGCGGCATTCTGGTTTGCCACCACATATACATCAATCTGCTTGACATCCTTCTTGGCCTTCTCTGCGGCAGCCACAGCCTTGTCCAGGATCTCCTGCACCTTGATCTGCTTGCCGTTGAACTCCAGTGTTACACTGGTCTTTGCGGCAGCCTTCTCGGCCTTTTCTGCCTTCTCAGCCTTCGCTGCTGTCTTATGTGCAGCAGGCTTCTTCACGGTTTCCTTCTTTTCCGGTGCCTTCTCTTCAGCCGTCGTCTTTGTTGTCTCGGCAACCTTTTCCGTCTCCACTGCCTTTGTCTCGACAGCTTCGGTCTCTGCAGCCTTCACCGCAGCCTTCTTGATCTCTGCGAAGGACTCCTTCAGAGCAGTGCTCTTTGTGGTCTGTGTTGCTGCTGCAGTCTTTGCTTTTCTAGCCATTTGTCTTGTATCTCCCTTTCCAAATGAACAACAATATATACGGAAAAAATCCCCCTATATGCTTGCATTATACGTTCCATAGGCTGCTTTGTCAACCAAGCCCCGATAAAGGAGCCACAGCAGCAGGCTCATGCCGAGGTAAAACCAGGTGGCCGGATTGGAAAACCAGGTGGTGAAAAAGGCGAACAGGAGATAAAAGCAGACCTGGGCCTGCATCACCGCGCCGTAAGGATTCCGTCCCCGCCGCTGCCCCATCAGCCAGCCTGAAAAAAGGCCCAGCAGCAGCGAAAAAAGCATTACCCCAAAAATACCGAAGTCGTACCAGCTGTCATAGAGGATGGTCACCGTGGTCAGTTCTTCCTTGGTGGTAAAGAGGGGAAAGCCCAGCTCCAGCGGCAGGAAAAACTTAAGTCCCGACAGGGTCAGCAGGGGATACAGCATCTTGAGACCGTGGGAATGTTCGGTCAGTTCCCGGGTCATGACATTAAAATTGTCATAGTTGTTGGCAATGTACATGTAGGGCTGTGTGATGAATATCGGCGTGTCCGGGTTCTTCATTTCGAAGATGCCGTTCAGGTAGGAAACGGAATGGGCCCGCAGCACCGTGATCAGCACATAGAGAAGCACCAGGCAAAGCGCCAGTACCACACCCTGCCAGAGCTGCAGTCTTTCGCCGTTCAGAAGATAGGTGAAGACCATCAGGATGGCCGCAAACATCATCTGAAAACGGGACACCAGCAGAATCGTCAGGAGGAAGGGCAGTACCAGACCCAGCACAACGGTCGCATCCATTTTCCCCTTCGCATGAAGATACTGCACGGAAAGGGCCGGAATCAGCACCGCCAGTGTGGTGAAATAGTGCACGCCGGGCAGGTGAAAGGTGGAATAGGCGTGGGGCATGTCCTTCGTAAAGAACGGAACGAAGCCGAGCTTCCACGCTTCCAGAAGGAAACAGCCGTAGCTCAGAAGCAGTAACACCTGAATCACACTGCGCTGCCAAACCAGCCTCCTGCCTACATTTGCATTTGCCTTTGCATCCGCGGGCAATGTCTTCGACGCGGCTGCGTTTTCCGCCCGCATTTCCTGGCGGTGCTGCACAAAAAGCGCGGCTGCGTAGAACAGGGCATAGGCCAGGTAAAAGCTCAGCCAGGTTTCGCCCGTCCACAGCGTAGAAAGGCGGCTCAGCTTCAGACAAGCCACGCCTTCGCCGCCGATGAGCCCAAGCGCATACAGTCCCGTAAGATTCAGCAATTGTCCGGTTCTCCGGTATTCTCTGAGATAGAGCAAGAGGGCCGACAGCAGCAAAAGCCCTGTCGACAGCACCGGTATTTCCGTATGTGAAAGCGTGAAGGCCAGGCTATACAGAACACTGAAAAGAATAAGATTGATCATGACTTGCCATGCTCCTGGGCACTGCTCTCCTGCTCCACTTCCCGAATGGCGGTGTTGGCGTTGGCGCTGTCTGTGCCGGACGGCGCAGGATTTTCCTTCACCGTTGTCTCATGTACGCTTGCGCTTTCCCGCACGGTTTCATGCCTTGTCGTACTTTCCTGGGCATTTTCTGCCGTACTGCTCTCTCCGTGCCGACTGCCGCTGCTTTCCGCTGTCGTTTCTGATCCCGCAACTGCCGTTGTCATGTCGGCATCCGGTCCCTCGGCGCTGCTTTCCTCCGTGGTTTCCGGCAGCTTCTCCACATAGGCGGTGACGGTCACATCCACACTGGGCTCCGCCAGCTCCACGCCCTCCGGCAGCCAGTCCTCAATGCTGAGTGTCTCTGTCACCGAGGCCGATGCCCCGGAAACATCCAAGGCCGGTAGACTCAAGGATGTCAGTGCATCCATCAGCGCCGGTCGTCCCGCCAGCTTCACCGTGGCCGGAGAAATCAGCACGGAGCTGTAGCGATAGCCGTCGGCGGGCGTTCCGTTAACGGCAGCCGTCAGGGAAACTGTTTTCTGCTTATAGAGGATCACGGTATAGCTGACCGTTTCTGAGGAAAGCGTCACGTCCGTGATATCCCGGATTTCATTGCCGTTGGCATCATAGAAACGCAGGGTCTCGCTGCCGCTCTTGTCCTCCGTCAGGCCATCCAGCTCCACCTGAATGCCGATGGAAGAAATCCGTCCGATCTCCGAAACCGGTCCCTTGGCATAAAGTGTGTCCGTCGGCAGAATCACAGAGCCTACCTTGTAGCCCTCCGCCACATCGCCGTGCTGACGCACATTAACAGTGAACTTTTTCTCCTGCATATCCTCAATGCTCACATGTACCACTGCCGGTTTCGGTGTCACATTCTGGATCAGCTCGTCCTTATCGTTCAGAACCTCCACATAAATCGGCACAGAGCCGGTGATGGAATAGTCCCGCAGATCCACATATGCGCGAAAATCCTTGGCGGAAATGTTGTACTGCTGGTCCGTCCGCACGGTATAGCTCACGCGAACCGAGCTCTTGTCGATTTCCCAGGTTTTGGATTCGCTGTCAAAGGCAGATTGATTCTCCACCTCCAGACTGACCGTCTGCTCCCGCACCACCTCCGGCTTGGAGACATTAATGACCACGAGCCAGATGATGAGGGAAATGACCACGCTGATGAGCTTAAGTCCCGGGTTGTTTTTCAGAAAGCGCATGATCATGTCTGTTCATTCTCCTTTCCGCGTTTGAAAAGCTTCAAAGGGAACAGATAGCGATTGTCCCGCTCCGACTCCTCCGCCAGCTCATTGGGTAGGCAGGACAGCAGGGTCTCCTTATCCGGAATACGGATCAGACGTCCCTTGTCCGCAATGGATACCCGGCCGGTTTCCTCCGAAACCACCACCGTGATGGAGTCTGTGTTCTCCGATACGCCCAGGGCCGCCCGGTGCCGGGTACCGAAATCCTTGGAGATCTCTGTATCTGAAAGGGGCAGGTAGCAGGTGGCTGCGGTGACCTTGTCGCCGACGATGACCACCGCGCCGTCATGCAGGGGTGTGTTCTTCTCAAAAATATTGATGAGAAGGGCCGAAGACACGATGCCGTTGATGCGGATGCCCGTGTTTTCAATTTCCCGCAGGGACTGCTTCTGCTGAATCACGATAAGCGCACCGGTTTTCTTCTTTGCCATTTCAAAGGTGGCATTGGCGATTTCGTTTGCCGTCACGAAGCTGGTGTCCACTGCATTGGAATCCGGCAAAAGATTGCTGATAAAGGATTTCGACCCCAACTGCTCCAGTGCTTTTCTGAGCTCCGGCTGGAAAATCACCACCGCTGCAATGATGGCCGCCGTGGACAGACGTTCAATGAGCCACATGATGGTGGTCATGTGAAAAATTGCTGCAAAGGCCGTAAAGGCCACAATCACCAGGATGCCCTTCAGCAGCTCCCAGGCCTTGGTGTTCTTGATCCAGAGCAGACACTCATACACAAACACCGTAAGAATCAGAATCTCCACAATGCTTGTGATGGTAAAGGGCGGCAGAAGGCTCACCCAGCTCTTCATTTTTCCCAGCATCTCTTCCAAGACTTACTCCCCTTTTTTCTCACTCTGCCGCTTCGGTACGGCCTTCACATAATAATAGTATTCCTCATCTTCAAACTGCAGGCGTTCACTGCCCCGATAATCCGCATTGTGGAACAGCAGCAGGTAAACACCGCCCAAAAGCAGAGAAATCAGCAAGCCGCCGATCTGTCCCATCGTGGAAATGCCCAGCTTGCCGCCGCCAAGAACCAGAAAGCCGCCCATCAGAACGGTGCCCAGCAGCAGGGCCAGCAGAAACGCGTAGTCAATGGGCAGACTGCGGAGAATGAATACCGTAAGGAAGCCCAGCGACACCACAACAATCATCAAAAGCATCTCCCGGTTGCCGAGAAAGCCGCTGAAAATATTCGCATACTGGTTGGCCAGCTCTGTCATATCCGTCGTTTTGCTGATGCCGCCTACATTTTCCACCGCATAATGGAGAAAATAATAGACCACTGTGCCCAGCGACAGGGGAATGAAGCCCAGAATGCCCAGAGAAAACCCCGCTGCCAGCACCACTGCATAGGGAATGTGCAGGAAATAGAAAAAGGGCAGCAGCGCCAGAATCACCGCGCCCCTGGCGCGAAAGGCACTCTGGATCAGGGCCGCCATCAGAAGCACCAGGGTTCCCACCAGCGTGAGTTCCAGAGATGCGCTGTAGAGATTCCCCAACAGCAGCACTGCCCCCAGGAAGGGAATCCCGGCCCAGGGCAGAAAGGCACAGAACAGAGACGCCGCCAGAACCACCGGTATACCGGCAAACAGCGAACTATACCCCAGACGCATCCGCAAGGTCATAAAAAGCACAAGAGCTGTCAGGGCGCGGAACAGAGGCAGAAGCCAGTAGTCCTGTCTTCTGTATACATTTCCCAGCGTATCCCGCAAGGCAGCGATCTGATTCATTCCTCGTCTCCTTCCGTCCAGTCCTCATCCAGCCATTCCGGTTCCGCATTTCTTCGCTGCACCGGCCGACCGTTTTCGTCATCTTCCATATCGTCATCCAGCCAGTAGTCGTCGGCCTCCTGATCGATGGGATCATCCAGCCAGTAACCGTCGGCCTCCGTTTTCGAGGGCTTCTTCCCTTTCTTCGGCAAAGCCTGCATTGTCCTGCTCTTCTGACGCTGCTTTTCTTCCCGCAAGTACCTGCTGGCCTCCTCCCGGGCGAAGCGCACCGCCTCCCGGGTCTCCGGAGAATCGTACTGCTCGTCCTCGTCTTCCGGCTGCACTTCTTCCGGCTCCTCCTCCGGCAGCACACCGGCCCGCAGAAGACGGATCTCCTCGCCAAAGTCATCGCCGTAACGGCTGTCCTCCGGCGGCTGCTCGCCCCGCATCATGGCAAGGAGCTGTTCCAGCTTTTCCATATAAAAGTCCCGGAGGGCCTGCGCCGTATTGTAATGCAGGCGGGCCTCCGTGCCGGAAATAATGCCGGTGATGATTAAGCCGATAACATAGGCAAGTCCTAGAATCCGTGCCGCGCCCCGCAGATACTGGAGGCTCAGGTTCAAAAGGATGCTTTCCAAGCGCATCAGCATCACCACCATCACCACCAGGATGAAGCACAGGGTATAGTGAAGCTCTGCCAGCAGAACGCGATTCGAAATGTAATCGCTGCGGAAGTATTCTCCGGTCTGCAGGACCTCTTTCCCTTCTTTCTTTTCAAAGGCTGCCAGCTTGGTCATCAGCCTGATCTTATCCCTGTTCAGCATAACGCTCCTCTTTAATAGCCTCTTGCGTTTCTCGCTCTCTCCGCATAGGGGGAATCCGGATATTCGCCCACGATCTGATCAAACAGCTTGTTGGCGTTTTCCGTATCTCCGCTGCTCTGATACAGACGGGCCAGCAGGAACATGGTCTCCGGCTCCTGGCGAAGCTGCAGGCTCAGCTCATAATCCTTCTGGGCTTGAGCCGTGTCGCCGGAATTCCAAGCGGCCGTGCCGAGCTCGGAAAGTCGCTGATATACCGTGCCTTCCATTTCCGCCTTTACGGTGCTCAGGAGACTCTGCAGGCTCTCATCCGTCACATTGGCCACATCCAGCTGCAGATACTGCTCCGCTGCTCCCACCATGTCACCGCCGGCAATCAAGGACTGAATGTCATTCAGGCTCCGATACTGTCCCGCGAAGGAAGCATTGGCACTGGCATACTGGGCCAGCCGGGCATTGACGGCATCATATTCGGTCTGCAGGCTGTCCAGCTGACTCTGCAGACTGGTGTTTTCCTGATTCACGGCGTCCAGCTTTTCCGCATAGCGAATGAGTTCCTGATTGTTCTGGCTGTTCAGCGCCTTGGTCTTCGCCGGCAGCAAGAGCAGATAAAAGGAAAGCAGTGCAAAAGCAAAGCCGATGAGGATATACAGGACCACCATCCAGGGAGAAATCTGCTTCACCTCCTGGGGCACCAGCACATCGTCATCGCTCATGCGGCGGTGAGAGAACACGTTCTTGAGGCGATTCTGCTCCACCTCTGCCCGGCCTGTATTGTGCTTCACCTCGTCCATCAGCACCAGAGCCTTGGGATTGTTCCGGTCGATGCGCAGCACCGTCAGCAGACTTTTGCCGGCCTTTACCCACTCCTCTTTTCTCATATAAAGCAGCGCCAGCAGGGTATGCGCCTTCACGTAATTGGGACGATCGCTGATCACCTGGTTCAGCTGCATGATGGCCAGATCCTCATTGTTGTTCTGGGCATAATCCAGGGCCTGGTTGTAGCGCTTCACGTTGTCGGAACAGATCCGGAGAATCGCCGGCTTCCGCTGCACCTCATCCAGATAATGGTCCGCCAGATTGTCCTCGGGCATCAGATTCATACTGATGACCCACTGCACCAGCGCGTCCGCCGTTTCGCCACACTCAAAAAAAATGAGCCCCAGCAAATTTCGGGCATCCTTCTGGTATTTGTCATACTGCAGAGACTTCTTCAAAAGCTCCGCCGCACCGGAAAGATCCCGAAGACGTGCCCGCTCCAGTCCCAGATTGTAATAACAGTTGGCAATCCGCTCGAGTGTTACGTCATATCTCATTTCTGCCCGTTCCCCGCTGTCGCCTCTTCGATCAGTTTCGTCATAATATCATTCATATCCGTGAGATCTACCTTCACAATGGCATCCTCAATCTGATCCACATCGAGACTCGGCTTAAATCTCTGAATTTCGTCTTCAAAATTAATCATTATTTATCCTCACATCGTCAGATACCCTATAAATTTTATTTCAGTATTGACGCCTTTGCATCCACTCTATTACAATTTCCCGGAAGCTTATAGTTTTCCATTGAAAACTAAATTAGTTTAGCACAAGTTATAGGGGCATTCAAGCTTGCGCACCTTACAGAAAAGAGAAAAAAAATGAACAGCCTAGTTACCTTTTTTACCAGCAATCTGGCCGGGCATCTTTCCAAAGAGCTCATCGTCTTCATCATTTCCATGCTGCCGATCCTGGAACTCCGGGGCGGTCTCCTGGCCGCCTCCGTCCTGCAAGTTCCCTATCTCACGGCATTGCCCATCTGCCTCATCGGCAACCTTCTTCCCATCCCCTTCGTACTGCTTCTCATCCAGAAGCTGGTGACACTGCTGGAGCGCTTCCGTCCCACCCGGGGCCTGGCCCGCTTCCTGCATGGCAAGGTGGATAAAAACCAGGCAGGCATCGAGCGTTTCGGCTTCTGGGGCCTCACCCTTTTCGTGGGCATTCCTCTTCCCGGTACCGGCGCCTGGACCGGTGCCATCGTGGCCGGACTCCTCGGTATGAAACTCCGGAAATCCGTCCCCTCCATTCTCCTCGGGGTAATGTTGGCGGCGCTGATCATGTCGGTTGTCAGCTACGGTCTCCTGGGTGCGCTGCTGCACTGAAGACCGTAGCTCCGGATAACTTTCAGATCCCAAAATTCTGTCAGCAATTTTTTCTAAAAAGTTGTTGACAGAATGAAGTCCGGATGCTAATATAAACGAGTTCGCGAGAGAACAGCGAACGAATGCAGAAGTGGCGGAATGGCAGACGCGCACGGTTCAGGTCCGTGTGAGCTAACACTCATGTGGGTTCAACTCCCATCTTCTGCACTCTCAGATCTTTGATCTGACACAATTTCATATTTGCAGAAGTGGCGGAATGGCAGACGCGCACGGTTCAGGTCCGTGTGAGCTAACACTCATGTGGGTTCAACTCCCATCTTCTGCAGCTTGGATCCGATGTCGTGTGGCATCGGATTTTTTTACTTTATAGGAAAGTGCATTTACATCTGTAAAATACATAACATATGTTCACTTGAT
>CAVKVA010000005.1:0-134946 GCA_963659875.1 Parolsenella sp.
TGTGTTCTCCTCTCCTGAAACAGTTTCGCTGTCTATAAATAAGTTTAATACAAATTCCACAGGAAACAAGCTATAATTCCGGTGAAAAGTATTGCATCATCCTGTGCCCGTCTGTCACGAAGCCCACAGGATTCAGGATAAAGGAGCAGAAACCATGTCAGCAGAAAAAGAAAGCATTACCCTACGTCCGGCAATGCCGGCGGATGCCGCAGCACTTCTGGCGATCTACGCCCCCTATGTGGAGAAAACCGCCATTACCTTTGAATATACCGTACCCAGTCTTGCAGAATTCCGGGACCGCATCACCACCACACTGGAGAAATATCCTTATATTGTGGCAGAGGATCAGAGCGAATTTCTCGGCTATGCCTATGTCTCTTCCTTCCATGCCCGGGAGGCCTACGACTGGGCGGTGGAGACCTCCATCTATGTCTCAGAAAATGCCAGAGGACGGGGCATCGGCGGCCTGCTCCATGCCGCGTTGGAAAGCTGTCTCACTGCCCTCGGCTACCTCAATATGTATGCCTGCATCGCCTATCCGCCCACAGACGACGATCCCTATCTCACCAAAAACAGCGCCGACTTTCATGCCCACCTGGGCTATCGCCTCATCGGCACCTTCCTGTCCTGCGGCTGCAAATTCGAGCGCTGGTATGACATGATCTGGATGGAGAAGCATCTGGGAACGCACGAAAACGGGCAGCAGCCGCCGAAGCCGAAGTGCTTCCGAGAGCTCTTGGCCGAAGGCTATACGCTGGATCCCGCAGGCAAGTAAGGCGCGAAGACATTATCCTCAAAAAGTGCTATGATAATGGAAAGGAAATTTCAGGAGAAAAAGGAGAACACCATGGAAGAAAACAGACAAAACAGGAATCGTTTGCTGGCCGAAAAGGTCATTAAGGGACTCACTTCCCGGAACATGAGCGGCTATTATGCGGAGACCCGGGAGGAGGCGCTGAAGCTGGCCCTCTCTCTCATTCCGGAGCAGTCCGTCATCAGCTGGGGCGGCTCCGCTTCCGTCGCAGAAATCGGCCTCAAGCAGGCGGTCATTGACGGCAATTACCAGGTTCTGAACCGGGACACGGCTGAGAACAAGCGCGCCGTGGAGCTGGCCGCCTTCGACGCGGACTGGTTCCTCTGCAGCAGCAATGCCATCACCGAGGACGGCATTCTGGTAAACATCGACGGCAACGGCAACCGGGTGGCCTGCATGGTTTACGGCCCGAAGCATGTCCTCTTCATTGTCGGCATGAACAAGGTAATGAAGGATGTGCCGGCGGCGATTTCCCGGGCACGAAATGAGGCAGCCCCCATCAATGCGGCGCGCTTCCCCATTACCACGCCCTGCAAGGTCACCGGCTCCTGCGCGGACTGCAAGTCCAAAGACACAATCTGTGACCAGTTCCTCATCACCCGCTACGAAAAGCATCCGGGACGCTATCACATCATCCTGGTGAATGATACATTGGGGTTCTAATTATCCCGCGGGCTTCGCGACAGCTTGGCTGGCGGGTGCCCGCGGGATGCCTTCGCGGCGAGCGTATCGAAGACTTTGCGTCAGCAAAGTCCTCTTCTTCCCCGTGGGCTTCGCGACAGCTTGGCTGATATCGAGTGGGGTTCGCGATAGCTTGACTATCGGGGACCCCGCTCGATGGGGTGCCCACGGGATAGAGTCCCATCATGCCCGGAGCAGCATCACGTAGGCATCCGTCGTTCTGCCTGCCGGTACGCCCGCCGGAAGTACCAGGCCTCGGCGATTCCTGTGATACTCCAGGAGAAAATATACAGTAAGTAGAGTGACGTGATGGTCCGGAAAATGGCGAATACCGTGAAGATCCAGAAGATACGGAAGACGCAGGATCCCATAATGACAATGATGGTGGGCACCACGCCCTTGCCCAGTCCCCGGGAGGCCGCGATGGAACCATCCATGAGTGCCGAGAAGCCATAGCACAATCCCATGATGGTGAGTCGGTAGCGGCCCGCCGCCAACACCTCCGGATCGTTGGTGAAGAGGGACAGGAACTGTGTGCCGAAGAGCACCAGCGTTAGACCAATGCCCATACCGAAAGCAAAGGCATAGAGCAGGCTGATATAGTAGGTCTTCTTCACACGCTTCATGTCTCCGGCGCCGTAGTTCTGTCCGATGTAGCTGCCACAGGCGGTATAGAAGGCGGCCATGACATCATAAGCCAGACCATCCGCGTTCTGGGCAGCTGCATTTCCCGCCACCACGGTGGCGCTGAAGCTGTTGATGCCCATCTGCACGAAGAGATTGGCCGCCTGGAAGATGGCATTCTGCAAGCCGCCCGGAATACACAGCGCCAGCAGAGTCTTCGTCTTCCGCTTATCGAGACACAGATAGCGGAAGGAAAAGCCGTGGTCCCCCTTCATTTTCATCAGCGCCAGCATGATCGCAAAGGCCGACAGATACTGGGCGCTAATGCTGGCGATGGCCACACCCGCGACATCAATCTTCATCACGATAACAAAGAAAAGATTCAGGATCACGTTCAAAACACCGGCAATGGACAGAAACAGCAGCGGCTTCTTCGTGTCTCCGGCGGCACTGAATACCGCATTGCCGTAGTTGAAAATGGCCAGCGCCGGCATACCCAGAAAATAAATCCGAAGATAGAGAGAAGCGCCGTCAATCAGCTCTTCCTTAGTCTTCAGCAGCGTCAGGATCAGCCGACTGGTGAGTTCTCCGAAGAGAAGTACGCCAATGCCTATGGCCAGACAAAGCAGAAAGGCCGTATGCACGGTTTTCCGCACATCTTCCCCTTCGCCCCGCCCGAAGGCCTGGGCGGTGACAACATTAACCCCGCCGCCGATGCCGATGAGAAAGCTGGTGAAGAGATTCACCAAGGTGGTGGTGGAGCCCACGGCCCCCAATGCAATGGAGCCCGCAAAACGGCCCACCACCGCGATGTCCGACATGTTAAAAAGAATCTGCAGAAGATTCGACAAAATCAGCGGAAAGCTGAACAAAAAGATGCCTGACCAGAGCGAACCCCGGGTCAGATCCTTGACTGCGTTTTTCATATTTTCCTCCCTAAGGTCAGCATGTTTACCATACTGTTCCAAGCATCATCTATAGCACATTTTAACAAAATCTGCTATAATTTTTGAGTTTAATACATAATTTTACTCAAGGGGGAGTATATGAGCAATCGAGAAAGCTTTAAATCACGCATTGGCTTCATTCTGGTCAGTGCCGGCTGTGCTATCGGCATCGGAAATGTCTGGAAATTTCCGTACCTCGCCGGACAGAACGGCGGCGGCATCTTCGTTCTTTTCTATCTGATTTTCCTGATCATCATGGGCGTGCCCGTTCTGACCATGGAGCTCGCCACGGGACGTGCTTCCCGGCAGAGTGCGGTGAAGGCCTACGAAGCACTGGAGCCCAAGGGCAGTAAGTGGCACATTCACGGCTGGTTCGCTATCGCCGGTTCCTATATTCTGATGATGTACTACACCACAGTGGCTGGTTGGATGCTTTCCTACTTTTTCAAATTTGCCTTCGGCACCTTTGAGGGTATCACTTCAGAAGCCGCGGATGCTGTTTTCACCACTATGCTGAGTCACCCGGAGGAAATGTCGCTCTGCATGGCCGTGAACGTACTGGCCGGCTTTATGATCTGTTCCTTCGGTCTGCAAAAGGGTCTCGAAAAAGTCACAACGGTCATGATGACCCTGCTGCTGGCGCTGATCGTGATTTTGGCCGTCCACAGTCTGCTGCTGCCCGGGGCTGCGGAAGGCGTGGAGTTCTATCTCCTGCCCTCCCTGAGCCGCGTCAGTGATGTAGGCCTTCGAAACGTGATCCTGGCCGCCATGAACCAGTCCTTCTTCACATTGAGTCTGGGTGTCGCCGCCATGGAGATCTTCGGCTCCTACATGTCCAAGCAGTTCACGCTGACGGGAGAATCCATCCGCATCTGTATCCTGGATACCTTTGTGGCCATCATGTCCGGTCTCATCATCTTCCCGGCCTGCTTCTCCTTCGGGGTACAGCCGGATGCCGGACCTTCCCTCATTTTCCTGACCCTGCCGAAGGTGTTCATGAACATGTCCGGCGGACGCATCTGGGGAACGCTCTTCTTCCTCTTCATGACCTTCGCCTCCTTCTCCACGGTCATCACCGTGTTTGAGAACCTGCTGGCCAGCACCATCGACAACTTCCACTGCATGCGGAAGCACGCTGTCATCGGCAACTGCCTCTTCATCCTGATCATGAGCATGCCCTGTGTCCTGGGCTACAACCTCTGGTCCGACCTGCACCTGATCGGCGCCCGGGATGTCCTGGATTCCGAGGACTTCATCGTCAGCAACCTCCTGCTGCCCATCGGCTCCCTGATCTATCTCCTCTTCTGCGTCAGCAAGTGGGGCTGGGGCTTCGACAATTACCTTGCCGAATGCAACGAAGGCCAGGGCATCAAGCTGCCCCGGATCCTGAAACCATATCTCCAGTATGTCCTGCCGGTACTGATCCTGATCATCCTGATTCAGGGACTGATTTGAGGCCCCCGATAGCCAAGCTGTCGCTGACCCCGGACATGATACTCAACACCCCCTCCGAGCCTAGGCCCGGAGGGGGTGTTTTGATTCATAGGAAAGTGCGCATCAGCCCCATCTGCTTTCCCCGTATATCAATCAAAAAACACAAGCATAAGTACCGATAGAAGGCCTGCACCTGCCAGCACTAGACTGTAAAGTCTCACTATCTTTTTGGCTTCCTGTTCCCCAAAAACCAGGTTCACATGACCACGGAAGGTAATCCTCCTGTCTCCAGCGTTTCCAACCAGCCTTCTGCTGCCATCATCTTCTATCCTGTAGAGGAAGGGATGATTGTAGACACCCTGCCGGTACATCATCATATAAGTCAGCGGAATCACGCCAAACATGAAAATCAGCCAGATCACGCCATTTCCAAAGTCCATCGTCATCAGCGCCGTCATGGGATGTGCCCATGCATCCAGGTAAAAGAGTCGGAGAAAAAAAGCCGGCGGATAAGGAAGAAAAAGCATGAACAAGGCCTTCCAGATGATTTCGAAAATTCTGACAGGCGGATAAAAGCGGATATCCACCGTGGCTCGCACACCATCGATCCATTCGTAAAATGAAGGAATATTCGGGAAGGGATTCCGGAACACATCCTCTCCCTGCTGCAGCACCAGCTCTTTATTTTCTCTGCGCGCCCTAGAGCCTGCCGAGGACAAAATGATACGGCTCAGCTTTTTCCGGATCTCTTTGTCCTTTACCCCGAACACAATCACGCTAAATATAAACGTAATCATCAGCGGCAGCTGAACACAATATTCAAATGCACCAAGTCCCCGACAGAACCAGAAGCTGGCGGCAAGACAGATCAGCGTCAGCACCGTCGGCTCCACCAGCTTGATGATCTGCGTCCGCTTACGCCCCAGGGATACCGCAAGCTTCCCGGTCTGACCGTTCACCACAGCAAACAGCTCTCCGACATGAATGAGATACATGGGGATCAGCACCGGTGCGCTCATCAGATTCTCGCCCTGCAGCACGAGCTCGCAGCCCTTGGTCTGCATGACCTTTTCCACATAGGGGCGATAGTCCTCGCTTACCTCTTCCATGACCCGTTGGTTGGTACTGTATGCCGAGATATCCTGCAGCCGGGCCTTATGGCCTGCAATATAGCCATGTTCAAAGGGCACAAGGCCGTTGGGATCAAAGGGTTCTGCTGCCTCCAGCACCATATTGTCCAGCTTTTCCGCCGTGCAGACCATACTCTGCTCCAGAAAGCCATCGCAGTGGTACACCCGCTGCGCGGCATCCCGGTGAATCGTCACATCCACAGGGCCCCGCACCATCTGATATGGCAGATACCAGCCATCCAGCGCATGCAGATTCTGCATCACCGCCTTCGCCTCCGGCGTCTTTTTATTTTCCCCGCACCATTTCTGCAGCTGCTCCCGGGCTTCCTCCTTGGTGAGCACAAAGGGAATGATCATCTCCGGGAAATTCTCCGACTGTTCGAACTCCTCCCGCACCAGGGCGCTGCCGCAGAACACGCAGCGGTTGGTGGCCTCACCCTCCGGAAACAGTACCACTGCACCGCAATTCGGACAATTGCGCTGCTGATTCGTGGTTTTCTCCGCCATGAGCGATTCTGCCTGCAGCCAGCGCCAGCGATGGAAGCCCTTCTGCGCTTCCTCTATGCCGGAGGTTTCGCCGCAGTGCGGACAGCGATAGCTCTGGCGCAATATGTCATATCCCGTGGGGGCGCCGCAGTTTTTGCAGTACACCACAAAAGGATTGCCGATTTTCCGCGTATTCATCATAGCCTCGTCCCTCTCCTTCTGTATGCTGTATTATTAACGCAGTCTAAATATTGCGACCCCGCCAAACAATATCCCAAGAGAGAATACGACCGCAAAGATACTGACAAAAACATTCTTTTTGTTAATGCTTTTCATGACCTCATCCTCACTTAATGCTCCCTCCAGCACAGTTCCTGCAAGTCCCTCAGCATTATGCAAAAAGCTGCCATCCTGTCGAGCGATCACGGTTATCTTCTGTCCATCCACGAAATCTGGCACTGAATAGTAATATCGTCTCTCCCCTTCCGCATACAGACCATCGATGTCCTCTTTTCTTTGCACATAATACCCTTGGGCATAGTTTGCGTCATACACAGATCCGAGTCCTACACTTTCGAGAGACGTTTCATCGTAATCACTGTATGTTGTCACGGTTTGCAGCGCGGACAGGAAATCCTCTGCCAGATGATACTCACCCACATCGACCTCTCCTACAAATTCATCGTCCGCATTCCAATCTGTTTTCCATTCGACGTATTTGGGATCACTCACCACACTCAAAGCCGGCATGTCCTTCCTGTCTATGTACGCATAAAAACCGCTGCGTACTGCTCTTGCAGCATTGATATAAATATTCAGTTCATCATCATACGCAGGATTTTTTAGTTGGTATGTGCCTGTTACCACAACCACCTTGCCGTCATTTGCTGCATCGTATCCACTGTCCCCTACATAAACAGCTTGGCTCATGTTCTTCTTCGCTTCCGGCATGTCCTGGATAAACATCTTGGCTGCAGCGAAGCAAAAAAATGCGCCTGCTGCTATCATGAGTCCGCCACCAAGCTTTGTTCCTATACTCATTTTCAGCCCCTTTCTGTGTATTCATCCTCCATTCGCCCCGCTTCCCGCGCCTGAACCACCTCCGAATTCTCCATCCCCAGGCCGCCGTCCATGATGCTGTCGACAACGAAGTGCTGATAGGCGGCACCGAGGGCGATGACCGCAATGACCGCAATCAGCACCGCCAGCAAAACAACGTACATCCGGTGCCGCTTTCTATGCCGTCCCATATCAGCCGGGAAATGCAGCCAGCGCCGCATCGGCCTTCTGGATCCATTCACTGCGATCGCCGTAAATTGCCGCATCCAGAGAATGAATGGCCTGCTCCGCCTTCGTCTCCGCATTTGTGTCTCCTCTCACCGCAGCACTGAAGCCTGCTGCGAGATCCTTGGCCGCCGTCATCTGCTGCTTCCAGGTATTCACAGCATTGCCCAAAGTTTTCTGAATGCCAAACAAAGTGTCGAAATATTTCTTCATCTTCTCATAGGCGCTTCCGCTCTCCAGCGGCGCAATGGCCTCATACAGCCCCTCCGTATTGACAAAACAGAGTACGGCAACAGATTTATTCTCGGTTTTCCCGTCCCTCTGCACAGTACGCTTCTCGTATTCATAGCTCCGAAGGTCTGCAATCCGGTAGACACAGGCTTTGATGCTCTTCCCAAAGATGAAGAATTTGTAGTCCGTCTGAATAAAGGCCATAAGGCCAATGTCCTCCGCCACATAAATTCTGGATCCAAAGCGCTTCAGCTTTTGGGTCTTATCCTTCGTTTTCTCACGCGGCACAAAATAGTGCTCCCACAGCTTCGTGCCTCTCTCCACCTGATCCAGGTGTGCCTTCACATTATGAAGCCCGTCATGCATATAATCGTAGTCCCTGAAGCCCTTCTTCCGGCAGCTTCTGCAAATGCAGTTGCCGTCTGCCAGCCTCTGTGTCTGCACCAGATTGATCTCTGCGCCGCAAATTCTACAAGTGTTTGCCATCTCTGTTCTCCCTTCCTATTGTCATCTTTTTACTATCTCATGTCCGTTCTGCACTCAACCTGCATACATAATACCGTCCAGCACCGTCTCCACATCCTCGCCGTTCAAGCGCTGTGGCCAGTCGTTGAGGTCCATAGAAACCTTCGCGTATTTGCCGCTGCCGTACGCAAAAATCATCAGACTCTGATTGTCTGTCATATGGAAGCGCAGCTTTTCCGACACCGGAATGGTGACATCCCTGCCGGTTTCCCTTCCCTCTGCATCCGTTTCCCGGGCAGAAATGGGCTTCAGTGCCGTCAGATAAAGCTCGTCCGAATAGTGGAATACTTTGTACAGTTCATCACTCTCCGGTACACCGCTCTCACCGATCCGGTAGCTTCTGTTTGCACTGTATGTGCTCAGTGCATCCATGCCGGACCCGAGAAACATATTTTCCGGATCCGTCAGAACACCGTTTTCCTGATAAGAACCGGATATGTCATCGTCCGGATAGTCCTTCAGTTTGATATCTTCAAAATAATCACTCTTTGCTTCATAGGTACCCGGATAGCACTGCAGAACTCCGTTCTCTCGGATCTCTCCGTTTGTCAGCTCATATACCATGAGCTCGGTAACATCATTCTCATAGCTTCCGAAAACGTAAAGAAAATGCCGATTTCCGTGCTTTACGTAATAGCTGGCCATGCCGTAATAGTAGGCCGGGAAGCTTTCCGAAGCCCTGACACTGTACTCGTCTGTCAGAACAATCTTTACCGCACTGGCCGCATAGCCGTTCTCCTGCGCGCTTGCATCCACCTCTGCTTCCACGCGGATCTGCACCGGCAATCCTTTGTTGTATACATCTGCCCGGAGCGAATCTTCCTCCGTACTCACAATCGGCACAATGAAGTCCTCCGGTGCCTCCGTATATTCCGGCTTTACAGCATCGGGATAGGTCTGAAAGTCCAGACATACCTTCTGCTGCCCCAGTGCATAACCGCCGAGACACGATGGATTGAAGATCACATGGAGACCGGAATAATCGAGGGTCCAGGAGCATTCATCCGGCACATTCTCCCCATTCAGCAGTGCTTCGATCTTCTCCGTCAGCCGCTGTCCGTCGATATTTCGGGCCGCATACTTCTTCTCTACCTCCTCACAAATCCCGTTTTCCACCACGGTTCTGTCCAGGATAATGTCTTCGAGCTTAAGCTGCCTGCCGGTTGCCGGGTCATAATTCTGCCCCACATCTCCTTCATAGCCATGGGCACCGCCGTAAAAATAGCTCTCGTGCACATTGACAGAGTACAGTCTGCTGTCTGCGCGGATCACCGTATTTTCAAAGCGATGTTCCAGACTCACATAGCCTGACGCCCGGCTCGTATCTGCTGCCATTTTCTCCGCGGCATCCCGCAGATCCGCACAAATTTCGATATATTGCCCGTCATTTTCCGCATATGCCAGGTCCAGCGCTGCCGCCAGATCCGGATATGCCTTCGCCTCCTCTTCATTCAGCATGGTACCTGAAGCGGTGTAGTGATAACCAATATAGGAGGCTTCATTCTGACTTATATAGCCGCTGTAGCCGTTCGTCCTAATATGCGGATGCAGATGTTGCAGAACCGGAATATTGTCTGTTGCTTCCTTTTTCTCATCCTGCGTCTCCGTCTTCAGCACTGTCCATGCCGGGTCCTCCGCATTTTCCATCGCCTCCGTCAATCCCAGGGAACGCTTATGGGCTGCCAGCAGCGCCTCTTCCTCCTCCACACTATGAATCTGCAGGCCGTTTTCCTGATAGAGGGTCAGGATCTCATCCTCCGGCATGGCATCATTTCCCGCTGCATCAGAGAAAACATAGTGCGCTTCCTGCAGGTAGGTATCCTCATCCGCTGCGTCCCCAAAATGATAGACATCCAGTCTGTAGCCGTCTCCGCCATCGGCCGCGCCGCTGTAGCTGATCTTCAGACTATCCCGAAGATTTGTCGGCAGCAGTTCCGCCGGGATCAGATTGATCTCGAGGCCGTTCCAGATCTGGCGGCCGTAAACGCAAATCTCCTTCCCTTCTCTATCCAGAAAGCTTTCTTCTGTGCTATAGGCGCCGTAGCCATACATGCTCGTGCTGAAAATGACACCGGCGTTGTTCAACCAGGCCTCATTCCGATAGTAGCTGCTGAATTCCTTGATGCATTGCAGCTCGCCGTCATATGACTTAAAGACGAGGTAATCCCTGGCGGATTCCCATCCATACGCATCCCGGAACAACAGCTGTAGTGCCAGCTCTGGCACACCGTCCTGCCCGCAGTCAATCATGGCATATTCCACGCTTTCCGGCGCCGAAGGCATTGACCAGTCTCGAAAGGCAGTCTCCACACAAGAAAGAATTTCTTGCAATGTATAGTCGCCGCCGGAAAAGGAAGTGATCGTTTCGCCGGCGGTCGCCGTTCCAGTTCCCTCCAGAAAACGTTGGTATATGTCCTCCGACGCTGCCATGTCATTGCTTTCTTCCCTGACTGCCTCCGACAGTTTTCCCGCTTTTCCGCGCGGCGAGGATTGCACTGTTTCCCCGCTGCAGGCGGACAGAAGGCCCGCCAAAAGTGCCGCACAGGTCATAAGGGCAAGTCCCTTTTTCATTATTTTCTTCATGCTTCGTCCTTCCATCCTATGTATGCGTGTCCATAACCACCGGATACGGATACGCATAACGCATCAACTCCAGGGATCCGCGGAATGAGGCTTCCGGATATCCATCAGGAGATACTGCTCCCACAGGAACCATCTGCCGTCTCCCTTCTGCCGAAGCTTGATGGGACGAGGACTGTCTGCGCCGCCGCAGGGAATGAACAGCTTCATGTATCCCGCTTCCGCATCGGAGATCCGGGTTCTCTCAATCACCAGCCGGAAGGGCTGTGAAGGCGTGTAATCGTTTTCCGGCGAAGCGCCTGCAAAGTAAGAAAACGGAATATAGGTCTTGCCGCCCCGAAAGCGGTCATTCAGGAACGCAATGTCCTGTCCGTTCAGGGGGCGCGGCCCCCGGAGCCAGTTCAGCATTTCCAAACCGGACGCTCTGTCCCTGCTGTAGACACACAGGGCACACAGCGTCAGAGCCGCCGTCTTAAAAGGGCTATCCAGACTCGCCTCCGGCAGCGCCTGCAGCTCAGCCAGATTTTTCGGCAGGGTCGTAAAGGCAAATCGTTCTCTCTCGTTTGAAGTGGTCATTTCTGTCCTCCTTTGTTGTCGGCATGCTGTCAGCCGGATGCCTGTGACAGTACTGTGGAAAGGGTGTTCTGGTTCATAAAAGGCAGACAAACGTTATTCAGTCCCTTTCCGATCACAATATCTGTACCTCTTTGGGAAATCAGGATGGGATAGGTTTCCGCAATATATCGGGGACCGTCCGTGCTGTTGTATTCCGTACCGCCCACCAGGGAAATACTGATGCTGATATAGCTGGGCTGATCCTCAGCCGTCTGGATGGTCCAGAAACCGCTCCACTGTTCCGCATACTCCTCCTGCCCCTCATAGAGAAAATCAATATCCATAGTGCCGCTCTCCGCGTCTCCGGGGCAGAACCAAACATTGTAATAGGCATAGCGATCAGATTCCCAGGCATTGCCCTGCGTGCACCACATAGTGCCGAAGCGCGGGTCCTCTCCTGCGAGGCCTACCACTGTGGGCCCCAGCCAGCCATCCGCCAGCCAATCCGTCATATCCCCGGCTACACTGTAGGGATAGTCGCTAAAATCCCAGGAATAGCAGACCCCGTCATTGATGCAGGGCACCAAATATCCTTCCTCATCCATGGCCGGATACCATTCGCAGGTCGTCCCGCTATTGTCGGTGACATAGAGTTGGGTATCCACATGACAGGCATTGCCGTCCAGGTTGGCAAAAAGCAGCACCGGCTCCCCGGTCTCCTGCCGGTAAAGAACATCCTGCACCGTACCGGTCCGGCTGTTCTCATCCCAGTTCACCCGATTCACGGAAACCGTGGCATTTTCATCTGTCGGAACAATGCAGTACAGATGCCCCGCACCGCCCAGGATATGATTCCGGTCAATTTCTGCGATGAAGGGATACTTCGCCAGCAGTTCAGGGTTATTTTCCCGGAGCCACTGGGGAAATTCCTCGGTAAATCCATCGTCGAAAAGGCCGCCCACATAGCCAAGATAGGCCACACCGAAGAGCGTATCCGGCGGACTGCCGATGTAGCTTAGAAGCTTCGTGAGAGAAGCCTCGCCCGCAGCAGTCCGCGTACCCGATTCCATCGGCTGCGCGGCCTCCGTCAGCAGCTCCTCCGCTCCCTCTGTTTCCACCGCGCTGACTTCCGTCTGTCTTGTCAACCCCTTCAGTGCCGTATTTTCTTTCGCTTCCGTTGCCGAAGCACTCTGGCTTTTTCCGCCGCAGGCACAAAGACTCATCGGTACAGCCAGGACCATTCCCAGTATCGTCAGCTGCCGCCACGCTCTCCTTTTCATCATTCTGCCTCCTCCTAGAACTTTCCGCTGCGTCCGGAGCCGCCACCACCGGATTCACTGCTGCTGCCGGAGGAACTGCTTCGTTCAATCTTCCGTCGACTTTCCGTCCTGTGGGAGAAGACATCGCTCTTTTCTGTCAGCTGCAGTGCGCCGGAAACATAGGGCTCTGCCGTGGTCTTTTTTGCCACCGACTTCATCTTTGCCCACAGCACGACCAGCACGATGCCCGCAATCAGAAGAGAAACACCGATCACGACCAGGATAGGAATGGTTCGACTGGCCCGTATCGGCTGACCGTTTGCCGCCAGCTCCAGACAACCGGCGCAGGCTGCCACATAGTCCTCGAATCCGCCGTACCAGTCATCCTCAGCAAAGTTATCCAGGAAAAGCTCCTCCACCTGCTGCTGTGCCGCGTCGCTGAAGGCATATTCAGCCTCCTCGCCGTAGCAGAACAGGGCATAGTCCCGGTCCGCCATACTGAGCAGCAGCATGATGCCGTCCCGATTCTCGCCTTCTCCCATGCTGTAGTCATGGTATATGGTATAGGTGGCTTCATAGACGCCCTCTGTATTGAAGTCCAGATAGTCATCCACGGTAACCACATAGACACCCACTCCGTATTGCTGTGAGACCGTCTCCGCCATGATTTCCAGTGCATAATCCTCCTCACTACTGAGAAGAGATGCCGCATCTGTCACATAGTAAAGCTGTGCCCCCGTATCCGTATCCATCTCGGTCTCGGCCGCGATGCTGTTAAAGCAGAAGGAAAGCATGACTGCCAGCACAAGCAGGAAACGCCTTAATTTTCTTTTCATCATCTTTTCCTCCCCATCACATCAGCAGCATCACTGCCGTAAGTCCGATCGCCATGAGCGGTGCTGCCACCGCTGCGAAAATCGCGGCTGCCCGTTTCTTACTGACGGGAAGATCTCCCACCAGTCGTCCGGTCTGTCCGTTCATCGCGAAGAGATAGTCCTTGCCTGCCCACTTGGTGCTGAGCACCCATACCGGCAGCAGCGCATAATGCACCTTTCCCCTTGTCAGCTGAATATCAGCAGATTCCTTGTGGCAGTACTCGTAGCCCTGAACCGTATTCTTCAACGCCGCTTCCAGGGTACCCGCACAGCGCTTATCCGCCCGCTCCCGGCTGTCGTCCACACTGACATCGTACTTATCCGCCAGGAAGCCCGGCAGATATGCCGTGGAGAAAGGCTTCAGCTCGCCATAATCAAAGGGCTCGATGGAATCCATGTAATCATCCGGCATCTTGCTGGAGGCATCCACAGGAATTTGTTCAAAGGCCAGAGAACCAGATCGCCGCACATCGAAGTGGTCTGTTTCCGTGATCTCATAACCCCCGGATTCAAAGGTACGGCTGCGGGTCGCCACGAAGCTGGCGCTGCCGCTGGCCTCGCCATCGAACATCCAGAAGGGCACATAGACACCCTTGATTTCTGCCAGATGGTTTTCCTTGGAAAATGTCTTCGGCAGAAGGGGCTTTCCCTTGTAGTGGATCTTCAGCGCCTGAATGGCCTCTTCCTTGCTGACCTTAAACGGTAGCACGTAATCCGGCTTCAGGCCGCCGGAAAACTGTCCCGGCACCACAGTGGGATTTCCGCAGTACGGACAGGAGGTGGCCGCCGTGCTGGCATCGCAGATCAGCTCTGCACCGCAGCTCGGACAGCTGTAGGCCTTCATCTCCTCTGCCTCTGCACCCCAGTCAGACATCCCCGAGATGTCCCATTCGCCGTCTCCTGCAGCAGTGTCCATACCGTCAGCAGCTGCCTGCGCTGTCTTTTCTGCCGCCTTGGCATTCTCTTTCTCCATCGCCGCTGCTGCCTTCTCATTCTTGTCGGCATACAGGGCCTCTATTTCCGCCACATCATAACTGGAGCCGCAAAACTCGCATTCCAGCTTTCCGCTTTGCCCGGAATAATGCAGGGGTCCGGTACAGGCCGGACATTGATAATTGGTGATCTGTGATGGCATCCTGATTCCTCCCCTTCTCTATTTTTCCTTGATTTGCTGCCCGCTCTGGTTCTGAGCGGGCAGCAGATATGTATTGTCCCTTACACCGAATCAAAAACCGCTGAGTTTGAAAGCAAGCAGCTCCTTGGCAGAGTCGTCTGCTCTGTCTTCTGTCATAACAATCAATATGCTGCCGTCCTCCAGCTTTGTGGCGCCGCAGAACCAGGGATAGTCTGTACCGAACAGATTCTCATCCTTGGCTGCGCCGATATAGCCGCCGTCCTTTGTCCAGAGCACCACCTCGCGCATATTTCCATCCAGTGCCAGATAGCCGTTGTCGGTTTCCTCCACGAAGGTAATGCTGCCGAGTCCGCTGCCGTCAGAATCCGCCAGTGTCAGCTGCAGATTGCCGTTCGGATCATAGATGAACACCTTGTGACCGCTGTCATCTGCTGCAGATCCGCAAACATAAATGTGATTCTCATCGATCATCAAATGATTGATCAGGCTTAGCTCCGAGAAGGTCATAGGTTCTGTCTTGATTGCGCCGTCGGAAAGCGTGATCTTCTCACACTCTGCAGAGGTGAACCAGCTGATGCCCCAGGTGCCAGAGGGATCCATCGTCACATACTTCGTTCCCTCATAAGAGGCCGTCACTGCACCATCCTTCCAACTGATGAGCGGCTTCATAAAGTTGCCCATCCAGAGATTTCCGGAAGTGTCAGCGGTGATATCCTTGTATTCATTTTCCAGAGGAATGTCCGCTGCGAAGGTCAGGCTTGTCCCGTCATAGTCGTAGCGCTTGAGTGCTCCGTCCTCCATAATGAAGGCCTGATTTCCGATCACGGCAACCGAGTAATCAAAGGTTTCATGCGTGATATTGCTTTCCGCAAAAGGGATCCACTGGCTGTCCAGCGTATAGGTTCCCACCAGATACTGATGCGCTATCGTTGAGAATGGCTCACCATCCCAGTACCAGGGGCCGTCAACATTACCCTTGTCCTCCAGATGGAAGGATAAGCCGGAAAGCAGCTTGTCCACCCGGGCATCCGTATAATCGCCCGTGACGGTCAGAAGAATGCTGACACCAGCACTCTCATCCCGGTTCAGATAACGAAGACAGGGCGATCCCCAGTAGTTTCCCTCCTGCTTCAGCAGACCCAGGCCGCCGATGTCCGTCAGTTCATAGGACTGATTCACCTTATACTCATATTCATCAAAGCCATAGCTGACGAGATCGCTACGAAAACTGCCGGGACCCTCTTCAGAAGCAGAGATAGAAACGTTCACCACACTGCCCTCTCCGCCTTCCTTCGGAATGTATATGTCAATCGCGGCATAATCCTCCCGGTTTGTAAAATTGTCTTCCTTATAGGTCCAGCCATCATCTTCCGCGTATGTCAGGTCCCACATGGAGGTAGAAAGTGTCGTGCCTTCGATCGCTTCTGCTGCCGTGGTGGTCTCCGCCTGCTCCGTGGCTGCTGCACTCGTCTCGGCAGCGCCGATCTTTCCCTGGCCCTCCAGCTTTTTGCTGCCGCAGGCCGACAGACTGAGGACGGACAGTCCCGCAAGGGCAATGTAGGCAATTCTCATTTTTCTTTTCATATCATCATCTCCCTGTTCGTTCTGTAATCCATGTCAAGGTCTCACTGCTTATCACCCTCATCAAAGGGGTCGCCGCACTCCGGACAGAACTTCGGCGGACGGGTCGGATCCTCCGGCTCCCAGCCGCACTTACTGCACTTATACCGCGGGGCTGCCTCGGGCTTTTTCGCGCCGCACTCGGGGCAGAACTTTCCCTTGTTGACCGCACCGCAGCTGCAGGTCCAGCTGTCGGATTTTTCTTCGGGCTTCTTCGCACCGCATTCCGGACAGAATTTTCCGGTGACAGTGGCGCCGCAGGTACACTTCCAGCTGCCGGCCATCATCTTCGGCTCCGGCTTTTTACTGCCGCAGTTGGGACAGAACTTTCCGCTGATGCCGGTCTGTCCGCAAGAACAGTTCCAGCCATCCGCTGCTGGTTGTGCTGCCGGCTGCGGTGCAGGTGCCGGAGCCGGTTGCGGTACGGGCGGTACCTGCTGTGCCTGGGCCTGCTGCGCTGCACCCATCTGGAACAGATTCTGGGCGTTCATGCCACCGGCCTGTCCCGCCATGTTCATGCCCATAAAGGCCATCGCCGGGCCCGCATTCTGGTTCGAAGCCGCCGACTGCATGGCAGAGGCCTGGGCGCCCACCAGATGCGCTGCGGCTCTTGTGGGATCCATGAAGGCTGCATTCCGCTGCATTTCCTTCAGCATGCTCTCGTCTTCCTCACTGGCCTTCACAGAGGAAACACCGAAGGACACGATTTCCAGACCACGCAGATTCCGCCACTTGCCGGAAAGCACCTCATTCAGCGCATCCGCCATTTCCATGGTATGACCGGGCAGCGCCGAATACCGGATGCCCATATCGGAGATCTTCGCAAAGGCAGGCTGCAGCGCTGTCAAAAGCTCCGTCTTCAGCTGACCGTCCAGACGATCCCGGGTGTAGTCCTCACTGACGTTGCCGCAGACATTTGTATAGAAGAGAATCGGATCGCAGATCCGGTAACTGTATTCACCGAAGCAGCGGATGGCGATGTCAATGTCGATACCTGCCCGCTGATCCACCACCCGGAAGGGAACCGGTGACGGCGTGCCGTACTTGTTGCCGATCAGCTCCTTCGTATTGAAGTAGTAAACCCGCTGGTCCTTCGGTGGTTCACCGCCGAAGGTGAAACGCTTGCCGATGTTCTTGAAGGTTTCCTTGATGCTAGTGCCCAACTCGCCGGAGAAGATCGTCGGCTCCGTGGAAGAGTCATAAACAAACTCGCCGGGCTCCGCACAGAGCTCTGTGACCTTGCCCTGGTCCACAATGATCATGCACTGGCCGTCTGCCACGGCCACCACAGAACCATTGGTGATAATGTTGTCGGATCCCTTGTAATTGCTGCTTCTGCCGGAGACCCGATGCACGCCCTTCACCGCCATCACATTCTCCGGAATGGATTCACAATAGAAGTATTCCTTCCACTGGTCGGCCAACACGCCGCCTGCTGCTCCCAATACCGCTTTGATCAGTCCCATAATTTTCTCCTTTTCTCAATCACCACACCCACAGTATTTGCCTGTATCCCCGGCTCTGTGGTATAGTCAATATGGATGTTATCTGCCATTATAGAAATGCGAGAAAATTGCGCCCTACCCCTTTCCGCAAAAAAGGTAGGATTTTGCAAAAAAATTTATCGTCTGGCATTTTTTAAGCGAAAAAAGGGTAGTAAAACGGGTAGTAAGGCCCCTGAAAAGGAGATTTTGACCATGAAAAGACTGACTGCACTGCTGCTCACCGCGGCATTTTCTCTTTCCCTGCTGCTGACCGGCTGCGGCGAAAAGACAACATTAAATCCAAAGGATCCTGTGTCACTGACCCTCTGGCATGTCTATGGCGAACAGGCAGACTCGCCCATGAACCAGCTGATTGAGGAATTCAATGCGACGGAGGGCAAGGAAAAGGGCATCGTCATCAATGTGACGCTCATGTCCAGTGCCGCGCAGATCGGCGAAAAGCTGCTCTCTGCCCAGAAGGGCGATGCCGGGATGCCGGAAATGCCGGATCTTTTCTTCTGTCACAAAAGCAATGCGGAGGATCTGGGCACGGAGAATCTTCTGAACTGGAAGGATTTCTTTACGGAAGAGGAGTTAAATGCCTACGTGCCGGCGTTCCTGGCGGACGGTCTGGTGGATGACGCGCTTCTGGTCTTCCCGGTATCCAAATCCACCCAGGTGCTCTGCATCTGCGGCAGTCAGTTTGATCGTTTTTCCGAAGCCACCGGTGTCACCTACGAGGACCTGGCCACCTGGGAGGGCTTCTTCGATGCGGCAGAAAAATACTATGCATGGTCCAACGGCAAGGTGTTCTGTGCCCTGGACTATCCGATGCGCGCCATTGAGCTGAACGCCATGGAGAAGGGCGCGGAAAACTTCTATACAGAGGACGGCTGGTATGATTTCGAAAATACGGCCTTGAAGGACTCGTATCTGGAATTTGCCGAGGCGTTGGCCAAGGGATATATTGCGGTTTCCGATCTCTATTCCAATACCCAGGTGATGACCGGCGAGGTGATGGCAGGACTGGGCTCCTCCGCTTCCATTCTCTACTACAATGATGCGGTGATCTACCCGGACAATACCTCTGAACCCATGAATCTTCAGGTGCTGCCCATGCCGAAGGCGGCCGGAACGGATCTGTTGATCACTCAGGCGGGTGTAGGCCTCAGTGCGTATAAGAGCACGGCGCAGAAGGCCGAGGCAGCCAATGTCTTCGCACGCTGGCTCACGGAAAGCGAACGAAATCTCGCCTTCTGTGTCAGCGCCGGCTATATGCCGGTGACAGAGGAGGCCTTCAATCAGATCGAGGACTATGAATTTGACACAGATGCCTATAAAAATCTGTATAACACACTGAATACTGTCAACAAAACCGCCACAGCGATACAGGAGCCGTCCTTTACCGGCTATTACGGCAAGCTCAATGTCCTTTATGATTCATTGCGTGCCGCCCAGAAGGAAATGCCGGCCCGTTGCTTGGATGGAGAAAGCGCGGAAAGCATGGCCAATGATCTCTGGGACCTGTTCCGTAACATCGCATGAAGGCGGGGGAATAGATGAAGCTGCCCAACAATCACGGAAAAACCTCTCTGCAGCGGAAGCTGTTTAAGTATATGTTCATTCTGGCCGCCCTGCTGCTGACGCTCCTCTTTGTGGGACTGTTTCTCATCGGCGGCTTTACCGGCACCAAACGACGTCTGGCAAATACCCTGCATTTTCAATGCGAGATCTTCGAAAAGCAGATCAGCACCCACTATGACGGTCTCGCGGTGCTGAGTGTGCAGCTTTCGGAAAACACCGCCACACTGATCGACAATTATCTCCAGTCTCAGCATATGTCCTTTGCCGATCTCAACGGATCGGAAACCGACATCCACAGTCTGCAGGATCTGATGATGGAATCACTAAAGCGAAAGCTGTGGGAAGCGGACTGTACCGGCACCTTCATCCTGCTGGACGCACAGGTGAACCCGACGCAGGGAGAAATCAGCTCCAGAACCGGTCTTTACCTGCAGCGGAATTCTCTGGATGCCTATGACAGCCGTGTCCTGATGTATCGAGGACTTTCTGATGTGGGAAAATCTCATGACTGTATGCTGCATCGGAAGTGGCGGCTGGAATTCAGCAGCGACAGCTTCCCGAATTACGAGGAGCTGAAAGCCGCAGCCGCTCTTCCCCTCCGTTCTGCCTACCGCATCACGGATGTGTCCATCCTGCCGGGGACAGACCAGCGCGTCATGCTGATAACCATTCCCATCTTCGGCGCTGACGGCTGCTTTTACGGCTTCTGTGGCTTTGAGTTGAACGAAAGCTATTTCCGCTACCATTTTTCCCAACCCTCGGAACTGAACCATGCCGTATTCTGTCTCGGCAGAAAAAGTGAAAGTCACCGGGATGCCGATGTACTTCTGACCGCCGGTGTCGCAGGCCTGTCCTATCAGAAGCCCACAGGAATTTTCGATGCGGCAGACTTCGGCAGCGGACTGAAGAAGTGGACCGGCGAGAACGAAAGCTACATCGGACTTGCCAGAGAAATCCATCTGGATCCGGGCGACTGCGTCTCCACCATCAGTATCCTGCTGTCCGAAGATGATTATGACCGTATCGCTGCCGGAGATCGCTCCCGGATTGCACTTCTGGTGGCGGTGCTCACCGCGGCAGCAGCCGGCCTCTCCTTTTTCTTCATGCACCGCTATCTCAAGCCCCTGCGACAGGGGAT
Source organism: Parolsenella sp. (assembly GCA_963659875.1). GTDB lineage: Bacteria > Bacillota > Clostridia > Lachnospirales > Lachnospiraceae > Oribacterium. The sequence continues at coordinate 20,387 of CAVKVA010000005.1, forward strand.
TCAGCAGCTGAAGACCGGGCACTATGATGCAGACGAGACCGGCATTGGCGAAATTGATGACCTCTTTGTCTTCTTTGCGGAGAAGCAGCGGGAAAAAGAGGCACTCATCGGCTCCTATGATGAACAGCATACCGTGCTGCAGGATCGCCTGGATAAGCTCCAGGACGATTTCGACAGGACCTCCCGGGAACTGGAACGCATTGCCGACAAGGCCCACCGGGATGTGGATCAGGATTCCTATGCCATGTTCACGGAGCAGCTCATCACCCTCACGGCCAGGGAACGTGAGGTCTTCAACCTATATATGGAGGGAAAGACCTCGAAAGAAATCATGGCAATCATGGACATCAGCACCAACGGGCTGAAGTGGCACAACAAAAACATTTATGCGAAGCTTGGCGTGCCTTCCCGCAAGGAGCTTCTGCGCTATGCTGCCATCATGAAGCAAAAGGAAAGAAACGAAAGTGTCTGAGGAAAAAAACTTGCAATTTCAGAAAAAATCGGTACAATAGCGGATGGTAAAAATTTCATACAACAGTTTTGGTTATAATTGGAAACGACACAAGTTTCGGCTTGATAACGAACAACACAGCAATCTGTTATTCGCAAAAAAGGAGAGCACAATTATGCCGAAGACACTGTTTCAAAACGTTATTTTCACAATTCTGATGGCCGGCCTGATGGTTTATTGCATGGTCTGCTACAACATTTCCCTGAACATCGGCGGTATGAGCAATGCCGTATTCCTCATGGCCCTTTCCGAGATGAAGATCATGTGGCCCCTGGCCTTCATTCTGGAGTTCTGCATCGTGGACAAGCTGGCGCATTTTCTGGCCTTCCGTCTGGTGACACCCCAGGATCGTCCCTTCTTCATCACCATGGCCATTTCCTGCATGATCATTGCCATTATGTGCCCTGTCATGAGCTTTGCTGCCACAATTTTGTTTAAGGGCGGATTCAACAGCAATTGCATCGCAACCTGGCTGCAGACCTGCTTTTTCAACTTCCCGGCAGCCTGCTTCCTGCAGATCTTCTATGTAGGACCCTTTATCCGTTTGATCTTCCGGACACTCTTCCCGAACAAGGAAGCTGCCAAAAACGAAGCGAAGGCAGCATAAGAAAGAATGTGCCTTGGCACATTCTCCGCCTGCGGCGGGTCGCGAAAGCGACATGTTTCTTTGCCGCCGCAGTGCGATCCGCGCGGAGCGTTTTTTGATTCATAGGATGCACTTTCCTATGAATTAAAAAATCCCCTTGAGAAATACCGCAGATTGACCGGTATCTCCCAAGGGGATTTTTCTATCCTGTTTGCCCAAATTTCACGATTGCCTTCCGGAGTTCTTTCGGTCGGATGGGCTTCGCCAGGTGCGCATCCATACCCGCATGCAGGCAGGCTTCCTTGTCTTCGATGAAGGCATTGGCGGTCATCGCAATGACGGGAATTTTCTTCGCGTCTGCTCTCTCCAGCGCCCGGATCCGCCGGGTGGCTTCCAGGCCATCCATAACGGGCATCATGACATCCATGAAAATGTAGCTGAAATAATCCGGCGCGGAGGCACTGAATTTGTCCAGGGCTTCCTTTCCATTCTTTGCCGTCTCGATCTCCAGTCCCTCATCTCCCAGAAGAATCTCCGCAATTTCCATGTTCAGCTCATTGTCCTCCACCAGCAGGGCGCGGCGACCGTGAATCTGCAGGGGCTGCTCCGTCGGCACAGGCTTCGTCTCCCCTGCGTTCGGATCGATCCGGAAAGACAGACGCACCGTAAAGCGCGTACCGACATTTTCCTCACTTTCCAGCTGAATGCTGCCGCCCATCATGGTCACCAGCTCCTTCACAATGGAAAGTCCCAGACCGGAACCCGAAAAGCCCGTGGTGGTCTCCTTATTCTCCCGGGTGAAGGGCTCAAAGGCATGCTGCTGAAATTCCGGGCTCATGCCCAAGCCATTGTCTTCGCAGACGAACTCGAAGTTGGCAAATTCCGCATCGCTGGACAATTCATTGCAGTACAGCCGCACCCGGCCGCCGGGGCGATTGTACTTGATGGCATTGGAGGCCAGATTCATGAGCACCCGATTCAGATAAGAGCCGCTGCCGATCAACTCCCGGTGCACAATGTATGAAGCCGCCTTACCGCCCTCCATCGTAATGTCATGCTGACTGGCGCTGACCTCCACCGCCGACAGCATTTTCAGCAGCATCTCCCCCAGGTCAAAGGGCTTTTCCTCCAGCTTCCTGTCCCCGGACTCCAGTTTGCTGATGTCCAGCACGTTGTTCACGAGCTCCAGAAGATAATCCGCAGAATGCAGGATTTTCTCCTTGCACTCCGCAAGCTTCACCGGGTCATCCTTGTAACGATCTGAAATCTTCAGCATGCCGATGATGCCGTTCAAGGGCGTGCGGATATCATGACTCATTCGCCGTAGAAAATCCGTCTTGGAGATATTGGCTTTTTTCGCCTCCAGTGCACTGCGCTTAAGCTGTTCCTGCATCTCCAGCTGCTCCCGCACCAGCGCATCCACATCATAATGATAGCCCCGCAGGATATGCCCGCCGGGGACCTTAACGGCCGTGCCGCCGCAGCGCACATAACGTTCTCCCAGCTGCGGATGGTTCCAGAGATAGGTATTCTCATCCCGCATGCCGCTTTTCATCTTTTCCACAGACCGCAGCACAGAAGGAAGCGCCTCCGGCTTGATATGCGAATACCAGGCTTCATAGACCTCTTCCGGTGACATACCGCGGGCGTCAATGCCCAGTAAAGACTGCATTTTCTCATCGGCCCGCATGCGGGGCGCCTCTCCCTCTATGAGTTCGATATGCCAGGTTCCCATTTCCGCAGAGGCCAGAATGTCCTGCATCTCCTCCAGGTCATCATTACGATGGTCTTCATTCTGATTCAGCTCGTCTTCTCTTCCGCTCTTCGTGCACATACCCTTCTCCTGCCTTCTTTATTGTCTACCATCGGTAGGATATTTCACAAACGTGATGCCATATTACATCGAGTATAGCATGGGCAAATGGACACCCGCAAGTCATGCTTAAGTTGCACCGATGCCAAAAAGAGACACCGCGAAGTTGCGATGTCTCTCATCCGGAGATTTTTATTTATGCTTTTGTCTTCTGCTCCGAAGCAGCTGCCTGGGGCCGCTCGTTGCTTCGCCGCCAAATATGCAAGGTGTCCCGCAGCCGGAAGCCATGGACCCGGTCCAGCTCGGAAGGATGAATCATGGAGATCACGAGACTAAAAATTGCACCGATACCGGTATCCACGATCCGGGCCAGCGTATAGCTGACATATCCCTCCATCGGCTGGGTAAACATCACCACAAAGTACACCACAGTACCCGGCTGAATGGCATTGTTGGCCCCAAACAGGAGGTTCACATAGATCACGCAGAACAGTCCCGCCACTAGGTAAATACTCTCCGGTATGCCGAGGGGATCATTATAATAGAGCCAGTAAAAGGGAATCACCAGAAGGCCGCCGAAGAGCGTTCCGACAAATCGGTTGAAGCCGTTTTTGAAGCCCTCCTGAAACTGATTGCCCATGCCGTAAACCGCGCCGATACAGGCGAAGCAGGGATTGCGGCCGCCCAGCAGGTACTGGTAAACCAGCGCCACAGCGAGGCAGGAAACCAACGTTTTCACAATACGCATGCCGACCCGCGGCAGCTTCTTAGGGAACAGCGCTTGCATGGATATCCTCTTTCATAAAAGCTTGGCATTCACTTTTCTTAACAACAGTGACTCCATTTTAGCGTATCTGCTCTTTTATGAAAAGCATTTATGAAAATACATGCGCATTTTGACGATAGTTTTTTCAAATACCGGCATAGTCCTTGGCTAATTTGCCGCAGTGATCCGGCCTCGCGTCGTTAGAATTTTCACAATTCTTCTGCAAGCTTTCGGCGAGTCCAGGCATCGATCAGAAGCCGTACCTCCTGCAGCGCCGGAAAATGCAGAATCTCTTCCTTCCCGTAGCTAAGCTGCAGCTCATGCTCGAGGGGCAGCCAAGTATGCACATCCGACTCATCGTGAGAAAGAATAGCCTCCAGCTTGTCCAGCGCCTTATAAAGCCTTGCTTCCTCGGTCTCCTGGGCATTCATCTCCCGGAGAAGCGTTTGCCACTCTTCCCGCTGGGGACTGTCGAAGCTTGCCACCCAGTCATCAAAAATCAGGTCTTCCTTTGCCGTGTCCCCCTCGGTCTTCTCAAAGGTCGGAATGTCCCCGGTGAAGGCCTCACCCAGATCATGGATGAGACACATTCGGATAACCTTGTTGATGTCAATGTCGGCGAACGCCGCTTCCCCGGTCAGCAGCATGGCCATCAGGGTCAGCCGATAGCTGTGGTCTGCCACGCTCTCCTTCCGCTCCCCCTCTGTCCAGCAGTGCCGGGTATTGGTTTTGAGTTTCCCGGCTCTTCCCAGAATATCGATAAACTTTTGTGCCTCCATGCCTCTTCTCCTTTACGACAGCAAGCCCTTTAGTACAGCAGCATAATGTCTTTTTCCGGAAATCGCAGATAGTCCGGATATCCCTTTTCGTCCAGCTTCGGCCAATCCTCCCGCTGCACAAACCAGGTGAGGAAGGCATTCCGTTCCGGATTTTCTGTTTCCGGCTTCACATAGTAATTTCGTTCAAACTGCAGTTCAGCAAAACTGGATAGGGCAAAACGAATGCAGTTCTCTTGCCGCTCTCCCCAGATGGGCAGAAATTCATGGGCCCGGAAGCCCACGTGCCTTACATTTTCCGGAATTTCCCGGTGCAAGTGCAATTCCACACCCCAGTCCAGAGCATAGAGACAATGGCTGTCCCTTCTCTCCGCCCGCGACAGGTTTTTACAACCCGTCAGCATTGCCGCCTGCCGACTTTTGGGATTGGCAAAAATTTCCCGCGTGTCCCCATGGGATACAATCCGGCCCTGGTCCACGATCAGAAGGCGCTCCGAGAAGCGGTAGATCTCGTCCCGGGAATGGGACACCATGATGACGATGCCCTCATAATCTGCCAGCATGCCGATGAGCTCCTCCTGCATGTGGTCCTTGAGATAGACGTCCAGTGCCGAAAAGGGCTCGTCCAGAAGGATCACATCCGGCTGATAGGCCATGATCCGGGCCAGTGCCACTCTCTGCTGCTGTCCGCCGGAGAGCTGTCCCGGAAGCCGCCCGCCCAGCTCACTGATCTGGAACTTCGAAAGCATTTCCGCGACCCGGGCCGCCTTTTCCGCCTTGCTGCCGTGGAGCCCCGCTGCCACATTTTCCGCCACCGTCATGGTGGGGAACAGAGCGTAATTCTGAAAAAGATAGCCCACCCGCCGTTCCTGGGGACGAAGATTCAGCTTTCTTGCGCTGTCAAAGAGCACATGATCATTGAGTACAATCTCCCCCTGATCCGGCTGCAGAATACCGGCAATGCTCTTCAATGTCATGGATTTGCCGGAACCGGAGGCGCCCAGAATGCCGATGCGCCGGGATTCCTCCGTGAAATCCATATCCAGTTGAAACGCGCCAAAATTTTTCTGTACCTTTACCTTCAGCATTTTTCTTTGCCTCCCTTACCAGCGGGGTAGATTTTTGATGGCCTTGCCAGAAATCAGATTCATCAGGAAAATAGCCAGGAAAGCGATGAGGAGCACAATGCTGACCCAGATACCGGCCGTCACATAGTCCTGATCCTGGATGACCATGGCAATTCGCTGCGAGATCGTCGCGGTTTTGCCGGGGATGTTGCCCGCCAGCATGGAGGTGGCGCCGTACTCTCCCAGCGCCCGGGCGAAGGTCAGGATAGTACCGCTGGCAATGCCGGGTCCCGCCGTGGGCACCACAATGCGCCAGAAAATCGAAAGCTCGCTCATACCGAGGGTCCGTCCGGCGTAAACCAGATTCACATCGATGAGTTCGAAAGCCGCCCGGGCATTCCGGTACATGAGGGGGAAGGCAATGACGGTAGCGGCGATGATGCAGCCAAGCCACGACTGTACCACCTTGATGCCGAAGGTATCAAAGAGAAACATGCCGAAGGGCCGCCGCTTGCTGAACAGCAGCAGAAGAAAAAAACCGGCCACAGTGGGCGGCAGCACCATGGGGAGGGTCAGGATACCATCCACAATCGCCTTCAGGGAGGGCCGCAGCTTCATGATCTTTCTGGCTGCATAGATGCCCAAAAAGAAAGAGAAAAAAGTCGCCACAATACCGGTCTTCAGGGAGATCCAGAGGGGACTCCAGTCCAAAGACTGCAAAAATGTCAGTAAATCCGTCATACATTACCCTCCACATAAAATGAAGGCTTTGCTAACGCAAAGCCTTTGATATGTTCGCCGCTAAGGCATCGAACGGGCACCCGCAAGGCTCAGCCCATTCGATACGGCCCTTTGGTCTGCCTTCATTATACAGAACAACACCTCAGCTGTCCATTTCCTTCGGCAGGATACTGTTCAGCAGCAGCGCGATCAATGTAGCAACCACCACCGGACTCTTGCCCACAATGATGGTAACTGCCTCCGGGAAGCTGGAAAGTGCCGCCTGACACTGGGAAATACCCATACCCAGTGCCACAGACAGTCCCACGATGCTGGTGTTCCGGTAATTCATCTTCTCCGTATTGATCAGCCGCATGCCGGTCATGGCAATGGAGGCGAATACAGTGATGGTGGCGCCGCCCAGTACACACTGCGGAATGGTGGTCAGGACAGCGGAGAACTTCGGCACCAGACCGGCGATCAGAATCACCAGGGCTGCCAGACCGAAGACGCAGCGGTTAACCACCTTTGTGGTGGTGACGATGCCCACGTTCTGTGAGAAAGATGCGGTGGGAAGGCCGCCCAGCATGGCGCCGATAATGTTGGTCATGCCGTAGCCGATGATACCACTCTTCAGCTCCTCACCGCTGGGATAACGATCCATGGAACCTGTGGTGGTGGCGGTAATGTCGCCGATGGCCTGGATCGAGTTGATCACGAAGAGAAGGCCGAGAGCAATGCAGGCTGCCGGGTCAAACACGATACCGAAGTGGAAGGGCTGCGGAAGGGAGAACCATGCCGCGCTGGCAGCAGAGGAGAAATTCACCATGCCGCAAAGCGCCGCAATCACGTATCCTGCTGCAATGCCGATGAGGATGGACGCCAGCTTCACGATGCCCTTGCCGTAGTGATTGAGTGCCACTACTACCACCAGGGTAATGATGGAAATCAACCAGTTCATGGGAGAACCGTAGTCTGCGCTGGAGCTTCCGCCGGCCATGTAGTTCACCGCCGTGGGATACAGGGACAGGCCGATGGTGAATACCACGGTTCCGGTGATGAGGGGCGGGAAGAATCGTTGAATCTTCTTTACAAAAATACCCACAATAACCGCCATGATGCCGCCGACGATCTGCGCGCCCAGGATAGACGCCACACCGCCGGTGCCGGCTATTGCCTGCATGGAAGGCACATAGGCAAAACTGATGCCCATGATCACCGGCAGACGGAAGCCGATGTGAAAGCCGTCTTTCTTACCGAGGCCGTAGACCTGCAGCAGCGTGGATAGTGCTGCCACCACCAGGGCCGACTGAATCATCAGAACCTTATCCGCATCCGACAGGCTTGCCGCGTTGGACACGATGATGGCCGGGGTCACACAACCCACGATCATGGCCACAACGTGCTGGAGTGCCAGGGGAAGGACCTCACCGATCCCCGGCGTGCCTTCCATTTCGAAGAGCGAGCCCTTCTGTTTCGTTTCCGCTTTTGCATTCATACTCATGATGCAACCTCCTGATATTTAGTTGACTCCCTATTTACGAAGATATTACCATATCCGAACCCATCCGCATAGACAATAGATGGTTATTTCATGCAGATTCTCGTGCCGGTTTTCCCCTGAAGACCGTCCCGCGCCTTTTCCAGTAATGTAATCAGCGCCGTTCTGCCCGCACCGGAGCGTGCAAACTGTATACCGGCCTCTACCTTCGGCAGCATGCTGCCCGGCGCAAACTCACCGGCCGATGCATAGGCCTCTGCTTCCTCCGGCGTCAGCTCATCGAGCCATTCCTGTTCCGGTGTGCCGTAATGAACGGCCACCTTCTCCACTGCCGTCAGAATAATCAGCATATCGGCATTGAGATCCCTGGCCAGAAGTGCCGCCGCGAAATCCTTGTCAATCACCGCCGGAACACCGGCCAGATGCTTTCCCTGGGAGACCACCGGAATGCCACCGCCGCCGCAGCAGATCACGAGATTTCCATCCTCCACCATGGCACGGATGGCCGAAAGTTCAATGATTTCCTGGGGCTTCGGCGATGCCACAACCCGACGGTAGCCGCGGCCGGCATCTTCCTTCACGATCCAGCCCCGCTCACCGGCTTCCTTCAGCGCCTTTTCCTTATCCATGAAACGGCCGATGGGCTTGGAGGGACTCTGAAAAGCCGGATCCTCCGGGTCCACCCGCACCTGGGTCACCATGGTCGCCACCGGTGGTGCGGCTTCTTCCCGGTTCTGAAACTCCTCCCGCAGTGCATTCTGAATGTCGTAACCAATGTAGGCCTGGCTCATGGCAACGCACACCGACAGCGGTGTTGCCGTGCTGTTATCCGTCTCCGCATAAGCCGCCATAGCATTGTTGATGACACCCACCTGCGGTCCGTTTCCGTGAACGATCACCACCTCATTGCCGTCATCCACCAGATCCGCAATGGCCTTCGCGGTGGTTTTCACCGCCTGCATCTGCTCCGGCAGATTCTTGCCCAGGGCATTGCCGCCGAGAGCAATCACGATTCTTTTCTTCTCTCCGTTCATGCTGTTCTCTCCCTATATTGCCGAAAATCCCTAATCTCTCCCTAAAAATAAGTACAAGAAAAGCGGCATAGCCCTTTTTCAGCTACAGTGCCTGGCTACGCCGCTTTTTCAATTGTCATTTATCTGCCCAATGCAGAGTAAGCTTCTTACTCGCTAAGCTGTCTTTCCTGTCCGCGAGCCTCCAGCTTCTCCAGAAGCTTTGCCGGGTTCTTGAACTTCTCCAGCAGGATCATAGCCGCGATCACATAGGGCTTGAAGGATGCCTCCTTGTACAGCGGATCTCTGTAACGATCGAATACGGAAGCGTCAACTTCGCCTTCCTTGCAGGATACGCCGGAAATGTCGGCGGGCAGGCAGTGCAGATACAGCGCCTTGCCATCCTTGGTCAGCTTCATCATCTCCTCAGTGCATGCCCAGTCCTTGTGCTCGGCGTTCTGTGCCAGGAGCTCCTTCTCCAGTGCATCGATGCCGGCCTGATCTCCCTCTGCATAGAGATTGGTTCTCTTCTCCATTGCAGCGAAGGGTGCCCAGGACTTCGGATATACGATGTCCGCATCTGTGAAGGCTTCCTTCATGTCGTTGGTCACCTTGAAGCTGCCGCCGGACTGCTCTGCGTTCTTCTTCGCAATCTCAGCCACCTCAGGCATCACCTCGTATCCCTCCGGATGTGCCAGAACCACATCCATGCCGAGACGTGTGAAGAGACCGATCACACCCTGGGGAACAGAGAGGGGCTTGCCGTAGGACGGAGAATATGCCCAGCTCATGGCCAGCTTCTTGCCCTTCAGGTTCTCGATGCCGCCCATCTCATGGATGATGTGCAGCGCATCTGCCATACACTGTGTGGGATGGTCAATGTCGCACTGCAGGTTCACCAGTGTGGGGCGCTGCTCCAGAATGCCGTCATTGTGGCCCTGCTCTACAGAATCAGCCACCTCGTGCATGTAAGCATTTCCCTTACCGATGTACATATCGTCACGGATACCGATCACGTCAGCCATGAAGGAAACCATGTTTGCGGTCTCACGAACAGTCTCGCCGTGTGCGATCTGGCTCTTCTTCTCATCCAGATCCTGTACCTCCAGGCCCAGCAGGTTGCAGGCAGAGGCGAAGGAGAAACGGGTTCTGGTGGAGTTGTCACGGAAGATGGAAATGCCGAGACCGGAATCAAACACCTTTGTGGAAATGTTTCTCTCACGCAGGTTTCGAAGGGCATCTGCCACGGTCCATACCGCCTTCAGCTCATCATCGGTCTTCTCCCAGGTAAGGAAGAAATCGTTGTTATACATCTTCTCTGTGTCCAGCTTCTTCAGCTCCTCAATATACTCGCTCAGCTTCTTCTGATCCATTGTCTTATTCTCCTATTCTTCGACTTTATTGTTGTCAATTGGATTCATCTCGAACTTGTTTGGATTCATCTCGAGCTTGTAGCTCTCGATGAAACTGTGCCTCCGGCACAGCTTTGATCACGTTCGCCACTATGGCATCCCAGGGACAAGCCCTGGGATAAACGATGAACTTGCCTTCTGCAAGCACGCATCTTCGATTAATCAACGTAATACTGCGGCAGGGTTGCGTAGAAGGCAGCGCAGGTCACCAGATCCTTCTTCCAGGTGATCTCGTTGGGCGCATGTGCCTGTGCCTCTGCACCGGGGCCGAAACCGATCACAGGAATACCGTTTCTTCCCATGATGGACACACCGTTGGTGGAGAATGTCCACTTATCCAGCAGCGGGCGAACCTCACGCTCTGCTACAGTTTCCTCATCACCGATACGCTTTTCACCGAAAAGTGCCTCATAGGCAGCCACGGAAGCCTTGCATACCTTGTGATCCTCCGGCAGTACCCAGGTCGGGAAGTAGCACTCGATGGGATATACCAGTCCGGTATAGGAAGGACGATCGTAGTTATACATGGAAACCACCACATCCTCGCCGTACTTCTTCACAGCAGGCAGATCCCGGATCTCCTGGAGGCAGGACTCCCAGGTCTCACCGATGGTCATACGACGATCCAGAGAAACCGCACAGGAATCGGCTACTGCGCAACGGGAAGGAGAGGTATAGAAGATCTGTGAGCAGGTCACGGTTCCTCTTCCCAGGAAACGGGCTTCCTTCCACTCCTTGTTGTACTTCGGGTTCAGCATCTTCACGAGACCCTTGATCTCTGTGGACTCTGCATCGCCGTTGTTGTTGAGCGCACGAACATCCTGCAGAATATCGGCCATCTTGTAAATGGCATTGTCGCCTCTCTCCGGTGCGGAACCGTGGCAGGAAACGCCCTTCACATCAATGCGGATTTCCATACGTCCGCGCTGTCCTCTGTAGAGACCGCCGTCGGTGGGCTCGGAAGAAACCACGAACGCCGGACGAATCTTGTCTTCCTTGCATATGTACTCCCAGCAAAGGCCGTCGCAGTCCTCTTCCTGTACAGTACCCACCACCATGATGCGGTACTTCTCATTCAGAAGTCCCAGATCCTTCATGATCTTGGCAGCGTAAACAGCAGATACGGTACCGCCCAGCTGGTCGGAAACACCGCGGCCGCCGATCTCGTGCTCGTTCTCGAAGCCCTCGTAGGGATCAAAATTCCAGTTGTCCCGGTTGCCGATGCCCACGGTATCGATGTGACCGTCAAAGCAGATCAGCGTTTCGCCGGAGCCCATGAAGCCCATAACATTTCCCTGAGGATCCACCTTCACCTCATCAAAGCCGACCTTCTCCATCTCGGCCTTGATGGTGGCCACATGCGCAGCCTCTTCTGCAGACTCACCGGGGTTCTTCACGATGGCACGAAGGAATGCGGTCATATCCTCCTTATAGCCCTCAGCTGCTGCCTTGATCTTCTCCAACTCTTCCTTAGATAACTGTCCCATTGCTTTTCTCCTTTTTCACTGATGTGTTATCTCCTAAAGGCCTCAACGTGCCTTGGCTTCCCAGATGATGTTTCTCCATCTTTCCGGATCGGTGTCTCCCTCTGTCGAGAACAGAAGGACTTTGGAATTTTCGTTCAGCTCCAGGGCCTCCCGCAGCTCCTTGTATTCGTCGTACAGCATAATGGTGGCCAGTGCACCGAAGGGTGCCGCGCCGGATTCACCGGAGCATACCTGCGGATCACCCTTCAGCGGTGCGTTCAGCATGCGCATGCCGCGCGCGGCAACATTATCCTCTGCAGCAATGAAGCAGCGCACATGGTTCTTCAGGATATCCCAGGAGGTAATGTTGGGTTCTCCGCAGGCAAGACCTGCCATAATGGTATCCATGTCGCCATCCACAATGCGGATCTCGCCGTCACCGGCAACAGCCCCATCATACAGGCAGGCTGCCGGAGCAGCCTCCACCACGGTCATAATGGGCGGGTTGTCCTTGTATTTGTTGGCAAAGTAGCCTACCATGGCACCGGCAAGGGAGCCTACACCGGCCTGCACGAAGATGTGGGTGGGACGCTCGCCGAACTGCTCTGCTGCCTCATCGGCCATGGTGCCGTAGCCCTGCATGATCCAGGACGGGATCTTCTCGTATCCCTCCCAGGCGGTATCCTGTACCACCACGCCGTGCTCAGTCTCGGCTGCCAGCTTCGCTGCCTGCCGCACGCACTCGTCATAGTTCACATCGGAAATCCAGGCGTCGGCATTTTCCTTCTTGATGTTGTTGAGACGGGTCTCCGTGGAACCCTTGGGCATGATGATTACCGCCTTCTGATGCAGCTTATTGGCTGCCCAGGCCACACCGCGGCCATGGTTTCCGTCGGTGGCGGAGAAGAAGGTGGCTGTGCCGAACTCTTCCTTCAGCTTCTCGCTGGTGAGGACGTTGTAGGGAAGCTCCGAAACATCCTTTCCGGTTTCATCGGCAATGTAGCGGGCAATGGCATAGGAGCCGCCCAGTACCTTAAAGGCATTCAAGCCGAAACGATAGGACTCATCCTTGATCTTAACGGTGCCGAGATGCAGGAAATCCGCCATCTTCTGAAGATCCGTCAGCGGTGTTTCCGTGTACTGCGGGAAGCTCTCATGAAAGGCTCTGGCCTTTCCGATCTCTTCAACACTCATGATCGGCAGATTCCGGTCATCGGTCTTCGGCATTGTGTTGAGAACCCATTTCAACTCCTGATTCATACGTTCCTTTTCTCCCTTCCTGATATGCACTTATGAATTTTTCTTCTGATCAATATAGGAATACAGCGTGAACTTGCTGATGCCGTAGAAGCTGGAAACCTTGTCACCGGACTTGGTGATGAGAAAGGCACCCGCATCCCGCAAAAAGTGGATGGCACGGATCTTTTCATCCTTCGTCATCAGCGCCGGGGCCTTGCCCACCAGTTTGACACTCTGATCGATCAGCGTATCGAGAAGATCATTGACATTCATGGGAATCTCATTGTCCCCGCCGCCCTCCTTGGCCTCATCAATTTCCGTGATGTTGCCGATGGCCGCCTCCATGTTGACCAATGAGGTGATGTCATAGTTGATACCCAGAAGATAACGATATTCACCGTCACTGTCCTTCAGGAACATGGTGGAAGACTTCAGTATCCTGCCGTCTGCCGTATGGGTACGGTAGGCCAGATGATCCACCAGCGCCTCACCCCGTTTCCGGGCTTCCAGTGCCTCCAGCACTGCTTTGGATGCGCCGTCTCCCACCTTTCTTCCGGTGATGTATCCGTTGATTATGAAAATGATGGTATGCTCCATGTCCGTTGCCTGCAGGTCATGAATACAGACCTCACAGTCATGTCCGAACTGACGTGCGATACCATGGGCGATCGTAATCAGATCCTCTAAATACGTTTCGTTCATAAATGCCTCTTTGCAAAGTTATTCGATATAGGCTGCGCAGGTCTGATCGGGGCCCGCCGCACCAGCAACCTAAAAATTTTTTTGGTACACGTCAACTATACCATTTTTGTACAGGAATGCAAGCCTGTTTTCGAAATAATTTTTAGAAATCTAAATAATATTTTGGTTTTTCTATTGAATTGCCTTGTTCATATTGATATACTAGGCTAAACACACTTGACGATTTGTCGTGCACTTTTGACAGATATCTGTCCGGCACGCGAAAGGAGATTCAGTATGCTGCTGATTGGAAATGGAAAACTTGTCACCAGGACTCAGGAACAGCCGTTTTTGGAGAACGGGGCTGTCGTACTGAATGGAAACACGATTCAGGAAGTCGGAGACTTCTCTTCTATTAAGAAGAAATATCCCGACGCCGAATTCATCGATGCCAAAGGCGGCGTCATCATGCCTGCCTTCATTAACACTCACGAACATATCTACTCGGCTATGGCCCGGGGCCTGTCCATCAACGGCTACAATCCCAAGGGCTTTCTGGAGATTCTGGACGGCCAGTGGTGGACCATTGACCGCCATCTCACCAACGAACTCACGAAGCTTTCTGCACTGGAAACCTATATCGAGTGCATCCGAAACGGCGTGACCACGGTTTTCGATCATCATGCCAGCTTCGGCGAAATCCCCGGCTCTCTCTTTGCCATTGAGGACGCTGCCCGGGAATGCGGCATCCGCAGCTGTCTCTGCTATGAGATTTCCGACCGGGACGGCGAAGAAAAGTGCCTGCAGGCCATTCAGGAAAATGTTGCCTTCGCGAAGCATGCGCTGCAGGACGACAGCGACATGATCGCCGGTATGATGGGTATGCACGCAAGCTTCACCATTTCCGACAAGACCATGGAGAAGTGCCGGACGGAGAAACCGGCGGAGATCGGCTACCACATCCATGTGGCGGAGGGAATACTGGATCTGCAGCTTTGCCTGAAGGAGCATGCAAAGCGCATTGTGGATCGCCTCTATGACTGGGATGTGCTGGGTCCTAAGACCCTGCTGGCCCACTGTATTTATGTGAATCCCCACGAGATCGATCTGATCCGTGACACGGACACCATGGTAGTGCACAATCCGGAGTCCAATATGGGCAATGCCTGCGGCTGTCCGCCCACTATGGACATTGTACACAAGGGCATCCTGACCGGTCTCGGCACAGACGGTTATACCCACGATATGCTGGAGTCCTGGAAGGTAGCCAACATTCTGCATAAGCACCACCTCTGTGATCCCAATGCGGCTTGGTCCGAGGTGCCGGAAATGCTCTTCCAGGGCAATGCCAAAATCGCAAACCGCTATTTTAAGAAGAAACTGGGCGTACTGGAGGCCGGCGCCGCAGCCGATGTTATTGTGACCGACTACATTGCCCCGACCCCGCTGCATGCCGGAAACATCAACGGACATATGCTCTTCGGTATGAACGGCCGCTCCGTCACCACCACGATTGCCAACGGCAAGGTACTGATGAAGGATCGGGAGATTCAGGTACTGGACGAGGAAGCCGCGCTGGCCAGGGTACGGGAGGGTGCCGCAGAACTGGCGCATCGGATTAACGGATAACACACAAGTTGAGAGATTCAGGAGAAAAACTATGAGCGATATTATGACCCCCATTCCCTTTGGGAAGCTGATGAACCGTCTGCTGCAGGAGCACGAAAGCGGCGCCTGCTTCGGTATGACCAAGTGCTGGAAGGCAGACCCTTCCCATTGCTATACCCTCTTCGGCCGGAAGCTGGAGACCCAGATCGGACCGGCAGCAGGTCCCAACACCCAGCTCGCGCAGAACATCATCGCGGCCTACTACGGCGGCTCCCGCTTCTTCGAGCTGAAAACCGTGCAGAAAATGGACGGCCGGGAACTGGCCGAGTGCGTGAAGAAGCCCTGCATCACCGCCGAGGACGAGTGCTACAACTGCGAATGGTCCACGGAGCTGGAAATCACCGAGGCCCGGGACGAGTACATCAAGGCCTGGTTTGCGCTGAAGGTGATCTCCAAGGAGTGGGGACTGGGCGCTGCCGACGGCTTCCAGTTCAATGTTTCTTGCGGCTACGACCTCGAAGGCATCAAGGGTGCCAAGGTGGACGGCTTCCTGGAGGCCATGACGCACGCGGACACCACAGACGTATACCGGGAGTGCAAGGAATGGCTGCAGAGCAACCTTTCCCGCTTCGCGCATTTCAATGCGGAGGACCTCGCTGCCATCACCCCGGATATCGTGAATTCCGTCACCGTTTCCACTCTCCACGGCTGCCCGCCCCAGGAGATCGAGGCCATCGCTTCCTATCTCATCACGGAAAAGCATCTCCATACCCTGGTGAAGTGCAATCCCACCCTCCTCGGCTATGAAGAGGCCCGCCGCATTCTGGACAATATGGGCTACGACTACATTGCCTTCACGGACTTCCACTTCAAAGACGATCTCCAGTTTGCCGATGCAGTGCCCATGCTGACCCGGCTGAAGGCATTGGCAGAATCGCAGGGACTCGAATTCGGCGTGAAGCTCACCAACACCTTCCCGGTGGACGTGACCCGGAACGAGCTGCCCTCCACAGAGATGTACATGTCCGGCAAGTCCCTCTACGCGCTTTCCATGCAGGTGGCACGCAAGCTGAGTGACGCCTTTGACGGAAAGCTCCGAATTTCCTATTCCGGCGGTGCCGACTACTTCAACCTTTCCGACATCGTGGGCACCGGCATCTGGCCCGTGACCATGGCCACCACCCTTCTGAAATCCGGCGGCTATGCCCGTCTCATTCAGATGGCCGAGCTTCTCAGCGAAAAACCTGCAGCGCCCTGGACCGGGGTTAATGTCTTCGGCGTACAGACACTGGCCGAGCAGGCACAGAAGGATCACCACTACCGTAAGCCCGTGAAGCCACTGCCCAATCGAAAGTCTGCGGCCGAAGTGCCTCTGGTGGACTGCTTCACCGCGCCCTGTTCTGACCGCTGCCCCATCCATCAGGACATCACCACCTACGGTCGTCTTGTGAATGAGGGACGCTTTGAGGAGGCACTCCGGGTAATTCTCGATAAGAATCCGCTGCCCTTCATGACCGGAAACATCTGCGCCCACGGCTGTCAGTCCGCCTGCACCAGAAACCAGTACGAAAGTCCGGTGCAGATCCGGGGCAACAAGCTGATTGCGGCAAGGAAGGGCTATGATGCGGTACTGCCGACATTGACCCCCACCGGTAGCAGCAAGAAAAAGGTGGCCATCGTGGGTGCCGGACCGGCCGGCATCGCTGCCGCTTTCTATCTGGCCCGGGCAGGTGCCGCGGTAACCGTTTACGACGAGGCTTCCCGCGCAGGCGGTGTGGTCGCCAACATTATCCCCTCCTTCCGTCTTCCGGCAGAGGAGATTCAGAAGGATGTGTCACTGGCAGAGGCCATGGGTGTAAAATTCGTGCTGAATACCCGGATCGATGACCTGTCGGCACTGCAGGCAGAGAACGATGCCGTGATCCTGGCAGTGGGCGCTCATAAGGAGACCCCGCTGCAGCTCTCCGAGGGCAGCGCCATGAATGCGCACCACTTCCTGCAGGCCTTCAAAGACAGCGACGGACAGGTGCCCCTCGGCAAGAACGTAGCCGTTGTGGGTGGCGGCAACACCGCCATGGATACGGCCCGGGCCGCGGTACGGAATGCCGGTGTGGACAAGGTTTATCTCGTGTACCGGAGAACCCGCCGCTACATGCCCGCCGAGGCCGAGGAATTGGAAGAAGCCATCGCAGACGGCGTGATTTTCTCCGAGCTGCTGGCACCGGTTTCTCTTGACCAGAAGAACGGAAGCCTTCTCTGCCATCGTATGGAGCTCTCCGACATGGATGCCAGCGGCAGACGTGCGGTACGTGAAACCGAGGAATGTGTCAGCGTGCCCTGCGACACCGTGATCGCCTCCATCGGTGAACGCGTGGACGGCAGCTTCTATGATAAGAATGGCATTGCCGTGAATGAAAAAGGCCTGCCGGTACTGTCTGCCACGACCATGGAAAGTTCTGTGAAGAATGTCTATGTCATCGGTGACGGCGCCAAGGGCGCTTCCATCATCGTGAAGGCCATCGCCGACGCGAAGCTGGCCTGCGAAGCCATTTTGAATACAGAAATCGGCACACACTACGTATCCGAAATGACGGACGCAGCTGTTTACGAAAAGAAGGGCATTCTGGCGGAGCCCCCGACCTGCGGCACAGCGGACAAGCGCTGTCTGGGCTGCGACCACATCTGCGAAAGCTGTGTGGATGTATGCCCGAACCGCGCCAATATGGCCATCAAGGTACCCGGCAGAGATATGCATCAGGTGATCCACATCGACTACATGTGCAATGAGTGCGGCAACTGCAAGACCTTCTGTCCCTATGCCTCTGCGCCTTACAAGGACAAGCTGACCCTCTTCGCCAACGAAAAGGACATGCATATGTCGCAGAATGACGGCTTCGTCTTCCTGACCTCCCAGGGCGCTGCTGTGGTGCGTCTCGGCGGACAGGAATACAGCTACCGTGTCGGTGAAAAGAATTCCCGGGTATTCTTCCGGATTGCAGAGATTGTGGATACTGTGTTTAGGGATTATAATTACCTGATCCTGTAGTAATTCGCGATGTGGCGATTCAACAGCCACACAAAAAAGGAGCAAACTATGCTGCTGATTCAAAACGGAACGCTTGTGACCGGTGAAAAAAGCTTCATCGGCGATATTCTGATTGACGGCGAGAAAATCAGTCATGTCTTCCCGGCGGGGGATCCCGCCGAGGAAGCGCTTCTCGCGTCTCTTCCCGCGGCACCGGAACGCCTGGATGCCGCAGGAAAGCTGATCTTTCCCGGCTTCATTGATGCCCACACCCACTTCGACCTCCATGTGGCGGGCACTGTCACCTGCGATGACTTCGCCTCCGGCACCGAGGCGGCCGTCAGCGGCGGCACCACCACCATCCTTGACTTCGGCACCCAATATCCCGGGGAAACCCTGGAGGAGGGCTTTCAGAACTGGCTGAAAAAGGCCGCCGTGGGGGCATCCTGCGACTATGGCATTCACATGTCCATCACGGACTGGAATGAAGAGGCGCGCCGGGATTGTCAGCAAATGATGGAGGAAGGTCTCAGCAGCTTCAAGCTCTATCTCACCTATGACACCAAGGTAAATGATCACGACCTCTATGAGATTCTGCTGCGGCTCAAAGAAGTTCACGGCATCACCGGCTGCCACTGCGAAAATGACGGCCTCATCAAGGCGCTGCAGGAAGAAGCCATCCGTAAGGGCGGTCTCCGCAATGTCTCCTCTCACTACAAGACCCGTCCTGTGGAGGCAGAAGCCGAAGCCATCAATCGTTATCTCCGGATCGCCTCCCTCACAGACTGGCCGGTGATCGACGTTCACCTCACCTGTGCCGCCGGTCTTGAAGAAATTCGCCAGGCCCGCCGCCGGGGACAGACCGTGTATGCCGAAACCTGCCCGCAGTATCTCACCATGACCCAGGATCTCTATGATCTTCCCGACTTTACGGGCGCACGCTACGTGATTTCCCCGCCGCTCCGAAGGGAAAGCGACTGTGAAGCCCTCTGGGAAGCCCTGCGAAACGGCGAAATTCAGACGGTTTCCACGGATCACTGTGCCTTTACACTGGCGCAGAAGGAACTGGGAAAAGAGGATTTCCGGAAGATCCCCGGCGGCATGCCCGGCGTGGAAACCCGCGGACCACTCATGTATTCCGAGGGCGTCGCCAAGGGTCGCATCACAAAGGAGCAGCTCTGCCGTGTACTTTCCGAGAATCCAGCAAAACTCTACGGACTCTGGGGCCGGAAGGGTGCCATTGCGCCTGGCTTCGATGCCGATCTCGTGCTGCTGGATCCCAAGGGCAGCAGGACCATCACCGTTTCCGAGCAGGTAAGTCGCTGTGACTATGCTCCGCTGGAGGGCAAGCAGCTGCAAGGCTGCATCACCGAGGTTTACCTCCGCGGAAGCCTCACCGCAAAGGACGGCAAGGTCCTCGAGAAAAACCGCGGCCAGTATCTCAAACGCGGCGAATTCATGCGGATATGATTTGCACACGAAAAGGGCTCAGCGCAGACTTGCGCTGAGCCCTTCTGATGCATTGACTGCTGTCACCATTAGACATTTTTAAATCAATGCAGAATTGTAAACTTCGGAAAATATCCCATGTTTATTCTAACATATCGACACTTTACGCGCCACATGATAATTCCACGGCACCCAGCATCTACGTCTTCTTAATGTTTTCGTAACACTTTTGTTCTGTTTTCCTTAATGGTGACAGGTACCGGGCTTCAGCATTTGAAGCGGGTCTGGACATTGGCACCTGTCCCCATGAACTACCAGTCATCACCGAGTTCATCTATCGCGTCATCTACCCCATTCGCATAGTCAGAATCTTTCTGATAGCGTCTGTCATCGTAGTCCCCGTCATATACATCATCGTATCCGGAATCGTAGGAACTATGGCCACTATAGTTAGAACTTCTGTTACCGGCCTGGAGTTCTTTTCTCCTGATCGCGTTAATCCTTTCCTTCTCTCTTTCGGCCTGTTCTGCTGCCTTCGATTCTTCTTTTGCTTTCGCTCTTTTTCTTTCTTCCTCCTCTTTTTCCTTCGCTTTTTTTCTTTCTTCCTCTTCTTTTTCCTGTTTTTCTCTTTCGCGACGGTCTATTACTTTCTGATGGCGTTCGCAGTAGTCGTACTCTTCTTTTCGAAGCGTTCTACCGCAATTTTCGTAGAGACAGTGCGCGTGTTTTTCGCAATATAAAAGCCCATCTATACGAAGTCCGTCCGAACAATCCGCATGTTTGCACGCATGCTCCTCGCAGTAGATGCTGGTGTCTGTGCGCTCATTTCTGCATCCTGACACAGTACATTTAACGTTTTCCTGCCAGTATTTTTCTTGCTTATACCCAAAAGCGATTCCGAAAATGACAATGGCAACCATAGCTACGATGCACCCTACCTGTATCCACCATAGTCGCTTAAGTCTCTTTTGCTCGTTTTCATCCATTTCTCTACCTTGCCAGTCCACCTACCCGATTCCCGGTCTTTGCCAAAATATACGCATCGTCTTAGGAACACGCCGCAATCCATGTCTCTTCCTTAAATCCGGGAACCACCGCCTTTTCGGTGACCAGAAGCGGGCGCTTCACCAGCATGCCGTCGCTGGCCAGTATCCGGAGCATCTCTTCTTCGCTCATCTCCGGCAGCTTTTTAGACAATTCCATGGCACGATAAAGCTGTCCGCTGGTGTTAAAAAAGCGCTTCAGCGGAAGGCCGCTCTTCTGATACAGTTCTCTCAGCGTTTCTGCATCCGGATGATCCGCTTTAATGTCGATCACTGCCGCTTCGATTCCTCGCTCCTTCAGCCAGTTCAGTGCCTTTTTGCAGGTTGTGCATTTTGCATAACAATATACCGTCACCATGATTTTCTCCTCCGTTTTTTCAGTCTTCCGCCTCGCCTTCATTGGCCTCTTCCATCCGAACACTCTCCTGCCCTGTGCCTTCAGAGAATGCCACCTGCAGCACCGCCTGGGGCCAGTTCAGCGAAACCGTCGCGTGCTTCTCTCTGGCAGAGGCTTCTTCGTCAAATATCCGAAGAAGCTCCTGCAGTATTTCTCTTGTCAGATAACCGCCTCGCCAGTGGAAAAGCAGCACCTTCCCTTTTTTCGCTGCCTGTCGGCTTCGGTTCCGTACCTCATCCAGTGTGGTCCAGGAGATCTTTTTCTCCTTATAGTAAAAATGATCGTTGTCGGCACAGACCGGCACTCTCCAGATGACCGGCTCATGATCTCTGAAAATCTGCTTATCGGAAAGATTGACATAATCATGCCGCAGCAGCCCGTTTTTAGAAAGCGTGTTGTCAAAGGTAGCATCCAGATGGTAGTACGTGCCGTCTATGCGGATAACATTCCATGCATGGCGATATTTGATCCCCTTTTCCGGATTGTTCTCCGACAATGCCACAATGCACCAGATCCCCAGCGCATCACAGAGCGCCTTGATTGCCTTGGCCATGCCCTCACAAACCGCCACGCCGTTGCCCAGTGCACCTATGATCTCGTGGGAGTACTCTTTCTTCAGCTTGTCATAATGTACATTCTGGCAGATGAAATCGTGAATGTAGAGTTCCTTGCCCTTTTCGTCCAGCTTTTCCGCCAGTCGGGCCAGCTTCTTTACTCGGGCTTCCATAGCCTGCCGGTGCTCTTTAATTTTATCCTTTGCAAAAAGATACTCTGGGATCAGCTCCACATAAGTGGAATTTTCATAGTAACGATATTTAAATGTCACCGACCAGAAGATCATGGGATTGTCCATCCTGACCATAAAATAAATATCGCTGATCTCTTTCCGCTCCAGCCGCAGCACGGGAAAGGACAATGCTTGCGACAAAAGCCCCTCTTTGATGGCGAAATAGACCTTCTGCTGCTCCTTATTCAGTTGATCGTAATAATAGCTTCCTGCTTTTTCCATGATTTCCTTCGCTGCCCTATCCCCTACTGCCAACGCCTCTGATGTAAGCACCATTATAAGACATAAGGCACTGTTTCGCGACAGCAAATTGGTCTGTTTGCGCAAAATATCCCCGATGCGGTTTACCGCACCGGGGATATTTCCCTTCATTGTCTCAGCAGCGAAAAATCACACATACCGGACTTTCTGCCGCAATCTCTGTTTTATTGTAGCTCAGCTTTCCTGTTGCCGGATCGACATCCATAAGGCAAATATTGTCTGTCAGCTCATTTGCCGCCAGAAGCTGTGTTCCATCCGGATGCATCGTGATAAAGCGTGGTTGTTCTCCATGGGTTCCGATGTTCTGCATATAACGCATATGTCCATCTTCCTGATTCAACTGAAATACCGTCACACTGTCATGCTTTCGGTTGGACAGGTACAATGTTTTCCCGTCGGCGGCAATCTCGATAGCACTGGCCCAACCATCTCCCGCATAATCCTCCGGCAGCGTACTGAGAATCTGTCGTAACGTCAGTGTGCCCTCTTCCGCATCAAAGTAATAGCAGGCCACCGTGCTGTCTTTTTCATTCAAACAATAGCAGAAGTGATTGTTCGGATGGAATACACAGTGTCTGGGTTCTGATCCGCTTCTTCCGCGGATCACAAAGCTTTCCTTCAGATCTCCGGCTTCAGCATCCACTCGGAACACCGTGATTTTTCCTACACCTTGCAGCCGCCCCTGAGAAGGAACCAGCAGCCATTTACCGCTCCGATCCAGACACACCTGATGGGGATGGGAAATGTAGCCGGGACCACCGTTTCCGGAAATAAACTTCAATTCTTTGATTCTCCCCAGCCGTCCATCACTTTCAACCGGGATCACAGACACACCACCGGTCTGCAAATTGGCCACAAACAGCCACTTACCGCCCTGATCCAGTGTAAGATGCACCGGATTGGTACCATGGGTTTCTGTGGTATTCAAGTAACAAATGGTACCGTCTTCTGCCACCCGGTAAGCGCTAACCTCTGAAAAATCTCCGTGAATAGCATATAGACGATCCTGCTTTTGATTCAAACACAGATAGGACGGATTCACCTGCCCCTCGGCAATTTGCTTCAGCACCCACTCACCGTTCCTGATCTCATAGACACGAATCCCCTTACCTCTTGCCTTCCGCTCTTTTGTGGTACGGCAGCCAACATATGCGTACATCGCCATCATTTACCTCCTAAAAATCCAAGCACACCTGCAAAACTAAGCAAAAATACGATTGCCACCACAGACGCCGAAAGCATGAACAATTTACCGAACATTCTTTGCTGTTCCTTTTCATCGCAGCCGCTTTCCTGTGCATAGCTGGCCATAATCAAGCTGCCGCCCGTGGACAACGGACTGATACCTGCGACCGTTGCACTGCACACAATTGACGTAACCATCTGCACAATGGACACGCCGCCAACCTGCTCTGCAATATCCGGTACTGCAGGAATCAATGTGGGGAACACCACGCCATTGGCACTGGAGAACCAGGACATGATGCCGCCGGTGGCTCCCATAATCGGCGCCGCTGTTCGGCTGCTCATAAATTTTGCGAGGAGGGACGACAAAAGATCTATGCCGCCCATTGTCTGGGTAATGTTCATAAGAACGTTGACACCGGCAATCAAGATCAGAACGCTCCAAGGAATCATCTTTAATGCTGTTTTTTCATTGGCAGCGCCAAGGAACATCAAGATCAGAGAAAGGGTAAAGCAAGTCAGTCCTACATCATAGGAAAATCCCACAACCAGAACCACCATGACCAGCAAGGCAGCCAGACTGATTTTCTGACTTGTGTCAAAAGACTGCTTTCTATCCTCTTTCTCCTGTGATGCTGCACGGAAACGATACCCTCCCAGTGCAATATACATAACAACTGCACAAATCAAATTAGAGAGCGCCACGCCCGCAAAAATTTGATTGGACAAGCCTTCAATACCCATTTCCGTCAGCAGATCACCCACGATAATGCCGGTCAGCGCAATCGGTGAAGCCGATCCGCCTACCGCACCAAGAATCGCCATAATTCCCATCAGGATCGGGCTCACCGACATTTGAACGGCCAGAGAAACCGCAAAAATCACGGTCACAGACTGCACACTGATGGCTCCCGGCCCCGCTGCCGACAATCCAAAACTGACAACATAGACAATGATCGGCACCAGAAATGTATTCTTTCCACAGAGACCGATCAGCCACTTAGAAATCTTCTCCAACGTTCCATTTTGCTGCAGTAAGCTGAAGAACAGCATGGTCCCCAGCAGTGTGGCGAAAAGCTTGTAAGGGAAGCCCTTATAAATATCTCCTGCCGACATACCGCCGATTTTACCCAGAATCAATGCCAAACCCAAACACACCACGCCAACATTCATTTTCTTCGTAAAGCCCAAAACGATGGCTCCGATCAGAAACAACAGTGCTATCACCTGCAATCCCATAATCACTCCTTTTTGATTTACCTATTCTGCGCCTTGAAAAAACCGTTTCGAATTGTGCACCTCTCACAAATCCCCGCTGTTTTTTTGGCTTTTTTCATTATCTTTACTATGCATTTTTTTCGATACAAAGTAAAACGATATATTTTCATCGACTCGAACAACTTATTGGAATGGAATGCCGTTCCTGTGACTACACCATCTCTTCCCGCGGCACAAAGAAGCACGGCATGCATTATTCGGTCATAATACGCAAAAAGGAGCTCAGCGCAGGTTTGCGCCAAGCCCCTTTTGCATTACAGCTACTTTGTTTTTAATAATGCACCACCACAACGGTACCTTTGTTGATCAAATTGTACAATGCCGCCGCTTTGTCTTTTGGCAGGTTGATGCAGCCGTGGCTGCCGCTGCTCTGGTAGATGCTGCCGCCGAACTTACTGCGCCATGTGGCGTCGTGAAGTCCGATACCACCGTTAAAGGGCATCCAGTAGGACACAGGACTTTCGTAGGAATACTTGCCGTTCACCATCTTGCCCCGCAATACCCTATCCTTCTGCTTGTAGGTGAGAGAATAGACGCCTGTGGGCGTCGCTCTTTCCGGATCCGTGGCAAGACCGGTCACACAGTCGGAATCCCAGACACACTGCGTATCCTGGTAGAAATACACGTGCTGCAGGGTAATGTCTACCTCCACAAAGGTGTTGCCGAACTGCGGCATATCATACTGCACCGGCTTACAGCTATATACCGGCTCAATCTCCGTCGTCTGCAAAGCGGCAATGGCTTCTGTCAGCGCTGTCACGGTCGCCGCCTGGTCAATGTGCACGCCATAGGTGGTAGACATGACCACATCCTTTCCGGATGCCGAATGGAAGGTCTGGGTATTTCCGGCATCGTCATAACGGTTCGCAATTTCCGCCACATAGGCCGCCACTTTGCCCTGATCCAGCGTCAGCTTTCCATTCACCACGCCCGTCATCCAGTCCGTGATCTTGCTGCTGTCCACGGTTTCCTTATGTCCAAGAACATTGAGTGTCACAGAAAGATCACCTACCTGATTGAGCCGTTTCAGCGTCTCCTGCAGATCCCCACTCCGCACCGTAATGGTATCCAGAACGTCATAATTATTGAGATCAATGGACTGCAGACCGCTGTTGAGGGAACACTTCACCACATAGATGAGCTTATCCATGTCATAGGAATTTCCCTGCACCTCCGGAACGATCTTGTAGGGCTTTGTTGCGCTAATGTAGGCATTTTCCGTTTTCTTTGCATTCTTAACGCTGTTTAAATTCGACAGAACATTCCGAAGGGCTGCCTCATCGAATGTTGCACTCATACCATCCCCTGTATATCCTCCGGCAGCACCCTCTGTCTGACCGCTCTGCCCTGCCAAAATGGTCTCCAGGTTGTTGGGTGCGCTCAGCTTGAAACCAATGTCAGAGCCCTGGATGCTTTCTGTTGTACCATTCCGGAACTTAATGGACATCGTATAGTTCTGTGAAAATTCTCCCTCAAGGTACTGTTTCGCCGCTGCTGCCGTATAACCGTCCAGCTTAATGCCGTTCACATAGGTCTTTGCCGCAAACGTGCCGTCTGCGAAGGCCGGAGTCGTCAGTGTCAGCGACAGGATGGCGGCCAGTGCACTGCATTTTACTTTTCTTCTCATCTAATATACTTCCCTACTCCTCTAAAATCGTCATAACAAGAAATACTATAGCATCGAAATCCTATCCGGAGCAAGCAGCAATCCAGGCCTCTTCCAAGAGGTCCGAAACCGCCTTTTTAGATGGTATTTTTCTCCGCCCGCAGCATAAACAGCGGTGTTGCCGCATAGAAGAATTTTTCCCGCTCGCTCCAGAGTTCTTCTGTCACATTGCGTTCAAAGGATATGTTCCGGCACGGCAGCTGCCGTAAAACCCCGATGTCAAAATCCGGGCGCTGGGCCCGGCCGAATACCCGATAATTTTCCGGATCCAGTGCACTGTCAATATATTCATAGGAGCCGTCATGGGTATAGCCCCGTCCGTACTTTTTCAGGCCCTCCCGTTCCCGTCGGATGGCCTCCTCCCGGATAGGCCCCGTCTGATACGGAAGATGCCAGTTTGCATCAAAAATCAATAGCACCCCACCCGGCTTCAGCACCCGCAGCCACTCCCCATAGACCTTCAGATGTTCCCGGATAATGTGGGTCACATTCCGGCTGACCACGAGATCAAAGCTTTCATCCGGGAAAGGAAGGGCGCCGAAATCGCCCTGCAGAAGTTCCGGAGATACACCATAGCGCGCCGCATTTCTTTCGGCATGCGCAAGCATCCCTGCGGAACCGTCAATGCCCGTCACCTTGTGTCCTGCCATGGAAAGAAGAATCGAAAAAAATCCCGGACCGCATCCGGCATCCAGGATGCGCAGCGGGCGGTTCGAAGGTGCCATGGCTTCAATCCGTTTCAGCCACTTGTGCGGACGTTCCGTGGCAAACTCCGCCTCCACATAATCGTTATAATTATCGGACCGCTCTGTCCAGTCCGCATTGATCTGTTCCTGTGTCAGCATCGAAAATTCCCGTCTCCCTTCATTTCATGATTTTACAGCACGGAAGCCATCAACTTCCGCGTATATTCCTGCTGCGGTTTTCCTATCACCTGCGCCGTCTCCCCCGCTTCCACGATCCTGCCGCCGCTAAGGACGTACATGCGCTCGCAAAAGCCGCTGACCAAAGCGAGATCATGGGAAATGAACAGGATCGACAGCTTCTCCTCTCTTCGGATGCGGTTCAATAGGTCTATGATCCTGGCCTGCACAGACACATCCAGCGCAGATGTTGCCTCATCGCAGATCAGAAGCCGCGGTTTCTGGGCCAATGCCCGGGCAATGGCGGCTCGCTGACATTCGCCTCCGCTGACCTGTCCCGGATAGGCCTGATAAAAGCTTTCGGCAAGACCGACCTCCCGAAGAAGTCGTTTCGCTTCTGCCCTGCGGGCTTCCCTTCCGGGCATGACCGGCTTCAGGGCTTCGCAAATGCTTGCGCCCAGCGTCAGCCGCGGGTCGAAAGAAGCGCGCGGTTCCTGAAAAATCATTTTTACGTTTCGGTAAGCCGCCCGTAGGACTGCCCCCTTCGCCCGCGTCATCTCGGTCCCGCACAGAAACACCGCGCCGCTGTCCGGCTCCATCAAATGCGTGATCACATGGGCCAATGTGGATTTGCCGGAGCCGCTCTCTCCCACGATACCGACACATTCTCCCGCCCGAACGTAAAGAGAAACATCGCTGACCGCAACAAATCGTCCCCTCGGCTCATGAAATGCCTTTGTCACATGCT
Organism: Parolsenella sp.; assembly: GCA_963659875.1. Lineage (GTDB taxonomy): Bacteria > Bacillota > Clostridia > Lachnospirales > Lachnospiraceae > Oribacterium. Next base: position 48,245 of record CAVKVA010000005.1, read on the forward strand.
GCACATCAAGAATGGTTTCCTGCATTCAGTGCCTCCCGCTGTAAAAAGCCTGTTGCATTAGCGCCCACCAGTCGCGGAACCGCCGCCAGCAGTTCTCTGGTATATGGATGACGCGGCTGCCCCAGCACTTCTCTTCTGCTGCCGTACTCCACAATCCGGCCCCCCTGCAGCACCGCGACCCGGTCCGCCATTTTCGCCACCACGCCCATGTTATGGGTGATGAGCAGCATGGCGGTGCCATACCGCTCCCGCAGCATCAAAAGCTCCCGCAGTACCTGCGCCTGTGTCGTCACATCCAAGGCACTGGTGGGTTCATCCGCAAGGAGAAGTTTGGGCTCCAGCACCATTGCCAACGCAATGGCCACCCGCTGGTTCATACCGCCGGACAGCTGTACCGGACAGCTGTCCAATATGCGGTCCGGATCCGCAAACTCCATGCTGCGGAGGAGCACGGCTGCTCGGCTGCGGGCCTCTGCCTTTCGGATACCTCTGTCATGGGCATGCAATACGTCATAAAACTGCCGGTGAATTTTACGGATGGGATCCAGGGAAGCACCCGGCTCCTGAAAGACGGCGCCAATGCCGGTGCCGCGAATTTCCTGCAGTTCCCGCAGAGATAGGTTCTGCAGGTTTTTCCCGGCAAACGCCACGCTGCCCCCTGTGATCCTTACCCGTCCGGGAAGCTGCAGGACAGCATGAAACAATGTACTCTTTCCGCAGCCGCTTTCGCCGATCACACAGGTGATCTCACCGGCATGAAGCGCAAGGTCAACGTCCTGCAGTACCGCATCCCTTCCATCCGGATACCGCACCGACAGATTTTTCAGTTCCAACAATGCCATGTTTTCCTCACTTCACACAGGTCTCTCCCGTGATATGGTAATAATCCACCGGGGACTGCACCAGTCCCTCCACCGTATCCTTCATTGCCATATACATATTCAGATGAAACAGATTGCAATAGGCATTGTCGTTCAGAACAATCGCATCGATCTGCTTTGCCAGTGCCGCCCTTTCTCCGGTATCGAAGGTAACCGCCAGCTCTGTCAGCAATTCGTCCACCTCGGTGTTGGAATATCTTCCGAAATTTTCAACACCGCCGGTGCCGTAGTTGTTCAGCAGATAAGAATAGGGATCCCCCGTGGGGAGTGTCACCTCGGCATACACACTGATGTCAAAAGTACCCGCATGGCCACGATCCTCGGTGCTCTCCAACTCCTCGAGACTCACCTCCATTCCCAGCTGCCGCAGCGCCGACTGCAGGGCCTGACTGGTTTGCATAAGACCGCTGCGCCCATAGGTAATGATCTGCAGCGATACCTTTTCGCCATCCTTGTCCAGAATGCCGTCGCCGTCGGAATCCACGTAACCGTTTTCTGCCAACAGCATCCTGGCGCCTTCCATGTCAAAATCCGGCACATTGCTTAAGGCCGTTTCATCACTGAAGCTCGATGTCGCCGGAAATGTGGCCTTCGTCGGCGTCCCCGCGCCGTTCACCAGCACATTGGCATAGCTTTCCCGGTCCACGGCCATGCAGACGGCCTTTCGGAACGCGGGATCTCCGGTAAACGCGTGCTCCAGATTAAAGTACAGCTTGTATACACGAGAAGTGGCGGCCTGAGAAATCCGGAACCCCTTCGTGCCGTCAAATAAATCCCGGGCATCATAGGAAATCCCGTAGCAGGCGTCCAATTCTCCTTTTTGCAGCGCCAGACTCGAAGCGTCCAGATCATTGATGGAACGAATCGTGAGGTGACTGCTGGCCGGTTTCCCGCCCCAATATCCATCAAAAGCCTCCAGCTCCATCCGCGTATTCTCCACGTATTCCGTCAGACGGAACGGCCCGGTGCCTATGGTAGCCTTCCCCTGCGCGTCCAGACTCTTCACATCTACAATGCCGGCATAGGGGTCACACAGGCAGTTCGGCAAAGTCGGATTGGGCTCCCGGGTCGTGATCTTTAATGTATTTCCTTCTGCCTCCATAGAAGCAATGTTCAATTCCTTGTCTGCACGGCTTTGCAGAGAACAAACCCGTTCCAAAGAGGCCTTCACCGCTTCTGCATCCATGGGATTTCCGTTCTGAAATTGGATACCGTCCGCAAGCGCTATGGTCCAGGTCAAACCATCTTCAGAAACCGCATAGTCCCTGACCAGATTTTTTTCCACATTCAGATTTTCATCCAGTCGAAACAGCGATTCCATCACACCGACGCGCATGCCCACCCAGGCATAAGCACCGGATGCCGGATCCACCGATCCGACATAATCACCGAAAACGAAGCGGCTCTCCGCCGCAGCCTCCTGTGTTTCCCCACTGCCGGAAGCGGCAGATCTCTTTTCCCCGCTACCGCAGCCGACAAGGCTCAGTACGGCCACAACCGTCAAAAATCCTAGTAACGCCTTCTTCATTCCACTCCTCATCGATCCCCGATCTTACGTTTATTCCCCGGATCTAGCACTGCGCGCACACTGTCGCCCAGAAGATTGAACAATACCGTCACCAGAAAAATGGCCATGGCCGGAAAAAAGATCACCCAGGGGCACTGCTGTAGCAAACCGCGTCCCTCCGAAAGCATGCTTCCCCATTCCGCCGTGGACGAACCCAGCCCCAGAAAACTCAAACCGGAAATGCCCAGCAAAGCGCTGCTCAAATGCAACGTAGCTGTCACGATAACCGGACGAAGGGCATTGGGCAGGACATGACGCATGAGAATCGACCAACTGCTCTGTCCGTTCAAAATCGCCGCTTTCACGTAATTCTCTCTGCGGATCGACAACACATAGCTGCGGGTCAGGCGCGCGTACTGCGTCCAGCCCGTTGCCGTCAGCGCAATGATGCCGTTCCCCAGTCCCGGTCCCAGTATGCCTGCCACCGCAATGGATAGAACAATGCCGGGGAATGCCAGGAAAATGTCTACGACCCGCATGATGAGCTCATCCGCGAGTCCCCCGGCATAGCCGCTGATGAGTCCCACGGTGCAGCCCAGCAGCATGGATAGCGCAACGATCAGAAGCGAGGCAAACACAGAGCTGTAGGCACCGGTTAGAATCCGGGAGAAAATACAGCGTCCCAGTCCGTCCGTCCCCATGATGTACTCCCGATCCGGCGGCCGTTTCGCAACCAAAAGATTCACCAGCTCCGCATCATGGCATGCCAGCTTCGGTGCAAGCAGGCTAAAAAGACATAAGCCGCTAAACAACAGTAGAAGAACCCACATCCTCCGTTTTGCCCGCATCTCCGTACTCAAGACATTACCCCCACCCCGGTACGCATCCTGGGATCCATATAGACATAGAAAAGATCCGTCAAGAGGTTGATCAGCACATAAATCAGACTCATGCAGACCACAAAGGCCTGGATCACCGGATAATCCCTGGCGAGCACTGCACTGCTTACCATGTACCCCATCCCCGGCAGCGAAAAAATCATTTCAATGGCCGCCGTTCCGCCCAGGAGCGAGCCCACGGACATGGCCATCAGGGTAATGATGGTGCTCATGGCATTGCGGAGCACGTAGGAAAACAGGATGACGCCGGGGGAGAGTCCCCGGGATCTGGCGCCGTCCACATAGGGTTTTCCCAACTGTTCCAGCACCGCGGACCGTACCTGTCGGATGTATTTTCCGGTCATGGGGATGGCCAGCGCCAATGTCGGCAACACCAGACTGTCCCAGGATCCATTGGACAAAACGGGGAACCAGCCCAGCTTCAGAGAAAGCGCATACAGAAGCAATAGGGACACGATGAAATTGGGCAGGCTGTTTCCGATAAAGCAAAAAAGACGGATGATGAAATCCGTCGGTTTTCCCTGTTTTACCGCTGTCAGTATCCCTAACGGCACCGAAAGCAGCACCGTAGTCACAACGGACGTTGCCGTCAATATCAGTGTATTCGGCAGCGCCGCTGCCAGTTTTTTCGCCACGGAAGTACCATCCACGTAGGAAACGCCCATATCCCCACGCAGGAATTTGCCGAGCCAGTCCAGGTACTGGAGAAGAAATGGCCGGTCCAGTCCCAGCTGGTGCCGCATGGCCTGCACCACCTCCGGCGTCGGTGCCGTCCCCTGTCCCTGAAGCATCACTTCGACCGGATCCTGCGGCGAGAGATACATGATTCCGTAGGTCAGAATCGTGACGCCGAACAGCACCGGGAGCAGAGAAACCAAGCGTCTCACGGTATAGCGAAACACATCCGGCATACTCACTCCTTCTCCGCACAGACCATAAAGGTATGCATCGGCTGGTCCCGTTCCCAATCCATGGGATCCTGTACACCGGGGCCGATGTCCTCTATGACCGCAAGCATTTTCATTCCCAGCTTTTCCAGAATTTTCTGATCCCATGCCGGACGCTTCTCTTTGGAAAGCGGCAGATGGTACGCCGTCTTCTCCAGCTCCCGTATCCGTGTCTTCGGCATATCTCCCGCATAATTGTGAATCGGATACTTAGCACGAAAAGCCGCTTCCGCTGCCTTCTTCCGCGCGCGCAGATCTTCATCATAAAGATAGAGATACCAGTTGGCATCAAAGTAGACCATGCGTCCCCCGGGTGCCAGGACTCTGCCCCATTCTGCCAGGGCCGCGTCGGGATATTCCAGATTCCAGAGCACATTGCGGCTGACGACGAGATCAAAGGAGGCATCCGCAAAGGGCAGCGATTCCCCGCGATGCAGCACAAATTCCACCCTTGCGCCATAGCTTTCTGCATTGCACTTTGCATACGCAAGCATTTCCGCCGTCACGTCCACTGCCGTCACCTCGTGCCCGGCCAACGCCAGATTGATGGCGAAAAAGCCCGGTCCGGTGCCGACGTCCAGGATCCGCAGTACGTCTTTTTTCGGCGCATGAGAAAGAATCAGTTCCCGCCAGGCCTCCCGACGGCCGTCATTCATTTCTGCAATGTTTTGCGCACTGTAGCTCTTCGCCCGTTCCGTCCAGTAGGAGGTAAGGCTTTCCAATATGACATCCTGATTCTTCTGCTCCTGCACTGCTCCTGTTCTCCTGTTGCCTGCTAACACCTGCTGCCCTCTGCACTGCCCCGTCTACAGATGCTTACGCACCTCGTCCAAAGACAGGTTCTGCTCCCTGGCGATCCGCGCAAGATCCTCATACTCGTATTTTTCCCGGGTCACGCCATAGCCGGAGGAGACTTTTTTCTGTACCTCTCCATAGGACGTTTCCACTCTTTCAAAATGGCGTGTTAATGTATACCGCCTGCAGATCGTTTCCCGCACGCCGATGGTACTGGTCTGCCGGAACATGAGCTGCAGCAGCCTCTCTCTGTCCGCTTCCCGGCACAGCATACTTAAAATCGTGCCCGGTCTGGACTTCTTCATCCCCACCGGCACTGTATACACCTCCAGTGCGCCGGCCGCGAGAAGAACCTCCATCGCAAAGCCCAGATCCTCCGCCGTCATGTCATCCACATTACAGGAAAGCGCCAGGACCCGGTCACCGCCATCTTCCGTCTCTCCCAGCATAACACGGATGCAGTTTGCCTGCGGAAAGTCCTTTTTGCCCATGCCATAGCCGATTTTTTCTGTTCGCATGACCGGCATATCTCCGAAGCGGGTGGCAAAATGTTTTAGAAGCGCTGCCCCCGTCGGCGTGCACAGCTCTCCCTGCACCGCACCGCTGTACATGGGAATACCCTGTAAAATATACGCGGTTGCCGGTGCCGGAACCGGCAGAATGCCATGGGCACAGTGCACATGACCGCTGCCCACATGCACCGGCGAAACAATCACCTGCGCCGGCGCGATGCGATGCATCAGAAAGCATACCGCCGTAATGTCCGCGATGGCATCCATGGTGCCCACCTCATGGAAGTGGATCTCCGTCACCGGGACTCCGTGGGCATGACTCTCGGCCTCTGCCAGTATATCGTACACCGCCAGCACATCCTGCTGCACCGCCTCCGGAAGCTGCAGATGATCCCGCACAATATGCCGGATATCATGAAGGCCGCTGTGATGATGCGCTTCTTCATGATGATGCTCCCCCTCTCCGACAACATGTACATGTCCGTGATGTTGAAACATCTCCTCGGACTCTTCCTCTCCATGCACCAGCACCGTCACGTGGGTACCGCCGATACCGCATTTGCTTACGGCTTCCTTTTGGAAGGTCACCCCGGGAATACCCAGGGCATTCAGCTCCGCCACAGCAGCGTCTGGATCCGGCACCAGTTCCAGCAGCGCCGCTGTCAGCATATCTCCGGCAGCGCCCATGCTGCATTCTAAATATAATGTCTTCATCTCACACTGCCTCTTTATTGCTCTGCTTTCGTTTTTGCGCTGCTCATATGGTTAATCATATGGGCCAGATAGCCGGCGCCGAATCCATTGTCGATATTCACCACAGATACACCGCTGGCACAGGAATTCAGCATGGACAAAAGGGCCGATACACCCCCGAAGGAGGCGCCGTATCCCACGCTGGTGGGAACCGCAATCACCGGGCAGTCCGCGAGACCGCCGATGACACTGGCTAAAGCCCCTTCCATCCCAGCAATGGCGATGATGACCGAAGCACTCATGATCTCGTCCATATGGGCCAGCAGCCGATGCAGTCCGGCAACGCCCACGTCATACAGACGCAGCACCTCATTGCCGTGGGCTTCCGCGGTCAGTGCCGCTTCCTCCGCCACCGGTATGTCCGAAGTCCCGGCAGTGGCCACCACGATTTTTCCCAGTCCGTCCGCGGTCGGAAAGGCCCCGATGCTGGCAATCTGCGCATCCCTACGATACGCCATATCCGGGTACGCCTGCAGTAGAGTCTCTGCCTTTTCCATAGAAAGCCGGGTGATCAGTATCGTCTGTACGCCGTTTTTCAGCATCGTCCCGATGATGCCCAGCATCTGCTCCGCAGTCTTCCCGGCACCGTAGATCACTTCTGCCGCACCCTGCCGAACGCCCCGGTGCAGATCCACCTTGGCATATCCGATGTCCGCAAAGGGTTCTTTTTTCAGGGACAGCAGTGCATCATCCACAGATAACGTACCGTTCTTCACGGCTTCCAGTGTCTTTCGAATCTCACTGTTCATCCCCGTACCTCCAGATCCAGAAGGACCGCCGGGTAACTCTCCTTCAATGCAGACAGCACTTCCTCCCGCTTTTCCATCAGCAGCGGAAGCTGTGCGGCGCACATCTGCAGCTTCGCCGCACCGCTCGGCATCATACGCACACGAAAATCACTGAAGCCCAGGGAGAACAGGAAATTCTCCGCGGCCTCCGTCTTCTGCAGCTTCTCTGCCGTGATTTCGCAGCCGGTGGGGATGCGGGTGGCCAGACAGGCATAGGAGGGCTTGTCCCAGGTGAAAAGTCCGCCTTCTTTCGACAGTCTTCGGATTTCCGTTTTCGTCAGTCCGCACTCCCGAAGAGGAGATTTCACCTTAAGCTCCTGCAGTGCCTTCATGCCCGGCCGGTCGCCTGCATCATCCGAAGCATTGGTGCCATCCAGCAGAACCGTATACCCATCCTCGGCCGCCGCCTTCATGATCATGTTAAAGATGACCTTTTTGCAGTAATAGCAGCGGTTGGCCGGATTGGACACCACAACGGGATCCGAAAGCACATCTGCCCGGAGCACCCGCACCGGTGCCTTCAGCTGCTCTGCCAGACGCATGGCATCATCCATCTCAAACTGTGGCTGAAACAGCGCCTTCACATAGTACGCCTTCACATCCGCGCCGTATTTCATCGCCGCATATAACAGATAAGAAGAATCCACGCCGCCGGAAAACGCCAGCGCCACCTTCGGATTCTCCTGAAAAAACTCCTGTAAATTCATAGCCTCAAGACCTCACAAACATATATGCGCTGCATTCTAACACATATCTCCTCTTTGTCAAGGGAGGCCCCGAAGCCCTCCCATTGACAGCAGTGTAACATTAAGTTCGAGGTTAAAGTCAATCTATATTTTCTCCCCGGTACAGCCTGTCCGTGACGGTTTCCCGGTTTTCATTGGGAAGCTTCCGGAAGAAACGGATCAGGAAGGGAATTGTGGTCAACAGCGTCAGGATATCCGCCAGCATCTGGGCCGACTGGATGCCGAAAATGCCGAAGGCACGGGGCAAGAGAAACACCAGCGGAATGTAATAGAGACCGCTCCGGAGCATCGCCAGGAAGGAGGCCGTTTTGCTCTCACCGATGCTCTGGAACAGCATGTTGCCGAGGACGCCGGTGGGCTGGATGGCCGCCGCGATGCACATGCAGCGCACCGCCGGCACACCGATGCGGATAACCTCCGGATCATCCCGGAATACCGCGACAATCTGTGACGGGAACAGGAAGCCGATCACGGCCAGAATGCAGAGCACCAGCTCACCTGTCCGGAAGGCGAAGAAAAAGGCCTCCCGAATCCGTTTGAACTTCTCTGCGCCGTAGTTGTAGGCCGCCACCGGCTGAAAGCCCTGTCCGATGCCCACCATGACAGAAGCAATGAACATCATGACTCTGCCTGCAATAGACATGGCCGCAATGGCGGCATCGCCGTAGGGAAGCGCCGCATTGTTCAGTACCATCGTAGAAATACCGTTAAGCGACTGCCGGATCAGACTGGGGAAGCCGTTCTGCAAAATGTGCAGAAGCTCCGGCACCGCCAGATGACTCTTCCGAAAATCAATACGGCAAACCGTCTTATGGGACAGGAACATATACAAAAGGATGAAAAAGCTCACATACTGTGAAAGCGCTGTGGAAAGCCCCGCGCCGGTGATTCCCATGTGGAAGCCAAACATGAAGAAGGGATCTCCCAGCATGTTCAGCACACCGCCGGAAACCAGACCCAGCATGGCAAAAAACGCCTTTCCTTCATAGCGCATCACGTTGTTCAGGACACAGCTGCCCACCATGGCGGGGCCGCAAAGCAGAATAAAGGCCGCATAATTTTTCGCATAGGGAAGAATCGTATCGCTGGAGCCCATGAAACGCATCAAAGGCGTCAAGAAGAGGAAGCCCAGAAGCACCAGGACGAGACTCGCCAGCAGACCGGTCTTCAAGGCACCGGAAAGATAGCGGCTTGCATCTTCGCGCTCTCCCTGGCCCAGCTTCCGGCTGATGATGGTGCCGGAACCGTGCCCGAACATGAAGCCCACCGCTTGAAAGATGGTCTGCAGACTCATAACCACACCGATGGCTGCACTGGCGCTGGTACCAAGACGTCCCACAAAAAAAGCATCCACCAGATTGTAAATCATACTGATCATCATGCTGAGCACTGTTGGCCAGGCCAACATGGGAATCAAGGTACGAATCGGTGTCAGCACCAGCTTCTCATATTGTTCCCGTTCCTTTTCTTCCATATTACCGCTTTTCTCCTACTCTTATCTGATCCGGGTCTTCGCGCCATTAAGCGCGCAATGCGCCGCTCAGCCCCAGTATGGCCTCCAGTACGCCGCCGCCCACCGCCAGCGCCTTGTCCGAAACCGTCGTATAGTCCGCTGCCCGGCCCCGGGGGTCAATGTCGCCGCTCTTCATGCCCTTGTTGACAAAAATGCCGTCCTGCAGCATACCGCGGACCATGCCGTCGATTTCCGCATATACCGGCATACCGTCCACATTGGCCACCTGTTCTCCTTTTTTCACCAGGTCGCCGAAGGTCCGCTCCGGATGGAAAATCCCCTCCTGCGGCGCCCGCAGCACCCGCTCCGTGGTGAATCCCCCGATATTTCCCGGAACGCCCGTGTTGGGAATGGCAGAGCCTGTATACAATGCACGCCCCAATGTATGCCCACGCTTGGTCTCGATCACCGCATGACAGTCCACACCGGCAGTAAAACCCGGGCCCACGCCGATCACCACCGGGGCATCCGCCATTTTCGTGCCGATGTTACGTTTGGCCAGAATGGCATCCACTTCGGCATCCGGCTGAAGACTGCGGCAGATCGCGCCCTCCGGGTCCGGCAGTACCGCAATGCTGCCTTCCGCCAGCACGGCTCTCGCCGCTTCCGCTGTTTCTGCCCGCCGGGCGAGAATGCCTTCCACGCTGGCCTCACCCAGGCGAATAGCCTCCGAAAAACAGACCGAACGCCGCACGGAACTTGGCACCGGCAACTCCGACATAACAACGGAAAGTCCGGCGCGGTACAGCCGCACCGCAATGCCGCTGGCCAAATCCCCGGCACCTCTGATATAGATCAGCATTTTCTCCTCCTTATCGCAAGCACAATCGAATCGGCCGCGTCAATCGTATTGATTGTGTTCATTTCATTCATTGGATTGATTCTGTTCATTGCGTTATATCTATTGATTGCCTTCATCACAGAAAACACCGGAACCGTTATCCCCACAGCATGCGCATGTAATAGCCGGACGGCGTCAGCTTTCCGGCAATCGCCGCCTGAAAGCTTTCCTTCTCTTCCGACGGCATCATGAAGCACAGTCCGCAGTCCGCAGTGATATCCGTCGGTATGGGGATCAGTCGTCCCGATACCCCGGTCTCCCGACACAACTGCTCGCAAAGCAGCGCATCATGGGTGCTGTTGAATGCTGCCACCAGCTTTTCGCTTTTTTCCAGCATTTTTCCTCCCTTTTTCAGCGCTAGGCGTTCACCATAGCACTGATCTCCCGCAGGGCCTGCACCGCCGCCTGTATCTCACTGTCTTCCGTGAAGAAGCCAAAGCTGAAGCGCACAGCTCCGATTTCCCGGGTTCCCAGGGCTTCATGCATCCTGGGTGCACAATGCCCGCCGGCCCGTACCTCGATGTCGTAATGCGAGGCCAGAAGGTCCGCCAACTCCGCAGAGCCGATGCCGTTTAAATTCAGACTCACAATGGGACCATGATCAGCAAAGGCCGGGTATCCCTGAAAATCGCCATATACGGTGATGCCCGGGATGTCCTGCACACCCGCATAAAAGTCAGCCGTCAGCTGCTGCATACGTTTTTGCACCGTCTCGACACCGGTTTTCTGCAGAAACTGCACCGCCGCCAGCAGGCCGCATAGCCCCGGACCGTTCAGTGTGCCGGCCTCCAGATGCTCCGGGTAAGCCGCAGGCTGCTCCCTCTCAAAGGAAAGAATACCGGTGCCGCCGGAGATCAGCGGACGAAGCGAAACAGCGGGCGACAGCAGCAGACCACCGGTGCCCTGAGGCCCCATCAATGCCTTATGTCCCGTGAAGCAGAGCACGTCAATGCCTTCCGCTTCCATATGAATGGGTCGTTCTCCGGCAGTCTGGGCCGCATCCAGGATGAACAGCGCCCCGTGCTTATGGGCCATCGCCGACATTATCCCAATGTCCAGTACGTTTCCCGTGAGATTCGAGGCATGCGTACACACCAGGACACAGGTATTGGGCCGAAACAGCGACTCCAGGGCGTCATAGGAAATACGGCCCTGCCGATCCGCCGCCGCGAAGTCCACCGCCACCCCCTGTTTCTCCAGAAGATAGAGGGGCCGCAGCACCGCATTGTGGTCGAGGTCCGTAGCAATCACATGATCCCCCGGCGACAGGAGGCCGAAGAGCACGAGATTCAGCGCCTCGGTCACATTCTTTGTAAAAATCACCCGCTCCGGATGCGAAAAGCCGAAAAAATCCGCCAGCTTCGTCCGCAGCGTGGTGATCTGTCGCGCCATGGACAGAGAGGATACGCTCACACCCCGAGCCACATTGCCGTAGTTCAGAGCTGCCAGCATGGCGGTCATCACGCCCTCCGGCTTCCGCAGCGAAGTGGCCGCATGGTTCAGATAGATCATCAGATCCGCACGCACTTTCCGGCCTTCGCCATGGTCTCGCAAATGTCATACATGTTGGTAACAATGCCCACCGCCAGCTTCTCCTTGATACCGTAGAAATCAAGGCAGGTGCCGCAGGTGCGGATGTCCACGCCGCGCTCCGCTAGGGCCTTGATGTCCGTCAGGGACTCGGAATCCTCGATGGTCAGCTTCGCGCCGCCATTAAAGAACAGCATCACCTGCGGCAGCAGCTCGTCCGGAAGCTGTGCCAGGGCATAGAGATAGCCCTTGATCAGTACCTTGCCGAGCTGCGGGTCTCCCTGCCCCATTTCATTGGTGCCGACAGCCACCACAAAGGGACCGGCAGGCTGCGCCAGACTCTCGGGCAAACAGTAATTTTTCGCCTCCTGCTCAGCCGGAATTCCACTTTCTGCCGCAGTTCCCTCCGGTGTCAGGGTCAGCAGGAACGCGCCATCCTTCTCCGTTACCGTCACGCTGCACTTCTTCTCCGTTGCCATCCGCTTCAGATTCTCCACCGCCGCCTGATTGTCCACTTCCACCTCTAGCACATCACCCGCCGGGAGCTCCTTCAGAGCCTTCAAAGACAGCACCACCGGCTGCGGACAGGGCTTCTTCTTGCAATCGAGATACATAGATTTCCTCCTCTTCTATGGTCAACACCGTAAATTTCGCGTAAGATAATTGTATTGTAGCACGCAGGGAGGAACAAAACCATGTCGCAATTACTTTTTTCTCAGGCGCTGGGCGTGCGTCCGGGCATCACCTCCGTCATCGGCAGCGGCGGCAAAACCACGCTTCTTCGCACCCTGGCGGCAGAGCTTTCCGACATTGCCCCGGTACTGCTCACCACCACCACGCACTTTCTCCCCTTCCCGGAATATCCCCTGATCGATACCGCTTGTATGGAGCAGGATAATGTCTTCGGCGCAAAAGCCGAAGCCGCGCTTCTTGCCCGGGTTCTCCGGGAATCTGAAGCCATGCTCTCCGCGGGCCACCGGATCGTGGTATTGGGCAGTCATATGACACCAATAAGTCGAAGCTTTCCCAAAATAAAAGATCCGGCTGGACAAAACTGTCCGCCGGAAATGAAACTTACCATGCCTGCACTATCTGATTTTCGCCCTCTTCTTCAAATCTTCCCCTACATTCTGGTGGAAGCAGACGGCTCCCGCCGTCTGCCGCTGAAGGCCCACGCAGGGCATGAGCCGGTGATCCCTCCGGGAAGTCAAAAAAGTATTCTTCTGGTGGGGGCCTCCGGCATCGGAAAGCCGCTGGACGAGGTCTGTCACCGTCCGGAACGATACCGGGAACTCCTAGCCGCTCTCGATCCACCGTTTTCCAAGCAAACTTCGCAAAGTCACCCCGAAAGACATCCGGCGATACCGCAGCGCTCGGCTGTCCAGGCAGAAAGCAGTCCGGCAGCCCTGGGACAGGTGCTCAATCGGGAAGCTCTGGCCGACTGCATTTTCCTGAACCAGCTGGATCCCCAGCCCGCTGCCGTCAACACAGCTTGTATACAGGATACCGCCAACGAAAACACCTGGTATTTTACCGAAAGGCATCTTACGATTGCCCGGGAATTGCAGAAGATCTCAAACGTTCCCGTCTTCTTCGGCAGCCTGCAGAAACGCTGCTGCTGCCGCTAGTTCCTCCTCTGTGTCGATGTCCATCAGCTCCCGGGCGCTTCCGGCCTCCACAAGACCGGTATGTACCGCCGGGTCCCGCAGAATGGCCCCGCCGCCCCGATCACCGGTGAGCGCCAGCAGCCGCGGGAACAGTCGCCGCGGAAAAATGGCCGGCATGGCCGCTTCCCCGGCGAAGGAAAGCCGATACGGCCTGGTGGGATCCGCGCGAAAGGCCGCTGTCAGCTGCCATAAACTTTCTTCTGATAAGAAGGGCTGATCGCAGGACATGAAAAGGCAGGCCTCTGTATCTTCCGCACAGGCCTGCAGACCATGCTTCACACTGTCGCTCTGCTCCGGGTCCGGGTTTTCCACCACGCGGATCTCTCGTTCCCCCAAAAGTGCCGCCACCGCGGGGTATCGCGTGACGAGTATTCCCTCTATATCAATAGCATTTTCCCGGCAACGGCACAAAAAACGATCGGCTGTCGAAAAGGCATACTCTGCCAGGGGCCGATCTCCGAGCATTTCCAGCAGCTTGTTGCGGCCCAGACGGCGACTCCAGCCCGAGGCCAGCAAAATGAGGCTCACCTTCATTATCCTATCCTTCTTTCTAAAAACATAGCTATAGCCTATCCCGAAATGTATTTATTGCCAAGCACATTCCGGCGTTTCATAGATTTTACTTTTCTTTCAAGGAAAAATCTGCTAAGAATGATGCGTGATACCCAAAGAAAGTGAGTCGCTATACATGAGTTATTCCATCAACCAGAAAATCACCCCGACAGGACTTCTGCGCTTTGCCGCGCCCTCCATCATTATGATGGTCTTCATGTCGCTGTATACCATCGTGGACGGAATTTTCATCTCCCGTTTTCTGGGCAGCAACGCCTTGTCCTCCCTGAATATTGTATTCCCCGTTATCAACGTGGCCATCGCCATCGCCACCATGCTGGGCACCGGCGGCAATGCCATCATCAGCAAGTATCTTGGCGAAGGGAAGAATGGCCGCGCCAGGGAAGCGCTGAGCGAATTTATGGTGCTGACCCTGCTGCTCAGCTTCCTCCTACTGGTTTTTTCGGAAATGCTGCTGACCCCCATTTCCCGTTTCTTAGGTGCCAGCGATGTGCTCCTCGCAGATTGCCGCCGATATCTCGGGGCGGCCATGCTCTTTGCACCGGCCTGTATGCTGCAGGGACTTTTCCAGTCCTTTTTCGTCACTGCAGGCCATCCCGGCCTTGGGCTTTTTCTGATGACCGGCGCCGGCATTGCCAATATCATTCTGGACTATGTGCTGATCGTGCCCTGTCAGATGGGCATTGCCGGGGCGGCGCTTGCCACCGGCATCGGCCAGTGTATCCCCGCGGTTTTCGGGCTCTGCTTTTTCCTCTTCGGAAAGCAGGATCTCCATTTCTGCCGCTTTACCATTTCTGTGAGGGAAATTTTGGAAGCCTGCAGCAATGGCTCCTCCGAAATGGTCACCCAGCTCTCCAACGCTGTCATCACCTTCCTTTTTAATAAGGTAATGATGTCCCTGGCGGGTGAAAACGGCGTGGCGGCCATCACCATCCTTTTGTACGGGCAATTCCTGTTCAATGCGGTGTTCATGGGCTTTTCCATCGGCATCAGCCCCCTCATCGGCTTCCAGTACGGTGCGGGCAACCGGGAGAAGCTGCGAAGGATTTACAAAATTTCCTTCCGCTTCGTGCTGCTCTCCTCCCTCGTGATCACCGCGGCCGCGGTTCTCTTCTCTCCGGCCATCGTGAATGTTTTCACCAAGGATCCGCAGACCTTCGCCCTGGCCTCCGCCGGCTTCCGGCTGTTCGCCTTCAACTTCATCTTCAGCGGCACCAACATTTGCTCCTCCGGCTTCTTCACCGCCCTCTCCAACGGCATGGTCTCCGCGCTGATCTCCTTCAGCCGTACCCTGGTGTTCATCGTCATTGCCCTGCTGATCCTGCCGCAGATCCTGGGTCTGAACGGTGCCTGGATTGCCGTTCCCGCGGCAGAATTCATGACGCTGCTTCTCTCCGGCGCGATGCACCTTCGCTATTTCCGCCTGCCGGGAAAACAAAATTACCTACAGTAAGCCACGGTCATCGGGCAAAGCTGGTCTCCTGCAATGCGGTATCCTGCCACTCCTTCGGCGAGATACCGTATTCTTTTTTGAAGGCCTTGTAAAAGCCGGAATAGTCCTTGAAACCGAACATCAGATAGGCCTCGCTGATCTTCACATTGCTCCGAATGGCCTCCTTGCAGGCCTCCAGCCTTTTTTTCAGGATATACTGATGGATGGGCATGCCCATGTTGTCCTTGAAAAGATGGGCAATGTGATACTTGCTGACAAAAAACTCTCCGGCCAGCCGATCTAGGGACAACGCCTCGTCCAGATGCGCTTCCACGTAATCAATCAGACGCTCCGACAGGCGCTGCTCCTCCTGGTCGCTGCGCTCATGACGCTGCTCATAGACCACCCGATTCAGATGCAGCACCAGGTCGCCGACGCAGAGGGCAATCTTTGCCTCCTTCCCGAAGCGGTTCGAATAGATTTCCTCTAGTAAATGAAACACCTTGGTCTGCAGTGCATTGAACACGATATCATCATTGTGGAAGATATATTCCTCCCTGGTGCGCACCAACTGCATGAGATAGCCATAGGCCTGGGCCTCTTCCATGAGCCGGTTCAGATAATCCACCGTCAGCCAGAACACAAATCGCCGATAGGGCACGTTTTTGTCATGGATCAGCGCATGATGCGACAGTCCCGGCGGCACCACCACCACATCCCCGTGCCTCAGGGGATATTTTTTTTCCCCGATTTCGATGGACACATCCCCCTCCAGGAAGAAATAGATTTCATAATAATCATGGGTATGGCTCGCCACCTTCGACATGTACTGATCACTGTAGTAGTAGATCTCAAAATCCCTGGAAAGCATGTACTGTCTGGTATTGAATTGGGTGTTCAGCTTTCGCCGCATAGGCTTTTCTCCTTCCGTTTTTCTTCGCCGCTCGATACCTGCATTTTAGTATCAAACCGCAATTTTTTCAATGTATACAACAACTCCGCCAATCGTTTTTTTAGTGATTTTGCCTATAATAAGCATATCAACAATCAATGCGATGCAGCAAAAGCGCGGATGTTTAGCAGAAAGGAAAAACGAATATGGAAATGACATTGAGATGGTACGGCTCAAAATTTGACACAGTAACGCTGAAGCAGATTCGGCAGATCCCCGGTGTCACCGGTGTGATCACTACCCTTTATGACACAGCTCCCGGTGAGGTTTGGAGCCGTGAGCGTATCCGGGCCATGAAGGATGAGGTCGAGGCCAGCGGTCTTCATGTGGCCGGTATCGAAAGTGTCAATGTACACGATGCCATCAAGACCGGCAGCGCAGATCGTGATCTCTATATCGACAATTATATCGAGACGCTCGAGAACCTCGGAAAAGAAGACATTCACCTTGTCTGCTACAACTTCATGCCCGTGTTCGACTGGACCAGAACCGAGCTTGCCCGGAAGCGTCCGGACGGTTCCACCGTTCTCGCTTACACCCAGGAGGCCGTTGATGCCCTGGACCCGGAGAACATGTTCGCTTCCATCGCATCCGATATGAACGGCACCATCATGCCGGGCTGGGAGCCGGAGCGTATGGAGCACATCAAGGAGCTCTTTGCCCTGTACAAGGATGTGGATGACGAGAAGCTCTTCGCCAATCTCAAGTACTTCCTGGAGCGCATCATGCCCGTTTGCGACAAGTATGACATCAACATGGCGATCCACCCGGATGATCCGGCATGGAGCGTATTTGGGCTTCCCCGCATTATCATCAACAAGAAGAACATTCTGCGCATGATGGAAATGGTGGATAACCCCCACAACGGCGTTACCTTCTGCTCCGGCTCCTACGGCACAAACCTGGAAAACGACCTGCCGGATATGATCCGTTCCCTGAAGGGCCGCATTCATTTCGCCCATGTCCGCAACCTGAAGTTCAACACCCCCACCGATTTCGAGGAGGCCGCTCATCTTTCCAGCGACGGTTCCTTCGACATGTATGAGATCATGAAGGCCCTGTATGAGATCGGCTTTGACGGCCCCATCCGTCCCGACCACGGCCGTATGATCTGGGATGAGGTAGCCATGCCGGGATACGGTCTCTATGACAGAGCCCTCGGCGCAACATATCTGAACGGACTGTGGGAAGCCATTGAGAAAGGAGCTGTAAGAGCATGATGAACTTAACAAATGAGGGACTGAAGGACAGAGCTGCCTGGGAAAATGCCGGTTACACGCTGCCGGCCTTTGATCACGAAAAAGTAGAAAAGGCCACAAAGGAGAATCCCTTCTGGATCCACTTCGGCGCCGGCAACATTTTCCGTGCTTTTCAGGCCAATGTTGTCCAGAACCTCCTGAACGACGGCACGCTGGATCGTGGACTCACCGTGGCAGAGGGCTATGACTATGAGATCATCGAGAAGATGAATCACCCCCATGACAACTACTCTATTCTGGCTACTTTTAAGGCCGACGGCAGCATTGAAAAGACCGTGGTGGGCTCCGTGATGGAATCCCTGGCACTGAACACCGAGGATGCAGCTTCTTACAGCAGATTAAAGGAGATCTTCGCAAAGCCCTCTCTCCAGATGGCTTCTTTCACCATCACTGAAAAGGGCTATTGCCTGACTGATGCGCAGGGGAACACGCTGAAGGATGTGGCTGTTGACTTTGCTGCCGGTCCGGAAAAGCCGGTGAGCTACATGGGCAAGGTGGCCTCTCTTCTCTACCACCGTTTCGCAGAAGGTGCTCTTCCCATCGCTATGGTCAGCATGGACAACTGCTCCCACAACGGCGACAAGCTGAAGGCGGCCATCACAACCTTTGCGCAGAAGTGGGCCGAGAACGGCTGCATCGGTCAGGATTTCCTTTCCTATGTAGAATCCGAGAAGGTATCCTTCCCCTGGACCATGATCGATAAGATCACACCGCGTCCCAATGCTTCCGTGGAGGAGCTTCTGCAGAAGGACGGCGTAGAGGGCCTGGAGCCGGTGATCACCAGCAAGAACACCTATGTGGCCCCCTTCGTGAACGCCGAGGAGTGTGAGTACCTCGTGATTGAGGACGACTTCCCCAACGGACGTCCGGCACTGGAAAAGGGCGGTCCCATCTTCACCAGCCGCGAAACCGTGGACAAGGTGGAGCGCATGAAGGTCTGCACCTGTCTGAATCCTCTGCATACCGCACTGGCTGTCTTCGGCTGCCTGCTGGATTACAAGCTGATCTCCGAGGAAATGAAGGATGCCGCACTGAAGAAACTGGTCGAGAGACTCGGCTATGTGGAGGGTCTTCCCGTTGTGACAGATCCCGGCATTCTGAATCCGAAGGAGTTCCTGGATACCGTACTGAATGTCCGGATTCCCAACCCGTTCATGCCGGATACCCCCCAGAGAATTGCTACCGATACCTCGCAGAAGCTGGCCATCCGTTATGGTGAGACCATCAAGGCTTATCAGGCTTCCGATACCCTCAATGTCGCAGATCTCAAAATGATCCCGCTGGTATTCGCCGGATGGCTCCGCTATCTGACCGGCATGGATGACCATCTTCAGGCCTTCCAGATCAGCCCGGATCCGCTGGCATCCAGTCTGCAGCCGATCCTCAGCACCGTAAAGCTGGATGGCTCCTGCACAGCGGAGACCGCAGAGGCAACCCTGCGTCCCATCCTGGAGAACACGAAGATTTTCGGCATAAACCTTTACGAGGTGGGTCTCGCCCTTCCTGTCTGCACTTACTTTGCAGAGATGACCCAGGGCGCCGGTGCTGTCCGGGCAACCCTTGAGAAGTATGTATAAGGAGAGGCTGACGCAATGAAAGCTTTTATGGATGCGGATTTTCTGCTGCAGACAGAAACCGCCAAGGATCTGTTTCACAATGCGGCAGAGCATATGCCGATTGTTGACTTCCATAACCATCTGAATCCCCGGGAGATCTGGGAAGACCACTGCTACCGGAACCTCACCGAGGTCTGGTTGTCCGGAGACCACTATAAATGGCGCGCTATGCGCGCCAACGGGGTCCCGGAGGCACTGATCACCGGTGACGGCGATCCCTATGAGAAATTCCTCGCCTGGGCCGATACCATCCAGAACTGTATCGGAAATCCCCTCTACCACTGGACCCACCTGGAGCTGCAGCGCTATTTCGGTGTCACCACACCACTGTCTCCGGCCACAGCCAAGTCCATCTGGGACGAGTGCAATGCCAAGCTCCAGTCTCCGGCATACTCGGTACAGAACCTCCTGCGCATGCAGAAAGTGGAGGTGCTTTGCACCACCGATGATCCCGTGGACGATCTCCGGTGGCATCAGAAGCTCGCCGGAAAGCAGGAAGAAATCGGCTTTGCTGTGCGTCCCTCCTTCCGTCCAGGAAAGGTGCTGGACATCGAAGATGCCGCTTTCCCCGCTTATGTCGCGAAACTTACCGAGGTGAGCCATGTGGATACCGCAAGCCTTGGCGGTCTTCTGGAAGCCTTGCAGAAACGACTGGACTTCTTTGTGGAGAACGGCTGCCGCGTCACTGACCACAGCCTCGAGAAGGATTTCTTTCTTCCCGCTTCTCTGGAACAGGTAGAAAACGTTTACCTGAAGGCCCTTCACGGTGAAGCCTTAAGCACAGAAGAAGGCGCTATGTACCGTGGCTATGTACTCACAAAGCTTGGTGCCATGTATGCCAAGTACGGCCTGGGCATGCAGTTCCACATCGGTGCCATCCGGAACAATTCCTCCCGGATTCACCAGAAGCTGGGTGTAGATGTCGGCTGCGACAGTGAAAATGATTTTTCCTATGCACCGCAGCTCTCCGGTCTCCTGGATGCCATGGACAAGAACAACCAGCTCCCCCGCACCGTGCTGTACTATCTGAACCCGAAGGATGCCTCTATGCTGGCCACCATGGCCGGTAATTATCAGGGCAATGAAGAACATATCCGCGGCAAGCTGCAGCTCGGCAGCGCCTGGTGGTTCTGTGATCACAAGAACGGCATGGAATACCAGATGGATACTCTCGCAGACGTGGGACTGATCTCTTCTTTCATCGGTATGCTGACGGATTCCAGAAGCTTTCTTTCCTTCCCGCGCCATGAATACTTCCGCAGAATTCTCTGCAATAAGATTGCGGGCTGGGTAGATAACGGCGAATATCCCAACGATACGGCTTATCTCCATCAGCTGGTGAAGAACATCTGCCATGACAATGCCGCGCAGTTTTTCGGCTTTTAATTTTGGAAATGAAGGTATGAAATGAACGAACTTTATCATCAGATCAAGGAAACCGGCATTGTCCCTGTTGTGGTGCTGGACGATGCCAAAGACGCCCTTCCCCTGGCGAAGGCCCTGACCGAGGGCGGTCTCCCCTGTGCAGAGGTCACCTTCCGCACAGCAGCAGCGGCAGAATCCATCCGTCTCATGACACAGCATTATCCTGAAATGCTGGTGGGCGCCGGCACTGTGCTGACCACCGAGCAGGTTGACCAGGCCATCGAAGCCGGTGCGAAATTCATCGTCAGCCCCGGCCTCAACCCGCGGATCGTAAAATACTGCCAGTCAAAGAACGTGCTCATGATCCCGGGCTGTTCCAATCCCAGTGACATGGAGCAGGCCCTGGAGCTTGGCCTCAAAGTGGTCAAGTTCTTCCCGGCAGAACCCGCAGGCGGTCTGAAGTATATCAAGGCCGTAGCGGCTCCCTACACTGAGCTTTCCTTCATGCCCACCGGCGGCATCTCTCCCGCCAACGTGTCGGAGTATCTCGCCTATGACCGTATCCTCGCCTGCGGCGGCAGCTGGATGGTCAAGGGCACCCTGGTCAAGGAAGGCAATTTCGCAGAAATCACACGACTGACCGCAGAGGCCGCAGCCCTGGCCAAGGCAGCCCGCCAGCATTGACATCCCGGAAGGAGGCATTTCATTCATGGCAAAAACAGTAACACTCGGTGAGATCATGCTGCGTCTGTCGCCTCCGGGCTACCAGCGATTCCTGCAGGCCGATGACTTCCAGGTTTGCTACAGCGGTGCAGAGGCCAATGTTGCCGCCTCTCTCGCTCAGTTCGGGAACGACTCTGCCTTCCTCACCAAGGTGCCGACAAATGCCCTCGGCGACTCCGCCGTCCGCTCCCTGCAGGGTCTCGGTGTGGATTGCTCCCACATCGCCCATGGCGGCTCCCGTCTCGGCATCTACTTCCTGGAAAACGGCGCTTCCGTCCGGCCCTCCAGCGTAATCTATGACCGGGCCGATTCCGCTATCACCCAGGCCTCCGCCGATGAGTTTGACTTCGACGCCATCTTCGACGGCGTGGATCTCTTCCATCTCTCCGGCATCACACCGGTGCTGAGCCCCCAGGCGGGTGCCCTCTCTCTTGCAGCCGTAAAAAAAGCGAAGGAGCATAATGTCACCGTCTCCTTCGATCTGAACTACCGCAGCAAGCTCTGGACCTCCGGTATTCCGGAGAAGCAGAAGCTTCTGTCCGAGATCATAGACTATGCCGACATTTGCTTCGGAAACCCGCTGGATGCCCTCAACTGTCTGGGCTATTCCGTTCCGGAGCTGGATCTCCTGAATTGCGACTATCAGGATGTAATCTGTCCGGAACAGCTCGGCAAGATGGCCGATTTCTACCATCTGGACTATATCGTCACCACCCAGCGGAACAGCATCAGTGCTTCCGACAACGGCTGGTCGGCACGACTCTTCCATGACGGCAAATTGTATACCAGCGCCGAATACCACCTCCACATCGTGGATCGCGTTGGCGGCGGAGATGCCTTCGTGGCCGGCATTCTGCACGGGTACCTCTCCAGGATGTCCCCCGCCGATGCCCTTGAATTCGGCACCGCAGCCGCTGCCATCAAGCACACCATCCCCGGCGACATCAACTATGTCTCCGAAGCCGAGGTCTTCCAGCTCATCAAGAGCAAGGGAACCGGCCGGGTACAGCGGTAAAGGACATCCGCTAGAACATTTTGAAATATTTCTGCAAAAATACAGCAGCTCCATCGTGATCATGATCCTCGGTCACATGGACTGCTTTGTTTTTTATGGCGTCAGAAGCATTTCCCATGGCCACAGAGATGCCTGCCACGTCAAACATTTCCACATCATTTTCATTGTCACCGATCGCAATGATATGATTCCTATCTATGCCGAGCAATCCGCTAAGTTTTGCAAGCCCCTCTCCCTTACTGGCCGTCGGCGACATGAATTCTACATTGCCCCTGACGGAGCTTGTCACGCCGACATCGCTTCTTTTTCGCCATTCTTTTTTGATCCCTTCGGACACAGCACTGTTTTCGAAATACAGATTGATTTTCTCCGCCCTTTGCAGGATGTCGGTTCTGTTGTGTATGCCCGCAACAAACGTGTGCTCTTTCAGCATATACGCCACGAAATCCCCCTCTATAGTGGCATCCTGATAATATGGCCGGTCATTTTCTTCCGCATAAGCCATACCGCCTGCTATAAGCTCTGTGTAATATCGTTCCTGTGGATATTCGGCTTTTACCTGCTGCAAAATTTTCTGTGCCACCCCCTTCGGCAATAAACTGACGGATATCGGCGTTTGTTTCTTCCAATCCCATACAACAGCGCCGTTCTCAAGCACGGCATACTGTATTCCTGAAAGCGTTTTGATCTCTTCCGGCAATATAGGAAAAGCCCTTCCTGAGGCAGGCACAATATAATGTCCTGCCTCAAGAAGAGACTTCAGAGTCGTCATCGTATTCTCTGTTATTTTCCCTTTACTGTTCAGAAGAGTTCCATCCATGTCAACCGCAATTATGTATCTCTCTTTTATCATGTCTATCGCTCTTTCTTTTATCACTGTCCGTTTACATCCACCTTCATCATAAATGCTTCGTATGGCCTTAATGCTGCCTCAAGGTCAACTCTGTCCGGATAGTTTGCGATCTTCATATCCACGCATGCATGCGCATATGCTTTTAATGGCTCTGCCGAAATGGTCTGCTCGGACATATTGGCGGCAACCAGCCATGTTTCTTTTTCCGTCTTTCTGAGGTACGCAAAAATTCGCTGATCATCCGGCAGGATAAGTTCATAACTGCCATCCGTCAAAAGGGTTTCCGCATGTCTTAACGCGATCAGCTTTTTGTAATAATAGAAAATGGAATCCGTATCTGCCAGTGCTTCCTTTACATTGATCTCACGGTACCTGTCCGAAAGTCTAAACCATGGCTTTCCTGTTGTAAAACCTGCATTCTCACTGTCATCCCATTGCATCGGTGTTCTGGCATTGTCACGGCTCTTATTCCATACCGCTTTCTGAAAATCCGCTTCCGAGATTGTCTTCCCGATTTCCACAAGCTCATGGTAGGCATTGCGCACCTCGATATCCTCATATTCATCCAGACGGAAATGCACATTTGTCATGCCGATTTCTTCACCCTGGTAGATATAGGGCGTTCCCTGCATACCGTGCAATACGGTCGCATACGCCTTTGCGCACTCCTTTCTGTACGTGGTATCATTTCCCCAGCGCGATATAATGCGTGGCTGATCATGATTTTCAAAATAGAGTGCATTCCAGCCGTACCCGTCAAGTTTTTCCTGCCAGTTTGACAAGACCCGCTTCAATTCACGTAGGTCGAAGGGCTTTAATGCCCATTTTCTGTTCACAGATCCCGGGATGCGGTCAATGTTCATATGCTCAAATGTAAAGATCATATTCAGCTCATGCCGCTTTGGATCCGTAAAAAGTCTTGCCACCTCCGGCGTTGATCCCGGGGCCTCACCTACGGTCATGCAATCATACTGAGACAGTACTTTCTGATTCATTTCCTGCAGGAACTCATGCAGTCTCGGTCCATTGCTGTGATACTTGCCTGTATAATACTTTCTGCCCGGCTCATTTTCTTCATAATCAGGAAAATCCTGATCCTTGGAAATTGATGCAATGACATCCATACGCCAGCCATCGGCACCTTTTTCCATCCAAAAACGCATCAGATCGTAAACCTCTTCCCTGACCTTTTCGTTTTCCCAATTCAGATCCGGTTGTTTCTTGCTGTAAAAATGCAGGTAATACTGTCCTCTTTCCTCGCAATATTCCCATGCACTTCCGCAAAAGCTGGATCCCCAGTTATTCGGCTCACTTCCATCCGGCTTCGGATCCTTCCAGATATAATACTCACTGTAGGCATTATCCTTTGACTTTCTGCTTTCCACAAACCATGCATGCTCATCGGAGGTATGATTAACCACGAGGTCAAGCACGATCTTGATGCCTCTGCAATGCGCCTGTTCGATAAGTGCCTCCATATCCTCATTGGCGCCGAAGCTCTCATAGATACTTCTATAGTCCCTAACATCGTATCCGTTGTCATCCTGAGGGGAATCAAATACCGGGCTTAGCCAAATCACATCGATTCCCAGCTCCTTTAAATAATCAAGTTTCTCTATCACTCCCTGCAGATCACCGAATCCATCTCCGTTTGCATCCTTAAAGCTCCTCGGATATATCTGGTATACAACAGAATTCTTCCACCAATCCTTCATTTTATGCATGACTCCTTTTATGCAATACCCAGCAATGACAGTACAATGCCAAGAACAATCACACCAATGATCAATACCGTAACGCTGATGTTTTTCTTTTTCAGCAGATAATAGCAAAACAAGGTAAGACCAAGCGGCACGATGCCGACAAAGATCTGATCCAGCATAGACTGAAGATTCAGGATGGACTCGCCCTTTAAGTTGAGCTCGAAGCTTGATTGAAAGGTCACCATGCTCGCTGTCATTCCGCCAACCATGATCAGCCCGACGATACTTGCAGCCTTTGTCAGAATATTCATAAGTCCGCTCTCATACACCTTCTGAATGTATTCTGATCCGAGCTTATAGCCTAAAAATGTGCCATAGTATTTCACCAGAAGTGACGGGATATTGAAAAGCAACAGGAAAATGATCGGCGCCAGCACATTTCCCGACATCCCCATGCCAACGGCGATTCCAGCAGCGATCACTCTGAGCACGCCCCAGAAAATCGAATCTCCTATACCCGCCAAGGGTCCCATGAGGCTTGATTTTACGGCATTGATGGAGTTTGCATCAAAATCCGCCTGTTCACTGTTCTTTTTCTCCATGGAAGCCACAAGGCCCATGATAAATGTGGAGCATGTGATCGTTGTGTTGAAATACGACATGCTTCTCACAAGCGCCTGCTTTCTTCCCTCTTCGTCATTCTTGTAAAATTTATTGATAAAAGGCATCAGTGCATAGCTAAAACCTGACGCTCCCTGTTTTGCCGGACTTACCGCTGCATACAGCGTAAATGATCTCCAGAACGCCTTTTTCAACATCTTTCTTTCGTCTGCCGGGATGGATTGGGTTAATTTACTCATGCGAAAAACGCCTCCTCTTCTTTGTCAAGCACGATAGAACCGGTTTCTGCCGGTGCTGCCACACGCATTGTCTCCAACTGATTGAATCTGTAATCGTTCATTCCGACCGTTATTGCTACGATCACGCCGATCACGGCAATCGCGATGAGCGGCAGATTCATATAGGCCGAAAGCACAAATCCAAGGAAGAAAAAGATACAGATTTTTTTGTCCCAGAGCATCTTCATGAGCATAGCCATGCCCACTGCCGGGAGAAGTCCGCCACATACCGTAAGCCCATTCATAACCACATCCGGAATGGCTTCCATCAGTGCACTCACCGCATCAGAGCCGAACAGAATGCCAAAGAATGCCACGAGTGAATACAAAAGCCAGTTTACGGTCCACAATCCATAATGCAAGGCAACAATCTGTTTGTCTTTTCCTTCTGCAGCCAGCTGATCAAATTTCTTGGCAAACATACCTACGATAAAGATATATAGTGCCGTCTTGATCTGAAGTCCTAAGATACCGATGGGAAGGGCGAGCGTCAGCGCCACCTCGCTTCCTTTTCCAAGCATGATGGCAAATGCAGTTCCTACCGCAGTCGCTATGCCCGGCTCCGCTGCAGATGCGCCGCCTATATTTACGACACCCATAAATACCGCCTCAAGCGATGCCCCGATGATGACGCCGGTCTGAACATCCCCAAGAAATAAGCCCACCAGCGGGCCAATGACGATTGGGCGGTTCAACATGGTAAAACCGATCAGCTCTGCTCCACCGACACAAACAAAAACGGCAAGTGCAACCAAAAATGCATTTAACATAATTTCAACGCTCCTTCCTGCATTTACAAGGTATTGATGACATCTTTCACAAGCTTACGCTCATCGTTTGGTACCTGCTGCATACATGTTTTTGGATCAAGCTCAACAAGCGCTTTTAAATTTTTGATCTCATCCTCTGTCAGCATGATCGTTGGCGAAAGCAGCTTTTTCTCAGAAACGTCAATGCCGTCAAATCTTCCAGTATTTCCGATATTTAAAAATTCAATTTCTCCCACCTGTTTTCTGACAGTAAGCGCATCCCTTACATTTCTTGTCAGAACAAGTATCCTCATCCTGGCAGCCCTGGGATCGTTCAATACTCTAATCGCCTCATCAACAGGCTTGATCAGCACCTTTATGCCTGCCGGAACAGCCATTTTGAGCGCCATCTTCTGCGTATTGTCATTTGCTGCATCGTCATTCGCCACAACGATCCCATTCACCTTCAGCTGCTTGGTCCATGTCATCGCCACCTGCCCGTGGATCAGTCTGTCATCTATTCTGAGTGCAGCGATCTTCGCATTGGAATTGTCATATGAAATTTCAGGCTTTGCTTCTTCCACTGTCTTCGTTTCAGGCGCATCCGTCGTTTTCTTTTTCTCTCCTATCGAAACAAGCTGAAGTTCTTCCCTGGCATCCTCGATATAGCCCGCTATTTCATCCTCCGTCACATCATCATCCGCCAGCATAACCTGAAGCAGCACCGGCAGGTTCGTTCCCGTCACAAGGGTGACATTGTCCTTTTTGGCATATTCCATAAGCTTCTGGTTCACGCTCCCGCCCATCATGTCTGTGAATACTATGATACGCTCACCTTCGTGCGTCTCAAAGAAATTATCATATTTCTCCAGAATATTGTCATCAGGATCAACATAAGCATCTATGGTTGTGATCCCCGGCATTTTTCCGACGATCAGCTCCGCTGTATAGCGAATGCCCGATGCCATCTTTCCATGTGTGGCAATCAAAATCTGTTTCATAGGCCCTCCCTTTTCCAAACGACACATTTACCTTTTTGTATGGATATCTGGCAAGTTATGTACATAACCTTTTGTGCCAAAACTATAGCATTGCACCATGCAGGTGTAAATAGGTTATGTACATAACCGTATTTTTACCAAGTAAATCCGTCTTATTTTTGAACCAAATGCACAAAACCGGACCCTGGTTTACATATAAAAAACGCCATGGCGTTCTGATGCCATAACGTTTTCATAATTTTCCAATTTTATACGTTTTTCTTGTTCTGCAGCATCACAGACTCCCTCTTCACGAGGGCAACCGGAAGCTGCGTCTCCATCATTTCTGTGATACTTCCCTCATTGATCCATTTCAGCACCAGCTCTACCGCCAGCCTTGCTTTCCTTTCCACATCCTGTTTTACCGTGGTCAGACGCGGCGTCGAATACTGCGCAAAGCTAATATCATCATATCCGGCAACGCCAATCTCTTCCGGAACAGAAAGCTTTCTTCCCGCATAAAAACTGATCGCTTCGAGCGCGTACATATCCGAAAGGAAAAATAGCGCTGTCCCCGGACGTCTGCGCTGCATCAGCCAGTCGTAATTTGATTTCCTCTTTTCATAGTTCATGCCGAGCGCCACGAACTGAAGACTCTGATTCGCCTTCCCACATTCCTTCATGGCACGCATTGCGCCAAGATAGCGGATGTGGTCCACACCACTGTCTCGTCCCGCACAGATTTTGATTTCTTCATACCCACACGTGAGCAGATACTTTGTCATCTGGTATCCGCCGCTCTCGTCGTCCAGCCCTATGTTTGCAACATGCTGCACCTCACCGGCATCAAGTTCTCCATATGCGTCTATGGAGACAATCGGTTTTTTGATCAACTGGTATATTTTCTCACAATTCCTTCTGCTGAATGATATTGCAATGACGCCATCCACATCCCAGCCGGCCACCATCTGAAATATCTTTTCCACATCCTTCGTAGAGCAGATCATCATATAATAGCCCTGTTTCTGTATATATTCCTCAATAAAGCCTATTATTTTGCCATAGAACGGATCTCCAAGAACCGAATCCTTGAAATCCTTATGATAGTTTACAACGACAGCGATCAACTGGGATTTCTCGTTGTTCAGCACACGAAGTCCCATCTTCTGAACATAGCCCATTTCGCTGATGAGGGATTCTATCTTGTCTATTGTAGCGGGCGACACCTTCTTCGTCTTTCCGTGTATCACGTTTGAAACTGTTGTTGTGCTTACACCGGCTCTCTCCGCAATTTCCTTGATCGTAGCCAATTCGTTTTCCTCCAGTGAAGTCAACCTGAATGCTTCACCAATATATTTGCAGCCTGCTTTTTTCGTCCAATGTCTTCGCGCCTCAGCTCCTGTGTACCTTCGAAAACTCATCCCATCCTGCGGATCAGCTGGCCTCCCTCGTCTTTCAACCACTGAACCGAAGTCTTATAGTCCGGAAGGATCTTCTTCACCTCCGCCCAAAAGGCTTTGGAATGGTTCATCTCCTTACGATGGCACAGCTCATGGACAACGACATAGTCACGCACCGCCGGCGGCGCAAGCATTAGCAGACAATTGAAGTTCAAATTGCCCTTACTGCTGCAGCTGCCCCATCTGGTCCTCTGGTTCCGAATGGTGATACGCCCGTAGCTGACGCCGATCTTTTTCGCAAAATCCTCCACTCTCTTCGGTATATCCTGCAGCGCTTGATCAGCCAGCTTCTGGATTTCTTCATTTGTCAACCGAGCAATTTCCTCTGTTTGTCTTTGCACCGCTTTTTGCTTCACCAGCTCGAGATGCTTCTCAATCCAGGCCGCATTATCCTTCAGTATGCGGTCTACTTCTGTCTTTGAGGTAGCCAGAGGCACTCTCACTATGACCCGAAGATCCGCGCGCACCTGAATCCCCACCGTTTTTCGATTGGATTTGATGACTGTGATCTGCATAACATCTTTATGCCTTCTCAATGAAATTCACCTGTCCCAACAGGTTCTTTTATCCTCTTCCGTGATGGCACGGATAACTTTGCACGGATTGCCAACGGCCACAGAATTGTCCGGAATGTCCTTTACAACAACACTTCCACCACCGATGACAACATTGCTGCCGATCCGCCCCCCCGGCATAACCTGAACACCAGCACCGATCCAGACATTATCTCCTATCGTAATCGGATACGCATATTCCAATCCCTGGTTCCGACGCTCAAAATCAATCGGATGCCCCGCTGTATGGAATCCGCAATCCGGTGCAATAAAAACATTATCTCCAAAGCGCACCTTTGCGCCATCAAGAATGACGGTATTGTGATTGGCAAAAAAGTTTTCTCCAATTTCAATGTTGTAGCCATAATCACACCAGAAGGGTGCAACGATGCAGAACGCCCCCTTTGTCTTTCCCAGGAGCTGCCGCATCAGCTTCTGCTGCCCTTCCGCGTCAGATGGACGAAGCTGATTAAAGTCATGACAAAGATCTTTCGCCTTCGCTCTTTCATCCAATAAATCTCTGTCGTTGTTTGCATCATAAAGCATCTGCTTCTGCATCTTTTCTTTCTCTGTCATAATCGTTTCCTTCTCGTTCCCGTCTACTCCATATCAGCTCAGCTTCTGCGCGCCTTCGCCGTGAAGGAATCCACGTCAATCCGGATAACAGCAACGGCCTCCGCCATTTTGGCGTTGATCTTGTGCTTTTCTCCTGTCTGCGTCTGCATCAATAGTTCCAGTGCAGCGGCCTTCTCCATCGGCTCCTCCAGGATTACCGCCCTGCCCCGTCCCATGACGCTCTCATACATTGCGCCGTATCCACAGGGGATATCTGCTGCCACCAACGATTCACCACGGTCGATCTCCACAAACACTTTATCGTTTTCCCGCAGGCAGTCCAGCTTATGTCCTTCCTTCGCAGAGTGCGCAAAAAGCTGTAACTTCTCATCCTGTATGCAATAGCCATAGTGCAACGGCACCACATAGGGATAGTCCCCATCCAGCATACCCAGATGCATATACCGAGCTCCTGCAACGATCTTCTCAATTTCACCGATATCTGTTATTTCTCTGTCATGACGACGCATATGCTACATCCTCCGTTTATCTGTCTTTTTATAAGATTTCCATCTTCTCAATCTCGCAACTATGTTTTTTATTTTTATCATAGTTGATTCCCACCAGCAACAAGTTTCCCTTATAATCCTCCAGTGCCTTCACATAGTTCTTCTGCTTGATCTGGGCAATCGCACCTTGCGCATCCTTGTCCTTCTTCAGTTCAATGATCACCGCCGGTTTATCGGCATGCAGCTGCCTCGGAATCAGACAGATATCTGCAAATCCCTTGCCGGTCGGCAGTTCTCGTATGACGGTGTAGTATTCCCTCGCGAAATAAAATGCAAGGTTGATGGTACAGCTCAGGGAATTTTCATCGTTATATTTGAGGATAGAAATCTCCTCATGTGCACGGTCAATGCCCTCTGCCACAGCTTCTGCGTCCATCTCCCATAATGACTCCAGCAGCTTTTTCGAAGCCATCACAGAACGCATCACCTCACCCCAGCCATCCATACGTTTGATGGATGTCACGTAAACTTCGCTGACTTCCCTATTGGGGATGGAAACACATCGACTATCTCTGTCGTATGAAAGATATCCCAAATGAATCAACAAAGCGAATACATCATCGGCACAGGTAAATGTTGTCATATCATTCGAAAACCCGCTGACATCCACTTGTATGCTTTCGCCAGCTAGCATTTGAATCACGGCGTCCTTCAGCCCATCCAGATTCATCTGAATATATCCCTTCAGTGCTTCATAAGTCTCCGTCTGATTCCAATATGTGTCGTACACATGACTGAGCATAGCATCCACAACAGACTTCGGGCTATACATAGAATGGATCATGGTATGTCCGCCAGCTTTCAACTGCAGCAATTCATAACCATCGTACCAGGCCCTTGCTTCCTCAAAACTCATGTCATACTGTGTACAAAGTGCTTTTACCTCATCCCCTGTAAAACCGAAGTACGGTGCCAGCTCTCTTGGATTGGTCATGGAATACTCTGAAAACATATTCAGTGCAGAGTGCGAGCCATACTTTTTAATCGGCAGGATTCCGGTCATATAGGCGAGCGCCACATAGGTCTGATCCTTCAGCCATAAGCGCAGAAAATCCAGATATTTCTTCTGCGCATCCGCATCCTTTGCGTATTCTCTGAAGAGACAATCCCACTCGTCGATTAGAATGATAAAGGGCCGTTTCGTTTGCGCAAATATATCCATCATCGCCCAGATCAGATTATCCTCTTCCGCAATTTCCGGATAAACCATTTTCAGCTCCGCTAAAATGCGCTTTTGCAGAACTTTCAGCATCTTGTCTACATCATGCGTGGCACTCAAGAATTCCTGCATGTTAATCTTGATCACATCATATTGATTCAGATGTTCTCGGTAGGATGCTGCTTTGCTGATCTTCAAATTGTCGAACAGCGCGGACGTGTCTTCTCCCTTGCTGTAATACGCAAGCAGCATATCCGCCGCCATGGATTTACCGAAACGCCGCGGACGGCTGACACAAACATATTTCTGTTCTGTCCTGATCAGTTTATTGATCTCTGCGATCAGCAGCGATTTATCCACATATATCTGCGAACGAAGGCTTGTACGGAAACGCTCGCTTCCCGGATTCAAATAACTCCCCATATCATCCCTTCCTCCTTCCGCGCATCACCTATACGCAGAGCAATGCCATATTGCGAAAATAGTATATCACGAAAAAGCCGTACTGTCCGCTTTGGTCCGATAAGGCAGGTAGTCAATAAACTTTTTCACCGCCGGTGTAAGATGCTTTTGATTTTTGACTGCCAGGCCAATGGGGCGATAGTACGGTTCCTGCAAGGGTCTTATTTCCAACTGATACGGGATACGCCGCAAAATCATGTCCGGCAGGATACTGACCCCCATGCCCTTTTCCACCATCGCCATAATAGCAAAGTCCTCCCATGTGGTGAAGCGAATGTCCGGCTGCACATGGAAGCGTTCCAAAAGCATGGAAACCTCTGTCTTTCCGCCATGCTCCAACAGCAAAAACGGCATACCCTGCAACTCCTTAATGTCAATGCTGTCTTTTTCGGCAAGGCGATGCCCGGGCGGAAGCACAAGCTTGTATTCA
Source organism: Parolsenella sp. (assembly GCA_963659875.1). Taxonomy (GTDB): domain Bacteria; phylum Bacillota; class Clostridia; order Lachnospirales; family Lachnospiraceae; genus Oribacterium. Next base: position 80,932 of record CAVKVA010000005.1, read on the forward strand.
TCCTGCTGCAGCAAAATCGCATCAAATTGGGGTAATGTCGGCAGGCGCAGAAAACCGCAGTCCACGCGTCCTTCGCTGACCCACTTTTCCACCTCATCATAATCCCCCAGCAGCATTTCAAATTCGATACCGGGATAATCCATTTGCATGGCTGCAAAAATATTCGGAAGCCAGTGAATCGCCACACTGGCAAAGGTACCGATGCGTACAATGCCGCTCTCTATCCCGTTCATGCGGAGAATCTGTCCCTCTAATTCCCGGTGCTCATGCAGAATCTTTCGCAAAAACGGCAGAACCTGCTCTCCGGCAGAGGTCAGACGCACACCGTTTTTACTGCGCTCCAGCAGCGTCATTCCCCATTCATTTTCCAGATCCGCAACCATCTTGCTGACAGAGGACTGCGCGTAATCCAGTTCCCTCGCCGCTCCGGTAAAGCTCCCCCGTTCCACCGTTTTAACAAAGGCAAGATACTTCAGTAAAGGATTTTCCATATTCTATCCATTCTATTTTTCGATTCAAACCATCTATTATATTCGCTTTTCATATTTTACGGTTTTCCCTATGATCTTGCAAGACAAAGGAGATAACACACATGGACGAGAAAGAAAAAGATATGGACATGCTGCACGGACCTCTGGCCGGAAAATTACTTCTTTTCACGCTGCCTATTGCACTGAGCAGTATGATTCAGCAATTATTCAACGCCGCAGATACTGCTGTCGTTGGTTACTTTGCTCATGAAGGCGCACTCGCAGCTGTTGGCACATGCACCGAAATCATTGCCCTGATCGTGACCATTTCCTCCGGCTTATCCATCGGTGTCAATATTCTGATCGCAAATCGCATCGGAAAAAATGAGACCGCGGACTTAGGCGCTATGCTGCAGGCAGCGCTGCGTCTGGCCTGTCTGATCGGTATCATCGGTCTTTTTTTGGGGCAAGTCGCCGCTGCACCGCTGCTGCACATGATCCATACACCTTCCGGCATTTTCGACGCTTCAAAGCTTTACCTTCGTATCTATATGCTGGGCTATCCATTTTTGCTGCTATACGACTTCGGAGCCGCTGCACTGCGGGCACGTGGTGACAGCCGTTATCCTTTCCTCGCACTGATAATTTCCGGCATCGCCAACATTGGACTCAATCCGCTCTTTGTGGTCGTGTTCCGCATGGATGTTGCCGGTGTTGCGATTGCCACGGATATTTCCGGCATGCTCTCCGCACTGATGGTGCTGCACCGACTGACAAGGGATACGCTTTTTCAGCTTAGCCTGCGAAGGGCGAAATTTCCACCGTACATTGCCCGGGATATTCTGAAAACCGGTATTCCGGCCGCTGTACAGGGCGCGGTCTTCTGCTTCGCCAATATATTTGTGCAGGCATCCGTTAACCATTTCGGAGAAATAGCCATCGCCGGAAGCACCATTGCCATGAACTTCGAATACTTCACTTACTATATCATTACAGCATTTGGACAGACAGCGACAACCTTTACCAGTCAGAACCACTCTGCCGGACAGCACGAACGCTGTCGGCATATTTTGCGGCTGTGCCTGTTATTGTCCGTCGTCTGCAGCTCTATTCCGATTTTCATGATCGTTCTCTTCCGCGGCATTCTCTCCGGTATATTTACACAGGAGACAGCCGTGATAGAAAGCGCCGGCATCCGTATCCTCTGCATCTTACTGTTTGAACCGCTCTGCAATTTTTACGAAATACCGGCAGGTGTTCTGCGCGGCAGCGGACGCGCATTGTATCCGGCCATCAGCACTGTAATCGGTACCTGCCTGTTTCGCATCTTGTGGATTTGCACGGTATTTCGGGCAAATCCGACACTTCCGATGCTGTACCACGCTTTTCCACTCTCCTGGATCACGACCATCCTGCTGGTAAACATCGCCTACCTGTAATCACACTTCTTGCATTGTATCATGGTCTGTTCCGTTTCTTCACGATAAAAGGCACCGGACCAGCGGCAGATGCTCTGCAGAATCGGCACCACAGAAAGGCCTTTTTCCGTGAGCGCGTATTCCACTCTGGGAGGAATTTCCTCATAGGATTTCCGGGAAAGCATCCCATTGGCCATCAAGCCCTTCAGCGTAGCGGCAAGTACGGCATCGGTAATGTTGCCCATCTCCGTACGAAGCTCTCCGTAACGCAGCGTTTTCTTTGCCGCCAGCACACAGATGATACGTGAATTCCATTTTCCGCCGAAGATTTCCAGCCCGTACTCCAAGGGGCAGCGGATATCCTTATCCAATTTTCTCTGGTACATCTCATTTCCTCCCGCATATTTTTGTCGGCATTATACTATGTTACCCATACTGTCACAAGTTACTATGAATTTTATAAGTGACTCATAAATTTGCAGATATCTTTTTTACCGCGAGCACGACAGCTATACTTTTCCCAGGTTGAGAAGCAACCCAATATTTCTTATTTGGAGGTCATCTTATGAGCTGTGAATGTACAACTGTAAAAGCGTATCTGGAAATCACCATGAAAATCCCTGCGGAAAATCGCCCTGCCGCAGCAAAGGTCTACACAGACTATCGTAAACCGTTTCTGGACACCATCGAGGGCGCACTGACCAAGGATCTCCTCATTCGTGATGAGGATGTACAGGTTCTGCATGGCTTTGACAGTACTGCCCATGCCAAGGCTTATCTGGAAAGCGCCATGTTTCGGAATGATGTTTTTGTCGGTCTGCAGCCGCTGTGGATAGCAGATCCGGATGTCAGAATCTATACCGTAGCATAAGTTAGTCCAAGTATTAAGATCCAAAAGGAGCTGCCGCACAATGCGCCAGCTCCTTTTTTCTATCAAAAACTCCCCATCGGATAGAGCACACATCCCAGTCCCACCGTCACCAGCAGTCCCGCCAGGGAAACCAGCACCGTGGAAATGAAGATATACCGATAGCACTCCTTCGCGCTGAATCCGCAGGTATCCGACACAGTGATCAGCATGCCGTTATGGGGCAGACAGCTGAAGCCGGCCGTGGCGATGGCCACCACCCGATGCAGGATCTCCGGCGACACGCCCAGCGCCAGATACTGCTGCGACAGCAGGTTCATGGCCACATCTGCTCCGCCGCCGGAATAAATCGCCAGCTTATCGCCAAAGGGGAGCTTCCGCTCGTAAAAAACCAGGGCCACGATGATGGCCAGCATCATAGGCACGTAACGGGGCATCATATTAAAGGGGCGAATATTCTCCGGAGCCCCGATGCCGAACCAGCTGCCCATATCCACGCCGATACGGACCTTTTGGGTAATGAAGGCTTCAATCACTTCCGGGCGCATGCCTGTACCCCGAAAATCCACAAACACCATATAGGTGGCCTGGGACTTCTTCATTTTCAGTACCGGCATGCGATGGTCGATAAAGTCCTTCATATAATCCATGTTGGCATCGATGTAGTGGCAAAGGGCCTCCACATAGTCATCGCACTTCGTCCATGCGGTAATGAGGGCGCTCTGACCGAACCAGTTCACGTTAAAAATACGATTGGCGTTCAGTCCGTGAAGGAATTTCTCCCGCAGCGTGGGATCCGGAATGATGGCCACTGCGGTCTGTAGGCCCGCAAGATTGAAGGTCTTGCTGGGCGCATAATAGCTGATGGTATTGTCCCGGTACTGCGGGCAGACGGCATTAACCGCATGATGGCTGTAGCCCTTCATAATCAGATCGGCATGGAGCTCGTCCGTGACCAGTACGACCTGATTCTCCGCGCAGATCCGGTTGACGCGCTCAATTTCCTCCGGCGTCCAGACCCGGCCCACCGGATTGTGCGGATTGCAGAACAGCAGGAGCTTGTTCCGAGGATCCTTCGCCTTGGCCTCCAGATCCTCAAAATCAATATACCAGTCGCCGTCCTTTTCGATCAGCGGATTGAAAGCCAGCTTCCGTCCGTTCACCTCTGCGCTGGTCATGAAAGGATAGTAAATGGGCGGCTGCACGATGACGCCGTCGCCGGGCTCTGTCAGCTGCTGCACCGCGATGTGCAGTCCGGGAATCACGCCGGGAGTAATAACGATCCAGTCCTTTTCCACTGTCCAGTGATAACGCCGCTGTATCCAGGAAATGATCGTCTCATAAAGAGCGTCGGTCTTCATAACATAGCCGTAGGAACCCAGCCTGGCCCGCCGCACCATTTCCACTTCCACCTCCACCGGAGAGCGGAAATCCATGTCGGCGATCCACATGGGAACCATGTCCATGTCGGCGTCTACACCGAATTTCTCATTGCAGTTGTCCCACTTCGTGCTGTCCGTGCCCCGGCGTTCCTGATACTCGTCAAAAAAAGCATCCGTGTATTTCATTGTCTTAACCTCTGTTTTGAAGCATGTGTTTTTCGCTGGTTTGGCTGCCAAACTTTTTATGGTTTGATTATAGAACTGTGTTTTCGCATTGTCAACAAAAATCATGCGTTGAATCCGCTTTGTTTTTGCATATTTTCCAAAGGCAGTTGCGCCATTTTCAAAAATGTGTTACTCTGTTTGGGTATTAAACATTCAAAAAATCGGATATTTCAAAATCGATTAAAATTTCAATAGAATTTCAGGAGAATAAAATAATGGAAGAAATAAAAAAAGCCGGCAATGACGCCGGCATCTTTGAGCATCTGCAGGAGAAGGTAGACATTATCTTCCGCTACAATATGCTGATGAATCAGTATCAGTCCCTGCCCCGGGACTACGGTCTCGGTACCTATATGAGCGAGGTGGATGTCCATTCCCTCAGCTTCATCGAGAAACATCCCGGCATCACGGCGAAGGAGCTGGCGCAGCTGACCTACCGCACCAAGGGCACCATTTCCGTCATGCTGTCCCGGCTGGAATCTGAGGGATTCCTTGAGCAGCGCAGCAACCCGAAGAACATGCGGGAGCGGAATCTCTATCTGACGTCCAAGGGGCAGTATGTCTGCGAGCAGCACGATGCCTACGACCGGCGGGTCACCATCAGCTACCTGACAGAGCTGGCCAAGCACTGCACCCCGGAGGAGATCGAGGGCTACTTCAAGGCCACCCACTACCGCACCGAGTACTTCGAGAAGGCCCTTGTGGAACAGAAAAAGGCCTACAGCGAATACAAGAAGCAGCAAAATCAGAAAAAGGGTGAGGACGACTGATTCTAATTTCGCCTCACTCAGAAATTTATGAGTTCCTCAGAAATTTAGAACTATCTTCAGATTTCCGTGCCGGTTTTCTATACTCTGAAAAGTTATAAACGATCCAACTGCAAAGGAGTTTTGTCTTATGGCTTTTCTGAAACTGGCACTTATTTTTGTTTTCATCACCCTGCTGGCCTGCCGCCGTCCCCTCTGGCAGGCCATTCTCGGCGGTCTCATCGCCACCGCTCTCTGCTTCCGGATTCTGCCGCCGGATATGCTGCGCCTCACCGGCGGCGTGCTCACCGACTGGTCCTCGCTCTCGGTGTTGCTGTCCCTCTATCTCATCACCTTTCTCCAGCGCATCCTGGAAGCCCGCAGCCAGATCCGGCTGGCCCAGGAGGACTTGAACGGCCTCTTCCACAACCGCCGCATCAACATCATCGGCGCCTGTCTCTTCATCGGATTGCTCCCCTCCGCCGCTTCCATGCTGCTCTGTGCCGAGCTGGTGAAGAACGCCACAGACGGCTATCTCAAGCCCCGGGAGCAGGCCTTTGTGGCCAGCTGGTTCCGGCACATCCCGGAAAGCGTACTGCCCACCTATACAGCTGTGCTGCTGATGCTCTCCCTCTCCGGCACGGAAACCGCCAAATTCATGGTCGGCATGCTGATCCCCGTGTTTCTTCTCGGCGCACTGGGCTTCTTCTACCTGCGTCGGATTCCCTGTGCCGTGGACACACCGAAGAGCCAGCACCGTTTTCAGGACCTTCTCCATCTCCTGGGGCATCTCTGGTCCCTGCTGCTGATTCTTGTTCTGATCCTGGCCTTTCACTTCGAGGTCGTGACCTCTGTACTGATCTCCATTGTCCTGAGCATCTTTATCTATCGTGTCCGTCTGCCGGAGCTCCGGGGCTTTGTTTTCTCTGCCTTTGAAAAGAAAATGCTAGGCAACACCTTTCTGGTGTTGGTGCTGAAGGAATACCTTTCCTTCACCGGCGTACTGCCCCAACTTCCAGATGCCCTCGCGCAACTGCCCCTGCCCATCTATCTCATTTTCGGTCTGCTCTTCTTCCTGGCCACCATCATCAGCGGCTCCACCGCCGCCATTGCCATGGGAACGCCCCTGGCCTTTGCCGCTATCCCCGGCGGTGCCCCTCTGATGATCTACCTGATGTGCATGGCCCACGCCGCCAGCCAGCTCTCTCCCACCCACGTCTGCTTGGTGGTAGCCACCGACTACTTCCATATCGGCTTCGGCGAACTGGTGCGGAAAACCCTGCCCATGTCCCTCAGCTTCTGCGTTCTCATCACCATCTATTATCATGTGCTGACGATACTATTTTAAAAGGAAGCCCCGGCAGCGTTCGCTGCCGGGGCTTCCTTTTAAAATTATTATTCCGCTGTATACCGTAAGCCAAAATCCAGCTCGTAGTAATTTCCAGCCTGATCGCGGTAAGCATAGGCCTTGCCGTTCTCATCCTTCAGAGACTCCGGCATGTACTGGTCCTTGTCATAGCCCGGTACATCGTTGGGGCTGATGCAGACACCGTTGGCATCCACCGCCAGCACCTCATCGCCTCTCGGGAGAGTTACCGGCAGCTTTCCGATGGGTGCGAAACGTCCGAAGATCACATCCATTGTGGCAGATACATAGGTATCAAATCCCGCCAACAGAGCATCACAGTGTGGTTCCAGGTTGCCAAGCTCCCAAGCCAGGGTGATGTTCACATTGGAGATGACCTTGCCGCCATGCTGGTGAACCTGCGCAGCAATCTCCTGCAGTCGACCGATGCCGCTCAGTGTGGTCTCCAGGTGTGTCTCCTTCACCGGACGGCCCTCATCGTCCACATTCACCACTTCCTTGTTCTCGCAGAGGTCGAGCTCCAGATAACCCGGTGTGGCATTGAAATAGGCGCCGGAAGAAGGCTGTGCCAGAAGAATCGCATAATCTGCTTCTGCCGGATTGTCTGTCAGGCTAATGCCGCTTTCCTCCTGCAGCCGTTCCCGCATTGACGCTGTGGCCTTTTCTGCCTGCTTTGCATCCTTCTGGAAGTATTCCGCGTAGATCTTCTTTCCGGCCCGCTTTTCCTCTGTCAACGGCAGCGTGCCGTCATTCTTCAGAAGCACCACGCTCTTTCTGTGGACGTCCAAAGCATTATCCCGATCTGCAGTATTGCGAACCACTTCTCCCGCCTTCTGCGGCTCACGGTAAGGGTTCTCAAACATGCCCAGCGCGAAAAGCTCTGTCAGTGTGCGGCTCACGGCACGGTCCAGGCTCTCATCGGTAAGCACCAGATCTTCCTTTTTGAAGCCCTCCGGAACCGGATGATGCTCGTAGTAATCATTCGTTGCCCGGGCATAGGCCTCCTGACCATCCTTCTGATCAAAGAGACCGCTGATGAGATCTACGCCGGCATGAGTAACCGCGAAACCAATACGCTCCGGCACATCCAGCATTTCCACGCCCCAGTCCATGTTGTGCACGATACCGGTGTCGGAATTGATGTAGCCCTTGAAGCCCATCTGCTGCCGGAGCAGACCGTCGATAAAGGGCTTGTTGAAGGCAAAGCCATAGGGCTGCATCTCCAGTTCCTTGCCTTCCTTGTCCTTCTGCAGCGCACTCTTCTCCTTGGCAGGCTTCGCATAGTACGGCATGATGGAGGAAGCGTTGGCCGCAATGGCTGTTTCAAAGCCGGGAAGATGATACTTCTCCAGGGAGCCCTCTGTCTGGTAGACATTCCACTGTCCCATGCGGTAATGCGGGTCAAAGCCATTCTCTCGGGCACCGCCGCCGGGGAAATGCTTGACGGTCATGGCCACGCCGTCGGGTGTTACGCCGTCCTTGCTGCCCTGAATAATCGGAATGATTCGGGCGAAGATGTCCTGGATGAGTTTCGGATCCTCACCGAAGGTACCGTAGCTGCGCTGCCATCTGGGATCTGAGATCACATCGGCCATATACATATAGCCCTTCTTCATGCCTACCGCGTCCCACTCTCTCCGGATGCAGTCCGCAAAGTCATCCACAAGGTCGAGGGAATCGCCCCGCACTGCGGCAGCGATACCCAAAGTTCCCGGCCAGGCGGCAAAGACACCGCCGCCGTCATTCATGCCGAAGATAAGCTCGCCATTTTCATTTCTGGAATTGGACACCACCTGCACCGGCACGAAGTGTTCGCACTCCTCTGCCACTGCATGCAGCTGGTTGATCCAGTCCGTCATATCCTCCGGTGTGGGCGCATCCCGCAGGATCAGGTGCCGTGAGAACCACTTCTTTAAAAGTTCTGTGGTGCCCGGCAGATGCTGCTCGCCGAAGATGGTCTTGCCGTTGAACTCTGCATCATCCAGTGTGCCGGACTCGTCCAGCTCTGCCTTATGATCCGGGAAACGGTCCGTATACTTACCCATACGCCAGTCGGAAATAAAGAGCTGTGCGATCTTCTCCTCAGTGGTTAATGTCTTCACATAGGCCTCTGCCCGCTCCTTTGCCGGAAGCCGCCAGTCATCATAGGGCTGGAAGCTGCCGCTGCCGTCGATGTCTTTGAAATACAGCCCGTCCTTTTCGATCACCTTACGGGATACAGTGCCGATCACCGGACCGTTGGGGTTCTTATAGTAACGAAGATTTTCCGATGCTTTCTTTGCCATTTACTTTCCTCTCTCTTATCCCGTGGGCTTCGCGACAGCTTGGCTGGCGGGTGCCCACGGGATGGGCCTAGCCGGGGCCCCAATCATACATAAGCTACAAACTACAGCCTCATTGCAAACGTCAACCTGCGCGTCTGCTCTTCAGCGTTGCCACATTGGCATCCACTCTCTTCTTGTTCAGCGGATAGATGAACAGCAGTGCCAGTGCCACCAGGATCATGCCGATCGCCGGGATCAGGCAGGAGAGATCAAAGATCTTGCTGAGTACCTCGGGATAAGCGGACGGATTTGCAGCCACATCCTTGGAATAGCCGATGGATGTCATCAAGGCACCGATCATACCGGATGAAAATGCCTGTCCGAGCTTTCTTGCGAAGGAATACACCGCATAGATGGTACCATCCTCACGGACACCGTTCTTGATCTCAGAATCATCGATAACATCTGTGATCATAGCCCAGATGACCATGTTGAAGAAGGTCAGGGCAATATAGGCTGCTACATAGAATACCACAAATACCGTTGCGCTTGCCGGACGAACCACAAGGCATACCAGCCAGATGGCTGCGGAAATGAGGCAGCCGGTCACAGACATTTCCTTCTTTCCTACCTTGGCTGCGATCTTTGCGGCCAGAGGTGCCACAACAAACAGAGATGCCAGACTGCTGAACATGGAGGACATGGACTGTGCTGAACCGCTGTTGTAATATACCGGGAATACATAAGGTGCCATACCGGTCATGCCCAGCATACCCAGGAGAAGCAGAATAGCTGCTGCAATGATACCAAGCAGGGAACGATTTGTGAAGATGCTCTTCAGCATCTTGCCGACATCCAGCTTCTCTGTCTTCTGCGGAACCTCCACTCGCTCTGTTACGAGATGGAAGCAAAGAAGATGGCAGATGATGCCACAGGCTGCGAACACACCGGCAATGATGGTCATGCGGCTGCCGGAAAGCATGGTCGCACCGTCTACAGATACATAGGCCACCATCGGGGTCAGGGTTCCGATGGCCAGGCTGGCACAAGAAGCACCCATAGAACGGAAGGTGGAGAGCTGAGCACGATCCGAAGCCTCAGGAGATACGGCAGAGGCCATGGAGCCGTAGGGGATGTTCACAGAAGTATAGAAAACGGAACCCCAAAGCAGGTAAGTGAAAAACATCCAGAAGGTCTTGAAGCCTGTGGACATGCCCGCAAAACCGGACTGGAACATCAGGAAGGCTGCAATGCCCAGCGGGCCGCAGCAGCGGCGGATCCAGGGCTTGAACTTTCCGTCCTTTGTGGGTGCGGAACGGTCCACGATCTGTCCCATACCTACATCCGTGACAGCGTCTACGAATCGTGCCAGCATCATCAGAAGACCAACCACACCGGCAGAGATGCCCATCACATCCGTGTAGAACTTCATCATGAACATGGATGACAGCATGAAGGTGAAATCATTACCGAAGTCACCGAAGAAGTAGCCGATCTTATCCGCCATACCAAACGGCTTCACAGTTTTTGTTGTTTGTTCTTTCATCATTTTCCCCTTTTAAAAAGACTCTTATTTCTCTTGTTCCCCTATATTTTCCGGCAGATCGATTTGGATCAGCTTTGCGTTCAGACTCTCCAGGAAGCCCTCCGGCATTGCCGAGCTGATCATGCTGCACATGGATTCCGGCGTCATGGTCTTCATCATATCCCACATACCGGTGCCCGGTTTCACAATGAAGTTGGTGCCCAGCTTCACAGCCTTGGACGTGATCTCCAGAGCCTCCGGTGAAGCAGCGATCTCCGTCAATGTATTCCGGATGCTATACTTACCCGCCGGAAATTCCATGGGTGCCTTCAGATCCAGATCTCCCACTGTGGAGAACCAGTTCTTCACGCCCTCGGCCCGCTCGTTAACCTCAGGAAGCACATAGATCTCCGGCTCCTTTTCTACCTTCTCCAGTGCAATGGAATCTTTTACTCCACCGGCATCTGCCACCAGTGTATTCGCACCGTCCTGCAAAGCCACGGCGAAGACGAAAACCTTCTCCGCCGTCTTCTCTTCCAAAAGCTGACCGTTCAGATACAGCTTCACGGAAGGCTGATTGGAGTAAACGCGAACCTCTGTGGTCTCTCCGGCCCGCTGTGCATAACGACGTCCACAGATATGCACCATGGGCTTCTCGGTCCAGTAGGCCTGATAGATATAAAAGCTGTCCTTCCGGATCTTACGATCCATGGTCACGAGACCCTTGTTGTTTCTACCGGATACACCACCCTCGTTTCTGGCCGCGCAGCCGAAATCAAACATGTTCCAGACATGGCTGGACCACAGCCAGTGCCGTTCATCCAGCACCTTCGCCATATGCTCATGGTACAGGGCCTGATACTCCTCGGAGTAATCCTTGCAGGCCGGCGCCGGACCGTGATTCGTGATGACACCCTCGCAGCCGTACTCGCTGAGACCGAGACAGATATCCGGGTGCAATGCATGGAAGCGATCCAGCCAGGGGCCGTTCTCCTCCGTCTTTCCGCCGTACCAGCCGAAATAGTGGTTGTAGCTGATGACATCTGTGATATGATGCATGGGACTTTCCACCGGCGTCATGGTCACATGGGCAATGGTGGTCAGTCTGGTGGGATCCAGCTCCTTCGCGATGGCGTTCAGCTCCTTATGATTCTCCACCAGCTTCTCCGAAATGCCGCCGATGAGAATTTCATTGGAAATGCCCCAGAAGCAGATGGAAGGGTGGTTATAGTTCTGGATGATCAGCTCCCGCAACTGCTGAATGCAGTTCTGATGGGCCTCCGGATCCTTGTTGAAAACACTGATGAAGGGGATCTCTGCCCAAACCACAAAGCCCAGCTCGTCGCAGGCATCGTAGAAATCCTGGGAATGCTGATAGTGGGCAAGGCGAATCGTATTCGCGCCCAGCTCCTTAATAATTCTCGCATCCTCGTAATGATCCTCGCGGTTCAAGGCATTTCCCTTGTACAGCCGGTCCTGATGACGGCTCACGCCTCGCAGCGGTGTCTCCTCGCCGTTCAGAATGAAGCCCTTGTCCGGGTCACAGGAGAAACTCCGCACGCCGCTCTCCACGATCAACTCGTCATAAACCTCATTCCGGCGCACCAGCATTGCCTTCACCTTGTAGAGATAGGGCGTGTTCGGACTCCAGAGCTTTGCATCCGGTACATAGAGGCTAATGTCGGCGGCCTCTGCAGGGCGGCTGCCCCCGGCCACTTCCTTTCCCTCGGCATCCTCGATGCTGTAGAGCACGGTGAAGTTCTCATCCGCATCATGCACAAAACTCCGGATGTCGAAGAAAGCGCCACCCGCTTCCTCCGGTTTCGGGGTCACCATGATGCCCGGGCCGCCGTAGTAGTCAAGGTCGAAATGCACCGCCGGAACACTCAGAAGCCGCACGCCCCGGTACAAGCCACCGTAGAAGGTGAAGTCTGCCGACTGGGGATATACCCGATCCAGATATTCATTGGAGCAGTTGATCACCAGCAGATTGTCCCGTCCGTCTGCGAAGCAAAGGTCGGTCACGTCTGCCCGGAAAAGGGAATAGCCTCCCTCATGGGTCACCGCCAGCTTTCCGTTCACAAACACGCTGGCCTGCTGTCCTGCTGCCGGTACCTCCACGTACACCCGGCCGCCCGGCAGGGGCTGCTGCGGTGTCTTGAAGGTCTTGGCATACCAGTAGCTTCCCCGGTCATAACTTCCGTTTCCGTCGTGACCGTCCACCGCATTCCAGGTATGGGGCAGATCCACATCCGCCCAGCTGTCCGGATAGGTCTCCGGAAGTCCCGCATCCTGCTGAATGAACTTCCAGCTTTTACTTATATCAATGACTTGTCTCATCCTTTTTTCCTCCGATCTATGAGAACCTCACGAATGACCCTACTATACCTTATATAGTTTTTGGCAATAGGATGATTTTCATTGACACTAGCACGATTTTTTTGTTATTTTGGTGGAAAGTGATTTTTGTACGATTGTCGGCCTTAGTTGCCGAAAGAAAGACGAAAAATGAATATGGAAGAAATAGAAATAAAAGACGAGGATCCCATGGATCCGAAGACGGTACTCCGTCTCATGACGGAACTGTATCAGCACTGGAACTGTCAGGTCCTGATCCTCACGGACCCCAATAAGCAATATGAGCAGGTGGATTTGGGCTTTCGAAAACGCATGAACATGCCCTATGACCTGGAGCTGCGCTCAGAGCTGATGGTTTCCAGCATTCAGAAGAATATGTTTTATCTCTATACAGATAAATTTCTCTTAAGCTATGCCCTGTTCCGGCTGCCGGAAACACTTTGGGGAGAATTGCCGAAAAATGATGCTGCGGCGACAGACAACGAGAACACTGCAGATGCAGCAGACAAAACCGTAAACTCCGCAGAACCAAGCGAAATATGCTCTCCGCCGGTGCTCTGCATCGGTCCTGTCCTCTTCCACACCATGAACACCGTGGAAATTTCATCCGTTATGGCACGATTAAAAATCAACGCCGCTCACCAGCAGGATATGGCGGAGCATTACAATCTCATTCCCCTCTTCAGCTCCCGGGAAATCTTCGTCCACACCCTGCAGTTTTTCCTGCACAGACTCAGCAAGGAAACGGTTCTTTTCCGGGAAATTTCCTACGGTGAAGAAATCTGGGGCTTTACAGATCCGGAGGGCGCGGATTACGCGCTGCCGGAGCAGCCGGAGGTGGCCATCCAGGCCATTGAGGAACGCTACAAAGCCGAACAGGCCATGATGGATGCCGTGGCTGCCGGAAACACCAACGAGGCCTCCCGCCGTTATCAGCGCTTCGCTTCCTACCGGCTGACCCCGCGCACACTCTCGAGTCTCCGGGACAAAAAGAACATCCTCTTTGTATTGAACACCCTACTGCGGAAGGCCGTTCAGTTCGGCGGTGTCCATCCATTCCACATCGACAACATTTCCCGCAGCTACTCTGTCCAGATCGAGGCAGGGCTGACGATGGAGCAGCTGGACCAATTGTCCGCCCGCATGGTACGAAAGTACTGTATTCTGGTGCAGAACTACGCCCGAAAGAACTACTCTCCTCTCGTGCAGCGCTGCATGAACACCATCGACTTCTACTATAGCTCGGAACTGTCCCTATCCTGGCTCGCGAAGGAATGCGGGGTTTCCGAAAGCTATCTTTCCACCAGCTTCCGAAAGGAAACCGGCATGACGGTCACGGACTGCATCAACAAGACCCGGATCCGCCAGGCCCTGATCCTTCTGAACACCAGTGAACTCTCCATCGGCGATGTGGCCGGCCGCTGCGGCTTCCCCGACGCCAACTACTTTTCCCGCGTCTTCCGGAAGCACCAGGGCATCTCCCCGAAGCAGTACCGGGACCGGATCCGAAAGAGCCGGAAAGCGTAACATATAAAAGCAACGAAAAACCGCGGCCCCTTTCGAGTCCGCGGTTTTTCTTCGTTTTATCCGAATACACCTTACTCCGCCGGATAGAATCCGCTGGGTGCATCGTTCAGGTTGATCATGATGTTCTTGGTCTGGCTGTAGGCGTCCAGGATGGCCTTGTCGTTCTCGCGGCCGATACCGGACTGCTTGTAGCCGCCGAAGGGTGCGCCCTCCGGGATCTGATTGTAGGTGTTCACCCACATACGGCCGGTTTCGACGCTTCTTGCCACACGGAGGGCACGATGGATGTCCTTCGTCCAGACGGCACCGCCCAGTCCGTAATCCGAGTCATTGGCCATGGCGATGACCTCTTCTTCGGTCTTGAACTTGATGACCACGGCCACCGGTCCGAAGATCTCTTCCCGGGCAACACGCATATCATTCCGTACATTGGTGATCAATGTGGGCTGCAGGAAGCTGCCCTTGTCACAGCCGTTCTCTGTATAGAAATCACCGCCGCAGGCCACCGTTGCGCCCTCTTCCTTCGCCAGCTTCACATAGGAAAGAATCTTTTCTGCCTGGCGTCGGTTGATCTGCGATCCCATCTGGGTTTCCGGATTCAGCGGGTCGCCTACCTTTACCCGGCCGAAGGCATTGACCAAATCCGCCACAAATGCGTCGTAAATGTCTTCCTGCACGAATACCCGGGAACCGGCGCAGCAAACCTGGCCCTGGTTAAAGAGAATGCCCAGCTGCACACCGTCCAGCGCAGCCTCGTGGTTACAGTCATTGAAGATAATGTTGGCACTCTTGCCGCCCAGCTCCAGGGTTGCCGGGATCAGCTTCTCGGCCGCTGCCGCTGCAATGTTCTTTCCGATTTCCGTGGAGCCGGTGAAGGCCAGCTTGCTGAGATGCGGGTGCTCCAGCAGATACTGTCCGGACTTGCTGCCGGCACCGGTCACCACATTCAGCACACCGGCGGGAAGCAGATCCTGAATCAGCTCTGTGAAGACCAGCATGCTGAGGGAAGTGGTGGAAGACGGCTTGAAAACCACGCAGTCACCTGCCGCAATGGCCGGGGCCAGCTTCCAAGCCGCCATCAGGAAGGGGAAGTTCCAGGGCACGATCTGTCCCACAACGCCCACCGGCTCCCGCAGTACAAGGCTCAACATGCCACCGTCCAGAACGGACGCCACGCCCTCGTCGGTGCGGATCAGACTGGCATAGTAACGGAAATGACGAACGGAATAGGGCACATCGATGGCTGATGTCTCCCGAATGGGCTTTCCATTGTCCATGGTCTCCACCTGCGCGAGCCATTCCTGATTTTCCTCTACCCGGTCGGCAATGCGATCCAGGATAGCCGCCCGCTCCTCCTTGGTGGTTTTCTTCCAGGCCGGGAATGTCTGCCATGCCGCCTCTACAGCCGCATCCACGTCCTCTCTTGTGGCCTCTGCACACTTCGCCAGGACCGCACCGTTTGCGGGATTCGTGCTGGTGTATACCGCACCGTCGGATGCGGGACGCCACTGACCGCCGATGTACAAGCCGTAGGTTTCCTTTAACTGATTGCTGCTCATATGTTTTACCTCCTGTGCATTCTGTGCTTTACGCTTAACTGCCGCTATAGTACAATGCAAACTGATATCTTAAAATAACCAGTAAAACTATTTTATAGGGGACCAGAAACATGTTGGTATACGATCTGAGCAAACGGGGGAAGGCCTCGAAATATGACTACCTATATCAATGCCTGAAAGAGGACATTCTCAGCGGCAAACTCTGCGAGGGGGAAAAAATGCCTTCAAAACGACAGCTTTCCGAGGCCAACGGCATTAGCATCCGCACGGTGATGAATGCCTATGAGCAGTTGATGATGGAGGGCTTTCTGGAGTCCAGAGAACGGAGCGGCTACTATGTGGTGTCTAATTTTGATTCACCTTTAAGATACCAGAAGGCAGAGATCCGGGAAGCCGCGCCGGAGCTGGAGGAGGTCTGGATGGCGGACTTTACCGCCAATACCACGGTCTACGAAAAATTCCCCTTCTCCATGTGGACCAAGGCCATGCGGCAGGTACTGGCCGACTATGGTCTCCATCTCATGAAGCGGGGAGAATTTCTGGGAAGCCCGGAGCTCCGCTATGAAATTGCGAAATATCTGTACCACAACCGGGGCATGCTGGTGTCCCCGGACTGCATCGTCATCGGCACCGGCATCGAGTATCTCTACTCCCGCCTCATCAGTCTCCTGCCCGCCAATGCTGTCTATGCGGTGGAGAATCCCGGCTACCGGAAAATCCGTCTCATCTATGAGAATCTCGGACTGAAATGGACCTGGAACGCCATGGGGACAGACGGTATCCACATGGGAAGTCTCCGAAAGAGCGGTGCCACCGTGGTCCACACCTCCCCGGAGCACCACTATCCTCTAGGCACCGTCATGTCCGCCCGGCGGCGGCAGGAGCTTCTGAAATGGCTGGAGGAGGACGCAGACCACTACATCATTGAGGATGACTACGACTGTGAATTCCGTTACAGCGGTCACGCCATACCGGCGCTCTACGGTCTGGATCACTGTCAGCGGGTGATCTACATGAATACCTTCAGCAAGACCTTGAGTCCGGGCATTCGTATCAGCTACATGGTACTGCCGCCGAAGCTGTTGAAGCAGTATGTGGACACCGCGAACTTCTTCTCCAACACCTCTTCCAATCTGGAGCAGCATACCCTGGCCGTCTTTTTGCGGGACGGCTATTTTGACCGACACTTAAACCGCATGCGGCGCTACTATCTGCATCAGGGGGAAATGCTGAAAAACGCGATACAGCAGACCGGCGCCATCCCGGCGGAGGAAATTCTCGGCATGGAAAGCGGCACCCATCTTCTGATCCGGTTGAAGACGGAGCTTTCCGATGCGGAGATCAAGCTGCGGGCCCGGATGAAGGGCATCAATCTCTGCTGCCTTTCCGAATTCTGCATTGACGAGAAGGAGCGCTACCGGCATACTCTGGTGCTGAACTACTCTGGACTGGAGGAGGGGAAAATGCTGGCGGTGGTCCGGGAGCTGGGGAAGATTTTTGCATAAAAAAAGAAGGCCTTGCTAACGCAAAGCCTTCGATACGCTCACCGCTAAGGCATCCACTGGGCGCTATCGCTGCACCCGGCACGATAATGATTACAGCAGTCCGCCAATGGCCAGGAAGAGCGGTGCGAACACCAGTGACACAACGGTCATCAGCTTGATGAGGATGTTGATGGAAGGTCCTGAGGTATCCTTGAAGGGATCGCCTACGGTATCACCAACAACCGCTGCCTTATGGGCCTCGCTGCCCTTTCCGCCGTGATGGCCGGTCTCAATGTACTTCTTCGCATTGTCCCAGGCACCGCCGGCATTGGACATGAAGATCGCCATCAGGACACCGGTCACGAGGGAGCCGGCCAGAAGGCCGCCCAGAGCCTGTACGCCCAGTACCACGCCAACCAGCAGCGGTACGATGACTGCCATCAGACCCGGCAGAAGCATCTCGTGCAGTGCTGCGGTGGTAGAAATACCTACACAGGAGGTATAATCCGGCTTCTCTGTACCCTGCATGATGCCCGGGTGCTCACGGAACTGACGACGTACCTCCTCGATCATCTTGTAGGCTGCCTTGGACACAGACTCCATGGTGAAGGCAGAGAACAGGAAGGTCAGCATGCCGCCGATAAAGATACCGATGATTACCTTATAGTCGAGGATGTTGATGGCATCCAGCTGAACCGCATTGGCATAGGATACGAAAAGTGCCAGTGCTGTGAGGGCTGCTGAACCGATGGCGAAGCCCTTACCCATAGCTGCGGTGGTGTTACCAACAGAATCCAGGGTATCTGTGATCTCACGAACAGACTCGTCCAGACCGGACATCTCTGCGATACCGCCGGCATTGTCCGCGATGGGGCCGTAAGCATCTACGGCTACGGTGATACCTGTGGTGGAAAGCATACCAACGGCTGCCAGCGCAATGCCGTACAGTCCGCTTACCTTGTAGGAAATGAAAATGGCCACACAGATCAGAATGAGCGGCCATGCCGTGGACTTCATGCCGACAGCCAGACCACTGATGATGGTGGTAGCGGCACCGGTCTCGGACTGCACACCGATGGTCTGCACCGGCTTATAATCTGCAGAAGTGTAGTACTCGGTAATGTTGCCGATCACCACGCCCACAACAAGGCCGGCAATCACGGCGATGGCTGCATT
Organism: Parolsenella sp.; assembly: GCA_963659875.1. GTDB lineage: Bacteria > Bacillota > Clostridia > Lachnospirales > Lachnospiraceae > Oribacterium. The sequence continues at coordinate 99,300 of CAVKVA010000005.1, forward strand.
GAAGCTGCCGAAGAGCACAGAGCTCAGCACTGCGGAAACCACGATCACCACGAGGGCTGCCGCATAGCTTCCCTTGGTCAGAGCCTTCTGGGGGTTCACATGATCACCGCCTCGTACAAAGAAGGTTCCCACGATGGAAGCCAGAAGACCCACACCGGCAATGGCCAGGGGATACAGAACGCCGCCGGCAGAAACCACAGCGGTCACGCCGATGCCCAGTGTCAGAGCAGAAACCAGAGAGCCCACATAGGACTCAAAAAGGTCAGCACCCATGCCGGCCACGTCACCTACGTTATCGCCGACATTATCCGCAATAACCGCCGGGTTACGGGGATCATCCTCGGGGATGCCTGCCTCTACCTTACCCACCAGGTCAGCGCCTACGTCGGCTGCCTTGGTGTAGATACCGCCGCCCACACGAGCAAAGAGGGCAATGGAGGAAGCACCCAGGCTGAAGCCGGAAAGCACATCCACGTTCTTCGTCAGGATGTATACAATGCTGACGCCCAGTGCACCGAGACCGGCCACGCACATACCCATAACTGCACCGCCGGAAAAGGCTACGGAAAGAGCCTGGTTCATACCACCGGTACGAGCTGCATTAGCGGTACGCACATTGGCCTTGGTGGCCACAGTCATACCGCAGTAGCCGGCAATGGTTGAGAACAGTGCGCCCACCACGAAGCAGACGGCGGTTACCCAGGAACCGATGCCCAGACCGATCAGTACGAACAGTACCAGTACAAAGAACACCAGGATCTTGTACTCTGCGGTCAGGAACGCCCGGGCGCCTTCTGCGATGGCCCCTGCAATCTCCTGCATCCGCTCTGTTCCTGCCTCCTGACGGCTAACCTTCGCCGCAAGGTAGGCCGCAAACAGCAGTGCGATCACTGCCGCTGCCGGTACGAGATACATAAAGTTTTCCATTTCGTTTCTCCTATTCTGAAGACACGGCCGGAAACTGCCGCGCTCCGCACGTTAGTTGAGACTAATTTGTCTCATGCATGGACATTCTAGCATAGGCAATCATTTTTTCGCAATGCCGCTTTGATAAAAAATTATCATTTTCTGAAATTGTACGCCGGAATGTACAAGGCTCCTGTCCACATCATAGTTGAAGCCTAAATATTTTTCAAGTATTCTAAAAATTTTTTAGCCCACTTTCTATTCCTCCCGCGCCTGAATGAACATCAGAAGGAAACTCACCAGCAGAAGACCGCAGCACAGGAGAATGCTTTGCTGTCCCAGCATCCCGGTCAGGACCTTGCCGAAACCCGCTCCCAGCAGGAAGACAAAGATCACCAGAAAGTACTGGAGCGCCTTCCGGAGCAGCTTCTCCTCTCGCAACCGGAGGAAGGCACTGAGGGCCTCCATGCCGCTCCGCAGGTTGCCGATGCACATGGTGCTGGCGTAGCCGTAGCCGTTCACCTTCCGGAAGGCCTGGACCTGCATGGCGCAGGCGCAGGAGGTCAGGGCATTGGCCAGCGGGTCCATGAGATCATTCACCGGCAGAAAGCCCACGATCAGCAGCAGCACCACTTCCAGTGCCACGATGACCTGCCGCCAGTGCAGTTTCTCCATGTTCTGAAGATACCCCCGGATCTGCTCCGCCAGCAGTACCCCCAGGGCAAAAAAACAGAGGGGAATCAGGTACTTCGGTACCTCACTCCACTCTCCGGAAAAAAGATGTCCGCCCAGCAGCACGATGTTGCCGGTCTGGGCATTGGCAAATACCTTCCCCCGGACAAAATAGGAATAAGCGTCCTGCAATCCCCCGGACAAGGTCAACATGAGCATCACCAGCGTGCCGTCCGACATCTGTTTGTGCGTTTTCGTCATTTTTCTTTCCCCTTTTCAATCAATCCGCTTCACGACTCCGGTTCCCCGGCCGAAGTCTCCCGCTCATCTGTCAGTTCCCGCTGATAACCTTGATGGCCAGAAGGATCAATACGATAATGATGGAGGGCCGCACGATCTTCGCTCCGCCCTTCATCACGAGTCCCGCGCCGATGTAGCCGCCCAGCATGTTGCAGAGCGCCGCCGGAATCCCCAGATACAGAAGCACCTGTCCATGCAGGAAAAAGACCACAAAGGAGGTCACGTTGGTGGTCAGGTTGATGACCTTGCACTGGGCATTGGCGCTCTTGATGCCGAGGTGCGCAAACACCGTAAAGGCGATGATCAGGAATGTGCCGGTACCCGGTCCGTAGAATCCGTCATAGAAGCCGACGATCAGTGCCGCGAGAATAGCCGTCACGAAGGTGCGCTTGTCCAGATGGATGGTCTCATCCTCGATCACGCCGAAGAGCTTTTTGTTCAGGACAATGAAGGCGGCCACCGGCAGCACCACCACGAGCACCGTAACCAGAAGCTGCTCCGGTGCAATGAGGGAAAGCCGGGAGCCCATGCTGGAGCCCACGACGGCTGCCACCACGGAGGGTACCGCCAGCTTCCAGTTCACCAGCTTCTCCCGGATGAAGCGCCAGGTGGCCACGCAAGTGCCGCACATGGAGGACATCTTGTTGGTGGCGATGGCATAATGCGCCGGCAGTCCCACCAGAAGATACGCCGGCAAAGAAATGAGTCCGCCGCCGCCCCCGATGGCATCCACCAGACCCGCCAGAAAAACAAAAAAGCATACTACTGCACCCTGTGTCAATGTTACCTGCATCACATCACTCCTCTTTCCATAATTTTACGCATGATTATACACCTTTTTCGGTAAACGAAAAGAGGATACCCGAAGATATCCTCTTTCCAATCCTGCATGGCATGTATTCCGTCTGCAGATATTATTTTCTGTTAAAGGCAGCCTTTCCCGGATAAACGGCTGCTGCCCCCAGCTCCTCCTCGATACGAAGCAGCTGATTGTACTTGGCCACACGTTCACTTCTGGAAGGTGCACCGGTCTTGATCTGACGGGTATTCAGCGCCACAGCCAGATCCGCAATGGTGGTGTCCTCGGTCTCGCCGGAACGATGAGAGGTAATGGCAGTGTAACCAGCCTTGTGTGCCATCTTGATGGCCTCCAGGGTCTCGGATACAGAACCGATCTGGTTCAGCTTGATGAGAATGGAGTTGCCGCTGCCGTTCTCAATACCCTTGGAGAGACGCTTTGTGTTGGTCACGAAAAGATCATCGCCCACCAGCTGTACCTTGTCGCCCAGCTCCTTGGTCATCTCCTTCCAGCCTTCCCAGTCCTCCTCATCGAGGCCGTCCTCGATGGACCAGATGGGATACTTCTCTACCAGAGACTTCCAGTGTGCGATCAGCTCGCTGGAGGTGAAGTCCTTGCCGGACTTCGGCTGGTGATAGAAGCCTACGCCCTTCTCGCTCTTCCACTCGCTGGAAGCCGCATCCATGGCCAGCACGAAATCAGTGCCCGGCTCATAGCCTGCGTCACGGATGGCCTGCAGGATATGCTCGATGGTATCCTCATCGCTCTTCAGGTTCGGTGCGAAGCCGCCCTCGTCACCGACAGCTGTGGTATTGCCCTCGCTCTTCAGCAGCTTCTGCAGGCTGTGGAAGACCTCGGTACACCAGCGAAGGGCCTCACGGAAGGAAGGCGCACCCACGGGCATGATCATGAATTCCTGGGTATCCACAGAGTTGGTGGCATGCGCGCCGCCGTTCAGAATGTTCATCATCGGTACCGGCAGGCAATTGGCATTGGCACCGCCAAGGAAACGATAGAGAGGAATGCCCAGAGCCTCTGCGGCTGCCTTGCAGCTGGCAATGGACACTGCGAGGATGGCATTGGCGCCGAGCTTTGCCTTGTTCTCTGTGCCGTCAGCAGCCAGCATAGCGGCATCCACGGCATAAACATCCTGGGGATCCATTCCCTTCAGGGCATCGTTGATGATGGTGTTGACATTCTCAACCGCCTTGGAAACGCCCTTACCGCCGAACTTTGTCTTGTCCTCATCTCTAAGCTCAATGGCCTCGAACTCACCGGTGGATGCACCGCTGGGGGCTGCGCCTCTTCCCACCGTGCCGTCAGACAGATATACCTCTGCCTCTACTGTAGGATTTCCTCTGGAATCAATGATTTCCCGACCAACTACCTTTTCAATGCTCAAATGCTTCTGCATCGTCTTATCCTCCTGTATGCTTCGCTTCGTTAGTTCGCATTAACTAACCACGCTCATGATACAAGATTGTAGCTTTTTTGTCAATCATGTATACAGTGTTTCTAGCCCTTCATCAGCTCCTTCGTGAAGCTGGCCGGTTTTCCGGCTTCGGAGAAGATCTGCAGGCTCTGCCGGGCCCGGGTGATTCCCACATAGAAGAGCCGCCGCTCCTCCTCGTAGGCCGCCCGCTCCTCCGGGTCCATGGAGATACCGGGCAAGGGAACATTTTCCGGGAAAATGCCGTCCTCCACATCCAAAAGATAGACCGTATCGTACTCCAGTCCCTTGCTGGAATGGATCGTGGACAACACCAGTCCGCCTTCACCGCTGCTGTCCTTTTCCCGCAGCAGCTGCTGCAAATTGTCCAGGCGCTGCAACAAATCGCCGGGCGCTTTCTCCTGCCGGGCCAGCATTCGAAGGATGGTCAGCTTCTTTCGCTTCAGGTTGTGCGTATTCATGTATTCCATATATCCCATATCCATGAGGATCCGGGTCAGAGCATGTTCCGCGCTGTCCCCGGGGAGCGCCTTCATTTCCCTGCGCAGCTCCCGCAGGTTCTTCTGGGTATAGATGGGCAGCTGCATCATGCCCGCCGCCTCCAACACCGGCACTTCATGCAGCTCCGCCAGCTGACAGAGCTGCTCCGCGTCCTTTTTCTTCATATAAAGCTGAAGTTTGCTGTAAATCTTCAGAAAAAGTTCCGTATCCGTGGGATGCAGCGCAAATTGAATGATGTTCCGAATGTCCATCACCAGGCGGTTCGTAAAGAAGCCAAGATCCGCATTTTTCATCCGATAGGAAATGCCATTGCGTTCCAGAAGATCAATGAGCGGCAGGGCGCTTTCGTGGTCCCGGTACAGCACCGCCGTGGTGGACAAGGGCTGCTCCGATCCGCTTTCCAGCCACTGCCGGGCTCTCTTCTCGCAGTCCTCCGCCACCTTCAGGAGATAGGTATACTGGGCATTTCGGGAGCGCAGCGGGATCATGCGCACATTGCCCGGACTCTGCCGCACCGGCTTCATATGCTTCGCATGGCGCAGGGTATTCTTCTGGATGAAGCGGTCCGCCGCCTTCACAATACTCGCCTCCGAACGGTAATTTTTCTCCATCAGAAGCACCCGCGCCCCGGGATGGGTCTTTTCGAAGGACAGCAGCGCTTCCGGAAACGCCGCCCGGAAGCCATAGATGCTCTGGTCCTCATCTCCCACCATGAAGAGATTTTCCGTCCGCCTGGCCATCAGGGCAATGATGGCGTGCTGAATGCGCGAGGTGTCCTGGGCCTCGTCCACGCAGATATAGGGATATAGGGACTGAAAATACTGCAGGGTTTCAGGACTCACGCGCAGAATACGCAGGGCATAGACCATCTGGTCATCAAAATCCATCAGCCCACGGCGGCGAAGCTCCTTTACATAGATGTCGTAGATCTTCGAAAGTTGGAGATCGGATTCTTCTTCCAGGTCCCGGATTTCCTTTTCCGTCAGCATCTGGTTCTTGATATAGGTGATGGAAGTGCGCAGCTCCTGCAGCTCACTCTCCGTGGGGAAGCTTCGTTCCACCCGCTGATAAATCTCCGACAACATGGCCATGAGGTTCTTCTCATTGTCCTCCAGACGGAATACGGTTTTTCCCGCTTTTTTTCCGTAGTAGGCGATGATGCGGGCGCAGATGCTGTTGATGGTGCGGAAGTGCAGACCCTCGGTGCTGCCGAAGCAGTCATAGAAACGGCGCTCCATGTCCTTCGTGGCCGCCACGGTATAGGTCAGTGTCAGAATCCGCTCCGGTGCTATGCCCCGGCAGTAGAGCATATACCCGAGCCGTGTCACCAGCACCGTGGTTTTGCCGGATCCCGGCACCGCAAGAAGCAGCACCGGGCCGTCCACAGAACGCATGGCGGCCAGCTGCTGCTCATTTAAAGAAATGTGATATTTTTGAATGAATTCTTCTTCAGTAAGCATAGGAAGAGTATAACGAATTCAGCGAATCTCCGTCAATATCCCCCTGAGATCATGGATCACATGACGCGGGCACTTGACAGCGCACATGCCGCAGGAAAGACACTGCTCTTCTGTGATCACCGCACACTGCTCTGTCACTTGGATTGCGCCGGCGGTACAGGTCTTCTCGCAGATGCCGCAGCCGATACAGCTCGCCGTGCACTGCTGCCGCGCCTCTGCTCCCCTGCTGTGGTTACTGCATTTCACCACGATAGAGTTCGCCGTCTCATGGAGAGAAATGACGTGCTGCGGGCAAATGCGCACACACAGACCGCAAGCAATGCACTTCTCCTCGTCCACCTCCGCCACGCCGTATTCATTCAGGGAAATGGCGCCGAATCGGCACTTTTCCACACAGGCGCCGCAGCCGATACAGCCGTCCTGACAACCGTTCTCTGCTGCAGAACGGCAACCGCCGTTACAGGCCACAAAGGCAGCACGATAGGGAAATTTTTTCTTCACCATCTCAATGCCTCCTTTCGTAGGGCGTGTTGCTGAGGGGCAGGCTGTAGCGCCGCTCCCCGTCGCAGCGGAAATAGGCATCCGCAATGGCCGGTGCCGTGGGAATCGAGGTGATTTCGCCGATGCCGATGGCACCGCAGGCCACCTTCAGTCCCGGCTTATCGATAACAATGGCCTGAATCTTCGGAATCTCATGGGAACGGAACAGTCCGAGAGATCCGTATTTTTCGATGGGCTTACAATGATCATCAATGGGATACTGCTCCCGCAATGCGTAGCCCATGGACATCACCACACCGCCCTCGATCTGTCCCTCACAGGACAGGGGATTCACCGCCTTTCCCACATCATGGGCCGCAATGATCTCCTCCACCTTCTTCGTCTTCGGATCCAGTATGCAGACCTGGGTCGCATAGCCGTAGGCCACATGGGACACCGGATGCGGCACATTGGCACCCAGGGGATCCGTCTTCGCCAGGTATTCCCCATAGTAGACTTCACCGATCATATCCCGCATCGTCAGGCCCTGCTGCCGTGCCTCCATGAATTTCTCGCAGGCCCGTCGACAGGCCTCTCCGGTCACCAGCGTCTGGCGGGAACCGGAGGTGGTACCGGAATCCGGCGAAATCCAGGTATTGCTCCGCTCGTAAACGATGTCCTCCCGGTGAAGATCCGTGTTGGTCACCACCATCTGCACCAGCACCGTTCCCAGTCCCTGTCCAATGCAGGAGGCGCCGGAGTAAATGTGCAGCTTCTCATCCTTCTCCACGATCAGCTTCACGCGTCCCGTATCCGGGATACCCACGCCCACACCGGCATTCTTCATGGCACAACCGATGCCCACCGGCTTTCCCGCCTGCCAGGCCTTGTCGTATTCCGCCTTCACGGCCTCCAGTGTCTCAATGAGTCCGGTGGAATTGTCCACGATCTGGCCGTTGGGCAGCACCTCGTCCGGGCGAATGGCATTCCGGTAGCGAATTTCCCAGGGGCTAATGCCTACCTTGTCCGCCATCATGTTGAGCAGAGTTTCTGTGGCAAAGCAGGTTTGTGTCACACCAAAGCCCCGGAAAGCGCCCGCCGGCGGATTGTTGGTGTAATATGCCGTGCCCTCGATTTCGAAGTTCTGGTAATGATAGGGTCCCGCCGCATGGGTGCAGGCGCGCTCCAGCACCGGCCCGCCGAGGGATGCAAAGGCACCGGTATCGGACTTCACCACCGCCTTCACACCCAGAATATTTCCCTCTGCATCACAGCCCATGGTCATATCCATGTAAAAAGGATGCCGCTTGGGATGCACCAGAAGAGACTCCGGCCGGGACAGCTTCATCTTCACCGGCTTCTTCGTGGCATAAGTGAGCAGTGCCGCGAGATGCTGCACCGTCATGTCCTCCTTGCCGCCGAATCCGCCGCCCACCAGTGCATTCTGCACCTTGACCCGTTCCGTTCCCAGGAGAAGAGACACCTCATGCTTGGTCTGGTGTGCCGACTGGTCTGTGGAATAGACAAAGATATCCCCTTCCTCATCATAGAAGGAAACGGCACACTCCGGCTCCAGAAAGGCATGCTCCGTCCAGGGGGTCTCGAAATGATGCGAGATTACGTACTTCGCATTTCGGATGGCCCCTTCCGCATCGCCCCTACTGATATGCTTGTGGGCGCAGACATTATCCTTCTCCTCATCAAAGACGAGCGGCGCATCATCCCGGGCCGCCTCCTCGATGGTATGTACAAAAGGCAGCTCCTCATACTCCACCTTGATGAGCTTTTTCGCCTTCTCGGCAGTCTCCCGATCCACTGCCGCCACCACCGCGATGGCATCACCGAGATAGTGCGTAAGTCCCCCCACCGGAATCAGGGTATACTGGTCATGCTTCAGATGCCCGATCTTGTTTTCTCCGGGAATGTCTTCGGCCGTCAGCACCGCTTCCACGCCGGTCAGTGCTTTCGCCTTCGAGGTATCGATGGAAAGCACCCGAGCCCGGGGATAACGGCTCCGAAGCGCCACGCCGTAGAGCATCCCCTCCAGGGCATAATCATCCGGATACTTGCCATAGCCCAGCACCTTCTCCTCCACGTCCACCCGGGAAACCCGTGAACCCAGGGACCAGGCCGGATCACCGTCCTCCGGCAGCACACCCTCCCGCAGGATCTTTGCCGAAAGCCGCACGGCATCCATGATCTTCACGTAGCCGGTGCAGCGGCAGTAGTTGTTCCGCAGGGCATAGCGGATCTCGTCATCCGACGGGGACAGATTTTTGTCCAGCAGCGCCTTCGTGCACAGCACCATGCCCGGAATGCAAAAGCCGCACTGCACCGCGCCTACCTTTCCGTAGGCATAAGTATAGACCCGCTGCTCCCATTCCGTCAGCCCCTCTACGGTGATAATGCTGCGTCCCGCCAGCATGTCCGTATCCGGCACACAGGCCTTGCAGATTTCACCGTCTATGATCACCGTACAGGCACCACAGGCACCTTCACTGCAGCCGTCCTTTACCGAGGTAAGTTGCAATTCATCCCGCAGAAAGCGCAGCAGCTTCTGCTTCTTTGAAGGCTGCACTTCTCTTCCGTTAACCGTAAATGCCGCCATATTTCCCCCTTTATCTCCTGAAGCGCTTTCTCCCGGCGCTCTTTGTCAATAGTGCCCAACTTTTTCACGAATACTCCCCGAATGTATTCATATTAGCACAAAAAAGAGGAAATAACAGCAGATTCTCAAAATATTTTTTATTTCATCTAAAAATTTATTAGATTACGTTTTGCAGCATCTTTTTACATAAGAATCCAGCGATACAGAAGCTCCAGCACCCCCGTCAGCACCATCACCAGCACCGGATCCAGCTTCGTCCGGCGCAAGAGAAAAAGGGCCAGCAGGAACCAGAAAAGCGCCCGCCACTCTACATCCTGAAGAGAATGCAAAGCCCAGCCCGCAGGCAGTACCGCCGGGACCAGAATCGAAAGGCCTGCTCCCAGGATCATGGCCACCACCGCCGGGCGCAGAATACGAAGAATGCCCTGCATGAGGCTAAGCTTCCGATACCGGGCATAGAGCCAGGCCAGAGCCGTTACAAAAAGGCAGGAGGGCAGACAGCAGCCGACGGTGGCCGCCAGCGCCCCGGGAATGCCGCCGATGAGATTTCCCACGAAGCTTGCGGCATTCACTGCAATGGGGCCCGGCGTCATTTGCGAAATGGTCACGAGATCCGTAAATTCCGAAAGGCTCAGCCATTGGTATCGATTCACCACCTCCGCCTGAATCAGAGGCATGGCCGCATAACCACCGCCGAAGCTGAAGGCACCGATTTTGAGAAATGCAAGAAAAAGCTGAAAATAGATCATTTCTCTCCCCTTTCCCGCCAAATCGTCTGCACAAGGCCCAGCAAAATGACGAAAAGGATAATGTAGACCACGTTCACAGAAAGGATATAATTGGCCAGAAAGCTTCCCAGCAGCACCAGCCAAAGCAGAGGATCCTTCTCCTTCGCAATGCCCGCCATCATGTCATAGACCACCGAGAGAATCACGGCACTGACGCCGCTCTTCATGCCGGCCAGCATCGCCTGCACCACGAAGCTCTCCTGAAAGGCCCGGTAAAAAAAGGAAATGGCCGTAAGAATCACAAAGGGCGGCAGCACAGCCCCCAGCACGGAGACCAGCACGCCGGGAATCCCGGCCAGCCGATAGCCGATGACGATGGCACCATTCACCGCTATAGCGCCGGGAGAGGACTGGGCAATGGCCACAAGATCCAGCATTTCCTCCTCTTCCACCCAGTGCAGTTCATCCACAAATTTTTTCTTTAGAAGCGACACAATGACGTAACCGCCGCCGAAGGTGAAGGTACTGAGATACAGCGTCGAAAAAAAGAGCTTCCGCAGTTTCCCCCGAAAGCCCTTTTCGTCTTCATTTGACCCATTCATCATATCCGTCCGATCCTCAGTCCAGCTGCCGGATGGCATCTATGGTTTTCTCGTAGGCTGCAGCGAGCTTCTCAAAATACGGCTCGTAACCATCCAGCTCCCGCCCTCTGAGCTTTTCTGTCAGTGCAGAACTCAGCTCATAAAGCGAGGAAAAACCAAGATTCACACACACGCCCTTCAGGGTATGGGCCGCCCGGAAAGCCTTCTCCGCATCTCCCTCGGCAAGTCCTTCCTTCAGGTCCGCAAAGCTCCGATCCGCCGGAAAGCGCTTCACGAACTTACGGATAAATGCCTCACTCCGCAGCCGCTCCAGCACTTCCCGGTAATTGCCGTTCATGGCTGCATAGCATTCTTCTGTATTCATTCCCCTATCGATCCTTTCTCCTAAACAAGTCTGCCTTTTTCAGCATCCCGTTATCTAGTCGCCTGTCGCCGGGTGTCGTTTACCCCCCCCACGCATAAACAGTCGTTTGCTCTCTTATCGTGTTTTTCAATGTGTTTTCGATGCTGCCGGCTGCGGCGTCTATGAAATGCTTCTGGGCATTCTCGTAATGCAAAAATTCCTCCCGTACACTGCCCTGGTTCACTTCCTCCTGCCGGTCCTGAAGATCATTCTTCAGACGGTCCGCAATGTCTTTGAGGCATGCCAGCAGCAGCGGATTGAACACACCGCACTCGCCGTCCAGAATCATGCGAACAGCTTCCTCGTGGGTATAGGCCGGTTTGTACACCCGCACACTGGTCAGGGCATCATAGACATCGGCAAGACTCACCACCTGCGCCGAAATCGGGATATCATCGCCCCTCAAACCATCGGGATAGCCCCTTCCGTCATAGCGCTCGTGATGTCCCCGGCAGATTTCGTAGGCAATCTGCACCAGTTCCTCGTCCCGGTAGATGTCCAGCTTCTCCAGCATCTCCGCACCGATCATCGAATGCTGCTTCATGATCTCATACTCTTCCGGATCCAGACGCCCCGGTTTATTGAGAATGCTGTCCGGAATGCCGATCTTTCCGATGTCATGCAGCGCCGATGCCGTGGAAATCAGAAGGCACTTGTTCCAGTCCAGCTGATAGCGATCCGTCTTCTGGATCAGCCGCTCCAACAGCATGCTGGTGATAATGTTGATGTGCAGAATGTGTGCCGCACTCTCACTGTTCCGGAAGCCCATGACCTGACTGAGAATAGAGATCATGATCCGGTTGTTCTTCTCCTTCTCATAGATCTGATTGGTCACCATGGACAGAAGCCGCCGCTGCTTAGCGTACAGCATGATGGTATTCATGACACGGCGGTAGACAATTTGCGCATCAAAAGGACGGCTGATGTAGTCGGAAGCGCCCATATCATAGGCCCGACGCACCACGCTCTGCGAATCCTCACTGGAAATCATGATCACCGGCAGTGTGTCTATCATACCGGCACGATTCATATAGCCCAGTACCTCAAAGCCATCCATCCCCGGCATCACAATATCCAGAAGCACCAGTGAAATGCCTTCTCTTCTTTCCTGCAGAATCTGCATACCGGCTTCACCGCTTTCCGCTTCCAGAATGTCAAAATCCTCCTGCAGCATTTCTGTCAGGATTGCACGATTCATTTCTGAATCGTCCACAATCAGAACGGTTTCCCGTTCCTCTGGAACAGCACTTATTTTGCTTACACTCTGCTCATCCATACTCTAACCCCGCCGCAAATGTGCATACGAAACAAGAAAATTTTATCACAAAATATCGCGCATTCACAAGTAGATTTGCGAATTTAATCCCTTTCGTCTTTTCTTATTTTTACGCAAAAACAGCAGGCGTTTAAGCTTTGCCTGCTGTTTTATAAAATCCTCTCGAAAACGCCTTAGATGCGTGCAACACCGGTTCTTCTGGCGGCCTCCGCTGTGGCATGCGCCACGGCATCCTTCACTCTGGGATCGAAGGCCTTCGGGATGATGTACTCCGGGTCCAGCTCCTCATCGGACACCAGAGAAGCAATGGCATAGGCCGCCGCTTCCTTCATTTCATCGTTAATGTCTGTGGCCCGCACATCCAGCGCCCCGCGGAAGATGCCCGGGAACACCAACACATTGTTGATCTGGTTCGGATAGTCCGAACGTCCGGAACCCACCACTGCCGCACCGGCAGCCTTGCTGTCCTCCGGCATGATCTCCGGTACCGGATTCGCCATGGCGAAAACGATGCCCTGATTCATGGAAGCCACCATTTCTTTCGTTACCAGGTTGGGCCGGGAAACACCGATAAAGACATCCGCACCCTTCATGGCATCTGCCAATTTGCCGTGCTCATGGTTCTTATTGGAAATATGGGAAATGGCCTCCTGTCCGAAATTCAGTCCCTCGTCACCCTCACAGATGATGCCGTTGATGTCGCAGAGCACCACATTGCCAAAGCCCATCTTGATCAGGAGATTGCCGATGGCGATGCCGGCAGCACCGGCGCCGTTGATGACGATCTTCACCTCGCCCATCTTCTTACCAGTCACCTTCATGGCGTTGATGAGGGCGGCAGCCACCACAACAGCGGTGCCGTGCTGGTCATCGTGGAATACCAGAATGTCGCACTTCTCCTTCAGCTTCTTCTCGATCTCGAAGCAGCGAGGTGCTGCAATATCCTCCAGGTTGACGCCGCCGAAGGAACCCGCCAGGAGGGCAATGGTGTCCACGATGGTATCCACGTCCTTGGAACGGATGCAAAGCGGAATGGCATCCACATCACCGAATTCCTTGAAAAGCACGCACTTTCCTTCCATCACCGGCATACCGGCCTCCGGACCGATGTCACCGAGACCCAGGATGGCGGTACCGTCCGTCACCACGGCCACGGTGTTCCAGCGGCGGGTCAGCTCCCAGCTCTTCTCCGGATCCTTCTCAATAACCTTGCAGGCCTCCGCCACGCCCGGCGTGTAGCACAGACTCAAAGCCTCCGAGCTGTCCACCTTCGCTCTCGCCTTGATCTCCAGCTTACCCTTCAGTTCATAATGCAGCTTTAAAGACTCTTCTGAAATATTCATTTTTTCTCCTTTAAAAGGAAGGCTTTGCTGACGCAAAGCCTTCTATACGCTCGCCGCTAAGGCACCCGGTGGGCTACATCGCTCCGGGCGCCCGTAAGCGAAGCTTCCGCTCAGCCCGGAGCGACATCCCCCTCGAGCCAAGCTCGTGCTGAGCCCACCGGGTATCTAGCACATACCTTCCGGCTTTACAACATTATCATACTCCTCAGGGGTCATAAAGCCAAGCTTTACGACTGCTTCTTTCAGAGTGCTTCCTTCTTCGAAGGCGAGGTGTGCGCAATGGGCTGCATTTTCGTAGCCGATGGACGGAGACAGGCAGGTCACCAGCATCAGAGAGCGATTCAGGTTCTCCTGCATCTTCTCCCGGTTGGGTTTGATGCCCCGGACGCAATTCTCCTCAAAGGAGCGCATGCCGTCTCCCAGCAGGCGAATGGACTGGTGCATGTTATAAGAAAGCACGGGCATGAAAACATTCAGCTCAAAGTTTCCCTGGCTCGCGCCGATGCCGATGGCAGCGTCATTGCCCATGACCTGCACGGCAATCATGGTGATGGCCTCGCACTGGGTCGGATTCACCTTGCCCGGCATGATGGAGGATCCCGGTTCATTCTCCGGAATGGAAATTTCGCCGATGCCGCAGCGGGGACCGGAAGCCAGCCAGCGGATGTCGTTCGCCATCTTCATCAAATTGCAGGCCAGCGCCTTCAGCGCGCCGTGGGCAAAGACATAGGCGTCCTTGGAGGTCAGGGCATGATACTTATTGTCCGAGGGTACAAAATGCTCGCCGGACAGGCGGCTAATGTCTTCGGCACAGAGCCGGTCAAAGCCCTCCGGACAGTTGAGCCCCGTACCGACCGCGGTGCCGCCGATGGCCAGCTTTCGCAGCGGCTCCAGCGCCGCCGCCAGCATTTCCCTGGAAGACTGCAGCATGCCGGTCCAGCCGTGGATTTCCTGACTGAAGCGAAGGGGCACCGCGTCCTGCAGATGCGTTCTGCCGATCTTCACCACATCGGCATTCTCCGCCTCCAGCCGCAGAAGTGTCTCTGTCAGCTTATCCAGTGCCGGGAAGACATGCCCGACAATGGCCTCCACCGCCGCAATGTTCATGGCCGTCGGGAATGTGTCATTGGAGCTCTGGGACATGTTCACATGATCGTTGGGATGAATCTTCAGCTCCGGATGATTGTGCATCGCGATGTGGGCAATCACCTCGTTCATGTTCATATTGGACTGGGTGCCGGAACCGGTCTGCCACACCTTGAGCGGGAACTCCTCCGGGTACTTGCCGTCCAGAATGTCCCGGCAGGCCTCAACGATGGCATTTGCCTCCGCTTCCGGCAGCTTTCCGAGACTGCGGTTCGCCGATGCGGATGCCGACTTCAGAATGGCAAAGGCCCGAATCACCTCTCTCGGAATGGTTTCCGTGCTGATGCGGAAGTTCTCCAGAGAACGCTGAGTCTGCGCGCCCCAGAAATGTTCTGCCGGTACCTTCACCTCGCCCATGGTATCATGTTCAATTCTGTATTCCATGTCTCACCTCTTTTGATTGGCTGTATGCTTATCCCTTCTTGTCGCCGCGATGTGCCTTCCGGTACTCCGAAGGCGTCAGATCATACTTTCTCCGGAAAAGCTTCGAGAAATAGCTCATATCATTGAAGCCGCAGCTTCCGGCAATGGTGTTGATCCGCAGATTCGTACCGGCGATCTGCTCTGCCGCCCGCAGCAGTCGATAATCGTTGAGATACTCGAAGGGCGTCATATGAATCTTGTTGTTGAAGCAGCGGATGCACTCGGAAGCGCTGACCTTACCGGCCCGGGCGATGTTCTCAAGACTCAGCTTCTCGCCGTAATTCTCCTGCACGAAGGCCAGCATGCTCTTGATGCGTCGAAGTTCCCGGGAATTGTCGATGCTGCTCTTGTCCTCTGCGTCACAATGCTGCAGCAGAAGGCCGAAAAGATGGGTCAGATTCTCCCTGAAGGTCCATTCATAGCACTCCGGCTCCGCCGCGCAGCACTGCCAGGCCTGCCGGATCAGAGAAGACGACTCGATCTCCCAGGGATTTTCTTTGCCAAATTTCACATACTCCAGTGTGGTATTCTGCATCAGGGGCGTCAGATACTTCGTCCAGTAAACACTGTTGCTCTCTCCTCCAAGCATGGCGGCATCCACCACGATGAGCTGCAGCTTTCCCATGATGCCGGGCTTCTGCCGGTAGGCATGGAGCACACCGACATTCACGAATACACCCTCGCCTTCCTGCAGTAGAATCTCCTTTCCGTTCACCAGAAATTCCGCTTCTCCCTTGGTCACCCGGGTCAGCTCAAATTTTTCATGCCAATGCCAGGCCACTCCCGACTCTCCCAGGTCCTTCTCATAGCAGGCCGCCGGAAAAGCAAGCGATCCATGCTGCTTCAGCTCCAGACCACTGGCATCCGTTGTAAAATCCGAAGATGAAATTGCCATTTTTCCTCCTTCTAGTCCTGTCCGTAATGAAACGATCTTCTCTTCAGAAAATGCAAAACCTCACCCGGGCAATGCCCGGATGAGTCTTTTTCGTCTTAAGGGACTTTGTTTTTGCGAAATTCTTTCACAAAAAGCCTTCGTCCGCCACGTATTTGATAATTTCGTCATATTTTCGTGTAAATATCGTCACATATGATGTCTCTAACAGCAAAATCATCTTATCATAAGCTTTGTATTTTTACAAGAGCACAGAATGCGTTCACAGAAATTTCTTACATTTATCCCGCATTTTGCGTTCCTGTCCCGGAGGGAAAGATGATCTTATTGACGAAGAAAAATACCACCATGGAGATACCGCCGTTCAGAACAGTTGTTCCGATGTTATAGATCCAGTTCGGCACCAGCAATCCGGCCACCGCTACCCAGATGCAGTTGATGGAATTCACCACACAGGTCACGATACAGAAGGCGATGATGTACCACATTGCCTGATAGGCCAGATTTCCGTGGCTTCGGAATACCAGATTTCTCTGGATCGGGAAGTTGATGCACTCCCCGATCACCATGGCGGTCATGTAGGCACAGAAATACGGCAGTCCCCCATGTAAGCTGTCATAGCCGATGATGTTCCACTTGAAGGTCTCCCCGAACAGCGTGAGAGAAATTCCCGGGAAACCGAAGTCAATGTTGGGAAGTCCGGAAAACAGTGCCGGCAGGAACAACAGCATCAGATACTTGAATACCGTGATCAGGTTGCTGACAATGACGAAAAGTCCGCCCTCTCTGACCCATTTTGCCGTCTCCGGATGTGTTTTTTCAAATCGTCCCCATAAATTTCCGATTGCGCCCATACCTAGTGTTTCTTACTCCTCTGTCTTTTCCTTCTTGGCTGCCTTCCGGTAACTCTTTACTGTCAGCACTTCCAGACCAATAATGGCGATGCCCAGAACCGCGTCGATGCCGATGGCCATAATCTGCCAGGTCGGAAGGCCTGTATCCAGATTTGCCGCATCATAGGCACGGCTGTTGACCACGGTATACATGATGTTCTTGCAGGCCTGACGCATTGCCTTCACGCCGGTGGCACTGGTGCTGTCCTTCACATGGTTCGTCTCTGTATCATAAGCCACCAGCATGCAGTCGGTGCCGCCCCGGATGGCCTGATCGGAGTTCATGTAGCCGTAAACGCCGAAGTAATCGGTCAGCACGAAGCCCCGGAAGCCCCACTCATCGCGGAGTACGGTATTGCAGAGGGCTGAGCTTGCACCGGCCCACTCCGCACCGATGTAGTTGAAGGAGGACATCACGGCCTTGGCGCCGCCGTCCTTCACCGCGATCTCGAAGGGTCTCAGATAAATCTCACGGATGGACTGCTCGTTGGCCCAGGTGCAGAGCATCACGTTACGGTTGGTTTCCTGATCGTTCAGTGCGAAGTGCTTGATATACGCATACACACCATACTTCTCGGCACCGATGACTGCATTGGCAGCAATACGGCCTGCCAGAACGCCATCCTCGGAATAGTACTCGAAGTTTCTGCCGGCGAAAGCGGAACGATGGGTGTTCATTGCCGGTGCGTACCAGCCGGAAACGTCCATTTCGTCAGCCATCTTACCGATACTTTCACCGAATTCCAGAGCGAGGTCCGTGTTCCATGTGCTGGCAATCATCACAGCAGAGGGGAATCCCACAGAACCTACGCCGGTAAAGTTGTTGTTGATGGAGGCCGGTCCGTCGCAATCCACGGTGCTGACCTTTCCTACACTGGAGGCGCCCAATGTCTGATAGCCGCCCAGTGCGATCATATTGTCCATGTCAGAAATGGTCAGCTGATCCAGCAGCGTCTCCCATCTCTCATCGTCATAATCGGCGCCGCGAAGCTCTGCCAGTGTCATCCCGTTCTTTGCGCCGGTTGTGGGCATCTCATCCGCTGCATCATTGTACTTCTCCGGATCATATACAGCGTTGTTGATGAAGGCTGCTTTCACATCATCGCTCATGCTGTAGTTTTCCGGTGCTGCCGTAGCTTCTTCATAGTTGGCGAAGCCGTCGGCTCTGGAAAGATAGGTCACCTCACCCTCGGCATAGCCAAACTGGTTGCTGGCCACCTGTGCGTCGGTGCTTCTGGCATTATCCTCATCATACCGAATGCTTTCTGCCACACTGTAGGTGCGGGAATCGATCTCGTTATGAGAATCCTCGTTGATGGAAATCTGGTAGTCACCGGACTCCAGTACATAGCAGCCGTCTCCGTTCTCATCATAGGAAGCCATGTCCTCTGCACTGAAGCTGATGGTCACGGTCTCAGACGCTCCCGGTGCCAGCAGATCTGTCTTATCGAAGGCGATCAGATTGGCGCTGGCCTTCTCAATGCCGCCGTTGGTATAGGGCGGGTTGTAGTACACCTCAACCACATCCTTACCGGATACCTCACCGGTGTTGGTCACGGTCACGTCAAAGCTGATGGTGCCGTCCTGCTCGCTCAGCTCGCCCATCTCCTGGGTGAAGCTGGTATAGGAAAGACCATAGCCGAAGGGATACAAAACCGTCTGATCATAATCGATCAGTCCCTCATCTGCTGCCGTCTCATAGAAACGGTAGCCCACATAAATGCCCTCCACATAGTTCACAAAGGTGGGCAGGTTGGTATCCACATTTCCGGTATGGCGGTTGGTGGATACATACTGGTACTCGTCTACATTGTCATACACAAAGTTTCCGAAGTTGTTCCAGGTGGGTGTCTCTGTCAGATCCTTCACAAAGGTATCCACGGTCTTTCCGGAGGGGTTGATTTCACCGGCAACGATCTCGCCGAAAGCCTCAAAACCAGACTGACCGGTACCGGCACACCAGATGGCGCTCTTGATCTGGCTGTAGTCCTCCACGAACCCAAGCTCCATGGGGTTTGCACCATTGTATACCAGAACTACCTTGTCGAAGTTCTCGCAAACCAGGTCCAGCATATCCTTCTCGGTCTTGCTGAGCTGCAGATAATGCTCGCCGGCCTCGAAATCCTTGTATTCGGTGGAATTGTCCTCGTAGGTCACCTGGCTCACGTCTGTGGGAAGGTCTGCGCCCTCACCACCGACACGGGTGATGACCACCATGGCCGTATCCGAGAAGTCCTTGGCGTTCTCCAGCATTTCCGCTGTATAAGATGCAGCTGTCGGCTCCGGCAGTGTCCAGTCCTGGGCCCACATGCCGACCTCGGGGCGGTCTGCCCGGTAAGCTGTGTAAAAATCAGAAAGCTCCGTGTTCAAGCGGAAGCCTGCATCCTCCAGACCCTGCAGCAGGGACACGGTGGGATAAGCATCCGACAGAGAGCCGGAACCGGTACCGCCGTAGCAGGGATTTGTGGAAGCCCAGCCGAAGACATTCAGATTGCTGTTCTCTGCCAGCGGAAGCAGCTGCTCGTCATTCTTCAGAAGAACGATGCCTTCCTCGGCAATCTTCTGCACCAGCTCCTTGGATTCCTCCGAAGTCTCCTCCGTGATGGTGCCGTTGCCCATTACCAGCGAGATCATGCTGGACATGGGGATAAAGCAAATCAAGTTGACAATCACCACAAATGCAAGGAAAAAGGCCAGCCAAGCCTCCTTCCGCACAAGCTGCCGCTTGGGCTTCTGCACCTTCACCGCCGCAATGCTGACACCGATGGCCAATACCAATACGATGGCCAATGCAATCAGATACGGTTTGCATGAATTCAGGACGTTGATCACGTCATCCATGTTTACACTTAACATGTCATATTCCTCCCTTTGTTTTTGCTCTTTTTCAGAACTGTTGCCATCAATGTAGCATATGACACGCCATATAAACAAAAAACTGCACAAACGGCGCTTTTTCTGCACAAACGGTTTATGCAAAATCCCGCATCGGAATCAAAATCTTCATCTCAAACCAGTTTTCCCGGGTTTCCACCGTCAGCGCGCCTTCGTACTTCTCCACGATGTAGCGGATGCTCTTGATCCCGTAGCCGTGGAAACCGTTCTTCTCCTTCGTGGTCAGGAAATGTCCGTCCTTCCGGGCCAGCTCGCCCTCGAAGTAATTTTCAAAGCGCAGGATCAGAAAGCGTTTTTTCTGGGCCACCGTCACGTGGATCAACCGTTTCTCCGGGTTCGGGATCTTCATCTCGCACTCGATGGCATTATCCAAAGCATTGCCGAAGATATTGCAGATGTCCACCGCATCCATGAAGGAAAGCAATGTGCCGTCCGCCACGCAGGTGAAGGTGATGCCATTTTTCGCGCAGTACAGACTTTTCGATGTCAGCACCACATCCAGTACACTGTTGCCCGTCTTGTTCTGGGCCTCATACTGCCGGATCTCGTCCTCCATGCGGCGGAGATAAGCCTCCCGCTTCCCGGAATCCTGCTCACTGCGGAGGTAGGCGATCTGGTGCTTCAGGTCATGGTACTTATAGTTGATGAGTTCAATGCTTTCCTTCGACTGCATATACTGGGCATACTGGTTCTGCAGCACCGTCTGCATGGTATCGAGCTCCGATCGCATCCGAAGTTCCGCGCACTGCATGAGATGACCAAAGAGGATGGCCAGCCCGCCACCGTCCACCAGCATCCGGGCGATCCCCAGATGATAGGAGGACAGTCCCTCCGCAGCTGCCGCATTGCCCACAAAACCGATATTGCTGACGGCAAAAACCGCCGCGGCGATGATGACACCGGAAATCAGTTCCTTGCCGCGCACCGCCATCTGTTTGTGTTCCGGCAATTGTCCCCGCAGCAGGCGGTAGAAGCAGAACGAAATCCCGGCATAGACCAGCACCAGTAAAACGCAGCGCACGGGCAGCTTCGGCAACTGTCCCGGAAACAGCCAGCAGACCAGCTGCCACTCCGCGGCCGCCATGAACTCCGCCAGCACAAAGGCCAGCGTGCAGAAGTAAAAGACATCCCAGCCCTTGAGCTGACAGCAGCTGTACAGGAACACCAGCATAAAGCCCACCGCAAGAAGCATGCAGGGCAGCCAGAGCACCAGAGATACATCATCTGTCAGCACGAGAAAAACGCTCTGCAGCAGCAGAAAGGCCACAGAAATCAGCGCGGTCAGCTTCCGTGAATATCGCCTTTTCAGATGCAAAACAAAGATCAGGCAGGCCAGCCATTCCGCCAGTGCCGTATAGAACCGGGGAATGTCCGGCACCAGCTGCGGCCCCGTCATTTCACCACCTCGCCCCAGTACTCGGTCAAGGCCTCCATGAACTCCTTCCGCTTGGCGCGGCTGAGCAACAGTTTCTCACCTCGCACCATGGCACAGCCGTCCTGTATGCCGTCCACATGCTGCAGATTGATGAGATAGCCCTTGTTGCCGCGGCAGAAATTCAGATCCTTGAGCTTCTCCTCCATTTCCCGCATGGTGCCGGTGGTCTCATAGTTGCCCAGGATCGTGTGTAATATCAAGGTATGCCCCTGACTGTCCACGTAGAAAATGTTGGCGATGTTCAGACGCACGGTACCGCCCTTGATGTTCACCATGATGCACTTGGACTCCCGCCGGTGCATCCGTTCGATGGCCCGCTTCAGACGCTCGGAAAAGGCGAAGTAGGAAACCGGCTTCAGAACGTAGTCCAGTGCATCCACGGCATAGCCGCGGATGGCATACTGGGCCATGTTGGTGATGAAGATGATCACCACCTCCGTGTCAACTTTCCGGATCTCCTCCGCCGCGGACATGCCGTCCATAAACTTCATCTCCACATCCATCAGAATGATGTCGAAGTCGGATTTGTACTTATGAACGATCTGGTCGCCATCGGAAAAAATGGTGATCTGAAAGGTCTCGCCCTGTTCCTTCTCATAGCGCCGAAGGTATTCCTTGAGCTGCTCGGCATAGGAAGCTTCGTCCTCCACGATTGCAATCCTGATCATGCTGTCCTCCCCTCTTTTTTATGACTGCGCCCCGGGGCCTGGCGCAGCCCCGTATCTCAGTCTCGCTTAATGGCCGCCTTCAGAAGATGTGCCGTGCCCCGAATCCGATGTCCGTTGGCCATTTCCGTCAGCGCCCGCGCCATATCCATGGTGATCATGCCGCCGGTCATCTTCGCATAACCGCGAATCGGCATGTTGTAATTGAAGAGAAGGTTCAGATCCGGCTTACCGGTGCGTTCGCAGCGCTGCAAAAGCCGCTTCAAGACAGCGCAGATCAGCCGTCCCAGTATGCCCTTGCCATAGTATAGCTGACATACCGCATCGTTCATGCCGATTTCGCCGTGCCAGCTGCCGTCCGGAATCTCCCGGCCGTAAAGCACGGTAAATTCTGCGTCGCCGACGTTTGTGATCTTGCCGCTGAAGTAGTCCGGCAGTGTTTCCTTATCGTACCCACCGGCGTCCACCGTTCCGGTCACCGTCAATGTGCCGCTAAGCGCCATCGTGTTCGCATCTTTTCCCACGGAGATGGTATACTCACCGCTTTCGATCTCCCAGGTATTGCTGCGCACATCATAGAAACGGAAGCTCTTATCATCAAAGGGGATCTCCACCGTCTTGCTCTCGCCCGGCTGAAGCATCACCCTGACGAAGCCCTTCAGCTCCCGCAGCGGACGAAATACGGTCTCTGACTGCCGTCCCACATAGAGCTGGGCCACCTCGGCACCCTCCCGCTCGCCTACATTAGCGATCCGGAAGCGGACACCCTTCTCTGTGATCTTCAGATCACTGTACTGAAATGCAGTATAGCTCAAACCATAGCCAAAGGGGAAGCGGACTTTTTTCTGCACCGTGGTATAGTAACGATAACCCACATAGAGGGACTCCCGGTACTCGGTGCTCCGCTCCTTGCTGGGATAGTAGTTGAAAGCCGGTGTGTCCTCGTAGTGCAGGGGATAGGTCTCATTCAGTCTGCCGGAGGGATTCACCTTGCCTGTCAATACATTCATCATGGCCGAAGCGCCCGCCTGGCCGCCAAGGTAGCCATGGACAATGCCCTTCACATAGGAATACCAGGGCATCTCCACCACAGAACCTGCGGACAGCACCACCACGAGCTTCTCGCAGACGGTGGATAGCTCGTCGATCAATGCCCGCTGCCCCTCCGGCATCTGCATATGGGTCCGGTCCATGCCCTCGCTCTCGCTGATTTCATCAAGACCCGCGAACACCAGCACCACATCTGCTTTCTTGGCGGCTTCCTTCGCTTCCTGAATCAGCTTCGGATCCGGCTTCCGGTTGCGGACGTAGCCCTTACTATAGGAAAGCATTTCGAGATCGTAGTCTCCCATCACAGACAGGATGGACTCCGCCGGTTTGGCCGGATTCACAAGGGAAGATCCCGCGCCCTGGTACCGGGGTGTCTCCGCAAAGTCGCCCACAACCGCCACCTTCGTGCCCGGCTTCAGCGGCAGGACATTGTCCTCATTTTTCAGTAGGACAATGCTTTCTTCTGCGGCTTTCCGAGCCAGGTCATGGTGTGCCTCCACGTCGAAGCTTTTCCCCTTGCCCTTCTCTGTGGCGCCGTGAATGGCAAAAACCACCTGCAGAAGCTCATCTACCCGCTGGTCCAGAACCTCTTCCGAAAGACTGCCTTCCTTCACAGCCTTCACGATATCGTGCACACCGCTGTTTCCGGTGCCAGGCATCTCCAAGTGGCTGCCGTTCTGTACGCCCAGGGCATGGTCATTGCTGCCGCCCCAGTCGGATACCACGACACCGTCAAAGCCCCATTCCTTTCGCAGGATCTCCTGCAGGAGATGAGAATTCTCGTTGGCATAGACGCCGTTGATCTCATTGTAGGAGGACATGATGGCCTTCGCCTTTCCCTCCTTCACGGCAATTTCGAAGCCGGTGGTGTAGATTTCCCGGAAGGTCCGCTCGTCCACCACGGAGTTGCTGGCCATGCGGCGCAGCTCCTGACTGTTGGCCGCAAAGTGCTTCGGGCACGCCGACACACCCTGACTCTGAATGCCCCGTACATAGGCCGCCGCCAGCTTACCGGCATGGTAAGGGTCTTCAGAGAAATATTCAAAGTTTCGTCCGCAGAGCGGGCTCCGCTTGATGTTCAGTCCCGGTCCCAGAACCATATTTACACCGAGAACTGCCGCCTCCTCGCCCAGTGCCGTACCGATTTCCTCGCCCAATGCGGTGTCCCAGCTGTTGGCCACCGTGGCCGCCGTGGGGAAGCAGGTGGCCGGCACACTGTTGTGGAGTCCCAGATGGTCCCCGGCCCCCGCCTGCTTCCGGATTCCATGGGGGCCGTCTGACAGGAACACCGCCGGAATGCCGTACTTCTCATAATCCCGGGTCTCCCAGACGCTCTTGCCGGACATCATCCGGGCCTTCTCCTCCAGTGTCATTTTTTCTATGATTTCCTGATATTTTAAACTCATATTTTGCCGCCTTTCTCTGGTATCATAAGGCTAGCATAGCATACTTTTTCCTTAGGAAAATGTTTTCGCACGAACAGCCGGGTTTTCCGCACAAACCGTCATGTCCGCTGCTGTTCTTTTCCCGCCTGCCGGGTTTTCCGGTAACGGAGCGGCGTCATCCCCAGCTGCTTTCGAAAGGCTTCGATATAGTAGCTCGTCGAACGGAAGCCGCAGGCATAGGCAATCTCACTGACGGACTGCTCTGTCCCGGTGAGAAGCCCAATGCTCTGCTCGAGGCGGTAGCCGCGAAGATAGGAAAAAATGGATTCGCCCGTATAGCGCCGGAAGATGCGACAGCACTCGCTTTCGGTATAGGCCGTCACCGCGGCGATCTCCGACAATGTCAAAGACTCGGCATAATGCGCGGCAATGTGTGCCAGGATTTTCTGCACGGAGGCATTGGCCTGGGAAGACCGGCGGGGCTTCTCTTCTGCGGGCCGATGCTGCAGCAAAAGCGAAAGCAGGCGATAGAGCCGGGCCAAGACCTCCAGCTGCCAGCCCTCGCGTTCTTTCTCCCGCAGCGCATGAATCTCCTGTATCTTTTGCAAAAGCTCCCGCTCCCACGCACTTTCCGGGCGGAAGGTCTGGGAGCCGAAGCCAGCATCCGTTTGCAGCGGCAATATATAGCGCTGCTCCATGACGGAACCGGGAAAACCGGAGAGAAGCCGGGGGCCGATGTCCAGACAGATATAGCTGCTGTCCGGATTCCCCACAGGCCTCGCCATATGCAGAAGCCCGCTGTTGATGAAGATCCCTTCGCCCTCCTGCAGCAGAAACTGGGCGTCCTTCACGAAAAAACGGATCCTTCCTGCCGTCACAAGGCAGAACTGCAGCTCCCTATGCCAGTGCAGTCGGGTATAGCCCAGCAGATTCCGGCTCATAACCGAATGGTACACCGCCAGCGGAAACGCCGCCTCCGCCTGCACCGTCAGCTCTCGTTTGTCCTGATCCACCTGAATGTCTCTTACCTGCATCTCCGCCTCCCGCATTTTCCGGCTTCTCCGCATTCCTTGCTTTCCGTATTATACACGACAAGCGCAATGTAGCGATATTTTTCGGCAAAAATCGCGTATTTTAGGAAGTCTTTGCGCATTACACTGTGATCATTCGCAAAATGCATTCATTTCACATAAAGCAGTCAGCAGGAGGAAAACATGAAACTGAACACCGCACGTCTCTTGGAACGCATTCATACATTGGGGAACATCGGCAGAGATCCCCGGGGCGGCAGAACCCGTCTCGCGGCCTCCGACAGTGAAAAAGAAGGACGCGACCAGGTGGTGGCCTGGCTTGAGGAAGCCGGACTCCGGGTCGTGGTGGACTATATCGGAAATATTTTCGGTATCTGGGAAACAGAGGAGAATAAAAAAGAGGCCCCGCTGATGATCGGCTCGCATATCGATACCGTCATCCAGGCCGGTGCCTACGATGGCTGTCTTGGTGTGCTGGCCTCCATTGAAGCCGTGGATGCCCTGAAAATTGCCGGGATCCGCACCAAGCGTCCGATTATGATTTCTGTCTGGACCAATGAGGAGGGCGTGCGCTATGCCCCGGACATGATGGGTTCCCTCGTCTATGCCGGGGGCTATCCGCTGGAAAAGGCCCTCAACACCGTGGGTATAGACGGCAGCATTCTCGGGGAGGAGCTCCGGCGCATCGGCTATGCCGGCACCGTGGCGCCCGGCTTCATTACCCCCTATGCCTTCCTGGAGCTCCATATCGAGCAGGGCCCCATCATGGACACCGATGAGATCCGTATCGGTGCAGTGGAGGCGCTGCAGGGCATCCACTGGCAGCGCGTCACCATCCGGGGGCTCGCCAACCATGCCGGTACCACACCGACCCGGCTCCGTCATGATGCGGGACTTGCCGCGGCGAAGGTCAATGTCTTCCTGCGGGAGCTGGTGGAAAAATCCGGCGGCGTGGCCACCATCGGCACCATTGCCTTCCGACCGAATGCCATCAATGTCATCCCCGAGGAAGCGGTGTTCACCGTGGATCTCCGGAATCCGGATAAGGAAAAACTGGATAGGGATGAGGCCGCTCTCTCAGAATATCTCCGACAGCTCTCCGAAAGCGATGGGGTGGAAATCCACACAGAAGCGCTGACCCATTTCGATCCGGTGCCCTTTGACGACGGGATTTGCCGCCTGACAGAGGAAGCTGCCGCGGCCAGCGGTCTCTCCTGCTGCCGTATGGTTTCCGGGGCCGGACAGGATGCCCAGATGATCGCCCAGCTCTGCCCCACCGCCATGATCTTTGTGCCCAGTGTCAACGGCATCAGTCACAATCCGAAGGAATTCACAAAGGATGCCGATGTGGAAAACGGTGCTGACGTCTTCCTGGAAGTGGTGGAAAAGCTCAGCCAGCAGTGATCAGCGCAGCCGCTTCACACAGAGCGTCACCACCAGGAAAATCACGCCGATCAGCACGATGGTGCCGCCCGGCTTCAGACCGAGGTAGTAGGCGGCGAAAAGACCGATGATCATGAAAATGACGTCCAGCAGCACCGCCAGAATCAACGTGGTGCGGTAGCCCTTGCCGAACTGCAGGGCACAGGCCACCGGCACCACCATCATGGAGGACACGATGAGGGAGCCGACGGTCCGGGCTGCCACAGAAACCGTCAGGGCAATCAAGACCGTAAAAATAAAGTTGACGGTTTTCACCGGCACACCCGCGAGACGGGCACTCTGCTCATCCAGGGTAATGAAGAAAAGCTCCTTATACAGAAGGAGGCACATGAGAAAAACACCCAGACTCACCGCCACCACCGCGTAAAGCTCCCCGTCGGAAATCGCCACGATGGAGCCGAAAAGGAAGCTGTTGAAGCTGCTGGCATTTTTCACGAAACCCGACAGCACACCCGCAAGGCCCACACCGGTGGACATCATGATGGCGATGGACATCTCCGAAAAGCGGGGCAGCTTCCGCCGGATGGCTTCGATGCCGAAGGAGGCCAGAACGCAGGCCACTGCTGCCGCCAGAATCGGATTGACATTGAGCAGCAGTCCCGCGGCCACGCCGGCGAGGGAGGTATGGGACAGAGCATCTCCAATCATGGAAAGGCGTTTGAACACAATCACCATGCCGATACAGGGAATGATGGCTGCCAGCAGGATGCCCACGACAAAGGCCCGCTGCATAAAGCTATATTGAAAAATCTCCATGAAACCGCCTCCTTACACCTGCGCCGACGTTGTCGGCGCATTTTTGTCGTCCCATGCTTCCTGCAGCATTCTACCGTCCTGCAGGCGGAAAATATGATCCGCCAGACCTCTGACCTTCTCCGGATCATGGGTCACCATGAGAATGCTCACACCGTGCTGCTTCTGCACGGCTGCAAGTAACTGATAAAACTCCGCAATGCTCTTCTCGTCCATGCCGGCGGTGGGCTCATCCAATATCATGAGCTCCGGCGCATTCACCAGTGCCCGGGCCAGCAGCACCCGCTGCTGCTGCCCGCCGGACAACTGACTGATGAGACGGTTGCTGTATTCCGCCATGCCCACCTCAGACAAGGCTTGCAGGGCCTTTTCCTTCTCCTTTTTTCCGGCAAAACGGAAGAGTCCGATGCTGCGGTAGAGATTGGCGGTCACCAGCTCCAGCACCGTGGCCGGGAAATTCTGACAGTTCTGCATGCCGTTCTGCCGCACGAAGCTCATTCTCTGCCAGCCCCGGAAGCGCCGCACGTCTTCACCGAAGAGCCGGATCTCGCCCCCATGCTGGGGCTGCAGCTCACCCAGAAGCAGCTTCAGAAGCGTGCTCTTTCCCGCGCCGTTCTGTCCCAGCAATACGGCAAACTCACCCGGCTGTACCGAAAAACTGACATTCTCTAACACCGCCGTGTCGCCGTCCGCATAGGTGAAATGCAGGTTCCGCACGGAAATGATCTCGTTTCCTTCGATTTCCTTTTCTTCCTTCTCCGCTCCCATGTGCTTCACTTCCCTTCTGCTGCGTGATCGTGACACCCGCAGCCGCAGCCATTCCCATGTACGTGGGCCTTTTCCGGTAGCGCCGCGCCGCCGACATTATCCTCCTCTGCACAGGCCTCACAAAGCCCGTAGAGCAGGCCGCCCGCGCACTGCAGTTGGAAATGATGGTGCGCCAGGACATGCTGCCGGAACTCCTCCATGAAGCCGCAGTCCAAATGCTGCAGTCTGCCGCAGCGCACGCACTTCAGATGCAGGTGCTCAAAGCAGTGCCTGTCCTCTCCGGCATATTCGTAAACGGCCTTCTCGCCCATGAGATCCGGGTATTTGATCACCGCCTGCTCGCTGCAAAGCTTGTCCAGATAGCGGTAGACCGTCGTGCTGTTGGCTTCGATGCCCACCGCGCTCAAATGCTCCCGAATGTCCGTCACACTCACCGTGAGAGAGGCATTTTTCTTCAGAAAATCAAGAATTTCCGTCCGCGTCCGGGTGGTATATGCCTTTCGTTCTGCCATAATCTGCTCCTGTTCTTCTCAGGCGAGGGCCGCCGCAAGCTTCGCGAGATTGTCCTCCATCACAGAGAAGTAATCCGCACCGGCCGCAAGCTCCGCCTCACTGAGTCCCTCCAGCGGGTTCAGTGTCTCCACCTCCGCGCCGGTTTCCTTCGCGATGGTCTGGGCCACCTTCTCGGACACCAGCTCCTCGGAAAAGATCACCCGCACCTCATGTTCCCGCACAAAGTCCGTGATCTCCGCCATCCGCGCGGGATCCGGCTCCGAATCCGGCATCAGCCCCTCTATGCCCATCTGGGTAATGTCGTAGGCCCCGCAGAGATAGCCGAAGGCCTCATGAGAAACCACGATCTCCTTCTTGCTGCACTTCGCCAGCGTCTCTCTGTATTCTGTGTCCAACGCGTCCAGCTTCTCAGCGTTTTCCTGGTAATTGGCTTCATAGTCCACCGCATGCGCCGGATCCGCCGTCGAAAAGGCATCCCGGATGTTGGCCATTTCTTCCTTCGCCTTCATGGGATCCAGCCACACATGGGGATCATACTCCCCATGGTCATGACCATCCGCTTCCTCATGGTCCCCCTCTTCCGCCGCCGTCAGCAGTGTGATATTGGCCGAGGCCTCCACGGTCACGAGGTCGTCATTCTGGAGGGTTTGTAAAATGTCTTCGGCCCAGTACTCAAGCCCCGCACCGCTGTAGACAAAAACCTCTGCATTTTCAAGGCCCGCGATGTCCTTCGCAGAAGGCTCCCAGTCGTGGGGCTCCGTGCCTGCCGGCACCATATTGGTCACCTCCACATGGTCGCCGCCAATCTTCTTTGCAAAGTCATACATGGGATAGAAGCTGGCCATGACCTTAAGCTTCTCTGCCGCATCATCATTCTGTTCCGCTGCGTTTCCCTGTGCTGCTGCACTGTCCTGCGTTTTCGATCCTGCGCTGCTTCCGCAGGCTGTGCAAAGACCTGCCGCCAGCAAAAGCGCCGCCAGGCGCAATGGCTTCCGATATGGCGCGTGCTTTCTACTCTTCATATATTAATTCCTCCCGACCACTGCCGTGTTCATTCCGCAAAAAAGCACCCGGCAAAGCCGAGTGTTCGTGATCACAGGAATATTCTTTCCTGTGTTATTTGCAAATCACTTGCGTATTGTATAGTAAGGATTTACAGAGGCTTTGTCAAGGGAATTTGCAACAAAGATGCGTTTATTTGCAGGTAGCAATCCGTACTTCTATTGTGTATGGTGGCTGCAACCGCGCAGGTATGGTGATTGATTCATAATTTTCGCGTGACGGCAGTGACGCACAATGCTACAATACTCCCATCCTATAAATAGAAAAAGCCCATACGGGCGGGACAAGAGGTGCGACTATGCTGATTGTATTTCTGGAGATTTTGGGAACCATTGCCTTTGCCGTTTCCGGCGCCATGGTGGGCATCCGGCGGGGCTACGATGTCTTCGGTGTCACGGTGCTCGGTGTGGTCACCGCCGTGGGCGGCGGCATGGTCCGGGACGTTACCTTGAACAAGGTACCAGCGGCCCTGACCCAACCCCACTACGTGATCATGGCCATCGTCACCTCCCTCGTGGTCTTCATCATCGCCTTCTTCCGAAAGCAGCAGATGGACCTCACCACCAAGCGGGTCTATGACGCCCTGATGCTTTTGATGGATTCGCTGGGACTCGGCATCTTCACCGTCATGGGCGTGCGGGCCGGTGTGGAAGCCGGCTATGCCTACAATTCCTTCCTCCTGGCCTTCCTCGGCGTCATCACCGCGGTCGGCGGCGGACTGCTTCGAGACATCATGGCCGGTGTCGCCCCCTACATCTTCGTGAAGCACATCTATGCCTGTGCCTCCGCCGCCGGTGCCGTCCTCTGCGTCCTGCTCTATCGGATCCTGGGCCAGAGTGCCGCCCTCATCTTCCCTTCCGTACTGGTCTTCGTGATCCGCATCCTGGCCGCTCACTTCCGCTGGAACCTTCCCCACATCAAAACGCCAAGCGTATAAAGTAGCAAGCCCGGGGTCAGCGATAGCTTGGCTATCGAGGCCCCGGGCTTTCCTTATATCGCGTAATTCCGTTCTCCGAAGATCCCTGTGCCGACCCGCACCATGGTGGCCCCTTCCTCTATGGCCACTTCAAAGTCTCCGGTCATGCCCATGCTGAGGCAGTCCATAGGAACCGGCAGAATCTCCTTTGCATTGATGCGCTGCATCAGCTCCCGCAGTCCGCGGAAGTACTGTCGGTTGCTCTCCGGTTCCTCCGTAAAGGGCGCGATGGTCATGAGACCCCGTACCCGAAGGTGGGGAAATGCCGTCAGTTCGCGTACAAAGTCCTCTGTCGCCTCCGGCGTCAGGCCGAACTTCGTGTCCTCTCCCGCCATATTTACCTCGCAGAGAATGTCGATGCAAATATCCTGCTTGGCAAATTCCTTCTCGATCGTCTCCGCCAGCTTCAGATTGTCCACAGAGTGAATCATGCAGACCTTGCCCGGCAGATACTTCACCTTGTTGGCCTGCAAATGACCGATCATATGCCACTGCAGAGGCTCCTGAATGGCCTCCGTCTTCTCCCGGATTTCCTGTACCTTGTTCTCGCCAAAGACCCGGGCACCGGCGGCCATAGCCTCTCGTACATCAGAAACCGGTTTGGTCTTACTGACGGCGATCAATGTGACCATTTCTCGATTTCTTCCTGCTCTTTCACAGGCAATCCTTACCCGCTCTTCCACTTCCGCCAGATTTTCCGCTATTGTTCTCATCCTGTCCTCCCGCTGCTGCCGTGTTTTTCTTTAAGTATACCATAGCACGACGGATTTGCACCAGCCGATCCACGGTTTTGATCACCAGTCCGGTATCCGGCGGCTTTGATAAGTAATCATTGCCGGTACATACACAAAAATCGGTTTTCTTCTACCGCCCGCGGTGTTAAGCTAAATGCATTATGACGAAGCCCGCCGGAAGCCTTTCTGTGCTTCCCGGCGGGCAAGGGAGGATTCAATGGATTTTAACGGACTCTTTGAAATGCAAGGCATGCTTTTTCTTCTGATGGCGCTGGGCTACCTTCTCCGGAAACGGGGTCTCATCACGAAAGAGGGTAAGCAGCTATTGACAGACCTTGTGCTCTTCGTCACTTTGCCCGCCAGCATTTTAAAATCCTTTCAAATGGAAATGACCCATGAAATCCTCATGGGCAGTCTCGCCGTGACCGTTGTAGCCTTCCTGATCCAGGTGGGGGCCTTCCTCCTGGGTCTGGTGCTCTATCCCGGCCGAAAGGACGAGGACAAACGGGTACTGCAATATGCCACCATCTGCTCCAATGCCGGGATCCTCGGCAATACCATCGCAGAGGGGATCTTCGGTAGCACCGGTCTCCTCTATGCCGCTATCTATACCATTCCCCAGCGGGTACTGATGTGGTCCGTGGGTCTCACCTACTTCACCACAGCCCCTTCCAAAAAACAACTGGTGAAGAAAATCCTGACCCACCCCTGCATTCTGGCGGTCTTCGCCGGTCTCCTTTTGATGGTCACCCAATTCACGCTGCCGGGTCCCCTGAACCTCACCGTGAAAACCGTTGCCGGTGGCAACACCTTCCTGGCCATGCTTTTGGTGGGCACCATTCTCTCGGAAATCCCCTTCCGGAAGCTGTTGGACCGGGAGGTTTTCTACTATTGTCTGATCCGCCTCGGCCTGATCCCTCTCCTCGTGTATCTGGCCTGCCGCCTCGCCCATGTGGATTCCCTCGTCAGCGCCGTCTGCGTGGTTCTGTCCGGCATGCCCTCTGCCGCCACCACTGCTGTTTTGGCCAGCCGCTATCACAAAAATGAAGAGCTGGGTGTGAAGCTCGTTGTCCTCTCCACCCTGCTCTCCATGATCACCATACCTTTGTGGTGCATATTTTTAGGCTGACAATTCCTTTCTACTTTCCCTGCACCCGGTTCATCACCAGTACATCTCCCGGCAATACTTCATCGCTGCCGCGGGGGATCAGTACATTCTTTCCCCGCTTCATGAGAATCACCAGCTCATCCTTCGGGAGCTCCAGCTGAGAAATCAGCTTTCCGGCGAAGCCGTTTCGTACCGTCGCCGTCATTTCCGACAGCTGCACATCACTGATCTCACCCGAAATGACCGCACTGAGGATCAGCAGATCCCCGGGCTGCAGTACCGTATTGCCGTTGGGCACCAGCTTCTCGCGCCCGCGCACCACGAGGATCACCAGAAGATCCGGCGGCAGCGCCACCTCCCGCAGCGTTTTTCCTTCCCAGATATGCCCCTCCGGTACCTGAATCTGAATAAACTGTACCGGCACTTCCTCGGTGTAGTCCGTGAATGACTTCATGACGTCATCACTGTCATCGATCATGTCCAGCTTCCGGGCACAAATCGGCAGAAGCGAGCCCTGGAAAAGAACGGACAGCACCGCAATCAGGAAGGTAATGTGGAAAATCGTATCGCCGATCTCCACCCGGGACATGGCCATCATGGCAAACACGATGGCCGCCGCACCGCGCAGCCCGGAAAAAGACAAAAGAAGCAGCTGTCGCAAGGGTTTTCGGAAGGGAAGCATCAGGAGGAAAACCGCCGCAGGTCTCGCCACAAAGGTCAGGAACAGTGCCACCCAGACAGAGGTCGCCGCAATGCCCGGCAGGCGATGGGGCAGAGACAAAAGGCCCAGCAGGAAGAAGATCAGCATCTGCATGAGGCTCGTGAAGCCGTTGAAGAACTGTACAATGTTCTTTTTTCCGCTAAAGCGCGTATTGCCCAGGAGAATGCCGCAGAGGTAGGTACTGAGATAACCATTTCCCTGCAAAGCTGTCGGCAAGGCATAGGCAAGCACTGCCACACCCAGCATGAAAATCATGTCGAAACTGCCCTCATGAAAATCAAAACTGCGGAGGCACCAGCGGGCAATGGCGGCTATCGCAGCACCGCAGGCGAGTCCCACGCCCACCTGCAACAGCACCATCTGCAAAATCTGATCCGCCGTCACATTTCCTTCCAATACCAGAATGGAAATCAGCGTCATCATATAGGCAGCCGGGTCGTTACTTCCGCTTTCCAGTTCGAGAAGAGAGGCGGAATTGTAGCGAAGGTTCAGCTGTCGGGATCGCAGAATAGAAAAGACGGAGGCCGCATCGGTGGAGCTGATGATGGAACCCAGCAGCAGTCCCATGCCGAAGCTCATGTGCAGGAAAAAGCAGCAGAAAAAGGCCACCAGCACTGCCGTCAGCACCACGCCTGCCGTGGACAGGATAATGGCCTCCGGCGCTGTGGATCTGGCCTGCTTCCAGCTGGTACCGAAGCCGCCGTAGAACATGATGAAAATGAGGGCCGCGGAGCAGATATTCTCCGCCATGGAATAGTCTTCAAAGGGAATTTTCAGGATACCGTCCGAACCGAACAGCACACCCAACAGAATAAAGAAAAGAAGCACCGGGATCCCCAGCCTTCCAGAAATCTTGTTCAGAAGAACACAGGAAAACACAACAACACAAAACAGAATCAGAATATTCAGCAGCAAACAAATCTCCTTTCCAATACCCTCCTACAGTTCCAAAGTTTTCTGTAACTATGCCCTGAAAGCCGCAGATTGTCAAGAAAAGGCATGCTTTTCACAGAATGTTCGTTTTTTGTTTCATGAAAAAGTTTATGGAGCAAAAAAAGAGGACCCACGCGAGCCAAGCTCGCCACAAAAAAAGCTGGGGACCCCGCAAGCCAAGCTTGCGCTGATCCCCAGCTAAATCCTCGAAAACCACATATCTACGAAAGAATTATTCTGATATTTCAAACATCATGTTCATAAATCACTACCAGCTAAACCAAACCTTATTGGATAAGCCCTCGACCGATTAGTAACCATCACCTCAATGCTTCACAGCACTTACAGCCTGGCCCTATCAACCTCGTTCTCTTCAAGGGGTCTTACTCTTACGATGGGATATCTCATCTTGAGGGTGGCTTCACGCTTAGATGCCTTCAGCGTTTATCCAGTCCCGACATACCTACCCTGCTGTGGGTTTGATACCCAACAGGTGCAGCAGAGGTCAGTCCATCCCGGTCCTCTCGTACTAAGGACAGCTCCTCTCAAATATCCTACGCCCGCGCCGGATAGGGACCGAACTGTCTCACGACGTTCTGAACCCAGCTCGCGTACCGCTTTAATGGGCGAACAGCCCAACCCTTGGGACCGACTTCAGCCCCAGGATGCGATGAGCCGACATCGAGGTGCCAAACCTCCCCGTCGATGTGAACTCTTGGGGGAGATCAGCCTGTTATCCCCAGGGTAGCTTTTATCCGTTGAGCGATGGCAATCCCACTTTCATACCACCGGATCACTAAGTCCTACTTTCGTATCTGCTCGGACCGTCGCCCTCGCAGTCAAGCTCCCTTATGCCTTTGCACTCTTTGGATGGTTTCCAACCATCCTGAGGGAACCTTTGAGCGCCTCCGATACCCTTTCGGAGGCGACCGCCCCAGTCAAACTCCCCACCTGACAGTGTCCCGTGACCAGTTCATGGCCTACAGTTAGAAATCCAATAACGCAAGGGTGGTATCCCAACAGCGACTCTGATAAAACCGAAGTCCTATCTTCTTCGTCTCCCACCTATCCTGTGCATGCATTACCGAATCCCAGTGTCAAGCTGGAGTAAAGCTCCATGGGGTCTTTCCGTCCTGGCGCGGGTAACCAGCATCTTCACTGGTACTTCAATTTCACCGGATGCATTGTCGAGACAGCGCTCAAATCATTACGCCTTTCGTGCGGGTCGGAACTTACCCGACAAGGAATTTCGCTACCTTAGGACCGTTATAGTTACGGCCGCCGTTTACTGGG